>CABYFB010000001.1:0-12500 GCA_902518165.1 uncultured Pelagibacteraceae bacterium
TCTTTATTAAAAATTTTCAATAAATTTTGATATAATTTGAAGTAATCATACATATTTATAAAATCTTTTTGAGTTTCATTTAGATTAGAAATTTTGTAAGCATAATTTAAATCTTTTAAAAATATTTTGTTTGATTTTAGTTCCTCTGAAAATTGTTGAAAACAACTCCTTAAAATATTTTGGTGCTTTCTTACAGTTATCATTATTTTTATTTCATAGTTAAAAAATATTTGTTTAATTTTTAGTAATTTTTTAATGAACATTTGATCTTTATAAAATTGAAATTTTAAAAAATTTTCTTCAGACCAAACAAGTGTTTTATGTTGAGTTTTTATTTCCACATCTTTATTTAAATCATTAAAAATTACATCATGTAGATTTCTTTTCCATGATGCTTTATATGGTTTTCCGATATAATCTATTTGTTTTAAATTTGAAAAAAAACTTTCCTGTAATGTTGTAGTTCCAGTCTTAGGATATCCAATATGCAATAAGAGTCTTTTGTTTGACATTCAAGATTTAGATATCTTATAAACCGACTTACCAACACAGGAGTCTACTAATGATAAAATATAAATTGAATGGATACACTCAACAATATTATATCCTTTATGATCTACATAAAAATTATGACCATCCTTATTCAAAGAAATTAAACTATTTTTTTTCGAATTTCCTGTAAAAGTAATCAATCTAATTTTTTTTTTTCTGCACATTTTAGCAGCGTTTATCAAATTTTTGCTGTTGCCTGAAACTGAGATCAAAACTACGCAATCTTCTTTATTAACATAAAACTCTACTATTTTTTTAAATGCATTTTCAGAACCGTAATCATTACTAAAACAAGTCAACATTGAAGGATCATTGAAATGTTTAGAGCTTATTTTAGCATTTTTGTTAAAATCTAGTGAAGCATGAGTAGCTGTGCTCTGACTGCCTCCATTTCCAAAAAAATAGACCACTCCATCTCTTTTTTTTGTCTTTTCAATTTCTTTCTTTATTTTTTTGGAAAGATCTATTAATTCATCATCTTCTAAAAAACTTGAAATTATTTTAAGATGTTTCTTTAAATTAAAAGTATTTTTCATATGTGAAATAAAAGTATATTAAATAAATATTATTGAAAGATGAAAATTAAAGAAAAAAATAAAATTCTAAGTGTAAATGACACAAATAAAATAAACAAAATTAAGTCTCTAGGAACTATAGTTTTATGTCACGGTGTGTTTGACATAATTCATGAAGGACACATCAATCATTTTAAGTTTGCAAAAAAATTTGCTAATACCTTAATTGTTTCAGTTACTAACGATAGATTTGTAAATAAAGGGCCAGGGAAACCAAATTTCAACATATACTCGAGAATAAATATGTTAATAAATTTAAAAATTGTTGATTATGTTATTATTTCAAATTCCGTAAGTGCTATTCCAGTTATTAATGCTGTAAAACCAAATTTGTATTGTAAAGATATAGAATATAAAAAAAAGACTGATTATAATCAAAATATAAATAATGAGATAAAGGCTGTTAAAAAAAATAAAGGGAAAACTATTTTCAGCAAAGAAAAAAAATATAGTAGTAGTAAAATTTTAATTGAGAACCCTTCTTTAATGAATAATGATTACAAAGAATTTTTTGTCAGATTAAATAGAGATAATACAAAAAATATTATTAACAAAATTGAGAATAATAGATTATCAGGTTTAATAATAGGCGAAATAATATATGATAGGTATATTTTCACAGAAGGACTTGGAAAATCTGGTAAAGATTCAATTCTTACTCATAAAAGAATAAGTGAAAAAACTTATAAAGGTGGTTCTTTATCTATAGCTTTAAATTTTTCAAATTTTTTGAAAAAATGTACATTATTGACCGAAGCAAAGAATAAAAAAATATTATTAAAAAAAAACAAAGATAAATTTTATATAGATTATATCAAAAAAAATGACTCAAAAAAAATAGTTAAAACGAAGTTTATAGACATAGCTACAAATAATAAAATATTGGGCATATACGACTTCAATGATAGAATTTTAAATATAAATGAAAAGAGAAAGTTTTTAAAAAAAATAAATTATAATAAAACAAAATGTGACTTCATAATAATAGCAGATTATGATCATGGTTTACTTACAGATGATATAGCAAGAGAAATTATAAAAACTAAAAAACCTGTAATTGTAACAAGTCAACTTAATGCTGCGAATTTATCATTTCATAATATAAAAAAATTTGACGGAGCAGACCTTTTAATAATAAATTCTAATGAATTAAAAAATTTTTTTAGAAGAAAAACTTTAGAGCAAAATACAGAAAAACTTGGCAAGTTATTTTTAAAAGAAACAAAATTTAAAAATTTAATAGTAACTGTAGGGAATAAAGGTAGCATATTTATAAATAGAAAGAGCATAGTTAAATGTCCTGCTTTTGTTAATAATTCTAAAGATAAAATTGGTTCTGGAGATTTTTTTCTTGTATTGGCATCTCTAGGTTTTGTTTTAAATTTTAAGCCCGAAGAAATATTATTCTTAGGCAGTCTAGCTGCTAAAGAAAATTTAAAAGACTTTGGTAATAAAAATTTAATCAGTAAAAACAGAATTTACAAACAAATACAACATACTTTTTTGTAATGAGGGTAAAATTTCACAACATTGTCAAAGAAAATACTTCAATTAGTAATATTTTACACCAAAATCTTAAAAAAAATATTAATCATGGTCAATTTATCTTAGGGCCAGAAGTTAAAAAATTAGAAATTTTATTTTCAAAGTTAATAGGAGTAAAATATTCGATTGCGGTATCTAATGGCACTTCTGCTTTATATTTAGTCTTAAAATATTTAAAATTAAAAAAAGATGATGAAGTTATTACAGTCTCAAATTCTTATATATCAAGCACTTCAGTAATTGCTTTAAATAATTTAAAAATTAAATTCGTAGATGTGTCTGAAGATTTAAATATTGACGTAAAAAAAATAGAAAATAAGATTACTAGTAAAACTAAAGTTATTATTGCAGTTCATCTTACGGGCAATCCCGCAAAAATTGATGAGATTAAAAAAATTGCGAAAAAAAGAAAAATATTTGTAATTGAAGATGCTGCCCAAGCAATTGGTGCTAAATTAAAAAATAAAATGGTTGGAGGCTTGGCTGATTTTGGATGTTTTAGCTTTCATCCATTGAAAAATGTAGGAGCGCTAGGTGACGGAGGAATAATTACAACAAATAACAAAAAATTTTACAATTGGGCTTTAATGGCAAGAAATAATGGTCATCCAAATAGGGATGAATGCAATTTTTGGTCATTAAATTTAAGAATGGATAATTTACAAGCCAGTTTTATCATTTCAAAATTAAAAAAAATTAAATTTGTAAATAAAAAAAGAATTAAATTCGCAAAATTATATATTAAAAATTTAAAAGATATCGTGTTAAGTGTTCCAGAAATTTCAAAATATTCAACATGTGTTTTTAACCTATTTATAATAAGGTGTAAAAACAGAAATAAATTACAAAAATATTTAGAGAAAAATAATATAGAAACTAAAATACATTACCCAAAACCAGTTCACAGAATGAATGTTTGGAGAAAAAAAAGTTATTTACCAAATACTGACAAATATGCAAAAGAGATACTTAGTCTTCCAATTAATCAATTCCTTGATGTAAAGAAAATAATGTATGTCTGCAAAAAAATAAAAGATTTTTATAAAACTAACTAATATTTTTTTTTACAAAATTTAAGATTTCATTTGGCGTATTATCTTTAATAATATAATTATTATCTAAATATCTTTCAAAATTAATTTTGGAAACGCAATCATCTTCAGATAATAAATTGCCTTTATAAACAATTTTTTTGTAAAGAATTTCAGTATTTTTTGTTTTATGGCCATATGGAAAATGATTTACAGATAATTTTTTTGTGTTTAATTGAACCGCAAGATTTTGTGCACCTCCCTCTGTACCAATAAATAAATCTACCTCGGTGGTTGAAAAAATATCAAAACTGTCTTTATTAACTTTTAAAATTTTTGCTGTATATATGTTTTTTATTTTTTCTAAATCAAAATGAGTTAAATCTCCGATTAATAAAACTAAATAATTTTGTTCATTTAAAAAATTAATTAATTTGATATAATCATCTAAATTGTTATTTCTGGGCTGATTAAAAAAATTATCATTAGCTTTTCGATATCTAATATATATCGTAACAAGCTTCTCTTTATTAAGCTCTTTTTTAAGATAATTGATTTTACTTTCAATTTTAATTTTTAAATAATTCACTAATTTTAAAGGCTCGGTAAAGTCAGACAAATAATACAAACAACATGACTTATGTCTATGTTTGGGCTCATTTTTTTGAGAATATTTATTAGGGTAATGTTTATTAATAATTTCGCTGTATAATTCTTGCTCCGTTTTTAATTTGGTATCTTTTTTTTTTATTAATAGAATTAACTTAATGAATGTTTTATTATAATGAGAGAATATATTTTTGTCTTCTTGTTTACCAAATACAATATATTTATTAAAAAAAACATCAGAGAAACTTCTGATTAAAGTCAAGTGGGGTATGTTGATACTTTTTAATAAATATTTATTATGTCGTGAAATATCAAATTGTTGAATTAGTAATACTGAGGACTTTTCAATTTGTGTTAAATATTTAATATAATTTGCAGTAATTATAGTATGACCAAAGCCCCCAGCTTTTTGATAGATAATATTTTTATAACTTCTAATTTTTTTTATATTTTTTATTAAAATTAAAATCGAGTAAATAAAAAAAAATAATTTAAAAAAAAAATTAATAAACCTATATATTTTTGTCATTAAAACTGTTAATGCATTTTTTTATAAATCTCGCGCATTCTACTGGATATTTGCCTATAGCTGTTTCAGCAGCTAAAACAAGACCTTTAGAACCTGATAATAATGTAAAAAAAATATCATTACTCTCTGCTCTAGTAGGTAATGGCTTATTGACCATACTCTCTAATAAATTAGTGGCAACAAACATTGGTCTATTTATTTTTTTCGACTTTTTTAATAAATCTAATTGGATTATTGGTATTCTTTCAACAGCAACATATCTCGATAAATCACCTCTATCTAATAAAGTTGCATTTGATAGTTTTGAAATTTTTGTAAAATTTTTCAATGCATTTGATGTTTCAACTTTTGATATAATGAAAGAATTTTTTCTATTTACTAATTTCTTAAATTTTTTAACATCATCTTCACTATTTGCAAAGGATAATGCGTAATATTTAATATTTTCTTTTTTTCCAATTTCAATTGCTTGTTTGTCTTTTTCTGTCAAATAATTTAAATAAATATCTTGTTTAATATGAACTCCCTTATTTGACTCAAGAAAACCAGGACTAGATACTTTGCAAAAGAGCGATTTATTATTATTTCTCAAAACAATAACTTTTAAATTTTCAAATCCTATTTCTATCTCAGTTAATTTCTTTATTTTTTTAAGATCTATTTTTGGATAAAGAAAAATATTTTTTTTATTACTAATTTTATCTCCAGAACAAATATTTATCTTATGGTTTTTTTTTAAGTATACTTTTGAATATACTTTAGTAGTCCTCACTTGTGCTCCTTCAGTGTCAATACATATATTATTAATCTTATTTTTTTTTAAGTAAGTAATTTTTTTTTTTAATTGACTTAATGTAAGATGTGATAAATTTAGTCTAAAGAGATCAACTCCAATAGTTCTTAATTCTTTTAGTAATTTTTTTTTTAAACTGGCTGGTCCAAGTGTACAGATTAGTTTAGTCATAAATTAAATTTTATTTTTTTGATATCTTTTTTAAACTTTAAGTTTGTAAGACTTTTTTTTATATATACTTTATTATTCATTTCTATATTAAATTTATCGAAAAATTTAGTAATTTTTTGTAATTCAATAATTCTATATTTTTTAAATTTTTCAAAGTCTATATATAAAATTCTGTCCTTATTAAACTTTGATAAGAAATTTTTATGCTCATCGTAAATTCTTTGAACCTGCTTTCCTACAGAGTTGCTCACGGTCCCCTGATTTTTATAATTATAAGTTGATGTAAATTTTTTTAGATTTTTTTTCCGATTTAATATTGAATTAACAACAAATTTTTTTTTTCTATATGGATAAACGATAATTAATTTATTTTTAATTCCATAAAAATACTTATAATTTTTTTTTAAAGTATTTATATTAGGTGTCATTGAATATTTAAATAAAAAAGGTAAATCTGAAATTTTTGAAATATTATCTAAGTCTGTTTTAAATTTTTTTATTTTATTTTTTGTTGGCTCTTTAGTAAAAAAATTTCTCCAATACCAACCAAATTCATTTGGTTCTAAATAACCCTTTGATACACCGTCTTCTGAATAAAAATTTGATTTATTTTTTAATTTAAATTTCCTAAATATTTTATTTAATAATTGCCCAATCAAGATACATTTAAAAAGCTTTGAAGAAGTATTATTAATATAATTAACCTTAAATAATGTCGAAATTATTTGTAACCACAAAGTGGTTGAAGATGCATAATTTCCTATAACTAATATTATAAATGTTTTTTTTTCTCTTGAAAATAACAATAAATAGAATTTGATAATAATTTCTATAGGGTATAATAACAGATTAAATATATAATATTTTATCATAATGTTAGACAATAGAATTATATCAAACAAGCATAACAATCCAGATAATGATAGATCAAAAGATGATTTAAAAAAAAGATCTTTAGATATTTATGAGGATGATACATTTTTTGATTTGGTTGGATACGGGAAGTTAATTTATCATCCTGAAAAATTAGTAGGTATAAAAAATGAAACTAACCCTTTTCCAATTACAGCAACAGTAAGCTTGGGAAATTTTTGTAATCATGGATGTCTCTGGTGTTCAACGGCTTATTTCCGAGAGGATGATGCATTTGCAATAGATGGTGATAAGTTAATAAATTGGGTCACTAAAGCTAAAGACAGAGGCTTAAGGGGAGTTGGTTATGTTGGAAATGGTGAGCCTCTTGCTTTCAAAAAATTTAAAACTATATCAAAAAAAATTAATAATCTTGATATTGATCAAGGAATTTTTACTAACGGATATTTAATTGATCGTTACGAAGAAGAACTTTTGCAATTTGCTTATGTAAGAATAAGTTTAGATGCAGGTACAGCTGAAACACACTCTAAACTTCATGCAGTAAAAAATAATCATTTTCCTAAAATAATTCAAAATGTTGAAAAACTAATCAAAAATAAAAAAGATAATTTTCCAACAGTGGGTTTTCAATTTGCAACACATCAAGATAATATTGAAGAACTCGAATTAGCAGTCAAAATTGCGAGAGATATTGGTGTCAACTATCTTTCCGTAAAGCCTGTTTTTGATAGAGGTACAGTAAAAGATAAAATTGCGAGAAATAGTCTAACAAAAAAAGATTTTGATGAGGCTGTAGGAAATTTATCTAAGTATCGTGACGAGACGTTTAAAATATTTTATAGACCACAACAAATAATTTCTGAAAGTATGGAGCAAAATCAATTAGTTTATAACAGATGTTATGCCCCATATCTTGGGGTCAATATTTATGAAGACGGTGGTATTGTGGGTTGCGGACCTCATCATATTGAGGTTGGAAATCTAGATACCCCACTGGATGATTTAGAAAAAAATATAATAAAAGCATCTAAAAGTTTTGATTTGGTGAAATGTCCAGCAGGTTGTAGATATCATGCTGCAAATTATTTAGTTAATCAAGTTATTGAACCAACTAAAATAAAGAAAACAAAGCATATAAATATGCTTTAACCCTAGGCTTTAATCCAATTTCTACCAGATCTTATAATATCCTTTGCGTTTGGATAATCATAAAATAACAAATCTAATATGCTTGCATATTTTACAAAATTTTTTTTATTATACTTGGGGTGCATGTAGGACTGATAATAAAAAGCGATATCATTTTTATTGAAGTTATTCGGATCATATAATTTATTTTTAAAACCATTTTGAAAAGTAAAATACTCTTTACAATTAAGTGATCTAGAAATTTTAATAAAATAATCCTCATTATTATATTCTTTATTGTTAAAATCTTTAGAAGCTAATTTAATTTGAATTTCTTTATTGAAAATTAGAAAAAAAATCTTTTTAATAAGATTGGTATTAAATTCAGACAGATTAACACTGGGATAGTCATAAATTTCTTCAATCAATGACATTACCTTTTTAAAATAGGGAGCATCTCTATAGTATTCCTTAATTATATTCAAATGTGATAAATAATTTTTATCTTTAATAATTATGCATTCATTTATTAGACTTGTTTTTGAATTATGTTTAATACTTAAAGTAAGAGGAACTAATTTTCCATTTTTGTTGACAATAAAATTTCTATTTATTCTTTTAGGCTTATTTCCGAAAAGAACATTATCTAATACAACAAATATATCTACTGTATCCAACAAATCAAAGTAACCTAACCATGAAAAAAAATTTGGCTGATTAATACCTATTTTCATTTTGATATTTTAAATTTTTTATAAAATGTTACTAATATTGAGATCCTTCCTTTGCTATATTTATTATTTTTTGCAATAACTTTATCCACGCCGTGCTTCAATTTCTCGTTATAAATAAGTATATCTCCGTAATTTAAATAATTATCTATGAAAATTTTTTTATTTTTTTGAAATATTATTCCACCGCCAAAATTATAATCTTCTCCTTTTTTTGTCAGTGATGCCAGAATTTGAAAGTACTTCCCAAATTTTTGTTTTGTATAATCCCCAGCTTTTTTATCATAGTGAGAGTCTAAATATCCTTTATTAGATTGATAATACATAATTCTATTAGATGTAAAATAATTTTGATTTTTATGTGTAAAAGTTTTTTTGTATTTAGGTAATCCTAGGAGTAAATTTCTCAAATTAATCATTTTGCGAAATGAATTTCTTAATTTGTAGATATCTTTATCTGTATCTGGATTAAATATTTCAATTACATTTTTTTTTATTTTATTTTTTCCCTTAATTTTTCTATGTTCATAACTATTTCGGAGTGGGTCTAACTTTGAATTATTATTAAACTTTGAAAGTTTTTTAAAAATTAATTTTTTCGAGGATATTAAGTTATCATTATCAAGAAAATTTCTTATAACGCAAAAATTATATTTATTTAAATATTCTTCACACGCATACTTTAAGTTATTGTTTAAGCCAGAAAATTCAATAATCTTTATTTTTTTTTTCATTTTATGCATATAACAAAATTAAACCACGCTAGTTTATAAAAACCTGTGTGGACTAATTCATCATTCATGGAAAACAAAAATGTTCTACTAAAATATTGCGAGCATAGATTTTTTAATTCCATACCATCATACTCATGTATATGCTGTTTTTTACTTCTTTTTGACCTATATTTAGACGAGTATACACTTGGTGTTCCGATTATTAAAGTCCCTCCTTTTTTATCTAAAAGTTTAGAGCATTTACTTAATATCAATGCTCCATCAGATTTTTTGAAATGCTCTATAAAGTCTATCAAAGTTATAATATTTATTTTCCGATTAAAATTTTTTTTGTGAATATTAAAAATACTTTTTTTAATAAATTTAATATTTTTCCTATCGTGATTTAAAAAGTCTGACAATAAATCAACACCGTATACAAATTTACAATAATCAGAAAAAAAAATTGAGCTTAAACCTTGACCACAACCAATATCTAGTAAGGTATCATTCTGAGAAATCAACTTTGATGCAAACTTAAATCTAGAAAATTTTATAGTCGTCATTAATGGATTTTCTATCATCCATTTTTGGTCACCCATTTTTCCATCTAATTGTTTTTTCATTTTAATTTTTTGACTTTAATAATGTTTTTTTCATCCAATTCACTGTATAATAGCTATCGTGGTCATTAAGCATTTTTTTTTTATGTTTCTCTTTTAGATCTAGTATAGCATCTTTAACCGTAAATTTTGGTTTGAAGCCTGTTTTTAATAATTTTTTTGAAGATTGTCTATATGATCTTGGGTCATTAGACTCTCTTATAACTATTTCTGTATCGATCTCTTTTTTAATATAATTTGCTAAGTCTATTATTTTCATATTTTCAAAACCTGCATTATAAATTCCAGGCTCAATTTTATTTTTAATGAGATAGAGATAAACATTTACCATATCATTAATATTTATATTTGGACGAGTTTGATTTCCTCCATAAACATTAATTCTTTTTTTCGTTAATGCTTGATAGGTTAACATATTAACACTTATATCAAGTCTCATCCTTGGTGACCAACCACAAACAGTTGCGGGTCTAATTATGAATAGATCAATTTCATCTTTATAACTTAGAAAAACTCTTTCTGATATCATTTTTGTTTTGTTATATATAGATATTGGCACAAGATCTAAATCTTCGGTTACTTCTTCTTCTTCCTTAATGCCATATACACTCCCACTGCTTGCAAATATAAACTTTTCAACACCACCTGATATCGCTTTTTCTATTAAGTGTTTGGATGACAACGCATTTACTTCCCAAGACAAAACCTGATCTAACTCTACACCAGGATCGTTTGGTATATTGGCCAAATGTATTACAAATTTGAACTTTGAAAAATCTAATTTTTCTAAATCATTTCTAATATCGCCGATTACAATTTTCAAATTTGTATTTTTTTCAAGATAATTTCCAAACCATTGCGTATCAAAGACAGTAACTTCATAATTTTTGATTAATTGTTTAACCAATAAAGTCCCGATATAACCACAACCACCTGTAACAAGAACTTTTTCTCTCATAATTTTTACCTTTTGTGAATATAATTTAAAGGTTTGTTTTTAATTTGATCAAATTCCTTAATAACCCAGTTGATAGTATCTTCTATTCCATCATCTAAATTGATTTTTGGTTTCCAATTTTGTCTCCTAATTAATTTATTAGAATTTAAAAAATACCCAAAGTCTTTACCTGATCTTTCATCAACATTGATTACTTTAGTTTTTTTGTTTAAAATTTTATGTATTTTTTTTACCAAATTTTTAATAGATATAAATTCTTTTGTAGAAATATGATAAGTTTCTCCAATATTCTTTTTGTCAAATAAAATTTTGTACAATGCATTTGAAACATCATTAATATGAATGAAAGATCTTATTGATTTACCACCCCCATGTAACTCAAGAGTTTCTTTTTTTAAAGATTTAATAATAGTTTTTGGAATTATTCTATACAGTTGTTGGTGTGGTCCATAAACATTTGCTGCTCTTGTAAAAACAACTGGAAAGTTAAAAGTGTGAAAATGAGCTTTTAGATTTAAATCTTGAGCTGATCTTGAGACTGCATAAGGTGTGCTAGGTTTAAAAAAATCATTTTCCTTAATTAGCCCTTCGGTATTTCCATAAACCTCGGGAGTTGAAAAGTTAAGATATTTTTTAATTTTTAATTTTTTTAACTTATTAATTAGTATGGAAGATGAAACTACATTAGTTTGGTACCAATCTTGGGGGGTAATCCAACTTTCGGCGACCATTCCTTGGGAAGCAAAATTAACTATAAATTTTATATTATTTTTTTTTATTATATTTATTATTTTATCTATATCTTTTGAATTGTTTAAGTCGCTTTTAATAAATTTAAAAAATTTTTTATAATTATTAATTGACTTATAAGACGCATAAATTTTCTCAATCTCTTTTGATCTAGAAAAACCGAAAACTTTAATTTTTTTACTAATTAAATAATTAACGAAAGATGATCCAGAAAATGAATTACTTCCTATAATTGCAACTTTCATAATCTTAAGTCTTTTCTAATTGATGTTGCTGATATTTTTTCTATTTTTTTTGGCAAACTAAGCTTATTTATTTTATAGCCGACTTTCCTGCCATATACAACTCTGGATACAACGGGTATTTTTATTATTAAAAATTGACCTTTATAATCCTTTAATGAATTTCTAATTCTGCTTGTAACATACCTATAGCTAAAAGGATTTTTATTACCTACATGCTGAGAATCCATAACTAAAAATACAACTTGGGTATCTTTATTCAAAATTTTCATAAACATTCTTTTATGACCATTGTGAAATGGTTGAAATCTGCCTATGTAAACTGCCGTTTTTTTCTTCCAATTAAATTTAGTTTTCATTTTAAGATATGCTTAACTATTGCATTTGAGCAATAATTTATACTATGTTTAGATGTATTTACCACTAGCTTATTATAATTTGTCATCTCATATTTTATTTTTGAATTAAAACCAATTAAATTTTTAATAATTTTTTTTTTTGCCAATGAATACAATCCTTTAGTATCTCTTTTAACCAGTGTTTTAAGTTTACATTTAACATAAATTTCATAATATTTTTCTCCAAAAAGATTTTTTGCTTTTTGTCTGGTAATTTTTAACGGAGAAATAACACTGACGATTATAAAATCATATACTTTTATTACTTGTTTTATA
>CABYFB010000001.1:17500-234396 GCA_902518165.1 uncultured Pelagibacteraceae bacterium
GGTATTCTTTCTAATATCTACGAATTTCACCTCTACACTAGAAATTCTGCTTTCCTCTATCATACTCTAGCTAAAAAGTTTTGATGGCAGTTCCAGAGTTAAGCTCTGGGATTTCACCACCAACTTTTTTAACCACCTACGAACTCTTTAAGCCCAGTAATTCCGAACTACGCTAGGTCCCTTCGTATTACCGCGGCTGCTGGCACGAAGTTAGCCGGACCTTCTTATTCGGGTACAGTCATTTTCTTCCCCGACGAAAGAGCTTTACAACCCAAAGGCCTTCTTCACTCACGCGGCATCGCTGCATCAGAGTTTCCTCCATTGTGCAATATTCCCTACTGCTGCCTCCCGTAGGAGTTTGGGCCGTGTCTCAGTCCCAATGTGGCTGATCATCCTCTCAGATCAGCTATTGATCAAAGTCTTGGTAGGCCATTACCCCACCAACAAACTAATCAAATGCAGGCTCATCCTTCGGCGCATAAAGCTTTCTCTGTAAAGACTTATGAGGTATTAGCACAAGTTTCCTCGTGTTATTCCTCACCAAAGGGAAGATACCTACATGTTACTCACCCGTCTGCCACTAAGTATTACTACTTCGTTCGACTTGCATGTATAAGGCGTGCCGCCAGCGTACGTTCTGAGCCATGATCAAACTCTCAAGTTTAAAAACGGCGCACACTAGCTTCTACATAAATACTAAGAATAATATTTATGTAATGTTGAAGTGTGTACGACAAATTTTGGTAACCTTAACCGTCCACACTTCTCTTCTTAAAATATTAACAAATTAAATAGCTAATTGGGTTTTTCCCAATAATTAACATTTTTTAAATGTTGAGTGGAACGCTTATAAATAATAATATTAATAAATCAAGGAATTAGATTAATTAAAAATGATAAAAAACTCTAATAAAATCAACGTTTTTTACCCTTTATAATGAGGTATTTTACTAAAAACACCTTAAAAGAATACTCAATATTTTTTTGGACGATATTAGTATCTATTTTAGCAATTTTGATTTTCATAATTTATACACAAAATAAGGAAGAGCAAACAGTGAAGCTATTTGAAAGTTTAGAGAACGTTTATCTTAAAAAAACTATTCAAGAAATTACAAAAAACTTAGATCCTAGATTTACAAGCATTAGCTACATTTCTAAATCGGGTGATACTTATGAAAATATAGTTAACGATTTAAAAATTGATAAAAAGGAGAAAAAATTAATTCTAAATTCTATACTCAAAGAAAAAGATTTGAAAACATTAAGAACTAATCAAAAATTTATATTTAAATTTGACAATTTATCTAATCAAAAAATTGTAAAATTTGTAATTGAAACAGATAAAAAAAATGATTTAATCTTTATTAAAGATAAATCAAAAAGCAAATTTATTTCAAAAAAAATAAAAAAAAATTTCAAAAAAAAATTAGTCTATAAAGAAACAATTATAAAAAGTAGCTTATATAATAGTGCAATTGACTTAGGGATTAAACCAAACGTGATATTAGAATTTGCGAGATTGTATGGTTTTCAAGTAGATTTTCAAAGGGATATTTGGAAAAATGATAGTTTTCAAATTATATATGAAGAATATACTAACGAAAATAATAAAATAGTAGACACGGGTGAAATAATATTTGCTAATCTCAATTTACAAGACAAAGATTTGCAGCTTTACAAATATGAATATGAAGAAGATAAAGTTGATTATTTTGATGAAAATGGAAAGAGCATAAAAAAAACATTGATGAAAACTCCTATTAATGGAGCCAGACTATCATCATCTTATGGAAAAAGAAAACATCCTATTTTAGGTTACACAAAAATGCATTTAGGCACTGATTTTGCAGCTCCTACTGGAACACCTATAATGGCATCAGGAGATGGTAAAGTTATTAAAGCTGGATGGTGTGGAGGTGGTGGAAATTGTGTTAAAATTAAACACAATTCTATGTATCAAACCGTTTATGCACATATGTCAAAATTTGGTAGAGGAATAAAAAAAGGTGTTAGAGTCAACCAGGGACAAATAATTGGATATGTAGGATCAACTGGTTTGTCAACAGGTCCTCATTTACATTATGAAGTAATAAAAAATGGAAAAAAAATTAATTCACAAAAACTTAAGTTACCATCTGGTAAAATCCTTAAAGGTGAAGAAAGAAAAAAATTTGAGGTTGATAAAATAAAAATAGATGTTCTGAAATCAAATCTTATCGCAAATATTGATTAGTTTACTTCACTCGTATCTTTGTATGATGTTTTTGTTTCTTCATTGTTTTTTTTGAAGTCTTGTTCTATTATATTATCGTTTTCGTTTTGATTTTTACTAATTTCTTGCATACTTAATATCCTGGAAAAATGATCTGCATGCTGTAGATAATTTTCTGATAATATTTTGTCACCAGACGAAAGTGCTTCTCTAGCAAGATTATTATATTTTTCTACTAATTTTGCCGCATTTTGATTGTTTCTACCAGAATTTCTATGTCTAAATTCAGTATTGGAACTAAAATCACCTGGATTTTTATGACCGTTACCCAATCTTTTTCTATAGTTTCTATCACCACTTGATTTAAATCGATTTTTTCTGTTATTATTACGATAGTTATTCATTAAAATAATTTTGTGGAAACTATAACTCTTGGGCAAGATCTAAAATCTTTACATATTTTATTTATATAAAAATTATTTTTCATTAAAAAGTTTTTTACTTTATTTTCTTGCTTTTCACCAATTTCAAAAATTAACTTTCCGTTATTTTTTAACAATTTTTTACTTTTTATGATTAAATTTTTTATAATTTTTAATCCGTCAACACCAGCTACTAAAGCTATTTTTGGCTCAAATTGTTTAACATTATCCTCTAATCTCTTAAATTCTATTTTATTAATGTAAGGTGGATTTGAGACAATTAGATCATATTTACAATGCATAAATTTGTCAATATCGATATTTTCGAATTTAATTTTATTTTCTAAGTGATGCATTTTTGCATTAGTTTTTGCGATATTTAGTGCATTTTTACTTATATCAAGTGCTGTTCCTTTGCAATTTGGTCTCTCTTTAATTATTGACAATAGAATACAACCAGATCCAGTTCCCACATCTAATATATTTTTTGATGATTTAGTTTCTATTATATTTAATATTTCTTCTACGATGATCTCTGTCTCTGGTCGTGGAATTAAAACATTTTTGTTTACAGAAAATTTACTGTTCCAAAATTCTTTTTTTTTAAGAATATATGCGATAGGTTCTTTTTTTATTCTCCTTTGTAGAAGTTTTTTATAGTCATAATATTTTTTTTTTTTTATTATTCGATCTAAATTTATTAATAAACTTTCTCGAGATAAATTTTGAATATTTGCTAAAAGTAATTCGGAATCAATATTATAACTAGTTATTTTATTTTTTTTTAGCAATTTTATTCCATAATCTAATGCTTCTAAATTATTCATTAATTAATTTTATCTAGTTCTTCTTTTTGAGCTTGTAAGCTTAAGTTTTCAATCATTTGATCAAAAATCTCTCCCTCCATAAACTCTTCTAATTTATGTAAAGTTAAATTAATTCTATGATCTGTCACTCTGCCTTGTGGGAAATTATATGTTCTAATTCTTTCAGACCTATCACCTGTGCCAATTTTACTTTTTCTATCTTTGGATCTTTCTTGATCAATTTTTTGTCTTTCATAATCATAAATTCGAGATTTTAATATTTTCAATCCTTTTTCTTTATTTCTTATTTGTGATTTTTCGTCTTGTTGACTTACTACGATGCCAGTAGGGAGGTGAGTTATTCTCACTGCAGAGTCTGTTGTATTTACACTTTGACCACCAGGTCCACTACTTCTAAAAACATCAATTCTTAGATCTTTTTCCTCTAATTTAATATCTAAATCTTCTGCCTCTGGTAAAACTGCGACTGTAGCTGCTGACGTATGTACTCTTCCTTGTGTTTCGGTATCGGGAACACGTTGAACTCTGTGTACGCCACTTTCATATTTTAATGAGGAATAGATATTTTTTCCTTTGATCAAAGATATTACCTCTTTAAGGCCACCAGCTTCACTTTTAGAAATTGAAATAATTTCAATATTCCAATTTTTTTTTTGACTAATTTTTTCGTACATTTTATACAAATCTGAAGCAAAGAGACTTGCTTCGAGACCACCAGTTCCTGCTCTAATTTCAATAATTGCATTTTTACTGTCAGCAACATCTTTAGGTAATAAAAATAATTTTATTTTTTTTTCATTAATTGCATAATTAGCTTTTAAATTTTCAAGTTCGTTATTTGCAAACTCTTTCATTTCAGAGTCAGAGTTTTTATCATTTATTATAGTATTTAAATCATCAGTATCTTTTTTATAACTCAAATACTCTTTCGCATATTTAATGATATCATTTAAATCTGAATACTCTTTTGAAATTTCGGCGAATTTTTTTTTATTAACTTGACCTGAAGAAAGCTCTTTCTCAAGTTCAAGATGTCTATTAATTAGAAATTGGACTTTATCCAAGGGTAGCATTAATTTATTTTTATAAGTTTGAGGCTTTTTCTTCAACTAAAGTAACAATTTTATCTATCATATTATTTGTCATTACTTTTTCTGTTTCTATACCATTTAAATACAACATGTGGTTATCTTTTCCACCACCAGTAATTCCTATCTCTGTTTGTTTTGCTTCTCCGGGCCCATTAACGACACAACCTATTATCGAGAGAGTTATTGGTTTTTTTATATGAGATAATCTCTTTTCTAATTGTTTAACAGTTTCAATAACTTGGAAAGCTTGTCTTGCACACGAAGGGCAAGAAATAATCTTTACACCTCTATTTCTTAAGTTTAAAGATTTTAAAATTTCATTTCCAACATTTATTTCTTTTACGGGATCATCAGAAAGAGAGACTCGTATAGTATCTCCAATTCCATTTAATAATAAACTTCCAAATCCTATAGATGTTTTAATGCTCCCAGGCAGGTAACTTCCTGCCTCGGTAATTCCTAAGTGTAGTGGGTAATCAGTTTTGTCTGATAATAATTTATATGCAGCAATTGACAAAAATACATCTGAAGATTTTACACTAACTTTAAAATTTGAGAAATCCATATCCTCAATAATTCTTATATTTCTCATTGCACTTTCTACTAAAGCTTCAGGACAAGGTTCTTTATATTTTTCTAGAATATCTTTTTCAAGTGATCCAGAATTCACACCAATTCTAATCGAACAATTATTATTTTTTGCAGCGGAAATGACTTCTGCAACTCTATTTTTATCTCCGATATTTCCAGGATTTATTCGAAGACAATCCGCACCACTTTCAGCAGCTTCAATTGCTCTCTTATAATGAAAATGTATATCTGCAACTATAGGGACATCTATATGTTTAATTATTGTTTTTAAAGCTTCTGTTGATTTACTATCAGGACATGAAACTCTTACAATATCTGCACCAGCTTCAGTAACTTTATGAATTTGTTCTATTGTAGATTTATGATCAGTTGTCAACGTATTGGTCATTGTCTGAACAGTAATTGGGTTATTTCCACCAACTTTAACTTTACCAACATTGATCTCTTTAGTTTTTTTTCTATTAATGTTTCGAAATGGTCTGATTTCAGATGTCATGTATCTAATTTAAATTCTTTATGCAAACATTCTACTGCTTTTGATGCATTTGTTCTTTTTATTAAAACTGAAATTTTAATCTCTGAGGTTGAAATAACCTGTATATTTATGTTTTTTTGTGCAAGTGCTTGAAACATTCTAAAAGTAACGCCTGGAGTAGTAATCATTCCAACACCTATTATTGATACTTTTGATACATTTTTATCAAATATTAATTTTTTAAAAACAATATTTTCATTTTTGTTTATAATTTTTTTTGTTTTATTCAAATCATTTGACTTGATTGTAAATGTAAGATCTGTTTGCTTGCCATCAGCTGATATATTTTGAACTACCATATCTACGTTTATCGAATTTTGTGAAAGTGGTTTAAATATCGAGGCTGCTATACCTGGTCTATCTTTAACTCCTAATAAAGTTACTTTTGCATCATTATCTGTTGAAGAAATTCCTGTGATAATTTTATTATTAATAATATTTTTTCTTTTTGTAATTAATGTGCCAGATTTATTTGTAAATGATGATTTTACTTCAATATTTATCCTATTTAATCTTGCATCTTGTATAGAATCTGGTTGCATTACTTTTGATCCTAATGAGGCCATTTCTAACATTTCTTCATAAGATATATTTTTAATTTTTTTTGCAGAATTAAGTTTATTTGGATCAGTCGTATACACTCCTTGAACATCAGTATATATGATACACCGTTCAGCTTTAAAAAACTTTGCTACCATAATTGCGCTGGAATCAGAACCACCTCTGCCAATAGTTGTGATATTTAAATTTTTATCCACACCCTGAAATCCAGCAATAATAGGAATTCCTCCGGATTTTAAAAATTTTAAAATTTTTGTTTTATTTATATATTTAATTCTTGAATATTTGTGTTTTCCCTCTGTTATAATTGGTATTTGCCAAGCCATCCAAGATCTCGATTTGACACCATTAGCAATTAGATGACCAGCTAACAATGAACACGAAATCTGCTCACCAGCAGAAACAAGTGTGTCATATTCGTTATCAGGAAAATTTTCACTGATATTTTTTGACATATTTATCAAGTTATTAGTAGTACCACTCATTGCAGATGACAAAACAATAACCCTATATTTGTTTGAGTAAGATTTAATTATTTTTGATACTTTTTTAATTCTTTGAATTGATCCAACCGAAGTACCTCCAAATTTTAATACAATAATTTTCATTGGTAGTTTTATTTACAAGCTTAATTATATTGATAAAATACATCTTATTTATAATGTCAATAAAGAATGAGCAATAATACTATAAACAAAGAAGAAGTCGAAAAATTTAACAAAATTGCAGAAGAATGGTGGAATCCTAATGGTAAATTTAAACCACTTCACAAATTTAATCCAATTAGAATAGAGTACATAAAAAACAATATTATTAAAGATTTTAACATTTCATCAAATCACAAATCATTAAAAGGAATAAGTATTCTTGATATTGGATGTGGAGGAGGTTTATTATCTGAGCCTTTAGCAAGACTTGGAGCTGAAGTTGTAGGTATCGATGCGTCCAAAAAAAATATTGATATTGCAAAACATCATTTAAAAAAAAGCAATTTAAAAATTGAATACTATGATAAGTCTCCAGAGAATTTTAATTATGAAAAAAAATTTGATGTAATTCTTAATATGGAAATCGTTGAACATGTCGAAGATATTCCTAAATTTATAAATCAAAGTACAAAATTTTTAAAAAATAATGGTTTAATGTTCATTGCCACCTTAAACCAAACATTAAAATCTTATTTATTTGCAATAATAGGAGCTGAGTATATTTTAAGATGGCTTCCAATCGGAACACATGATTGGAATAAATTTGTAAAACCTAAAAAACTAGAAAATATCTGTAATGAAAATTCACTTTTATTAAAAAGTATTGATGGAGTTAAATTTAATCCACTTTTAAATAAGTGGAAACTTTCAAATGACAAATCTGTAAATTATATAACAAAGTACAAAAAAAGTTAATTTTCCTTATCTTCAATCCATGGAATAGTAGATGTCTCTATGCCTTCTTCTTTTAGTTCCTTAACGTCTTCAATTGATGCTTTGCCAAAAATATTTTTTTTATTCTTTTTTTTGCTGTAATGAATAGATCTAGCCTCATAAGCAAAATTTTCTCCAACATATTCAAAGTTTTCTTTTACAAATTTTTGATATTCTCTTAATTTTTTTTTAACATTTTTATAATTCTTATAAGCTTTATCTTGTTTGAAAGTAGAATTAGCTAAATTTGGTTTCATCAAAGACTTTTCAATTTTTTGAGAATTACACTGTTGACAACTAAGAAGTTTTAATTTTTTTAATTTATCAAATTCTTTAGAGCTAGCAAACCAACTTTCAAACTCAAGACTGCAATTTTTACAATTTAGTAAATACTTAATCATTGAAATGACTTAATTACATTTTATGAGATTTCAATACCTAAGATCTGTAATCAGAATTAATTTCAATATATTCTTTAGATAAATCCATAGTATACGCTGTAAATTTTTTACTTCCAATAGATAGATCAATTGTTATCTCTATATTCTCATTTTTCATATAATCACTTAGGATATTTTCGTTATAATTTTTATCTAATTTTCCATCTTTAAGGATCAAATTAGATCCCATTAATATAGATAATTTTTCTTGTTTAACAGTTACACCACTTTTTCCGATTGCCATTGCTATTCTTCCCCAATTAGGATCTTCTCCAAAGATTGCTGTTTTAACTAAAGGTGAGTTAGCTATTGAGAAACAAATATTTTTTGCATCTTTCTCAGTTTTGCTATTAAGGCAATTGATAGTAACAAATTTTGTTGCTCCCTCTCCATCACTCGCAACTCTTTTTGCTAAGTTTAACATGACCTGATGAACGCTACTAATGAATTGCTTTAATTTTGGATCTTTAAAACTTTTTATCTCTTTGTTGTTTGCTTTGCCTGTTGAAAATATTGAAACCATGTCATTTGTACTAGTATCCCCATCGCATGTTATAGCATTAAAAGTAGTCTTAATATTTAGATTAAGTATCTGTTTCAAAATTGATGAAGAAATATTGGCATCAGTAAAAATAAATCCCAAAGTTGTTGCCATATTTGGAAAGATCATTCCTGATCCTTTTGCAACTCCATATATTTTTACATCGGAACCAGCTATCTTACATTCTGCCATTGATAATTTTGGTTTAGTGTCTGTTGTCATAATCCCAAGAGCTGCTTTGATCCAAATTAATTTATTTTGATTATATTTTATTTTATCAACTAAGTTTTTAGTGTTACTTAAAATTTCATTTTCAGGAAATTTTTCCCCTATGGTGCCTGTGCAAGCAAATAGTAATTGATTTGGTTTAATTTCTCTTGGCTTTTCCTCATCTTCTATTTGTTTTGATGTTAATAATTTTGACAAATTTAAGGAAATTTTTTTAAGAGAGTTATAACCATCATTCCCTGTTAAGGCATTTGCGTTTCTTGTATTGATTAAAATGCCGTAAATTTTTTTATCTTTTATTTTTTTATTCCATTTTATATTTTCAGATACTAAACTAGATTTTGTATATACATTTGCATAATTTGCTCCATCCCTAAAATAAAATAAAACTAAGTCGTCTCTTTTTTTGTTATAAAGACCACAGCTAATTGTTGAGATAGACAATCCGTCAATATGTTCGAGATCTTGAAAATATCCTATTTTAGAGTCCTTGTATTTCTTATCAAAAAAGTTGTTTATACCAAAATCCATGCTATTTAATTTTTTAAATAAATAACTATATAATTTATAACTATTAAAACATCAAATATATGCTTAATCCTTTAAACATTATTAGTAAATTTATAAAAAGTGGCAATCAAAAGGAATTAGACAGAATTCAAAAAATTGTAGAAGAAATTAATCTTAAAGAAAGTAAGGTTAGTAAATTTGAGGATAATGAATTTCCTTTAAGAACAAATGAATTTATCTCTAGATTAAAAGAAGGAGAAAAATTAAACGATTTATTACCAGAGGCATTCGCATTGGTAAGAGAAGCTTCGAAAAGAATTAACAATGAGAAACACTTTGATGTTCAGCTAATTGGAGGTATTGCATTACATGAGAATAAGATTGCAGAGATGAAAACAGGCGAAGGCAAAACACTTACTATAGTTCTTGCTGCATACCTTAACGCATTAGAAAAAAAAGGTGTTCATATAGTTACTGTAAATGATTACCTCGCAAAAAGAGATAGTATTAATATGGGTAAAATTTACAATTTTTTGGGTTTGAGCTGTGGATATATAAACTCTAACCAGTCAGATGAGGAACGCAAAGAAAATTATAATAAAGATATAACTTATGCCACTAACAGTGAATTAGGTTTTGATTTTTTAAGAGATAACATGAAATATTCAAAAAATGAGATGGTCTTGAGGAAGCATAACTTCGCAATAGTTGATGAGATTGACTCTTGTTTAATTGATGAGGCAAGAACTCCTTTGGTTATTTCTGGGGCAGCAGAGGATAAAACTATGCAATATATTGCTGTAGATAAATTAATTAAAAATTTGAAAAAAACAGACTTTGACTTAGATGAAAAAGAAAAAAATATACTCTTAACAAATGAGGGAATAGATAATGTTGAAAAAATATTTTCTGATGCTGGTATTTTAAAAAATAACAATTTTTATGACCCAGAAAATTTACATTTAGTTCATCATGTAAACCAAGCATTGAGGGCAAATTATTTATTTGAGAATGGACGAGATTATATAGTTAAAGATAACGAAATAATTATAATTGACGAGCAGACAGGCAGGCAACTGCCAGGTAGAAGATTTGGTGATGGACTCCATCAGAGTTTAGAGGCTAAAGAAAAAATAGAAGTTAAAGCTGAAAATCAAACACTGGCATCAATAACCTATCAAAATTTTTTTAAGTTGTACGATAAATTAGCAGGTTGCACAGGAACAGCGCAAACAGAGTCTGCAGAATTTTTTGAAATTTATAACTTGCCTGTTTTACAGATACCTACCAATAAAGAAATGATAAGAAACGATCTTAATGACCAAATCTTTAGAACAGGTTTAGAAAAAGACAATGCAATCATTCAAAAAATAAAAAAATGTAATGAAATTGGACAACCACTGTTGGTTTTCACATCTAGCATAAATAAATCTGAGCATTACTCAAATTTGTTAGAAAAAGAGAAAATTAAACATATTGTTTTAAATGCTAAAAATCATGAGAAAGAAGCAGAAATTATTGCAAATGCTGGCAAAACAAATTCGGTAATTATTACAACAAGTATATCGGGAAGAGGTGTTGATATTAAGTTAGGTGGACAAGATCAATCTGAAAAAGAGGATGTAAAAAAAAGGGGGGGGGTTATTTGTTATTGGAACAGAAAGAATGGAAAGTAGAAGAGTTGACAATCAAGCAAGAGGACGATCTGGAAGACAGGGAGATGAAGGAAGTTCGATATTTTTTGTAAGTTTAGAAGATGACTTGATGAGATTGTTTGGCTCAGAAACCATGAATTCAATGCTAGAAAAGCTTGGTCTTAAAGATGGTGAAAGCATTGATCATCCTTGGATAAATAAAGCGATTGAAAGAGCCCAACAAAAAGTTGAAGCAAGAAACTTTGATATAAGAAAAACGCTTATTAAATTTGATAATGTTCTTAATGACCAAAGACATGTAATTTTTGAACAACGAAAAAATGTAATAGATGGTAAAGAAGATGAGAATTATTCAGATATTTTCCTTGAAGAAGTTTTAGAAAATTTAAAAAGACAAAAAATGTTACACGAAAAATCTCCTAATTCTAAAGAATTTCCAAAAGCTTTAAAGCAGACTTTAGGTAAATCAGTAACTCATGATGAGTTGGGTGAAATTTTAAATTCAGATCTCAAAACAATGGAAAAAAAAATAAAGGCTAAATTTATAAATAACAGAAATGAAAGAAATAATTTATTAGGCATTGAACAAGGAAAAGAAATTGAAAAAAGAATATTGGTACAAATTATAGATCAAAATTGGAAATCACATATTCAATACCTTGAGCAATTAAGACAAGTAATTGGCTTAAGATCTTATGGACAAAGAGATCCTTTAGTGGAGTACAAAAAAGAAGCTTTTCTATTATTTGAAAATTTACTGGGAAAATTAAAAACTGATCTTATCACAATGCTTTTAAATTTAAAAATAATACAAAAAGAAAAGGAAGATAATTCTCAAAACCAAGTGAATGAAAACTTAAAATCAATTGCAAAAAGTAAAATTGGAAGAAATGAACCTTGCCCATGTGGATCTGGGAAAAAATATAAACACTGCTGCGGTGCTTTATAAATTAAAAAATCACTACTAATAAAATTAACAATAGAAGAATTGATGTAGTTGAAATAAATAATTTTTTATTAAATTTAATTTTTAAAATCAAATTCTGAAAGAGATTGTTTTTAATAGTAAGTTTATCTTGATGTGTTGCATTAGTGGCGAAACCTTTATTCCTTCCAATATCTAAAAACTTATTCTTTCTTTGATTTAATATTTCTTCCTCATTTAATGTTAGAAATTTACTTAAGTTTCTATCAATAGCATTACGTACATTATCTAAAATAAGATCTTTATCTCGATGAGCTCCACCCAAAGGTTCGGGTATTATCTCATCTATAATTTCTAGTTTTAAAAGATCTTTCGCTGAAAGTTTCATTGCTTTCGCAGCTTCTAAAGTCTTTGTTGGATCTCGCCAAAGTATGGTTGCACATCCCTCTGGAGATATTACTGAATATATTGCATTCTCTAACATCAATACTTTACTTGAAGAAGCTAATGCAATAGCACCACCGGAGCCTCCTTCGCCTATAATTATAGATAAAGTTGGAACAGTCAGTTGCATAGAACATTCAATAGACCTTGCAATTGCTTCTGCTTGTCCTCTTTCTTCAGCACCAACTCCAGGGTATGCTCCTGGAGTATCAACAAAATTAATAATTGGTATTTTGAATTTATTAGCTAAATTCATCAACCTTATTGTTTTTCTGTAACCTTCTGGTCTCATCATTCCAAAATTTCTCTCAATCCTTGTATCTAAATTTTCACCCTTTTCCTGTCCTATTACTAAAACTGATTTTGAATTAAACTTACCAAATCCGCATATTACAGATTTATCTTCTCCATAAAATCTATCTCCTGAAAGTGAAATAAATTCATCAAATAAATTATCAATAAAAAATTTTGATTTAGGTCTATCCTCGTGTCTTGCAACTAATGTTGTCTGCCATGCATCAAGATTTGAATATACATCTTTAAGTTTTTTATCTATTTCATTTTGTAAATCAGTTATTTTACTTGTATCAACTTCTGAGATGCCATCTTGATTATAAGGATCTTTTAATTTATCTAATTCTGTTTCTAAGTTTTTTATATCAGTCTCAAAATTTAAATAATTTTTCATTGCTTTATTATATATTATTTTTAGGCGATAAAATGATGAAATTATAAGAATTTCATTTTTTCTAGGATAAAAAATAACATTTTTTTTAAATAAACTAATGACATAATTTATTGATTATCATATACAACGGTTTCTAAATTTTAAAAATTATGAGTGATTCATTTGTTAGAATTAATAGTTTATCTGTTTCAAAGAATTTGGCTGATTTTGTAAAAAATGAACTTCTTGAAGAATTAGATGTTAAAGAAAAAGATTTCTGGGATGGATTTGATAAAAGTATTAATGAACTTGCACCAATCAATAAAAAGCTATTAGAAACTCGAGAAACTCTTCAATCTGAAATTGATTTATGGTTAAAAAAAAATAAAAATGGAGAATTTAATCATCAAAAGTATAAAAATTTTTTAAAAGAAATTGGTTATTTAAAGGAAGAAGGAAACGATTTTAAAATAGATACAAAAAATCTTGATCGTGAGATTTCTAGTATTGCAGGTCCTCAACTCGTAGTCCCAATAATGAATTCTAGATATACATTAAATGCTGCTAATGCAAGATGGGTAAGTCTTTACGATAGTTTATACGGAACAGATATAATTGAGTCTGAAGAAACGGGTAGTCAAAAGTATGACCCTCTCAGAGGACAAGAAGTAATAAAATTTGCTCGTAGTTTTTTGAATGATCACTTCTCTATCAATGGAATTCATTGGATAGATATTAATGGATTTAAAATAAATGGAAGTAACTTAAAAATATTAAAAGATAATAAAGAGTTTGAGTTAGTAGATAAAAATAAATTTATTGGATACAGGGGAGAACCAAATAATCCAACAACAATAATTTTAGAAAACAATAATTTAAAGATTGAGATAATAATTAATCCTAAAGCTTTCAGTGCTGTTCAAGATGCTGCAGGAATAAGTGATATAATTATAGAGTCCGCAATATCTACAATATGTGATAATGAAGATAGTGTTGCAGCAGTAGACGCGGAAGATAAAATTTTATGTTACAGAAATTGGCTGGGGTTGATGAAAGGAACTCTAAAATCTGTATTCGAAAAAGATGGGAAAACTTTAGAAAGAAAACTTAATCCAGATAGAAGTTATATTTCGAAAAATAATAAAAAAGAAAAGTTACACGGTAGAAGCTTGCTTTTAATTAGGAATGTTGGTCATCTAATGACAAATTCAGCAATTATTTTAGAAGATGGTTCTGAAGTCCCAGAGGGTATCATGGATGCATTTATTACAACTGCTGCAGCAATTCATGATTTAAAAAGAAAAGGTAACTCAAGAACAGGTTCTATATATATTGTAAAACCAAAAATGCATGGACCTGAAGAGACTGCTTTTACAGATAAAATTTTTTCTAGAGTTGAGGAGGTCTTAAAACTTGAAAAAAATACTATTAAATGTGGTATTATGGACGAAGAAAGAAGAACATCTGTAAACTTAAAAGAATGTATTAGAACATTAAAAAATAGAGTTTTTTTTATAAATACTGGCTTTTTAGATAGAACTGGAGATGAAATGCACACGTCAATGGAAGCAGGTCCAATGATAAAAAAAGGTGACATGAAAAAATCAAAGTGGATAGCTGCATATGAAGATAACAATGTTGATGTTGGTTTAAAATGTGGATTCTCAGGTGTTGCCCAAATAGGTAAAGGTATGTGGGCTATGCCAGATAAAATGAAAGATATGATAGATCAAAAAATATCACATCTTGAAGCTGGTGCAAATTGTGCATGGGTTCCTTCTCCTACAGCAGCCTCTTTGCACGCAATGCATTATCACAAGTTAAATATTTTTGAAAAACATAAAAAATTAAATAATAATAAATTAAATTACATTGATGACCTTTTGTCCATTCCGATAGCAGACAGACCTAATTGGAGTAAAGAAGAGATAAATAACGAATTATGTAACTCAGCTCAGACTATTTTAGGATATGTAGTAAGATGGGTAGATCAAGGAATAGGATGCTCTAAAGTTCCAGATATAAATAATGTTGGATTAATGGAGGATAGAGCAACATTAAGGATATCTTCACAACATATAGCTAACTGGCTACATCATGGTATTTGCTCAAATAGACAAGTTTTAGAAATTCTAAAAAAAATGGCAAAGATAGTTGATAAACAAAATGAAGGAGATCCAGAATATCAAAAAATGTCTCCAAATTATGACAAGTCAATTTCTTTTAAGGCTGCATGTGAATTGATTTTCCATGGCAAGTCGCAACCATCGGGCTATACTGAACCTCTATTGCATTTAAATAGATTGATTAAAAAAAGCTAATCTTAAATTTATAAATCTCTTCTATTTTTAAAGGCAGATATAAGTGTTCCGTCATCTGAGGTTTCTATTTCTCCACCAACTGGCAAACCTTGAGCTAACTTTGAAATTTTTACATTTATATTTTTTAAACTGTCCTGAATATAGAAAGCAGTAGTTTGTCCTTCAACGGTAGCGCTAGTTGCTAAAATTACTTCATCAATATTGTCATTTTTTATTCTTTCAATTAAAGAATTAATTAGCAAATTTTCTCTATTATTGCTGTTATAGCTGTCAGAAATCGTGCCACCTAAAATATGATAATAACCTTGAAAAATAGATGAACTTTCTATTGCCCATTGATCTGAAATATTCTCAACTACACAAATTTTATTATATTTTTTATCTACAAATACGCATTTATTATATTCACAATTAATTTTATTAGGTTTTAATGTTCCACATATTTTACAACGTTCAATATTTTTTATTACCTGACTCAGATTATTGGCCAAAGGTTTTAGTAGTTCTTTTCGATTATTAATCATTTTTAAAATTATTCTCTTTGCAGACTTAGGTCCAAGACCTGGAAGTTTAGATATCAGTTTAATTAAGTTATCTATTTCAGGTAGATTTTGCATTTTGTTATATGGGCCATTTAAATCCAGGCACACCTAATCCACCAGTTGCTTTAGATATTTCTTCAGAAGTTTTTGATTTTAATTTGTTTTTAGCATCATTATGTGCAGCAGTGATTAAATCCTGAATTATCTCTTTATCTTCTTTCATTACTTTATCGCTTAATAAAATTTTAGTCATCTCCCCATCTCCGTTAAGAGTAATTGTAACCACATCTCCTCCAGATGAGCCATTAACCTCGATACTTTTTAGTTTCTCCTGACTTTCCTTCATTTTTTTTTCTATTTCTCTTGCTTTTTCTAAAATTTTATTAAAATCAGTCATCTTTTTTTTCAATGTCGATTAATTGAATATCAGGAAGTGCTTCTACCAAATTTTTATATTCGCTTGATTTTTTATATTCTGTGATATTTTTTTTTTTTTGACTATGTTTTTTCTCTTTTGTACTCACCGCACCTTTTTCCTTTGAAAAAGAAATAAGCCACCGGTTTTTTGTCCAATCATACAATTTTTCAGATAAATCTTTTACAAAACTTTTATTTAATTTATCATTAAAAGAAATTTCGATATTCATATTTGAAAAAGATACTAAGTTTACATTATTTTCCAATTCATATTTTAATTTCATCTCTTTTTTTTCAAAACACATTTCAATCAAATCTTCCAAATTATTGATCTCTAAAGTTTTTTTTTTTTCAATTTTTTCTTCTTCTTGTTTAATATTTTTAATTTGGTTGATTGCATCTTTATTAATATTATTTTTCATACCTACATTTTTTATAGGTGTGTCATTTAATTCATTTTGCTGATTATTTTGCGTTGCATTTTTTTTTTTTAAATAGGTTAACTGTACAAGAAACATCTCAACTAATAAATTTGGATTAGCGACAATATTTATTTCTTTTAAAGTTTTTAGAGTAAATTCCCAAAATAATAATAAGGTGCTTGGATCTATTTCTTTTGATAAAGAAGTTATTTTTTTGTAATCACTATCATTCAATGAAAAATTATTCCCACCATCTTCAATGTACGATATGTTCTTAACTAAATATAATAATTCTAAAAAATCATTTAAAAATAGGTTGGGTTCAACTCCAGAATTGTACAATTTTCTGTAATAATCTATTATTTTTTCTTGATCCCCTAAAAAAACTATTTCTAATAATTCTATATATGAACTTTTATTGGCATAACCAAAAATCTTTTGAACATCCTCAAATGTTAAAGAATTCTTGTTGTTAGAAACAGTCGCTCTATCTAGTAAAGATAATGAATCTCTAACAGAGCCCTCTGATAATTTAACTATTAATTTAATTGCGTTATCTTCAATATCCTTTTTTTCTTTTATTGTTATATTTTTTAAATAATTAAATAATTCTTCAGACTTAATTCTTGATAAATCATATCTTTGACATCTGGATATAACAGTAATAGGAATTTTTTTTACTTCAGTAGTTGCAAAAATAAATTTTAAATACTTTGGAGGTTCTTCCAATGTTTTGAGTAATGCATTAAATGCTTGTTTGCTAAGCATATGTACTTCATCAATTATAAAAATTTTAAACTTTGCGAGTGTTGGTGGATATCTAGAAAATTCTATTAGCTCCCTAACATCATCAACTCCTGTTTTACTTGCTGCATCTATTTCAAGAACATCAATATGATTTGAATTTGCTATTTGATCACAATGATTACATTTTTTTTCACACATATCCTCGATTGCATTTCCACAATTCAGGGCCTTAGCAACAATTCTAGCAAATGTAGTCTTTCCAATACCCCTAATGCCGGTAAACAAAAAAGCATTAGCTGGATTATTATTTTTAATAGAATTATAAATTGTAGTGGCAATTTCTTCATGTCCAATCAAATCATTAAATGTTTGAGGTCTATATTTTAATGCCAGAACTTGAGATTTTATTGTCATAACAGGAGACCTACCAACCTGGAAAAAACTCATTACCCTTGCTCTTTTTCAAGTCTGGGGGAGTTCATGGTAATCCCACCTGGAAGGCCTCCAAATGTATTATAACAATAATTTTTTCTAATCTACAATAAAGTTAATTATTTTTTTTCTCTGAAATTGTGAGCCTTATAAACACCTAGTACGTGCATGTCTTCACAATGAAAAGCCAATTCTTCTAAAGAATTTTTAATTTTTATTTCATCTAAATGTCCGTCGATATCACATAAAAAGAAAAATGATGAAAATGAATTTTTCTCAGGAAAACTTTGAAGCTTAGTCATATTTACTCCATTAATTGCGAAACCTGATAGAGCCGAATATAGAGCAGCAGGTTTATCTCTTAATTTAAATAAAAAAGAGGTAATATATTTATTTTTATCAATTTCAGGCTGTACGATATCTTTTCCCATTATTAAGAATCTTGTATAGTTGTCATTATCATCTTGGATATTCTCTTTTAAAATTTCAAGATTATATATTTTAGCGCTTAGTTTTGATGCTATTGCAGCCTTGCTTTTATCTTTTGCCTCTGAAATATATTTAGCAGATCCTGCAGTATCTGCTCTTACGTTGCCAGATAGATTATTTTTTTTTAAAAATTCAGAAGCTTGGCTCAATGCTTGAGCATGTGAGTATACGTTTGTAATATCCTTTAATTTTGAACCTTTAATACCAATTAGATTATGATTAATTGGAAAAAAGATTTCTTCATAAATATTTAATCTGTATTTAAATATTAAATATTCTACTCCAATATTTCCTGTTGTTTTGTTTGACTCTGGTATAATTGCCCTAATGTTACTATTTTCAACTGCCCTCTCAAAACATTCATCGAAAGTTTTACAAGGAATGGTCTCAATGTTTGGATACAGATATTTGGCACAACTCTCACTATAACTGCCCGCAATACCTTGATAAACTATCTTCATTACATTATTTTTTAAATGATTTTATGTAATCTTCTAGATCTTTTTTTGTATCAATGCCACTAGAAAAATATTTTGCCAATATTACATTGATTTTTATATTATTATCAATAGCTCTTAGCTGCTCTAGTCTTTCTTTTGTTTCATTTTTACTTTTTTCAAAATTTACAAATTTTTTTAATTCTGAATACTTATATAGATATATTCCAAAATGATGATAAATATTGCTAGAGCTATTTTCTTTAATTACTCTTCGAAAATTTAAAGCTTCTGATGCTGAATTATCAGATATCTTATTTTTTGTAATAACTTTTACAATGTTTTCATTATCATAATCTTCTTTTTTCTTAATTTTGTATGCTAATGTTGAAATATTGAAGTTATTTTCTTTTGATAATTTATTTAAGTTTCTAATATCTAAAGGATTAATCATTGGTTCATCCCCTTGGACATTCAAAATAAAATCTGTATCTTTCAAATTTAATTTCTTAGAGGCCTCAAATACTCTATCTGTTCCAGTTGTGTGATTTATGTCTGTCATTATAAATTTACCTCCATTTTTTTTTACTTCTAAGGCAATTTCCTCGTCACATGTTGCTACATAAACCTCTCCAATTTGGCTTTGTATAGCTTTTTCATATACATGCATAATTAGAGTTTTATTATTAATTTTTATTAATGGCTTTTGAGGGAGTCTTGTTGCCGCTAATCTTGAGGGAATTATTATAATTGAATTGCTCATATATTCATATTTTATGCGTCTTTGAGACGCAAATTTATAAATTAAATTTCTTATAAATTTTGTTTAACATGTTATACGACCATATTAAAAAAAATAATGGATTCATTTGAAATAAATAAAATTATTGCAGCTGTACTTCTTATTGCACTACTTGTGATTGGAATTGGCAAAATTTCAGATATTGCTTTTCACGTAGATAAACCGGAGAAATCAGCTTACAAAGTAGATATACAGGAAAGCAGTCAAATTTCAAATTCAACAGCAGAAAAAATTCAGGAAAAAGTTGATATATCTGCATTACTTGCATTAGGAGATGTTTCTCATGGAGAGAAAGTTTTCAAAAAATGTTCTGCTTGTCATTTAGTAAATAAAGGTGGAGAAAATAAAATTGGACCTGCTTTATATGGTGTTATAGGAAGAAAAGTTGCATCAAAACAAGATTATAAATATTCAAAAGCAATGGCGGCATATGACAAAAATTGGACATTTGAAGAGATGAATGGTTATTTAAAAAAACCTCAAAGTTATATTAAAGGAACTAAGATGGCATTCGCTGGATTAAGAAAAGAAAAAGACAGAGCATCAGTAATTTTGTATCTTAACCAAAATTCAGACAATCCACTACCTTTACCTTAGTTTTCCAAAACAATACAATAAAATACTTTTTTGAACATGAACTCTGTTCAGTGCCTGTTGCCAGACATGGGAATTTCTACCTAAAAATACACTCTCCTCAACTTCATCTCCTCTTGGCAAGCAATGCAAAAAAATACAATTTTTTTTTGTATATTTAAATATCTCTTTTTTAATTTTAAATTTTTGAAACTGCTGTTTTTTTCTTTTTTTGTTCACTTTATCATTTAGTGATATTACTTTGTCAGAAAAAATTACGTCTGCACCCATAGCTGCTTTTTTTGGATCATGATAAATAAAAATTTTTTTCTTATTTTTACTTACCCAATTTTTAACCTTCTTGCCTGGTTCATATTTTTTTGGACACCCGATACTTAATCTAAATGAAAACTTAACGGATGCAGCTATTAAACTATCCAAAACATTATTGGAATCTCCAATCCAACAAATCTTTAATTTTGATATTGGTTTTTTTTTGATTTCCTCAACAGTGAAAATATCTGATAAAACTTGAGTTGGATGAGATGATGGACTTAAACCATTTATTATTGGGATAGTTAAATGCTTTTGAAAATCTTCAATTTTTCTATCATCATCAGTTCTCAACATGAAACCATCACCATATGTAGATAAAATTTTAGCGGTATCAGCAATCGTCTCACCACCTTGTCCGAGGTGAAGCTCATTCGATCTAAGTGTCAATGTTCCTCCACCAAGCTGTTTAATGGCCAAATAAAAGCTTATTCTTGTTCTTGAACTAGCTTTTTCAAACATTTGTACTAGCATTTTACCTTTAAGAGGTGAGCCCTTGTCTGGCTCTAAAGTATTTAATTTTTTTCTTTGTTTTTTTCTTTGTTTCGCATCAACAATTATTTTTCTAAGATCTCTACTGGGGATATCTTTTAAATTTATAAAGTGTTTCATTTTAATTCATTACAAACTTTACTGATAATTTTTAAAGCTATATCAATTTCTTTTTTTTTTACATTTAATGGAGGTAAAATTCTTATGACATTTTCAGCTGCTCTTATAGTCAATAATTTTTTTTCTATTAATTTTTTTATAAACTCAGTTTGGTCTTTAAAAAGTTGCAAACCAATTAATAATCCTACTCCTCTAACTTCTTTAATTACCTTGGGATATTTAATTTTTATTTCATTAAGTTCATGAATAAAGTATTTTGACATTTTATTTACATTAATTAATAAATTCCTATTTATTTGATCTAAAACAGCATTACCTACTGCCATTGCAAGTGGGTTCCCACCAAATGTTGAACCATGTGTACCTGGCACCATAGCTTTTGCAACTTTCTTTGTCATTAGGACTGCACCAATAGGAAAGCCACCTCCAATTCCTTTTGCAACGGGAACTATATCAGGTTTAACATTCGCATATTCAAAAGCAAAAAATTTGCCAGATCTGCCAATACCACATTGAACTTCATCTAGTATCAAAAGTATTCCTTTTTCGTTACATAATTTTCTTATAGCCTGTATACACCAGTGAGGAATTACTTTAATGCCTCCCTCACCCATAACTGTTTCGATCATAATAGCTGCGGTATTTTTATTAATCAATTTTTTTAGTGTTTTGTGATCACCAAATTCAAAATGATCAAAGCCTGGGACTTTTGGCCCAAAACCTTCTGTCATTTTTTTTGAACCACTTGCATGTATTGCTGCAATTGTTCTTCCATGGAATGAATTTTTTAAGCAAATAATTCTATTTTTATGTTTTTTGCCTTTTGAGTAAAAATATCTTCTGGCAACTTTAATTGCTGCTTCTGTTGCTTCGGCTCCACTATTTTGGAAGATAACAGAGTCAGCAAAAGTTTTTTCTGCTAATCTCTTTGCTAATCTTTCTCCCTCTGGTATTTTAAAGGCATTAGATACATGCCAAAGTTTTTTTGATTGTTTATTTATTGCATTAATAAGTTTTTTATTTGTATGTCCAAGGGAATTTACTGCGATTCCTTGAACGAAATCTAAATATTTTTTACCATCTGATGCTACTAGAAAACTACCTTTGCCTTTGACAAAAGATAAATTTTTTCTTTTATAATTTGGTGCTAAAGCGCTCATATTTACTTATAATTTTTTTTATTTTATTTGGAAGAGTAATTTACAACCTCAAGTTATAGAATCTTTATTTGTTGAAAAAAAAGAAAAAAAACTTGTTTTAAATCAGAATTATGCAACATCATGTGATATAACTACAATTAAATACTAAATATAGTAACAATAATGAGCTGGACAGAAGAAAAAGTTAATAAATTAAAAGAGATGTGGGGCAAAGGACAAACGGCTAGTCAAATTGCTGAAATTATTGGTGGAGTTTCACGAAATGCAGTAATTGGAAAAGCGCACAGATTAAATTTATCTTCAAAAATAAAAACGAAGTCATCAAATGTAAACAAAAAAAATTATTCAAATCATAACAACACTCAAATTCAATTTAAGGGTAAAAGGAGTAAGTTTAAATCACTACTTTTAGACAAAAATTTTGAAGCTGCAAAAAATCTTACTCTGGAAGAACTTTCCGAAGACACCTGCAAATATATGGAAGGTAATCCAAATGAAAAAGATGCTAGTTTTTGTGGAAGAAAAAATGTAGAAAAATTTTCATATTGTCCATTACATTTAATGGTTGTTTTTCAACCAAAAGGAAAAAAAGAAGATGTAATAGACAAAGACGAAGAGGTTCCTAAGTTTATAGAAAAAAAAATAAAATCAGCTTAGTTTATTAATTTATTTTTAGCTTTTTTAAATTCATCTTCAGTAATTACACCTTCATTTTTAAGCTTGCTTAATTTAATTATTTCGTCCGAAATATGAACTTTCTTATCGTTGTTATTTTCAACCTCTGAAACATCAATATCTCCGCTAAAATTTTCATCTTCCAAATTATTTTTATTATTTCTTCTTGCTTCAATTCCCATGCTTATAGGTTTAATAGAAAAATATATTACCGCAAAAAGTAAAAAGATACATAAACCAATTACTAAATAAGAAAGCATTTTATTTTTTTATATTATTGTTAATTGCAAACTGTCCACCGGTTCTCCAATTATAACTGTATTTATTGATTTCATCATCAAAATTCTTTTTGGCATTGAAACCTAAGTCAAAGTTTGTTTTGTATAATCCTGTGTTAACATTATCATATTTTAATAGCTTGAGCTGATCTTCAGTCAATAAGGGATTGGGCAATAACTGTAAAAGTTTTGCAGTCAGTGATGCTATTTGAATTGGAACAGGTATGAGGAATCTTTTTTTTTTTATAGAAATCAATATTTTTTGAATTATTTCTTTAAATGTCAAAATCTCTGGACCTATACATTCAAGAACTAAGTTATTATTTTTATTCTCAACTGTATTTAGTATTATATCCACTAAATCACTAACATGAATTGGTTTAAATTTCGTATTTCCATTATAATATAAAGGCATTATGGGCAGTCTGCTTAATAATGTCATAAACTTGGTAGTAAATTTATCATCAACTGAATATACAATTGATGGCTTAAGAATCACAAATTTTTCAAAATTACTTTTAATTTTTTTTTCTCCCTCCAATTTACTTTTTGCATAATCGCTATCCAAAGCATTTTCTATTCCTAAAGACGACAAATGTATTAATTTTTGAATTTTGTATTTTTTAGCAATTTGAGAAAGTAAATTTGGAAAATCTGTATGGATTATTTTAAAATCACCTCTTTTTTTTTCAAATAAAATCCCAATTAAATTAATACAGACTGTACAATTTTTCATTAAGACTTCAATTTTTTTAATGTCAAAATTTTTTAATTCTACCAATTCCAAAAATCCTGGATTAGCTTGTGTCTTAAGGATGTAACCTGCTCTATGAGTATTTCTTGTTACAGCGGTAATTTTATAGTTATTTTGTGATAACTTTCTAATTAAATTTCTCCCAATTTGACCAGTTGCACCGAAAAGTAGAATTTCTTTTTGTTTCATATATATATTCTTACAAATGAATATAGATATTAAATTACACAAGGAAGATTTGCCAGATCAATTAAACCTGGGTGACAATATATCTGTTGATTGTGAATTTATGGGCCTGAATGTTGAAAGAGACAAGCTCTGCTTGGTCCAAATCTCCACAGGTAAAAATGACGCCCACATTATAAAACTTAACAGAGAGAGCTATAACGCACCAAATCTAAAAAAAATTTTAGAGGATAGAAAAATTAATAAGATATTTCATTATGCTAGAGCAGACTTATTATTTATAAAAAAATATTTAAATGTAGAAGTGGCAAATATAAACTGCACTAAAATAATGAGTAAGATTGCCAGGAGTTATAGCGATAAACACGGGTTAAAAGACTTAATTAAAGAATTTACAGGTAATGACATTAGTAAGAATTTGCAATCATCCGACTTTGGAGGAGATTTAACTGAAAAACAATTAAATTATTGTGCTAAGGATGTAATTTATTTACATCAAATTTACAAAAGTCTCAGTAAAATCTTAATTAGAGAAAAAAGGAATGATTTATATAAAGATACTATAAAATTTATATATAGTAGAGTTAATTTAGATTTAGCATCTTATACATCAGATATATGGTCCCATTAAATGCAAAGTGATAGAATACAAAAAATTGCTAAGGAAGTAATACAATATGAAATTAATGCATTAAAGAATTTGAAAAATAGTATTAATCTTTCTTTGTCAAAAGTAGTGAAACTAATTTTAAATTGTAAACAAGGAAAAGTAATAATATCAGGAGTTGGAAAGAGCGGAATTATTGCAAGAAAATGGGCAGCAACATTCTCATCAACGGGTACTCCATCATTTTTTTTAGATGCCACGAATGCAAGTCATGGAGATATGGGTCAAATTACATCTAACGATGTGGTGATTCTAATAAGTAATAGTGGACAAAGTGATGAATTAAAAAATATCATTCAGTATACTTCGAGGAATAAAAATATTAACTTAATTGGTGTTACTTCTAAAAAAGACTCTGTCTTATATAAAAATTCTAATGTGACTTTTCAAATGCCACCCATAAAAGAAGCTGGTCCTGAAAACATTGTACCAACTTCGTCTACATCTGCTCAATTAGCTTTGGGTGATGCAATTGCAATTGCGTGCATGAGGTATAAAAATTTTACAAAGTTAGATTTTAAAAAAATTCATCCTAGTGGTAATTTATCTATAAAACTTAAAACTGTAAGTGATTTGATGATAGCGGGTAAAAAACTACCAATAGTAAGTGAAAATATGAAAATGAAAAAAGCTTTAAACATAATTACCAAAAAAGGACTAGGTGTACTAATAATAAAAAAAAAAAATGGGAACACAACTGGAATAATTACTGACGGTGATTTTAAAAGAATTGCACAAAAACATTCAGATTTTGAAAATTTAGATCTAAAAAAGATCATGAAAAAAAACCCAATAACTGTCAATAAAGATACATTGGCAGCTTCAGCTTTATCATTAATGAATACAAAAAAAATAACATCTCTTTGTGTACATAATGGTAGAAAATTCAAAAAAACAATTGGATTAATTCATATGCACGATATTTTGAAATCAAATATTAGCTAATGTCAGTCAAATCTTTATTGCAATTAATATTATTGGTTTTAATTTTTTTTATTTTAGGTGGAATTTATTTTGTATATTTTTACTCAGGACCTTTAAAAAATAAATTAGTCTTAAATGAAAATATTAGTAAATTAGATAATAAAAAAATAGAAAAAGATTATTTTCAAGATCAAGAAGTGCTTGAAAAAGTAATTTTAGAACAAAAAAAAAGTGCTAATGAAAATGGAGACAGAGATTTAAAAGCAAAAAAAGTTAAAAATGAAAAAAAAAAATTTGAATTTAAAGATTCAAGTTTAAAGAAAGACGAAACTGATAAAATTAAGAATCTTACAAAAGAAATTGAATATATTACTTCTAATAAAGAAGGTGATATTTTTAAAATTTTAGCAAAATATGGGAAAACGAATATCAAAAATTCTGATATACTAGATTTAAAAGAAGTCGACGGAGTTATATCCTCATCAAAAAGATCAGATATATATATAACTTCAGATTTTGCAGAATATAATTATGATAATCAAAATTCTAAATTTTATAGCAATGTAATTATAAAATATGATAATAAGGTAATAACTTGTGACAATCTTGATTTAGAGATAAAAACAAACTATGCAATTGCTTACAATAATGTTGAAATTAAAGATGACAATTCTGTAATGAAAGCACAGTTGGTTAGATTAAATATTTTAACAAAAGATATCGAGATTAATTCACAAGATAAAATTAGAATAATTACTAATTAATGGCCTTAATTAAAAAATTTAAGATTGAAAAATTCAATGGTGATGAAACTATAGTAGAAATCAAGAATGCTTCTGTATTTTATAACAAAAGACAAATTTTAAATAATTTAAATTTAAAAATAAAAAAACAAGAAATACTTGGTATGTTAGGGCCTAATGGTGTTGGTAAATCAACTATATTTAATTTAATAACTGGTTTGAAAAATCCAAATTATGGTGAAATAGTTATTGATGGAATAAATGTCACCAACTTTCCGATAAATGAAAGATTTACAAAATTCAAACTTGGTCTAGTGCCTCAATATGGTGGATTAATTCATGATCTGAGTATGCATGATAATCTCAAATTAGTCGCAGAAATTCATATTAAAGAGAAGGGTTTAAGGGAACAAAAAATTAATAAGCTTATTTCACAATTTGAATTTGAAGCATTATTAAATATTAAAGCCAAACATCTTTCTGGTGGTCAAAAAAAGAAGTTAGTTATTGCAATGGCTCTTGTAAATGATCCAAAAATATTATTATTAGATGAACCTTTTGCGGCGCTTGATATATTAACAATTAAAATGCTACAAGAAATAATTCTAAACTTACAATCAACTGAAGAAATATCAGTAGTTATTTGCGATCATCAGGCAAGAGATCTTTTAAATTGTGTTGATAGAGCTATAATTTTATCTAATGGAAAAATTATTGCATCTGGAAGTCCAGATGAAGTAATAAGTGATAAAGAGGCTAAAACACAATATTTTGGAGATGAATTTAATATAAATTAATTCATCTATGAGAAACCATATAAAGATAAACAATTCAATTAAACCTTTTAATAAACAGATAGAAGTGAGTGGAGATAAAAGTATCTCTATAAGGTGTGTTTTAATAGCTTCACAGGCTATTGGCAAATCAAGAATATATAATTTGCTTGAGTCTGAAGATGTTATCAGCGCTTTAAATTCAATTAAAAAACTTGGAATAAAATATAAAAAAAAAAAAAATTATTATGAAATATATGGATATGGAATAAATGGATACAAAACAAATAAAAATATCACAATTAATGCAGGTAATTCTGGCACGCTTGCTAGACTTATATTGGGTCTTCTAATTAATTCAAAAAAAAAAGTTAAGATTATAGGAGATAAAAGTCTATCTAAAAGAGATTTTTCAAGAGTGACTGAGCCATTAAAATTATTTGGAGCTAATATAATTTCAAATAAAAAAAGTTTGCCTGTAGAGATTGTTGGATCTGATTTTTTAAGACCAATAAAATACATTGAAAAATTGGGGAGCGCGCAGTGTAAAAGTTCGATTATGCTGGGAGCAATCAAAACACCTGGCACCACAATAATAAAAGCAAAAAAGTCAAGAAATCATACTGAATTAATTTATCAATTTCTTAAAATACCAATAAAATTTATAAAAAAAAAACAATATGACTTAATCGAAGTTACGGGCCCATCTAACTTTAGTGGTTTCAATTATATAGTTCCAGGAGATATAAGTTCTGCTGCCTTTTTTATTGTTCTAACATTGTTATCTAAAAACTCAAAAATAATACTAAGAAATATAAATGTTAATAGTTCAAGAATTGGCATAATAAAAATTCTTAATAGGATGAATGCAAATATATTTTTAAAAAATAAAAGAATTTATAATGGTGAAAACATTGGAGATATAATAGTTAGAAGTAGAAACAATCTCACTAGTATCAATTCTCCTAAAAATCTTAATAGCTCTGCAATTGATGAATTTTTAGTTATTTTTCTTGTCGCTGCAAAAGCGAAGGGGATATCAAAATTCAGGGACTTATCTGAATTGAACAAAAAAGAAAGTCCAAGATTAGAAATTGCCTTAAAATTTTTGAGTCAAATTGGAGTTAAGTATTCGAGAAAATCAGACAATATTAAAATTTATGGAAATCCAAATTTAAAACTAGATGGTGAATATTTCATAAAAAATTTTAGAAAAGACCATAGAGTTTTTATGATGTCTTGTATTGCTGCATTAACATTTGGAGGAAAATGGAAAATAGATGATAAAGATTCTATAAATACATCTTTCCCGATATTTCTTAAGTTATTGAAAAAATTAGGAGCTAAAATAAATTGATTAAAATTAATAAAAAAATTGAATTTAAAATTGCAGCTGATGGAAGTAGTGCTTCAGGAAAAACAACAGGATGTGAATTAATTGCAAAAAAATTCAATATGAAATTTCTTTCGAGTGGAAAACTTTATAGGTATTGCGCTTTAGAAGTAATGAAAAATAAAAACTTATATAATACGAGATTTATAAGCAGTGTGGCCAAAACTATTACTTTAAAGAAGTTAAAAAATAAAAAACTTTATGATCATGAAGTAACAAAATTATCCTCAAAGATTGCAAAAAAACCCTTTGTTCGTAAAGCCTTAAAAAAATTTCAGGAAAATTTTATCAAAAAATCTAGGTTAGTTATAATTGAAGGAAGAGACATAGGCTCAAAAATTATGCCAGATGCAGATCTTAAAATCTTTTTTACTTGTTCTACAAATAAAAAGGCAAGAAGAAGACTAAAAGAGTTTCGTATTATAGATAAAAAAATTACTTTAAAACAAGTTGAAAAGGCCTTAATTCAAAGGGATAAAGAGGATATTAAAAGAAAAATAAGCCCCTTGATTATGCCTAAAAATGCTGTATTAGTCGACACCACTAAATTAAGTATAAATCAAATGAAGGCAAAACTTATAAATTTAGTTAGTAACGCAGTGCAAAAGAAATATGGAAATATATAAAGATATTAAATCACCAGTAACACAACAATTTGAAAAATTATTAAATAATCAGTTATCAAAAAATAAAATTGAAGAAGGAAAGATAATAGATGGCAAGATAACCAAAATTACTGAAAAATTTGTTTTCATATTCATCTCAGGTCTAAAAAGCGAACCGATTGTAGATGTAAATGAATTAAAAATGATAGGTTTAAGAGATAAAATAAAAGTAGGCGAGAATATTCCAGTCTTATTAGAAAAAATTGAGGACAAAAACGGTGAAGTTATAGTTTCTGCCATTAAAGCTCAAAAAATAAAGGGATGGTATAAACTTGAAAAAGCCTATGAGGACAATCAGTCAATAATTGGAAAAATTACAACAAAATGTAAAGGAGGGGTTATAGTTGAACATATTGACACGGGCTCTTTAATGTTTTGTCCAGGATCTCAAATAAGCGACAAACCTCTAAAAAATATCGATCATCTCATTGGAGTTGAGCAGAAGTTTGCTATAATTAAATTAGATAAGCTAAGAGGTAATGCTTGTGTATCTAGAAGACAAATAGTTTCATCAAATAAAAGAGAAGACAAAGCCAAAATTATAGAAAAATTCAAAGTTGGAGATATTATTAAAGATGCTGTGGTTAAAGGTTACTCTTCTTTTGGATGTTTCTTTGAGGTAAATAACGAAATAGATGTTTTGGTACATTTGCAAGAGATTTCTTATTCTAGGGTCAATCATCCTGATGAAATATTTAGTGTTGGGGAAAAACATGATCTAAAAGTAATATCAATAGATAAAGAAAAACTTCAAATTGGTTGTTCGATCAAACAATTATCTCCAGATCCATTTGAACATATATCGAATTATGAAATTGGTAGTCAATATAAAGTAAAAGTTGATAAAATTACGGACTATGGTTGCTTCTGCTCACTAGAACCAGGTTTAAGCACACTGCTTCATAGCAGCGAAATGAGTTGGACGAAAAAAAATGTTACACCAAAAAAATTATTTAAAATAGGTGATATGATTGATTGCGTCATAACGGAAATAGATAAAGAGAAGAGACGTATAGCAATTTCTCACAAGCTAACATTAGAAAATCCTTATCAGTCCTTTATGAATAAGTTTCCGGAAGGAAGTGAAATAAGTGGTGTTGTATCAAACGCAAATGAGTATGCCTTATATGTTAAACTTGGAGAATTTGAGATCGATGGGTTTTTGCATGCTAATGACTTGAGTTATCTAGGAAAACCTGAGGATGAATTAAAAAAATATAAAAAAGGTGATAAATTAAACGTAAAGATTTTAGAAATTAAGAAAGATGAGCAAAAGATTCGGGTTGGATTAAAGCAGCTGGGAACTGATCCTTTTGATTGGTTTGTTGGTAGAAAGGTAAATGATGTTATTACAGTTCAAGTAGTATCTTCAGATAATAAAGGTTTGTTAGTAAGGCCAGAGAACTGTGAATTAGATTTTTTAATTAAAAAAACAAATATTGCACTAAATTCATCGGATGCAAGACCATCAAGGTTTGTTGGTGGAGAAAGAATAGATGCAGCTATATCTGAATTAAACATGGAAAAAAGGAAAGTTAGCTTAAGTATAAAATTGTTAGAAGAATTACAAAATAAGGAAGCTGTTACAAAATTTTCAAGTCCATTAAGTGGAAAGAACCTTCCTTTTTCGTCATTATCTGAGAAGTTGGGAGACAAAAAAAATAAAAAAGATGACGAGTAAATAATTGTCTACGAGAAAATCGGAAATTATAAATAAACTTTCAGACAACTATCCAAATTTTATAAAAAGAGATTTAACAAAATTTGTTGAAATTATAATTTTAGAAATTAAAAATTCTTTAAAAAGGCATGAAAGAGTAGAATTAAGAGATATATTATCTTTAGAACCACGATTTCAAAAAGGGAGGGTGGCAAGAAACCCACGAAATAATACAAAGGTTTATGTTAAAGATAAATATTCAATTCTCTTTAAATCATCGAAGAAGTGGTTACAAATAATAAATAATGGAAAATAAGATCTTTATAGCTTGTGATACAACCAGTATAAAGAAAATTAAAAACATATTAAAAAATTCAAAATCTAATAAATTAAAAATTGGCTATAAATTTGGACTAGAGTTTTTAAATTCTAAAAATGGCAGAAAATTTATCCATAAACTAAAAAAACAAGTTACATTTGGAGATTTCAAGTTTTCTGATATTCCAAATACATGCTCCTCTGCAATAAAAGCGGTAAGTGATTTAAAATTTAATTATATAACTATTCACATTAATGCGGGATTTAAAGCTCTTAAGGAAGCAAAAAAAGCTGCAGGTAAAACTAAACTTATTGGTGTAACAATTTTAACTTCTTTAGACAATAAAGCTATTAAAGAGATTGGATTTAATAAGAATGTAAAAGAATTAGTTCTTCATCAGGCAAGATTAGCAAATAAAGCAAAATTAGATGCTATTGTATGTAGTGCTCAAGAAGTTAAAATAGTAAAAAAAGTATTTAAAAAAGAAATTATAACTCCTGGTATAAGATTAAATTCTAAAAAAGATGATCAAAAAAGAGTTTTAACACCTTATGAAGCTTACAAAAACGGTGCTGACTGGCTTGTAATAGGTAGAGATATTACCAAAGGTAACATTAAAAATAACATTCAAAAATTAATTAATCATTTAGATAAATGAAAAAAGGTATAAAAATTTGTGGGGTCTCAGACCCCAAAACATTAAACTATATTTTAAACCACCCTAATCCACCAAATTTTATTGGCTTTATAACTAATTATACAAAAAGTAAAAGGTTTGTAGAATATAAAAAGCTAAAAGAGTTACTTAATGTCAATAAAAAAGAAATAAAATTTATTTCAGTTCTTGTAGATCCAAATGATGAAATTTTAGAAAAAATAAAGAATTTAAATTTCGATTACTACCAACTCTATGATGTAGATCCAGAAAGAACAAAGGAAATTAAAATAAAATACGGAATAAAAATTATAACTGCACTTACAGTTTCTGGAAAAGTTGACGTAATTAAATATAAAAATTATTCAGAGATATCAGATATAATTTTATTTGACTCAAAGGGATATCATAAATCTGAAAGTTTTGATCATAACCTGCTAGATATTGTACCAAATGAATTAAATAAAATGATTGCAGGTAATATACAAATAGACGATATTTCTAATTTTAAAAATAAAGATTTCATTATAGACATGAGTGGATCACTAGAAGACGATAATGGAAAAAAGGATATAAATAAAATTGATAAATTATTAAATTTGTTTGCAAAACTATGAAAATTAAAAAAAAAATTCCACTAATTGATCAAGCAAATAAGCTTGGTTTTTGGGGTGGAAAGTTTGGAGGCAACTACGTTCCTGAAACATTGAAAAAACCGATAGAGGACCTAGAAATTCTATTCAATAAATTAAAAAATGATAAAAGATTCATAGCTGAAAGAGATAAATATTTTAAAAATTGGGTTGGTGCTCCTACTCGTTTTATAAAATTAGAAAATCTAACAAATCATGTGGGTGGTGCTCAAATTTGGTCTAAAGTTGTGTCAGATGCAAATGGAGGAGCACATAAAATATATAATGCTACTGTACATTGTCTACTTGCCAAACGATCTGGTAAAAAATTTATAATTGGAGATACTGGTGCTGGTTATGCAGGTAAAATGTTGAGTATGGCTGCTAAAAAATTTGGTTTAAAATGTAAAATTTTCATGGGAGCAAAAGATATTGCAAGGCAACAGCCAAATGTAAAAGCTATGAAAAAGAATGATGCTGAAGTAATACCTGTATACTCAGGAAGTCAAACACTTGTTGACGCTGTTTCTGAATGTATGAGATACTGGGTTGCTAATTGTGATACGACAGCAATGTGTGTTGGAAGCACAGTAGGTCCTGCTGTTTTTGTTCGTATTTGTGGATGGAGTACTAGTCAAATTTCAAGAGAGCTAAAAATTCAATTAATTGATGAATTTGGGTCAATACCAAAAAAACTAAAACTTTATAATTGTGTTGGTGGTGGAAGTTCAAGTTTTGGTTTTTGGAATGAGTTTATGGATTATGACAAAAAACAATGCGAATTTATCGGTGTAGAAGCTGGAGGGCCAATAAAGAGTAAAAAACATGCAGCACCTTTAACTTATGGTTCAAAAATTGGTATTCTTCATGGTGCAGCTCAATATGTTAATCAAAACTCAGATGGACAGATAGAAGAAACGGAGTCAATTTCTGCTGGACTTGATTATCCTGGAATATCTCCACTTCATTGTTTTTTAAAAGATACGAAAAGAGCGAGATATACTGCTGCAAGTGATGAAGATGCTTTAAGTGCTTATAAAATCGTGACCAAGTTTGAAAAGTTAAGACCTTCTCTAGAACCAAGTCATGCTTTTTCAGTTGCAATTAAAGAAGCAAAAAAACTAAACAAAGATACAATAGTTGTAGTTAATAGTTGTGGTGATGCATATAAAGATCGAGAAATTTTAAAAAAAAGACTGGGAAAAAAATATGTTGAACCCAATTAGTCTCGCTTTTAAAAAAGCGAAACAAGAAAATAGAGCTGCTCTATTAACTTATACTGTTGCGGGAGATAGTTCAAAAAAACAATCATTAGATATATTGAAATCAATTTCAAAACATGCTGATATTTTAGAGTTAGGGGTACCACACAACACTCCAGTAGCAGATGGTAGTCAAATCCAAACAAGTGCATATAGAGCGATTAAAAATGGTATTAAAATGAATGATATTTTTAAAATCGTGAAAGACTTTAAAAAATCAAATAAAAATAAGCCAATTATATTAATGGGATATTTTAATATGATTTTTCAATATGGAGAAAATAAGTTTTTAAATAAGTGTAATTCTTCAGGTGTAAATGGATTAATAGTTGTAGATTTGCCTTGGCCAGAAAATAAAAATTTTGCTAAAAAATGTAAAAAAAAATCTATTTATTTTATTCAGCTTTTATCACCAACAACCACAACAAAGAGGCTTAATAAAATTATAAGAGACTCTCATCCTATGAATTATTTTATTTCAATGTTGAGCACAACAGGTGGTAAACTAAAAGTTTCACCTAATGATATATTAAAAAATTATACCAAAATTAAAAAAATTGATCCAAAGAAAGAAATTGTTATTGGTTTTGGAATCACTGAAAAAACAATTGGCAAACTCAAATCTGCAGATGGATTGGTTGTTGGAAGTGCTATTTGTAAGGAAATTAGCAAGAGTTTAGAGCATAGACAAAATCCTGTCACAAATGTAAGTAAGCTAGTAAAAAAATTAAAAAGTAAAATTCTATGAACTGGATTACAAAAGCTTTAAGTTTTGGTGAAAAAATTAAAAGAGTTTTAAAAAAAAGACCATCAAAAGAGGATATAGCAAACTCAGACTGGACAAGTTGTTGCACAGGGCCAATATTAAAAAAAGATCTTGAAGAAAACTTATGGGTTTGCAACTCATGTGGAAAACATCATAGAATTAATTGTAGACAAAGATTTGATATTATTTTTGGAAAAAATGCTTACGAAATACTTGATACACCAATTCCTGCAGAAGACCCCCTTCAATGGATCGATACCAAATCATATAAAGATAGATTAAAATCTGCAAGAAAGAATACTAATCAAAATTCAGCTGTGATGATTGCTAAAGGCAGAATAAATGGAATTGAGGTGACAGCAGGAGCTATTAATTTTGAGTTTATTGGTGGTTCTGTTGGTGCGGCTGAGGGTGAAGCAATTATTTATGGTGTTCAACATGCTATTGATAATCAGACTCCGTTTGTATTCTTTCCATGTGGTGGAGGACAAAGAATGTTTGAGTCTCCTATTGCCCTTGCAAATATGACAAGAACTACCCTTGCTATTAATGAACTTAAAAAAAATAACCTTCCTTATTTAGTTTGTTTTACAGATCCAACAGCTGGCGGAATTACTGCATCTTTTGCGATGTTAGGCGACATTCATTTTGCCGAACCTGGTTGTTTAATAGCCTTTGCAGGAAAAAGAGTTATACAAGCAACAGTTAAAGAAGAACTTAGTTCAGACTTTCAAACCTCTGAGTTTGTCGAAAAGCATGGATTTGTCGACAGAATTGTTGAGCGAAAAGATTTAAAAACTGAAATAAGCTTACTATTATCAATATTGCTAAAAAAAGATAACGCGGTAAATGAAAAACAAATAAATGAAACTTCAGTCAATATTGAACCGCTTGCAAAAGCTGCATCCTAAAGAAATTGACCTAAGTCTAGATAGAGTTAAAAATCTTTGTAAAAAACTGGGTAATCCACAGAATAAATTAAAATATATTTCTGTGGTTGGAACAAATGGTAAATATTCAACTATACAGGCAGTAAGATCAATTTTAAAAACAACCAATATATTATGTAATATTTACACCAGTCCGCATATTCAAAAAATTAATGAAAGATTTATTTTTAACGATATTGAAATATCAGATAATAATTTATCTAATTTATTAATAGAAGTTGAAAATGTAAATAATGGTGAACAAATAACTTATTTTGAAATACTAACTGCAGCATATTTTTATCATGCAAGTAAATTCAAAGACAAAATAAATATTATAGAAAGTGGTCTTTTTCATAGATTTGATGCAACAAATATTATTGATACTAATTTATCTAGCATTGTTACTTCAATAGGATTAGATCATTTAGATTGGTTACCGAAAAATGAGCAAAATATTGAAAAAATTGTTTTTGAAAAAACCTCATCCCTACTAAATTCTTCTATCGTAGTTAGCAAACAAAGCTCAGATGAAACCTTAAATTTAATAAAAAAAACAATTAATAGTAATCAATCAAAAAAAATCATTTATAAAGATAATTTTAATTATTCATTAAGTGAGAATGGTTTTATTTATTATGAAGATGAATACGGTGGTTTAAAATTACCAAAACCAAACCTATTAGGTAATTTTCAAATTGATAATTGTGCAACGGCTATTGCTGCTGTAAGAAATTTACAACTAGGAGTAAAAGATGAAAATATTAAAGAAGGTATTACAACGATAAGAAGTATTGCAAGGCTTCAAGAAATAAAATCCGGTAAACTTAAAAATATTTGTAAGGATAATAGATTATATTTAGATGGCTCACATAATCCTTTAGGCGCAATAGCTCTTAATGAATATTTAAACACTCTTGATTGTAAAAAGCATTTAATTCTTGGAATGATGTCTAATAAAGATCACGAGGAATATTTAAGCAAATTTAATAATATATCCTCCATAACAACAATTGATATTCCTAACCAACCGAATGCTATCAAAGGAATAGATTTAAAGGAAAAATTAAATAAATATCCTAATGTTAATTACAAAAAATCTATTGAAGAGGCTCTTTTGTCCCTAAATCCAAAAAAAGATGATTTGATAATGATAACTGGGTCTTTATATCTTGCTGGTGAGCTACTTAATTTGAATTAAATATTTTCTTTTATAAATGCAACAATATCACTTTTTGGTGTAGCTCCAACTTTAGTTGCTTTTAATTCGCCACCTTTAAATAAAAGCATTGTGGGAATTCCTCGGACACCATACTTGGTGGGCATGTTAGGTTCTGAGTCTATGTCATGCTTTGCAATGACAATATCATCGGCCATCTCTTCTGAAATTTCCTCTAAAATTGGTCCAACCATTTTACAAGGTCCGCACCATTCAGCCCAAAAATCTACTAAAACAGGTTTCTCATTTTTTAAAACTTGTTCTTCAAATTTTTCGTCTGTAACTTTTAATGTGGCCATAAACTTTATATATAAATTAAAATTATTTTATCAATAGTTAAAGAGGAAATATTAAAATTATCCACATTAAACATTTTCATACTTTTGTTGTATTGACATTGCGTATTCGTTAAACTCGTCTAGTAGCATAAGCTTTTCGTTGTCATTCTCATTGGTATATTTTTCTCTTAGGGTGTCAATTTCTGTGTAAAGTGTTGGAATTGTCCACCATTTTTCTTTCTTTTCACTCAAAATTCGTTTTGCAATTTCTCGTTTTATTGTTTTGAGCATGCTCTCAGGTAGAACTTCGGGAGCCTCTTGATATATTATCTTTTTTCCAAATCCAACTAAACGATCATCATCAAATTTATCTAGTAATTTAAGTTTATCTTTCCATGATGCTGCATGCCAAGCAGGAAATAAGGAAGTATCTTTGTTTGATGTAAATTTAGTATATATGCTTTCTTCAGCATATATATCTTCTTGTGTTTTAGACTGTTCTTTTTCTTCAGCTACCTCGCGTAATGCATGAAGTATATTTTGAGAAAATTTTTCATTATTTTTGACAATATCTGCCCGTTTATTAATTAAAGACTTATCCATAGCACTATAGGGTTCTGCTTTCATGCCGTATTTTGCATCAACAATAATTGGGGCCTTATTAGATCTAATAGTTCTTAAGAACTTAGGGGACTTTTTCATTTCAACTTTAAGTTCATTTATCGATAAATTTAATAAAGGCTCAATATCGATCCTCAAGTCGAAAGCATAATACCAGCCAGCATATATTGGATGCATACAATATTTTTGATGAAGAGGTGCAACTAGATGAAGTCTAGATTTACCATAATAATATTCATTTAAGGTAATAATTTCCCCTTTTTTAATTATAGTTTCAGTATCAGATTTATTCGCAGTTTTAAAAAAAGTCTCCCAAGTCTCCGGTTGTTTTTTTTTAACAATATTTAAAACTTTAGCTGTCATTATACTGTCACTTAATGCGCTATGAGCGTCAGTTGAATCAATACCTTGCATTCTAGCTAACGATTCTAATTTAAATACAGCATTATTTTTTTCATTAAATTCTACTTCTAAAATTGAAGGATCTATTGCATAAGCTGCACGAGCAATATTAATACCATCATGTCTTTTATTGGGGGCAGCATTTGTAAGATATGGATACCTAATCCCTTTAAAAAACTCTTTTCTTATCATTTCATCATCAAATCCTATATTAGACCAACCAAGAAACACTGCTGGACTCCACTTTTTAAATATTTTCTCAACTTCTCCTAACATTTGATAATGAGAAAGATTAGTTTGAGTTAATTGTTTTATTGATGTCTTATTCACAATAAGTGCCATAGCCTGAAAGACCTCTCCTTCAGGTAAACTACACCTTAAATTAAATCTGTCTTTTTCTTTAAAATTCTCGTCAACTAAAACACCGCCTATTTCAATAATACTTCCAAAATCTGTGCTTGCACTAGATGATTCTATGTCCCAAATTGCTAAATTCATAATTTATTCTCAAACTAGCTAATATTTAATGGATTTTTGGAAAGTTTTTAAAGACTTAACCATTAGCATATAAACGATTAGCTCAGGTGTTAACATCTCTTTTATGGATAGGCTACGTAAAGTCAAGATATATTATTCAACTGGTAAAACTTTTTAACCCTTCCTAAAAATAAATTTTGATACATTTCTAATTCAGCTCCCTCAATTTTAAATTCTTGAAATAAAATGTCTTTAGTACATAATAATATTATTCCTGCTTTCATCTTAGTTCCGTGAACAACGTCATGAGCTAAAGTATAAGCTCCTAATTGTAAAAAGTAGTCTTGAATATAATCTGTTTTTTTTGGTTTATTAGCTTGTTTAAAATCTACAATAACATCTCTACCTTCATAAACTGCTATCATATCAGCTGTACCGGCATATTGATCTGGATAGTATAGTGTTTCTTCCATGCCATATACTTCATTTAGTCTTCCAGTAATTCCTTTTTGAATAATTTCTTTAGCCATATTTTTGTATTGCTCATTACTCTCAAAAAAACTCTCGTTAATTCTCCCTCTTAAGTAGTCCTCAATATAAGAGTGCATAGAAGTACCCCTTGATGATGCTTCAGTTTTTATTCTATTTGCTTCCTTAATTCCTACCCTCTCTTTCCAATTTGCAAGAGCGGCCTTCTCTTCTTCTGACTTTGTGGCCCCAAGAATTGTAGTAACACTTGGTAGTTTATTCTCCCCTAATAAATATTTTCTGTATCCATCTTCGATTGATCTTGAAGACTTGGGATAATTAAATTTATTATTCCACTTCATTAAATTTTTTGTTTTAGAATTAAATTAATTTTTTGCTTGTCTTGGAACATCCTCAAATTTTTCGACATTTTCTGTTTCAATAGCCTTTTCAATTTGCTCTGGATCTTTTATATTTTCTAATGTTCTTTTAATAGATCTTGCATCCGTTCCAAATTTATCAACAGCTGTCATTGCCTCTTCTAATTTTTTTCTGAGATTAACAATTCCATCAAAATGTTTTGTAAATCTTGTGCTTATTGTTTTTAAATGATCATATATTTCTGTTGCATGTTTTTGAACTTTTAATGTTTGAAAACCCATATGTAATGATTGTAAATACCCAGATAAATTATTTGGTCCCATAACAGTTACTTTATATTTTTTCATTAATTCTTGGCTCAATAATTCCTTAGTGTTTGGGTCTTGGTAATTAGCTATCTCTAAAAACAAACTTTCAGTTGGCGCATATACAATTGCAAAATCAGTAGTTTTAGGTGGAACAATATATTTTTCATTTACACTCTTGGCTTTTTCTTTGAAAGCTTTTGCAAGTTTAGTTCTTGCGTCCGCAATAGCTTTTTTATCGTCTTCTTGATGAGCATCTTGAATAGCTTTAAATCTCTCAACAGGAAAATGGCTATCAACCGGAACCAATACACCTTCTTGAAGTTTAATGGCAAATTCAACGTTTTCACCAGTTTCCTCCTTCATTTTAACATTTGAAAAGTACTGCGAAGAAGGCAGCAAATCCTTAATGAGTGAGCCCAGACTGAACTCTGCTAAAGTTCCATACTTTTTAACTCCAGCTAAGATTTTATTAATACCTTTTTGACTTTCGTTTAAATTTTCAACTTGGGAATTAAAAGCTGCAACTTTTTCATCAACTTTTGTCAGAGCTGCTGTCATGTCTTTTGTAACACCAGTTGAAAGATTATTAAATGACGTAGACATGGAATTTAAAGAAGAATTAATAGTAGTATTTAAACTATCTTTTAATTTAACTATTTCTGCATTTAATTTTGCAATTTCGTCAGCTTCTTTATTTGTATCTTCTTTTATTACATTTGACTTAATATTTAAATAAAGGATAGCCGAAGTAGCAATCAATATTAAAGCTAAAATAATAATTAAAATTGTATCCATGATTCGTATGTTACACGTACTTAATGATATTTAAAGTTTATTTAAAACACTTTTAAGATTTTTTATCTCTCTATTTTTTTTTGATGTCATTAAACAAGCCTGAGAATTAAGAATTATTCCATCTTTTAATATCCTTAGTTTATTAGCTTTTAAAGTTGCTCCGGTTGAAGTTATGTCGGTTATTATTTCAGATGATCCAGTAAATGGATATATCTCGGTTGCACCAAGGCTCTTCACCAATTTAAATTGAGTAACTCCTCTGGAGAACATAAATTCTCTTGTTAAATTTGGGTATTTTGTAGCTATACGTAATCTATTTCTTTTTTTTTCTTTAAATTCAAAAGCTATTTCTTCAAGATCAGGCATTGTCTGTACATCTATCCAATCATCTGGGATTGCAACTACTAATGTAGCTTCTCCAAAATCGTACTTCTTTTTTACAATCACCTTTTTTTGAATGTTAATTTCGCTTTCCATTAATAAATCATATCCAGAAAAGCCAATATCTAGAGATCCATCCGCAAGACGTTCTATTATTTCTCTAGCATGCAGATAATTAATAATAATGTTTTTTTCTCCTTTAATAAATCCAAATAAATCTCTCTCACCTCTTTCAGATAGAATTTTTAATTTTTTTCTTTTAAAAATATTTAAAATTCCTGATCGTAAACGTCCCTTACTTGGAATTCCAATTTTTAAGATGCTATTACTCATAATTTCTCTAAGTTAATAGCTGCTCCAACAGCTGGTATATTTTTTTTAAAGCCAAGATCTTTAATTAAAGAATCGTATCTACCACCTCTAATATTTAACTTCTCAGACTTTGATTTAATATCAATCTTGAATACCAAACCAGTATAATATTCGAGATGTCTTCCAAAAGAAGAATTAAATCTAACATTTAATTTGTTAATTTTATTTTTAGTTATTGGGAAATAATCATCCTGAACTCTAAGATTAATTTTATTTTTTTTAAAAAATAAATTTAACTTTTTAGATGCTTTATTAATAGGACATTCAATTCTTAAGTACTCTTTTAAAATTTTTACAACATTACTACCTTTTTTTGTTCTTCTTGGATCTTTAATTTTGCTGTCAAATCTTAATAATATTTCTTCTATTGATCTTCCAGCAACTTCTTTTTTTTGATTTCCATTAATCATTTTAGAATATTTTTTTTTATCTATTTCAACAATTGTTGGATCGATATCAGAGTTAGTTTCCAATCTTTTTAATAGATCATTAAAATATTTTTCTCTCCAAAAATGACGCAGCAATCTTAATTTCCATCTTGCTGGACAATCCAATTTATCTAACAAAAGCCTAAAAATTTCTATGTTACCTATTACTAAATATCCGCTTTTATATTTAATTTTTGATAATGCTTTAAGTGAAGTTTCTATTATTTTTTTATCATCTTTTTTTTCAGTAAAAGATCCCAATATTTCAAAACCAATTTGATTTCTGATAACAGAGTCTTTTTTGTTTAATCCTTTCCTAAACGCTTGACCACTATAGAAAATTTTTTCACTAGTTTTCTTATTTTGTTTCAAATATCTAACACAAGATGCAATTGTTAAATCAGGCCTTAAACAAATTTCATTTCCTAATTGATCATTGAAAGAAAATATAAATCGTTTGAAATTTTCTCCTGACCTTTCCAATATTAAATTAGTGTCAATAACTGTATCGAGATCAATATACTTATATCCGTTTGACTTAATTACTTTTAAAATATTTTCAGATAAGTTTTTTGATTTCATCAATCAGGATCTCCTTGTCAAAAGTAATTTGAGTATTTTCAGATTTTTTCCATTCTTCTCTAGATAAATTTCTTGATGTTTCTTCTAAATTTGGGACTAATTTTTTTATTGTAATTTTATTATTTTTAAATTCATCATCTCCACAAAGAATTACAGCTGGTGAGCTCCTTTTATCTGCATATTTTAATTGAGATTTCAAGCCAGAATCTCCCAGATAAACTTCGGATCTTATGTTTTGATTTCTAAGTTGTGATAACAATTCATAGTAATTAGAGAGATATTTTTGATCTAGAACACATATAATAATTGGTGAATTATTTTTTACCTTGATTTTATTTAACTGAACTAATGCGTATAACAAACGATCAAGGCCTATGGAAACTCCGGTTGCAGATAAGTCTACTTTTTTAAATCTTGAAACTAAAGAATTGTATCTTCCGCCTCCACCAACTGAGCCAAACTCCACCTCTTGGTTTTTTTGATTTTTGACTTTAAATGTTAAATTTGCCTCAAATATTGGGCCATCATAATATTCAAGTCCTCTAATAACTTCAGGAGAAAAAATTATTTGATCAAAATTAGATGAATAATTTAATCCATCTAATACTTTATTTAATTCATCAACACCATCTTCAATTAATTTATTTGGTATAGCTGACTTAATTTTATCAAGAGATTTCATATTTATAAAACTAACTATTTCTTCAGCTTGATTATCGGAGAGGTTTGCTCCGATAGTTTTATCACCAGATTTGTCTTCACGTCCACTTGTAAGCAATTGTTTAACACCATCAGTTCCAACTCTATCAAGTTTATCTATAGCTCTCAAAACAGTAAGTTGTTGTTTGCTTTCTGAAATTTTTAAATTTTCAATAAGACCCTTTATTAATTTCCTATTACTCAACTTGATTTGATATTGATTTTTTTCTAAGCCACAGAAATATAATGTATCAGCTAAAAGATTGCACATCTCGGCATCTGCTAAAGGATTATTGGATCCAATAATATCACAATCAGCTTGAGTAAACTCTCTAAATCTCCCAGGTCCGGGTTTCTCATTTCGCCATACATTACCGATTTGATATCTTTTAAAAGGATTTGAGATATTTAAATAATTTTGAGATACGTATCTTGCTAACGGCGCAGTTAAATCATAGCGTAAAGATATCCAACTTTCATTTTCTTCTTGAAAACCAAACACACCAGAGCTTGGCCTATCTTCATCTGGTAAAAATTTTCCTATATTTTCTGATATTTCAAAACTTGGAGTTTCTAGCTTAGAAAAACCAAATTTTAAAAAATTTTCTTCAATCTTAGCAATTAAATTTTCTTTTAATGCTAATTCTTTACCGTATCTATCAACAAAACCCGAAGGGGTATTTGCAGATAATTTTTTTTCTTTATTCATTTTTTGGTACACGGGGACAGATTCGAACTGTCGACCTTCGGTTCCACAAACCGCTGCTCTAACCAACTGAGCTACCCGTGCTCCTTCTACTGTTTTATACTAAATGTGGATAAAATTAAATTTATAAATAATTAAATAGCTAGCTTGCAGCCAGCATGAAAATGATGTCTGTGAGTTTTTTTGTTAAAAATGACGAATTTATTCATTGCTGTGTAAGTAGCATTTTTTTTTTTAAATGCAAGCAAGAAAAAGCTTTGCACAGGAATAGCCATGTTTTTTAACATTTCCTATTCCTATACAAATATTTTTGATGAATTAAATTTTATTAACCTAATTTTTTCAAATTTACAGCGCTTGGACCTTTTTCGCCATCTTGAATTTCGAATTCTATAGCATCGTTTTCATTCAAAAATCTTAGCCCAGCTTCTCTAACTGCGCTTGCATGAACGAAACAATCTTTTTCTCCGTCTTCTCTTTCAATAAAACCGTAGCCCTTCTTACCATTGAACCACTTAACTTTGCCTTTTAATGTACTCATACTTTAGTTACTCTTTCTTTGTTATTATATAATTAGCTAAAATAGCTGATGGATAGGTATTAGATTTTAATTTTGAATGCAAGCATAATGATGGATATTAATACCACATGGGAGTGGTGGCTTCGGCGGGACTCGAACCAGCGACACAAGCCTTTTCAGGGCTCTGCTCTACCAACTGAGCTACGAAGCCATATTAAGATCTAAAAATTATACGACCCTTTGATAAATCGTATGGAGATACTTCTAATTTCACTCTATCACCTTGTAAAACACGAATACGATTTTTTCTTAGTTTTCCTGCCGTATGAGCTGTAACGTTATGACCATTGTCTAGTTTAACTCTAAACATAGCATTAGGAAGAAGATCTGTTACAACACCTTCAAACTCCAACGTATCCTGTTTACTCAAATTATTATCTCCTCATTCTAGATTTAATACTTTGAGCATGATTATCTAGTTCTTCATACTCAGCGAGATGTGTAGCGGATTCTCCTAATTTCTCAATACCTTTTTTTGTAAGAGTTATATGGCTAATTTTTTTATAAAATTCACTAAGATTTAGTCCAGATGAAAATTTTGCAGATCCTAAAGTTGGTAATACATGGTTTGAACCAACATTATAATCTGAGACAGCCATTGGAGAATACTTTCCAATCATAATACTTCCTGCATTATGAATTTGATTTAAATACTTTTTATAATTAGCTACATTAATTTCTAAGTGTTCTGGAGCAACTTCATCAATTACTTCTATTATTTGTTTATCACTTTGGGCTAATACAATTAATCCATTATTTTTTAAACTTTTTAACACAACTCCTTTTCTTTGAATTTTTTTGATACTTTCTTTTATCTCTTCATTAAATTTATTTACTAATTTTTTATCTTTTGTAATTAAAATGCACTGGGAATTTACATCATGCTCTGCTTGTCCAATTATAGATGTTATAACCTGATTTAGATCAGTTTTACCATTTGCTAAAACACAAATTTCACTGGGACCAGCAACCATTCCTTCTGTCCCAACATCACCAAAGACTTCACGCTTGCTTCTTGCAACATAAATATTTCCAGGCCCAACAATTTTACTAACTTTTTGAATATATGCTAAACTTGCTATAGCTTGGGCACCACCCATTGAGTAAATTTCCCTAATTCCAATTTTTTTTGCTGCATAAAGAACTGCAGGATTTAGTTTTCCATTAAGTTTTGGATTGGCCAAAACAATTCTTTTTACACCTGAAATTTTTGCAGGCACTGCATTCATTAATAATGTAGATGGTAAATTTGCTGGAACATAAATACCTACAGACTGTAAAGGCACATGCTTATATTCAAGTTTATTTTTAAAATTATCTACATACTTAATGTCTTTTGGTTTTTGTAGTGAATGAAACTTAAAAATTCTATCATAGGCTAAATCGATACTTTTTTTAATCTTAGGTTCTAATGTATTAATTGCTTTGTTTACTTTATCTTTTGAAGGAACTATCTCTGTATTTTTACTAAATTTTTTCTCATACTTTAAAAGTGCTTTTCTTCCATTAATTTTGATGTCTTTTAAAATTTTTGGAACTATCGAAGTGTCTACTACTTTTCCAGATCTCCTTTTACCCAAAAAAGTTACTAATTCTCTTCTATAATTTTTTTTTCTACAATTAATTACTTTTATCATTTTTAATTTTTTGGTCTTCTAACGTTACATCAATAACTTCTGTGGACAGTGTTATAATTCTATTTTTGGAAAATAACAGAACTATTTCAAAATTTTCTTTTTTTTTAAAAATATCAATTGCAAATAATTCTAAAGTTAAATCTGCATTGGACTGGTTAATGTTTTTAGACTTGGAACTTTCAATAAATTCAAATTTTATAACACTATTAATAGGTTTGTTGCTATCTCCCTCCTTATCTATTCTTAAAACAGAGAGTAAAAAAATTTTTGTAGATGGCAAATATTTTATATCAGAAATTTTGACTTTAGACTCTGCGCATATAGCTGATATGATTTGTAAGTCATCTGGTGATTGAGCGATTACTTTCTTTAAAAAACTATTCACTAAGATATTCTTCTAATTTTTACTCCGATTTTTTTTAATTTATTTTCAATTTTTTCGTAACCGCGGTCTAAATGATATACTCTATTTATAATAGATGTTCCTCTCGAAATAAAAGCTGCCAAAACTAAAGCGACTGATGCCCTTAAATCACTAGACATCAACTCGGCACCCTCTAGATTATCAGTTCCTTCAATAAATGCCTTGTTTCCTTTAGTATTTATTTTTGCGCCCAATCTTTTTAATTCTGGAACATGCATAAATCTGTTTTCAAATATATTTTCTTCAATTGTACTTTTCCCATTTGCTCTAATTAATAACACCATAATTTGAGCTTGCAAATCAGTGGGAAAGTTTGGATATTCTCCAGTTTTTAAAAAATTCAAACTTCTAATTTTTTTTGGTCCCTTAATTTGAATTGTATTTGTCGTGGTCTTTATCTTTGCACCAATTTTCTTAAGTATATTTATTTCTGTATTAATAATTTTTGGCTCAAAGTTTTTAATTTTTAAATTTCCACCATTCAAACATGCGGCAACACAAAAAGTGCCTGCTTCAATCCTATCATTCATGATTGAGTAAGTTATACTTTTTAATTTTTTGACACCCTCTATTTTCAAAGTTCTTTTACCGATCCATTTGATCTTAGCGCCAGCTGTTTTTAAAAAATTTGTCAGATCTTTGATTTCAGGCTCTATAGCGCAATTCTTTATTGTTGTTCTTCCTTTTGCAAGGCAAGCAGCAAGAATTAAATTTTCAGTAGCTCCAACAGATATTTTTGGAAATCTTATTTCTGAACCAACTAATCCCTCTTGAGCTTTTGCATTAACATATCCTTTTTCAATTTTTATTTTAACACCTAACTTTGATATAGCTTTTAAATGTATATCTATTGGTCTTACTCCTATACTGCAACCACCTGGGCTACTTACTTTTGCTTTTTTATTTTTTGCCAATAAAGGACCAAGAACTAAAATTCCTGCTCTCATTGTTTTAACTAGAGAATAAGGTGCAAAAAAATTATTTTTTTTTCCTTTTGAGATTGTCGCAATTTTTTTATTATTTTTAAAGCTAATTTTTTTTCCTAGTGATTTTAGCAAATTAAGCATTGTATCAATATCTTTAACTCTTGGAAGATTTTTAATTGTTACATTTTTATCAAAGAGTAAAGTCGCAGCAAGTATTGGTAGAGCAGCATTTTTACTTCCAGAAATTGAAACCACTCCTCTGATCTTAGAGGGACCGTTAATTTTAAATTTATCCATTTTAAATTTTGGGAAGCGTTACCCCTTTTTGACCCATATATTTTCCATTTCTGTCGGCATATGAAACATCAGGTTTCTCATTACCTTTTAAAAATATAAATTGAGCCACACCCTCATTTGCATATATTTTGGCTGGTAACGGGGTTGTGTTAGAAAATTCAAGAGTCACATGGCCTTCCCATCCTGGTTCCAAGGGTGTTACATTAACAATTATTCCACATCTAGCATAAGTAGACTTGCCTAAACAAATAACTAAGATATCGCTAGGAATTTTAAAATATTCGACAGTTCTTGCTAAAACAAAAGAATTTGGCGGAATAATACATTCATGAGTCTCTTTTGTTACAAAATTTGTTGGTTTAAAATTTTTTGGATCCACAATTTCGGAGTTAACATTGGTAAATATTTTAAACTCATTAGATACTCTTGCATCGTACCCGTATGAGGAAACACCGAATGAAATTTTTCCTTCCCTTATTTGTTTATCTTCAAATGGTGAAATCATTGAATGATCTTTCGCCATTTTGATTATCCACTTATCTGATTGCACTGACATTTATTTATTTTTTTTATTTTTTCTTTGAAAAATTTTTCTTTTTTTTAAGTTTTTACGCAAAGCTTCTTCGAGTTTAGCTTTTTTATCCTTCTTCCTGTCCATCTTGATTACTTTTTGTCTGGATTGGTAAGGTGATCCAAGGTTATTATTTGATCGATAGGTATTGTTTTATCCTCTGGAGTTTTGGGGTCACCTTGTTTAGCTATTTTCTTTGCTCTTTTCTCAGCAAGCTTTTTTTCTCTTTTGGCCTGCTTCTCCATAGCTTTAGCTCCTCTTGTCGATTTATAGTCGTAGTGTATTCCCATATCATTTACCTAATTTAGATATAACCGATTTTCTCAAAAAATTAAGGCATTTATTTGAAAAAAACAATTTTATACACTAATTATAATTAAAAAAAGCCCTCATAGTTAAATGGTATAACACATCCATGGTAAGGATGAGTTTCCAGTTCAATTCTGGGTGAGGGCACCAGTTACTTGTAGAATTTTTTTCTGATTATAAATCCAACTAAAATCAGGATTATCATTCCAATTACTGGTATAAAAATATCTGGAGTTAAAATAATATTAAAAATGCTTGGAAATTCTTGATTGTTTTCAATTACTTTATTTAAGCCTGCGCCAAGTGAGGCTCCAACAAATAACTGCGGTGTCATTCCAATAACAGATCCTAAAAAGAAATTGCTAATCTTAACATTAAATAATGTTGGCAAAATGTTTGAAATAAAAAAAGGTATTCCACCAACAAATCTATATATCAAAAAAAAAGTAAATTCATTTTTTTTAAATTTTTCAGTAAGATTAGAAAACTTTGATGAAAATTTTTTTTGAATTAAATCTTTGAAAAAATAATTTGCACAAATATATAAAAGTGTTGCACCAATAGATAAACTAAATACTATAAGGATTGTCCCTATCCATTTTCCAAATACAAATCCTCCAACTAAAAAAACTGGAGAACCAAATCCTAAAAGTATAACCCAAATAATCACTCCAATAAAAAATAATATGCTAGCAATTAAAAGATTGGAATTTTTGATATCATTTAATTTGTCTCTATTATTTTTTATAAGTTCATAACTCGAAAAGTCATCAAATGAGAAATTGCTAAAAAAAAGCAACAAAAAGCCAGTAACTATGGAAAGATATATAATACCAAGAATAATTTTTAATTTATTTTCTTTTTCCATTTTGTTTTAATTTATTAAAAATCGCTGTACTTATATACATTAAATTGTATAACTACCGAAATTTAACAAAAAAGAAGCCTTAATATGAAACGTACATATCAACCTAGTAAAAAAGTGAGAAAAAGAAGGCATGGTTTTAGGTCTAAAATGAAGACTAAAGGTGGAAGAAAACTAATTAGAAGAAGAAGAAGTAAGGGTAGAAAAAAACTCACTGTTTAATGCAGGTTAAATTAAAAAGTTTATCTAAAAATGAAGATTTTAAATTTATTTTAAATGGCAAAAAAATTTCAAATAAATACTCAACAATTTTTTACAGGAGATTAGAAAACAAAAGTAATAGATGTTTTAATATAAGTTTTATTACAAAAAAAAAGATTGGTACAGCTGTTATAAGAAATAAAATTAAAAGAAGATTAAGAAATATGATGAATGAGGCTCTAAGAAAAATTAAAATTAATCTTAACTATAGTTATTTATTAATTGCTAGAAAATCTGTTTTAGAAGATGAGTACAATTTTATCAAAATAAAACTTTTTAGTGAGTTAAAAAAAATTAGATAGTTATGATTAAAAAAGGATTAATATATTTAATAAAATTTTATAAATATTTCATTTCACCAGTTTTGGGTAATAATTGCAGGTATCTTCCAACTTGTTCAGAGTATTTTATTGATAGTTTAAATGAACATGGTGTTTTGAAAGGTTGTTATAAAGGCATCAAAAGAATTTTATCTTGTCATCCTATAAAATTATTGGGAGGAGGACATGGGTATGATCCGGTAAAGAAAAAAAATATTAAATAATGGACACAAGAAACGTAATAGCAGCAATTTCATTAAGTGCAGCAGTAATAATTCTCTATGGATTATTTTTTGCTCCACCAAGTACTGATCCAAAGCAGGTAACTAATAATGATCAAAATAAAAACAATCTTCAACTAAGCGAGGCACCAAAAATAGAGCAAAATATTGAGAATAATAAAATTTCTAGATCAGAGGCAATTAACAAAGTTGAAAGGATACTTTTTGAAAATGAAAATATTAAAGGTTCTATTTCTCTAGAGGGATCATTAATTGATGATCTGATTTTTAAGAAATATACCGAAACTTTGGACTCTGATGAAAATGTGGTTTTACTTAATCCTAAAGAGTCTGAAAATGGTTATTATATAGAAACAGGTTGGGCTATAAATAATAAAGATATCAAAGTTCCTAATTCAAATACAAAATGGGAAATTGTCGGCAATAAATTACTAACACCGAACAGTCCAATTAAATTAGTATGGAATAACCAGCAGAATATAACTTTTGAGAAAGAAATAAGTATAGATGATAAATTTTTATTTACTGTTAACCAAAAAATTACAAATAATACTCAAAATACTTATAACTTTTATCCCTACGGACAGATTATTAGAAACGTAGCTCCTGATGTAACTGATTTTTATATATTACACGAAGGTTTATTAGGTGTTTTTGATGACAATCTTGTTGAGGAAGATTACGATGACATAAAAGACAAAAAATACTCTGTAAATGCTGACAAAGGATGGATGGGTATTACAGATAAATACTGGATAACAAGTTTAATCCCAGAAAGTAATAAAAGTTTCAGATCAGATTTCGATTATAAAAATAAATTTAAAGCTAATTTCATAGAAACTGCTGCAACAGAAGTCAAGGCTAATGAAAGCAAAACTAATCAGGTAAAAGTGATTATTGCGGCGAAAGAAGTAGATGTTGTTGATGGTTATGCGGAAAAACTAAATATTAATAAATTTGATTTAGCAATTGATTGGGGTTTCCTATATTTTTTAACAAAACCAATTTTTTTGATATCCGATTATTTCTTTAAATTAACTGGTAACTATGGAATTGCAATAATACTAATTACTGCTTGTATAAGAATATTATTTTTTCCTCTCGCTAACTACTCATTTAGATCAATGGCAAAAATGAAAGTTCTTCAACCCGAAATGGTAAGGCTTAAAGAACTTCATAAGGAGGATAAAATGAAGCTGCAACAAGAAATGATGGCTCTTTATAAAAGAGAGAAGGTGAATCCTGTAAGCGGGTGTTTGCCTATTTTAATACAAATACCATTCTTTTTTGCAATTTATAAAATGTTGTTTGTTACAATTGAAATGAGACATCAGCCTTTTTTTGGTTGGATACATGATCTAAGTGAAAGAGATCCAACAAGTTTATTTAATCTATTTGGTTTGTTACCATATGATGTTCCATCATTTTTAATTATTGGCGCTTGGCCAGTAGCGATGGGTGTAACAATGTGGATGCAACAGAAACTTAATCCAACACCACCCGATCCGATTCAGCAAAAAATATTTATGTTTTTCCCTGTATTCTTAACAGTTATACTTGCACCTTTTCCATCAGGATTAGTTATATATTGGACAATTAATAACGTGCTTACTATGGCACAACAGTATGTAATTATGAAAAGAACTTCAGTTAAAACAGTTTAATTGATGGAATTAGATAAGATTATTCCAACAGATGGGCCGAATATTTATGAAGTTGAAAAATATATAAACAAATATCAGTCTGAGGTAATAGTAATTAAATGTGGTGGATCTGTTTTATTAGATAAAAAACTATTTAATCAGTTCATAGAAGATATTTCAGTAATAAATAAAATTGGTTTATCAGCAATAGTCATTCATGGTGGAGGTAAAAATATAAAAAAAAAATTAGATGAAAATAATATTGAAACAAGATTTATCAAAGGTCTTAGGATTTCAGATGAAAAAACAATAGGATATATAGAAGAGGCTTTACTAGAGCTTAATTTAGAGATTTTACATGAATTAAAATCTAAAAACACTAATGTTTGTTCAATATCACCTAAAGAAAATAATGTAATTAATATAACTCCTGAAAGTAAAGAATTGGGGTATGTCGGGACACCAAAAAAAATTAACAAAGAGAAAATATTAGATTTTATTAATAATAAAAAAATTCCAATTGTTGTCCCTTTAGGATTGGGTGATGATGGCAGAATTTATAATATTAATGCAGATGTTGCTGCAGGTTCAATTGCAAAAGAGATCAATGCTAGAAGACTTCTTTTGATGACAGATGTTGAAGGGGTTCTTGATGAAAATCAAAAACTTATATCTGAAATTAATCTCAATAGAGCCAATGAAATGTTAAAAAATAATATTATTTCTGGAGGAATGATACCAAAAATAAACACTTGTTTAGATGCAATATCTAATGGTGTTAGAGGTGTAGTAATTGTTGATGGAAGAAAACCACATTCAATACTATTTGAGTTATTTTCTGACAAGGGTGCGGGGACGTTGATAAGAAAATGAATAATTTAAAAAATATAAAAAATATTTTATTCGACTGTGATGGCGTTTTATATAGTGATTTAGAGGCAGTTTTTGGCCAAGTTAGTAGGAGAATGACAAAATATATTTCGAATAAACTTAATTTAGACCTTACAAAAGCCAAAGAATTACAAAGAGATTATTTTCACAAATACAACACAAGTTTAAATGGATTGATGATACATCATGATATACCACCGGAAGAATTCTTGGAGTATGTTCATGATATTGATCTTTCATTTATGGAAAAAGATCTTGTTTTAAGAAATGAGCTTGAAAACATAAATTTAAATAAATTCGTATTTACAAACGGAAGTAGAGCGCACGTAAAAAATATAGTTAAAACTCTTGGTATTGAAGACCAATTCAAAGATATATTTGATATCGTAGACGCAAAATATCACCCTAAGCCTGAAGCTAAAGCTTTTGATCTTATGGTTAATAAATTTAAGATTAATCCAAAAGAAACTCTTTATATCGAGGATATAGCTAAGAATTTATCGATAGGTAAAGAGCGAGGGACAATAACAGCTTGGCTTATCAATAATGAATACTGGGGTAAAAAAGAGTCTGACAAAGACTACATCGACTATAAAATCGAAAATCTCTCTTTATTTTTAAAAGAAATAAGGTTATTAAAAAGTTCTTAAATTTATGAGCATAGAAAATATAATCAATGATGCTTGGGAAAAAAGAGACCAAGTAAGCCCTAACTCAGATGAGAGTTTAAAAAATACCGTTAATCAAATTATTGATGACTTAGACAGTGGTAAAGTAAGAGTAGCTGAAAAAATCAATGGCGAGTGGGTAACACATCAACATATAAAAAAAGCAATTATGTTAAGTTTTAGAATGTATCCAATGGAAAATTTAAATGGTCCTTACAGTAGTTGGTATGATAAAGCGCATCTTTTAAAAGGTAAAACGGCAGGTTGGTCAAAGGAAGATCATGAAAAAGCTGGTTTCAGAATGGTTCCTAATTCTCCAGTGAGAAAAGGATCTTTTGTAGGCAAAAATGCTATCTTAATGCCATGCTATGTGAATATAGGAGCATATATTGATGAAGGAACAATGATAGATACTTTTGCAAGAGCTGGGAGCTGTTCTCAAATTGGAAAAAATTGTCATATCTCTGCAGGTAGTGGAGTTGGTGGAGTTTTAGAGCCTGCACAAGCATTACCAACAATCATTGAGGACAATGTTTTTTTAGGAGCAATGTCCGAAGTTGTAGAAGGAGTGATAGTAGGTGAAGGTTCTGTTTTAAGTATGGGAATGTATATTGGACAATCAACAAAAATTGTTAACAGGAAAACAGGAGAAATTAGCTACGGTAAAATTCCACCATATTCTGTTGTTGTTCCAGGTTCTCTACCAGATAAAAATAATTCAAGCGCTCCATCATTATATTGTGCGGTAATAATCAAACAAGTAGACGAAAAAACAAGATCAAAGACTTCAATAAACGATCTTTTAAGAGAATAAATTAATGAAAACTTATAATGAACTAACGTTAGCTCAAGAGCTAATAAAATTTCAAACAATTAAAACGGAAGATAAAGGTATTATGAATTTCCTTTCAAGAAAACTCTCATCAATAGGTTTTAAATGTCATATAATAAAATCAAAAGGTGCAAGTACTAAACCTGCATTAAATTTATATGCAAAATTTGGTAAATCAAAGCCCAATATTAATTATTTGGGTCATACAGATGTTGTTGCCAACCTTAATAATTGGGATATTCCGCCATTTAAAGCAGTAGTAAAAAAAGGATATTTGTATGGAAGAGGATCACAGGACATGAAGGGTAGTGTAGCATGTTGGATAAGTGCTGTAAGTGATTTTATTAAAAACAAAAAATTTATAGGCTCTATATCAATAATAATTACAGCTGATGAAGAAACTACAGGCTATGGTTGTCCAGCTGTTATGAAATATTTAATGAAAAAAAGAGAAAAAATTGACTTTTCAATAGTAGGCGAACCATCATCAAATAAATCAGTTGGGGATGAAATCAGAATTGGAAGAAGAGGTTCTATGAATGGAACAGTAACAGTATATGGAAAAAGTGGACACTCTGCATTTTATGGGACATATATAAATCCATGTACTGCTCTCGCTAAAATAATATCTAAACTGAAAAGTGTTCAGCTAGACAGAGGAACAAAGTATATGCCACCATCCAATTTGGAATTTACAAAAATGAATGTGGATAATATATCTGAAAATGTAGTCCCACAGTCTGCAAGTGCTAAATTTAATGTTAGATTTAATTCAACTTATAAATCGTTATCATTAAAAAAAAAACTTAATAAAATTATTAATGCAGTTGCAAAAAAAGAACATTGCAAAACTAAAATAGACTATAAAGTAAGTGGAGAAGCATTTTACACAGAGCCAAATAAAGAAATTTATATGGTAAAAAAAATTGTAAAAAAAATTACAGGTAAAAATGCAAAATTAAATTGTAGAGGTGGCACAAGTGACAGCAGATTTTTAGGTTCAATACCACGTCTTGAGCTTGGGTTGAGAAATAATACTATTCATATGGTTAATGAAAGAACATCGATCTCAGATTTAAAAAAGTTAACCAAGATTTATAAGAACATTTTACATAATTATTTCGCTTGAAAACTGCAATTATAACATCTGAATCTTCAGAAAAACATATAACAGGCGATGGTCATCCAGAGCAACCGAAGAGAGTAGTTTCAATAATTGATACTTTAAAAAAAAATAAAGAACTGCTTTGGGATAAGCCAGATGTTGTTCCTGATGATATTCTTAATATGACTCATTCTGAAGATTATATTAATAATTTAAAAGACTCATTTCCTAAAAGTGGCTTAAACTTTTTAGATGGTGATACTGTTGTATCCCCTGGAAGTAAGGATGCAATATTTCAAGCCGCAGGATCAGCTATAAGTGCAATAGATGGAATTGAGAATAAAAAATATAAAAATGCATTTTGTGTAGTACGACCACCAGGACACCATGCTGAAAAAAACAAATCAATGGGCTTTTGCTGTATTTCTAATGCAGGTGTTGCAGTTAATTATTTAATAAAAAAATATAATTATAAAAGAATTGCATGTGTAGATTTTGATGTTCATTGGGGAAATGGAAATTATGATGTAATGTATGACAACAAAAATTCACTTTATATATCAACACATCAATATCCATTTTATCCAGGTGGTGGCTCAGAAAAAGACAAGGGAAAGTATAATAATTCTCTTAATATACCTCTTCCTGCTGGCACAAATTCTGAGGAGTATTTTAATGCTTATGATAGAGTTTTAGATAGGTTAATTGAATATAAGCCTGATTACTTAATCTTTTCTGCTGGCTTTGATGCTCACAAGAACGATCCATTAGCTCAATTTGAACTTTCATCCAAAGATTTTTATGAAATAACAAGAAGAACACTAAAAGCCACTAATAAATTTACTAACGGGAAAGTGGTATCTCTATTAGAAGGTGGATACGACCTAAAAGCACTTGCTGAAAGCGCTAATTATCATGTAAATGCATTAATCGAGTCGGAAAATACATAATCATGAAACTATATAAACAAAAATCATCAAATATTGATAACAGGGGACTGTTTGCATCTAAAAATATAAAAAAAGGAACTAAGATTATTTACTACATAGGTAAAATAATTACAAAAAAACAAACAGAAAATAATCCAAAATTTGATAACGATAAAGCAATTTATCTTTTTAACTTAAATAATAGGTATGATTTAGACGGTGATTTTGCTTACAATACTGCAAGACTTATTAACCACTCTTGTAATCCAAACTGTGAAGTTGAAGGTAAAGGTTTAAAATTATGGATTAGTTCTATCAAAGATATAAAAAAAAATGAGGAACTAACTTATGATTATGGATTTAGTTTTGATGAAAATTATAAGGATTTCCCTTGTAAGTGTGGCTCCAAAAATTGTTGTGGTTACATAGTTAGAGAGGGATCAAGATGGAGAATAAAAAAGAAAAAAAAGAAATTTAATAAATAATTTTCTCAAGATATAAACCATGTGCAGGGGCAATAGGAGCACAATTTTTTCTAGATTTTGATTTAAATATACTGGTAAATTTTTTTAAGTTCCATTTATTTTCACCAAGGTATTTGAGTGAACCAACCATGGATCTAACTTGACTCTTAAGAAATGATTTTGACACAAATTGAATTTTTATAATATTTTTAACTTTGGTTATTTTTACTTTTTTAATGGTTCTTACCGGACTTTTTGCAGCACAATTAGATGCTCTAAAAGTTGAAAAATCATGAGTTCCAATTAATTTTTTTGCTCCCTTTTTCATCAATTCAACATTAATTTTTTTTTTAATATGCCACTCTCTGTTAAAATTAATAACTGAAGGAGAAGCATCATTTCTAATTAAGTACGTATACCGTCTTTCTTTTGCAGAATATCTTGAATGAAAAAGTTTATTTTTTTTCTTTATTTTTAAAATAGATATTTTTTTTTTATTTAAAAAGAAGTTTAGTGAATTCAATAATTTATCTTTTTGAATAATTTTGTTTGTAGTATCAAAGTGAGCTGATTGCTCTTTAGCATGAACTCCTGTGTCTGTTCGTCCAGACCCGTAAATTTTTATTTTTTCTTTTAATAGTTTAGATAAGACAATCTCAATATTTTCCTGGATTGACTTACCTTTTTTTTGAATTTGCCAACCATTGTATAAAGTGCCTTCGTATTCTATTAGAATCTGATATCTATTCACTTGTAATTATTGTTCCTTTTCTAACCTTATTCCCTAATAAAAATTCGTTAATTAATTGAGGATTCTTACCCTCTTTTTGTATCTCAATAATATTTATTGAATTTTCACCACATGCTATTGTCATTTGTTCATCGATTACTTCACCGATTGTTGCTGACTGCTTGTTTATTTTAGCTTTTAATATTTTATATCTTTTGTTGTTAAGCTCAAACCATGCACCAGGTTTTGGATATAATCCATTTATTTGAGCGATTATTTTACGAGCACTATTATTCCAATCTATCTTTCCCTCTATCTTTTGAATTTTCTTTGCGTATGTAGCTTTTGTATGATCTTGCTCTTTAAATATTGCCTCTCCGTCTAAAACTTTTTGCACATTTTCTAAAATTTTTTCTGTGCTCAAATAAGATAATTTTTCTGATAAAATTTCTGCGTTATCTAGATCAAGAATATCTACTGAATATTTATTACATACTGGTCCAGAATCTAATTTTTCATCAATTTTCATAAATGATATACCAGTTTTTTTTTCATTGTTTAAAATCGATCTTTGAATTGGTGCCGCCCCTCTCCATTTTGGTAATAATGAAGCATGAATATTCAAAAAACCTTTTTTACTCAAATCAAGAATTTTTTTTGAAATTAATTGTCCATATGCAACAACAATTACAAGATCTAAATTTAATTCTTTAAGATATTCATATTCTTCATCAATTTTTTTTGGAGTTTTAACTTCTAGATTAAGTTCCTCTGCACATATATGAATTGATGATTTCGTAAACTTTTGACCTCTATTTGATTTACTTGGAGGCTGAGTAAATACACAGTTAATTTTATATTTTTGATTAATTTTTTTTAGGATAGGTACAGCAAACCGCGGGGTACCCATGAATACAATATTTGACATTTAAACAACAACTCTATTAGAAGTTTTTTGTTTAGACAATTTTTTTATTATTAAATCTTTTTTGATTTTAGATAAATAATCAATGATTAGTTTTCCATCTAAGTGATTAATTTCATGTTGTAAACATGTTGAGAGTAGTCCATCACATTCCATTTCTTTCTTATCACCTTTTTCATCTATATAAGATACTGTACAAATTTCTGGTCTCTCTATCTCAATAAAGGTATTAGGTATTGATAAACAACCTTCCTCATATGTAGACATTTTTTCACTTAGAGTTTTTATTTGTGGATTAATAAAACATAAAGGTTTTTTTTCATTTTCATTTTTTGAGACATCTAAAACAACTACTCTTTTAAGGATTCCAACTTGAACAGCTGCTAAACCTATGCCATTGTGATGGTACATAGTTTCAAATAAATCTTTTATGAGCTTTTTTTCATTAACATCAACTTTATTTAGTGGCTCAGATTTTTTTCTAAGAATATCATCAGGTACTGTGATTAGTTCTTTTACTGACATAATTTATTTATTGTTTAGACTTTTAAAGGCAAGACTTCTATTAGTATTTCGTTCCTTAAATCTACATTTTTTAGCTCATTCATAGTTGAAACTAATAAATTCACAGTGTTTATATCTAGATCTTCAAGGTTACTTTCACCAACAATATCTACTATTTTAATTAATAATAAGCCTAACTCTCCATTCGATAGCATTTGTTTTATATCAGAGGAAAATTGATAGTTGTATTCATAAAGGTTTGCGTATTTTTTATCTATTTTTACGCCATCTGATTTAAGAGATTCAATAAGAATCATATCTTTTCTTGAAAAAACATATTTTTTGTTTCTTTTAATTTTTTTTAAAATATCGTTTGTTTCCTTTTCAGCTTTAGGCAAACTAGTTTTATTTAAAAAGTAATTTAATAATTTTGACTGATGTATTTTTTTATTATTAAATTTTATCTTTCTCTCCTTTTTTAACTTTTTGTTGGTATGATTTTCATAAAAGGTGGTAAAATTTGAGGGAACATCATCTTTTTTTATTTTTTTTAATATTACTTTGATTTCATTATCAAACGCATTATCTAATTTTTTTTTTTGGAAAGATTTATATAGTTCTGACGTCATACTTAATCTTTGCTCGACATCAACAGATAAAAGTAATCTTTGATATAATAAAGCTCTGCCCTCATAATCTGGAAGTAGCTTATAAGCATCTTTGGCATTTAATAGTTGTGTTATGTTAAATTGAAATTTTTTATATGTATCTAGTAGTTCTCTCTCATCAAATACATTTTCGTGAGTTGCTCTTTCTAATAACCTTAAATCTTCTGGATTTTCAATATCAAAGGAATTTGAATTTTTAAGAATATTTGATGACGACAAATAACTCCAGATATATCTAGGTGAATCCATTTTTGGTTCATAATTAAAATCATTATTTGTTTTATGAGATAAGTGAAAATATAAAATATTTTCGTCTGAAATTATTTCATCTTTGCTGGCGTAACCCATTAATATATTAAATTTATTTTCAAAAAAAGTGTCTATCTCATCCAACTCTTTTGACAAATCGAAAAGTAGTTGAGCTTGTTCTTTTTTATCTTCTAGAATTAAACAATAAATTTTAAAATTATTTAGATACTTATCAGTAATTGCACCACTAATATTAAATATTTCACATGCTTTTTTTACTTCAGAGTTTGAAAGAAAATATTCTGAATAAAATTTAATTAATTTATTTTTATTTGAAACTTCAGAGTTATTAATTAAAAATTCTTTAATTAATTCAAAATCTTTTTTGTTTATTAAATGATTAAATTTAAACTCTAAAAATTCCTCTTCAGTAATATTATTTGTAGGAATATATGAATTTGTTAGTAAAGCTATATCTAATATTTTTTTTGAAAATTCAGATAAATTTCTATTTAAATTTTTATTTAATATACTTTTAATTATCTCACCATCACTATTCGACCACATGTCAATTTTTAGGCCATTCTGCGCAGGATCATACAATCCAGCTAATTTTATAGCAGATGACTCGATTTCTTTGTTTATCACTATCTCAGAACTAGATTGAACTGATAATGTTGTATTAATATTTAGATTATTACTTGCGTTTATGTTTGAGGTTGAATTTTCTTTATTAATAATATCTTTTTTTTCAATTTTCCAGATATCGATTGGTTCATTTGCAAAAGAACAATTATAAAAAAATAGAATTAAGGTTATTTTGAAAATTATTTTACTTAATTGTTTTAAAATTTTCATTAGGCAAAATCACTTCAATTTTTTTGTTGGGGGATGGGAAATCAATCTGACTCAAAACAACAATAGACAAAATTAATATAAAAAAAATAATTCCAGCTTTAATTGCAAATTTCATATTATGTTATATTCCTTTGTAGTATAATGTTTTAAAAGCATATAATTTTGTAAAATCAAAATAAGACATATTTGTGTTTTTTCAACTTAGAAATATATGGAATCAAATAAAAATCTAGTTTTAGTAGGTATGATGGGCTCGGGAAAGACTTTAATAGGAAAATTGATTTCTAAACAAACCAAACTTAAATTTATTGATATAGATAATAAAATTGAAGAAAAAGAAAAAATGAAAATTGCAGAAATTTTCAAAAAAAAGGGAGAAAAATACTTCCGTGAATGTGAAGAAGATATAACATTATCATGTTTAAAAGGTGAAAAACAAATTTTATCACTAGGTGGGGGTGCTTATATTAATACTAATATTAGGAAAGAATGTAAGAAAAGTTCTTTTAGTTTTTGGTTGAACTGGAAAAAAGATATAATAATAAAAAGAATAAATGGTAGCAAAAAAAGACCTCTAGCCATGTCATTAAGTGAAACAGATCTAGAGATACTAATAAATGAAAGAGCTAAAATATATAGTTTAGCAGATTTCACAATTAATTGTGATCAGCTAAATAAAAATGAAATAGCAAATAAAATTATTAAAAAATATGAAATCAAAAATAATAAAGGTTAAAACTAAAAGTAAAAATTACGAAGTTCATATTGGTACCAATCTAATTTCAAAATTAAGAAATATTATAAAAAAAAATAAATTATCATTTTCAAAATGTTTAATAGTAATTGATAGTAAGATACCAAAAAAATTTAGAACAATACTTTTAAGAAATTTAAATGATCAAAAAATTTTTACTTTAAATTTTAATGCAAATGAAAAAAATAAAAGTAACTTAAGTATCGATAACATACATAATATTTTATTTAAAAATAATTTTTATAGAGAAGACTGTATAATTTCATTTGGTGGAGGAATTACAGGAGATGTAGTTGGATATGCGGCCAGCACATTTAAAAGAGGAATAAAATTTATTAACATACCCTCCACTTTATTAGCTCAAGTGGACTCTTCAATTGGCGGTAAAACAGGTATTAATAATAAATTTGGAAAAAATCTTGTAGGAAGTTTTTATCAGCCAGATTTAGTAATTTCAGATATTAATTTACTACGTACACTCCCCAAAAGAGAAATTGTATGTGGATATGCTGAAATATTAAAAAGTAGTTTAATTGACAGCAAAAAAAATTTTATTTTTTTAGATAAAAATTTTAATAAGATTTTAAATCTCAAAGGAAATTTTATAATTAATGCAATTTTAAATAGCTGTTTATTAAAAAAAAAAATTATTGAAAAGGATGAAAAAGAAAAAAATTTAAGAAAATCTTTAAATCTTGGCCATACTTTTGCTCACGCATATGAGGCTAGTCTTGGTTACTCAAAAAAATTAAATCATGGAGAAGCTGTTATATTTGGTTTAATGAATGCTGTAAATTTTAGTAAAGAAAAAAAAATTATTTCAAATTCAAATTCAGAATTAATAAACAATCATATCAAAAAGATAGAAATTAAAAATAAATATAAAGATCTTTTTAATAAAAGGAAGATAACATCAATTCTTAATTTTATGAAAATTGATAAAAAAAATAAATCAGACAGTATAAACTTAATTTTAATAAGGAATTTTGGAAAATTAAACCTTAATTATCAGGCCAAATCTGGTGAATTGAACAAATTTTTAGTAAAAGAGTTAAATAAAGCTTATTTGTAAAGAATGAATATCAGTTTTCAATTCTTCGCTTAAAATTTTGTAGATTATTTTATTAGACTGAATTCTATTTGTTTTTTTTAATATTTCAGAATTTATTTCTAATTTAATATGATATTTGCCTTTCTGATGTGAATTGTGTTTTAAATGCTTATAAGTGTTGTCAATTATCTTTACATTTTTTATAGAGGTGTCTTTCAAAAGTTTATTTTCAATTTTTTTTGAAAGTTGATTAATATCCATTAAACTTGATATTATATTATATGAAAAATATTTGTGAATGGAATAATTGCAATGAGGAGGGACTATACAAAGCTCCAAAAGAAAAGGATAACAGCAAAGAATATAGGCTTCTATGTCTAGAGCATGTAAGAGAGTTTAATAAAAGCTGGAATTATTTTTCAGGTATGAGCGACGAACAAGTAATCAACTTTTTAAAGTCTGACATGACATGGCATAAGCCAACGCAGAGTTTCAGCTCTTCAGACAATTTTTTCAAAATATTGTGGAATAATACTTTAAAAGATGAAAATGGAAAACTTAAAGATTTTAGTAATTTGAATCATATGAATAAGTTTAAGTTTAATAGTAATGATCTTAAAGCCTTTGAAATTTTAGGTGTTGGAGTTGGTTTAAAATGGGCTAAAATACAAGAAAAATTCAAAAGACTTGTGAAAAAATTTCACCCTGATATGAATGCTGGCAATAAAAAATTTGAGGATAAGCTTAAAGTGATAACTTTAGCTTATACCCAATTAAAAAATACTTATAAGGAAAAAATTGACAACTAATATTGAACAAACCCCAGATATTAAATTATCCATTAAACAAACATTCGGTATAGACTCTGATATGGAAGTGGACGCATTTTCAAAAAAAACTGATTATGTGCCAGATATAGATAAAACTTATAAATTTGATAAAGATACAACTTTAGCAATTCTCTCCGGCTTTTCATTTAATAAAAGAGTCTTAGTGCAAGGTTATCATGGAACAGGTAAATCCACACATATAGAACAAATTGCAGCCAGATTGAATTGGCCATGTATCAGAATTAACTTAGATAGTCATGTCAGTAGAATAGATTTAATTGGTAAAGACTCAATTGTAATCAAAGATGGAAAACAAGTCACAGAATTCAAGGAGGGAATTCTTCCTTGGTCGATACAAAATCCAGTAGCTTTAGTATTTGATGAATATGATGCCGGTAGACCAGATGTGATGTTTGTAATTCAAAGAGTTTTGGAAGCTGAAGGAAATTTTACTTTATTAGATAAGAATAAGGTCATTAAGCAGAATAAATATTTCAGATTATTTGCAACCTCAAATACTGTTGGTTTAGGGGATACAACTGGACTCTATCATGGAACTCAACAAATAAACCAGGGACAAATGGATAGATGGAATATCGTAACAACATTAAATTATTTAGCTTTAGAAAAAGAAATGGAAATTATTTTAGGAAAAAATAAATCTTTAGATAATAATAAAGGTAAAGAGAGAGTTGCAAACATGATAAAAGTTGCGACACTTACAAGAAAAGGATTTATGGCTGGAGATATTTCAACTGTTATGAGCCCTAGAACAGTGCTACATTGGGCAGAAAATTCTGAAATATTTAAAGATGTGGGTTATGCGTTCAGAGTAACTTTTTTAAATAAATGTGATGACGTAGAAAAGAATACAATCGCAGAATACTATCAAAGATGTTTTGGCGAAGAACTGCCAGAGTCGATGATAAATATTCAGGTTTAATGAACAAAGATGATCTTATAAAAGAGCAATTTAAACAAGCTTTAAACTCAACGATTAAAGCCATTTCAGGTGAAACATATCCATTAAAAGACAAAAAAAATTTAAAAGAATTTAATATTTCTAAATTTGATAATTTAAAAGATAAAGAAAACTTTATTAAGTTAAGAGCCGAGGCAGATTCAGAAGCGTTAAAAAGAAAGTTTTCTGATAATTCCACTTTAGAACAAAATATTCCAAAAACTCCTACATGCCATACACTTTATAAAATTTCTGAAAAAATAAGATATGAACTTTTAGGCTCACAAATGATGAAGGGAATTTCTAAAAATTTAATGACCAAATACAACAATAAGATAAGTACGGCAAAATCTGAAAATATAAAAAAGAAAGAAGAATCTAACGTTTCTGAAGCTTTTGAATATTACATGCTTAATAAAATAATGAACGTAAATTTAACTGAAAACGCTGAAAAAATTTTATCATACTGGAAAGATGATTTTGAAAAATCTTTAGATAAACACATACACTTTTTAAAAGAAAATGCAGAGAATCAGGACATATACAATTCTAAAATATCAGAAATTCTTCAGAATATGGAAATCTTCGAATCCGAAGAAGAAAACAAAAGGGAAGAGCAGAAAGAAGATGAACAAGATAATAATAATTCAAAAGATGATCAAAAAACAGATAGTGGAGACTCTCAGGAAAGAGAAGAGGAAGACAGTATTAATGAAGGAGTTGATAGTTCTGACGAAATGAATGAATTTAGACTTGATGAACAACTAGGAAATGATGATGCTGAAAATAATGAAATAGAGAATATTGTTCAGAAAAAAAATTTAGGAATAAGTAATAAAGAATATAAAATATATACTTCGGAATTTGATGAAACAGCAAAAGCAGAAACATTGGAAAATTCTGAAGAAATTTCAAAATTAAGAAAAAATTTAGATCAACAGCTAACTAGTTTCCAAGACATAATTACCAAACTTGCAAATAAATTACAAAGACAGTTACTTGCAAAACAAAATAGATCTTGGGAATTTGATCTTGAAGAAGGTTTATTAGATAGTTCAAAATTACCAAGAATAATAATTGATCCATATAATTCCCTTTCTTTTAAAAAAGAGAAAGATTTAGAGTTTAAAGATACAGTTGTGACTTTACTAATAGATAATTCTGGATCTATGAGAGGGAGGCCAATTACTATTGCCGCTCTTTGTGCTGATATATTGTCTAGAACATTAGAAAGATGCTCGGTTAAAGTTGAAATTCTTGGTTTCACAACAAAAAATTGGAAGGGTGGTAAGAGTAGAGAAAAGTGGAATAAACTTGGAAAAATAAAAAATCCAGGACGTTTAAATGACCTAAGACATATAATTTATAAATCTGCTGATACCCACTGGAGACAATCAAAAAAAAATTTAGGTTTAATGCTAAAAGAAGGTTTGCTTAAAGAAAATATTGATGGTGAAGCTATTACTTGGGCTTTCAATAGACTTAAGAAAAGAAAAGAAGAAAGAAAAATTCTTATGGTTATTTCTGATGGAGCTCCAGTTGATGACTCAACATTATCTGTTAACTCGGGTGATTTTTTAGAAAAACATCTAAAGCAAACTGTAAAATCGATTGAAAACAAAAGTGATATCGAAATTCTTGCCATAGGTATAGGCCACGATGTTTCGAGATATTACAAAAAAGCGATAAAAATTGCTGATGTTCAAGAATTAGGTGATGTAATGATTGGTCAGCTTAGTGGATTGTTTGAAAATAATAAAAAATTACACTAATTTTTTTAGATTTTTATTTTCCCATTCTATATTTACTTCAGCTCCACCTCTAGTTTCTGAGTTTCTAATTGTTATTCTGGCAGAATTTTTTTCTAACAATGTTTTGCCTATAAAAATCCCTAAACCCAGTCCAGTTTTTTTGTTATCTTTGGGTTTAAGTGTCTTAATATAAGGCTCTCCAATCTTATTAAGTATATCTTTTGGTATACCAGGGCCATCATCCTCTATTGTTATTTCAGTCTTTTGACTGTCACTTTTGATAGCAATATAGATATTTTCATTTGAAAATTTGTTAGCATTTCCAATAAAATTCCTCAAACCATAAACAATTTCAACAGATTTTAATATTTCAAATGAATTAGAATCTTGCTCTTTATCAATATTGAAATTCTTATTAGAAATTTCCTTAAATGAGTTAACTATCTCATTAATATAATCGTAAAGCGTTTTATTTTTGTCAATAAACTCATCTTCTATTGCAGGATTTAATGTTAATTTTTTTAAAATCTCATTACACCTATTAACCTGACTAATTAATAGTTCGAGATCTTTTTTAACATCATTATTATCTTTAAATTGATCAAATAAATCGTGGGAAATAATTTTAATTGTAGACAAAGGAGTACCAAATGAATGAGCTGCAGCTGCAGCCTGTCCCCCAAGCGAAACCAGCTCATGTTCTTTGGAAATTACTTCTTGGATTTTATCTAATGCATCTTTTCTAAGATTTGTTTCTTGTCCAAAAATAAATGCAAAATAATTTAAAAAAAATAATGCAATTATTAATGCAAGAGGAATTGCATAGTAATAATACAGACTAATACTATATTCATCCAATGGTTTTGGCAATTCATAATGATAAAAAGTTAAAATTATAATTGATGCTAAAGTAATTAAAATTAAAGCAATATTTGTTTTAATATTTAAGTTGGATGCAGCAAATACGCTTGGTATCAAAAGAAATATTGAAAATGGATTTAAAATACCTCCAGATAAGAAAAGTAAAGCGCTCAATTGAAGTATATCTAAAGATAAAAAATTAAAAGAAGTCGCGTTTGAAAGTACTGGTTTTTTATAAAAAAACATTAAGTAAAAGTTACTTAAAGCTCCAACAAAAATTATAAGATTAGATAAAATAAAGTTGAACTCAAAACCAAAAATAAATTTGACTGTGTTTATAGTTATAAATTGACCTAAAATTCCTATCCATCTTAAATTGATATATGTTGACTTATTTAATGATGCTGCTTTGACAGATTGTTTTAAATCCATCTAAATATCTAAGTTTGAAACATTTATTGCGTTTTCAACAATAAAATCTTTTCTTGAAGAAACATCGTTACCCATTAAGGTTTGTATCAAATCTTGATCTTTTTTACTATTCTTTGAATATTGAACCTGTAATAAATTTCTTGTTTCAGGATTTAAAGTTGTATTCCATAATTCATCAGGGTTCATTTCTCCCAGTCCTTTAAATCTTTGAATGTTTAATTTTGACTTTTCAATTTGGAGAATATTATTAAATTCTTTAGAATTTTTTTTATATTTTTTAATATCCTTTGAATTTTTTATTAAATAACTTTCAAGCTCATTTTCATCTTTGATATATATGCTCTTAGTTCCTTTATTAATTTTAAACAAGGGTGGCTGAGCAAGATAAACATGTCCAAACTCAATTAATTTATCAAATGGTTTATTATTAAAAAAAGTTAATAATAATGCTCTTATATGTGAGCCATCAACATCAGCATCCGTCATTATTATTATTTTTCCATATCTTAAATCTTTGAGATCTATATCCTCATTTTTTGGATCAAGACCAAGTGCGTTAATCAATGTAACTATTTCATTTGACGAAATCATCTTTGATAAACTTTTAGTTCTTAATTCATTGGCATTTCCATTCTTTTTCGATCCATTAAGATCTGTAAAAGTATTTAATATTTTTCCTCTAAGCGGCAATACTGCTTGATTTTCGCGGTTTCTGCCTTGTTTGGCTGATCCACCAGCTGAATCACCCTCTACAATAAATAGTTCAGTACCATCTTGCTTTGAGTTTTGACAATCAGCTAATTTTCCGGGCAATCCCGTTAATTCTAAGGCTCCTTTTCTTCTTACATTTTCTCTTGCCTTTCTAGCTACATCTCTTGCTACTGCGGCCTGGATAATTTTAGTTAAGATAATTTTTGAAATCGATGGATTTTGATCAAACCAGATAGACAGCTTCTCATTAATGATAGTTTCAACAATATTTCTAACTTCTGATGAGACTAATTTATCTTTTGTTTGAGACGAAAATTTAGGGTCAGGAATTTTTATAGAAAGAACTGAGGTTAATCCTTCTTTAACGTCATCTCCTGATAAAGAAACTTTATTTTTTTTTAACAAGTTTTGTTCATTTGCATATTTATTTACTACTCTTGTTAATGCACTTCGAAATCCAAGAAGATGTGTTCCTCCATCTTTTTGATAAATGTTATTAGTATAAGGTAATACATCTTCACTATACCCTGCATTCCATTTAAGGGAGCATTGAACATCAATATTATTTTTTAAACCTTCAATGTAAATTGGTTTTTTAAAAAGATCATTTTCATTTTTGTTTTTTAAACTTTCTTTTTTCTCATCAATGAATTGCACAAATTCACTGATACCTCCTTCAAATTTGAACTCTAATATTTTTGGTTTTTTTTGTCTTAAATCGCTTAAAACTATTTTTATGCCCTTATTTAAAAAAGCTAATTCTCTCATCTTTTTTTCTAAAATAGAAAAACTAAATTTTATTGATGAAAATATATCTTTCGATGGAACAAAATTAATTTCTGTTCCGCTAGTTTTTGATTTTCCAACTTGTTTTAAAGAAGTTTTAGCGTCTCCGTTTTTGAATTCAATATAATATTTTTTATTATCTCTATTGATTGTAAGTTTTAATCTCTCAGAAAGAGCATTGACAACTGATACACCTACTCCATGCAGTCCTCCGGAAACTTTATAAGAATTATGATCAAATTTACCACCAGCATGAAGTTGGGTCATTATAACTTCGGCAGCTGATTTTTTTTCACCTTTATGAATATCAACAGGAATTCCTCTGCCGTCATCAATCACTGTTACAGAGTTATCGTCGTTTATACTTATCTCAATTTTTTTACAAAAACCTGCTAGAGCCTCATCAATGGAATTATCTACAACTTCGTAAACCATATGATGTAATCCAGTCCCATCATCGGTATCACCGATATACATACCTGGTCTTTTTCTTACTGCTTCTAAACCTTTTAGGACTTTTATGGAGTCAGCTTGGTAATTGTTTGAATTATTTTTTGTCATTAATTTATAATATGGAAGAATTTTTTATAACATTTTTATAAAAAATTTAAAAATGGTAGAGACGCAAATGCTTAAATTAATGTTAGATACCAACGTTTTTTTGATGTTTTTTAGATTTTTTTTCTATTTCTGTAAAACCTGTCAAAAAGATCATTTTTCTAATAAAAATATGGCGGAGAGAATGGGATTCGAACCCATGATAGAGTTTCCCCTATACACGCTTTCCAAGCGTGCGCCTTCAACCGCTCGGCCACCTCTCCAAAATACCTACTCTTTGTTTATCCTTAAAACACCTATAAATGCTTCTTGAGGAATCTCAACTTTTCCAAATTGCTTGGCTCTAGCTTTACCTTTTTTCTGTTTTTCAAGCAGTTTTCTTTTTCTATCTGTCGCTCCCCCTCCATGAATTTTCGTTAATACATCTTTTTTAAAACCTTTGATAGTTTCTCTAGCAATAATTTTACCACCAATAGCCGCTTGGATTGGTATCATAAAGTTGTGTCTTGGAATCAAGTCTTTTAATTTTTCACAGACATCTCTACCTGTAGTTTGAGCAAAATCTTTATGTATCATCATTGCAAGAGCATCAACAGGTTCTGAGTTTACAAGTATATTCATTTTTACTAGATCTCCCTCTTTGTGATCAATAATTTCATAATCAAAACTAGCATATCCACTTGTCATAGATTTAAGACGATCATTAAAATCAAATACGACTTCATTTAAAGGTATCTCATAATTAATTACTGCACGATTTCCTGAATAACTTAAATTAGTTTGAATACCTCTTTTATTTTGACATAACTTAATAATTGATCCCAAATATTGGTCTGGGGTGATAATTGTGGCTTTAATCCATGGTTCTTCGATAAACTTTATATAAGTAGGATCTGGTAAATTTGAGGGATTTTGAAGTTCGATAATTTCACCATTATTTAAGTGAACTTTATAAACAACACCAGGTGTTGTAGTTAATAAATTTATATCAAATTCTCTTTCAAGTCTTTCTGTAATTATTTCAAGATGTAAAAGACCTAAAAATCCGCATCTAAAACCAAGTCCTAAGGCAGATGAAGATTCTGCTTCATAAGAAAAACTTGCATCATTTAATTGTAATTTAGCAAGTCCATCTTTTAACTTTTGATATTCAGAACTATCTACAGGAAATAAACCACAAAAAACTACTGGTTTACTTGGTTTGAAACCTGGTAATGCATCTTGGAGAGGATTTTCTGCATCGCATATAGTGTCTCCAACTTTAGTTTCTGATAAAATTTTAATGCCAGTTGTAATAAAACCTATTTCTCCAGCATTAAGTTCACTCACATCTTTTGCCTTGGGAGTAAAAACACCAACTTTTTCTACAATATATTCTTGATTTGTAGACATCATTTTTATTTTCATATTTTTTTTTAATTTTCCATCTATAATTCTAACCAATATAACTACTCCAAGATAAGTGTCATACCAGCTATCAACTAATAAACATTTTAATTTGCTATTTTTTTCACCTTTTGGTCCAGGTAAAGAGTTAATAATTTGCTCAAGAATTTCATCTATTCCTTGTCCAGTTTTTCCAGAGCAAGGTACAGAATTAGATGTGTCTATGCCAATAACATCTTCAATTTGATTATTTGTTTTCTCAAGATCAGATGCTGGTAGATCAATTTTATTTAATACTGGGATAATCTCATGATTTATATCAAGTGCTTGATATACATTTGCCAGTGTTTGAGCTTCAACCCCTTGGGTACTATCTACAATTAATATTGAGCCCTCGCACGCATAAAGGCTTCTACTAACTTCATAACTAAAATCTACATGGCCTGGGGTATCTATAATATTTAAAATATAATTTTTGCCATTTTTAGCTTTATAATTTAATTTAACTGTTTGTGCTTTAATTGTTATCCCTCTCTCTCTTTCTATATCCATAGAGTCAAGCACTTGAGATTTCATTTCTCTATCACTCAAACCTCCACATTTATGAATTATTCTATCCGCTATAGTTGATTTACCATGATCTATATGAGCTATAATTGCAAAATTCCTAATGTTGTCTATTGTATCACCCATTTTTAGGATCTAATTTTTGCGCCAGACTTTGACTCAACAGAAGAGATAATTAATTTATTAATATTTTCCAGGTCATTTTCATTTAATGTTTTTTCTTCTGATTGAATAGTTACATTAACAGCTATAGATTTTTTTCCCTCTGGTATATTTTCTCCCTCAAAAACATCAAATACTCTTACTGACTTTATTAATTTGTTATCAACACATTTAATTATATTAACTAATTCTTGAGATTTAAAATTTTTACTAATTATAAATGCAAAATCTCTCTCTGATTTTTGGAAATCTGAAAATTTATATTCAGATTTTAAATCTTTTATCTTCTGTTTTGACTCTTTTATGTAATCAAGGTAAATTTCAAATATTACTAAACTTTCTGTTTTTATATCTAATTTTTTTATTATGTTTGGATGAATCTCGCCAAAGTATGCTAGAGCATTTTTTTCGTTTTTATTTTGGTACACCCCTCCAGATTTTCCCGGGTGATAGTAAGAAGGAGTTTTATCATCTATAACAATATCATCTTTATCAATCCCTGCTTCACAAAGACTTTGAATTACATCTTTTTTTACATCGAATGTGTCTACAATTCTTTCTTTATCATTCCAAGATAATCTTGAAACCATTCCTGTCCTCACGGCGCCTATAACGGTCAGTTGATCTCCAGGATTTTTCCCTTTAAACGCTGGACCAATTTCAAATAAAGAAATATCTTTAAATCCTCTATCTAAATTTTTCTTCAAATAAAATAATAAATTTGGAAAAATAGAATTTCTCAAAACATTTAGATCTGAACTAATCGGATTTACAATCGGTATTTCTTCATCGTTTTCTTTAAATAATTGATTAATTTTAGAGTCAGTAAATGACCAAGTCACAGTTTCTAAGTAACCTTTCGATGCCACAGATCTTTGTAAAAAATGAAATAATTTCTGATAATAATTAAGTGTGGGCTTTAATCTTGTCTTAATTGGTTCTGATGTATTAATATGTTCGTAGCCTTTTATTCTCACTATTTCTTCAACAATATCAATTGATTGAGTTATATCTGGTCTCCAAGAAGGTACTACTAACCTTAAAATTTTTTTATTTTTAGATATATCAAAACCTAGTTTTTCAAGTATTTTAATTAATTCTTTATTTTTAACATTAAATCCTGTCGTTTTTTCAAAAAGAAATGGGTCAAAATTAATTATTGTTTTTTTATAATTATCAATTTTTTTTACATCTAAGTTGCTTATTTCGCCTCCACAAATTTGTTTTATTAGCTCAGATGCTTTTATTAATCCATCTTCAATTGAAAGGGGATCTATGCCTCTTTCGAATCTGAATTTTGCATCTGTATCTATATTTAATTGTTTAGAGGTTTTTCTTATTGAACGTGGCAAAAAATAAGCAGATTCTAATAATATATTTTTAGTCGAATATTCTGTTCCAGATCTTGTCCCACCAATTATGCCGCCAAGACCAAGTACTCCAGATCTGTCGGAAATAACGCACATATCATTTTCTAGAATATATTTTTTATTATCTAAGGCTTCGAAGCTTTCTCCTTTAGATGAACTTCTAACAATAATTTCATTATCTATTTTATCTGCATCATAAGCGTGTAATGGTCTATTTAAATCAAACATTACATAATTAGTAATATCGACTATGGCAGATATTGGTTTTTGGCCTAAAGATTTAATTTTATCTTTTAGCCATTTTGGACTCTCTTTGTTTGTTACACCTTTTATTAAACAACTTCCAAATATTGTGCATCCTTGGGCTTTTTCTTTTTTTATTGTTACGTTTATATTTTGATTACCTCTATATTTTAAATTAGATTTTTTATTTATTTTTAATTTACCAGCACCAGCAGCAGATAAATCTCTAGCAATTCCTCTTACTCCTAAACAATCTGGTCTATTGGGCGTAATTGATAAATCTATTACTTTTTCAGAAGTATTTTTAAAATATTTTTCTCCAATTTTATTTGCATATTTATTGTTTTTTAATTCTATAATTCCATCACTTTCATTGGATAATAGTAATTCTGACTCAGAACAGAGCATTCCATATGATGTTACACCTCTTATTTTACTTACAGATAATTTCAACTGATTTTTGGGAATAATTGATCCTGGAGGAGCATAAACTGTCAAAAGACCATTTTTTGCATTTGGGGCTCCACATACTACTTCAATTGTTTTGTCGCTACCTATATCAACATCACATAACTTCAATCTGTCAGCATTTGGATGAGTTTTGGCATTTATAATTTTTGCAACAATAAATGTATCTAATTCAGATGTAGAACTCTCAAAACTTTCTACTTCTAGACCAATATTAGTTAATTTATCTATTATTTGATTATTATTAAATTTTGTATCAAGATGGTTTTTTAACCAGTCAACTGTGAACTTCATCTACTTAGTCCTCTATAATTTGAAGGGACATCCAATGGATCAAAGCCAAAGTGACTTAACCATCTATAATCAGTCTCAAAAAAGGCTCTTAAATCATTAATTCCATATTTTAACATTCCAAGTCTGTCTATGCCAATTCCAAAGGCATATCCTTGATATTTACTTGGATTAACATTTACATTTTTTAAAACATTTGGATGAACCATTCCACAGCCTAGAATTTCTAACCATTTATTACCTTCACCAATTACTATCTTTCCATTTTTAATTTCATATCCTATATCTACTTCTGCTGAAGGTTCCGTAAATGGAAAATGACTTGGTCTGAATCTCATTTTAATTTTATCAACTTCAAAAAACTCCTTAATAAAATAATTTAAACATCCTTTTAAATGTCCCATATTTATATTCTTATCTATATGAAGTCCCTCAACTTGATGAAACATCGGAGCATGGGTTTGATCACTATCTGATCTGTAAGTTCGTCCTGGAGCAATAATTTTAAAAGGAGGTTTACCTTTTAGCATAGTTCTTACCTGAACTGGAGATGTGTGAGTTCTCAAAAGTAATTCCTTATTATTATCAAGATAAAAAGTATCATGCATATCTCTAGCTGGATGGTTATCCGGTGTATTCAATGCTGTAAAATTATTATATTCATTTTCAACATCTGGGCCTTCCTCTACACTAAATCCTATTTCAGAAAATATAGATGAAATTTCATCTATTACCTGGGAGACTGGATGAATTTTACCAATTTCAATATTTCTTTCTGGAAGAGTTACATCAATTTTTTCTTTCTCAAGCTTTAAATTAATTTCTTTAGTTTCTATTTCTTGAATTTTGGTTGATATTTTATTTTGAAGTTCGTCTTTAATATTATTTAAATCTGAAGCTAATTTTTTTCTTTCATCTACAGAAATCAAACCTAATTTTTTAAATTCATTCGATATAATTCCATTTTTTCCAAATAGTTCGGATTTGATGTTATTTACTTTTTCAATGTTATTTTCTGTATTAAGCTTATCGATATAATCATCTTTTATTTTTTTAATATCAGACATTTTAATAGAATATTTGTTAAAGGAAGAAAAACAATAGTCTTGATTAATTTAATGCTGCTTGAGCCCTTTTAACTATAGTTTTGAATGCTTCTGGGTTGTCGTAAGCAATTTCTGCAAGAATTTTTCTATCTAATTTAATTCCTGATTTGCTTAAACCATTAATAAACTTTGAATATGTTATGCCTTCGGATCTGACACCAGCATTAATTCTTTGTATCCACAGTGATTTGAAATCCCTTTTTTTATTTCTTCTATCTCTATAAGCATACTGCATGGCTTTTTCCATTGCCTGTCTTGCAACTCTTATTGTATTTTTTCTTCTTCCCCACTGACCTTTAACAGCTTTTAAAACTTTTTTATGTTTAGCTCTGCTTGTAACTCCTCTTTTAACTCTTGCCATTTTATCCTCTTAAGCTGTAAGGCATATAAGATTTTACTATCTTACCATCTTGTTTGGATAAAACAGTTGTGCCTCTTTGTTTTCTAATTTGTGAATTCGTTCTTTTAATCATGCCGTGTCTTTTTCCAGCCTGTGGGGTAATAACCTTACCTTTAGCTGAGATTTTAAATCTTTTTTTAGCTGAACTTTTTGTTTTTAACTTGGGCATAATTTTCGGGGTTATACAAATATTAAATTAAATTTACAACTAGAAATATGGCTTATAAAGGCTGGATTACCATAATCATTTGCTTTCCATCAAATTTTGGCTGAAGCTCTACTCTCCCAATACTCTCCATATCTGCCTTAATTTTATCCATTAATTCATTGCCAAGGTTTGAATGTTGTAACTCTCTCCCTTTGAACCTTATTGTGAATTTGACTTTATCACCTTTTGCCAAAAATTTCTGAGCATTTTTAATTTTGAAAGTGTAGTCATGAACTTCTGTAACTGGCCTTAATTTTATTTCTTTTAATTCAATTTTCTTTTGTTTTTTTTTTGCTTTGTTAGCTTTTTTTTGTGCATCGTATTTATATTTACCCATGTCCATAATTTTACAGACAGGAGGTTTTGCATTTGGAGCAATTTCAATTAAATCTAAACCTTCATTTTTTGCTTTATTGATAGCTTCATTTAAATTTAAAATTCCTAAATTTTCTCCATCACTTGCAATAACTTGAACTTCATTTGATGTAATCCTGTTGTTAGACCTTGGGCCTCTTGCTTTAGTTCTTTTTTGAAAATAATTTTGTTTAAAATCTGCCACTTAGATTGAAGGGGCTTTATTTAGATCGGAGTATTTTTTTATAAATTCTTTCAAAGCCATATTTTCTTGTTTATTAGAGTCTAATCTTCTAATAGTTACGCTGTTGGAGTCAACTTCTTTTTTTCCACAAATCAATAACATTGGTACTTTTGTTAAAGAATGATCTCTTATTTTATAATTTAAATTGTGATTTTTAAGATCCACCTCGACAATCAAACCAACCCGTTTTAATTCCTTAGCTACACTTTTAGCATATTCATCAAAATCACTAGAGATTGGAATAACTACTGCCTGTAAAGGTGATATCCAAAATGGTAGCTTGCCTGCATAATTCTCTATAAGGATACCTATGAACCTTTCTAAAGATCCAAATAATGCTCTGTGTAACATTACAGGTACTTTTTTAATTCCATCTTTATCAACAAAAGAAGCTCCTAATCTACCTGGTAAATTTAAATCTACTTGCAAGGTTCCACACTGCCAATCTCTACCTATTGCATCTCTTAAAACAAATTCAATTTTTGGTCCATAAAATGCGCCCTCACCTTTATTAATTGAGTACTCTAGCTTTGTCGCTTTGATTGCCTCTAACAACGCAGCCTCTGATTTATCCCAAACTTTATCGTCACCAACTCTTAAATCTGGTCTATCTGAATATTTTAAAATAACATCTTCAAAACCAAGATCTTTATAAATTTCTAAAATTAAATTTGTAACACTCAAACATTCTTCGGTAATTTGTTCTTCTGTACAAAAAATATGTGCATCATCTTGAGTAAAGGCTCTTACACGTAATAATCCATGCAATGCACCTGAAGGTTCATATCTATGAACTTTTCCAAATTCTGACATCTTTAAAGGTAAGTCTCTATAACTTTTAAGTCCTTGGTTAAATACTTGAACACACCCAGGACAATTCATGGGTTTAATTGCAAATACTTTTTCATCTGGTGTAGTTGAAGTATACATATTAGCTCCAAATTTTTCCCAGTGGCCAGATTTTTCCCATAAAGATCTATCAAGTATTTCTGGTGTATTTATTTCTTTGTAACCATCGTGATCTTGTTTCATTCTCATATATGAAACTAATTTTTGGAACAAATTCCATCCTTTCTGGTGCCAAAACACAGATCCAGGACTTTCTTCTCTAAAATGAAATAAATCCATCTCTTTTCCAATTTTTCTATGATCTCTTTTTTCTGCTTCCTCAATTCTCTGAAGATAAAGGTCTAATTCTTTTTGAGTTGCCCAACCAGTACCATATATTCTTTGAAGCATTTCATTATTAGAGTCACCACGCCAATAAGCTCCAGATACTTTTGTCAGTTTAAAAGCTTTACCTATTTTACCAGAAGATACTAAATGTGGGCCCCTACATAAATCATGCCATGTTTCGCCATGATGATAAACCGTAAGTTCTTCGTTTTTAGGAATGCCCTCAATTATCTCAGCTTTGTATTTTTCTCCAATTTTTTCAAAATGACTTATTGCTTTATCTCTCTCCCAAACTTCTTTTCTTGTTTTTACATCTTTATCTATTATCTCTGACATTTTTTTTTCGATCTTTTTTAAATCATCGCTAGTAAAAGGCTCTTTCCTTGCAAAATCATAGTAAAATCCATTTTCTATAACTGGCCCAATTGTTACCTGTGTGCCTGGGTATAGTTCTTGAACGGCCATAGCCATTATATGTGCAGTGTCATGTCTAATAACTTCTAAACCCTCAGGATCTTTAGCTGTAAATATTTCAATAGAACAATCTTGATCAATAACGGTATATAAATCTTTAAGCTCACCGTTTATACTCATCACCAAAGCTTGCTTACCTAAGGACTTGCTAATTTTTTCAGCAACCTCTGTGCCTGTTATACTTTTTTCAAAGTTTAATTTTTTTCCATCAGGTAATGTAATACTTGGCATTAGTTTATTAATTTTTTATACTCTGAATAAGTAGAAAAACACATTTTTTCAACATTAAATTTTGAAACGACATTTTTTCTACCTTCTATGCCCATTTGATTGATAGTCTGTTCATCTAAATTCATAATTTCTATTAATTTTTTTGAAAGATCGTCAGAGTTATTTGCTTCAAATAAAAATCCTGTTTTATTTACACTTATAGTCTCTTTTGATCCTCCAATATTACTTGCAACAATTGGTTTTTTCATTGCCTGAGCCTCAACAGATATTCTTCCAAAGGCTTCTGGTTCTATAGATGAAGAAACTATGATGTCTGAAACTTTGTAAGCTAGAGGCATATTTTTACAATGATCTATAAATTTTACTTGGTTAGTTAGTCTATACTGTTCAACTAACCTAATTAGTTTCTTTTTGTAAAGTTCTCTTCCTTGATCGCTCCCAAGAATAATTACATTAAATACCTCGTGTCCTAAATTAATATTTACTTTATTAATAGCATCTAAAAACATTTCTTGGCCTTTCCATTCTGTTAATCTTCCGGGCAATAGAACAGTTTTTCTCTCAATTTTAAGTCCCCATGATTTAAATAATTCATCTTCCTCTGTTTCTATAGTAGTTGATGGATCAAAATAGTCAGTATTAATGCCTCTAAATATCACCAAGAATTTTTTTTTATCATTAAGGTATTCAAAGTAGTTTTCTTTAATATGTGAAAATATAAAATTAGACCCAGCAATAATTAAATCTGATCTCAACATTACAGAATTATATAATTTTTTTAATTTACTTTTAAAATTATATGTTCCATGAAATGTAGTTACAAATTTACGTCGTGTGATTTTGGTAGCTAACAAACAAGACCATGCAGGTGCTCTACTTCTCGCGTGGACAATATTAATTCCATAAAATAAAATTATTAAAGAAATAATTATTGAATTAAAAAAAACCAAAATGGGGTTTTTGGAATTAACAGGTAACCTTATATATTTAACTTTTTTTTTATCTATAAACTTTGTTAATTCGCCACCGTTGCAAATTAAAAAAGATTTACAATCATTTTCATGTAGATAGTGTGCGATATCATAACAACCTGTTTCTGCGCCACCGTATCCAAGTTTTGGTATAACTTGCAGAACTTTCAATTTTGGATGCATATGGTAGAGTTATAATATTTCAAATCAATTATAATACTTTATATGAAAAAATTTAAATTTCTAAAAATTTCTAAAACAAAAAAACTAAGATATATAAGCAATTATTATAAGAAAAATCTTTATATTATATTTTTACCAGGTTTTGCATCCGATATAGAAGGAGATAAACCTAAAAGATTTTTAAACTATGCTAAAAAAAATAAATTGGGTTTTTTGGCACTAGAATATTCTGGATACGGAAAATCTTCAGGTGAATTTACAAAAGGGAATATTTCCACTTGGGCAAATGATGCAAAACAGACTATTAAGAATATAGTTAAAAAAAATGATATAATTTTAATAGGCTCTAGTATGGGTGCTTGGATTTCTTTATTATTATTTAAATCAATTAAGAAACAGATTAAAGGCTTTATGGGAATTGGCTCTGCTCCAGAATTTTTAACAAGAATAATGTGGAAAAAATTTTCAAAAAAGACAAAGAGTGATATTATCAAAAAAGGTATTAGCAAAATTAAAAATGGTGGGTATGAGTATCTCATAACTAATCAATTAATTAAAGATGGAAGAAAAAAACAAAATAAAGTTTTGAATGTTAAAATTTCAATGAAAATACCTGTTACTATGGTCCATGGTCAAAAAGATGAAGTTGTACCAATTAAATACTCAAGAGAAGTTTTAAAAATCTTCAGCAAAGCAAAAAAAAAATTAAATATAATTAAGAAGGGTGACCATAGTCTCTCTTCAAAAAAAAATCTAAATATTATTTGTAAAGAGTTAGATAATATTATTAAAAATACTAACTAGCTTGACCGACTAATTTTTTATTTGATATAGGATTTTCTAACTTATCTAACATTTCTTTTGGACAAACTTGGACGAAATTATTTATTTCATTTTCAAAATTCTCAACAATTTTTTTCGAGATTGTTGAATTTGTTTCTATCGCATGCTCTTGAATTAATTTCCTTAGATGCTCAATCCAAAATTTAGTTTCTGGAGTTTGCCAAACTACACTTTCAGGATTTACTTTTTTATCAAATTGATTTTCAGGGTCATAAATAAATGCCATACCTCCTGTCATGCCAGCTCCAAAATTATCACCAATATCTCCTAATATAATAATGTTTCCGCCTGTCATGTATTCACAACCATTTGAATCACAACCTTCTACTACTGCAGTTGCACCTGAATTTCTTACAGCAAATCTCTCTCCTGCTTGTCCTGCAGCTAATAATTTTCCTGAAGTAGCTCCATACAAAACAGTGTTTCCAATAATAGTATTTTCATTTGAAACAAGGTTACTTTCATCTTGTAACTTAATCACAATAGTTCCACCTGATAATCCTTTTGCAACATAATCATTTGCATCCCCTTTTAAAATTAGTTTTAATCCTTTAATAGCAAAAGCACCAAAGGATTGGCCTGCTGAACCTTTAAAATTTAATTCGATCGAATTTTCATCAAGTTTGTTATTTCCAAATTTTTTGTACAAATGATAAGAAATTCTAGTACCAACTGCTCTATCAGTATTTTGAATTTCAAATTCTTGATTTATTTTTTCTTTTTTATCTATTTTGTCTTCTATTTCTGGCCATAATTTTTGATCTAAAGTATCTGGAACAGAATTAATTTCAGGTTTCTCACAATATCTTTTATTTTTTCCAGGATCTGCCTGAACAAAAAGAGGATTTAAGTCTAGATCATCCAAGTTTGGTGATCCTTTGCTTACTTGCCTTAGCAAGTCAGTTCTTCCAATTACTTCATTTAAAGATTTGAAACCAAGATCAGCAAGTATTTCTCTTACTTCCTCTGCTATAAATGTAAAAAGGTTTACTACTTTTTCAGGCGTTCCTGTAAATTTCTCTCTTAATTTATCATCTTGTGTACAAACACCCACTGGACATGTATTTGAATGACATTGTCTGACCATTATACATCCCATTGCGACTAAAGCAGTTGTTGCTACGCCAAATTCTTCTGCTCCCATCATGGCTGCAATTACAACATCTCTTCCTGTTTTTATTCCACCGTCAGTTCTAAGCGTCACTTGATGCCTCAAGTTATTTAAAGTCAATACCTGATTTGCTTCTGTTAATCCCATCTCCCAAGGAACTCCAACATATTTAACGCTTGTCTGTGGAGTGGCTCCTGTACCTCCTGAATGCCCTGAGATTAAAATTATGTCTGCTTTAGCTTTTGCAACTCCAGCAGCTATCGTTCCAATTCCTGATGAGGCAACTAATTTAACTCCAACCCTAGCCTTAGGATTTATTTGTTTTAAATCATAAATTAATTGAGCTAGATCTTCTATTGAGTAAATATCATGATGTGGTGGAGGTGATATTAAAGTAACTCCTGGCGTTGAGTGTCTCAATCTCGCAATTTCATCCGTAACTTTAAAACCTGGTAATTGTCCACCTTCACCTGGTTTAGCGCCTTGTGCAATTTTGATTTCAATCTCATTACAATTATTTAAGTAATTAATGGTTACTCCAAATCTAGCTGATGCAATTTGTTTAACCCTTGAATTTGCACTATCTCCATTCTCCATAATCTTAAATCTTTTTTCATCTTCTCCACCTTCACCACTACAAGATGCACCTTTAATTCTATTCATACCAACAGCAAGAGTTTCATGTGCTTCTTTAGATAAAGCTCCATGAGACATACTTCCACTTCCAAATCTTTTTAATATATTAGATGCAGGCTCAACATTAGATATATCGATGGGATTTTTAGATTTAAAATCTACTAAATCTCTTAAACTTATTGGATTTAAATTATAAATACCTTTTGTGTATTTTTTATATATTTCATAAGATCCTTGTCCAACCGCAGTTTGCAGTAAATGAATTAGTTTGCCTTGATACTGATGTGTTTCACCATTTTTTCTATATCTGTAAATACCTCCAATAGGTAAAATATTTGAATTATTGAAAAATGCTTCTTTGTGTATAATTCTGATTTTCTTCTCTATCCCTTTTAATCCAATTCCAGAAATCTTTGATAACATCCCAGGAAAGTAATCTTTCACAATTGTTCTGCTTAGTCCCACAGTTTCAAAATTACATCCGCCTCTATAAGAACTTAAAACAGAAATTCCCATTTTAGACATTATTTTAAGAAGACCGAGATTGACTGATTTAATATATCTTGAAACACATTCATCAAAAGTGAAATTTCCAAATAATTTCTTAGAATGTCTTTGATATAAGCTATCAAAAGCTAAATAAGGGTTCACTGTAGTAGCACCAACACCAATTAATGTTGCAAAAGAGTGAGTATCTAAAGCATCTCCAGTTTGAACATTAATAGAAACATAACCTCTCAAACCTAATTTAACTAAATGTGTATTTATTGCCCCTATACATAAAAGCATCGGCATTGGCATTCTATTTTCTGAAATATTTTTATCTGATAATATTATTTGTTTAATTCCTTCTCTAACAGCTTGTTCAGATTTAACTTTGAGTAAATTTATTGATGTCTCTAAATCATCATCTTTGCTGAATGTACAATCTAAAACTTTATTATTATTTCCAAAGAATTTTAAAAATTTTTCAAATTGTGCATTTGATAATATCGGACTATTTAAGACATAAATATTGTCTTTAGTTAATTTACTAAAATCTAAAATATTACCAAGATTTCCAAATCTTGTCTTTAAACTCATAACTTTATTTTCTCTTAGAGAGTCAATTGGTGGATTTGTAACCTGACTAAAGTTTTGTCTAAAGTAATGATATAATGGTCTATATTTGTCAGATAAAACTGCTAAAGGCGTGTCATCACCCATTGAGCCTGTTGCTTCTTTAGCATCTTCTGCCATTGGATGAAGAATTAATTCTAAATCTTCTATGCTATATCCAAAACAATGTTGAAAATTCCTCAAACTTTGGCCTTCCAGCTCTACTTTTTCAGTTTCTGCCTCTAATTTTTTATCAAGATCAATAATCTGATTATTGTAATGTTTATATTCTTTTGAAAGGTAGTTTTTTATTTCATCGTTTGAATATACTTTGCCTTTTTCAATTCTTACTCCTAATATTTCTCCAGGTCCTAATCTTCCTTTAGATACAATTTTTTTCTCATTTAAATCTATCATTCCTGTTTCACTTCCTGCAAAAAGAAGTTTGTCTCTTGTTACTGTATATCTAAGTGGTCTTAATCCATTTCTGTCAGTTGCAACAATTACCCATTCATTATCAGTTGCAGCTATAGCAGCTGGCCCATCCCAAGGCTCCATGGTACTGTTTAAAAAATTGAATAGTTGTTGATGATCTTTTTTTAATACCTTATTTTTTTTTGACCAAGCGTCTGGTATTAACATTAATTTTGCTAGAGGAGCAGGCTGTCCAGAAATATTTAATAACTCAAAAACATTATCTAATGATGCAGAGTCGGAATTGCCAGCTGGTATTACAGGCTTAAGATTCTCTATATCTTCGAAAACTGGACTAAACATCTCTTCTTCGTGAACCTTCATCCAATTAACATTTCCTTTAAGAGTATTTATTTCACCATTATGCGCTATAGATCTAAATGGTTGAGCTAAGTCCCAACTTGGCGCAGTATTAGTTGAAAATCTTTGGTGAAATATTGCATACCTAGATATAAATCTTTCATCTTTCAAGTCAGTATAAAAATCTGACAAAGCTTCTGCTAAAAACATTCCTTTGTAAATGATAGATTTAGAACTAAATGAACATATATAAAAATTATTTAATTGATTATTGAGAGCTTCTTTTTCAATTACTCTTCTAGTTTCATACAATTTTTGTTCCAGAGATTTATTGACAACTTTTTTGTCATTGTATGTGAACAATACTTGAGTAATTTCAGGTCTTGTTTGTTCAGCTTTTTCTCCTAAGACAGAGGGATCAACAGGAACTTGTCTCCAACCATAGATACTAAAATTTCTCTTTGTTAGTTCACTTTCAACAATAGTTCTACATTGCTCTTGAGCGCTATAATCATTTCTTGGTAAGAAAATCATACCCACACATAGTTCAGAATTATCATGTTTATGACCAGTGACTTCAATTTTTTCCTCAAAGAAATCTTTAGGAATTTCAATATGGATTCCAGCACCATCTCCAGTTTTTCCGTCTGCATCGATTGCACCCCTATGCCAAACAGCTTTTAAGGCATCGATTCCGTATTCTACGACTTTTCTTGATTTTAGACCTTCGGTGGATGCTACTAAACCTACACCACATGCATCATGTTCCATTTCTTCCGAGTAAACATGATTACTTTTTAAAATTTTTAAATTTTTATTTCTTAACTTCATTAAGCAACTCTAAGTTTTTGTTTACTTTGTAAATAATTATCAATTGATGTTGCGGCATCTCTTCCGTCTTTAATACCCCAAACCACTAAAGATGCTCCACGAACTATATCTCCGGCTGCAAAAACTCCCTCTACACTAGTTTCCATTGTATCAAAGTCTGCTTTTATTGTTCCCCATCTTGATACTTGTAATTTTTCTTCATTAAATAATTTTGGAAGATCTTCTGGATCAAATCCAAGTGCTTTGATTACAAGATCAGCTTTAATTTCAAAATCTGAATTTTCTTCAACAACTGGTTTTCTTCTACCGCTATCATCTGGCTCACCCAATATCATTTTATTAACAACTACACTTTCAATTTTATTTGTTCCCTTAAACTCTTTAGGGCTTGTTAACCAAATGAATTCAACACCTTCTTCCTCTGCATTGCCAACTTCTCTTGCTGATCCTGGCATATTTTCTCTATCTCTTCTATATAAACATTTTACAGATTTAGCATTCTGTCTTACCGAAGTCCTTAAGCAGTCCATTGCTGTATCGCCACCTCCAATTACAACAACATCTTTGCCTTCAGCATTTAAAATTCCGTTATCAAACAACTCAACTTTATCACCTAGTCCTTTTTTATTTGATGCTGTCAAAAATTCCATGGCAGGGAAAATATTACTCAAATCGTTACCAGGTAGATTAACTTCTCTAGCTTTATAAACTCCTGTAGCTATTAAAATTGCATCATGTTTTTCTCTTAACTCCGTTAAGCTGGAATCTTTTCCAACTTCAAAGTTTAAGACAAATTTTATTCCGCTTTCTTCCAAAAGTTTTATTCTTCTTTGAACAACATGCTTTTCTAATTTAAATCCTGGGATACCATATATTAGCAGCCCTCCAGCTCTGTCGTAACGATCATATATAGTTACCTTGTATCCTTTTTTTCTGAGTTGTTCTCCACAAGCAAGTCCAGCAGGACCAGAACCTATAATTCCTACACTCTCGTTTTTTTCACTATTTATTTCTATTGGTTTAACCCAACCATTTTCCCAAGCTTTCTCTGTGATATATTTTTCTATTGATCCAATAGTTACTGTTCCATGACCCGATTGCTCTATTACACAATTTCCTTCACACAGCCTATCCTGGGGGCAAATTCTTCCACAAACTTCTGGCATGTTGTTTGTGCTTTGTGATAATTGATAAGCTTCCTCATATCTTCCCTCAGCAGTTAGTTTAAGCCAATCTGGTATATTGTTACTTAATGGACAATGAACTTGGCAAAATGGTACTCCACATTGGGAACATCTGCTTGACTGCTGAACAGCTCTATCTTTAAGAAATTCTTTATATATTTCATCAAAATCCTCTTTTCGGTCCGATATATCTCTTTTAGGTGGATTTTGTTGACCTATATTAACAAACTTAAGCATTTTTTCTGACATGGTGGACGCTGTATATACGATAAAAATTTAATAATAAACAATTACAAGGTCATAAATATTGACTAATATTTCACAAAAATTAAATAAATCAGCGGTTTTTTCTTATTATGCATAGATGATATGCATATATGTAATTGCTTTAATTTGGTTACAATTTCATTATGAAGTATTGGATCTAATGATTTCAAAATATGTAGAGACGCTAATTTTATCAATTATTCAAGGAATATCTGAGTTTATTCCAGTTAGCTCGTCTGCACATCTTTTGATTATATCAAGATTGAGTGACTTCAATGTTAGCAACCTACAATTAGATATTAGTCTGCATTTAGGTTCTTTGTTAGCAATTATTTTATTTTTTAGAAAAGAGTTAATAAATATCATTAATAATAAAAATATATTTCTGCTGATAATTCTTGGGTCTATACCATTAGTTATTTTTGGTTATATTTTTTACTCCACAAATTTAATTGACCAATTTAGAAACTTAAAAGTTGTCGCTTGGACAACTTTGATTTTTGGAATTTTATTATACTTTTCAGATAAGTTTGAATTGAAAAATAAAATTTCTTCAGAATTAAATATTAAAAGTATTATTATAATAGGGTTATTTCAGATTTTAGCTATTATTCCAGGAGTCAGTAGATCAGGTATAGTAATTACAGCTTCAAGATTTTTAAAATTTGACAGAGTTGAATCATCAAAGATAGCTTTTTATTTGTCTATTCCAGCTTTAGCAGGTGCAAGTGTTTTGGGATTTAAAGATGTTATTGATGATCAAATAAATTTTGATGCTATATTTATTTTTTCTACTTCAGCTTCATTTTTATTTTCTTATTTTACAATTAAATATTTTCTTATTTATGTTAAAATGTTTAGTTTGAGTTTTTTTGTTATTTATAGAATAGTTTTAAGTATTATTCTTTTTTCAATTATTTACTTGTGATTTTTTGGACGTTGGAGCAATTTGAGAAAATATTACAGCAATAAGAATTAATACACATCCTATAATATTATTTATGTTAAGAACTTGACTTAAAATAATCCATCCAGCAATTGTTGCAAAGACACCTTCAAGAGAGTAAATTATTGCTGCTGGAGCTTCTTCAATATTTTTTTGTGCAAACATTTGTAAAGTAAAAGCAATTCCTCCAGATAAGACGCCTGCATATAATATTGAACTATACTCAGTTAAAATTTTTGTAATAACTACTTCCTCTAAAATAAAAGCAAATGTAAGAGATAAACCAAAAACAAAAGCTGCTTGTAATGCTGCATAAAAAATTGGTATATTAAATTTCTCCATAAATTTTCCAGCGAAAATTATATGTAAAGCCCAAAATAGTGAGCATAGAATAACTAAAGCATCGCCTATCATAATTTCTGAGTTTGAAAAATCACTTAATAGGTAAACACCTATTATACATAAACCTATTGAAGGCCAAAGACTCCAATGGACTTTAATAGAATAAATAAAAAATAATAAAATTGGAACTAATGGAACGTAAAAAACTGTAAAAAAAGCTGCATTAGCTATATTCGTGTATTGTAACGCGGCTTGCTGCAAGTAGGTGCCCAAAAATAATGATATACCCATTAAAAATAAATATTTTAAAAATAATTTTTTATTAGAATTGATTTCATAATTAATTTTTTTTCTTTCTAAAATTAAAGCAATGGGTAGGACTGTAAGAAAACCGACAAAAAATCTAGATGCATTGAATGTTAATGGACCAATATTGTCCATGCCTGTGTCCTGAGCAATGAAAGCAGTGCCCCAAATAAATGTTGTTATCAAAGCGCATATAAGCGATGTAGTTTTGGACATAAATTTAATTAGATTTAGATAATATTATTCATTCTACAACAGCTATCAAAATCTTCTTTATTGATATAGCAACCAGCCATTTTTCTTATACCTGAAAATGCACCTCTACCATGCATTACTCTCCAATTATTAAAAATTAGTAATTCACCAGGTTTTAAAATATGCCTCCACTGATATTGCTTTTGGTTTGCCATCGTATCAAATATTTTAATTGCTTTATAAAAATTAATTGTTTTCTGATTATTTTCTCTAAAAGGTGCTCTATCGTAATTGTTAAAACTAATTTGATCAAAATTATTTTTTTCATTTAATTTTATTATTGGTCTTTTTGCTTCAAGACGAACACCATCACCAATATAAGAACCTTTAACTTTTGTATTTGTTAAAGTTTTAAAATGTTTTTTATATTTTTGTTTGATTTCATTTGCCAATTTAAATCCATCTACCATTATAGAATCTCCACCTTTAGCATCATACTTACAACAAAGCAGTAATTGTAAACCCGGAGCATCATTACTATATGTAGAGTCTGTATGTGGTCTCAGTTCTTGGTTTGAATATGCACTGTCTGCTTTTTTATTATTTGATTCAAAAGTCCACAATCCTCCAAAAATTGAATTTCTGACATAACCAATTTTTTTAGCTATATATTCAACAGAGTTTAAGTTCTTTGAGCAATTTCTTACGACTGCAAAACCATATATGTGGATTTTTTTTAATAAATTTTTAAATCCAACTTTAGTTTGTAATTGCTTATAGTTAATGAAAATTTGATTTTTTATGTCTTTATCTTTCCAAAATTGAGTATCACTTTTAGTTTCTTCTTTTTTTAAAGAATTTTTTTTTAAAAATTCATATGAATATTTGGTTGGTTTATTTTCATCAGACCATAATATTTCAATGAATTTCCCTTTTTTTAATAATTTTGCTTTTTTAACTTTGATATTAATGTCTAAATTTGCGGTATAAGTTATTCTTTGATTGGTTTTAAAATCCCAGTTTTCTTTATTTTTAATATGATCTCTTAACCAAATATTAGGAAATGTTTCAAACTTATTGTCATTAAAGTAAAATACAGTTTTATTATTTAAAAGTTTAAAATTTTTAATCATTGCTTAGCTAATTTGTAGGCAAAGTTTTTACCAAGGTTATTTTTTAATTCATTATTAAATCTTGAACCCTCAGCACCGTCAATAATTCTATGATCGTAAGAGAGAGATAAAGGCAACATTGTTCTAGGTTTAAATTGTCCATCAATAAAGACGGGTTTAATATAAGTCCTACCAATTCCTAAAATAGCAACCTCAGGATAATTTATTATAGGAGTAAAATAAGTTCCTCCAATGCCACCTAGGCTTGTTATAGTTATGGATCCTCCATAAAACTCTTTTTTATCTATCTTCAAATTTCGGCAATCATCACTAACTTTTTTTAGATCCTTGCTTATTTGATCTATATTCTTTTGATTAGCATTTCTTATTTTTGGCACCATTAAACCATTGGGAGTATCAACTGCAATTCCTACATGGAAGTATTTTTTTAATGTTATTTTTCCATTTTCAATATTGTCAATAGAACTATTAAATCTTGGAAAAACTTTCAAAGCTTCCACAACTGCCTTTATAATAAATGCCAATGGAGTAATTTTCTTTTTTTCTCCAGTAAAAGTATCAGTCAAATTTTGTCTAAATTCTTCTAACTCAGTGATATCTGCTTCATCACAACTAGTAACATGCGGTATTGTTTGCCAAGAATTTGATAAATGTGGAGCAGCAATTCTTTTAATTCTTGGTATATCTTGAATTTCTACATCTCCAAAATCAGCGTGATCATATTCTGAGGGCTTTATAGATGGAGCCTTCTTTTCTTCCTGAGGTTTATTAAAATTAGAAGATACGAATTTTTTTATATCCTCTTCTATAATTCTTCCTGATCTTTGTGATCCAATAACATTATTAATATCAACACCAAGTTCTCTTGCAAATTTTCTAGTTTTTGGACTAGCAAGCGCCTTACTTGATTTGAATACACTAACTCTATTATTTTGTAATATTTCTTTTGGTTTTGAAGTTACTGTTTCAAGAGGTTTTTGTATAATAGTTTCTTTTTTAACTTCTTTCATCTCTTCTTTTTGTTCTTCAGAACCAATTATTAATATTGAGGATCCCTCTGAAACCTTATCACCAACTTTTAAATTAACTTTTTTAACACTACCTGAGTATGGACTTGGGATCTCAACACTTGATTTATCGCTTTCTATTGTAATTATCGGATCATCTTTATTAATATTTGATCCTGCCTCTATTAATACCTCAATTACTTCAACATCTTTAAAATCACCAATGTTAGGAACTAATACTTCTTTCTCGCTCATTATAATTTTGTGGGCATAGGCTTATCTTTATCAATTTTATATTTTTTAATTGCATCTACCGCATGTTTAGAAGCAATTAATTGTTCATTTGATAAAATACTTAAGCCATATGCAACTATATGCTCTTTATCGACTTCAAAAAATTTTCTTAGATTTTTTCTTGTATCACTTCTACCAAATCCATCTGTGCCCAATGAATAAAAACTTTTATTTATATAAGGTCTAATTTGGTCAGAATTCATTCTCATGTAATCTGAAGCTGCTAAAATAGGACCTTCGGTTTTTCCAAGGCATTTTTCAACGTAAGAGATTTTTTTCTCTCCTCCTGGATTAAGCAAATTATACCTTTCTGTTTCAAGTCCATCTCTTCTTAATTCATTAAAACTGGTAACACTCCATACTTCACTATCAACTTGATATTCATTTTGTAAAATTTCTGCTGCTTCAATCATCTCTCTTAAAATTGTTCCTGAACCCAATAATTGAATCTTATTTTTTTTATTCTTGCTGAAATCTTTTATTTTATACATCCCTTTTAATATGCCTTCTTCACAATCTTTGGGCATCTCTGGATGAGAATAATTTTCATTCATTGTTGTAATGTAGTAAAAAATATTTTCATGTTTTTCATGCATTCTTCTTAAACCTTCTTTAAAAATTGTAGCTAATTCATAATGAAAGGTTGGATCATAAGAAACACAATTTGGAATTGTTGATGCTAATAAATGACTGTGACCATCTTGGTGTTGAAGACCTTCTCCAGCCAAAGTTGTTCTTCCAGCTGTAGCTCCAATTAGAAATCCTCTTGTTTGACTATCTCCAGCCGCCCAAGCAAAATCGCCAGTTCTTTGAAAACCAAACATAGAATAAAAAAGATAAATTGGAATCATTTCTATATCATGATTTGAATACGATGTTCCTGCTGCTATCCATGATGCCATGGATCCAGCCTCATTTATTCCTTCCTCTAAAACTTGACCACTTTTCTCTTCCTTGTAAGAGCTTAATTGAGCGGAGTCCTCTGGCTCATATTTTTGACCTTCATGCGCATATATACCTATTTTTTGGAAAAAACCTTCCATACCAAATGTTCTTGCTTCATCAGGGATTATTGGAACAAGTCTTGGAGCAACATTTTTATCTCTTAGCAAATTCGTCAACATCCTAACAAGTGCCATAGTAGTTGACATTTCTTTTTCACCGGTTGATTTTTTCATAAAGTCAAAAATATCATTACTTGGTGTTTTGATTGGTTTCGAAAATGACGATCTCTCAGGAATATATCCTCCTAAAGCCAATCTTCTTTTTTTTAAGTATTTTATTTCCTCTGAATTTTCATCGGGTCTAAAGTATTCTATATTTTTGACTTGTTCATCTGTTAATGGAACATCAAATCTATCTCTATAATATAACAAATCATCTACACCTAATTTTTTTTGCTGATGGGTTGTATTTATACTTTCACCAGATTTTCCCATACCGTATCCTTTAATTGTTTTAGCTAATATGACTGTTGGTCTGTCTTTTGTGTTAATAGCTCTATGATAAGCAGCATAAACTTTATGCGGGTCGTGACCGCCTCTATTTAATTTCCAAATATCACTATCAGTATAACTTGCAACTAGATTTTTAAGTTCAGGGTATTTCCCAAAGAAGTTATCTCTAACATATAAACCGCCTTTTGCTTTAAAGGCTTGGTATTCTCCATCAACTGCTTCGTTCATTCTTTTTACAAGTAAACCTGATTTATCATTTGCGAGTAAAGGATCCCAATATGATCCCCAAATAACTTTTATTACATTCCATCCAGCTCCTCTAAAAATTCCTTCTAATTCTTGAATAATTTTACCATTGCCTCTTACTGGACCATCTAATCTTTGTAGGTTGCAGTTCACAACATAAATCAAGTTATCTAACTTTTCTCTTGCTGCTAAACCAATAGATCCTAGAGCTTCTGGCTCATCTATTTCACCATCTCCTAAGAAAGACCAAACTTTTCTATTCTCATCTTTTATTAATTTTCTATTAATAAGATATTTCATAAATCTTGCCTGATAGGTTGCCATCATTGGTCCAAGACCCATGGAAACAGTTGGAAACTGCCAAAACTTAGGCATCAGCCATGGATGAGGATAAGATGACAAACCTCCTGGGTAAACTTCCTGTCTGAATCTATCTAATTGCTTCTCGTCAAGTCTTCCTTCCAAAAAAGCTCTAGCGTAAATACCTGGCGCTGAATGTCCTTGGAAATAAATTAAATCTCCACCAAATTTATTGCTTTTAGCTCTCCAAAAATGATTCATTCCTATATCATAAAGAGTTGCTGCTGAAGCAAATGTCCCAATGTGACCTCCTAATGAAGGATCTCTCATGTTTGCTCTGACAACCATCACTGCTGAATTCCATCGAATTAGTGCTCTGATTTTTCTTTCGATATTTTGATCGCCTGGAGATTTTATCTCTTCATCTGCTGGTATAGTGTTTATGTATGGTGTATTTTGGGTGTAGGGTATATTTGATCCCTCTTTATATGCCTGATCAATTAATTGTTTAATTAAAAAATGAGCTCTCTCAGGTCCTTCGGAATGTACTACAGCAGACAAAGATTCTAACCATTCTTTTGTCTCTTGAGGATCAATATCATTATTATTTTCAACTATTTCTAATCTTTCATTATGTTCTTCTACTTGTGTATTTTCTACTTTGATCTCTTTATGTACACTCGTATCTAATTCAGAATTATTATATCCGTTAGAATTTTCCGCTTCGGCAATTATTTTTTCCGTTGCAGGTGGTATCTTTTCAATAATTTCTTGTTTTTGCTGAGTTCCATTCTCAGAAGATAATGTTAGTATCAAATCTCCTTTAGAAACTTTATCACCAATCTTTATGTTAATACTGTCTACAACACCCTCAAAAGCAGATGGTACTTCAACACTTGATTTATCACTTTCTAAAGTTATTACAGGGTCATTTTTAGAGATTTTATCTCCTTCTTTTACAAGAATTTCTATGATTTCTACTTCTTCAAAATCTCCAATATCTGGAACTAGTAATTTTTCACTCATTTCGCTATTTGTATATATATATATTATTTACTTTTAATAGATGTATATTTTTGACCATTATTAAAATTTAGTAAAATTAATAATAAATGTTAAAAGAATAGATTAAATTTAGCGCCTGTAGCTCAATTGGATAGAGCGCTTGGCTACGGACCAGGAGGTTCTGGGTTCGACTCCTAGCAGGCGCACCAAAAAGAAGGAAAAATGAAAATATCTTTACAAAAATCTGTAATTTATTTTTTTGTAATAGTGTTAATAATATTATTTTTAATAACTTTAATAATTTAATGAAAAAATTTAAACAAATTAGCGTTAAAAAAGGTTTCATGAGACACAATGGTGGTTTGCTACTAAGAGATATCTCAAAAACTAAATATGAATTTAAAACTAAAATAAAAAAAAACCATCTTAACAGAGCTGGCATAACTCATGGTGGGTATATAGCATCGATCATAGATACCGGGTGTGGATCTGGAGCCCATAGAATTTCGGGTAATCAGCCTTGTGTAACTATAACACTTAATATTAACTTTATCGGACCTTCAACTATTGGTGATGAAATTTTTGGATATGTAAAAATTAAAAAAAAAACAAAAAGCATGGTTTTTTTAGAGTGCTATTTAGAATGTAAAGGTAAAATAATTGCATCTGCTACAGGTATTTGGAAAATACTTCAACGTAAGTTACCCCATGCAGGTCTAAGCTAAATTCTTCTTCTTATATTTAAATAACCAAAGATTGATAAAAGAATAAGAGCGATAGGATAAATTATTTCTTTTTTTGGTCTATTCTGATTTTCAATTTTAAATTCATTAATAATATCTCCCATATCTAAACCAGATTTTTTTGCAATTCCATTCCATTTTAAAGTATCAATTATGGTTTTATTGTCTTCTACAACTAAGCTCATTCCATAATGATCTAAACTGAAATTTTCATCAAAACTATTTTTTTCAATTACAAATAATTTATATCTTTCGCCGTACTCTGTAAGTCTAGTAATTTTAATTCTTATCTCTTTATTATAATCAAACTGTTTTTTGTTTATTTCTTCAATACTTAAATGGTTATATTTTGGGTAAAATTTATTTAGAATAAATTCTGGAGATAATAATGATATTGAAATTATTAAAAAAATAACAATCTCATACCATCTCAATTTATTTATAAACCATCCTTGAGTAGCAGAAGTAAATACTAAAATCCCAATCAATGAGGTTGCTATGACCATTAAGCCATGCCATATGCTTTCAATACCAATTAATAATAACTCACTGTTAAATAAGAATACAATAGGAAGTATTCCAGTTCTCAGACTATACCAAAATGCCTGGGCCCCTGTTCTTAATGGGTCTCCACCAGAAATAGCAGCAGCTGCGTAAGATGCTAAGCCAACTGGAGGTGTTACGTCTGCCATTAGGCCAAAATAGAACACGAATAAATGAACCGCAATTAAAGGAAAAATAAATCCTGATGCATTTCCAACATCCACAAGAACAGTTGCCATTAGAGATGCTACAACAACGTAGTTTGCCGTAGTTGGTAAACCCATACCCAATAGTAAACACAAAATAATAGTTAAAAATAAGAGAATAATAACATTATCTTTTGCAATCGACTCGATTACAATTATTAAATTAGTACTCAAACCTGTAGATCCAACTGCACCAACTATAATACCTGCTGTTGCAATTGCTATTCCGACACTAACCATATTCAAAGCACCCTTTTCAAAACCAACAACAGTTTGGTTGTACCAATAAATTAAAGCATTCTTAAAGTTCTTTTCTTTAAAAATTTTATTTAAAAGATTAACTATAATTAAAGTTATTGTTGCAAAAAAAATAGAGTAAGAAGCTGTAAGCCTCATATAAACTAGTAGATGTATAAGAACAAATATTGGAACTAAAAAATGTATTCCTTCAAAAAATGTTTTTTTCAATTTTGGAATATCGTTTTCATCCATACCTTTTAAATTTAATTTAAGCGCTTCAAGGTGAGATATATAAAATAGCGCAATGTAAGAAATTATAGCTGGTAAAAAAGCATGCTTGACAACTTCAAAATATGTAACACCGATAAAACTTGCCATCACAAAAGCTGCTGCTCCCATAACAGGAGGCATTATTTGACCATTAACTGATGAAGATACTTCGATTGCACCCGCTTTTTCTTTGGAAAAACCAGTCTTTTTCATAATTGGAATTGTAAATGTTCCAGTTGTAACTGTATTAGCAATTGATGATCCAGAGATTAATCCTGTCATACCAGATCCAAGAATAGCTGCTTTGGCAGGACCTCCTCGCATTTTTCCAACCATTGCAAAAGCTAAATCTAAAAAATATTTACCCCCTCCAGCAGTTTCTAAAAGTGCTCCAAAAAGTACAAAGAGAAATATGAAATCTACAGAAACACCTATCGGAATTCCGAAAATAGCTTCTTGATCAAACCATTGAAAACCAACTAACCTTTTTAATGATAATCCACCATGAGAAATTATGTCTGGTGCATATTGCCCAAAATAAGAAAATAACAAAAAACAAACTGCAATAACAACTAGTGGGACACCTATTACTCTGCGCGTAGCCTCTAGAAGAATTAATATTCCAATTATTCCGAGTATTAACTCAATTGGAATAGTAAAATTATCATAAAGATTTATTTTAAGTAATATTCCACCCCTATCTACTAATTGATCATAAAAAACATAAATATATAAACAACAAATTGCACCTGTTATTGCAATTAATATATCTATAAAATTTACTCTTTTACCCTTTGCATATGGAAATATTAAAAAAGCTAGTAAAAGTGCAAAGCCAAGATGAATTGCTCTAGCTGGTAAACCTTTAAACATTCCAAAATTTAACCAAAATGGAAATGGAGAAGCATACCAAAGCTGAAATAAAGACCAGGTTATTGCAATAATAGCAACTAACTTTAAATGAAAACCTGTTAGGTTTCTTGTAGGAGAAAGATCTTCTTTAATCTTATTTTCAATTTTTTTATCTATGTCTGCTGACATTCAGCTTAATATATAAAAAAAAAGGCCCAATAGATATATTGGGCCTAAATTTTTTATATAGATTTAATTACATTAAACCAGCTTCTTTATAATATTTAACAGCTCCAGGATGAAGTGGTGCTGATAAACCATCAGCTATCATATTTTTTTTCTCTAAAGGAGCGAAAGCTGGATGTTGTTTTCTAAAATCATCAAAATTTTCAAAAACAGCTTTTGTAACCTGATAAACTAAATCCTCAGAAACATCCATACTTGTTACTACAGTAGCTTTAACACCAAATGTAGTTACATCTTTTTTCTGTTTAGTATAAGTACCTTTTGGAATTGTTGCAGATGCATAATAATCAGCTCCACTAATAATTCCATCAATTACATCTCCTGTTAAATTGATTGGCATTGCTTTAGCCGCACATGTTGCCGCTTGTTCCATTGCCCCATTTGGAAAACCTACTGAATATCCAAACGCATCAATTTTACCATCGCATAGAGCTTTAACTTGCTCTGAAGATGTTAGCTCAGTAACTGATTTAAAGAAGCTGTTGTCAACTCCCATAGCTTTCATTAATTCTTCCATAGTTCCTCTTTGACCAGAACCTGGATTTCCAATGTTTACTACTTTTCCTTTGAGACCCATAAAATCTTTGACTTTTGCTTTTTTTCTAGCCCAGATTTGAAATGGCTCATTATGTACTGAGAAAACAGCTCTTAAATTTTTGAATTGTTTACCTTCCCATTTGCTTGATCCATTGTAAGCATGATATTGCCAGTCAGATTGTGCTACACCAAATTGAAACTCGCCATCTTTTATTTGTCCGATGTTATAATTTGAGCCTCCAGTTGAAGGAGCGGTACATCTGTAAGCTTTATCTTTCATACCTTTTTTTCTACCATGTTCAGCACTAATTGCTGATTTGTGTAACATTTTACAAATAGCGTTTCCTGTCTGAAAATAAACTCCAGTTGGTCCTCCTGTGCCTATTGTAAAAAACTCTGCTGATTTTGCTATTGATCCGAATGAAAATATAGCAGCAAAAATAATCAGAGAGCTTGATATTGTTGATAATATTTTTTTCATATACCCTCTCTAAAGTTTTAAAATTGAATCTAACTATTTATTACTACGAGTGTCTAGTAAATTCAGTTAATATAAGTATTGTTAATTAAGGAATTTTTTAACTGATTATTATTTTTCAACCCAAGATTTTAATTTATTTACTCCTTCTACAACCTTAGGGGCGTACAATTTTATTAACTCATCATTAATATCAGTTTTTTCATTAATATTTTTCATAAATATATCGCCGTCAAAATCTGTAAAACTTAGACGAACAATCAACCTTTTTTCATCAAATCCAAAGTCACTTCCTGGAAGTAAAGCAATATTTAAATTAGTTAAAATTTCATCACACATGATTGAAGAATTATTAAATTTCTTGTTCAAAAATTCAGGCATCAAATAAAAGCCACCCATGGGTTTGTTCATAATAATATTATTTGATGATAAATTTCTATATACGTACTCTCCAACAGCTTTAAGAATTTTTTTTGATTTTAAGATATAATCATCATGGTTAGCATTAAAAGCAGATATTGCAGCAAACTGTATTGGTGAACTTACGGCGGAAAATGTTTCACTTGCTAAAACTTTGATAGATTTAAGTAATTCAATTTTTTTCTTTGGTATTATAAAGTACCCAAGTCTCCATCCTCCAGCGCCACACCATTTACTAAGTCCGTTACTTATTACGACATTATCAGGGCAGTGTTTGAAAATGGAAATATAATTTTCATCAAATGTTAATTCAGAATAAATTTCATCTGATAAAACTAAAATATTATACTTTTTTACTATTAAAGAAATTTCTTTTAAATTTTCGCATACTTGTCCTGATGGATTATTTGGAGAATTAAGAAATAAAAGATATTTTTTATCTGGCTTTTTCAAAATAATTTTTTCTATTTCTTGAGCTTTAGGAAACCAATTATTTTCAGCAGATGTTTGTATCCAATTATAGTTATTTTTAGCTATTATTGATTGTGGCTTATAAGATACCCAACTTGGAGCTGGCAATAAAACTTCGCCTTCAAATGCTAAATGCATCAAGAACATAAGCTCTTTGGTACCAGGACCTATTATGACTTGATCTGAGTCAAAATTATAATTTTTCTTTTTTGACTCATATTTTGCGATTGAACCTCTTAATTTATCTAATCCTTGGATAGGTAAATAACTTTTTTGATGTGCATTTTTTTTTAATTCTTCAACAATAGTAATTGGAACTGGAAATGGTGATTGTCCAAATCCAAACTTAATAATCTTTTTTCCTTCAATTTCAATAACTTTTGATTTTTCATTTATTTTTAGTGTAGCTGATAAACTTAAGTTTTTGATTGTATCTTTAATCATTACGATTTTAATTCAATAAGATTTTTATATTCATTTAAAGCAGATGGATTGGATAATGCTTCAATATTATTTATTTTGTTGCCGTCAATTATATTTTTAACAGCTACTTCTACAATTTTACCATTCTTAGTTCTGGGAATATCATTTACTGCAATTATTTTAGCAGGTACATGTCTTGGAGAAGCCTCATATCTAATTGTTGTTTTTAATTTTGAAATTAATTTTTCATCTAATCTATTATTTTTTGATAATATTACAAAAAGTATTATTCTTACATCATTATCCCAAGATTGACCTACTACGATAGACTCTTTTACTTCTTTAAATTTTTCTACAACAGAATAAATTTCAGCTGTGCCAAGTCTAACACCGCCTGGATTTAATGTTGCATCAGATCTTCCATAAATAATATAAGACCCATTATTCTTTCTCTCGGCATAATCTCCATGATGCCAAATATTTTTAAATTTTGAAAAATAAGCTTTTTTATATTTAACTTTTCCAGGATCATTCCAAAATTTTAAAGGCATTGATGGAAAAGGGTTTCTGCAAACTAATTCTCCTTTTTTATTTAAAATTGATTTACCTTTTTCAGAAAACACTGCTGTATCCATGCCTAGACCATTGTTTTGTATTTCGCCAATGTTTACAGATGAATAAATGTTTCCATTTACAAAACAGGAGACAATATCTGTTCCTCCAGAAATAGATGCTAAATGAACATTTTTTTTTATATTTCTGTAAACAAATTCAAAACCATCTTTAGAAAGTGGAGATCCAGTAGAACAAATCGTTTTTAAAAACTTGAGTTTTATTTTTTCTTTTACCTTAACATTCTGTTTAATAAGTTGATCAATATATTTCGCACTTATACCAAATAGAGTAACTTTCTCCTTATTTGCAATTTTTAACAATAACTCTGGAGATTTATGCATAGGAAAACCATCAAATAGCAATATTGATGCTTTAGATGCTAGGACTGTAACAAGCCAATTCCACATCATCCATCCACAAGTTGTAAAGTAAAATACATTATCATTTGGTTTTATATTGCAATGTAATTGATGCTCTTTCAAATGTTGCAATAAAACACCACCTGATCTATGGCAAATACATTTTGGTTTACCTGTAGTGCCGCTTGAGTATAAAATTGCTAATTCGTGGTCAAAATCAAATTTTTTTAATTTATTTCTGCTTATTTCAAGTTTTTTAATCTCAGTGAAATTATAAATTTTTATATTTTTAATTTTGTTAAATTTTCTTAATTTTTTTCCAGGGTAATTTAAAATTAATACTGATTTTATACTTTTTATTTTTTTTAATATTTTAGGCAATCTCTCAATAATATTTATTTCCTTTCCGTTATAATAATATTTATCAGTAATAACTAGTAATTTAGGTTTAATTTGGGAAAAACGTTCGATAACACCAGGTACACCAAAATCAGGTGAGCACGAGCTCCAGATTGATCCTATAGCACTAGCACCTAAAAAACACTCAACTGTTTCTATCTGATTTGGAGTATATGCTGCTATCCTATCCTTTTCAGAAATATTTATTTTTTTGTAAAATGTAATTATTTTTTTTACATCTATATTAAGTTCTTTCCAGGATTTTTGCTCTCTGTAACCATTTTCACTAACAAATGTGATAGCTTTTTGATTAGAATTTTTAGCTAAAAGATTTTCTGCAAAATTTAATTTTGAATTAACAAAAAACTTACTATTAATAAGGTCCTTTGCTAGTTTAAATTTATCAGTTTTTGCTCCAATTATTTCAAAATAGTTCCAAATAGAATTCCAAAAATCTTTTGGATTTTTTACACTCCAGTTTAGTAACTTTTTATATTTTCCAGAAAAATTGTATTTATAATTCTTTGAAACAAACTTCTCGTATTTAAATAAATTCGAATTCTTTATAAGTTCTCTTGACGGTTCCCAAAGTTTTTTTGGCATTAAATATTTATATTTATATTGTAAAATTTATGCTAACCTTAGATGATATAAATTGAAAATGAGAACTTTTTCCTATCTGATTCGGACTAGTTTTAGTCTATTTTTGTTCTTTTTGAGTAACAAAATATAGTAGGCTTAAAAAAGATCATACTAAAAGTAGATATGTCAAAAAATAAGATCACAGCAGTCCTTGGACCTACAAATACTGGTAAAACTTTTTTGGCTATAGAAACTATGCTTTCATTCGACACAGGAATGATAGGATTTCCACTAAGACTTCTAGCAAGAGAAGTATATGACAAGATTGTACAAAAGGTAGATGCATCTAAAGTTGCTCTTATTACAGGGGAAGAAAAAATTATACCACTTAATGCTAAGTATTTTTTATGTACTGTAGAATCAATGCCTGTAGATAAGGTTTTAGATTTCGTAGGTATTGATGAAATTCAAATGTGTTCTGATCATGAGCGAGGTCATATTTTTACAGATAGATTATTAAATCTGCGAGGTGAAAAATTAACAATGTTAATGGGTTCAAATACTATTAAAAATATTATTCAAAAGCTTGATGAAGACGTTGAATTTATAAACAAACAAAGATTATCAAAACTATCATTTGGAGGACATAAAAAAATTTCAAGAATTGAGAGAAAAAGTGCAATTATAGCTTTTTCAACAGAAGAAGTTTATGCGATCGCAGAATTATTAAGAAGACAAAAAGGTGGTGCAGCAATTGTGATGGGATCTCTTAGTCCTAAAACTAGAAATGCTCAAGTAAATTTATATCAATCAGGGGACGTCGATTATCTAGTTGCTACTGATGCTATTGGAATGGGAATAAATATGGATTTAGATCATGTTTACTTCTCAAACTTAAAAAAATTTGATGGAAAAAAAATAAGAAGACTAAAAATATCAGAAATTGGACAAATTTCAGGAAGAGCTGGTCGATATTTAAATAATGGAAGTTTTGGTATTACAGGAGAATGTAGTGAAATTAATCCAGAAGAGATTGAATTTTTAGAAAATCACAATTTTCCAGAAATACAAAATATATTTTGGAGAAATTCCAACTTAAAATTCAATAATAAAGAAAATCTACTGAAATCATTAGAAGAAAAACCTGATAAAGTTTGGTTACGAAGAGTTGGAGAATGTGAAGATGAGAAAGTTTTAAAATATTTTTTAAAAGAAAATAATAACTTTATAGAAAATAATTCAAACATTTTAAAAATTCTGTGGGAATGTTGTCAAATACCTGATTTTGTTAAGAAAACTTATGGTCATCATTTAGAAGTTGTTGGCAAGGTATTTAATTTTTTAATAAGTGAAGAAAAAAAAGTGCCAAATTATTATATGAAAAAACAGCTTTCAATGCTTGATAAACTTGAAGGAAATGTAGATTCAATTTCAAATAGAATATCTAATGTTAGAACTTGGTCATATGTTTCAAACAAATCTAATTGGGTTGAGAACCAAGATTATTGGATTGAAAGAACTAAAAAATTAGAAGATAAATTATCTGATAGACTTCACGACGAATTAACAAAAACATTTATAGATAAAAGAGCTAGCGTTTTAGCAAAAGGCTTAAAGCAAGACATTGAGTTAAAAACCGAGATTATTGAAAAAGAAAAAGTATTAATTAATGGTCAATATATTGGAATTTTAAAAGGGTTAAAGTTGCAATTAGATTTAAAAGTAGATGCCTTAGATGCAGATATTAAATCATTAAAAAAAGCTGCTAGGCAGAATGTAGGTCCAGAAATAATTAATAGAATACAACAAATAATAGATACTGGACTTATAGAGTTAAAAGATGATTTTAAAATTTATTGGAGAAATGATCCTATAGCGAAACTTATACCTGGATCTGATTACCTTAACCCAAAAATAGATTTATTGATTGATGAAATGATTGAAAATAACGAAAGAAATAATTTAAACAATTATCTAAATCAATGGATTATAAAAAAAATTGAAACTGAACTAAATAGCTTAATTGAATTAAAAAATATTAAGGAGGAAAACCCTGAACTTAGAGCTTTAGCTTACAGACTTTACGAAAATAACGGTGTTATAAAAAGATCAAACATCAATGAGTACTTAAAAAAAATCAATCAAGATGATAGGAAAAAATTAAGAAAACTGGGAGTTAAGTTTGGTAGATACCATATATTTCTATTTAAATTATTCAAACCAAATTCTGTGTCTTTAAGAATATTACTATGGAAAAATTATAATAATGAATATTTAAATTTATCTCCACCAACTTTTGGATTAAATTTTTTGAATAATATGAAATCTGCAAATAAGGATTTTATGTTACTTTGTGGCTTTGAAAAATTTGATGATATATACGTTAGAATAGATATACTTGAAAGATTATTCTTATTAATATTCAATTCAGAAAAAGATTACAAAAAAGAGATAAAAGTCATACCTGAAATGTTAAACTTACTTGGTTGTTCAAAAGAAAATTTTAATAAACTTCTAAAAAAAATGAACTATAAAATTTACGAGAAAGAAAATGAATTCTATATAAAATATATCCCATTAAAAAAGAAAATTTTTGAAAAACATGACAAAAAGGACTATTCTAATAATCCTTTTAGTGTATTAAACGAATTAAACCTGAAATAATGTTTAGCTTATTTAAAAAAGAAAAAGAGAATAAAAACGATGAGGATCATTTATCTTTAACTAGTGTTGCCGCTCTTCTTATTCATTCAGCTAAAATAGATCAGAACTTTACTAAAAAAGAGAAGGATATAATTAAAAAAGCATTAATTGAAATGGGTGCTGACGAAAATAATTTAGATGAGATTATAAAAGATGCAGAAATAAAAGAACAAGACTCAAATCAAATTTTAGAATTTACTAAAGAAGTAAAAAATAAAAATATTGACGAAAAAAAGATAGTTATAGAAGCATTATGGAATATTATTTATTCAGATGATGATGCGGATATTTATGAAACTAATCTTATGAGACGATTGTCAGGCTTATTGTATCTTGATCCAAAAGTAGTTGGGGATATAAAAGAAAAAATTAAATCAAAACAATGACATACTTGGTCAATGAGAAATGTATTAAGTGTAAACATACAACATGTGTAGATGTGTGTCCTGTTGATTGTTTTTACGAAGGCAAAAATATGCTTGTAATTAAACCTGATGAGTGTATAGATTGTGGCGTTTGTGAGCCTGAGTGTCCAATAGATGCTATAGTTTCAGACACTGTTGCAGGTAGCGAGAAATGGCTAGAAGTGAATAAAAAGTATTCAGAAATATGGCCAAATATTTCTGAAGCAAAAGATCCAATGCCGGATCATGAGAAATATAAAAATGAAGAAAATAAGTTTGATAAATACTTTGAAGAAAACATTTAAAGCTAAGAAAGTTAAAAAGAAAAAAAGTATTAAATCTTTGGTTAAAAATAAAAAGTCAAAAATATTACCTAAAACAAAAAAAGTAAAAAAAGTAAGTAAGGTAAAAAAAGTTAAAACCCAAAAAAAGTCAAATAGTCCAATTAAATCAAAAGAATTAAAAACTGAAAAAAAAAACATTTCAGAGATAAACGAAAATTTACACAGAATCCCAAAAAATAATGAACAAAAACCTGAAATAAAAAAAGTAAAAAAACAGGATACAGAGAAGAAAGAATATAAAGTAAAAGACTATGTTGTTTATCCAAAACATGGAGTTGGTCAAATAACTGAATTTAAAAAAATGAGCATTGGAGGAATAGAAATTGAAACTTATATTTTAAAGTTTGAAAAAGATAAGGCTAATGGAATGGTTCCAGTAAATAAACAGTCTCACTTAAGGCCATTGGCCACAATTAACCAAGTCAATAAATGTATAAGTATTTTAAAAAGTAAACCAAAAATTAAGAGAAGTATGTGGAGCAGAAGAGCTCAGGAATATGAAGCGAAAATTTCTTCAGGTAAAATTTATGAACTAGCAGAAGTAGTAAGAGACTTAAACAAAGGAGACGATCTTATGGTAGATCAATCTTATAGTGAAAGGCAACTATTTGAAAAAGCGTATGATAGAATACTTACGGAATTTCAAATAGTTCTAAATATAAGTTTAGAGGATACACAAAAGAAATTAGATAAAGCTTTAAAAAGGAACCTTGAAAAGCAAATTCAAAAAACTGAGAGTAAACCTAATCAAGATGAGGTAGACGAGGGTATTGCTAAATAAAAAAAAAACGCTCCCCACGCAAGCGCCATGAGAAGCGTTTGTTAAAAAGAATACTAAACTATTTTCTTCTTTTCTTTTTAGCTTTTTTCTTAGCTTTTTTCTTAGTTTTCTTTTTAGCAGCTTTTTTTCTTCTTTTAGCCATCTTTAGCTCCCTTTTTTTAATTACGAATCTTTTTGATTCGTTTAATTACCTTTTTGTAATTTTTTTGAATAGTTATGTCAATTACATAATTTTTTGTTTTTTTTTATTTTTTTTTTTTAAAATAAAAAAATTAATAATTAAAAAAAGTTCAGTAAAATAGCGATAATTAAACAAATTTTTTCAATTAATTATAAAGATTTTCAAAATTATTTTTATATTTATTTATAATTTTGTATCTTTTTAACTTTAAAGTCGGTGTTAACATTCCATTTTCAATTGAAAATTTTTCATTTATTAAAAAAAACTTTTTAACATTTTCTATTTTTGAAAGATTATTGTTTAATTTATTAATTGCATTATTAATTTCTTCATTTGTAATATTAATAAATTCATCATTTAAAACTAATAATGCTACCAAATAAGGTTTATTATCTCCATAAACTACTGCTTGATCAATAAATTCTAGATTTACTAATTCATTTTCAATTTTTAATGGAGAAATATTATCGCCTCCAGGAGTAATAAGAATATCTTTTTTTCTATCAGTAATTTTTAAAAAATTATTTTCAAATACTCCAATATCTCCTGTGTGAAGCCAGCCATCTTTTAGAACCTTTTCGGTCTCTTCTTTATTATTCCAATAACCCAACATTACATTTTCACCTTTTACTAAAATTTCGCCATCTTCAGCTATTTTGACCTCATTTCCCTTAAACGGTGGGCCAACAGTATCTATTCTAATATCATCTATTGGATTACAGCTAACAACTGGAGATGTCTCAGTTAGGCCGTAACCTTGAAGAGTTGGTAAACCAATAGCATTCAAAAAATATCCTACTTCTTTATCTAATGCACCTCCACCAGAAACAAATGTTTTAAGAGATCCACCAAATTGTGATTTTATTTTTTTTCTTACTAATTTCTCTAAGATTCTATCTTGTATTTTTTCAAAAATAGTTAAATTTTCTTTTTTTATTTTTTTTAGACCTAATTCTAACATTCTAAATATTAAGTTTTTTTTTAATCCTGTAGCTTTTTTAAAACTTGCATTAATTTTTTGATAAAGATTTTGATAAAATCTTGGTACAGCTGTCATAATCTCTGGAGAACAATCACCCATATTTTTAACCAATTTATCGATGCTCTCTGCGTAAAAAATTCTAGCTGCTACAGTAATTTGTACGAATTGAACAGTGTGCTCGTAAGAATGTGAAAGTGGAAGCCATGTAAGGAACCTGGGCTGTTCTTTAGACAATAACGGTTTTAAAATATCTATTGCGCCCTTACAATTATTTAAGATGCCTCCATGACTCAAAATTACTCCTTTAGGATTTCCTTGAGTACCTGATGTATAAATTATGCAAGACGGATCTTTTCTTGAGGCCAATGATTTATGAATTGGTATATTTTTTTTATTATTTTGAATTAAATCTTTTAAATTAATATATTCAATTTCTATATTTGTTAATTTTTCAAAAGAAAATATTTTTTTTATGAATTTTTTATCCTTAATAATATTTTTCAATTTATTAAATTGTTCGTTATTTGAAACAAAAATTACACTTGGAGTGCAATCATTAAGAATATAATTGTAGTCATTTTCTGCATAAGTTGTGTAAGCTGGAACAGTTATCCCATCTGATAACATTATAGATAAATCTGTGATAAACCATTCAGGTCTATTCTCAGAAATTAATAAACACCTATCACCTTTTGATATTACTTTTCTTAATTCATTAGAAACTAAACTAATAAAATCATATGTTTCTTGCCACGAATAATTTTTTCTTTTATCACCTAAAGTTGACAATAATATTTTGTCTTTGTTAGTTTGTTGATTAAATTGATCAAAAAACAATTCAGTTAGATTATTAATTTGTTTCAAGTTCATATATTTTTTGGTGGGCAAAGAGAGAATCGAACTCTCACAGTATTGCTACTATTGGATTTTGAGTCCAACGCGTCTACCAGTTCCGCCATTCGCCCATTTATTTTTAATTTCATAGAATATAAATAATAGTATTAAAACACTATTTATATTAAAAGAAAATATGTTTAAGGAACTATTTAATAAAACAATTAAACTTGCAGGACATAAAAATTCAAAAAAAATTTTAGGTTTTATTTCCTTTATTGAGAGTTTCATATTTCCTATTCCACCAGATGTTCTTATTATTCCAATGACTATTGCCGATAGACAAAGATGGATGAAGATAGCAATTATTGCTACGACAGGATCCGTCTTAGGTGCATGTTTGGGGTATTTTATAGGATATGTTTTTTTTAATGAAATTGGAATTAAGATTTTTGAGCTTTACGGTGTAGATAATACTTCATTTTTAAAAGATAAAATTTCATCAGATGGAGGGGTTTTTGCATGGGCTACGTTGCTGGCTATAGCAGGTTTTACACCCATCCCCTTTAAATTACTCACAATAACAAGTGGGTTTGTTCAATTTAATATTGTCTATTTTATAATTGTCTCCTTAATGACAAGAGGATCTAGATTTTTTATAATAGCTTTCTTGGTTGGAAATTTTGGACCTGCTATGAAAACAATAATTGAAAAAAAGCTGCTTAAAATTTCAATTATAATTTCAATTGTATTAATAGTTTTTGCTTTTTTAATTTATAAATTTTTACAAAACTTTATGAACTAAAATGAATTTTATTTTTAAAAGAAAAAATATTTATTTATTAATTTTTATATACTCAATTATTGCTATATTATCCGCGATCTATATTGAAAAAGTTCTTGGGTATTTACCTTGTAAATTATGTATTTATCAAAGAATTCCTTTTTTAGTAGCGATCTTCATTTGTTTTTTGGGATATAACTATGTTAAATCTGATAGAATATTAATTGCTTTAATCATTACATTCACACTGAGCACTGCTTTTGCAGGATATCATTTTGGTATAGAAAATGGCATTTTTGATGAATATGCTGGTTGTACAAACACAAATATAGATATCACGAATAAAGAAAAAATAATCGAAAGTCTTGGAATGGTTAAAAATTGTAAAGATGTAGATTTTACTATTTTAGGCATATCTTTATCTGGATTGAATTTTTTAATATCTTTACTAATTGTATTATTTTCGCTAAGAGCTCTTGTTTATGAAAAAAACTAACAAGAAAAAATTAGAAGAATTTATTAGAGTCGATCACGCAGGTGAAAGAGGTGCAATTAAAATATATGAAGGTCAACTTTTAGCACTGAAAACATTTAAAAAGGATCCTGAACTATTAAAATTGGTAGAAGAAATGAGAGAACATGAGCAAGAACATAGTGATTTTTTTGAAAATGAAATCAGAGAAAGAAATATAAAACCAACTAAATTTTTACCACTATGGGATTTATTAGGAGTAGGTTTAGGTTTTAGCTCAACAATATTAGGAAAAAAGGCTGCAATGCTATGTACAGCATCTGTTGAGGAAGTAATTGATAAACATTACCAAAATCAAATAGATCAATTACAAGATGATGAGAAAAAACTTAGAGAAAAAATTAAAAAATTTAGAGCTGATGAATTGGAACACAAAGATATTGCATATGAGCACGGCGCAACAAAAAAAGGATTATATTCAGTGATGGATAAAATTATTAAAACGGGCTCAAAAATTGCTATAAATATCTCTGAAAAAATTTAACTAGGATCTAATTCTACATCCCAATATAAATAATCCATCCAACTGCTGTGTAGAAAATTAGGAGGAAAATTCTTCCCATTTCTATGAAGATCTTCTGTTGTTGGTTGAAAAGGCCATTGATTTAACTTCATTCCAGAATTTTTTAGCAATCTTCCACCTTTTTTTACATTGCATGCTGAGCATGCAGTAACAACGTTTTCCCAATCAGTTTTCCCACCTTTTGATCTTGGAAGAAGATGGTCAAAAGTTAGTTCATCATTACTTCCACAATATTGACAACTAAACTTATCTCGTAGAAAAACATTAAATCTTGTGAAATTTGGATTTGAACGAGGCTTTATAAAAGATTTTAATGCAATAACACTTGGTAACTGCATAGAGAATGATGGGCTTCTTATCATTCTATCATAATGACTTACAATGGACACTCTATCTAGAAAAACAGATTTAATAGCGTCTTGCCATGACCATAATGATAAAGGATAATAACTTAACGGTCTATAATCTGCGTTGAGGACTAGAGCTGGACATTTTTCGAGTGAAAGGTTTTCATTGATCATCATAGTCATAATTATTTAATATATTATATATTATTATTAATCAATGTAACAAAATTAATTAATTATCTTTAAGAATCAAAATTATCTTTGATAAATTTTAATGCATTACTTGAAGCTTCAACTGGTATATGATGGTCGCAGTCTTTGATCATTAAAGTTTCTACACTAATATTATTCCGTGTAAAAAAATCTTTTGCTTCCAATAAATTGTAGGGTGGAACTATTTCATCTTTTTCACCATGAATTAATAAAGTTTTTGTTTTAGAAATTAACCTTAAACTAAGATCCTCTTTATCTATAATCTTTCCGGAAAATCCAACAATACAATTAAAGGGATCTTTAGAAGTTAAGCCCAAGTTTATTGACATCATACAACCCTGACTGAATCCAGATAAACATATCTTTGAATTTTCCAAATTATATTCTGTTTTAACTTCTTCAATATATTTTCTTAATTTATCTTCAGCTTTTTTTGCTTCGTTTAAAATATAATTTTTATCATTTGTTTCTAAATCAAACCATTGATAACCAATTGGATTAATTTTACATGGTTCGTGTCCATTCGGACATAAGAATACTGTATTGGTTAAAAACCTTTTCCAATTAAGAGTTAACATGCTTATATCTTTTCCATCTCCACCATATCCATGAAGTAAAATTACTGCATTTTTGATTTCGGACCCATTTTCAGGTTTTATAATTGTTGATTCAAGGCAAAATGTCATAGATAAGTAATTATGTTTTTTTATTTTAAAAAGAAACTAAAATCAAAGCATGATTTCTGAAATATTTGTTAAAATTGCAGCGATTGTTTTGCTTGCAGCTGTAGCTGTAGTATTAATTCTTGGAATTAGAACTCTTTTTAAAGGAGATGGAGACAAAAAAACATCCAACAAATTAATGCAGCTTAGAGTATTACTACAATTTGTTGCTATAATTGTGCTTGTAGCATTAGCTTACTTTTATAAAAACTAATTTAATTCATTTAACCAATTTAAAAATTCATCACTGTTAAAATCTATTGAGCCAACAATTCTTGCAAACTCATAACCATCTTTATCAATGAATAGTGTTGTGGGTATTCCTCTTAATTTTAAATTTTTTGCAATTCCAGCACCATCACCAACAAAAACTTGTAATTCCTCTATGAGCAGTTCATCAAAAAACTTCTTAGATTTACTAATATTTTCTCCACCTATATTTATTGGGATAATCTTTAATTTTTTTTCATCCTTAAGTTTTTGAAGATTACTTAAAGATGGCATTTCCTCTCTACAAGGCGCGCACCATGTTGCCCAAAAATTCAGGATAATTAATTCGGAATTAAAATCTTTCAAATTAACTTTATTTCCAGCCTCATTTAAAAAGTCAAAAAACTTAATTTTTTGTTTTTCCTCATAAATTATTAGATTTTTTATATTTGGCGCTTCTATTGAATATGAAGAGCTAAATGATATGAAGTAAAGAAATATTATTTTAATGGATATAAATATAAATTTCATAAATCTGTAATTGAATAACATGAGTAAAAATAAAAACAATAAACCAATTTGGGGTACAAGAATTAAGAAAAATGCCTCAACTTTATTTAAAAAAGTTGGTGGTTCATTACCGGTAGATAAAAGACTATTTAAAGAAGATATCGAAGGATCAATTGCCCATGTCGAAATGCTTCACAAACAAAAAATTATAAATTTCAGAATAAAGAATAAAATAATCTGGGGATTAAAAAGAATTAAAAATGAAATTGTAAAAAAAAAATTCAATTTTGATTATGATTTAGAGGATATTCATATGAATATAGAAAACAGATTATTTGAACTGATTGGTGATGATGCTGGATATGTTCATACTGCTAGATCTAGAAATGATCAGGTAATTACTGACCTAAAATTATGGTTAAAAGAAGCAACAAAAAAAATAATAATCTTATTAGATAATACAAATTCAAATATTCTAAATCTTGCACAAAAAAATATCAGAACAATTATGCCAGGATTTACACATTTAAAAAATGCGCAACCATTATCTTTAGCGCATTATTTACTAGCATATGTTGAAATGTTTAAGAGAGATAAGAAAAAATTTAAGAATAATTTAGAGTTTTTAGATGAAAATCCTTTAGGAGTAGGGGCTTTATCTGGCACTTCTTTTAAGATTGACAGAAATTTCACCACAAAAAAACTTAAATTTAAAAAACCAACAAACAATTCTGTAGATACTGTATCTGATAGAGATTTTGTCTTAGACTTTTTGTATTCTTCTCTAGCTTGTTCTTTACACATTTCTAGAATTGCTGAAGAACTCATAATTTGGAATTCTGATGCATTTAACATGATAACTTTAAATGATAAATTAGTGACTGGTTCTTCAATAATGCCACAAAAAAAGAATCCTGACCCATTGGAATATTTAAGAGGTAAAACTGGAATATTTATAGGAAATATCAATTCTATGATTTCAATATTAAAAGGGTTACCTTTATCATATTTTAAAGATTTACAGGATGACAAAGAAATTGTTTTTAAAACAAATGATCAATTAAAAATATCATTGTCATTGTTGAATGATGTAATAAAAAATTTGATAGTGAATAAAAAAAGTATGCTATCTCTTGCAGGAAAAGGTTTTACTACAGCGACAGATTTATCTGATTTTATTGTAAGAGAGCTTGGATACCCATTTAGAAAGGCTTACATACAAACAGCAAAAATAATTAATCTGGCAGAAAAAAAAAACAAAAAACTTCACGAACTAGAATTGAAAGAAATAAATCAAATTGAGCCAAAACTTACATTAAATGTTTATAAAATACTAAATCTGGAAAATTCAGTTAATTCAAAAAAATCTTATGGCGGAACTTCTTTTGAGAACGTTAAGAAAATGATAAAAAAAGAAAAAAATGAGTAAAAAAATTTTAATTACTATACTTTGTTTATATTTTGTAATTGCTTGCGGCCGTAAAGGCGATCCAGAATATAAATCTGAATTAAGTAAGAATATTCAAAAAGTATCATGAGATATATAAACAATAAATTTTTTATTGAAGGAAAAAACATTGAGAGTCTAACAAAAAAATTTAATACACCTCTATACTGCTACTCTTATAAAAATTTAAGAGAAAATGTAGAGAATTTTAAAAAAGCTTTTAAGGAAATTAAACCTTTAATTTGTTTTTCTGTAAAATCTAATTCAAATATTTCATTATTAAAGGAAATAAAAAAACTTGGCCTTGGGGCAGATGTAGTTTCAAAAGGTGAATTATATGCATCACTTAAAGCTGGTATTGATAAAAATAAGATAGTTTTCTCTGGAGTTGGTAAAACAAGAGATGAAATTGAGTACGCAATTAAGCAAAAAATATTATTAATAAATTCTGAGTCTTTAAGTGAAGTTTTAGCAATTGAAAAGGCTGCAAAAAAACTAAATAAAGTTGTGAATATAGGACTAAGATTAAATCCAGATACAGATGCTGAAACATTGAAACAAATTTCAACTGGTAAAAGTGAAAATAAATTTGGTGTAGATAAAAAGACTTTTGTAAAAATTATTAATTTAATGAAACAATCAAAATTTATAAATATTAAATGCTTAAGTGTTCATATCGGTAGTCAAATCTTAAACCACAAACCTTACGAAAAAATGCTAAATGTTCTTGATAAACTTTTAAAAAATTTAGATTATAAATTTGAGTTCATTGATTTAGGTGGTGGGATGGGGATAAACTATGATCATAAAAAGAAAAAACTTAATTATATAAAATATAAAAAATCAATAATTAAATTTAAAAATAAATACAATTGTAAAATAATTTTTGAACCTGGAAGATCTATAATTGGAAATGTTGGTATACTTGCATCTAAAGTAATTTATTTAAAACATAACAAAACAAAAACATTTGTAATATTAGATGCGGCAATGAATGATTTGATAAGACCAGCTTTGTATAATGCAAAACATAGAATAATTCCGTCACTAAGAAATAAGTCGCGATCGAAAAAAATATTAGAATTTGTCGGCCCTGTATGCGAAACAACTGATAAATTTTTAACAGAAAGGAAATTTCAAAATGTAAAAGAAGATGAGATTATGGTTATTTGCGATACAGGTGCCTATGGTTATTCATTATCATCTAATTATAATCTTAGATTAAGGCCTGCCGAAATTTTGATTAAAGGAAGTAAAGTACAGATTATAAGAAAAAGACAAAAAATAAAAGATATAGTCTAAGTTTAAATTTGTAATGAGAAATATCCTATTTAAAAGCGTATTTTTTTCTGGATTAATATTTATATGCATTATTTTTCTTCCATCATTATTACTACCAAAAAAAATCGCTCTTTTCGGAGGTAAACTTTTTGGATACTGGTCCTCATTCTGTTTAAAAATTTTTTACTCAACCAGCATAGTAATTAAAGGTCAAGAAAACATAATTAATAACGAGAACTACTTTATTGCATGCTCTCATCAATCGATGTTTGAAACTTTTTTTTTACAAACAATATTTAATTCACCAATATTTATTCTTAAAAAAGAACTATTAAATATTCCGATATTTGGTTGGTATTTGAGAAAGATAGATTCTATTTCTGTGAATAGAAATAAAGTTTCTAGAGAAAACCTTAATTTTACTGAAAAAATTAAAGAAACTATGGAGAAAACAAAAAGACCTGTAATAATTTTTCCACAAGCTACACGAGTTCTACCAGACGAAATTATTCCCTTTAAAAAAGGAGTTGGGAGAATTTACAAAGAATTAAATGTAAAATGTCAACCAGTGGCTATTGACTCTGGAAGAGTATGGCCAAAATCAGGAAAGATAAAGCCCAATAAAACGATTACTATTTCTATTTTAAAACCAATTAATACAGGTATCGAAGAAACAGAATTTGTAAAATTATTACAAAAAGAAATTTATTCCGAGCTTGGTCTTGCTAACTAACCTTTCATAGGCATTACAACATAAATACTGTCAAAATCTGCAGGATCTTTTATTAAAGCTGGAGATCCAGTATCTTTCAAATATATTTCAATTTTATCACCATTTAATTGGGATGCTATATCCAGCAAATATCTAGAATTAAAACTTATATCTAAATCTGTCTCAAATTTTACAGATAGGCTTTCTTTACCATCACCACTATTAGTGTTATTGACGGATAAATTTAAATTATCTTTAGTCAAATTAAATTTTACACCATCTTTTTTATCTAGAGAAACTGATGCTACCCTATCAACAGAGTTTAAAAAAGATTTTAAATCAATTTCTAATTTTTTTTGATTTTCTCTAGGGATAACTTGAATATAATTAGGGAATTTTCCATCGATTAATTTTGATATCAAAATACTATTGTTAAGTTCAAATTTAATTTTAGATTTAATATTTGAGACTTTAACCTCACCGTCATAATCTTCTAAAAGAGAACATAATTGAAATATAGTTTTTTTTGGAAGTATTATTGGTTCAAATTCAATTTGATTTTTTAGTCTTACTTTTGAAATAGACATTCTATGGCTATCTGTTGCTGCTGCAGTTAAAAAATTCTTATCATCTGCTTGGGTCTGATGGAAAAAAATACCACTAAGATAATGCCTTGTTTCATCATTCGAAATCGAAAATTTACATTTGTTTAAAAGTTTTAATAGATCTTTTGAATTTATAGTAAATTCATTTTCATTGAAATTTTCGTCTGTAATTGGAAATTCAGATGCATTAATTGAATTTAAATTGAATAGAGATTTATTTGATTCTAGTTGTAATTTACTTTCTCCAGTATTTTCAAAATTTATCTGACTACCAGAGGGTATTTTTCTTACAATATCAAACATAATTGATGAAGAAGTAGTTGTTTTGCCTTCATCAAAAATTTTAATATTTGAAATTTCATTTACAAATATTAAATCTAAATCTGTTGCTGTAATTTTTAACTTTGAATTTGCTGCCTCTATCAAAATATTTGAAAGAATAGGTAAAGTGCTTCTTTTTTCTATTACACCCTGACAGTAACCTAAAGATTTTTGCAAATCCTGTTGATTAACACTAAATTTCATTTTCTTGTTTGTATAATATTTTATTCTTTAGGCTATCAATGCTTAAATTTAATTCATTATCTTCTTTTCTTAATTTTTCTATTGTTTTAACTGAATGAATAACGGTTGTGTGATCTCTATTAGCAAATGATCGACCTATCTCAGGTAAAGATTTAGATGTTAGCATTTTTGCTAAATAAATAGCAGTTTGTCTTGGCCTTACAAGATATCTTGACCTTCTTGGTGACAACATTTCGTTTTTACTTATTTTAAAATATTTACATACTATTGTTTGAATATTGTCTATATCAACTTTATTTTCGGTTAAATTTAATAGATCTTTTAATATTACTTTTACCTCTGACATTGAAGGTGTTTTTCCATAAATTCTTGAGAATGACACTACTCTATTAAATGCACCCACAAGCTCCCTGATGCTAGTATTAACTTCAGTACTAATAAATTTTATGATCTCGTCACTGATCTTAATATTATTTGGATCATGAATTGCAAGATCTTCATTTTTAGATTTTATTATATTGTATCTTAATTCAAAATCAGCATTTTGGATATCAACTACTAGACCTCCTGAAAATCTAGATTTAATTCTTTCTTGTATTCTAGTTAATTTGTTTGGTGGTCTATCTGCTGATACAATAATTTGAGATCCTTTCTCTAGCAAAACATTAAATGTGTGAAAAAACTCTTCTTGCATAGCTTCTTTTCCATTCATAAATTGAATATCATCAATCAAAAATATGTCAGTATTTCTAAAATACTCTTTAAACTTTACCATTTCATTGGATTTTATCGATTTTACAAATTGATACATAAATCTTTCAGCTGAGATAAACATTACTTTATTTTTTTCTTTCAAACTTAAACCAATTGCATTTAATAAATGTGTCTTACCCATTCCAACTCCTCCATAAATATATAGGGGGTTATAGTGAGCTATTTGCTCTGAGACTTTTTTTGCAGCTTCAAAAGCTAGTTTATTACTTTTCCCTAGCAAGAAATTCTCAAAATTTTTATTTGGATCAATTCGATTATATTGAAGATATGAATCTTTAATAAATGAAACCTTTTCATTAGCAGATGAATTGTCTTGTTTTATTTCATCACTATTTTTGTTCTTTATATTCTCGTTAATCACAAATTCTATTCTGGAAATATCTTTTTTATATAATTTAATTATTTGTAATATTTGATCTAAATATCTTGAGGTTATCCAGTCTCTAATAAATCTTGTCGAAACGGATAACAAAACATAATTTTTAAACTCATCAACTAAATCAATTTTTTTTAACCAACTATCATAAATCTCAGAGCCAAACTTATTTTTCATTTCATTTTGTAATAATTTCCAATCAATCTTATTAATATTGTCTGATTTAACGTTAGTGAGATTATTTTTCATGAGAGTCTGTTAAACTCCTATTCATAATTCAATGCAATAAATTTATTTTTATTCTCAAAAAAAAATAAAATTTACAATTGTATAAATTAATAATTGAATCTCTTTTTAGGGACTTAAAATTAGTAATCTTAAATTTACTTTTTTTATTTTTTTTTATCTTGGGACTAAAAGATTAAAAGATTCTTTTTTTAATTGAAAAAATAATCTCTAGGGTTGTAATTTCTTTAAGTAAACTGAAAGTTGTTATAAGGAATTTATTTTTTTTGTTATTCTAGAAATATTTCTTGACGCGTTTTGCTTTTTTATCACCCCTGTCTTTGCTATTTTCATTAATTCAGAGTTTAATTTTGGCAAGAAAGCTAAAGCTTCTTTTTTGTCCTTTTTATCAAGAATTAAATTCATTTTTTTTATTGCAGATCTAAACCTGCTTTTTCTAGACTTATTTACAGTTGTTTGACGTGATATACGTCTTATTCGTTTAATAGCTGATTTAGTGTTTGCCATAAACGCGATTGTATATAACGAGAAATTTATACGGTCAATATAATAATTTTTTATTTTTGACAAATATTACAAAAAAATGTTGATCTATTAGTGATAAATTTTTTTTTTATTGTCCCTTTACATCCTGGTGAAAGACAACTCTTATTTTCTCTATTGTATACTTTAAAGTTATCTTGAAAAGATCCATTTTTACCAACTATATTTTTAAAATCTCTAATACTAGACCCTCCTTTTTTTATTGCTAAATTTAAAATTTTTCTTGAATATTTAATAATATTAATACAATCGTTTTCACTTAAAGATTTTGCTTTTTTTTTTGGATTTATTTTAGAGCTGAATAAAATTTCACTTGCATAAATATTCCCCAAACCTGAAACAAACTTTTGATCTAAGAGAAAATTTTTTATATTCTTTTTCTTTTTATAAAAATATTTTTTTAAGTATTTGAGATTAAATTTTGAAGAAAAGGGCTCAGGACCATAGTTATTTATAAAATTTTCTAAATTATTCTTATTTTCAAATAATTTGAAATAACCAAATCTTCTGGGATCATTATATATAATTTTTATGTTATCAAATTCCAAAAATACATGGTTATGTTTTTTTGGCAAATAAGGACTATGATAAAAACTTGCATTTGTTTTTTGATTTAAAATATTTTTTCTTAAGAGATGTATAGTGCCAGACATTCCAAGATGAATTAAGCAAAATTTTTCATCATTTAAAACTAGTATGATATATTTTGAAAACCTCTTAACTTTTTTTATTGATTTTGATTGAAGTCTTGTTTCAAAACCTTTTTTTATTTTGTACCTTAAATTCCTATTCTTTATACTTACTTTTTTTATTTTTTTTCCTGTTATTGTTCTACTTAGTGACTCTTTAACAACTTCTACTTCTGGCAATTCTGGCATTTATTATTATATTAATTAGTATTATTTATTTTATGCAACAATATCTTCAAAATAAAAAAGGTCTAGTCCAAGGTGTCTTTGATAAAGTTTATGATAAATACGACATCATGAATGATTTGATGTCGCTCGGAGTTCATAGAATCTGGAAAAGAAATTTAATAAATTGGATGAACCCAGGTAAAAATAAAATTCTAGCAGATGTTGCATGTGGCACAGGTGATATAGCAAAACTTTTTATCGATAATAGTTCAAATAAAAATATAGAATTATTTTGTATTGACCCCAATGAAGGAATGATGAAAAAGGGAAAAAATAGACTATCTAAATACAAAAATATCAAGTGGATTAAGGGGTCGGCAGAGAAATTGCCTTTAAAATCTAATTCATGTGATTATTACACAATCAGTTTTGGTTTAAGAAATACAAAAAATATTAATAAATCCTTAAGTGAAGCTTACAGAGTTTTAAAGTCAGGAGGTAGATTTTTTTGTTTAGAATTTTCAAAAATTCAAAATTTAAACTTAGATTTAGTCTATAAAAGATACTCTAAATTAATTCCAGAAATTGGAAAATTTGTGGTTGGTGAGAAAGAGCCTTATGAATATCTAATAAAAAGTATCCAAGAATTTGTTAATCAAGAGGAATTAAAGGGTTTAATGGAGAAAAATAATTTTATTAAATGTGAGTATAGAAACTTTTCTGGTGGAATAGTAGCTATTCATTCAGGTTGGAAAATATGATTAAAAAATTATATATACTTTTTAAGCTTGGAAGGAAATTAGCAAAATCTGACGCTTTAAGTATATTCACAAAGTTTCATAATCCACCGATTGGAATAAAAATTTTATTCTATTTGTTGTCTTTATCATTTTCAAAAAAAGATAATTCTTTTGTAAGTGAAACCGAAGGTGAAAGATTATCAAACTCCTTGCAATCTATGGGTACAACATTCATTAAATTAGGTCAATTTCTAGCAACGAGACCAGATATAATTGGAGAAAAGTTATCAAAGCAACTAGAGAGTTTACAAGATCGTTTGCCTCCCTTTGAATTATCTAAAGCTAAAGAAATAATCAAAAAGGATCTAGGGGAAGATAATTTTAATTCAATTATAAATCTATCTCAACCAGTGGCAGCAGCATCTATAGCTCAAGTTCATAAAGCGCAAATAAATGATAATGGCACAATTAAAGACGTGGCTATAAAAATTTTACGACCAAATATAAAAAAAATATTCAACGAAGAAATTGATGCTTTGATGCTTTTTGCTTTTTTAACTGAGTCAATTATCAAAAAGACAAAAAGACTTAAATTAGTTGAGGTTGTTTATTTGCTAAAAGAAATAACCAATTTAGAAATGGATTTAAGATTTGAAGCCGCTGCAGCTAATGAGTATTCTGAAAACACTAAGAATGACAGTGGATTTCAAGTTCCTAGAATTTATTGGAATTTTACAAGTGAAAATGTAATGACTTTAGACTGGGTTGAAGGTGTCTCTATAAGAGAAACAGAAGAGTTAGAAAAAAGAAATATAGACACCAAAAAAATTGCATCAGATGTTATTCAACATTTTCTAAGACATGCTGTAAGAGACGGTTTTTTTCATGCAGATATGCATCAAGGTAACATTTTTATAAACAATAGTGGTCAAATAGTTCCTATCGATTTTGGTATAATGGGAAGGCTCGATGATTTGAGTAAAAAATTTCTTGCTGAGATCTTATATGGATTTATTAAACGAGATTATAAAAAAGTGGCTGAAGTTCATTTAGCTGCAGGGTTAGTTCCAAAAGAAGTGCCTGTTGATGATCTCGCCCAAGCACTAAGATCAATAGGAGAGCCAATATTTGGTCAGTCAATTAAAGATATATCTGGCGGTAAACTACTCAAACAACTTTTTGATGTGACAGAAAAATTTAATATGCAAACTCAACCACAGTTACTAATGCTACAGAAAACAATGGTAGTAGTTGAAGGTGTTGCAAGAAGATTAAATCCAGAGACAAACATTTGGGAAACGTCAAGACCTGTTCTTGAAAAATGGCTTAAAGAAACAAAAGATCCTATAACAACATTAAATGAAACTCTAAAAAATTCTGCAGAAGTTATAAAAAGATTACCAGAAATGCCGCAAATAATGGATAAAGCAAACCAAGCATTAACATTTCTTGCAAGTGGACAAATTCCACAAAATACTAATACGTATAATGATCTAAATACAAAAAAAAATGAAATGGAAGCTTTCAGAAATCAATCAATCATTGGTTTATTATTACTTGTAATTTTAGGATTAGTAGTATTTTAATCTCGACGATGAATTATTTTGAGAATAAAAAAATACTGTTAATTATATGTGGTGGAATTTCTGCTTACAAAAGTCTTGAGTTAATAAGATTATTTAAGAAAAATGGTGCTAGTATAAAAACTATATTAACAAAAAATGCTAAAGAATTTGTAACTCCACTATCTGTTTCGTCTCTTTCTCAAGAAAAAGTTTATGACGATATATTTAATGCAGAGAACGAAGCTGAGATGGACCACATATCTTTATCAAGATGGGCTGATGCAGTATTAGTTGCACCAATTACAGCTAATACCATATCTAAAGTAGCCTCAGGCAATGCAGAAGATTTGGCGTCTACTGTTTTACTAGCCTCTAACAAACAAATATTTTTAGCACCGGCAATGAATGTAAGAATGTGGGAGCATCCTTCTACTAAAGAAAACATATTAAAATTAAAAAGCTATGGATACAAAATTATTGGGCCAGAGATAGGGGATATGGCATGTGGTGAATACGGTGAAGGAAAAATGACAGAACCAAATGAAATAGTCAATACGCTTAAAAATTATTTTTCTAATTTAGATAAAAATAAAAAATTAAAAGCTTTAGTTACTGCAGGACCAACTAATGAATATATTGATCCTGTAAGATTTATTACAAATAAATCCAGTGGCAAACAAGGATATGAAATAGCCAAATGTCTTAGAGACAATGGATTTGATACGACACTTATTTCTGGAAAGACAAGCATTAAACCCTTGGATGGTGTTAATTTTGTAAGTGTTGAAACAGCTGAAGAGATGTTCAAAGAAAGTTTAAATAATCTACCAACAGATGTAGCTATTTTTTCTGCAGCTGTTTCTGATTTTAAAGTGAAAAATTATAAAAGTAAAAAGATTAAAAAGAATGAAGAATTTAACTTAGAGCTAGAAAAAAATATCGATATTTTAAATCATATATCTAATCATAATTCATTAAGACCAAAAATAACAATTGGTTTTGCAGCAGAAACAAACAATGTTTCAATAAATGCAAAGAGAAAGTTGAATGAAAAAAATTGTGACTGGGTAATTGCAAATGATGTCTCAGATCAAACTATAGGATTTGGATCAGATTTTAATAAAATTTCTATATTTTACAAAGATAAACCTGAAGAAAATTTTGAAAAGATGAGTAAATCATTGGTCGCTGAAGAAATAGTCAAAAGAGTAATTCAACAGATTAATTAACTTAATGGTAAAAGTCTTAATTAAAAAATTAGACGAAAAAGTTAAACTGCCAGAATATAAAACAACAGGTTCATCTGGACTAGATTTGACTGCATTTATTGAAAAGAAAATAGTAATTAAACCAGGCGAAAACGCTTTAGTGCCAACAGGTATATCAATTGCAATACCTGAGGATTCCGAAGTTCAGATCAGGCCGCGATCAGGTTTAGCAGCTAAAAATAATATAAGTGTGTTAAATACTCCTGGAACAATCGATAGTGACTATAGAGGAGAAATAAAAGTAATTTTATTTAATCATGGAGATAAAGACTTTACAGTAAATAACGATGATAGGATTGCGCAAATGATATTAATGCCAATTCTAAAAGTAGATTTTGAAACTGTAGAAACTTTGCCTGAGACAATTAGAGGTTCGGGTGGATTTGGATCAACGGGTAAGTGAAAAATTCATTATCTAAACGAAAGCTTAAGAGATACTCTAGACAAATAATTCTTAAGGATATTGGTATATTAGGACAAAAGAAAATAATTAATTCAAAAGTTTTAATTGTAGGAATTGGTGGATTAGGTAGTCCAGTTGCAGATTTGTTGGCTAGATGCGGTGTAGGTTATATAGGTGCTATTGATCACGATAAAGTAGATATTTCAAATCTCCAAAGACAAATTTTGTATACTTCAAAAGATGTTGGAAAATTTAAGGTTGATATCTTTAAAAGAAGAATAAAATTAATTAACAGAGATGTAAAAGTCAAAATTTTAAAAGAAAAAGCATCAGAAAAAAATTTAAATAAAATTGTAAAAGATTTCGATATAATTGTAGATGGAACAGATAATTTTAAAACTAAATTTTTAATAAATAAATTTTCATTAAAATATAAAAGAAAATTAATAGTTGGTGCTATTAGCAAATTTGATGGACATATTTTTTCATTCGATTTTAATAATAAATCAAGTCCATGTTTAAAATGTTTTTACCAGTCAGAACCTTCTGACGAAGTTTTAAATTGTGAAAGTGAAGGAATATTAGGAACTACATCAAATATAATTGGGAGTATGCAAGCAAATGAAGTTTTAAAAAACATAATTTCGTCAGATAAAAGTCTTCACTCATCAATTCTGATTATTAATCTGAAAAAACTTGAATTTAGAAAAATAAAATTTACTAAAAAAAAAGGTTGTTTGTGCAATTAATTTTCAAGATTTTAATCATTATATTTTTTACTTCTAATTCCATTTCTGAAAATAATGAAAAATTTTTAATGCTTAAAAATGATAAGGTAAACGTAAGATATGGCCCAAGTTTTGATTATCCAATAAAGTATATTTACAAGAAAATAAACTTGCCAGTAAAAGTGATTGATAAAAAAGAAAATTTTAGAAGAATAATTGACAATAAAAAGAATGGTGGGTGGATACACATTTCTCAATTGAAGCAGTCAAAATCCTTTATAACTGTATCAAATAAAATTCTATTCAAAAAACCAACTAAATTTTCTAAACCCTTGGCTAAAATAGAAACAGGAAGATTATTGATAGTTAAAAAATGCGAGAGAAATTGGTGCTTAGTAGAAACTAAAAGTTTTAAAGGGTGGGTTGACGAAGAAAATCTTTGGGGAAAAATCAACTAACCCTCTAAGTTATATATATTAACTAATTATTTTTGTTGGACACAAACATCTTTGATCACTGGAGAATTTGCACAATCAACACATTTAGTCTTTTGAACTATGCATCCATCATCAAGGACTTCAACATCAACTATTTTATCACACTTGGAACAAGTTGAAGAAATTGTTAATCCACATTTTTTACAATTATAATTTTCTATTTGCATATATTAAAAATTAAATATGAAAAAATTATTTTCAACAAATATCCTTGCGAATAATTATTATTTACGCATTTTTTTTGCGAATAATTATTATTACTACTAATTATCCATATTAAATTTTTCTTAAATACTTATTGATAATGATTATTATTTACTTTTTGATCTACTTGCCCACCACTTATCTAAAATGAAATACCAAATAGAATTGGCAATTGGTTCTACAATTGCATCGGTCAAAGCTATCATAAAAGATACATCAGCTACTAACATCAAAACAGTTATAGCAATTGCAAAATGACCAACTGTATAAACAATTGTTCTTAAAATAGAGCCTCTGTTATTGGAATAAATCTGACCGGCAGCTTTAAAAATACCGTTGGTAACTTCCATTATTCTTTAAACGGGCTTTCAAGAACACAAGCAACTAAGTGAACTCTAGCCTGTTCTCCTCCATTAAAAAAGTTATGATACTTTGTATTGTTAGTAATCCATACATGTCCATCTGCAGGCAAATGTTTTGCAACATTTTCAATGACCATTGAACAACCTGCATTAGTTACTATCGGAATATGCAGTCTACACTCTGGATCTTTGTGCCAGCTTAGCGTTGATCTTGGCTCTTTTAATAAAAGCCTTACTCTTCCTAGTTTAAATTTTTTACTAAGAATTTCATAAACCTCTTTAAAATAAGTTTTCTCAAACTCCGGTATCAACTGAGTATATTTCGATTCATCAATATCAATATCTCTTGAGACTTCTTTGCCTGTCTCATCTGCAATAGTCCAATATCTACCTCTGATGTTGTTCCCTTCTATAGAGTCTTTGTTATTTGGAATTTGATTTAGAGGAATTGCACCAAAGTGAGTAACACCTGGCGAATTAAATTTCTTTTTCTCTAAAATTAAATTTAAGTCATTTCGCAATCTATTTATATCAAACTTAATTTCAGGAACTTTATAAAAGTCTTCGAACGATAGTGATGTCATTTTTCCGCTTTCCTTAATACTAGTTTAATCTTAAATCAAATCTATCTGCATTCATCACTTTGACCCATGCTGATACAAAGTCTTTAACAAATTTGTCAGATGAGTCTTTGCAGGCATAGACTTCAGCTAATGCTCTTAATTGAGAATTTGAACCAAAAATAAGGTCAACTCTTGAACCTTTCCACTTAGTTTTTTTAGACTTTCTATCTTTACCAACAAAATATTGTTCAGATTTGTCAGATTCTTTCCAAGTAGTACTCATATCAAGAAGATTTACAAAATAATCTGTTGATAGAGTTCCAGGTTTTTTTGTGAAAACTCCATTTTTAGAACTATCATAGTTTGTATCTAAAACTCTCATTCCTCCTACAAGAACTGTCATCTCTGGTGCCGTTAATCCCATTAATTGTGCCTTATCAATTAATTTTTCCTCAGCTGAAACATTAGATTTACCTTTTTTCATATAGTTTCTAAAACCATCCGCTTGCGGCTCAAGTAATCCAAATGAATTTACATCTGTTTGGTCTTGTCTTGCATCTCCTCTTCCAGGTGTGAATGGAACCTGAATTTTATGACCAGCTTTTTTTGCTGCCATTTCTATTCCTACATTTCCACCTAATACTATAAGGTCCGCCATTGAGACTGATTTTTTATTTGTATCAAATTTTTTCTTAATTTTTTGTAAAGCTTTAATAACCTTTGAAAGTTTTTTTGGGTTATTGACTTTCCAACTTCTTTGAGGCTCAAGCATAATTCTTGCTCCGTTTGCTCCACCTCTTTTGTCAGAACCTCTGTATGTAGAAGCAGAAGCCCAAGCCGTAGAAACTAAATTAGAAACAGAGATTTTTGATTTTGAAAGCTTTGATTTTAAATCTCTTATATCTTTTGATTTAAGTTTATATTTTGGTTTATCTATAGGATCTTGCCAAATTAATTGTTCTTTTGGTACTTCGCTACCCAAATAACATGCTCTTGGTCCCATGTCTCTATGAGTAAGCTTAAACCAAGCTCTTGCAAATGCATCAGCAAATTCATCTGGATTTTGATAAAAATGTTTTGAAATTGGTCCATAACTTTTATCCATTCTCAAAGATAAATCAGTTGTTTGCATCATTGGAGGATGCATTTTACTTTTATCATGAGCATCAGGAACCATTTTAATTCTCTGACCATTCTTTTTTGGAGTCCATTGAAATGCTCCAGCAGGTCCTTTTGTCAATTCCCATTCATGGTTAAATAAACAATCAAAGTAACCCATATCCCATTGTGTTGGTGTTTGTGTCCATGCTCCTTCAATACCACTACTTATTGCATGTACACCTTTTCCTGATTTGTAATTACTATTCCAACCAGTTGCTTGATCTTGAATTCTTGATGCCTCTGGATCAGGTCCTTTATGTGATTCAGGTGCAGCACCATGAGATTTTCCAAAAGTATGACCACCAGCAACTAGTGCAACTGTTTCATAATCATTCATTGCCATTCGTCCAAATGTTTCTCTAATATCATGAGCTGCTTCCAATGGGTCTGGATTAAAATCTGGACCTTGTGGATTTACATAAATTAATCCCATGTGAGAAGCCCCCAATGGTTGTTCAAGATCTCTTTTTCCGCTGTATCTCTTAACACCTAACATTTCTTTTTCTGAACCCCAGTAAATATCATCTTCTGGTTCCCAGATATCAGTTCTTCCTGCTCCAAAACCGAACGTTTTAAAGCCCATAGACTCTAATGCTACATTTCCAACTAGTATAAATAAATCTGCCCAAGAAATTCTTTTTCCATATTTCTGTTTTATTGGCCACAAAAGTAATCTAGCTTTATCCAGATTAACATTATCAGGCCAAGCATTTAACGGTGCAAACCTTTGATTACCTGTTCCAGCTCCCCCTCTACCATCACCTGTTCTGTATGTACCTGCTGCGTGCCATGCTAATCTAATAAATAAAGGACCATAATGACCATAATCTGCTGGCCACCAATCTTGTGAGTCTGTCATTAATTTGTTTAAATCTTTTTTGAGTGCTTTGTAATTCAGTTTTTTAAATTCTTTAGAATAATTAAATTTTTTCTCCATTGGATTTGATAAATTCGAGTGCTGACTTAAAATTTTCAAATTCAAACTATTTGGCCAAAAATCTCTATTTGTTTGTCCTCTACCAGCGCTAAATTTTGCTGGTGTACCTGCGCCTGTAAAAGGGCACTTACTTAATTCTGCTGATTTAAATGTTTTACTTTTATGAAATTCCGCACTCATTATTATATATCTCCTTTAATATTATAATTATTCTAATTCGTTGTTTATAATTATTCTAAAGAAGATTGTCAATAAGTCAGAATATTTATGATTTAATTTTGAAACTTAGTCTTCTAATTTTACTAAAACTTCAACTGATTTAATTTTTTTTCCAGGTATTGATTTTTGTATCTCTATCGGTCCCACATCCTCATTTTTAAGATCAATAAGCTTTTCTTCTTTAACATCAAAGAAATGGTGGTGATCTGTGACATTTGTATCAAAGTAGGTTTGATTAGAATTTATTGGAATTTCTTTTAGATATCCTTTTTTATGAAATGCATGAACTGTATTGTAAACAGTTGCTAAAGAAACTTTCTCTCCAGTTTTATCTTTTATCAAATTGAATAAGTCGTTTATTGTGAAATGGAAAGTTTTATCTCTATTAAATAAAACCTCGCATATATTTATTCTTTGTTTAGTTGGTCTTAAGCTAGAGTTTCTTAGTTTTTCAATAAATTCTTGTTTACTAGTCATTAGCAATTTAAAACTATTCTAAACTATTTGTATATTATAATGTACCTAAATCAAGTAATAAGATTACAAAATTATGAAAAAAAGTTCCTTTAATTACAACGAACTAATTGATTGCGCTAATGGTAAGTTATTTGGTCCAGGTAATGCAAAATTACCTTCTCCACCAATGCTAATGTTTGATAGAATTACAGAAATAACGGAGAGTGAGGGTTTTTATAAAAAAGGATCTATGAAAGCCGAACTTGATATTAAGGATAATTTGTGGTTCTTTGATTGTCATTTTAGAGAAGATCCCGTTATGCCAGGTTGTCTTGGTTTAGATGCAATGTGGCAGCTGGTTGGCTTTTTTCTTGGTTGGCTTGGAAAACCAGGAAGAGGTAGAGCATTAGGTGTAAGCACTGTAAAATTTACTGGTGAAGTTCTTAAAAATGTCAAAATGGCAACATACGAAATAGATATGAAAAGAATTCTTGTTAAAGGAGAAACAACTGTGGGACTTGCAAATGGAATATTGCTCGCTGATGGAAAAAAGATTTATAGTGCAGAAAATCTTAAGGTAGGATTATTTAAATAATGAAAAGAGTAGTTGTAACAGGACTTGGTGTAGTTTCATGTTTGGGAAATAACCAAGACGAAGTTTATCAATCGTTAGTTAATACAAAATCAGGAATAACATTTTCTGAGGAATACAAAGAGCATAATTTAAAAAGCCATGTTCATGGTAAACCAAATATCAAATTGGAAGATTATATAGATAGAAAAGTTATTAGGTTTATGGGTGCTGGATCAGCATATAATTATGTTGCAATGAGTGAAGCAGTTAAAGACTCTGGATTAGAAGAAAATGAGGTTAGTAATATTTCAACAGGTATGGTCATGGGATCTGGAGGACCATCAATTGAAAATGTGATTTTAGCATCAGATAAGACTAGAGAAAAAAATCCGAAAAAAATGGGTCCATTTATTGTTCCAAGAACAATGGCAAGTACTGCTTCAGCCACTCTAGCAGTTCCATTTAAAATAAAAGGAACTAATTACACAATAAGTTCTGCATGCGCAACGAGTGGTCATTGTATTGGTAACGCAATGGAACTTATTCAATTAGGAAAACAAAATATTATTTTTGCAGGTGGTAGTGATGAGGTTCACTTTGCTATGACTGCAATGTTTGATGCAATGACTGCGCTATCATCAAAATATAACGATACCCCTGAAAAAGCTTCAAGACCATATGATAAAACAAGAGATGGTTTTGTGATTGCTGGTGGAGGTGGAGTTCTTGTTTTAGAAGAATATGAACATGCCAAAGCAAGAGGTGCTAAAATATACGCAGAATTAACTGGATATGGAGCAACATCAGATGGATATGATATGGTTGCACCATCTGGTGAGGGAGCGGTGAGATGCATGAAAATGGCTCTAGCAACTTCAAAAAATAAAATTGACTATATTAATACTCACGGAACATCTACTCCCGTAGGAGATATTACAGAATTAAAAGCAGTTGGTGAAGCTTTTCCAGACTATAAACCTAAGATAAGTTCTACAAAATCTTTGTCAGGTCATTCTTTAGGCGCAACTTCAGTTCATGAAGCAATTTACAGTTTGATAATGATGAAAAATAATTTTATTTCAGCTTCAGCAAATATTTCAGAAATGGATGATGAAGCAAAAAATTATCCAATTGTTACAAAAGTCGAAAAAGATGTAAATTTAAACGCAATTATGTCTAACAGCTTTGGTTTTGGTGGAACCAATGCAACATTAGTGTTTGAGAAAGTTTAGATCTATGAGTTTAATGAAGGGAAAAAAAGGTCTTATCATGGGTGTTGCCAATGAAAGGTCAATTGCATGGGGTATATCGCAAAAATTAGCAGAAGCTGGAGCAGAGTTAGCTTTTACATATTTGGGTGATGCTTTAAAAAAAAGAGTTATTCCACTTGCAGAAAAACTAAATTCAAATGTAACATTTAGCTGTGATGTAGAAAAAAAAGAAGAAGTTGTAAAACTTTTTGAAGATGTAAAAAGTCAATGGGGAGAAATTGACTTTGTTGTGCATGCAATTGCATTTTCAGATAAGTCCGAGTTATCAGGAGAATATTTAAATACAACTAGAGAAAACTTTTTAAGAAGTATGTTGATATCTTGTTTTTCATTTACTGAAGTTGCTAGAGAGGCATCTAAAATAATGAAGCAAGGTGGTAGTATGATTACTTTGAGTTATGAAGCAAATAAAGCCATACCCAATTATAATGTAATGGGAGTGTGTAAAGCTGCACTAGAATCTAGTGTTAAATATCTTGCGAGGGATCTAGGAGCAAAGAATATTAGAGTTAATGCAATTAGTGCGGGACCAATAAAAACTTTAGCAGCTTCTGCTATTGGGGATGCTAAATTTCTTTACAAGTGGAATGCCGATCATTCATTTTTGAAAAGAAATGTAGATAATCTTGACGTAGGAAATTCAGCATTATATCTTTTAAGTGATATGGCTGGTGGTGTTACTGGTGAAATTCACTATGTAGATGCCGGTTACAATAAAGTTGGAATGCCAGATCCTAAGAACATTACCTGAAATTTAGTTAAATTTAGTTAAATTATGATGCAACAAATTAGTCTTTATCTAACAAGTATTATATTGGGAATTATGCTCTTCTTTTCTTTTGTTGTAGCACCCGTTACTTTCACTGCATTAAATGAGGAAAATGCTAGAAAATTCATAAGAAAAATATTTCCTTATTACTACACTGTTAATTTAGCTATTAGTATTTTAGTTTTAATTTGCTTTATAATTCTAAAAATTTTTTCCTTAGATTTTTATTTAATTTTAAGTATTGCGGTATTATTTGCTGTATCAAACTTTGTACTTATGCCACTGATAAATAAGTTTAGAGATGAAAAGCAGGATAAAAAGTTTAAACAATCACACTTTGTTTCTGTGGTGATAAATTTTGTTCAAATAATTTTGTTGGTAATTGTTTTAATTTAAAAAGAATTAGTAATACCTAAGCCAACGGCAATAAAAATACCTAACCAAATTAAACCTTTAATAAAAAAAAATGCAAAACTACCAAGTAATAAATATCTTCCATATTTATTTTTCTGTAGTTCTAACTTAAAGTTTTTTAAAAGCTTCATTCTATTATAATTTATTACAATTATTTTTTACTTGATCTTTTCCCACTCTTTCATACCACCAGTGATATTTTTGACATTTTTAACCCCCATATCCTTCATAGTTTTGGTTGCTAATGTTCCTTGTCCACCAACACCACAAAAAACTACAAATTCTTTATCAGGATTATTTTTAAACATATCATTTTCAAGAGGACTACCTTCTGCTAAATAAAATTCTAGTAAACCTCTATCTAAGTGAATTGCATTACCGATCGTGCCTTTTGAAAAGCTCTCTTTATCCCTAACATCGATAAATTGAACATTTGGGTCATTTAGCTTTTCTTTTGCATCACTAGCGCTGATATTTTCAATTTCATTGCTTACGCTCATTAAATCATCAAATTTTTTCATATTTCTCCTATAACTTTATATTGCAGCTTGTTTAATTGATAATTTAACTTTTCCTCTATCAAAGCCTATTACTTTAACTTTAACTTCATCACCTTCTTTTACTACATCGGTTACTTTGCCGACTCTTTTATCAGCAAGCTCTGATATGTGAACAAGGCCATCTTGTTTTCCTAGGAAATTAACAAACGCACCAAACTCCATAATTTTCATTACTTTTCCATTGTAAATTTTATTGAGTTCAGCTTTAGCAGTTAAGTCTTTAATCATTTGCATAGCTTTGTTTCTTGATTCCTCATCTGGAGCAGCTACTGTAACTTCACCTTCGTCATTAATGTCAACTTTGGCACCAGATACCTCAACTATTTCTCTTATTGTCGCTCCACCTTTTCCAATGACTGTAGCAATATCTTTCTTATCTACAGTAATTTTCTCCATCTTAGGAGTATGTTTTCCAACATCATCCCTTGATTTAGATAAAGCTTTATTCATTTCACCTAGAATGTGAATTCTTCCATCTTTTGCTTGTTTTAAGGCTTGCTCCATAATTTCAAATGTTATTCCCGTAATTTTAATATCCATTTGAAGAGATGTTATTCCGTCTTTAGTTCCAGCAACTTTAAAGTCCATATCACCTAAGTGATCTTCATCTCCAAGAATATCTGAAAGAACGCTGAAGTCATCTCCTTCTTTAATTAATCCCATTGCAATACCAGCAACTGGTTCTTTAATTGGAACACCTGCATCCATCAAAGCTAAAGATGAACCACAAACAGTCGCCATAGAAGAAGAACCGTTTGACTCAGTTATCTCTGATACAATTCTAAATGTGTAGGGAAAACTCTCTTTAGAAGGCAAAGAAGAATTTATTGCTCTCCAAGCTAATTTTCCATGACCTATTTCTCTTCTTCCAGTACCTATTCTACCAGTTTCTCCAACAGAGAAAGGTGGAAAATTATAATGAAGCATAAACCTTTCTTTTTGTAATCCTTCAAGACTTTCTATTTTTTGCTCATCATCAGATGTACCAAGTGTAGTTGTAACTATTGCTTGAGTTTCTCCTCGAGTAAACAAGGCAGAACCATGCACTCTTGGAAGAATCCCAACTTCACACATAATTGGCCTAACATCTGCAAGACCTCTACCATCAATTCTATTTTTATTTTTTAGAATATCTGTTCTGACAATCCTTTTTTCTAAATTTTTAAGCTCAGAATTTACGTCAAGATCGGTATAATTCTCATCTTCTTCATAAAGCTTTTTTGCTTTATCAGTTATTTCTGAGATTAAATTCGATCTTTCTTGTTTATCTTTTATTGAAAATGCTTTTTTAAGTTCCTCGGTAAATTCGCTTTCCAATTTATTTTTTACTTCTGAAAGATCTTTTTTCTCAACTATCCAATCAGGTTTTTTGCATTCTTTGGCTAGTTCCTCTATCATTTCAATTACTGGAACAAATCCTTCATGGCCGAACTTAACAGCATTTAACATTTCTTCCTCAGTTAAACCACTTGCCTCGGACTCAACCATTAAAACTGCGTCTTTTGTTCCTGCTACTACAAGATCGAGTTTTGAGTCTTTAAGTTCTGCTTTAGTAGGATTAAGAATGTATTCCCCTTTAATAAAGCCAACTCTAGACGCACCGATAGGGCCTAAAAATGGCATTCCTGAAATTGCTAACGCAGCTGATGAAGCAATAATTGATAAAATATCTGCTTCATTCTCTTTATCGTAAGATATTACTGTTGGTAGTACCTGAATTTCGTTTTTAAATTCATCTGGGAAAAGTGGTCTGATAGGTCTGTCAATCAATCTTGAAATTAAAGTCTCACTATCCGTTGGTCTTGCTTCTCTCTTAAAATATCCACCTGGAATTTTACCAGCTGCGTAATATTTTTCTTGATAATTTACTGACAACGGAAAGTAATCCATATCTGGATTAACTTTTTTTGCTCCAACTGCAGTCGCCAAAACAACTGTTTCTCCACATTGTGCTATTATAGCGCCATCTGCTTGTCTTGCTATTTTACCTGTTTCTAAACTAATCTTTTTCCCTGCTACTTCTATTTCTTTCTTTACAACTTTAAACATTTACTTCCTTAAATTTAATTTTGATATTACTTCTTTATAAGACTCCATTTTATTTTTCTTTAAATAGTCTAATAATTTTTTTCTTCTATTTACCGCTCTTAAAAGTCCAACAGATGAGTGTTTATCTTTTTTGAACTGTTTAATATGTTTAGATAAGTTCTCAATTTTATCTGTTAGTTGAGCAACTTGAACTTCTGAAGAACCAGTGTCCTTGTCATGGATTGCTAGTTCTTTTGCTTTATTTGCCATTTTTTTTCCTTACTTATTTGTTTGTTTGATTAAATTTTCAATTTTTTCTGCATAATCAAAAGAGTCATCTTTTACAAAAAATAGTTTTGGTAAAAACTTCATCACTATTTTTTTTGATAAAACTTTTCTGATTACAAATGAAAATTCTTTTAATTTAGTAACGACTTCTTCAGTATCCTTTCCACCTAAAGGCATTACAAAAATTTTTGCTGTTTTTAAATCTGGTGACATTCTAACTTCAGTAACTGTTATTTCTTTTGTAGATAAATTTGGTAATTTAGCTTCATCTCTTATAAATAACATTCCTAATGCTTGTTTTATCATTTCACCAACTCTCAATTGTCTTTGGGTAACTGGTTTTCCTAAGTTAGTCATTATATCGTTCTCTCTGTTATTGTAGAATTATATACTTCAATTACGTCATTTTTCTGAAAATCAACAAAATCCTTAAGTGTAATTCCACACTCTAAACCAGCAGACACCTGCTTAGTTTGATTTTTTTCTCTAAATATTGATCCAATTTTTCCATTGAAAATAATAGCCCCATCTCTAATAACTCTTGCATTAGAGTCTTGGGTAATTTCTCCGTCTGTCACTTTAGAACCTGCAACTTTACCTACTTTTGAAACTTTAAATATTTCCAGTATCTCCGCTGTTCCAATAATTTTTTCGTCTACTTCTGGAGTTAATAAACCAGACATTTTACTTTTTATGAAATCTAAGACTTCATAAATAATATTAAAACTGAATATAGAAATTTTTTCATGGTCAGCTCTCTTTTTTGCTTCTTTGCTAGGTTTTACATTGAAGGCTATAATTACAGCATTAGATGCTTTGGCTAAGGTAACATCAGTCTCGGTAACCATTCCTATATCTGACAAAAGAATTTTTGGTTTTACCTCATCATGTTTAATTTGATTTATAGCATTTTTAATTGCTTCTGAAGAACCATGAACATCTGATTTAATTATAATATTTAGTTCTTCAGACGATGTATCTTTAAATGCAGAATCTTGAGTTACAAAAGACATTGGATTTTTGCTCTCCTTTGCTTCCTGTATTCTACCTTCACAAAGAGTTTTTGCCTCTTTTTCACTCTTTAAAACTATAAAATCATCACCTGATTTTGCTGCTCCGTTAATACCTAATATCTCAATTGGTGTTGCGGGTTCTGCTTTTTCAATTTGTTTTCCTTGATCGTTTATAATAGCTCTCACTTTTCCCCATTTTAAACCACTTACAAAATAATCACCCTTGTTTAGAGTTCCAGCTGTAACTATTACATTTGCAATTGGTCCTCTTCCGATATCAATTTTGGACTCTAAAACAATTCCTTTTGCATCAGTATCAAAGTCAGTTTTTAAATCCAATATTTCGGCTTGTAAAATTACACTCTCAACTAACTTTTCTAAATTTTGATTTGTTTTTGTGGATATCTCTACCATGAGTACATCCCCTGACAAATCTTCTGCTATTAACTCATATTCTAAAAGCTGGTTTTTAATTTTTTGAGGATCGGCATCAGGAAGGTCACACTTATTTATTGCTACAACAATTGGTACTTTAGCAGCTTTTGCATGTTTAATTGATTCTATTGTTTGTGGCTTTACACCATCATCAGCAGCAACAACTAAAATTACAATATCTGTTAATTTTGATCCTCTTGCTCGCATTTCTGTAAATGCAGCATGACCAGGAGTGTCGATAAAAGTGATTTTATTTTTTTTATGTGTAATTTGATATGCTCCAATGTGTTGAGTAATGCCTCCAAACTCACCAGATACAACATTTGCCTTTCTTAAAACATCTAAAACAGATGTTTTACCATGATCCACGTGGCCCATTACTGTTACTATGGGTGCTCTGCTCTTTAGATTTTGTGTTTTAATCTCTTTAATTTTATCTAAAATTTCCTCGGCTTTTTCTTCTTTAACAGGATTATGTCCAAATTCTTTAACTAAATATTCTGCAGTATCTGCGTCAATTGTATGATTAATAGTAACTGTTACTCCCATTCCCATCAAATGTTTGATTATACTACTTGATTGCTCAGCCATTCTGTTTGCTAATTCTCTAATAGTAATAACCTCAGGTATGTTAATATCTCTTTTTACTGGTTTAAAGTTCTCTTTTGTTTCTTCTTTATTTAATAATCTATTTTCCTTCTGCTTTGCCCTTTTCAATGAGGCTAAACTTCTCGACCTTATTCCAATATCGTCTTCGCTTAATGCCCGTGAAATGGTCAACTTGAGCTCTCTTCTTTTACCGCCCTGTTTATTAAGTTTATTTTCTTTTTGGACATTTTCACCTTTTAATCTTCTTGTTGCTCTTTGTTCTGCCAGCTTTCTTTTTTCAAAATCAGATGTGATTGGTGATGAAGGTTTAGAAAAGTTTGTTTTTTTTGGAATAAACGTGCTTTGTGATTTATTGTCTACTGGTCTTGCTCCTCTAGAAAAATTTGTTTTACCTCCAAATCTTGGAGATCTTTTCTCTATTACAACTGTATTCTTTGATTGAGATCTAGCTTGTTCAATACTGTTAATTGTTTTTTTGGAAGCTCCAGAAATTGATAACTTTAATTTTTTCTTTTCCATTTTTCATCTCTCAGTCTTTATAAACAATGTCTCTTGCAGACATAATTAAATCGTCTGCTTCTTTTTTTGAAAGAGCAAAATCCTCTAAATACCCCTTTATTCTTACTCTTTCACCCTTAACAATATCGTAACCACCAGTCAATTCATCAGAAGCTAAATCCGCAAAATCGTTTAATGTTAATATCTTTTGTTCTCCAAGCGTAACGAGCATTCCTGGTGTTAGACCCTTGTGTTTAATTAAATCATTTTCTAAGCCCAAATTTTTAATTCTATTTGCTATTTCTTCTTGGTCTTTTTGATAAAATTCTTTAGCTCTTTCTATTAACTCTTTTGCTGTTTCCTCTTCTATTCCCTCAATTTTCATTAAGGCTTCGGGATTACTATCTTTAATATCATCAATAGATGAAAACCCTTCTGCAACAAGTAACTGCCCTAATGTTTCATCTAACTCCAAATTTTTTACAAAATTATCTGTCTTCTCTTTAAACTCTATTTGTCTTCTTTCAGAATCCTCTTGATCGGTCATAATATTAATTTCATAATTCATCAATTTTGTTGCCAGTCTAACGTTTTGACCTCTTCTACCAATTGCTTTACTAAGATTTTCCTCTGTTAAAATAACATCAAGTTTTCTTCCCTCCTCATCTACATTCACTCTCTGTACTTCAGCAGGTGATAAAGCATTTGCAACAATTACCGCTGGATCTTCAGACCAATTTACAATATCAATTTTTTCTCCTTGAAGTTCATTTACAACAGCTTGAACTCTGCTTCCTCGCATACCTACACATGCACCGACAGGATCTAAGGAAGTATCAATTGCTTTGACACAAATTTTAGCTCTACTACCTGGATCTCTTGAAGATGATTTAATCTCGATTAGTCCATCATAAATTTCTGGAACCTCTTGTATAAATAATTTTTCCATAAATTTCGGATGTGCTCTTGACAAGAATATTTGTTGTCCTCTTGGCTCTCTCCTTACATCTAAGCAATAAGCTTTTACTCTGTCGCCTGCTTTAATATTTTCTCTCGGTATCATTTCATTTTTTTGTATTATTGCTTCAGTTCTTCCAAGATCAACAATTACATTTCCAAATTCTAATCTTTTAACTATACCGCTCAAGATAGTATCAATTTTATCTTTGAAATCGTTGTATTGTCTCTCTCTTTCAGCTTCTCTTACATTGAAACTAATTACTTGTTTCGCTGTTTGGGCAGCTATTCTTCCAAAATCAAATGATGGTAATGGTTGTAAAACCTCATCTCCAATTTGTTTTCCATGATTATTTTCATTAAGCTTAATTGCATCCTCTAGGGTTATTTCTAAATTAGAGTTTTCTGGATTTTCTACTATTAACAACTTTCTAAATATTCCAATATCACCACTTTCTCTATCAATTTCAACTTTAATTTCGTTTTCAGATCCAAATTTAGATTTGGCTGCTTTAGCAATACCATTTTCCATCGATCCAATTATTAACTCTTTATCAATTGATTTTTCTAAAGCTACTGCTTCCGCTATTCTTATTAATTCTAGTTTATCTGCTCTTCTATTTAACATTTTATTAATCCTAAAAAAAAATGGGCCGAGGCCCATTTTGAATTTCAATAATGTGATTGAAATATATTTATTTTTTTTTAATATTCAACTTTATTTACCTATTAAATAGGTCTGATTTATCTGTCTTTTCCCATGAAAATGAACCTTGCTCATCTGGAATTCTTCCGAAATGTCCATATGCTGCTGTTTTTTCATAAATAGGTTTATTTAAGCCTAACATTTCTCTTATGCCTCTAGGGCTTAAATCAAAATTTTCATGTATAAGTTTTTCTACATGTTTATTTTTTTCATCATCATTATCAAATAAATCAACATAAATTGATAAAGGTTTTGATACACCTATAGCATATGCAAGTTGAATCAAACATTTGTTAGCAATTTTAGATGCAACAACATTCTTTGCTAAATATCTGGATGCATAAGCAGCTGATCTATCAACTTTGGTTGGATCTTTTCCAGAAAATGCACCTCCTCCATGTGGTGCTGCTCCACCATATGTGTCAACAATAATTTTCCTACCAGTCAAACCACTATCACCGTCAGGGCCTCCAATTACGAAATTTCCCGTTGGGTTCACATATATTTCCTTTTCATCTAATGAACTCAATAATTCTTTTGGTATTGATCTTTCAATATAAGGTTTTACCAATTCTCTAACTTGAGCTTGATTGACATCTGGAGAGTGCTGTGTCGATATAACTACAGATTTTACTGATGATGGTTTTCCATCTTTATATTCAATTGTAATTTGGCTTTTTGAGTCTGGTTCTATATTCTTTAATTTGCCGGATTTTCTATCTTGAGCCATAAGTCTTAATATTTTATGAGAGTAGTGTATTGGTGCGGGCATCAGCACATCGGTTTCATTACACGCATAACCGAACATAATTCCTTGATCGCCTGCACCTTCATCTTTATTTCCAGAGGAATCTACACCCATGGCAATATCAGCTGATTGAGAGTGTAAATGACTTTCGACTGATGTTGCTTCTTTCCAAGTAAATCCTTCTTGATCATAACCAATATCTTTGATGCAATGCCTTACTTTTTCTATTAAATCTTTTTTTTTTATTTCTGGACCTCTTACTTCACCAGCTAAGACAACTTTGTTTGTTGTTGTTAAAGTTTCACAAGCAACTCTCGATTGAGGTTCAGCGGCCAAATATGTATCTACAACCATATCTGAAATTCTATCACAAACTTTATCTGGATGACCTTCTGATACTGACTCGCTAGTAAATAAGTAATCTTTTTTCATTTATTCTCCCTAATTTTTAAAATCACAATGAAAGTAGTATAAATTATGACAAAATAAAAGAAGATCTTATTACCGTGTTCAGCAAAATAAGTTTTATCAACACGTTTGATTTTATTAACATCAAAATATCCTTTTTCACTAATTTGTTTAATAATTTGACCTTTGGGATTGACAAAAGCAGAAACCCCATTGTTTGTAGATCTAATAACATTTTTACCTTCTTCAATTGATCTAAATATCGAATGAGATAAGTGTTGAGCGGGTCCAATAGATTTGCCAAACCAACCATCCTCAGAAATATTTAATATAAAATCGTAATATTTTTTATTTGGATTAATTTTTCCTGAATAAATAATTTCATAACAAATAAGTGGGATAAATTTTATTTTATCAATGTTCAGAATTTCTCTTTTATTATCAGCTGAAAATGATTGATACCCTTGGGTTATTTTTTTTAAACCTACTCTTCTGAAGAAATTTTCAAATGGCAAAAATTCTCCGAATGGAACTAGTTTATTCTTGTTGTATTTATACAATAATTCTGTGTCAGAATTTAATACTACTAAAGAATTATAAATTTTATTTTCTTTAATACTATTAATTCCCAAAATGACTTTATGGTTTGCATTTAATTTTTTTTTGAAGATATTTTTAAAAAATTTGAGGTCTTTATAATAAATACTAGTAATTATACCCTCGGGAAAAATAAATATTTTTTTTTCAGATTTATTGGGATCACTTAAAGTAAGTAATTCATCGATATTTTTTTCAGGACTCTGATTTGTTAAGAATCTTTCAATTGGTACTTTTGGAGAAACAACTCGAATAACAGAGTCTAGCTTGTCGTATTTTTTTTTTTAAAAATTTTTAATATTAAAGTATCCATATGAATAATTTATTACTACTAGAATTAATCCAAAACAAAAAAAGATAACTGCTGCTGAACTTTTATACTTATGAAAAAATATTATTGGTAATAAGAAAATTGTGATTGATAATAAATTTAAAGAATAGGTCCCTACATAAGATAAAATTTGTAAAGAAGGTAAGTTATTTGAAACACTAAAGACTAATAGATTCCAAGGAAAACCACCTAAAATAAAACTTCTTAGAAATTCAATCCCACCAAAAAAAATCGAAAAAATCAAAACTGATGAGAGTTTATTTTTTAAATTAAAAAGGCTACTTAGAAAAGTTACTAAACCATAAAATATTCCCAAAAATGAAGGTATTAATATTAATGCAAATGGAATAATTAATTTAAATTTTACATCAAATGTTAAAGAATTTGTAATCCAATAAATGTTTGAAATAAAATAACCAAATCCAAAGACCCAACCAACAAAAAATGATATGATTTTTTTATGGGTAAAATTTATTAATATATAAAGTAATGTCGGAAGTGATAAAAAATTAAGAAATACAAAATTATATGGCGGCAAACTAAATGATGTTATTATACCTAAAAATAAACATATTAAATATAGATAAGCTTTATTTTGTAGAATAGATTTCAATTTATTTTATTCAATTTTTTAAATATTAAATTTTCTCTTTTGTTCATAAAATAATAATCTTTATTTTTTTTATGATCATGTCCTAAGAGATGTAAATAACCGTGTATCCACATTTTATCTAATTCATGATCAAAACTGGTTGATTTTGCTCTTTTGTTAATTATTTCAAAAGAAATTGCTATATCTCCTAAATATAATTTATTTTTTAATTTAACTTTTAAAGGAAAAGAAAGTACGTCCGTTGAAACATTTTTATTTCTAAATTTTAAATTTAAATCTTTCATTTTTTTATTATTAGTAAGCATCACAGTAAATTCTTGGTTTTTATTTTTAAAGATGCTTAATTTAGATAATTTGTTTAATTTCTTTTTGAAGTATATCTCTGGTTTTTTCAATTTCTTTTCCCAAATTTTTTTATCTAAAACTATGTTGGCTTTAATCATTAATCTGAATTTTTATCAGAATAAGCCTTGACTATCTTGGAAACTAGTGGGTGTCTTACAACATCAGTATGATCAAAATCTACCACAGATATCTCTTTTAAATGACCAAGTAATTTTTTTGATCTATTTAAACCTGACATTGTTTTATTAGGTAAGTCTATTTGGGAAGGATCACCGTTAATTACTATTTTAGAATTTTCACCAATTCTTGTTAAAAACATTTTTATTTGAGTATCTGTTGCATTTTGTGCTTCATCGAGTATTGCAAATGAATTTTTTAAAGTTCTTCCCCTCATGAATGCAAGTGGTGCAATCTCAATATCTCCAACTTCTATTTTTTTTTGAATTTTTTCAAAATCTAATAAGTCATATAATGAATCGTAAAGAGGTCTTAAATAAGGATCAACTTTTTCTCTCATATCTCCTGGTAAAAAACCTAATCTCTCTCCTGCTTCTACCGCTGGTCTAGATAAAATGATTCTCTCTATTTTTTTTTCAAGCAACATTGTTAAAGCAACAGCTACAGCTAAAAAAGTTTTACCAGTTCCCGCTGGTCCTGCAGAAATAACAATATCAGATTCTTTTAAAGCCCTTATATAATTTTTTTGTTTCTCTGATCTTGGTATTACAGATTTTTTTGGAGTTTTTATTATATATTCAACATTTCCACTTTTATTTGTAACTTTTTCATCAATCATAAATTTGTTTACTGATGACTCTATATCCTTTTTCTCTAACGTTCCATTATTTAAAAATTGATCTACAAGGAATTGAATTGCATTCTTTATTATTTCATTTTTTTCAGGAGTGTTTTTTAATAAAATTGAGTTTCCTCTAGAGTAAATGCTAGAATTTGTAATTTTTTCTAATTCTTTTAAGTTATTATTAAATTCTCCTAAAACACCTAAAAGTAATTCGTTGCTTTGAAATACAATACTTAAGGCATTATTTTCTGAATATACATATTTTAAATCAGGATTAATTTTTGATTTTGCAAAATTTTTCAAATTATGCTGCTTTCATTTCATCTGTTACTTTACCAAATAAAGAATTTTGATTACTTTTTTCGATATTCACTTTAATTAATTTACCAATATGACTTTCATTACCTTCAAATAAAACTGAACTTAAAAATTTATTTCTTCCAAAATATTTGTTTTGGTTTTTAAGTTTGTTTTCAACAAGCACCTCTAAAGTTTTTCCTTCTAGAGATTTATTTAATTCTATTTGATTGCTAAATAATTTTTCTTGAATAGTTATCAGTCTATTCTTAAGTTTATCTTTATCAGTAATCTCTAATTTTGCAGCCTTTGTCCCTGGTCTTGGGCTAAAAATAAATGAGAATGAATTTATAAATTTAATTTTATTAACTAAATTTATGGTTTCTTTGAAATCATTCTCTGTTTCTCCGGGGTATCCAATAATAAAGTCACTAGAAAATTTTATGTCAGGATTAATTTTGATTAATTTTTCATAAATGTTTAAATAATAACTTACAGTGTGCTTTCTGTTCATCATTTTTAATATTCTGTCAGAACCACTTTGAATTGGTAAATGAACAAAAGGCATTAATTTTTTTGAATTTTTGTAACATTCAATAAGATCATCTGTCATATCTCTTGGATGAGATGTGGTATACCTAATTCTACTTATTTCGGAATATTTGCTGAGTGTATTTATAAGATCTGACAGTCGGTACTCCCTAGATCCATCTTTATAAGAATATGCATTTACGTTTTGACCAAGAAAAGTTATTTCTCTAGATCCATTCTTTATCAATCTCTCAGCTTCATCAATAATGCTTTTGAATGGTCTAGAATACTCTGGTCCTCTAGTATAAGGAACAACACAAAAGTGACAGAACTTATCACAACCCTCTTGAATTGTTAAAAAAGATGAAACATTGGTGTTGTTATTTTTAATATTATCGAAGTACCTAAACTTTGAAACTGAATCGAATTCAGTTTCTTCAACTTTATTTTCCTCTTCAAAGTTTTTCAAAAGATTATTTATTTTTTGATAAGATTGAGGACCTATAACTAAATCTATATATTTCTCTCTATTAAGCATCTCAGTATTTTCAGCTTGTGCAACGCAACCTGCAACAACCATAATTGGTTTTTTTTTGTCTTTATATAATTTTTTTACTCTCCCAATCTCATGATAAACTTTATCTTTAGCTTTATCTCTAATATGACAAGTATTTAAAATATAACAATCAGCCTCTTCTTGATTTTCAGTTTTATTATAACCTATCGATCTAACAGCATCGTATATCCTGTTAGAATCATACTCATTCATTTGACAACCAAATGTCTTTATAAAAACCTTCTTATGCATAAATTATTTTTTTTTGATACCGTATAGTTCTAATCTATGATCAACGAGTTTATAGCCATATTTATCAGCAATTTTTTTTTGTAATTCTTCGATTTCTTCATCAACAAATTCTATTATCTCTCCAGTTTTTATATCAATCAAATGATTATGATCATCATTTAATTCATATCTTGCCTTTCCAGATTTAAAATCATGTTTTGTTAATATACCTGCTTCTTCAAAAAGTTTGACTGTTCTATAAACGGTAGCAATACTAATTTTAGAATCTATTTGAGAAACTCTATTATATAATTCATCAACATCTGGGTGGTCAGATTCTCCATATGTTTTTTTAGACTCTGATATTACTCTGGCTATTATCCTTCTTTGATCTGTAAGTTTAACTCCATTTTTTTGACATTTTTCTTCAATAGTTTCTAACATAATATATTTTAACTCGAGTAAAGGGGTTTAATCAAATTAATATTTGTAAAATTTTTTTTATCAATTTTTACTAACTGATCTACGTCTTTATCTGTTAATTGTTCACTCAAAAAACCATATAAATCAATATTTTTTGCAAAAGCAATGCCTTTAGCAATTGCTATAGAATTTCTAATACTTGATATTTTACCAGGGCCTTGATTGACAAATATTTCACTTATTTTATCTAGATTTGAATCATGTTCGTTAAGAAAATTCAAAATTAATATCATTATTTTATCAAAATTTTCTCTACTGTTTATATGAGTGGTAGTATAAGATTCTAAGTCAGTTATGAGTGAAAATAAAATTTTATCATCTGCAGCATTAATAATTAAAGTATTCATTTTTTCTATTATTTTTTTAAACGTTAAAGCTGAAGTAGTAAATAAAAAATATTTTAAAAATGAACAAGGTATTTTAGCAATTATGTATCATAGATTTGAAGAAAATAAGTATCCATCAACAAATATAAGGTTAGACATATTTAAAAAGCATATTAATTTAATAAAAAAAAATAATTTAAATTTTTATGACCCTGCTGAATTTAAAAAAAATTTTGCAAAAGTTAAGGAACAAAAGAAAATTTTACTAACTATTGATGATGCATTTACATCATTTTATGAAAATGCTTGGCCAATTTTAAAAGAAAAAAAAATTCCTTTTATTTTATTTGTCTCAACTGAAGCTGTTGGAAATAAAGGATATATGAGTTGGGACCAGATAAAAGAAGTAGAAAAGGAAAATTTTGCATACATTGGCAATCATTCACATTCTCACGATTATTTAACCAAATTTACATTTCAAAAGTTTGTAGAGGATATTGAAAAATCAATTAAAATTTTCGATGATAAATTAGGTTATAATCCAAGCTTTTTTTCATATCCTTTTGGTGAATACAATTTGGAACAAAAAAATTATATTTCAAACAATTTTGAATTTGCTTTTGGCCAACATTCAGGTGTTATTGATTTAAACAAGGATAGATATGAGCTACCAAGATTCCCTATAAACGAAAAATATGGGGAAATAGAAAGATTTAATGAAGTAATATCTTATTTGCCACTTCAGTATAAAATTATTAAACCAGAAGACAAATTTATGAATGATGGAGAAAACCCACCTAAAATGACGATAGAATTTTTCGAAGACCAAAAAAATTTAGAAAATATTAATTGCTTTTCAAATGAAGGCTCAAAATGGAGAAAAACAAAAATTGTATTAATTGACAATGTATTAAATATAAATTTTTCAGAAAAATTTATTGAAAGAAGAGGGAGAATTAACTGTTCTTTAAAAGATGAAAATGGGTGGAGATTTTCAGGTTTTCAATTTGTTCAAAATTAAATCAATTTTTTAGTCTTATTACTTGTAGGCATTACATTTACATCATCAAAATCTGTAAGAGAATTTTGCTTTATAATTTGTTTTAACACATCAATATATTGTTGCCCTGTCTCCGCATATTTATCTAAATAATTAACCAGCTTTAAACTGTTTAATTTTTCATCATTGTCCCTTTGAATTGCTCTTTCTTTTCTAAATTCAATATAACTGCTATGAGTATTTAAATTTCGCTGATATGCTCTAACAGATGCTTTAAGAACAGCAAATTTAGCGACTTTGTGTTTTGCGTCTTTATCTACACCTGCTGGTCTAATTCCGTCACCATTCCATGTCCATTGTCCAAATAATGCATTACCCTCTTGTGCAAATCTCGATGTACCCCATCCAGTTTCTTTAGCAGCTTGAGCAAGTGCTAAAGAGACAGGTATTTCATCCATTCTAACTTTCAGAGAATAAAAATCTCCATCTCTTAAACCATATTGTTTAAATTTTTCTTTTAACCAATTCTTTTCTTTTTGTGTGTTGATATTTTTGCCCAATATTCTAAATAATTCCTTTCTATCAAGTCGAATTTTAGCATTCTCCTCTACGATTAACGGTAAAACTATTTGGATAAATAGTTTTTTTCTTTTTTTTGAGCTCTCTATACTTTTTATCTCTTTTGGAAGATGGTCAATTTTATTACCTATATTTATTAACTTAGTCTCTCTAACTCTTTCAAGATTATAATTTGTATCTTTAAACAATTGCTCGATTGTTCTTGCATCAAATCTTATCGAATTTTGGCCTTCATCATCTGTACTAAAAAAGTCTATATCAGCAAAAATATTTTTCAGATTCAGTTTATTTGTTTTAGTTTCTTTTTCTCCATCAAGGATTTTTTTTCTTTTTTCTAGTTCTTGGTCAAAATTTATACCGGCATTTGAGATTACGGATTTTTTGAAATTTAAATTTTTATCTAAAAAATCGTTTATAGTAGGTAATGTAAAAAATGAGAAAATCATTAAAAGGCTGATTGCTGAAAATCTAAATATATTGTTTTTCGTTCGACTCTTTTTAATATTTTTATTTTTTGTACGTCTAACCATTAGCTTCAATATAATTATTATTGATTATTTATACAGCTAAAACTTCTTTAACTTCGGGAATGTAATGACAAAGCAAGTTTTCCACACCTTTTTTTAAAGTGAGAGTTGAAGATGGACAGCCTGAACAACTACCTTTTAATAAAACTTTAACTTTTCCATCCTTAAATTCTTGGAACTTTATATCTCCCCCATCTCTTGCAACAGCAGGTCTTATTTTGGAGTCCAGAATACTTATTATTTTTTTTTCAATCTCTGAATAATTTTTGTTTTGCTCTTCTTCATTTGTTTTATCAATAATGCAATTATTACCATTCGCATAGTGCTCGTTTACATAAGATATAACAATATGCTGAATATCTTCCCATTTTTTATTCTCTACTTTGTTTATCGAAAAAAAATCTTCCCCTAAAAATATACCAGTTACTCCATTTATCTTTAATAAGTTCTTTATCAGTAAATTATTTGTATCTTCTTGATTTAAAACTTCTAATGGGCCATTCATAGATACCTTCCTACCAGGTAGGAATTTTAATGAATTTGGGTTTGGTGTATTTTCAGTTTGTATAAACATAAGTTTTATATAATGTTTATTTCAAATTATTAAATGATTAAAAACCAACTATTTCTTTTATCTTTTTAACTTTTTTAGAAGAAATATCATGCGCTTTTGTTGCACCATCCTCTAGAAGTTGGTCTATATAATTTTTATCTGACAGCAATTTTTGTATTTCTTTTGATATAGGTGACAGTTTAGAAACAATTATTTCAGATAGTTTATTTTTTAAATCAGAAAAATTTTTTCCCTCAAATTCATTTAATGTATCTGTGATATTTTGATTGCTTAAGCTAGAGTAAATACCCATCAAATTTTCTGCTTCAGGTCTTCCTTTAAGTCCATTTTCATTACCAGGTAAAGTATCATTATCTGTTTTTGCTTTTTTTATTTTGTTAATAATTTGATCGTCAGTATCTGTTAAATTGATCCTACTTCCCTCAGCAATATCTGACTTACTCATTTTTTTTGAACCATCTTTTAAACTCATTATTCTTGAAAAATTTTTTTGTATAAGGGGCTCAGGAGGTCTTAAGAAATCTGGACATTTATATTCATTATTAAATTTTTGAGCTATATCTCTACAAAGTTCTAGATGCTGCTTTTGATCATCTCCAACTGGCACATGAGTAGCATCATATAAAAGAATATCAGAGGCCATTAGAATTGGATAAATATATAAACCAACACTAGCTTTTTCCTTGTCTTTTCCTGCTTTCTCTTTAAATTGTGTCATTCTATTTAACCAACCCATTCTGGCAATACATCCTAAAATCCACGAACCCTCAGAATGTGCGGGAACTAAAGATTGATTGAATATTATACTATTTTTTGGATCAATACCGCTTGCAATAAATGCTGCTGCTGTCTCTCTAATATTATTTTTTAACTCTGTCGGATCTTGCATTACTGTAATAGCATGAAGATCCACAACACAAAAAATGCAATTATTATTTTTATTATTTTGTAAATCTACAAAATTTTTTATTGCACCAATATAATTGCCAAGATGTAAATTTCCTGTTGGTTGAACTCCTGAAAAAATTTTTTTAGACATAATTTAATAGTTTAATTTAATATCAGATATTTTAAAGGCCTTAATGAGTATTGAAATTAACAAATAAAAAGCAAAAGTTAAAAGAACTAATAATATAATTGCTAAAAATTTATAACTATTTGTAAATATAAAATAATTACTAAAATAATTTATTAATAATTTAAATAATCCCAGACAAATTATATTTACAACAGATATTTTAACAAGTTGTGTAAAAAAAGAATTGTTAAAGGTAAAGTAGTTTTTATTTAAAACAAATATCATCAATAAAAGTCCGTTTAACCATGAAGAAATAGTTGTTGCTATAGGAATTATAATAAACCCTATTTTACTAAATAAAGATATACTAATGACAATATTTAAAATTACAGAAATTAATGAAAAGTAAAAAGGTGTTTTAGTATCATTTCTTGCAAATATAAAACTTGAAAATATTTTTAACATCGAGAATGCAGGCAGACCTAATGCAAAATAAAATAATGCACGGGCTGAATTTTTAACACTTTCTTCGTTAAAAGATCCATAACCAAAAAGTGCAGAAACAATTTCTTCGGATGCAAAAATTAATGCAAGTGTAGCAGGAAGACTTAAAAATAAACTCAACTCTAAAGACTTATTTTGTAAAGTTGCCAATTTTATTTTATTTTTACTCTCAACATATCTACTTAAGTTAGGCAGAATAATTATACCAATGACAATCCCTGCTATCGCTAAGTTTATTTGATATATTCTGTCTGCATAATACAAATATGAAACTGCACTTGCTTGAAAAGATGCAATTATAGTTCCAACCAATATATTTATTTGGGTGACCCCAGATGAAAATATGCTTGGTAAAAGTTTCCTAAAAAAAAATTTTATTTTTTTATCTATGTGGAAATTGAATTTAAAATCAGGATAAAAATACTTTCTAGTAAAAATAATCAAAAATATAAATTGTATAATTCCCGCAAATGTTACTGCGTAACTTAGATAGTAAACTAAATCTGTATCATTTTTTATAATCAGGAAACATATTATTAATATTATATTTAAAAAAAGCGGAGCAGCGGCAGCGGCGGCAAATTTGTTATGAGAATTTAAAATTGCTGAAAAAAAAGATGCTATACTTATAAAAAACAAAAATGGAAAAGTAATTCTGGTTAAATCTACAGCTAATTTAAACTTTTCATTTGAATCTGAGAAGCCAGGAGCAATCAATTTTATAAAGCTTGGCATAAAAATCTCAACTAGTATTGTTAGAGTTAAAAGTGCTAGGACCAATAAATTAAATACTGAGTTTGCAAATTTCTGAGCTTTTTTTTTACTAGACAAAAGTTCTGTCGTGTAAGATGGAACAAATGCTGCGTTGAAGGTACCTTCTGCAAATAATCTTCTAAAAGTGTTTGGTATTCTAAATGCTACGAAGAATGCATCGGCAATAGGTCCCGAACCAAGATAAATTGCTATAAAAAAGTCTCTAATATATCCTAAAATTCTGCTAAGAATAACGAACAGACTAAATGTGCCTGTTGACTTAATTAAATTCATAACTCATATTAGTAACTTAATCCTTTTGTATATCTAACAAATAATGAAAAAAAACAAAATTGAACATTATTCTGATAAAGAAGCTTTGGATTTTCATACTAATGATAAATCTGGCAAAATAGAGATCGTTTCATCCAAGCCTGTAACTACAAAAAGAGACTTAGCCCTAGCTTATTCTCCTGGAGTTGCTGCTCCTGTCAAAGCAATAGCAGATAATCCAGAGTTAGCATATGAATACACTACAAAAGGAAACCTAGTTGCAGTAATTAGTAATGGATCTGCAATATTAGGGCTAGGAAATTTGGGTGCGATAGCATCAAAGCCAGTAATGGAAGGAAAAGCTGTTCTATTTAAAAGGTTTGCAGATATAGATTCGATAGATTTAGAAATAGATACAGAGGATACAAAAGAAATAATTAATTCCATAAAGCATATAGCAAAAAGTTTTGGTGGTATAAATCTTGAAGACATTGCAGCTCCAAACTGTTTTATAATTGAAGAAGAATTAAAAAAAATTCTAGATATTCCTGTATTTCATGATGACCAACATGGGACGGCAATCATAACAACAGCTGCATTAATTAACGCAGTTGATATTGCAAAAAAAAAATTAAAAAAAATAAAAATAGTGATTAATGGTGCAGGTGCTGCAGCTATGGCATGTGCAAAATTATTTAGAAGCAGTGGTATTCCAAAAAATAATATCAAAATGTTGGACACAAAAGGTGTCATAAATAAAATGAGAAAAGATATTAACACTTGGAAAAAAGAGTTTGCGGTAGATACAAAAGATAAAAGTTTAGATGATGCAATGAAGGATGCAGACGTATTTTTAGGATTATCTGCTGCCGGCGTTGTAAAAAAAAGTATGGTAAAAAATATGGCAAAAAATCCAATTATATTTGCCTGTGCAAATCCAGATCCAGAAATAAAACCAGAAGATATAGAAGAAGTAAGAGATGACGCAATTATAGCTACAGGTAGATCAGATTATCCGAATCAAGTTAATAATTTAATTGGTTTTCCTTATATATTTAGAGGAGCGCTGGATGTTAGAGCTAAAACTATAAATGAAGAAATGAAAGTTGCAGCAGCTAATGCTATTGCTTCACTTGCAAGGGAGCTTGTGCCTGATGAGGTCGCGGCCGCAATGGGTGGTGAAAGACCTAATTATGGAAAAGATTATATTATTCCATCTACTTTTGACCCGCGATTAATAAGCGTAATACCAGTGGCAGTTGCTAAAGCTGCTATAAAATCTGGTGTTGCTAGAAAAAAAATAGAAAATTTTGAGCAATATTCTGAACAGCTAAAACAAAGGCTTGATCCATCTGTAACGATTATGCAAGGAATAAATAACCAAATTAAAAAAACAAATAAGAAAGTTGTATTTGCCGATGGTGAAGATGAAAATACTTTGAAAGCTGCGATAGCATTTAAAAATAGTGGACTAGGCACGCCCATTTTAGTCGCTAAAGAAAAAGTGGTTAAAGAAAAACTTAGAGAAATTGGTTACGGAGAAAACTTTGATATTGAGATTGTGAACTCTACTTTGAACGACAAACGAAAAAAATATGTGAATTACTTATTTAAAAAACTTCAAAGAACAGAAGGATTGCTTGAAAGAGATTGTGATAAAATGGTTAGAAATGACAGAGTTATATGGGGTTCTTGTATGGTTGCATGTGGTGATGCTGATGCAATGGTTACTGGAAATTCGAGAAGGTATGGACAATCTCTTGATAAAGTAAAAAAGGTCATAGATGTAAGACCGGGAGAAATTATGTTTGGATTGAACATGATTATTAATAAAGGGAAAACAGTTTTTATTGCAGATACAAGTGTTAACGAATATCCAACATCTGAACAACTTTCTGAAATAGCTATTTCTGCATCTAGAGTAGCAAGATTATTCGGTTTTGAGCCAAAAGTTGCTTTTCTTTCACATTCAACCTTTGGCCAACCAATTACAGCTAGAACAAAACATATAAGAGATGCAGTGGAAATTTTAAAAAATAAAAAAGTTAACTTTAAGTTTGATGGAGATATGCAGCCTGATGTTGCCTTAAGTGATGAATATAAAGACCTTTATCCATTCTCTGAGATTGTTGGTAATGCAAATATATTGATTATGCCTGGTCAACATAGTGCTGCTATAACTTATAAGACAATGAAAACTTTAGGTGGTGCCAAAGTTATTGGGCCATTATTAATTGGTTTGGGTCAAGCAATTGAAATTGCGCCGTTAAGATCCTCCACATCTGACATATTAAATTTAGCATCTGTTGCTGCATATTCAGCTGGAGTAATTAATTACAAGAAGCCAAATTAGTTTTTTACAACTCTCAAGTCTTCAACTAAAAAAATGCTTGTAACTACATCATCTACATCAAGAACATTCTTGGCCTCGTTTATAACTTCGGCCCTTTCTTCTTTATTTTGCGAAATTCCGTAAATATAAATTATTTTCTTATATGTATCGATATCATAATTAGCAGACTTAATTTTTTTGTTTGTTATTAAGGCGGTTCTTAATTGAGAAGTTATTAGTACATCTTTAGCGGTTTGTTTAAAATTAAATTCTTCCTTAATTTTTAAATCATTTTTTACTGATCTGGCACCTTTTATTTCCCAACCTAGTTTTGTAATTTTTAATTTTTCTTCAATAGTATCTACTTTACCAGTTATAAATATTCGACCATCTAAAACTTTAGTCTTTACATTTAGTAAATAATTTTTGTTCATTAATACTAGTTTTGTGCTTAAGTTTTTTTCCATTAAAGAATCGTCTATTTGCGTTCCAATTGTTCTTGGATCCATTGCAATCGAAACCCCTGTTCCCAAAACTCCAGTAGATGAATAACCGACACATCCTGAAATTAAAATAAAAGTTATAATTAAAATTAAATTTCTAAATTTCATTTTTTTTCTTTAAACAATAATCATAAACAATTTTTTTTGATATATTATTTTCCTTACTAATTTTTGATGTAATATCTTTAATTGACATTTTTTTTAAAAGTTTGGTAATTTTTTTTTTAACTGATTCTTCAATTACTTGTAACCTATTTCCTAAATTTAAATTTTCTGATATAACTACAGTAATCTCACCTTTTTCTGTTATAGTAATATTATTGAGGTTTTTAACCTTATCTCTAATATATTCCTCATGTAACTTTGTCATTTCTCTGGTAATTAGAATATTTCTATCACTAAAATATTTTTGAATTTGAGCAGTAATTTTTTTTATTTTTTTTGGTGAAATAAAAAAAACAATTGAGTAATTTAAATTAGAAATCTTCTGAAAAAGTTGGTCAATTTGTAACTTTTTATCTGGCAAAAAACCACAAAAAAAGAAATTGTTTGAAAAGCCGCTTATAGAAATAGCTGCAGCAACGGCGGAGGATCCTGGAACAGGAAATATATCGATTTTATTTTTAATACATTCATTTATCAATATTCCACCAGGATCTGAAATTGTTGGGGTACCGGCATCTGAGATAATAGAAACTATTTTATTTTTTTTTAGTAAATTTAATACATATTTAATGTTTTTTTTTTCATTGAATTTATGATTAGATAATAATTTTGTATTTATATTGAACCTGGATAATAGTTTACTTGAAACCCTTGTATCTTCTGACAAAATCAAGTCTGATTTATTAAGTATGTATATAGACCTAAAAGTAATATCACCTAAATTTCCTATCGGAGTAGAAACACAATATAGCCCAGGTTTTAAACTATCATTTATTTCAAAATTATACATTTAATGACGATGAGAAAATTATATATCATAATTTTAAAAGTTTTTCTTATAATCGTTTTCTCGCATCTTAAAGCAATTTCAGATGAGAAAATTAAAATAGGTTTAATAGTGCCATTATCAGGTGAATATTCATATATTGGTAATTCAATTCTTAAATCTACAAGGATGGCATTAAATAAAATTAATGATGACAGAATAACAATTATACCCAAAGATACCAAAGCAAACCCAATAGATGCATTAAAAGTATCAAATGAGCTTTACAATAGTGGAATAAAAATAATTATTGGACCAGTATTTAATGAGAGTAATAAATATTTAGATGAATTAAGTGAAGTAACATTCTTATCTTTTACAAACAAAATTAGAAATAATCCAAAAAATGTGATTTCAGCAGGAGTAAATGCATTATCACAAATAAATACAATTAAAAGATATTTAATTGAAAATAATTTAAAAAATACAATATTTTTAGTCCCTGAAACAGAATATAAAAGAGAAATAGACGAGGCTATTGAAAAATCAAATTTATTGTTAAAAGAAAAATTTATATACAGCAAAGACCCAACATTACTAACGAAACAAATAGAAGATTTAACAAGATATCAACAAAGAAAACAAAATTTAAAAAACGAAATTAAAAGGATAGAAAATTCAAATTCTTTTAATAAAAAAAAAAAAATAGATGAATTAAAAAAGAAAGATACTTTGGGGTTCATTAATTTTGACTCAGTAATAATCGCTGATTTTAGCGAGAGTCTTAAAAGTGTTGCCACATCTTTACTGTATACCGATGTATCTTCAGAGAGAATAAAATACATTACATTGAATCAATGGTTTGATGAAAGTCTTTTAAAGGAAACTTCATTGCATCCAATATATTTCCCATCGATAAACAAAAATAATTTTGAAATATTTAAAAAAGAATATATTCAAAACTTTAGAAATACACCAAATCAAATTTCATTTTTAAGTTATGATCTAATAGGGCTGGTATATTATTTGTTAATAAATAACGATTTTAAGAATAATGAAAATTTATTTGTTAAGAAAAATAAATTTAAAGGAAAAATAGGTATCTTTGAAATAAATAAAAAAACAATCACCCATCAATTAAACTTTTATGAAATACAAAATGAATATTTTAAAGAAATTTTTTAATTTTTTTGAAAGCTTTTGCTCGGTGATCATTTTTAAATTTTGATTTTTGAGCCATTTGACCAAATGTTAATCTTTTATTCTCAGGGATAAAAATTGGATCGTAGCCAAAACCTTTATTCCCAATTTTTTTTTTTGAGATTTTACCGTAAATAATTCCTAAAGATTGAATTGGATTTTTTTTTAATCCATAAATAGTTAATGCGCAAATAAACCTTGCCTTAATTTTTTTTGATTTCCAGTTTTTATCTTTTTTTGATAACTTTTGATATACTTTGGAAATTGCCAAATTAAAATCACCTTTTTTTCCACCCCATCTTGCAGAATAAATACCTGGTTGATTATTTAGCAATTCAATTTCAAGCCCAGAGTCATCTGATATGCAAATTTTATTTGTTTTTTTTGAAAAATACTTAGCTTTGATTAACGAATTTTTAAGAAATGTATCTCCATTTTCTTTAGGGCTTTTGAGCCCGTAGTCCTTGGGAGAAGTAATACTATAGTATTTGGGCAATAAATCTTTTATTTCTTTTATTTTTCCCTCGTTATTTGACCCAACCACAATATCTATATTTTTTTTTTTTAACATCTAGAATTTCATGAAATTCTTACCATATAGAATCTAATGGAAAAAGAAGAAACACAAAGTAAAAAAGATGAAAACTCAGAGCTTAATATAGATAAAGAGGCTCCAGAAGAAACTGAAAAAAAAGTCGAAAATGAGCAACTTTCACCTGAAGACGAAATTGCAAATCTTAAAGATAAAGTTGCTAGAACATTTGCTGAAATGGAAAATCAGAGAAGAAGGTTTGAAAAAGAGAAAGATGAAGCTTTTGAATATGGTGGTTTCTCATTTGCAAAGGAAACACTTAATCTTCTAGATAATTTAGAAAGATCAAAACAAACACTAGAAAATGATGAAACTATAAAAGATAAAGACACATTAAAAAAATTGATAGAGCATATTAATATTATTAATAAAGATATGATTTCAATATTCAAAAAAAATAATATTGAGCCAATTAAAGCAATTAATGAAAAACTAGATCCAAATTTACATCAAGCTATGATGGAAGTTGAAGATGATACCAAAGATCAAGGGACAATTGTTCAAGAGATTCAAAAAGGTTTTATGATGAAGGATAGGTTGCTGAGACCTTCATTAGTAGCTGTATCCAAAAAAAAAGTTGAAGAAAAAGAGAATGACCAAAAAAACCAAGAAAATCAGGGAAAAGAGGCAAAAAATTAATTATTTATTATGGTTGTAGTTGTAAAATTAGCACTTATATGAGCATCAAACAGAGTAAATTATGAGCAAAGTAATAGGAATAGATTTAGGAACGACCAATTCTTGTGTAGCTGTTATGGAGGGAACACAAGCAAAAGTTTTAGAAAATGCCGAAGGCGCAAGAACGACACCTTCCGTTGTTGCATTTACTGATGAAGGGGAAAAATTAATAGGTCAACCTGCAAAAAGACAAGCTGTTACAAATCCTGAAAATACAATATTTGCAGTTAAAAGATTAATTGGAAGAAATTTTGATGACCCAACAGTTAAAAAAGATGTAGAGACTGCTCCTTTTAAAATAGTTAATTCTGATAAAGGCGACGCATGGATTGAAGCAAAAGGCCAAAAATATTCGCCATCTCAAATTTCAGCTTTCACACTTCAAAAAATGAAAGAAACAGCAGAAAAATATTTAGGTTCAGAAGTAAAACAAGCAGTTATTACCGTCCCAGCATATTTTAACGATGCTCAGAGACAAGCTACTAAAGATGCAGGTAAAATAGCTGGCCTAGAGGTTTTAAGAATTATAAATGAACCAACGGCAGCATCTTTAGCTTACGGTTTAGATAAAAAAGCCAATAAAAAAATAGCCGTGTACGATCTAGGTGGTGGAACATTTGATGTTTCAATTCTAGAATTGGGTGATGGTGTATTCGAGGTAAAATCAACTAATGGTGATACATTTTTAGGCGGAGAAGATTTTGATAATGCTATTGTAGATTATTTGCTCTCAGAATTTAAAAAAGAAAATGGTATTGATTTAAAATCAGATAAATTAGCTTTACAGAGATTGAAAGAAGCTGCAGAAAAAGCAAAAATAGAATTATCATCTGCAACACAAACTGAGATAAATCTTCCATTTATTACTGCTGACAAAACTGGACCAAAACATATTAACTTGAAAATGACTAGAGCTAAATTAGAAGCACTAGTCGAAGATCTGATTTCAAGAACAATTCCACCGTGCAAAACTGCTCTAAAAGATGCTGGCTTATCTGCAAGCGAAGTGGATGAAATAGTACTAGTTGGAGGTATGACTAGAATGCCGAAAGTTATTGAAGAAGTGAAAAATTTCTTTGGAAAAGATCCTAACAAATCTGTAAATCCTGATGAAGTTGTTGCTATGGGCGCTGCAATTCAAGCAGGTGTCTTACAAGGTGATGTAAAAGATGTATTACTTTTAGATGTAACTCCTTTGTCTTTAGGAATAGAAACATTAGGTGGCGTATCAACAAAATTAATTGATAAAAATACAACAATACCAACTAAAAAGAGCCAAGTATTTTCAACTGCTGAAGATAACCAACCTGCTGTTTCAATCAGAGTACTTCAGGGTGAAAGGGAAATGGCATCAGATAACAAAGTTTTAGGAAATTTTGAACTAGTTGGTATAGCTCCAGCACCAAGGGGTGTTCCACAAATTGAGGTAACATTTGATATTGATGCAAATGGTATTGTAAATGTCTCAGCAAAAGATAAAGGAACTGGTAAAGAACAAAAAATTCAAATTCAAGCATCTGGAGGATTAAGTGATGATGAAATTAACCAAATGGTAAAAGATGCAGAGTCTAATAAAGAAGAAGATAAAAAGAAAAGAGAAGCTGTTGATACAAGAAATCAAGCAGATACACTAATACACTCAACTGAAAAGAATTTAAAAGAACACGGAAGTAAAGTTTCTGACGCAGATAAAAAGGCTATTGAAGATGCCTCAGCAAACCTTAGGAATGCGCTTAAAGGTACTGATGTTGAAGAAATTAAGAAGAAAACACAAGATTTAGTTCAGGCATCTATGAAATTAGGTGAAGCAATCTATAAATCACAACAAGGTGCAAAGCCTGATGATGCTCCAAAAGACGCAAAGAAAGAAGATACAAAAGACGATAATGTTGTTGATGCAGATTTTGAAGAAGTAAAAGACGAGAACAAAGAAAAAAGCGCCTAAATAACAACTGTTTGTCTATAACACGTTATGGCAAAAAGAGATTATTATGAAGTCTTAGGTGTAAACAAAAGCGCTTCAGCAGATCAGATCAAATCAGCTTACAGAAAACTCGCTGTAAAATATCACCCTGACAAAAATAAAAATGATAAAGCTGCCGAGGAAAAATTTAAGGAAGCTTCTGAAGCTTATCATGTGCTTTCCAATTCAGAGAGAAAACAAAATTATGATAATTTTGGTCATGCAGCTTTTGAAAATGGAGGAGGTGGTAGAGGTGGATTTGGAAATTTTGATTTTTCAAATCATTTCTCTGATATTTTTGAAGACTTTTTTGGAGAGGGTTTTGGTGGAGGCCGTAGATCAAGAAGGTCAAGTAATAGAGGGTCTGATCTGAGATATGACTTATCTATATCTTTAGAAGAGGCATTTTCTGGAAAAAAACAAGATATAAAATTCTCTACATCAGAAAAATGCGATATTTGTAGTGGGTCAGGTTCAAAACCAGGTCATCAAGCTGGAGCATGTTCAATGTGTGGTGGTCATGGTCAAGTAAGATCAAGTCAAGGTTTTTTTACAGTGCAACAAACATGTCCTCAATGCGCTGGTGCGGGAGAGGAAATTACTCATCCTTGCTCTAGTTGTAATGGACAGGGTAAAAAACAGGCTTCAAAAAGATTATCAGTCACTATTCCAAAAGGTGTAGATGATGGAACTAGAATTAGACTTTCAGGTAAAGGTGAAGCTGGGTCAAGAGGTGGTAGTAACGGTGATTTGTATTTATTCATTAATGTTAACTCGCATGACTTATTTAAAAGGTCCGATGAAAACTTATTTTTTGAATGTCCAGTCTCTATTGCTGATGCTGCTCTTGGAACCTCAATAGAAATACCAACAATTGACGGTGGTAAAGCTAAAATAAAAATTCCAGCAGGAACTCAAAGCGGTAAACAATTTAGATTGAGGGGAAAAGGAATGCCTTACATGAGGGGTAATGATTTTGGAGACCTTTATGTTCAAGTAACAACAGAAGTACCAATATCTCTAAATAAAGAACAGAAAGAATTACTAGAAAAATTTAGAGAAATTGAAAATGAAAAATCTAATCCAAGTATTAAAAAGTTCTTTCAAAAGGTTAAAAGTTTCTGGAAAAACTAATCAATAGTGCTAATCTAAATCCTTATAATGGGTAAAATTAATATAGCCATAACAGGTTGCATGGGAAGAATGGGCCAACAGCTCATAAGATCTGCTATTAAAGACAAGTCAACTAAATTGGTTGCTCTTACTGAAAATAGATCCATTAATAAAAAAATTAATGGGATTAGACCTGAATTAAATACTGAAAAAGCTTTTGGCAAAGCAAATGTAATTATAGATTTTACAATACCAAAATGTACATTTGAAGTTTTAAAAATAGCTTCAAAACTAGAGAAAAAAGTAGTAATTGGAACAACAGGTTTTACAAAAAAAGAAGAAGATTTAATAAAGAAGTTTTCGAAAAAAATTCCAATTTTAAAAGCTGGAAATATGAGTCTTGGTATTAATTTGCTTATGTACCTGACCGAAATCACATCCGCGTCACTGGGAAGTAATTATTTAAGTAAAGTTTTTGAAGTTCATCACAAACACAAGAAAGATCATCCTTCTGGAACAGCTTTAATGCTTGGAAAGGGTATTGCTGTTGGAAAAAATAAAGACTTTTACAAAATGATGGGAAAAAAATTCTTAAATAAGAAAAAATTTCCTTACGGAAAAAAAATTAACTTCAATTCAGTCAGAAAAGGTGAAATTATAGGTGAACACGAAGTTACTTTTTCAAACGGTAAAGAAATTATAAAACTAAACCATGAGGCTTTCGATAGAGCTTTATATTCAGAAGGAGCATTAACTGCTGCTAAATGGCTAATAAATAAAAAACCAGGCCTTTATTCAATGAGAAATCTTCTGAATTTCAAATAATGAATGAAATACAGAGAGCCAAAATAGTTTTAAAGATTCTTAATAAAACTTATCCGACAACGCCTATACCATTAAAGCATAGAAATATATTTACACTTTTAATATCAGTACTACTTTCAGCTCAATGTACAGATGTAAATGTTAATAATGTTACAAAAAATATTTATCCTAAATACAATAAACCTGAGCATTTTGTAAAACTTGGAAGAAAGAAAATAGAAAAATTGATAAAAAGCATAGGCATTTTTAGAATTAAAGCAAAGAGCGTTTATAATCTTTCAAAGACTTTAGTGGAAAAATATAGTGGTAGAGTTCCAAAAACTTTTGAGGAGTTAGAGGAACTGCCTGGAGTAGGACATAAGACAGCAAGTGTAGTTATGTCCCAAGGTTTTGGATATCCTGCATTTCCGATAGATACTCATATACATAGACTTGCTCAACGTTGGGGTTTAACTAATGGAAAAAATGTTGTTCAAACAGAAAAAGATTTAAAGCGTTTATTTCCAAAAAAAAATTGGAATAAACTTCATCTTCAAATAATTTATTATGGAAGGGAATATTGCAAAGCGAGAGAGTGTTACGGTATTTCTTGTAAAATTTGTACATCTTGTTATCCTAAAAGAAAAAGACCAATAAAAACAAAGAAAGCTTAAAATGAAAATTCTAGGAATTGGAAATGCAATTGTAGATGTAATTTGTAAAATAGACGAAAAATTTATTGAAAAAAATAAATTAACAAAAGGCACAATGAAGCTGATTTTTGATGATAAAGAATTTCATTCTATGATGACTGATCTTAAAATTGAAAAAACTATATCAGGAGGATCGGTTGCTAATTCTATCGTAGGACTATCACAACTAGGAAATGAAGTAGGTTTTATAGGTAAAGTAAGTGACGACGATTTGGGTGCTAAATATGAAAATGGATTAAAATCTGAAAATGTTCAATATTTTTACTTAAAAAAGAAAGAAGAATTACCGACAGGAACATGTTTAATATTGGTAACACCTGATTCAGAAAGAACGATGTGTACATTTTTAGGTACAGCAGGAAAAATTAATGAAAATGATGTAGATGCAAATATTATAAAGCAGTCTGAAATGATATTTTTAGAGGGCTATTTGTGGGACGAAGGTGAACCTAAAAAAGCTTTTGAAAAAGCTATTAATAATGCAAAAAAAGTTGCCATGTCTCTATCTGATCAATTTTGTGTTGATAGACATAAGTCTCATTTCTTAGATTTAGTTAAAAATAAGTTAGATATTACTTTTGCAAATGAGCAAGAGGTAATGTCATTAATTGATGCTAAGAATTTTGAAGAAGTGATTGAGTTTGGAAGAAATTTAAACAAACAATTAGTTATAACAAGAGGAGATAAAGGAGCAATATTAATAAATGGTAATGATGTGATTGAAAATGGGATTGATAAGAGTCTTGATATAAAAGACCTTACTGGTGCTGGAGATTTATTTGCTGCAGGTTTTTTACATGGATATTTAAATAATTATAGTCATATTGATTGTTTGAATAAAGGTAAAGAAATGTCATCCAAAATAATTCAACAAATTGGTGCTAGGCTTTAATATTTTTTCTATTATAACTACCTTTTCCTTTTTTAGCCTTTATAATTCGAGGTTTGTACTTTCTTGTGAAAAGCTCTTTGGCATGAATATTTTTTTTTTTAAGCATTTAATTTGTAACCATCTTTAAGACTAGTAATAAACAATTTATCTCTAAACTTTTTTTCGATTTTTTTTCTTAACCTGTATATGTGAGTTTCAACCGTGTGTGTTTCTAGTTTGGACTTATGATCCCAAACTTCTTTTTGTAAATCAGTTATAGGGACTGGATTTTTTGATTTATTTAAAAAAACAACAATCTTAGCTTCCTTTTCAGTCAGTGATAACTTTTCAGAATTTCTATTCATTACTCTAGAGTTTAAATTTATAATATACTTTCCTATTTTAATATTATTCTGATCGTTAAATTTGTGCTTTAAAAAATTAATATTAATTATCTCAACCAATTTTATTATATCAATTGGATACTCTTTTATATTGATTTGATTATTTAATTTAGATTTTTTTTCTCCAGAAATAATTAGACAATTTTTGTCGTTTTGTATTTCATCAATTTTGCTTGTATTACCTAACATTATTTTAAAATTAAAATGATCTTTAAGCTCCATTAAAATGTTAAATAATACATCAAATTTGTATATTATTAATGTTTGTTGATCTATCATAAACGTACAATATGACAATTGTAGTAAAAAATAAAGATACTCTTATTTATGATGATTTTATATTCAAATGTTGTGTAGGAAAAAATGGTTTTAGTAAAAAAAAAATTGAAGGAGATAAAAGGACTCCAATTGGAAAATTTTCTCTGGAGTGTATTTATTATAGATCTGATAAAAAAGATAAACCTAATACTAAGTTAAAATCATTAAAAATAAAAAAAAATATGGGTTGGTGTAATGATATTAAATCTAAAAAAAATTATAATAAACTTATTAAAAAAAAAGCAAAATTAAAATATGAAAAACTTTTTAGGCATGATTATAAATACGATTATTTATTGCCTATAAAATACAATTGGAATAAAACCAAAATTGGAAATGGAAGTGCTATTTTTATTCATCTAACAAAAAATTATAAACCTACAGCAGGGTGTATAGGCATATCAGAAAAAGATTTTCTAATATTAATAAAATTAATTAATAAAAATACAAAAATAAAAATTCTTTAGTATCTTTGACCAAATATTTCTGATCCTATTCTAACAAAAGTAGAATCATATTTGATTGCACTTATATAATCAGCTGACATTCCCATACTTAATTCTTTTAATCCAATTTTTTTGTTTAATTCTTGCATTTTCAGAAAATATTTTGTGCTATCCTGATTAAAAGGAGGTATGCACATTAGACCAATGATATTTAAATTAAGATCTTTACAGTATTTATAAAAATCAAATAATTCTTCCTCAAGAATACCAGATTTTTGTTTTTCTTTTCCTAAATTGATTTGAATAAAGATTTTTGTTTCCATATTTTGCTCTTTGAGCTGATAGGAAATTTTGTCAGCGAGTTTCTTACTATCTAATGAGTGAATGTAATCAAATATTCGAACAGCAAATTTAACTTTATTAGTTTGCAAACCACCTATTAAATGCAATTTAATATTTTTATTTTTATTTTTTATATTAGTCCATTTTTCTATTGCTTCTTGAACTTTATTTTCGCCATAATCTAGGTGACCATGATCAATTAATGGCATTATATGATCAATTTTAAATGTTTTTGAAACAGCAATTATTTTTGGAGATACATTTGTTTTTTTTACATTTTGTAGATTTGTATTAATATTTTCTTTAATCTTAAGTAAATTTTTTATTGTAACATGCATAATACTTTTCCAAATAAATATTATTTTATAAATACTTTTAAAAAAAATAATATTGATAAATTAAATATTAATACAGGAGTAATTTTCAGAAATTACAACAAAAAAGTAAGTATTTATGAAATTATTCAAATAAAAAAATACTGTAAAAAAAGAGGTTTAAAATTTTTTTTATCAAATAATTTTAAGTTGGCTATTAAACTTGACTTAGATGGTAGCTACATTCCAGCGTTTAATCAAAGTTTAAGGCACCTAAGTTACAAAACTAAATCATCTTTTATTATCATTGGATCTGCTCATAATGTTAAAGAAATAAGAAAAAAAGAGGCTCAAAAAGCAAAATTTATTTTTATCTCTTCAATTTTTAAGAAAAATAAAAATTATTTAGGATTGTATAGATTTAGGCTGCTCTCTAAATTAACAAATAAAAATGTTATTGCTCTTGGTGGTATTTCAAAATTGAACCAAAAAAAAATTAAATTGTTAGACTGTTATGGAATAAGTGGAATCTCTTATTTTGAGTAAAAAAAAAGGCCCCACAAAATGGGGCCCTTTTAAATAGTTTATTTTTACAAATTAGAATGCAAAAGTTAACACCATTTGATAACCTTCTCTATCGTCTGAAGAAGTGTTATTTACGTTGTCAACTTGATGCATTGAAACTGCAATACCTAATGATCCAACTGTGTATGAAGCACCAATAGCTACTGCTTCTTGGTCATCAGATCCAACTTTTTCTCTAACGTTTGAACCGTAAGATATTGTTAGATCATCATTAACTGCGTAAGATATACCAATACCTGTTGATTCTACATCAGATGAAGTTTCATTGTCTTGCTCTGATTTTTGGATACCAACTGTAGCTCCACCGATTGCATATTTAGCAAATAATGTGCTTTCATCAGATTTAGTTCCAGTTGTTACTTCAACATCACCTTGACCATAACCAATTGTTAATCCTTCCATTCCAGTGTAAGTTACACCGTAGTCAGAATAAGATACATCGTTCTCTGCATCAGCAGCATTGATGTATGTCAATGTTAGGTTAAGACCTGAATCATGCGCGTATGTATATTTAAACGCATTGTTTGCTGCATGACCATTAATTACACCTGTGTCTCCACCTGTAATTACATCCCACGGCTCTTCTGAAGCAGTTGGCATTACGTCATCGTTTCCAGATAAGAATGATGATCCACCATGTCCATCAAATCTTAGAACTCCAGCATCACCAAAGTCCATAGATAGTGAGTAATCATCTACACCAGTTGTACCATCTAGCTCAACGCTATATGTTACTGCGAAATCATTTACATCTCCTGTAGCAGAAAACGTAACTGAATCTCCCATTATCCAACCGTTACCGTGTGTTGCTTTTTCATCACCACCAGTATAAGTCATTGTAGCACTACCAGAAACTGACATTTCAGCAGCTGAAACAGATCCAGCAACTAAAGAACCAGCAAGAGCTGTTAGTCCTATTTTTGTATATTTGTTCATATTAAGTACTCCTTGTTTATGTTTAATATTAAACATAGCCTATTTATCAAAATTCTCTTAAAACTCCTAAAAATTAAGGATTCTATGTCAATTTAATATTAATGTGTTGCAAATTTACATCATAAAAAAACATAGATAAATATAGGTTTTTTTCAATTTTTTATATAAATCTATATAATTTAAAGTTTATCTAGTTAATTATATTAATTTTTTTATGAAACCAAATTTTTTAAAATTATCACTAATCTTACCACTAATTTGTTTGCTTAATTTAAGCTCATGTAAAAATGCAGGTGATGCACGTACAAGACCTCCTAATGTGAAAGATAGAGTTCAAAAAAATATTGAGGAAGGCAGAGGAGTAAAACTATTTAGCAATAGCCAAAAAAACATAGGTGATTTTGACTTTGCAAGTTCAAATGAGTTATGGAGAGCATCATTAGACACTTTAGATTTTATGCCTCTAGCTCTAGCAAATTATAGTGGTGGTGTAATAGTTACTGATTGGTACAGTGATAGTGATGTAAATAATGAGTCAGTAAAAATTTCTGTAAGATTTTTAAGCAATGAAGTAAGAGCTGATGCTTTAGTAGTTAAAGTTTTTTATAAAAACTGTTCAGTTCAACAAACTTGTAAGATTACCGATAGGTCCGGAGTGTTATCGGAAGAATTAACTAAAAAAATTTTAAGTAAAGCTGCTATTTATGAAAAAGAAAATAAGTCTAAAAAAAAGAAGTAGACAAAAAAAACTTTCGTAATTTGAGAGATAATCACTAAATTTAGAAACGTGGAAAGATATAATTTCAAAGAGTTTGAAGACAAGTGGCAAAAAATTTGGGAAAAAAATAAAGTCTTTCAAACCAAAATAGATAAATCTAAAGAAAAATTTTATTGTCTAGAAATGTTCCCTTATCCGTCTGGGAAAATACACATGGGACATGTCAGAAATTACACAATAGGTGATGTTTTATCTAGATATAAAAAGCTAAAAGGTTTTAATGTTTTGCATCCAATGGGCTGGGATGCATTTGGTATGCCGGCAGAAAATGCAGCTAGAGAAAACAAGTTAGATCCTAAAGACTGGACAAATAAAAATATTAATACTATGAAAAATCAGCTTAAAAAGTTGGGATTATCAATAGACTGGGATAGAGAAATTTCTACATGCAATGAAGATTACTATAAACATCAACAAATTTTCTTCTTAGAACTACTTGAAAAAGGCTTAGTTTATAGAAAAGAGAATTATGTAAATTGGGATCCAGTTGACGAAACCGTCTTAGCAAACGAACAAGTCATTGATGGAAAAGGTTGGAGATCAGGTGCACTTGTTGAAAGAAAAAAACTAAGTCAGTGGTTTTTTAATATTTCAAAATTTTCTCAAGATTTATTAGATGGTTTAGAAGAACTTGAAACATGGCCTAACAAAGTAAAAACTATGCAAAAAAATTGGATTGGCAAGTCATTTGGATGTGAAATTAATTTTGAAATTGAGGGCAATTTACCAATAAAAAATATAAAATGTTTTACAACAAGACCTGATACTCTTTTTGGTTTTTCTTTTCTTGCTTTATCTGTAGATCATGAAGTTTCAAAGTTTTATAACAACAATGAGGAATTCCTTAAGTTTAAAGAAGAGTGTTCTAAAACTGGAACCACTGAAGAAGCAATAGCAGTTGGTGAAAAAATCGGGTTTAAAACTGATTTGTTTGCAAAAAATCCTTTGCGTCCAGAGCAAAAAGTCCCAGTTTATTTTGCTAATTTTGTCTTAATGGATTACGGTTTTGGAGCTGTATTTGGATGTCCCGGTCATGACCAAAGAGATTTTGATTTTGCTAAAAAATATAATTTAGAAATCAAAACTGTGGTCAGACCACATGAAGAAAATGAAAATTTTACGGTATACGAAGAAGCATATTCTGGACCAGGTATAATTATAAATTCAGAATTTTTAAATGGTTTTAAAGCTCCTGATGATTCTGTCATAAAAACGATTAATATTTTGGAGAAAAAAAATTTAGGTAAAAAGAAGATAAACTATAGATTAAAAGACTGGGGTGTATCACGTCAAAGGTATTGGGGATGTCCAATACCAATAATCTATGACGAAAATGGTGATGCTAAACCATTGCCAAAAGAAATGTTGCCAGTGAAACTTCCAGAAAATATTGAATTATCAGTAAAGGGAAATCCTCTTGATAATGAAAAAAATTGGAAAGAAATAACAATAGATGGAAAAAAATATACCAGAGAAACTGATACTTTAGATACATTTGTCTGCTCCTCCTGGTATTATTTAAGATTTTGCTCACCAAGGGAAAAAAGTTATGGGTTTAAAAAAGAGGAAATCGATTATTGGATGCCTGTTGATCAATACATTGGTGGAGTTGAACACGCAATTCTTCATTTATTATACTCAAGATTTTTTATGAGAGCAATAAATTACGAAAACAAAAATTTTAAAATAAAGGAACCTTTTGAAAGTTTATTTACTCAAGGTATGGTGTGTCACGAGACCTATAAAGATGAAAATAATAATTGGCTAAGCCCGGATGAAGTTGAAAAAGTTAATAATGAAATTGTTTTAAAGAATGACAATAAAAAATTAGTAAAAGTAGGACCTTCTGAGTCAATGTCAAAATCAAAAAAAAATGTTGTTGACCCAGAATATATTATTAATAACTATGGAGCAGATTCAGTCCGATTATTTATTCTATCCGACAGTCCACCAGAAAAAGATGTTCAATGGTCTGAACAAGGAATGGTCTCATCTTATAAATTTATCCAAAAGCTTTGGAACATGCATAACCAAATTAAAAAAAAAATATTAGATGAGGAAAATCATCATTTAGATGAAGATCTAGAAAAATATACGAATAACTTAATAGCTAAAATCACTAATAATCTTGAAAAATTTAATTATAATGTGATAGTTGCTAATATGTATGAAACATATAATTATCTAATAAATTTTATTAAGGATAAACAAGATTTAAAAAACTTAGAAGAAAATTATAAAAAAATATTAGTTTGCTTTTTACCAGTAATTCCACATTTTAGTAACGAGTGTCTTAGCGACCTGAACACAAATGAAGAAATAAAGTGGCCAGACTATGATAAATCTATTTTGGATAATGAGGAGGTAAAATTTGTTATTCAAATAAATGGAAGAAAAAGAGCTATTTTAAATGTTAAAAAAGATATTTCAGAAAATGAACTTTTGAAGTTGGCAAAAGATAACAATATTATTGATAAATATTTAAGTAATGCCAAAATAAATAAAGTAATTTTTGTGCAAAATCGATTAATTAATATTTTAACAAATGAATAAGCTATTAAAGATATTCTTTGCCTTATTTGTATTAAATGGGTGTGCTTACGAACCATTGCTAATAAAAAAAAATTATGACTTTTATTTTTTAGAAGTAAAATCGGAAGGTGAAAAAAAAATCAATAGAATTATTAAACAAAAATTCAAAGAGAGAACAAACTTAGAAAGTGTGAAAAATTATCAAATATTTTTTGTATCAAAACTAAACAAAGACATTGTATCATCTAACAAGAAGGGAGACCCGACAATCTATAAAATAAGTATTAATTTAAATTATAATCTTAAAAAAGATAATAATATTGTTTTTAAAAATGAAATTTTGAAACAATCAACATTTAATAATATTGACGATAAATTTGAATTGTTAAAATATGAAGAAAATATAATTAAAAATCTCTCAGAAAAAATTGCAGAAGATATTTTAATATCGATGGCGTCTCTTACAAAATGATATTTAAGAGTTTTCAATTAAGTAAATTGGATTTTGATAACTATAATTTATATCTTTTTTATGGGAAGAATGAAGGTTTTATAAATGAAGTTATCCAAGATTATTTTATTAATAATTTTGAAGGCGAAATTATAAAATACGATGAAAATGAGGTTTTAAATAATAACGAAGTCATCATTGGAGAAATTTTAAATAAGTCGCTTTTTTGCGAAAAGAAGATATTAATTATATCTAGAACGACTGATAAATCTGTTAAAATTATTGAAGAAATTATAGATAAAAACTTAAACGATATAAAAATAATTTATAAATCAAGCGCACTTGAAAAAAAATCAAAATTAAGAAATTTTTTTGAAAAAAATAAGAAAATAGTAATTATTCCATTTTATGAAGATGATCTTAAAAGTTTATTACCAATAGTAAATAATTTTATTAAAAAAAACGGAATAAGAATATCTCGGGAAAGCATAAATTTATTAATTGAAAGAGCCAATGGTAGTAGAGAGTCTCTCAATAAAGAGTTAGAAAAAATTTATAATTATTCTATCTCGGTAAAAAATTTACAACATGAAACAGTGAAAAAGCTTACAAATTTATCAGAAAATATTGATGTTAATGAGTTAGCTGATCAATTTTTAATCAAAAACACAAAACATGTAACTAAGATCCTTAACGAGAATAATTATTCTGATGAGGATTGCATGTTAATATTAAGAACAATTCTTATTAAATCAAAAAGATTATTAGGGATAATAGAGAAAAATAATATGGTAGGAAATATTGATGAAGTAATTAGCAATATTCGCCCTCAAGTTTTCTGGAAAGATAAAGAAAAAGTGAAAAAACAAGCAAATATCTGGAATCTAAGTGAATTAAGAAGGAAAATTTATCAAATCAGCGAAGTTGAAACTTTAGTTAAGAGTAGCTCTATAAACTCATTAAATATTGTTTCAAATTTCATGCTAAATTATTAATAATTATCTTTAATAATAGATATAAGTCTGTCTAATTGATCAATCCCCTTATATTCAAAAATAAGACTACCTGAATTATTTTTTTTTGTTTTTAAAAAAACACGCATACCTATTTTGTCCATAAGTTCATTTTCTGTTGCAGCAATATTTGGATCCTTTAAATTTTTTTTTATTTCAGATCCCTTTTTTAAAAGTCTAACTAAATTTTCGCTTTGTCTAACTGATAATCTCTTTTTAATTATTTTCTCTGCTAAAAATATTGCATTTTCCAGTCCTATCAGAATTTTTGCATGACCCTGTGAAATTTTTCCATATCTAATCATATCAATTAATTTTTCTGGCAAATTTAATAATCTTAAAGAATTTGAAATATGTGATCTACTTTTTCCTATAAATTGTGATACTTGTTCTTGATCGTAACCAAAATTATCAATGAGATTTTTGTAGCTTTCAGCTTCCTCAATAGCATTTAAATCTTTTCTTTGAACATTTTCTATAATTGCAAGTTCTAATGATTTTAAATTATCTGCCTGTATTATTGTGACAGGAACCTCATGAAGTCCAGCTAATTGTGCAGCTTGCCATCTTCTTTCGCCAGCAATAAGTTCATATTTGTTATCTTGATCATCTGATCTTCGAACTATTAAAGGTTGGATAATACCTCTTTCTTTGATCGAATTTTTCAATTCATCAAGTGACTCTTTTTCAAACATTTTCCTAGGTTGATTTTTATTTGGAACTATTGATCCAATATTAATTTTATTACTTGAAATTTTTATATCACTATCTCCAATTAGTGAGGACAAACCCCTTCCCAGTCCTTTCTTATTTTTAAAAGGATTTATCATGCTGCACTCTCCACTTGTTTATCTTGGTCTAAAAATTCCTCTGTAAATTTGAAATATGCTTTACTACCTGGGCAAACCCTATCATACAGAAGCACTGGCATGCCATGAGATGGGGCCTCGGATAATCTTACATTTCTTGGAACTAATGTTGAGTAAACTTTTTCTTTAAAATAGTTTCTGGCTTCTATTTCAACCTGTCCCGATAACCTATTTCTTTTGTCAAACATGGTTAACAGAATGCCTCTTATATCTAATTGAGGGTTTAGCTTAGATTTAATCCTCTCAATCGTTTTCATAAGTTGTGTAAGACCTTCTAATGCAAAAAATTCAGTCTGCAACGGTACAAGTAAAGCATCCGATGCTACTAAAGCCATAATTGTTAGAAGGCTAAGTGATGGAGGACAATCGATTAAGATATAATCATATGTAGCTCTAGAATCATTTAAAATAGGGGTTAATTCGTCCTTTAATTTGAAAGCTCTTCTGCTATCATCAGCAGTTTCTACTTCGAGACCTGATAAGTCAACATTTGATGTGATAAGATTGAGATTTTCAAAGCTTGTTGATTGTATTACCTCAGAAATTTTCTTTTTTCCATTTAAGACATTATAGATTGATGCTTCTGAAGTTATGTTGTTGGACAATCCAAGACCAGTTGTTGCATTGCCTTGGGGATCAAGATCTATAACAAGAACTTTTTTTCCCTTCATGGACAAACCTGCTGCTAAATTAATTACGGTGGTTGTCTTTCCAACTCCACCTTTTTGATTAATGACTGAAATTATTTTTTTATACATTCTTTTCTCTAAGATTTGAAATTTTAACAATAAAGGAACCATCATTTGTTGAACTTTTTTTTTCTTCATAGTCAAAATTCCAAAATTTATGCGTATCATTTAAAATTTTTTTTCCACTCTTGCCTAAAAAAATAATAATGTACTTAAAATTTTTAAAATTTGTTTTTGCAATTTGAAATATTATAGGCAGAGGTTTAAATGCTCTGCAAATAATTACATCAGTTTTTAAATTTTTTTCGTTAAAAATATTTTTCTGATGAATTTCAGAATTTAAATTAAATTTTTTAGTCATTTGTTTTAAGAACATGCTTTTGTGGTAGCTCTTTTCATAAAAAATTAGCTTAAATATTGGTTTTTTTGATTTCATCAAAATACCTAAAACTATACCAGGTAAACCAGCTCCAGATCCAAGATCAGTACAAACTTTTATGTCATTTTTATTAATAAAATCAATGGTTTGCGCACTATCTTCAATATGCCTTGAATTTATTGACTTTTCTGTGCTTTTACTAATTAAATTTATATAACTATTTCTTCTAATTATTTCTTTTGAATAATCATTAAGCTCTCTTAATGTTTCACGTGAAACATTTGAGAATGATAATTTGTCAATTTTTAAAATATTCGAATCAATCAAGCTATATTCTTAATAGACTTTCTTTTAAGATGAGACAACAAAATATATACAGCGGCCGGTGTAATTCCATCGATTCTTAAAGCCTGACCCATAGTTTTTGGTTTAATTTTCTTAAATTTAGACTTTACTTCATTTGAAAGCCCAGAAAAACTGTCATAATTTATGTTTTCTGGTATAATTAAGTTTTCATCTCTTTTAAAAGCCAATATATCTGCCTTTTGTTTTTTTAAATAACCTTTATAATGTGAGCTTATTTCTAATTGTTCATCAATTTCACGTGAAACATATTTAATTTCTGGCCATATTTCTCTTATTTTTCTCATATTTACTGATTTCTGGCCTAATACTTGATATGCTGTACGACTAATACCATCTTTTGCGATATTTATACCAAATTTTGCAATTTTTGATGGCGTAATCGTTAACCTTTCCATTTTAACTTTAATTTTTGTTAATTCTTTGTGTTTTTCGTGGAATTTTTCCATTCTTTCTTTTAAAACAAGTCCCGAATTTATTCCTTTATCTGTTAATCGAATATCTGCATTATCTGACCTCAAAGAAAGTCTATATTCTGCTCTTGATGTGAACATTCTATATGGTTCTGCAACACCTTTGGTTATAAGATCATCTATCATAACGCCTATATATGCTTCTGATCTGTCTAAAATAAATGGCTCTTTCCCTTTTACGGCAAGAGCTGCATTTGCTCCTGCAATCAAACCTTGAGCTGCTGCCTCTTCATAACCAGTTGTTCCATTAATTTGCCCAGCAAGGAATAGATTTTTTATTTTTTTTGTTTCTAATGTTATAAAAAGCTCCCTTGGATCTACAAAATCATACTCGATCGCATATCCTGGCCTTAATATTTTTACACTCTCCAAACCATTGATTTTACTGCATATTTCTTGCTGCACATCTTCTGGTAAGGATGTAGAAATACCATTTGGGTATATTGTGTTATCATTCAACCCTTCTGGTTCTAAAAAAATTTGATGTCTTTCTTTATCTGCAAATTTTTTTATCTTATCCTCAATTGAAGGACAATATCGTGGACCCACACCTCCGATGCTTCCTGAATACATTGCACTCCTTTTTAGATTTTTAGAAATAATTTTATGAACTGCTTCGTTAGTATATGTCATTCGGCATGAAATTTGTTTATTAAGATTTTTTTTAGTTAGAAATGAAAAAAAATAAGGATCATCGTCTGCATGTTGCTCTTCTAAGTTTTTGAAATTTATTGTACGAGCATCAAGCCTTGGAGGTGTTCCAGTTTTTAATCTTCCTATTTTAAAATTATATTTTTTTAACTGCTCGCTTAAACCTGTTGAGGGTTTTTCATTAAATCTTCCGGCAGGAGTTTTGCTATCGCCAATATGAATCAAACCATTCAAAAATGTTCCGGTTGTTAGAATTATCTTAGATGATTTTATTTCTTTACCAGATTGCGTAATAAATCCACTTATATTATTTTTTTTAAAAATAAACTTAATTACAGGATCAAAAAAAATGTTTAAATTACAGTAGTTTACGAGTTTTTCTTGCATAAATTTTTTATACAATGACCTATCACTTTGAGTTCTAGGCCCTCTAACAGCTGGTCCTCTGCTTCTATTTAATAGTCTAAATTGAATGCCAGATTTGTCTGCTACCACACCCATAACTCCATCTAGGGCATCTATTTCCCTTACCAAATGTCCTTTGCCCAATCCACCAATTGCAGGATTACATGACATCTCACCTATTGTATCAAAGCTATGAGTAAATAATGCGGTATTAACACCTAATCTTGCTGATGCTGCTGCAGCTTCACACCCAGCGTGGCCCCCACCTATTACAACAACATCGAAGAATAAATCATTTTTCATAGTTGTAATTTATTATTGATCTTAAAATTTACAAGAAAACACTCAAAATTGTTAAAAAAATGAGCATTATCAACGATTATTTGCCTATGCAAAAATCATTGAAAATTGATCCTAATACCTCTTCAACATCAACTTTACCAACTATCATTCCGAGATATCTTACAGCCAATCTTAAATCTTCTGCTCCTTTATCGAAATCTTCAAGAGATTTTTTTTTTTGAAAATTTTTTAAATGCTCAACACAATTTTTAAGATTAGATCTATGCCTTTCTCTAGTAATGTAAATATCTTCAGATGAGATAAATTTATTTTTTAAATTTTCTTTAATCAGATCAATCAATTGATCTAAATTTTTTTCTTTCTTTACGGATATAAATATTGGGTTATATTTTTCGATTTCATTGCTAATTTCATTAACACCCAAATCTGATTTGTTTATTACTAAAATTGACTTCTTTATTGCAGATTCATCAAAAAAGTCTCTAAAATCGTGACTTTTAGGCTCTAATACAATTATATTTAAATCAGCATTTTTGGCCTTTTTTAAAGCCAATTTAATTCCTTTTTTTTCTATCTCATTTTTTGAAACTCTTATGCCAGCAGTATCTGATAAAATAACCGGGAAGCCGTCTAAATTTAGATGAGCCTCGATCACATCTCTTGTAGTTCCAGCAATTTCTGAAACAATTGCAATATCTCTTCTTGATAAATAATTTAAGAGTGAAGACTTGCCAGCATTAGTTGGGCCTACAATTGCAATTTTAAAACCTTCCCTAATTCTTTCTCCTACTCTTCGGTCGTTTAATATTTTTTCTATTTCATTTCTAATATAATCAGTTTCAGTATGAATATTTTCTAAAATATCATCAGGCAAATCATCTTCTGGAAAATCAATTTTTGCTTCAACATTAGATAGAATTTTTTTCAATCTTGATCTTAAGGAATTAAATTTTTCTGAACTTTTTCCAGACATGATTTTAATGGCTTGCTGCCTTTGAATTTCTGTTTCAGAAGATATTAAGTCTGAGATACTTTCGGCTTTTAAAAGATTTATTTTTCCGTTTTGAAAAGCTATCTTGGTGAACTCACCTGGATCTGCCAGTCTGCAGCCATCAATTTTTGATATTGTGTCTTGGATGGAATCTACGACTGCTTTGCTACCGTGAACATGGAATTCAGCCATATCCTCACCGGTGTAGCTGTATGGACCAGGAAACCATATTAATATTCCTTCATCTATAAGCTCACTATTGTTGATTTTGTTGAATTTTCTTAATGTTGCAACTCTTGGCTCTGGTGCTTTTTGCTTGGTTAAATTAACAATAACATCCTTTGTTTTCGAGCCAGATACTCTTATGACAGAAATTCCAGAAATACCTGGGCCTGAGGATAGGGCATATATTGTCATTAAATTAATTATAGCTAGTATTAGAATTAAATATATAAATTTTTCTATGATTATTTGGATTGCATCTTACCCAAAATGTGGAAACACTTGGGTGAGGTCACTTCTCTCAGCGTATTATTTTTCTAATGATGGAGAGTTCAATTTTGATCTTTTGAAAAATATTAGACAATTTCCAAGTCCGTATTTTTTTCCTAATAAAGTTAATAATGTTGAAGAAGCTTCCGCAAATTGGATACCTGTTCAAAAAAAAATCAAAGAAACCAAAAAGGTTTTTTTTTTAAAAACACATAATGTATATGGAGCATATAAAGGAAATAATTTCACTTCTCCAGATTATACTTTGGGGGCGATCAATATTGTAAGAGATCCTAGAAATGTAATTACTTCTTTGATGAATCATTTCTCAATTAATGAAGAGGATGCGCTTAAAATGATGAGCAATGTGAATAGAAATTTAAGAGATCGAAATGATAAAGATAATTATGCAACTTATTCTTTCATTAGTTCTTGGGACAAAAACTATAGGTCTTGGAAATTAACTAAAAATATAAATAAAATTCTTATAAAATATGAAGACCTAGAAAAAGATATCGAGAATACTTTTTTGAAAATTATTAAGTTCACGAATAAAATAATGAGAAAAAATGATGAAATTAATTTTGAGAAACTTAGGAAATCTATTAAAACAACAGAATTCGATCTACTAAAAAGAAAAGAGGAAAAAGAGGGTTTTGATGAAGCTATATACTCATCAGATAATAGTAAAACAAAGGCATTTTTTAATTTAGGAAAAAATAACGACTATAAAAAACTGTTAAATAATAAAACAATTAAATCTATTGAAGAATTATTTGGTGAAGAAATGAAAGAGCTTAGATATCTTTAAATTTAAGAAGGTTTATTCATTGAATTAAAAAAATCAGAATTATTTTTAGTTTCTTTCAATTTAGAATTAATAAACTCAATTGCATCCATAGATCCCATGGGCGCAATAATTCTTCTTAATACATTCATTTTTTGAAGATCATTTTTATCAAAGATTAATTCTTCTCTTCTAGTTCCAGATTTAGTTATATCAATAGCTGGAAATATTCTTTTTTCTGAAATTTTTCTATCTAATATAGTCTCACTATTACCTGTTCCTTTAAATTCTTCAAATATTACCTCGTCCATCCTACTACCCGTATCTATAAGGGCGGTAGCTATAATAGTCAGTGATCCGCCCTCTTCAATATTTCTTGCTGCACCAAAAAATCTCTTTGGTCTTTGTAATGCGTTCGCATCAACTCCCCCAGTCAATACTTTTCCTGAACTTGGGACAACTGCGTTGTAAGCTCTACCCAATCTTGTTATTGAGTCTAGTAGTATGACCACATCTTTTTTATGTTCTGTTAATCGTTTAGCTTTCTCTATTACCATTTCAGCAACTGCTACGTGCCGCTGCGCGGGTTCATCAAATGTTGAACTTATAACTTCTCCTTTAACAGTTCTTTGCATATCAGTTACTTCTTCAGGTCTTTCATCGATTAGCAAGACCATCAAATAACATTCTGGATGATTTGCTGTTATAGAATTTGCAATACTTTGTAAAATCATTGTTTTGCCAGCTTTAGGCGGTGAAATGATTAATGATCTTTGTCCCTTCCCTATTGGACTAACTAAATCAATCAATCTTGGAGTTAAATCTACCTTCTTGTCTACCTTAACAGCTTCAACTTCCATTACTAGCTGCTTGTTAGGGTAAAGGGGGGTTAGATTGTCGAAAGCTATCTTATGTTTAAATTTTTCGGTTTCTTCAAAATTAATTTTGCTAACCTGCAGCAGTGCGAAATATCTCTCTCCCTCTTTTGGGGCCCTTATTGGTCCCTCAACGGTATCACCTGTTCTTAATCCAAATCGTCTTATTTGATTTGGACTTACATATATATCATCAGCGCCTGGCAGGTAATTAGATTCCATAGCTCTTAAAAAACCAAAACCATCTTGGAGCAATTGAAGAACCCCGCCTCCAGTAATTTCTTCTCCTTTTTCTGCAAGTTTTTTTAAAATAGCAAAGTAAATCTCTTGTCGTCTCAGTGTGCTGGCATTTTCTATTCCTAAATTTTCAGCTTCTTTAATTAACTGCTCTGAGCTTTTTTCTTTTAATTCTTGTATATTCATATTGGGAGGTTTTTAATTTGATATTATTAATATAGTTATGTGTTTACAAGATTTCAACCCTATAACGGCTTAAAAACAACAACAAAAACAATCAAAATTAGCAATAATGTGGGTATTTCGTTAATAATTCTATAATATTTATGACTATGTATATTTTGATCTATTTTAAATTGGGCAAGGATTTTACCAAGATAGAAATGATAAAGTGTCAAAATGATTACTAAAATTATTTTTAATATCATCCAAGTTTGTCCGATTTGTTGAAATCCAATACTGTGAATTAAGATGACTCCAAAAATCCATGACAAAATCATAGCAGGAGTCATAATGTAAAAAAATAATTTTCTTTCCATTGTCTTAAATATTTCTGAAGTTTTTTTTTCTGAACTATTCTGAGCGTGGTAAACAAAAATTCTTGGCAAATATAAAAGCCCAGCCATCCATGATATAACGGAAATTAAATGCAAAGACTTAAATAATAAGTAAAAATTCATTATTATAAATTTTTTTCAATCAAGTTTTTTAACAAAAGTATATGATCATCGCTATCATTCAAGCAGGGAACCATATCAAAATTTTTTCCGCCAGACTCTATGAAACTCTCCTTACCTTGTATAAGTATTTCTTCTAATGTTTCTACACAATCAGAGGAGAAACCAGGGCATATTGCTAGAACGTTTCTTTTTCCATTTTTTGGGAGTTCTTCTAGAGTTTTATCTGTATAAGGTTGTAACCATTCCTGAGGTCCGAATCTCGATTGAAATGTCGTTTTAATTTCAATAGAATTGAGCTTTTCATTAATAAGCCTTGTGGTTTTGTGACAATAACAATGATATGGATCACCTTTATCAAAATATTTTTTTGGAATTCCATGATATGAAGCCAATATTAGATCTGGTTTCCAAGTAATCTCGCTGATTTTTTTATTTATAGATTTAACTAATGCCTCTATGTACAATGGATTAGACTCATAGTGCGGAATAATTTGTAAAGAAGGCTGCCACCTCATTTTCATTAACGTTCTGTAAACTTCATCGCAAACCGTGGCTGTAGTGGCTGCAGCATATTGAGGATATAAAGGTAAGATTACTAGCTTTTCACATCCTTCTGAATGTAATTTTTTTATTTTACTTTTAATACTTGGATTCCCATATCTCATTGCAAAATCTATAATTAAATTTTCATCTTTGAAATAGTTAGAAGTTTTCTCCATTTGTTTTTTTGTGTAATAAAGTAATGGGGACATATTCACATCTTTCATCCATATTTCCTTATATGCTTTAGCGGTTTTAGAAGGCCGAAACGTGAGAATAAAAAGATTAAGAATAATTTGCCAAATAATTGGGTTAACTTCGATTACTCTTCTATCAGATAAAAATTCTTTTAAATACTTTCTAATATCAAACCAATTGGTGGAGTCGGGAGTTCCCAAGTTGATTAACAAAACTCCAGTTTTTCCAAATTTTACAGGCGGATGCTCTTTTATCATTTATAGTTCCTCACTGTTTCTACAAGTTCATAGACCATATCAATTTCGGTTTCAGGCAAAATACCATGACCTAAGTTGAAGACATAAGGATGATCTCTAAATACTTCTAGATAGCTATTAATTTGTTTTTTTAGATTTTCTCTATTTGATAAAAGGATCTTAGGATCCAACCCTCCTTGCACTGGTATATCCAAAAACTTAATTAAATTTTTAGGATCTACATTGTAATCAATATTTATCATACTGGGCTTAACAATTTTAGTAAATTTAACATAATCAGAGATACCTCTTGGAAAACATATAACTGGTACGCCTAAACTTTTTACATAATTTACGATGGATAATGTTGGATTATATAAAAATTTATCGAAATCATTTTGTATTAATCCAGCCCAACTATCAAAAATTTGAATTATAGTAGCACCTGCTTTTATTTGGTTTTCAATGTGTATCTTAATAAATTTATCTAATAAATCTAAAGTTTCATTGATTAGAATTTTGTCTTTAAAAAACTCTTTAGACAATCCTTTTTTTGGTGAAACTTTATTTATCATGTATACTAATAATGTCCAGGGTGCACCTACAAAGCCAATTAAATCTCTGTTTTCAAGGTCTTTATTATTTTTAAGATTAGACAATAATTTGTATACAGGTAATAAATTTTCTGAGAAATCATTGTTAGTTACTTTCTGGAGTTTGTCTAATTCTAGAATTCCTAAACTAGGGCCAAAGTTTTTTTTAAATTGAACAGTTTGTCCTATTCCGAACGGTAGCATTAATATATCAGAGAATATTATTGCAGCATCAAAACCAAATCTTTTTATTGGTTGTAATGTTATTTCTTCAGACAAATTATGATTTAGACATAATTTAATAAAATCTGGATTTAATTTTCTAATTTCTCGAAATTCTGGTAGATATCTTCCGGCTTGTCTCATCAACCAAACTGGATTGATTTTAGTATTTTTATTTATTAAACATTCTTGTATTGGTGTCATTTATATTAAGATAATTATATTTAGTATTTATTATTAGTATGTATTGTTAATAACGTAAATTACTCAATTTCAACACTTTGTTAACTTTTTATACATTTTAACATCTAAAAAACCCAATAAATTCTAGACTATTTAATTATTTTATAAAATTATAAAATTGTTAATAAGATATTCACATCAATTTTAAATGTTAACTAAATGAGTACAAAAAATACTTTTTTTATAATTTTACCAAATAAGAATTATTTCTTAAGTTAAAACCAATTTATAAACAATTTATACATGAAAAATACACATCAAATATTTTTAATTTCAGATTCCACAGGTGAAACATTGGAAAGAATTTTTATGGCTTTAAAAGCTCAATTTAGTAACTTCAATTATGAACTTAATAAATTTTCTTTTACAAGAACAGAAAGTCAAATATCAACCATTCTAAGAAATGCAAAGGAGAAAGACAGCCCCATTATATTATATACTATAGTGAATAGTAAACTTGCAAAATATTTAGCCGAAGAAGCAAATAAAACCAGCATACCTTGTTTTGGTGTTTTAGGAGATTTAATTTTAAATTTTTCAAAAATTTTAAACCAAAAAGCGACCCATAAGCCTAGTGGTCAACATATTTTAGATGAAGAATATTACAAAAGAATTGAAGCAATTCAATTTACAATGAACCATGACGACGGTAATCAAACGGATAATGTTCTCGAGTCAGATATAATATTAATTGGTGTTAGTAGAACAAGCAAAACACCAACATCTATTTATTTGGCAAATAAAGGTCTAAAAACCGCCAATATACCACTAGTGAATGAAATGAAAATCCCTAAAGATGTTCTAGAGTCAAAAAATTTGTGTGTAATCGGCTTAGTAACAGAGGCCGAAAGGCTATTTGATATTCGACGTAATAGACTTAATTCTCTTAAAGAGAATGAAGCATCTGACTATACCGACTTGGAAAAAATTAAAATTGAGGTTGAGCAGTCAAAGAAAATTTTCAAAAAGAATAAGTGGCCCACAATAGATGTAACAAGAAAATCTGTTGAAGAGACTGCTGCATCAGTTATTAAAATATATGAAATAAAAAATAAAAATGCTTAAATTAGTTTTGGCCTCAAAAAGTAAAGTAAGACATGAAATCTTGTTAAAATATAATATTAATTGCATCGTTGAACATTCAAATGTTGACGAAGAGCCTGTGAAAAAAAGTTTACTAAATGAAGGCGCAACTCCAGAAATTATCTCAAAAAATTTAGCTGAATTAAAAGCAAACAAAGTAAGCCAAAAATTATATGATCAGTTTGTCTTGGGAGCAGACAGCGTTATAGACTTAGATGGAGAACTAATTTCTAAACCTGAAAATCGAGAACAAGCATTCAATATTTTGAAAAAACTAAATGGAAAAATGCACAATTTAATAAGTTCTGTATGTATATCAAAAAATGGATCAATGGTATGGAATTATACAGATAAAGCAAATTTAACGATGAAAGAATTTAATGATAATGACCTAAGAGAATATTTAAGCAAAATAACAGATGAAGCTTTATATGCTTATAATGTCTACCAAATTGAAGGCGAAGGAAAAAATTTATTTTCTAATATTGAAGGAGATAAAAATACTATTATGGGCCTTCCTGTTGATAAAATTAAACAATATATTGAAGGCTTATAATGAAAAAATATTTAGTGGTTGGAAATCCTATTGAGCATTCATTATCGCCTAAGCTTCAAAATTATTGGTTAAACTCTAATAATATTGAGGCAATTTATGGAAAATTACAAGCATACGATGACGATCTTAGAGAATTATGTAGTAATATCAAGAATGGTCAATTAGACGGTATTAACATTACAGTACCTTTTAAAAAAAAAATTATCCCTCATTTAGATGTACTAAGTGGTAATGCATTAAGAACTCAATCTGTAAATACAGTTTGTCTTAGCAATGGAAATGTTACTGGCTATAACACTGATATAGACGGATTTGAGCTTAGTATAAAAAAATTGGATTATGATGTTAGTAATAAAAGAGTGGTTATTTTGGGAGCTGGAGGCGTTGTACCCTCAATCATTTATGCTTTAAATAAAATGAACGTTCAACAAATTTATTTGAGCAACCGAACTAAAGAGAAAGCACAAATATTAAAAAATTTATTTGAAGGAATAGAGGTAATAGATTGGGGAGTACTACCTGAATTTGATATGATTATTAATGCTACTAGTTTAGGACTAAGAGAAAATGATAAATTTGGAATTGATTTTTCAATTAGTGGAAATAATAAACTATTTTTTGATGTTATCTACAATCCATTCAATACTGATTTTTCGGAAGCTGGAAACAAATCACAAAATATATTAGAGAATGGTTTAAATATGTTCTTATTTCAAGCTCAAAAAGCATTTAGTATATGGCATAACGTTGAACCAGAAATCAACCAAGACGTAATAAAATTTTTAAAAAGCAATAATCAGTGAGACTTAATAATAAAATTGCAATAATAACAGGTTCGGCTTCTGGATTTGGCAAAGGAATAGCTGAGAAGTTTACTAAAGAAGGGGCTAATTTAATATTAGTTGATTTAAATTCAAAATTACTAAAAAAAGTTTCTAAAAATTTATCCCAAGATTATTTTGTTGCAGATGTATCTAAAGCCTCAAACTTTAATTCTTTACTCAAATATGCATATAAAAAGTACAATTCTGTCGATATATTTGTAAATAATGCCGGCATAACACACAAACCCAAACCCATGGAAACTGTAACAGAAAAAGAATTTGATAAAGTATTTAATGTAAATGCAAAGTCAGTTTACTATTGTGGAAAATATTTTGTGCCAAAAATGAAAAAAATAAAAAGAGGAGTTATCCTAAATGTTGCCTCAACGGCAGGATTATCTCCAAGACCTAAATTGAATTGGTATAATGCAAGCAAAGGCTGGATGATTACCGCAACAAAGGCCATGGCTGTAGAATTGGCCCCCTTTAAAGTGCGTGTTAACGCTATAGCGCCGGTAGCTGGAAATACACCATTATTAAAATCATTTATGGGAGGTAACACGCCAAAAAAAAAACAAGCTTTCTTGTCTACAATTCCAATAGGTAGATTTTCTACTCCTCAAGATATGGGGAATGCTGCTTGTTTTTTATGTTCTGATGAAGCAAGTATGATAACAGGAGCAGTTCTTGAAGTTGATGGCGGGAGATGTATTTAATTTTAAATGATTAGAATAGGAGTTATTGGAGGAATTGGATCTGGCAAAACTTTTATATCTAAACTTTTCAAATCACCAGTTTTCAACGCTGATAAGGAAGTAGAGTTTCTATACAAAAATAATTTGGAGTGTTACAAAAAATTAAAAAAAAAACTCCCTAGATTTGTTAAATCTTTTCCAATATCAAAAAGTCAACTAATAAAAGCAATTAACGAAGATAAAAAAAATCTGAAAAGGATATCTTCTGTAGTTCATCCATTAGTTAGAAAGAAATTGAAATCATTTTTAAATAAAAATAAGAAAAATAAAATTATAGTTCTAGATATTCCCTTATTAATAGAAAACAAACTTTATAATAAAAAAGATATTTTAATATTTGTTAAATCTAAACAAAATAAAGTAATAAATAGATTGAGAAAAAGAAAAAATTTTAACAAAAAAATTCTTTCAAATTTAAGAAAAAACCAAGCTAGTCTGTTAAAAAAAAGAAAATTAGCAAATTATATTGTCGATAATAATTTTAGCCCAAATATAATGAAAAAAAAAATTAGTTTGTTAAAGAATAAAATTTTAGATGAAAGAAATAGTACTTGACACTGAAACTACAGGTCTTTCGGTAAAAGAAGGTCATAGAATAGTAGAAATTGGTTGTATAGAAATTGAAAATTTAATACCGACCAAAAATGTTTTTCATTGTTATCTAAATCCTGAAAGAAAAGTTTCCGAAAGTGCATTAAAAGTTCACGGATACACAGATGAATTTTTAGCTGATAAAAAAAAATTTAGTGATGTTGCTGATGATTTTTTAAAATTTATAGAAGGTAAAAAAATAATAATTCATAATGCAGAGTTTGATATAGGTCATCTTAATAATGAGCTCTCATTAATAAAAAAAGAAAAGATTTCAAAAGACAATGTCATCGACACACTAGAAATTGCTAGGAATAAATTTCCTGGATCCGGAATAAGTTTAGATGCATTGTGCAAAAGATTTAGAATAGACAATTCTAAAAGAGAAAAACATACAGCATTAATAGATTGTGAATTATTAGCTAAAGTTTATATCAATTTAATTGATCAAAAAGAGCCTATATTTCAATTCCAAAAAGAAATAATTAAAAAGGAGAACAAAAATAAAGAAGAGATAGTTTACTCAAAAAAAATCATAAAGCCATCAAAACAAGAGCTAGAAAATCATAAAGAATTTATGAAAAAAGAATTCAAAAGAAATTTCTTTAATTAAGTTTTTGTTGATAGAGTTTTTCAAAATCAATTTTTTTATCTAACTTCATATCAGGAAATCCAGCATCTTTAATTGACTTTAAAAAAATTTTTTCTAAATCAGGATATATATCATTTTGTAAATCACAAAGTATAAGTCTTTCTAACTCGTCTTTTTTCATATTTTTATTTTTTAATTTAATTACAGTGGCATATGAAATTTCAAAATATGATTTTCTTTTATTTTCATTTTTATCTTTGTAATTTAAATTTGTGATAACTTCGATAGTTTGATCTTTAATAGGATTTGTTTTTATATTTAAACCAAGTGTATATTTTGTTATGTTTTCTCTGCTAAAAATAAATGTTTCAGCATTAGGAATTTCTATTGAGAGATCTTTAATATAATTAAGAATTATTTCATAATTTTTTGTCATTATCGTCACTTATATCCTCATAATCACCTTCAATATAATTATTTTTTTTTTTATTTTTATTAATATTTGTTTTTACAAATCTTCTAAGCAAAATTTTTCTAGTAAATGGAATAACTAAAAGAATACCTATCAGATCAGTAGCAAATCCAGGCAAAATCAAGAGAAAAGCTGCAAATGCCAAAGTTGCGCCTGATATAATTTCATATACAGGCATCTCGTTTTTTACTAATTGTCCAATTCCTGATTTTAGAGTATTAAATCCCTCATACCTCGCGTAAGCGACCCCAATCACGGCTGATGTTAATATAAGTAAAACCGTATTAAATGCGCCTATTTGTGATCCAATTTTGATAAATAAATATATTTCAATAAGTGGAATACCTATAATTAAAATTAATGCTGTGTTCATTTGTCTATTATTTAATTAGCAGGTTGAAATTTATCAACATAGTAAATATTATAAATATATGAGTTATAGCTTTGAATACATCGATATCATCCTTCTTGCAATGATTGCTGGTTTCATTTTTTTAAGATTACGAGGAATTCTAGGCAAAAAAACAGGTTTTGAAGAAGATATAGATTCTAGCTTTGCTCATGAAGCTCCACCCACAAAACAAACAGTAAATTTGAATGCTAGCACATTTGATGAAAATGCAAAAAAAGAATTTGTAAAAGGAGCAAAAATTGCATACGAGACGATTATTACAAATTTTGCAAAGGGAACATTAAAAGATATCAAAACTTTGTTAGATAAAAATGTTTATCAACAATTTGAAGATGCAATCAAAGATAGACAATCAAAACAACATTCTTCTGAAACAACATTTATTGGAATTAGTTCTGCAGAAATAAAACAACACGAACAAAATAAGAATATGCTTGAAGTAACAGTTGAATTTGTAAGTGAAATTATTTCATGTGTAAAAGACAATGATAATAAAGTAATATCAGGAGATCCAGAAAAAATAAAAAAAGTATTAGATACTTGGAAATTTTCAAAAGATAGTAGATCTGCAAATCCTAACTGGTTATTAATTGATACTCAAGCTTGACGAATAAGCTGTCAGATAAAGATAAAAGAGATTGGCAAAAATTTTTAGATAGTCCAGAAAAACTTCAGAACAAAGATGTGGATCAATTAAGCAATCAGATTATTTCTGAAAGAACAATCGATCTTCATGGATATACTTTGGAAGATGCTAATAAAAAAATTTCAGAATTTATTGAAAATTGCTACGCAAATAAAGTTAAAAAAATTAATGTGATTACTGGTAAGGGAATGAGATCTAAAAATTTAGATGATCCTTACCAATCTAAAGATCTAAGTATTTTAAAGCATTCAGTACCAGAATATATAAAAAATAGTCCTGAATTAATGACTAAAATTATCAATATTGATTTTGATTCAGTTAATAGTCCTTCGAAAGGAAATTTTGATATATTTTTAAAAACTATAAAATAAATTTTGAAAGATCTGTATCTTTTACTAATTCTCCAATATTATCTTTTATATATTTACCATCGATGGTAATTTTTTCTCCAGCTCTGTCAGTTGCTGTAAAACTAATTTCATCTAATACTCTCTCAATTATAGTGTGTAATCTTCTTGCTCCAATATTCTCTACTGATGAATTCACATCGCTTGCTATGTGAGCAATAGTATTTATTCCATCTTCTGTAAATTCCAAATCTACTTTTTCAGTTTTTAAAAGCGCTTTGTACTGTTTAATTAAACTGTTATCTGGCTCTTTTAATATTCTAATAAAATCTTCACTATTTAGTGCATCAAGCTCCACTCTTATAGGCAATCTCCCTTGTAATTCTGGCAAAAGATCGGATGGTTTTGCTAATTGAAAAGCACCTGAAGCAATAAATAAAATATGGTCAGTTTTAACAGGTCCATATTTTGTATTAACGGTTGTTCCCTCTATTAATGGTAATAGGTCTCTTTGAACACCTTCTCTTGATACATCACCACCAACACGGTCTGTTCTTGCTGAAATTTTATCAATTTCATCCAAGAAAACTATTCCATTATTCTCTGTCGAATCTTTTGCTGACTTAATAATTTTGTCTTGTTCAATAAGTTTGTCAGACTCCTCGTTTATTAAAATTTCATGTGATTCTTTAACAGACATTTTCTTTTTTTTCGGTTTTTGACCCATAGATTTTCCAAGCATGTCAGAAATATTAATCATTCCAACGTTTGCACCCGGCATTCCAGGTATTTCAAATGATGGCATTTGATTAGATTCGCTAATAGCTATTTCAATCTCATTATCATCTAAATCCCCATCTCTTAGTCTTTTTCTAAAACTTTCTCTAGTAGCAACACTTGCTTTATTTCCAACTAGTGCGTCTAAAACTCTTTCTTCAGCTAATTTCTGTGCTTGAGCGTGGACTTCTTTTCTTCTTTTAACTTTTTCCATTGCAATTGCTATTTCCAAAAGATCTCTAACAATTTGCTCAACGTCGCGCCCTACATATCCAACTTCTGTAAATCTTGTTGCTTCAACTTTTACGAATGGTGCTTCTGCTAATTTAGAAAGTCTTCTAGAGATTTCAGTTTTACCAACACCAGTAGGTCCAATCATTAAAATATTCTTTGGAAGAACCTCATCCTTCATATCATCTTTTAATGCTTGTCTTCTCCATCTGTTTCTTAAAGCAATCGCAACAGCTCTTTTGGCTTTATTTTGTCCTACAACAAATCTGTCTAATTCTGATACAATTTCTCTAGGTGATAATGAATTTGTAATTGTTGTTTTTTCTTTTTCTACTTTTCCTTTAGGAAATGTTGTTACGTTTGAGTTTTCCATTATATTTTCTCCATACTCAAATTATCATTAGTAAATACACATATATCAGAAGCAACTTTTATTGATTTTTTTGCAATTTCTTCTGCAGACATATTTGTATCCATTAAAACTTTTGCAGCAGCTAAAGCATAATTACCGCCAGAGCCAATACCTATAACATCACCCTCAGGTTCTAAAACATCACCGGTTCCTGAAATAATAAAGCTTTTTTCTTTATCACCAATTGCCATTAATGCTTCTAATCTTCTTAAATATTTGTCTGTTCGCCAATCCTTTGCTAGTTCGACAGCAGCTCTTGTTAGGTTGCCTGCATGCTTCTCAAGCTTAGACTCTAATCTTTCAAACAATGTAAGCGCATCTGCTGTTGACCCCGCAAATCCTGCAATCACATTTCTTTTCTCAATTTTACGAACTTTGTTAGCAGTTTTCTTAATAACAGTATTGCCCATACTAACTTGGCCATCACTGGCCACAACTACGTCATTATTTTTTCTTACAAGTACAATTGTTGTCATGAACTATAAATGGATATGAATTTTAATAGTTCAAGCCCAGGTTAAGTATTATTGATATAATCAAAAATACCTATATACCTGATCTAGATTATGAAAAGAAAAGCAAAAATAGCTAGAAAAACAAAAGAAACAAACATTAGTGTTGACCTTAATATTGATGGTAAAGGTAAATACAAAGTTGACACAGGAATAGGTTTCTTAGATCACATGCTAGAACAGTTATCTAAACACTCATCAATGGATTTAACTGTTAAAGCTAAAGGTGACACACACATTGATCTTCACCACACAACTGAAGACACTGGAATTGCTATTGGAGAATGCTTAAAGAAAGCTTCAAAAAAATTTGTAGGCATTAAAAGATATGCCCATATTTTATTACCGATGGATGAAACATTAACAAGAGTTGCAATAGATGTTTCGAACAGACCTTATTTGATTTGGAATGTAAAATTAAAAGTTGAGAAACTTGGAGAAATGGACACAGAATTATTTAAAGAATGGTTCCAAGCCTTTTCTCAAGCTGCAGGAATTACTTTACACGTTGAAAATATTTATGGTGATAATAGTCACCACATAATAGAATCTTGCTATAAAGGCCTAGCAAGAACTTTAAGAGCTGCACTAGAATTAGATCCTAGGAATAAAAGTACAATTCCCTCTACAAAAGGCTCTTTATAAAATTAATGGACGTCACAATTGTTGACTATAAATCGGGTAATATTAGCTCTGTAATTAACTCCTTCAAGGAAGTTGCTAAAGATAAAGTTAATATCGAAGTAACTTCAGATCTAAATAAAATTAAATCAAGCGATAAAGTAGTTTTACCAGGGCAGGGCTCATTTAAGAGCTGTATAGATGGTTTAAATAGCATAAATGGCTTAATAGATACTCTCAGCGAATTTGCATTAAATAATAAAAAACCACTTCTCGGTATTTGTGTAGGACTTCAAATGTTTGCAGATGTTGGTTATGAAGAAGTTGAGACTAAGGGATTAGGTTGGATTTCTGGTAAAGTATCTAAAATTGATAATCAAAATGGAAAATATAAACTACCTCATATCGGTTGGAACCAAATAAATATTATTAAAGATAGTAAAATTTTTAAAGATATAGAAAACAATTCTCATATGTATTTTGTTCACAGTTATGAATTTATTCCAAATGATAATTCAGTTACAGCCGCAACAACAGATTATGCATCAAATATAGTTTGTGCAGTAGAAAAAGAAAATATATTTGGAACGCAGTTTCACCCTGAAAAAAGTGATAGAATTGGTCTTAAAATAATTGATAATTTTATAAATTTATAAAATGAAAAAAATTATTTTAGCGATTATTATAAATTTATTGTGTTTTTTAAACTATGGTAATGCACAAGTTAAATCAGAAAATATAACATTTCCAAAACATTTTTACACTGAACAGATAGAAGTTTGCTTTGCAGCAGGAAATGAAAGTTTTAAATCTAGCTATACAAAAAGTAAAATTGAAAGCTTAATTAATTTGGATTGGATGAGTGAGTGGGCAAAAGGAAATTCAAGAAGTGTAAATCACGAAAATTTGACAGGTCCAATGACGTTATTTGCGGTTACCACGCATACAGCAGTTGGAAATAACGATAAAGATGAAATTAATTTAGCTAAAAATGTTCTAATTCAAATGGCAAAGGCAAATATCCTGTATGACACAATAGGAAGAGAAGAATTAAAAGAAAAGCCTAGATGTTGGAAAGATGGTAATCCAGAAGCACCTTGTTGGTATCATGCTTATGAATTTGCAAGAGATGCTTTCGCAAATTACATGATTATTGCCACTTATTTAAAGGATCAGTTAAGCAAAGAAGAACTAAAGATAGTAAATAAATATATAAAAAAAATGCATAAAAAATTTATAAAACCAGAGGAATTTGCAAATAAAAAAAGAGGTTTTTATGCAATGGGAAATGGAGGAATTCCAAATTTAGTTTATGCGAGCTGGACAAATAATAAAAAATTAGCTGCTAAAGAAATAAATTTTAGATTAAAATATATTGATAAGGTATTTTATGATGATGGATATATTAATAATAATTCATTTAGAGGTTACAGAGGTTTATGGTATCACTCTTATGGATTAAATTCCGCATTAGGATATATTTATTTAGCTCATTTATGGGGTGCAAAAATTCCGAAAAAAATTATTAAAAAGGTAACGAAAGCAGCAGAGGTCCTAAATTTAGGAATTACTGATTACGAGAAATATGCCTCAAGAAAGTTTGATGGAGATCAAAATAATAACCAATACAAAAAGAAAAATGCAAGAATGCATACCCATCAAGATGCATTGGCAATTGATACTTTGATGGAAATGATTACTGGTATAAAATTAGAAACAGACCCAACTTATTTGCGTAAAAGACCCAAGTCAGGTATTGATGATTTGATTGGTTTTAATGCAAATTGTATAAAAAAATGAAATTTATTTATTATATTTCTTTACTGACAATCCTAATTATTAGCAGTGCAAATTCTAAAAATATTAGTGTTGAAGATGTTAATTTCGAAGTTCCTGAAAGCCATATTTACATTGAGTATACAAACGATGAAGTTGAAGATTTTTTTCAGGAGTTTATGAATTCAGCAAATATCAAAATGTATCTTATGGGACCCAAAAAATATGTTGATTTAGAAAGAGCTATTTTAAATGGTGAAGATGTTATGAATAATCAATATGCAAAATCAATCATGAAAAAAATGGAAAAAAAGAATTTTAAAGATGAGGTTCAAGCTTCTAAGTGGGTAATGTCGGAAGTAAAAAAAATAATGAAAAAAGAGAAAATTGATTTCATATCTTATGTAATATTTTCAGACCAAAATTTAAAAAAAACTTTCTCAGACAATGATTTTTCAGGAATTATAGATGAATTAAATCAGATGAATTCCTCTGAATTGGCTGAACAAACAAAAGAGATTAGAAAAATGATTACAAGTTTATCCGGTAATAATAAAAGTATTCCAATTAATGACGATATGACAATAAATTTGTCAAAATTTAAAATATCAAAAAATAAAAATAATCAATTATATTTAAGATCCGCTGGTGATTTTATTTATATATTTGGTCCTATGAGATTAGATATAGATTTAAATCTTTTTTTAACTGAGCATAATGACAAGGCAATTATGTTAATTTCAGCGTGTTATGTAAATTGCTCAAAATTTAATTCTAAATTTGATAAAATGAAAAAAAACTCTTTCAATAATATTAAAATCAATAAAGTAAATATAAATAATAGTAATGATATAAATTCTAATATTGTTGAGCAGTTAGAGCAGCTAAATAGTTTATATAAATCAGGTGTCCTAAGCAAAGAAGAATTTGAAAAAGCAAAGAAAAAAATCCTAAATTGAAATGAAAATTTTTCCAGCAATAGACATTAAAGATAAAAAATGTGTTAGATTAATAAAAGGAGATTTTGAAAATAAAACTGAATATGAAATGTCTCCTTTAGAACAAGCTAGAAAATATAAAGAAAATGGTTTTAAAAATTTACATATAGTAGATTTGGACGGTGCATTAACTGGTGAGCCAATTAATATTGATATTATTCAAGATATTGTTGAAAAATTTGATCTTAATATTGAAATAGGAGGCGGAGTAAGAAATTTTGAGACTATTCAAAAATACATTGATGTTGGTGTTGAAAAAGTAATTCTAGGAAGCGCTGCTATAAAAGAGAGAAGATTTTTAGAAGAGGCTTGTAAAAAATTCCAAAATCAAATTGCCTTAGGTTTAGATGCAAAAGATGGTCATCTTGCAATTTCTGGATGGACAGAAGAGTCTGATAAATTAACAAAAGAATATTTAAAAAAGATAAATGACTATGGGGTTAGTAGGATTATTTACACAGACATTAATAGAGATGGAACTAAGCAAAGTCCAAATTTTGAAGAAACACAAAAAGTGGCAGATATTTCAAATTGTCCAGTAGTTATATCTGGTGGTGTTTCATCAATTGATGACATTAAAAAAGCAAAAAAATTAAATAATATTGAAGGTGTAATTGTTGGAAAAGCTATATACGATGAAGATATAAAGTTAGACGAACTTGCAAAAGAAATAGATGCTTAAAAATAGAATTATTCCTTGTTTAGACGTTAAAAATGGTCGTGTTGTAAAAGGTATTAACTTTGTTGACCTTAAAGATGCAGGGGATCCTGTTGAACAAGCAAAGATTTACAGTGATGGAGGTGCAGATGAAATTTGTTTTTTAGATATTACCGCTTCAAATGAAAATAGAGATACTATTTATGAAGTGGTAGAGAAAACATCTAAGAAATGTTTTGTACCTTTAACGGTTGGTGGAGGAGTTAGAAGTATAGATGACATTAATAAATTACTTAATTGTGGAGCTGATAAAGTTTCTATAAATACAGCTGCTGTTCAAAATTCAAAAGTTGTTGAAGATAGTTCTAGAAAATTTGGATCACAGTGCATTGTTGTTGCAATTGACGCCAAAAGAAGCAAAAATGGATGGGAAATATTCACACATGGTGGTAGAAAATTAACAGGTTTAAATGCACTAGACTTTGCGGTAAAAATGGAAAAATGTGGCGCAGGGGAGCTTCTAGTTACTTCTATGGATAAAGATGGCACACAGACTGGATACGATATAGATCTTATGAGAGAAATATCATCAATAGTTAATATTCCCGTTATTGCATCTGGTGGAGTAGGTAGTTTAGATCATTTAGTAAATGGAATAAAAGCTGGAGCTAGTGCTGTTTTAGCTGCATCTATTTTTCATTATGGTAAATATTCAATTAAACAAGCAAAAGAGTATTTAAATTCAAAATCAATTCCAGTGAGAATCTAAATGAAAGATATAAAGCTCTATATTGGTATACCTTGCTATAATAACAGTATTTCAGTTCCTACTTTTCATAGTTTACATAAACTTAGTAAATTTTTTTTTAAAGAAAAAATTGATTTTAATATTTTCACACTAGGTCAAGAGTCATTAATTCCAAGAGGTAGAAATTTCTTAGCATCTAAAATGTACGATGATGAAGAAAATTATACACATTTACTTTTTGTAGATGCTGATATCGGTTTTGAAGTCCAAAATTTAATTAGATTAATTAAGCACGATAAAGAAATTACGTGTGGAGTTTATCCGAAGAAGAACATTTATTGGAAAAGATTACTGGATAGATTAAAGGATGGAAAAAATATTAATGAAAAATTTCTAAATGAAAATTCAACCAATTTTGCTCTAGATTTCGAAGATCCAACTAATATAAAAATTAAAAATGGTTTTACAAAATTAAAACACGGTGCAACTGGATTTATGCTAATTAAAAGAGAAGTTTTCAAAGTTATGAGAGATAAATATCCTGAATTGAAATACGAAGCTGATGACGGATATGGAACAATATATGATTTTTTTAAAACGGGTATAATTGAAGATAAGCAAACAAAAAGATATGCGTCAGAAGATTATTATTTTTGTCACTTATGGAGAAATATTGGTGGTGAAGTTTGGGGTGATCTTGAGTCAGCATTAACACATATGGGTAGTCACGAATATCACGGTAAAGCCTTGTCACTTTTAAAAAAGAAAGAATAAACATGCTTAATATTTTAGAGGATTTAATTAAACTTGCACGAGAGAGGAAAAGCAATCCGGTTGAAGGCTCATATACCAATAAGCTTTTAGAAGATAAATCTTTGGCGAAAGAAAAGGTTTTAGAAGAGATAAATGAACTAATAGATGCTGTAGAGCAAGACTCTAATAAAATCCATGAAGCAGCAGATGTTCTATATCACTTAATCATGTATCTTGAAAAAAGCGGAATAAAAATTGAAGAAGTAATGGATGAACTCAGTTCAAGAAAAAAGTAGAAAAAAATGGATAGAAAACCATTCATAGAAAGATTAAAAAAAGAAGTACCAGAACTTAAAAAAGAAGGTTGGGGTCAAATCGAGATTGACACATTATTAAAACATTTTTCATTTTATCTAGGTCTAATTAATGGTGAAATTAAACCTACCTCAGAAAAACAGATTAGTTTTATAAAAAAGGTCAAAGATTATAAAACAGCGATACCTAAAAATATTCACGAAAAAGTTTATTTTAAATATATGAAATTCTTTTTTGATAAAAACTCAAAGAAAAAAGAAATAATAGAAGACAAAATTTGGAAGAACATCGAGACCAATGCCCCAGGCACAATGCAATATTCACAAGAAATGATTGATAGACTAAATACTGAATACGAACCAATTTCAAAAAATGATTGGTATGACGATTGGAAGTACAACTAGAATAAATATACAATCTCAAAGATATTAGAGAAATTTTTTTTACACTACTTAATTAACTTTTTCACTATGAAGTAAAGTCATAAACTTGTTTACCTCATTTTGGTAAAACTTATTAGCAACACCCATAGTTTCTTTTATGTCTGATTTGTTTATACTTGTCAGTCTTTCATAAATGTCTGGTTTTTGTGCACAATTCATTGCAACAATTTTTTCTGCAAATGCATTTGCTAAAATTTCTTTAAAAAACATTTTCCACTGAGGAGTTTTAAAACCAGGAAAAGCACCATTGATTTTTTCTTTTGATCCCAGATAATGTCTAACTATGGGATGGTTAGTTGTGATTTCTAAAATATTTTCCTCTTTTGGTTTCCATGCAGCTCTAATGTCTTGACCCAAAAAATGTTTCACATATTTTGGTTTATACTCAGTTCCTTGATCTTGTTTATCTTTCATAACATTAACTATTGTAGATGCTGAAGAAGGCTCATAATCTACACTTATTGTACTATTGTCCTGTAGTTTTAAACCTTTAACTTTTATTTGACCTTTCAAATAATTAGTACCCTCAACATAATTTAACGTCACCTTAGTGTCAGAACTGACCGCTCTAGGATTTTTGTTACTAACAATAAGTTGTACTTTCTTCTCATCAATAAAATCAGGATACTTTGCAAAAATTAATAAAGACTTACCAGAATTTTCTTTGACGTAGTAATTATCTTTTTCAAATTCAAGAGATTTTTTAAATTCTCTATTTTTCTCAATGAAAACAGATACTTTAATCTGTGTCCTTAAAGATTTTTTATAATTAACGTTAATGTCAAAATAGTTACATTCTCTTAAACCCTCGATCTCAAATTCAGCAAAGCTTTGGTCTTCTCTTATAGGATTTTTTTTCAAAGTAGATTTGTTGTTTTTTAATTTTATATTTTGATTATATTTTTCAGGAAAACTTAGTTCTACTGTCGAGTTTAAATCAACTTCACTTGTGTTTGTATAAACTCTAAAGCTTCTTGATTCACCTTCTTTAATTTTTAAACCTCCAGGAATTACCAGCCATTTTCCATAGGGCAAACCCTTTCCATTTAAATTTTGATAGTTTTTCAATTGATCATGAAGGATATCAAAAAGTTTTTTTTGAAATTTCAAATCATCTTTATCAGTTATTTCGTCTCCTTCTTCTTTTCTATGTTCTTTTACTATTTCATTTAAGATCTTAATGGGTTCTACGAATAAATGATTTTTGATAAATGGATGATCTTTGGTCAAACCTTTTCTTCTCTCTTGATCATGAATTGGTTTAGGATTATCGGAAGTAAATTTTTCTTTCTTTGCACGTTTTGTTTCATATTCCCTTGCCAACTGATCAATATAATCACACTGCAACTCTCCATAATAAGATCTTAAAACAGTCTCATTGTTTAAGTTTTCATCTAAAAAATTATTTTCGTAAACCGCCTTAATACCACTTACAAGAATTCCATAGTGAGCATATTCTGGCATCGATTCTTCCATGGGCTCTTTTGTTTTATAAAGTTTAAAATTAGCATAAACAACCTTTCCTTTAATAGGTTCTAACGGAATTTTTTCATTTTTTATTAATTCTGCCTTAGGAAAAGAATATTGAATATTAAATGAATTTTTTTTGTTATCTTGTAAATTTAAATCTACAGTATTACAAAATTCTTTATTTTTTACGTCACAAAGTATCTTTCTTAATTGATAGTGATTTCTCAAATTATTAACCAAACTTTTTACTTGTGGTATTCTAACACCATCAGGTGGTATCTTTAAAATAATAGTAGTTCCATTTCTAAGTTTGCCAATTTTTTTTAATTCAAATTCAGGAATCTTATCAGCATAAGAGTTTTTTAAACGATTTATCGGAACATCTTTATCCAAGATTCTATATTCAAAAGTTAAATAGCTAATTTGAGCAGTAGAAAATTTTTTGTCTTTTACTGAAATTATATGCACATTGGCAATTGTATGAATATCTAGCAACCCTCTCCCAAAAAAACCTCTATCTGCTCCATCACTTTTAATTTTATCACCATGTTCTCTTAAAATACTATCAAGTTTAACTGAATCCATTCCTCTTCCTCTATCAAGTATTTTTAAAGTACTATCTCTCTTCTCACCTCTATCAAAAGTTATCAAACACTTTCCATTATATTTTTTATTTGGGTTATTCATTCTTTGATATTCGTCATCTACATTAGTTACTAATTCGACTAATCCTTGTGTTATTGTAGTTATAGAGCCAGCTGCGGATTGTTGTGAAACTCTTCTTGATCCTTTAACCTCTTTCCAATCTGGCACACGACTTGATTTCATAACTGTGATATAACTTCTTTCAAATATTTCTTAAAATTTTTTTGTTTCTTAACTTTTTTTGATAATAATTCTAAAGCAATTTTATCATTTGAAATCTTTGCCCATCTGTTTATTTTTAATATAGTTTCTTTAATTAATGGCAAATTATTAACTGAAATATTTAATACGTCCGCAAGATGGTAAAATGTAAAATCTTTGTTGTCTAATTTGAAATGATCGTGTTTTCTAAACTCCGAAAGTGTCTTTTTTTGAAATTGAGATAATGTTTTTTTTGAGGTTTTAATATCTATCAATTCAGATAGTGACTCAGCTTTTTCTAATCCTTTATCAGTAAGTCTCCAACCATCTTTTGATAAAAACTGCTGGTCATATGTGCCTTCTAATAAACCATCTCTTCTTGCTTTAAACAGACCCTGAGATAAAGGCAGTGTATTTGGGTAATTTTTATATATCTGTTTTCTCCAACCAAACTTTTCTTTATTCCACAGAAATGCTTTATTCATAATATCTTCACTGTGAATAGAATTTTTTGATCCACCCAGAGCGTAACAAGCCATTAAGAGTATTATGTGCTTTTCTTTATGAGAAATTGATTCTCTTGGCTTAGTCAATTTGGAACTCCTTAGATTCTCTACCGCCAGAAGGACTATTAAACTTACTTTTAACAAGATTTAATTCTTGCTGCAGTGCATCTGTAATTTGTTTTGATTGTTTTCTAGTGTATTCATAATGACTTTTATTCGAGAGATTTCCTATAAGTTTAATCAATTTTATAGCTTTATTTACTCTTGCATTAGCTAACTTTTTAAATTTTAACATATTATTATTGCTCATGTATTATTACTTATCACATTTTTGTAATATTACAATAATAAAAATTATAATATTACAACCATAAATATACAAATATTACGTCATATCTCAAAAAAAACACGATTTTAACCGAATTTAAGCTAATTCTACCTAGATATTTACACGATGAAATTATGGAGATTAACTTTTCTATTTTTAATATATCCGTCAACCATTTATGCGGACCAAGGACTGAAAATTTCATGTATAAATATGATTTCATTATTAGATACAAAACCAAAAGTACTTAAATTTGAATTCGACATAATAAGCTTCAAATATCTTGATGAAGAGAAAAATATTTTTGTTGAGGTTCCTAACAAAAACTTAAAAATCGGGAATGATTTTTTTGCAATAAAATTTCCAGATTTTGAACTAGGATTTCAGGTTTATGAGTTTGAGGGGAAAAAACCAATTATGACTATGTCAAAATATGATTATAAAAATAAGAAATTTTCAGACCACTATTTGTGTGATTCTCAGTTTGCTCATTTAGATTAAAAATTATATATTAAAATTGTCCTGATTTAGAAAACAACTCTACTTGCTGGGACGTTAAACACAACGCTAAAGGAGGCAAATGAAAATAATAATACAATCAATCAAAAACTACTTTAAATCTAAAAAGGATAGAGGATTAGAACCTGTATTTTTTGAAAAAATAGGGGATCGAAAAACATCAAGAGATCAGATGCGTAAAAATTTAATTAAAGTATTAGAGAAAAATGGTTGGACAATAAAAAAATAATTTACAATTTGCCAGGTAACCAGGTTGAGAATATTGGAAAGAGTATCATTAGTATTCCATAAATTATTCCTACTATTGTAAATAAAGGAACTTCTTTGAAAGCTTTGGCTGGATTTTCTTTGATCACACCTGCAGCTGTATAAATACCAACGCATACGGGGGGTGTTATCATTCCTATTCCCGCAAATGCAACAAATACTACATAAAGATGAAGTAAGCTTTGGTTAAATGATAATGTAATTGCTGCAAAAATTGGAACAGTTAAATAAAATACAGGTACAATTTCTATAAACGTTCCAAGAATTAAACAAATTGCTCCAAGCATTATCCAAAATAGATTTACGCTCACACCTTTATCTGTAAAGAATGTTATAATTTTTTGTGGAGCTTGAGTGTAAGTTAAAACAACACTTAAGAATGTTGCAGTTGCTATAATTGCAAAAATAACTGCTGTAATGATCGCAGTTTCTCTTAAACAGCTCATTAAAGATGAAAATGTTAGTTCTCTATATATTAAAAATCCTATCAGGACTGCATAAACACCTGCAACAGCAGCAGACTCAGATGGGGTTAATATTCCTGCATAAATTCCACCTAAAATTATTACTGGAGTGATCAATGCTGGTAATGCAGCTATGAAAGAACTTACTCTTTCCTTAAAAGATGCTTTCTCATCTGTTCTAATATGCCTGCATTTAAACAAAACTAGAAGGACCATCAAAACAAGTAGAACAAGCCCTGGAATAACACCTGCTGCAAAAGTTTTAGATACTGGAACATTAGTTAGAGCACTAAATAGTATTGCTGCATTAGAAGGAGGTATTAATGCCTCTAATAAAGCCGCAGAAGCTGCTAAAACAACCACAAATGGTGTTGGGTAACCTTGTTCAATCATCTTTGGCATCATGATAGTTCCAACCGCAGTAATTGCAGCTAAGATAGATCCACAAAAAGCCGCAAAGAACCCCATCGCAATAACCATCGCAACTCCCAATCCACCAGGCCAATGACCAACTAGTGTTGTTGTAAACTTAACTAATCTTGATGCAGCACCTCCTTTTAACATAGCCATTCCAGTAAATATGAATAATGGAACGGCAATAAGAACATGTTTAGTTAATGCACCAAATGAAACTTGAATCAAAACTGACCAAGGTAAATTTAATCCTGCAATTGCAGCTAGCGAACTTCCTAAACCAAAAACTAAAAAAATCGGAACTGATATAACTAATGTAACAAGAGAAATAATAAAAGCCAATCCAAACATTTATTCTTTCCCTAAAAGTTTTTTAAAATTATCTAAAATAAGCTCTAATGATGTTAATGCTAAAATTAAAAAACCTACTGGAAAAGCTAAAAACATCCACCAGATAGGAATATTTATTTCTAATTCCATCATCTGTCCTAAATTGTAATACATTGTTGTTGCATCAACTCCTGCTTTAAAGAAGACACATGCAGAAATTAAAGCTATTAAATTTACAATTGTGCCAATAATATTTTTTGACTTTTCAGATAAATAATGACTTAGAAAATCTACTTTAATGTGTTGTCCTTGTTTTAGCAAAGGACCAAGTAATGGAAATACTAACCAACTAACCATTACTGGTGGCAATTCAATAAACCACGCAAATCCTGTTCCTGTGATAAATCTCGTTGTGGCGCTTAAAGCTAAAGCTGCTACCATTAAAAAGATAATGAACATTGCGAGCGATATTGCAGCTTTTGCTAGCAAATTATTAATAGCTCGCAATGCCCTCATAATCTTTGTAGAAAAAGTTTAACTTCTTCTAATTACTCTTAGCATATGCTTGTGCTGCCTCTAAGGCGTCAGCATCAATCATTTTAGCCATTGCTGGCATTACTTCATCTTTCATAAGCTTATCAAACTTAGCTTTTTCAGCCCCTGAAAGTGTAGTAACAACTCCGCCTCTTTCTTGGAATTTTTTAAGAGTGCTTTCTCCAGTATCCATAATTAAGTCGGTAGATCTTTTTCCTATTTCTTTACCAACATCCATTATAATTTTTTGTAAATCTGGAGATAGACTATTAAACCAAGTTGAGTTTGCCATAATATATGCATCAGCATAATATTGATAAGGCTTTTGAGCGTATTTCAAAAACTCCCACCAGCTATATGCTTCGATACTTCCTGGAGGGCTGTTGATTGTGTCAATCATTCCCGTTTGTAATGAAGTATAAACTTCACCAGTTGGCAAAGATACTCTGTTTGCGCCTAAAGCATCCCACATTGGCTCTTCACTTTTTAAAAGTCTTCTAGCTTTTAGACCTTTCATAGCATCAATACCTGTTAACTCTTTTGCACTTGAAAAAGTCATTACTGGTCCAACTGGGTTATACATTACTAATGTTGAATTAGTTTTTTTTGTTAACTCACCCCAAATTTCTTTTCCTTTTGGTGAGTTTTGGAAAAAGCCTCTTTGCTGTTCCCAAGAATTAAATAATCCTGGAAATGAAGCAACATTAAAGTTTTTGTTTATCGGTGGAAAACTTACCACTCCAACAATTCCTCCAAGTTCAACTGCACCAGAAGTTACTGCACCCATTACTTCTCTAATTCCAAATAATTGTTTAGATGGATAAACTTCTATTTTTAATTTTCCTTTTGCTCTTTTATTAACTTCATCTGCGAAAATTTGTGCATGTTTAGCACTATGATGCTTCGGGCTCCAGTGAACAGATAAACGTCCAACTATCTCTGAAAAAGCAGCTGTTGAAGTAAGAACAAATGAAAAAATAAATGTTAAGCTAATAATAGCTTTATAAATTGATTTAAATTTATTCATTTTTCCTCTCTTTTTTTAAAAGTTGATCTTATTATTTGCATATATTTTAACAACGCAAAAATTTAAAAAATTAACTAAAATATATTTTTAATATGAACCAAAAAGGTTTTACACTTATTGAACTTTTAGTTGTAGTAGCAATAATCGGTATCTTAGCTGCAGTAGGTGTTGTTGCTTACAGTGGCTATACAAAAGGCGCTAAATTAAAGACAGCTCAACAAAATTTAAGAACTATTTCTAAATGGTTAGCAGCAGAGTCAACAAAAGTTTGTTCAGCTTATCAAGGCAATAATAATAATGGCATGTATTTAAATAATGATAGTAGTAACTACAGGTATTTTATAAAATGCTCAGATGATGGCACAGCTTTGGCATATGCGGCAAGCCATTTCTTTTATAATAATGGGGATTTTAAAAATCCTTACAATGGTAATAATGCAATTGCATCAAAAGCACCATCAAGCTCATTTAATATTACTAGAGGGGGCACCAAAACTCTCTCCAACACTTATGTTCAGAAAGGTGAAATTATGTTTTTCAATTTAGGAGGAGAAAATAAAACTGCAATATTATCAAATATTGGTGATAATGATGGTAATGATAAAAATGAATGGGTCTTTATTGACTCGCCAATAAACTATTAAGTATTATTTAAATTATTAACAAATGTTAAAGTTATCTTTAATTATTGCTGCAATAATATTTAGTATACTTACTTGGGCTACTGCTAATGTATGCAGTTATAATTACGTTATCAAAAAAAAAAGCAATATAATTGAGGAATTGAGTAAAGAGATTGATATTTCATTGGGTAATACGAGAGTATACTATTTTAGAGAATTAAATTGTAAAAAAGCTGATTTAAGTTTTGATATTGTAAGAATGACAGAAAATATTGAAGTTATATCTGTGATGTTTTATCAATACTTTACAACGGATATAACAGGAAAACCTTTGGGAGATAAATGATAATCTATGAAATATGATGAGAATAATATATTTGCAAAAATATTAAGAGGCGAAATACCTTGTAATAAAATTTATGAAGATGATTTTGTGCTATCCTTTTATGACATCAATCCTCAAAAAAAAATTCATGCATTAGTAATTCCAAAAGGAAAATATATTGACTTAGACGACTTTAGTACGAATGCATCTAATGAAGAAATAATTGGTTTAATGAAAGGTGTTACTATCGTTGCAAAAAAATTAGGTATATCCTCAATCGATGGCAAAGGTTATAGAGCTCTAGCTAATATAAGTGATTATGGTGGCCAAGAAGTACCACATTTACATTTTCATTTATTTGGAGGAGAAAAAGTTGGAAAAATGGTTTCGTGATAACTAAAGTTGATAGAAAATATTTAGAAATAGACTCACCAGATAAAATTAAATTGTCTGAAAAGCCTCAAAATTCATGCAAGATAGAAAAAAAAAATCCTCCAGATTTCCAAATCAATAAATTTTTTTATAAGAATATTGGTAAAAGTTATCGTTGGATCGATAGATTAGTTTGGAATGATACTAAATGGATGGATTATATTAATAATTCAAATTTAGAGACTTATATACTTTCTGAAAATGACAATTTAATTGGTTTTTTTGAGCTTTTGTTTCATCCAGAGACAAGAAAATGTGAAGTAGCTTATTTCGGTATTCTAGATGAATTTATAGGTAAAAAATATGGTGGCTATCTTTTATCAGAGGCTTTGAAATTAGGATTTAGAAAAAATACTAAAAAAGTTTGGTTGCACACTTGCTCATTAGACCACAAACATGCATTAAAAAATTATTTGGGTAGGGGTATGAAAATATTTAAGTCTGAAACAATTAATTTAGATATTAGTTAATATAATTTTGAACTCTAAATAATTTTTTATCAATAATTTTATTTGTTTCTATATCAAGCAATTTCGTTTCAACTGTATTCAGATAAACATCGGTCGTCGTCCATCCTCTAAGATCATAACTATCTTTATCAAAAAAAATGTTTAATAAATTGTTATTATGTATGATTTCAAAAGAAAATGTCTCACCATGTTCTCGAATTATTTCTATATTATCTAACTTATCAAGAAGAAATCTTTTATCTAAAATTAAATTAAGAGGGGTATCTTTAAGTTGGTATCTCAAATAATTTGTAATTTTTTTGCTATTAATTACAAGTGATTTTCCGTTAGATACTAAAACTTTATTATAAATATCATCGTATTTACAAAAAATTTTTTTTGGATACGAAATTATACATTCTCCTTGCTCAGTTTTTTTTCCAACTTTTTGTATAAATTTAAAAGATATATTATCCGTCTCTTCCAATTTATTTTTTATTAATTGCTTTGAAGATGCAAAAATATTTAATGGGTAAAAAAAAATTAAAATAAAAATTAAATACTTCACTATTTTAAAACTTCTCTTTTACCTACATGATTAGCTTTACTTACTTCACCATTTAATTCCATTTGATCTATGATCCTCGCAGCTCTATTATATCCAATTTGCAATTTTCTTTGCAAAAATGAGGTAGATGCTTTTCTTTCTGATTTAATTATTTCTAATGCTTCATTATACAATTCATCAGTATCAGAATTATCTTTATTTTTTTCACCAATTTCTTTCTCGTCAGCAAAATTCAAAATTTCATCAACATAGTCTGGCTCTGCCTGATTTCTCAAAAAGTTATTTACTTTATCTATTTCAATTTCTGAAACGTAGGGTGCATGTATCCTTGTGATTCTATTTGCTGAAGACATATATAGCATGTCTCCCTTCCCCAAGAGTTGCTCAGCTCCTTGTTCACCTAAAATTGTTCTACTATCAATTTTAGAGGTTACTTGGAATGAAATACGAGTAGGAAAATTAGCTTTTATTGTTCCAGTTATTACGTCTACGCTCGGCCTCTGTGTGGCCATTATTATATGAATTCCAGCAGCTCTAGCCATTTGTGATAATTTTTGAATATAGTTTTCAATTTCTTTTCCAGCTACTAACATTAGATCTGACATTTCATCAACAATAACAACAATATAAGGCATTTTAACTTTGTGCTTTTCATTATAACCATCAATGTTCCTTACACCCACTTTTGTCATTAATCTGTATCTACTCTCCATTTCTTTAACAACCCAACCTAAAACAGATGCAGCTTTTTTTGCCTCAGTTATAACTGGACATAATAAATGTGGTATACCTTCATAAGTTGAAAGTTCTAACATTTTAGGGTCTATCAAAATGAATTTACAAATTTCTGGTGTATGTTTGTAAATTAAAGATAGAATAATTGTATTAATACATACAGATTTACCAGATCCAGTTGTTCCGGCTATCAATAAGTGAGGCATAATACTCAAATCACTTGTTATTGGTTCACCAGATATACTTTTTCCAAGAGCAATTGGCAATTTTATATCTTTTCTTTTAAAATTTTTATCTGAAATAATTTCTCGCAAGAAAACATTTTCTCTTGAAATTTTTGGCAATTCAATACCCACAGTATTACTACCAGGTATAGTTGCTATTCTCGCAGACTCAGAGCTGGTATTCCTTGCAATATCCTCAGATAAATTAATAATTTTAGATACCTTAACCCCAGCCGCAGGCTCAAATTCGTTGAGAGAAACAACGGGTCCATGACTAATTTTTTTAATTTTTCCTTCAACACCAAAATCAAGAAGTATTTTTTCTAAACCTTCTGCATCTATTTTAATATCATCTATTTTATTAGAGCCTTTTTCTGGTTTTTTTAAAAAATCAATTAAAGGTAATTTAATTTTTACATCACTTAAAATTGATTTGTTATTAGAAAACAAATCTTCTTGAACAGGAGGTTCCTTGGATCTTTCAATTATAGTATTTTCTTTAAAAGTATTTTCTTGAGAAATTAAATTATCTTTTTTTGATGAAAACAGTTTTCTTATCATAGTGAAAGAACTTAAAATATGAGAAATTTTGAAATTACTGCTTAGCAAAAAAAATAATAAAATAAAAAATATTAATAAATAGTAACTCACTGTTTGATTAATTTTTAAAAAATCTGCAATTACAGTTTCTGACATTAAATCACCTACAAAACCGTTGTTCCCACTTATTATTAACCAATAAGTTTCCTTATGAAAAATACTAAAGAAAAATGTTGCAACAACAATGTAAAGAATCATGAAAAAAATATTTTCTATAATAATAATAAATTTTTTGTTAATTGTTATTGATAATCCAGTAAACAGAAGAGAAAAAGGAATTAAAATTGAAATTAAACCAATTGATTGAAAGAATATATCGGCGATGAAGCTTCCCCTAAATCCGAGCAAATTTTTTATCTCCTGATTTTCTGGAAATATAAAATTTGGATCATCTGGAGAATAGCTAATTAAAGATATAAAAAGCAATATAGAGATAACTACCAGAAAAATACCTACTAATTCGGCCAATCTCTTTATAATAAAATCGCTTATTTTATTGATATAATTTTTAAATAACATGAATCAAAACTGCTTTTGTCACTTTGTATCATTTAATTTTTATTGTTAAAATTATTTTGTTATGAAAATTTGTCTTATAGGCCAAAATTTAACTAATTTAATTCTTGCTAGCGTTTTTGAGGAAAAAAAACTCAATGTTGACATATATATAAATAAAAGATTTCAAAACATTAAAACAAATAGAACAATAGCTTTATCAAGCGAAAATTTTAATTATTTAAAATTTGTAGCAAAATCTAGTCTTATATCGTGGAAAAGTAAGGAAATTAAAATTTTTACAGAAAGTTCACTATCTAAAGAGATAATTAATTTTAATAAAAAAAATAAAGAGGTTTTTAATTTAGTATCTTACTCAAAATTAAATGAAATTTTTTTTAAAAAAATAAAAAAATCAAAATTTATAAAATTGAACTATTCAGATACTTCTAATTCACTTATTCTAAATAAAATTAAAAAATATGATTTAGTTATTAATAGTGAAAACAAAAATTTTATTTCAAATAAATTTTTTACAAATAAAATAAAAAAAAATTACAAAAGTAGAGCATATACATTTCTAATAAATCATCGTCGCAAAGATAATAATACTGCCATTCAAGTTTTTACAAAATTTGGACCTTTGGCATTTCTGCCATTATCTAATACTAAAACTTCAGTAGTTTTTTCTTATAAGGGAGTTAAAATAGATGATAAGACAATTCTTGATATATTTAAAAAATATAATTCTTTTTATGCATTTGCTAAAATTAATAAAATTGAAAATTTTAGTCTCAGTTTTGAAATGCTTAGAAATTATAGTTATAATAATATTCTTGCTTTTGGTGATTTAATTCATCGTATACACCCCCTAGCCGGGCAAGGATTTAACATGACAATTAGGGATATTAAAATAATGTCAAAAATAGTAAATGATAGAATATCTCTAGGTCTTCCAATAGATATCTCTGTTGCAGAAGATTTCCAGAGTTCTACTAAACATCTAAATTATCTTTATGGAAAAGCGATCGATGGTATCTATGAATTTTTTAGATTAGATAGCAATATTAATAATTCAATTTCAAAACCAGTTTTTAGTATTTTAAATAAAAATTCTATTTTTAAAAAGTATTCTAATATTTTATCGGATAAAGGATTTAACCTATAAATTATTGGAGAGTAGTATTTTCAAACTCGTCTTTAATATAATTATTTAAAATCTGTTCCATTTTTTCTTTTCTTATATTTATATCAAGACTTTCTAATAATATTTGTTTTTCTTCTAATGAAAAGGGTGATGCCATTGATAGATCATTAAGAGTTTGGCTAAGATCCTTCTTTTCTAAGTCTTTTAAGTTCACAATATACCCCTGTTTTTTGAAAAATGTTCTCATGTTCTTCATAATTAAGCTTAAGTCTGAAAAGTTAACTTCATTGCTTTTTTGCATTATATCTTTTGAAAAATGATTATATTGAACATTGCACTCACGGTACATTTTGTCGGTATTTAACTCTGAATAAATTTTGTATCTACAAATCCCGTTTAAAATAATAAGTATTCTTCCATCTTCGGTTTCATTGAAACTTGTGATTTTTCCAATACATCCTATTTCATATAAATCAGGTTTTTTCAAAGATCCTGTTTTTTTTGGCTGTATCATTCCAATCATCCTATGTTTTTTCATACTATCATTTACCATTTGTAAATATCGAGGCTCAAAAATATTCAGTGGAACAGTTGTCCCTGGAAACATTATAAAATTTGATAAAGGGAAAATTGGTATAGTTTGCGGTAATTCTTCGAGTTTCATATCTTGATTATAGTAATTCTTTTAAAGGTTACAACTATACAGAAATGATTCGTAGTCGCATTTAACTATTTAATCACTTGCTAAATTCAAAAAAAGCTTTTAATTTTGTTATGTAAGAACAAGCGGGCATAGCTCAGTGGTAGAGCGTCTCGTTGCCAACGAGAAGGTCGTGGGTTCAAGTCCCATTGCCCGCTCCATTAAAGGAATTATATTATGAGTGATCTAGCAAGTAAAAAATGTATCCCGTGCGAAGGTAACATCCCGCCATTTAACACAGAAGAAATTCATAAATATTTAAAACAAGTTGATGGATGGGAAGTTATAGAGGATAAAATCGATGGATTTCATTTAATAAAAAATTTTAAATTTGATGATTTTTTAAAAAGTCAAGAATTTGTCAATAAAGTTGGAGAAATTGCTGAAACAGAGGGTCATCACCCTGATCTGTGGTTTGGATGGGGCTATGCAAGAATTAAAATATTTACTCATGCAATTAAAGGTCTTGCTGAGAGTGATTTTATTTTAGCAGCTAAAATAGATAAGATAAATTGATTAGTGATTAAAGTGTCTTGTTTTGGAAAATACTAAAATAGTATTTGTTTGGTTAGCAAATTTAATAATTTCTTTATCATTTTTTGAACCCGATGGTTGAATGACTGCAGAAATTCCTGCTTGTACTAATTTTTCTATACCATCCACGAACGGAAAAAATGCGTCAGATGCTGCTAAGATTTCATCACTATCGCTTATTTTCTGAAACTTTTTCATTTTGTTAATTGCTATTTTGCAACTATCTAACCTACTTGGTTGACCAGAACCTATGCCTATTGTCTTGTAATCTTTTGTAATGACTATCGCATTCGATTTTACACTTCTACATATATTAAATGCAAAAATAAGTTTGTTTAAAGTTTTATTCGTAGGTTTTAATTTAGATACGATTTTAAAATCTTTTTTAGAAAAATTTTGATTATCTGGATCTTGAACCAAAATAGAATTAAATTTATTTATAAAGTTAAATTTAAAATCTTTTTCTACTTTACTAGAATCAATTAGCCTTAGGTTTTTTTTCTTTTTTAAAAGTTTTACTGACTTTTTGTCAAATCCATTTGCAACTATTACCTCCAAAAATATTTTATTAATCTCTTTAGCTAGACTAATATTTAATTTAAAGTTACATGATACAATGCCACCATAGGCACTAATTGGGTCACTTTCTAAAGCTTCTTTAAAAGATTTTATTTTGTTTGGATTAATGGAAACTCCGCAGGGATTAGTATGCTTAATTATAACTACACCTTTATTTCTTGGCAAAGTTTTGGATATACTCAGAGCCGAATAAAGATCGTTATAGTTGTTGTAACTTAGTTGTTTTCCACTGATTTGAATAATTTCCTGTTTGTTATTTTGTGAATATATTGCTGCTTTTTGATGAGGGTTTTCTCCATACCTCGTCTTCTCGACTAACTTTCCAGAAAAAATGTTCTTAATTGGGAAAATGTTTTTAGACCTTTGATTGAAATAGTTAAAAATTTTTGACTCATAATATGCAGTTTCCATAAATGCTTCCTCTGCCAATTTTTCCCTAAATTTTAAATTCGTAGACCCTCTATTCTTATCTAATTCAATAGTTAAATCTTCATACTGTTTTATGTTACTTAGGATAACTACATCATTGTAATTTTTTGCAGCGGATCTAACCATTGTTGGCCCTCCAATATCTATATTTTCAATTATATTTTCGTGATCAGAATTGCTTAACAAAACCTTTTCAAACGGATAAAAATTTATAATAACTAAATCTATATTTTCATAATTGTTAATTTTCATTTCTTTTTGATGTTTTTTATTCTTCCTTAAATTCAAAATCCCAGAATGAATTTTTGGATGTAATGTTTTTACTCTTCCATCTAGCAGCTCTTTTGAATTTGTAAATTTAGATACTTCTAAGCATTTAAAACCCATACTCTTAATTTTTTTGTATGTGCCACCTGAGCTTATTATTTTGATTTTATATTTTTTTAGTAAATTTAATAATGGTCTTAAATTGGATTTATCTGACAATGAAATTAAAGCAGTCTTAATCTTTATTGTATTTTCTCGAATGCCCATTTAATTTCCTGAGTTATATCTTTTATTTTGCCTGATAAACATATATTTTGGTTTTCACTAGTTACATTTTTATTACCGAAATATATACCCGATTCAATATTTATAATCTCGCAATTAGTTGAAAATTTCCATCCAGAATTTTCAATTTCAATTAGTATAGTTTTGTTATCTAGAGTTTTTGTTAATTTAACACCTGGTTCCATATGAAATCTGATATCATATTTTTTTGTTTCTAAGTTGTTTTTTGAAATTATTTTGTCGGTTCCTATCAACTTATTTTTTTCAGCAAAATATTCTAAAGATCTTTCATATAAAATTCCAAATTTTTTTAAATAACCATTATGAGATGCTTTGATTAACCAATAGTTTTTTTCATTAACAATATTTTTGTTACTAATTTTCAAACCGTTTTCTAATGTTTGATAGTTTCCATTGTTTCTAAATGAACAACTTGAATGATTATCAATTATAAGTGATGAATGAGCAGCAGTAGATTTTGAAATTAGATTTAATTTGTTTTTATAATCCTGAAAGTAACCAGAATTTGAAATAAGTTTTTTATCTTTGTAGAAGAATTCAAATGAAAGAGCTCCACTTTGATAGTTGTGTGAAAAGGTTTTTGGGGGTGAATTTCCAACATCCATTGCAAGAATACAATTTTTGTTTTTTAAAATGGCATATCCTCCTATTTCATTATTTGAATTTTCAAACTTATATTTATAAAGTGAAAGATATTTATTAAATTCTTTTAAATCATTTTGATGATTCCCATTGAATAGTAAACTTTGTTCGATTTTAGAAAAAACAGAATAAGATTTTCCTAGATAGAAAATTATTTCATCAAGGTACTCAGGTATATCATTAAAAGACTCCTTTAATAATTCTCTGACAAGAACAAAATATTTTAAATAAAAATTTAATTGCCTGATACTTCTTGTTTTTGGAAAATACTCATTGTCAAAAGAATTAATAATAATTTTCCTTAGTAATTCTAATCCATAATTTAAAAACTTTTCATTTGCGTATGATAACCCTGTAATTATTATTGCTATACATCCTAATAATTTATCGTTAACAGATCGAGATTTACTTATTTCATTTATTAAATGATTAACCTGTTTATTTACAGATAAATTAAATTTATTTTTATATTTAGTATCACTTTTGTCATAAGATAATTTAGAGTTTGCAATCCAAGATATTATTCTCTTTGATAAAATATCTGTTTGCCATGTTATTGAATTATAATTTTGATTCTTTTCAATCCATTTAATAATTATTGATTGTGTAATACTTGGGGAAGATTTTAAATCAATACTAAATAACCAATAAAAATTATTTAGTTTATTGAAGTTATTACTACTTAATAGTTCACTTCCCCAAATATTATCTTTATCTAAATCTTCAATTTTAATTTTTTTTTTATCATATTTAACCAAGCAGCTTAAAATACTTAGACTTGGTCTATACGCAATGTTGTTTATCTCAATTTTTGAAATTTTATTATTATAAAACCTTGATTTTAAGTATAAATTTCTTATTTGATTTTTAGTGTAGTAAAAAAATTCATTTATTAAAATTAAAGAATTTTTTAAATACATCTTACATTGATTTTAAAGTTTCTATATTTTTTTTAATATCACCATTGTTTTCTTTGAATATTGTTGTTCCAGAAACTAATATATTTGCTCCCGCTGATATAACATCTTTTGAATTAGAGAAATTTATTCCACCATCAACCTCAATATCAAATTTTATGTTTTTATCTTTTTTTATTTGATAAAGTTTTTTAATTTTTCCAATTACTTCCGGAATAAATTTTTGACCACCAAAACCGGGATATACACTCATAATTAAAACTAAATCTATTTCTTTTAATATATTTTCAATGACACTTACTTCCGTATTTGGGTTTAAAGATATGCCTACTTTTTTCTTTAATTGTTTTATAAGTTTAATCGACTCAATCAAATTGTCGGTTGCTTCAGGGTGAATTGTTATTATATCAGATCCTGCTTCAGCAAAATTTTTTATATATTTATGAACTGGTGAGATCATTAAATGTACATCAAATGGTAATTTTGTATAATTTCTAAGTGTTTTTATCACTGGGGGACCAATTGTAATATTGGGAACAAAATGTCCATCCATTACATCGACATGAATTAAGTCAGCGCCACCATCTTCTAATCTTTTAATTTCTTCGCCTAATTGGCTAAAATCTGCAGAAAGTATTGAAGGCGAAATTTGTATATTTTTCATTAATAAATTAAAACTAGTACTATCAATTTTTGAATATATTTGAATTACTATTTACCAAATATTTTATAAATTTCTGCAGCTATTTCACTTTCTAATGGAAACGATAACATTCCCATAACAGAATAACCCATTAAATAAGGCATTAAATAAAATCTAAACATATAAAAAAACCAAGCTACATAAAGTGGAACTAATGGTCCTATAATGAAACTAGGAGTTATGAATTTAAAAATTTTAATAATTGGATTTGTGTATTTTACAAATACTTTCATAAAAAAGAATTCAGAATCTTCTTTTTGAAAAATATTCATTGCAGATCTTCCAATTAAAGTCCACATAATGATACCTAAAATGTAATCTATTACTAAAATATATAACGGCATTTATCTGAAAAAAATGGGGGCGGTATCCGCCCCCAAAAAGTTTAATTTAGTGTTGCTTACCAAGTATTGTCTTACCTGATGGAACACGAACTTCATCTACCATTTGCTGTGTAGCTTTATCTGGTTCTTCAGTCATTAAACTTACTACAACCATTACAACTAAACAGACCGACGCTCCGATTATACCGAAACGTAAATGGTCAATACCTAACCAAGGTGCATTACCCATAAACTTAGGATACACATAAATTAGATAAGCCGTTCCAGATGCAAGACCTGCTATCATACCTGCTATTGCTCCTTGTCTTGTTGCTCTCTTCCACCATACACCAAGTATTAATGGGAAGAACAATCCTGACATTGCAAAGTCAAATGCCCAAGCAACTGCACCAAGGATACTAGTGATCCTCATCGATGCAATGTATGCTCCAGCGGCACCAATAACTATTAAAAGTGCTCTAGCAACTAACAATCTTTTTCTTACATCCGCTTTGGGATCAATGATTTTGTAATATATATCATGTGATAAAGCGTTTGCGATAGCAAGAATTAGACCATCAGCAGTTGACATCGCAGCAGCCATTCCTCCTGCAGCAACTAGTCCAGAGATTACGTATGGTAATCCAGCAACTTCAGGAGTTGCTAGTACAACTACGTCACCTCTCATAAACCATTCATTTAACTGGAGAATACCATCTCCGTTAAAGTCTGCTATGAAGGCTTGTTTTACATTAATCCAAGCATTTACCCACTCAATTTGCATAATTTCAGCAATTGGTTTTCCAATAATACCTGTTGGTAAGTTTGGATCTATTAGTGAGATTTTGGATAATGTTGCAAGCATTGGCGCTGAAGTGTAAAGCAATGCAATAAAGAATAGTGACCATGCCACTGATTTTCTTGCAGCTTTAACACTTGGAGTAGTGAAGTATCTCATTAAAATGTGCGGTAAAGAAGCTGTTCCTACCATCATACATAGTGCTAATGAAATAAACTTCCATGCAGCCATTCCACCTTCTGGCACACCCGCGTGTGACACAGCGATAGATTTTAGACCACCTGGTACACCTGCAGCTTTAATATCTGCAGCAGCATTTTTAACTAATCCAAATTGCGATTCAAGTGCACCTAATCTAGCTACTTCCTCACCCAACATAAAGTGTGGAAAGAAACCAAATCCTGATTTGTTACTAATCCAGAATACTGGAATTAGATAAGCAATAATCAATACTATGTATTGAGCAACCTGTGTCCAAGTTACCGCTCTCATTCCGCCTAGCATTGAACAAAGTAAAATACTTACTAGTCCAACCCAAACTCCTAATTCAAATGGAATACTTAGTGCTCTTGATGCGATTGTTCCTGTTGCGTTAATTTGAGCTGTTACATAAGTGAAAGATGCCAATGTTAAAACAACTACGGCACAAAACCTTGCGAAGTTTCCGCCATATCTTGTTCCAATGAAATCTGGCACAGTATAACATCCAAATTTTCTTAAGTATGGTGCTAAAAGTGATGATACTAAAACGTATCCCCCAGTCCATCCGACTAAGAAAGCCATATAAGTATAACCACCAAAGTAAATACCACCAGCCATTGCAACGAATGAAGCACCTGACATCCAGTCAGCTGCAGTTGCCATTCCGTTAAATACTGTTGGTACCTGTCTTCCAGCAACATAATAAGCGTCGACCTGTACAGTTCTAGATAGATATCCAATTATGGCATATATACAAACTGTAAAGGCGACAAACAAAATACCAATTGTTTTTGCGGTCATACCTGCTTGCTCTGCTATTGCCATCAAAATGATGAATATAAAGAAGCCCCCAGTATATGTTCCGTAAATTTTTGGTAGGTTGTCAATAAAATTGCCTTTAAACATTAATCATCCTCCTTTTCGGTAAAACCAAACTCTTCATCGATTTTTTCCTGTCTATTTGCAAACCAAAAAATTAGGACCACAAATGCAATGATGGAACCTTGCGCACACATGTAATACGCTAATGGATATCCCATAAAACTTGAAGTGTTTAGGTCAGAACCAAACATGAAGATCAGATAACCGAAAACAAACCAAATAATTAATGTAATTATCATTAATCCTTTGGTTTTTTCCCAGTGCTTTTCTTTGTTTGACATTATTTTAATCCTCCCTATAGGTTAAAGATATAATTCATACTCATTTAATGTGATAATTAAAGGGTAAAAAATGGCATATATTTATAGTAAAAGTAGTAATATCAGTTCTAAATGGGCATTAAATACAAATTAAAGCTCAAAGATTTGAAATTTGAGTATTTAAAGGAATATTTCATTCCATTCTTAAAATATTTCAAAAAAACAAAAAAAATCGAAAATTATTCTGATTTAAAAGAATTCATTCAAAAAAAATCTGCATGGGTAAGCCAAGTTACTCTATATGGATATCTTAAAACAAGAATGGGAGCAAAATATGTATTGATGTTTGAAGATGAGATATTTTTAGGATCTATTAACAAAGCTAAATGGAACATCTACTCAGTTGCTTTACAAGATCTTACATTTTATGCGATTTCTTTTTTAAAAAATATTAGAAATCAACATGATACTGAAAAAGCAAATGAAATATATTTTCAGATTTTGGATAACGAACTTCAAAAAAATGAAATGCCAAATGAAATATATGAAAATGCAAAAAAAAAATTTATTGAGAGATATCAAAACATTAATTGGAATGAGTACCATGAGTCATTACCTTTTAATACTAGTGCTTTATCTTTATATGAATGGTCACCAATAGCTGAAGAGTTAAAATCTTTAGACAAAAAAATAGTTTTAAATTCTATGATCCTGAAATGGGATAATGTTAAAAAGGAATTTATAGAATTAATAAATTTTTAGGTATTTTTTCTATTTTCAACTAAACTTTTTACAACACTTGGATCTGCCAAAGTTGTTGTATCACCTAATTGATCATGTTCATTAGCTGCTATTTTTCTAAGTATTCTTCTCATAATTTTACCTGATCTAGTCTTTGGAAGCCCTGGTGAAAATTGAATTAGATCTGGTGTAGCTATTGGACCAATTTGTTTTCTAACCCAAAGCTTTAAATCTCTCTCTAAATCTAAAGTCGATTTTTCTCCCACATTTAAAGTTACATAACAATACAAGCCATTACCTTTAATATCATGAGGATATCCAACAACAGCAGCCTCAGCAACTTTTGGATGAGCAACGAAAGCACTTTCTATCTCTGCAGTTCCAAGATTATGTCCTGATACTATTATCACATCGTCTACTCTTCCTGTTATCCAATAGTATCCATCTTTATCTCTTCTACATCCATCTCCTGTAAAATATTTTCCATCAAATTGTGAAAAATAAGTATCAATAAATCTTTGATGATCACCGTAAACCGTTCGCATCTGGCCAGGCCAAGATTGTGCAATACACAAACGACCTTCTGCCTCACCTTTTAAAACTTTTCCATCTTTACTAACTATTACTGGTTTAATTCCATAAAATGGTTTTGTTGCTGAACCTGGTTTTAAATTTATAGCACCTGTTTGAGGACTGATTAATATTCCACCCGTTTCTGTTTGCCACCAAGTATCAACAATTGGGCAATTGGAATCACCAACGGTTTTATAATACCATTCCCAAGCTTCTGGATTGATTGGTTCGCCAACGGTTCCTAATAATTTCAGTGATTTTCTTGATGTTTTTTTAACAGGCTTATCACCTTCCCTCATTAAAGCTCTAATTGCTGTTGGTGCTGTATAAAAAATATTCACTTTATATTTATCAACGATCTGCCACCATCTTGAACTGTCAGGATAAGTTGGGATGCCCTCAAAAATTATAGTTGTTGCTCCATTGGATAATGGTCCATAAATAATATAGCTATGACCAGTTACCCAACCAATGTCAGCTGTACACCAATAAATATCTTTAGGTTTATAATTGAATATATATTGATGCGTCATCGATGCGTAAACCATATACCCTCCAGTTGTATGCATCACCCCTTTCGGTTTTCCTGTTGATCCCGAAGTATATAAAATAAATAAGGGATCTTCTGCATTCATTTCTTCTGGTTCACATTTATTTGAAACTTTTTTTGTTAACTCGTGGTACCAAATATCTCTTCGTTCATCCCAATTTATTCTATTGCCTGTTCTTTTAACAACAACGCATTTTTTTACATTTGGGCAATTTACTAAAGCCTCATCAGCTATTGATTTTAATGGGATTATTTTTCCACCTCTTACACCTTCATCAGCTGTAATTAGATAATCAGACTCACAATCGTTTATTCTTCCAGAAATACTATCTGGAGAAAATCCTCCAAAGATTATTGAATGCACCGCTCCTATTCTTGCACATGCTAACATAGTATATGCAAGTTCTGGTATCATAGTTAAATAGATTGTTACTCTATCACCTTTCTTAACCCCTAATTCTTTAAGACCATTTGCGGCTTTAGAAACTTCTTTGTGTAATTCTTTGTACGAAATTTTCTTTTGAACTTTTGGATCATCTCCAACCCATATAATTGCAGTTTTGTCTTTATTTTTTTTTAAGTGTCTATCAATACAATTTGCCGATGCATTAAGAGTACCATCGTAAAACCATTTTATCTTAACATCTGATTTACTATATTTAACATCTTTAATTTTTGTATACGGTTTTATCCAATTAATTCTCTTTCCTTCTTTTTTCCAGAAGCCATCATTATCTTTCATTGAAGCTTTATATTTTTTTTCGTACTGAGATTTATTTACAAGAGCTTTGCTAATCCAATCTTTCTTAGTTTTATATATAAGTTCCTTTTCTTGTTTTAGCGATTTAGTTTTAGTCTTAAATTTTTTTTTAGAGATGATTTTTTTCTTTTTCTTTTTTACTTTTTTTTTTGGCATGGATTATAAATTTCTTAGATACTACTCATCTTCAAAATAATTTTCCAGCATTTAGTGTCGATTGGCATGACAGATAGTCTGCTTTGTTTTATTAGTGCAATATCTTTTAAATCTTTATTTTTTTTAATGTTTTCGAGAGAAACAGGTGTTTTTAGTTTACTTTTATACTTAACTTTTACTGCTACAAATCGCTTCTCTTTATCTGTTGGGTCGATAAATGCTGTTTTAATTACCTCAACAATTCCAACGATTTCTTTACCAATATTTGAATGGTAAAAAAAACAAAGATCACCCTTCTCCATTTTTTTCAAATTATTTGCTGCTTGGTAATTTCTTACACCATCCCAATCTGCACCTCTCCTGCCAGCTTTAATTTGTTGATCTATTGACCACACATCAGGTTCTGACTTTAATAACCAATACAACATTTTATTTACTTAAATATACTATAATATGCTAATCTATAAATGATTCTTTGGTTAGCATCATATCCAAAAAGTGGAAATACTTGGGTTAGAATATTTTTATCTACTTTAATTTATTCCAAAAATAATATTGTAAACTTTGAAGATCTTAGCAGGATAAGAACATTTCCGAAAATTAGAGATTTTAATGGATTATGTGAAGACGTCCAAGATAGAGATGAATTAATACAAAAGTGGATAACAGCCCAAGAAGCCCTTAATTTAAATACTGACATAAAAATCTTCAAGACACACAATGTTATGTGTAATGTAAAGGGTCACAATTTTTCAAATTTAGAAAATTCTTTGGGAGTTATATACGTTGTTCGTGATCCTAGAAACGTATTATCATCAATTATGAATCATTTTTCAATCTCTGACCAAAATGAGGCAAAAAATTTTATACTGAATGATTATAATTGGATAGGATTGACAAAAAATAGTTCCAAAAAAGTTACTGAAATTCCAATTTATATTGGCTCCTGGGGATTTCATTATAATTCTTGGAAAGTATTACCCAAAAATTATTTACTTATAAA
>CABYFB010000002.1 GCA_902518165.1 uncultured Pelagibacteraceae bacterium
GGTAGTCAATTTGATGGATCTAAAAATATAAAAAATTTATTAGATAATTCCTCTAAATCAATTTTTTCAAATTTCAAAAATTTGAATACATATATTTATTTAGATATTGGAAAATATTTTGTTGATAACTTTTATTATTTATCAAATATAAAAGGTGAAATACAAATAAAGAGTAACAAAGTTTTTAACTCAAATATAAATGCAAAATTAAATAATAAGACCAAATTTGTTTTAAGCATTTTTACTAATGATAAAAAACAAAAAATTACCAATTTAGAAATCGAAGAACCAGAACCTTTCATTAAAAATTTCAAATTTATAAAGGGTTTTAAAGAAGGTAAATTAATATATGAGGGAGTTAATTATGAAGGTAAAACAAAATCAAATTTAAAAATTATCGATTTTAAAGTACAAGAAGTACCAGTTCTTGCAAAGCTCCTAACATTGGCATCGCTTCAAGGGATAGCTGATCTACTCACTGGTGAAGGCATACGATTTACCGATTTTGAGATGGAGTATGAGACCTTAGGAAATAATATTAAAATTAAAGAGATGTATGCCATAGGTCCAGCAATTTCACTTATGATGGAGGGTTATATTGTAAAAGATGAATTAACAAGTTTGAAGGGAACACTTGTTCCAGCAACAACTGTTAATAAAACAATTTCAAAAATACCTATGTTAGGAGAAATATTAGTTGGAAAAAAAATTGGTGAAGGCGTTTTCGGTGTAAGTTTTAAAATTAAAGGACCTCCAAAAAAACTTAAAACTTCTGTCAATCCAATCAAAACTTTAACTCCAAGATTTATTACCAGAACTTTGGAGAAAATTTCTAATTAAATTACTATTTTGTAGTGTTTTTTCTTACCGATTGAGAGCTTAATAAAATTATTTTTTTTTATAAGTTCATTCGAAATTATGAATTTATCATCTGAAATAATTTGATTGTTGATTTTAACACCATTAGATTTTATTAATCTTCTTATTTCGCTTTTAGATAAGTTTTTATCAATAATTGAGACTAAATTAACTACATCATTACCAATGTTGGAGATATCTATCTTTGTATTTGGCAGATTTTCACCAGATGAGTTTCCTGAAAAAGAATTTCTTGCTATTTTTTCTGCTTCAGCAGCTTCATTAGTTCCATGAAGAATAGAAGTAGCTTTGTTTGCTAAAATAATTTTTTGCTCATTTATGTCTTGAGTGCTTATATTTTCAATCTCGTTTAAATTTAAATCTGTAAACATTTTAAGAAATTTTAATACATCTTTATCATCAGTATTTCTCCAAAATTGCCAATAATCGAAAACTGAAAATAATTTTTTGTCTAACCAAATAGCACCGCTTTCAGTTTTACCCATCTTAGCACCTGATGCTAAAGTTATAAGTTCTGTTGTTAAACCATAAACTTCGTTAGATGAATATCTTTTAATGAGTTCAACTCCGTTAACAATATTGCCCCATTGATCTGACCCACCAATTTGGAGCAAACAGTTCTCTTTCTTATTTAATTCTAGAAAATCGTAAGCTTGCAAAATCATATAATTAAATTCCATATAACTTAATGATTGCTCTCTCTCTAACCTTAACTTAACACTATCAAAACTTAACATTTTATTTATAGTAAAATGTTTTCCTATATCTCTTAGAAAAGATATATAATTTAAATTTTTTAGCCAAGTGTAGTTGTTAACAAAAATTGGAGCCACTTTTTCATCTTTTGTCTCTAAAAATTTTTTTAGTATGTTCTCTATACTTTTAATATTTTTTTCTATTTCATTCTCTTCTAAAATTTTTCTTGTTTTATCTTTTCCAGATGGATCTCCTATTCTAGTAGTTCCACCTCCAAGTAAAACAATTGGTTTATGTCCATGTTTTTGCATTAATCTTAAGCACATGATTTGAAGCAAGCTACCTACGTGTAAACTTTGAGCAGTGCAATCAAACCCTATATATCCTTTTATACTCTCTTCATTTAGTTTCTTTGATAGAGCTTTTTCATCCGTGCATTGATAAAAATATCCTCTATTTTTAAATTCTTTTAAAAATTCATTCATAAGTGGTACTTTCAATATACATATTTAAATAAAAATAATAATCAATAATGGATAATTCTTTTATAGCACTGGGTTTAATGAGCGGCACATCTCTTGACGGTATTGATGCAAGCATTATCAAATCAGATGGTGAAAATAATTTAGATATAATAGATAATAAGTATCTTAATTATCCTGAAGAATTTAGAAAAAGACTTTCTAAATTTATTCTAAATACGAACAATAGAGCAGATATAGATGAAAATATAGGTACTTATAAATCTTTAGAAAGAAACCTTACTCTTTATCATTCAAAAATATCAAAGAAAATTTTAAGTGAGAATAATTTGAAAGCTCAATTAATTGGATTCCATGGACAAACAATAATTCATAAACCAAAAGATGGATACTCTATACAAATGGGGGATGCAAATTTACTGTCTCAAGAATTAAAAAAAAAAGTAATTTATAATTTTAGAGCAAATGATATTAAAAATAATGGAGAAGGTGCTCCGTTAACTCCTGTTTATCATAAACTTTTAATAAATAAATTTAAGATAAATAATCCTACATTAATTTTAAATATTGGAGGTATATCAAATTATACCTATTGTTTTAATGATACTTTAGCAGCAAAAGATATTGGTCCAGGAAATGTATTAATCGATGAGTACTTAAAAAAAACAAAAAGAATAAACTATGATCGAAATGGGGTTATAGCCTCATCTGGAAACATAAATATTGATATAGTTAATCAATTTTATGAACATGAGTTTTATAATGTACAGAAAAAACATTCTTTTGATAGAAAAGAATTTGATTTTAGTTTTGTTAAAGGTTTAGAATTTGAAGATGCTGTAGCTACATTAACGTATTTTACAGCATTAGTAATTTCGCAAAATATAAAAAAAAATTTTAATAACGAAATAGAAATTATTTTATGTGGAGGAGGTAGAAAAAATTTAACATTAGTTAATCATATAAAAAAATTATTGAAATATAAAATTAAATTAATTGATGAATTTAATATAGATGGTGATTTTATAGAGTCTCAAGCATTCGCATATTTATCAATTAGATCATATCTTAAAAAAATAATCAGTTATCCCAATACGACTAATGTTTTAAATCCCGTTACAGGTGGTGAAATTAAAAAAAATTATTAATATAAAGCAGTTTCTTTTTTTATGTATTTATTAAGACATTTTATTAAAGCTTCATCTGCTTTTGAAAAAAAATGATTAGCTTCTGATACAATATCAAATTCTACTTTAATTCCTTTCTGAGCACTCAATCTTTTATTTAATTCATTAATATCATCAAAAGGAACTAACTCGTCTTTCTTACCATGTATTACAAGACCAGAAGTTGGGCATGGGGATAAAAATGAAAAATCGTATACATTTGGCTGTGGTGATATAGCAATAAATCTATTAATTTCTGGTCTTCTCATTAACAATTGCATTGCAATCAATGAACCAAAAGAAAATCCTGATATCCAACATTGCGAGTTATCAAAATTCTCTCTTTCTAACCAATCTAATGCAGCAGCTGCATCAGCTAGTTCTCCTTGACCATTATCAAATTCACCATCACTTTTCCCAACACCTCTGAAATTTACTCTGCAAACTGAAAAATTATTGTCTACAAAAGTTTGAAAAGTATCAACAACAACTTTGTTATTCATTGTCCCTCCATATTGAGGGTGTGGGTGGAGCACTAAAGCAATAGGAGAAGTATTTTTTTTACTTTTAAAGTATTTTGCTTCTAGCCTACCAGCCGGACCAGGAATAAAGATTTCTGAAATTTTTGTATCTGTAGATGGCATTGATTATCAGTCTCAAAAAAAAATTACATTTTTCTATCAAAATTAAGCGACAAAATGCAAGTATTTTAAATATTCTCAATCTTGACTAATTTAGTCAGGTATATATAAAGCCCGTGAATTGCGGAAAATATGAAATTATCAACCAAAAGCAGATATGCAGTGATGGCACTAGCTGACATAGCCAGATTTAAAAATAACGAGCCAATATCACTCAGAGATATATCTATCAGACAAGGGATATCCTTAGTTTATCTAGAACAATTATTTCTAAAATTAAAAAAAAATGAAATCGTAAAAAGTATCAGAGGTAAAAAAGGTGGATACACTCTAAATAAAACTCCCAGTGATATTAAAATTTCAGATATCCTTTCTGCAGTAGAAGAAAAAGTAAAAACTATTGGTTGTCAAAAGCATTCAAAAAAAGGATGTAACGGAAAATCTGCTAAATGCATAACCCACAATTTGTGGGATGAATTAGAAACACATATTAACATATTTTTTCAAGAAAAAAATCTTGGAGACCTTATAAATAAAACAGAAAATAGATTGTAATGAGAGATAAACAAATAGAAAATTTAAAAGATTATAAATATGGTTTTTCAACCGATATTGAAAGTTTTAAAGCTCCCAAAGGTTTAAACGAAGAAGTTATAAGATTTATATCAAATATAAAAAAAGAGCCTGACTGGCTACTTCAATGGAGATTAAAAGCTTTTGAAAGATTAAAAGTATTGGAAGAACCTGATTGGCAAAAGCCAAAATATCCAAAAATAGATTATCAAGATTTATATTATTATTCTGCACCTAAAAGTTTTAAAGAAAAACCAAAAAATTTAGAGGATTTAGATCCGAAATTGCTTGAGACTTACAAAAAATTAGGAATACCACTTCAAGAACAAAAGAGATTAAACGGCATTGCTGTTGATGCAGTATTTGACTCAGTATCTGTCGCTACTACTTTTAAAGATACTTTAACAGAAAAAGGAATTATTTTTTGCTCTATTTCTGAAGCAATACAAAAACATCCAGATTTAGTAAGAAAATATTTAGGTTCAGTTATACCAATTACCGATCACTTCTTTGCTACATTAAACTCGGCAGTTTTCACCGATGGATCATTTGTTTACATACCACCAAATGTAAAATGTCCGATGGAACTATCAACTTATTTTAGAATTAATGCATCAGACACTGGTCAGTTCGAAAGAACTTTAATCATTGCTGACAAAGGCAGTTATGTAAGTTATTTAGAAGGATGCACTGCACCAATGAGAGATGAAAATCAGTTACACGCTGCAAACGTAGAATTGATCGCTTTAGATGATGCAGAGATTAAATATTCTACAGTACAAAATTGGTATCCTGGAGATAAAGATGGAAAAGGAGGAATATATAATTTTGTAACTAAAAGAGGATTGTGTAAAGGTAAAAATTCAAAAATTTCATGGACACAAGTAGAAACTGGGTCTGCAATTACTTGGAAATATCCAAGTTGTATTTTAAAAGGTGATAACTCAATTGGAGAATTTTATTCAATCGCAATTACAAATAATCATCAGAAAGCTGACACTGGAACTAAGATGATTCATTTAGGAAAAAATACAAAAAGTAAAATTATTTCAAAAGGTATTAGTGCAGGTAAATCAGATATGACTTACAGAGGTTTGGTAGATATTTCAAAAAATGCAGCTAATTCGACAAATTTTACTCAATGTGATTCATTACTAATGGGCAACAAGTGTGGAGCACATACAGTACCTTATATTAAGAATAAAAATTCTAATTCTAGTATTGCTCATGAAGCGACCACATCAAAAATAAGTGAAGATCAACTTCATTATTGTCAGCAAAGAGGTCTAAATCAAGAAGAAGCCGTAGGACTTATTGTTAATGGTTTTTGTAAAGAGGTTTTACAACAATTGCCTATGGAGTTTGCTGTTGAAGCTCAAAAACTAGTTGGAATAAGTTTAGAAGGAAGTGTTGGTTAAATGTTAAAAATAAACAATTTAAATGCAAAAATTCAAGAAAAATCTATCTTAAGTGGTTTTAATCTTGAGATAAAACCAGGTGAGGTACATGCAATAATGGGTCCCAATGGATCAGGAAAGAGTACTTTGTCAAATATTCTATCAGGTAAAAAGGGATACGAAGTGTCAGGGGAAATATTATATGAAAATAAAAATTTGTTTGATCTTGAAACTGAAGAAAGAGCACATGAAGGTATTTTTTTGGCATTCCAATATCCGTTAGAAATACCTGGGGTGAATACAAATATTTTTTTAAAAACATCCTTAAATTCAATTAGAAAAGCTAGAGGCGAAAAAGAATTAGATGCATTAGAATTTTTAAAATTAGTTAAAGAAAAAGCAAAAGAACTAAAATTTGATGAAGAAAAATTAAATAGACAATTAAATGTTGGTTTTTCTGGTGGTGAAAAAAAGAAAAACGAAATTTTACAAATGTCAATTTTAGATCCAAAATTATCTATACTAGATGAAACTGACTCTGGATTAGATATAGATGCTCTTAAAATAGTTGCAGATGGAGTTAATGCATTAAGAAAAAAAAATAATTCCTTTCTTATAATAACGCACTATCAAAGACTACTTGATTATATAAAACCTGACTTTGTGCATGTTCTTATGGGTGGAAAAATTATTAAATCAGGAGGCGCAGAATTAGCTTTAGAGTTAGAAAAAAAAGGATATGAAAATTTCAATTAAATGGAACAAAAATTAAAAACAGATTTTGATAAATTTATAAGTACTTCTAATTTCTCAAACCAAGAGATTAAATTAAAAAAAGAAGCTCTTGATAATTTTTTTAAAAAAGGATTTCCTAGTAAAAAACTAGAAAACTGGAAATTCTCAGATATAAACCAGATAATTCAAAAAAATATTGGAGAACTAGCATTTTATAACGATTATAATGTAGAAAATGAAATTAATGATGATATTTTTATAAAGGAAATTGAGCATAATAAAATTGTTATTGTTAATGGTAAAGTTGAGCGATTGAGTTTTGAATATGAAGAAAAAGATAAAATTAATTTATCGACTTTAGATAATTTTAACCAAAACTCAAATGAAGATAATTCTCTTTTAAGTTTAAATAATTGTTTTTCTAATAAAATACATAATATTTTAGTTAAAAAATATTATTCATTCAAAAAGCCTTTAATTATCTATCAAATAACAAATGATAAAGTGAGCAATACTAATATTAATTTTCAATTAAACTTTGAGCTGGAAGAAAACAGCTCAATAAAAATTATTAATCTTTCTGACGATAATTCAGAAAAGAATTTCATCAACAATTTATTTAATTTTAATCTTAGTAAAAATTCAATTCTTAAGAATTATAAAATAGATAAAAAAAATAATACAAATATTAAGTATGATTATTCTAGTATTATTCAAAAAGAAAATAGTATTTCTGAAACATTTATATTTTCATCCGGTTCACATTATATAAAAAATGAAGTCAACTGTAATCTTGAAGGCAAATATTCATCAGCATTTATTAATGGAATACACCAATTGTCTAAAAATAAACATCACGAAATAAGAAGTAATACTAAACATTTGTATGAAAACACGAAAAGTTATCAGTTAATAAAAAGTGTAATTGATGACAGTTCAAAGTCTGTCTACCAAGGAAAAATATATGTGGATTCTAAAGCTCAAAAAACAGATGGTTATCAATTAAGTAGAGCGGTGCTTTTAAATGAACAAGCAGAATTTAATGCAAAGCCTGAACTAGAAATTTATGCTGATGACGTTAAATGTTCACATGGTTCTGCATCAGGTAGTTTAGATGAAGATTCTATTTTTTATTTAATGTCTAGAGGATTAGACAAAAAAACTGCAAAAGAATTATTAATTAACGGTTTTCTTTTAGATGTTGTTGAAAAAATTACAGATGAAGAAATTAAAATATTATTAAAAAATATGATTGGATTAAATTAATGAATATAAATGATATAAAAAGAGAATTTCCAATTTTTGACGATAAAATTCAAAATAATGATTTAGTGTATTTAGATAGTGCTAATTCATCTCAAAAACCTAGAGTTGTTGTAGACAGAATTTATGACTTTTATACAAAAGAGTTTTCTAATGTAGGTAGAAGTGTTCATTATTTAGCAGTTGCTGCCACTAATTTATATGAGCAAACAAGAGTTTCAGTTCAAAAATATATTAACGCTAAAGATAAAGATGAGATCGTATTTACTAAAGGTGCTACAGAAGCAATTAATTTAGTCGCTAACACTTTTGGTCAAAAATATTTATCTGAAGGAGATGAAGTTTTGTTGACTGAACTCGAGCATCATTCAAATTATGTGCCTTGGCATTTTCTTAGAAAAGCAAAAAATATAAAAATAGAATTTGCTGAAATTAACGATGATGGTGAAGTAACATTAGAAGCAATAGAAAAAAAAATTACAAACAAAACAAAAATAATCAGTGTAAGTCATTTGTCGAATGTAACAGGCGCAATATTACCAATTAAAGAAATTGTAGAATTAGCACATTCGAAAAATATACCTGTTCTAATTGACGGATGCCAAGGAGCTCCTCATTTAAGATTAGATATGCAAGATATAGATTGTGATTTTTATGCAATATCTGGACATAAAATGTACGGACCAACTGGAATAGGTGTGTTATATGCTAAAAAAAAATGGCTTGAAGATTTACCCCCATATCAAGGTGGAGGAGGAATGATTAATGAGGTTAAAAAAGAAGGTATTACTTATGGCGAATTACCTAATAAATATGAGGCTGGCACAATGGCTACAGCACAAGTTATAGCTTTTAATGAATCCATAAAATTTATGGAAAAAATTGGTATTCAAAATATCGAAAAACATGAAAAAGAATTATTAGACTACGGACTGGAAAAGTTAAGAAAAAATAATTCAGTTAATATTATAGGAAATCCAAAAGAAAAAGGTGGAGTTATATCATTTACTATTGAAGGTGTTCATCCGCATGATATTGCAACTATTCTTGACGAGGATGGAGTGGCTATTAGAGCAGGGCATCACTGCTGTCAAATATTACATGATAAATTAAATTTACCTGCAACCGCAAGAGCTTCATTTGGAGTTTATAATACGAAAGATGATATTGATAAACTTGATGAAGCAATAAATAAATGTAAAAAAATTTTTAACTTATAATGGACTTAAAAGATTTATATCAAGAGATAATACTAGACCATGGAAAAAATCCAAGGAATCTAGGAAAGTTTGACAATTACAATAAAGATGCAAAGGGAAATAATCCTTTATGCGGTGATAACGTTCATGTCTACCTCAGATTAAATGAAAATAAAAAAGTTGAAGATATTGCATTTGAGGGGCATGGCTGCGCTATTTCAATGGCTTCAGCATCAATTATGACTGACATGGTTAGAGGCAAAGAAGAGAAAGAGGTAAAAGAAATTGTAACTGATTTTTTAGGAATGATAAAAGAAAAAGATTCTTTGGAAACTAATATTTTAAAAGATGACGAAAAAACTAAATTAATGAGTTTGTCGGGTGTTAAACAATACCCAATGAGAGTAAAGTGTGCAACTTTATCTTGGCATACCCTTACATCAGCATTAGATAATTCAGATCAAATTGTAAAAACAGAGGAATGAAAATGGATCTTAAAGATAAAGTAATTGCTGAAATAAAAAAAATTTATGATCCAGAGATACCTGTTAATATATATGAATTAGGATTGATATATGATATTGTCGTTAAAAATTCTGAAGTTAAGGTTAAAATGACTTTAACCACACCAAATTGTCCAGTAGCTGAAAGTTTGCCTAAAGAAGTTAAAGACAGTATATTAGAAATTAAAGAAGTTTCAAAAGTAGATCTTGATTTAGTCTGGGAGCCACCATGGGACAAATCAATGATGTCTGAAGCTGCAAAACTTGAATTAAATTTATGACAAAACAAATTATATCATTAAGTGATAATGCCGCTCAAAGAATAAAAGAAATTATGTCTAATGCTGAAAAAGACTATTTAGGAGTTAGAGTTGGTGTTAAGTCGGGTGGTTGCGCAGGGATGTCCTATGTTATGGAGTATACAAAAGAAGCAAACCCAAATGACGAAGTAATAGAAGATAAAGGTGTAAAAGTGTTTATAGATTCTGCAGCAGTAATGTATTTACTTGGAACAGAAATGGATTTTAAAAAAGAAAAATTTTCTTCACAATTTGTATTTAATAACCCGAATGAAACGGAGAGATGCGGATGTGGGGAATCTTTTAAAATCTAGTATTTAATATACGCATAACAGCATTGCGTTAATTGCATATCTATGATAGAATCATTGGCATGAACACTTTTGAGCACAAAAACCTTATTAACTCTGAAGTTAAAAATCAAAAAAGAAAATCTTTATTCAGAAGTTTAATTAAACCAGTAGAAGCTGGTGCACATGGCACCCTCAACTACGTGGTTAAAAAAGGTTTAGGAAAAAATAAAATAGCTAAAAAATAAAAAAGCTATTTAACAACTATAGTACATATCAAACTCAATAGGATGAGGTGTATGTTCAAAGTTGTGTATTTCCTCAAATTTTAAAGCAATATAAGCATCAATTTGATCGTCAGTAAATACTCCACCTTGAGTTAAAAACTTTCTATCTTTATCTAAACTTTCCATTGCCTCTCTTAATGAACCGCAAACAGTTGGAACTTTTTTAACTTCCTTCTCTGATAAAGCGTAAAGATCTTTATCAAAGGATTTGCCTGGATCAATTTTATTTTTAATACCGTCAATTCCTGCCATTAACATAGATGCAAATGTTAAATAAGGATTTCCAGAAGCGTCAGGGAATCTAATTTCACATCTTGCTCCTTTTTTGCTTAGAGTTATCGGAATTCGACAAGATGCCGATCTGTTTCTTGCAGAATAAGCAAGTAATACAGGAGCTTCAAAACCTGGAATTAATCTTTTGTAACTATTTGTTGTAGCATTTGAAAACGCATTAATCGCCTTAGCATGTTTAAGTATTCCACCAATATAATAAAGTGCAGTTTGAGACAAACCTGAATATTTATTTCCAGAAAAAACTGGAGTTTTCCCCTTCCAAACTGATTGATGAACGTGCATTCCTGATCCATTATCACCTTTTACAGGTTTAGGCATAAACGTAGCAGTTTTACCAAATGAATGTGAAACCATTTGAACTACATATTTGTATAATTGAACATTATCAGCTTGATCAACTAACGTTCCAAAAAGCATTCCAAGTTCGTGCTGACTTGGAGCAACTTCATGGTGATGTTTTTCAACTGTGATACCTACATCTCTTAAACCTTTTAAGTATTCACCTCTTATATCCTGAGCACTATCCACTGGAGGGACTGGAAAATATCCACCTTTAATTCCAGGTCTATGACCCATATTTCCATTTTCATAACTTTTTCCAGAATTATATGGTCCTTCTGTACTATCTATTGAGAAACTTGTTTCGTTCATGTCGTTTTTTATTTTTACATCATCAAAAACAAAAAATTCTGGCTCTGGACCAAAGTAAGCTTTATCACCTATACCAGTCTTCTTTAAATAAGCTTCAGCTTTCTTTGCTATTCCCCTTGGATCTCTCTCATAGGGATTTCTTTTAATTGCGTCTAAAATATCGCAAAATAAAACAAGAGTATTATGAGATGTGAATGGATCAACAATTTGTCTGTTTAAATCTGGTTTTAATATCATGTCAGATTCATTTATTGCTTTCCATCCAGCAATTGATGATCCATCAAAAAATACACCATCGGTTAACATGTCTCCATCGACTACCGATGCATCCATAGTTAAGTGCTGTAGTTTACCTCTTGGGTCTGTAAATCTTAAATCGACAAACTCAATTTGCTTGTCTTTCATCATTTTTAAAACTTTGCTTGCGCTCATATAATCTCCTGTAGAATTAAATATCTGGGTTAATTACCAATATTGTTATAATAAAGAATACATATAATGAGGATATCACCTATGCAATTTAAACATATAATTATGCTAATAATTTCTGTGCTTTTTTATCAATCATAAGTTGAATATGACTTTATTAAATAAAGAACCAGTTAAAAGAGCAGAGAAGTGTCTTAAAGAGTTTGATGAAAATTTATCAGTTGTAGAATTAGAAAATTCAGCAAAAACTGCTTTGGATGCAGCAAATTCATTAAATTGTGAAGTAGGAGCAATTGTTAAAAGTCTATTGATTAAGATAGAAAATGATTTTTTACTTTGTCTAGTTTCTGGTGACAAAAGATGTTCGTTAAATAAATTAAAAAAAATTTCTGAAAAAAAAAATGTTAGAATGGCTTCTGCTGACGAGGTTAAGTCTCAAACAGGATATACAATTGGAGGTGTATCTCCTGTGGGTCATATAAATAAAATTAAAATATTTATAGATAATTCTTTAAGTAGGTTTAAAGATATTTTTGCTGCAGCTGGTCATCCTAATGTGATTTTTAAGATCAATTATGAAAAATTAATTAAAATCACAAAAGGTGACGTGAAAGATATTACAGAATGAAGCAAGCTAATTTAACAGATTATATTTTATTAACATTATTATCAATAATTTGGGCATCTGCTTTTTTTAATATAAAAATTGCAACAGAATCTTTTGGTCCAATGACAATTGCTTTTTTGAGAGTATTTTTTGGATCTATACCAGTATTAATTTTATGTTTTTATAAAAAAATAGTAATTGAGGCATTTTCAAAAGATTGGCATTGGTTCATGTTAATAGGATTAATCAATTTAGTTATACCATTCTTTTTAATTGCTTACGGAGTAAAGTCTGTGCAAAGTAATTTGGCAGCAATTTTGATGTCCACTACTCCTTTGAGTTCTACCATATTAGGTCACTTTTATACAAAAAATGAAAAATTTAATTTTGCCAAAACTATAGGAATATTAATTGGATTTGCAGGAATTATTTATTTATTTTCTGATAATATTTTAATAGATGAAAATAATTTTCTTTCAGCAATATTAATTTTAGTAGGATCAACATGTTATGTAATAGGTGGAGTTTTAACCCTTAAAATTAGTAAGAAAAAAAATGAAAACGTTACTGGATCAATATTAATTTGGGCAACTCTGATTTTATTTCCTTTGATGTGTTTATTAGAAACTCCTTGGGAAAATACTCCATCATTAAATTCAACCATGTCAGTAATTTATCTTGGTATAGTACCAACAGGAGTTGCGTGGCTTTTAAGGTTTAAAATTTTGAAAAAGAATGGTTTAATTTTTCAATCTCAAGTCTCATACTTAATACCAATCTTTGGAATTATTTTAGGCTATATATTTTTAAGTGAATTAATAACTTACAAGGTGTTAATATCTTTATTGGCTGTAGTTGTAGGAATTTATTTTGTTAGAAAAGCAGATACAAAAATTATTATTTAAATGAAGATATAGAGCTAATATGCTCTGGTTTTGTCTCACAACATCCACCTAAAATTGTTGCCCCACCTTCTATGAATTTTTTTGATAGATTATAAAATTCATTTGCATCAAAATTATCTCTTTTTCCTAAAGATTGGTTAGGATTTACTCCAATTTCATGAGGTTTTGCTGTATTAAATGTATGTATTGGGCCTGGTTCATCAACTCCCCACAAATTTATTTTAAATCCAAATGGTACTTTACAATTTAAAAATTTATTTAATACGGATAGAGAAATTTCTGGAGAAATACATGCACAAACTACACCAAGTGTATTTTCATCTTTAATAATTTCAAGTAATTGCTCAATTTTTTCTTCTGAGGGTAGGTCACCATTTTTTTTTAAATGTATTCCAATTAAAACTTTTTTTTTTAATTTTTTAGATATATTAAGAGCGGCTTTAACTTCATTAGTGCTGCTAATAACATCTAAGTATAAAAAATCAGTAAATTCACTTAAAATATCAGCTTGTTCAAACATATCTTTCTCTATTAATTTAATATCACGCTTATCAGTAATATAAGTATCTCTTTGGCTTGGAATTGATCCAGCTACTAATACATTTTTTTTTGATAAATCTTTAGCTTTGATTGCAAGTTTACATGCAATTTCATTTAATTTTTTGAATTGATTACCAACATTATTTTCTATTAATCTAAATTTTCTACAACTAAAAGTGTTTGTAACAATAACATCTGAGCCTGCATTGATATATGATAGATGAGTATCAACTAACAATTGATGATATTTTTCATCTAATAAAGCGCTTGCAGACCATAAGGTCCCCATAGATACCATTCCTTTTTCAAGTAATAATTGACCCATGCCACCGTCTAATATTCTTATTTTTTTAAAAAAATTGTTATCCATTTTTTTTATCCCTTGTGGCTATAAATACTCCAACGGTTGTTATTAAAAAACCAATTATGTCAGTAAATGTTAATTGTTCATTTAAAAATATCCATGCCATCACTGCTGAAGTAGGAGGTACTAAAAAAAATAAAGTAGTAGTTTTGCCCACAGTACCCCTTTTGATTAAGAACATAAGAATAGTAAAAGCTCCAAATGAAACTAATATAATTTGGTGAGACATACCTAATATAAAACTAGTTGTAAAATTTATGTAAGCATTTTCAAATATAAACATTAATAATAGATTAAAAAGGCAACCACCAACTGCTTGATACGCATTATTAACTGACAAAGCTAAATTTCCACTCAATTTTTTTTGCCACAGTGTTCCAGCAGTTATTGCAAATAAAGCTAAGACTGTAGCTAACAATCCTAAAGGAGGGATTTCTTTTCCAAAATCAATACCTAAGACAGTTACAGAACCAATGAAACCTAAACTGATACCTACCCACTGTTTCCAAGATATTTTTTCTCCAAAAATTGGACCTGATAAAATATTTGTTAAAATTGGCTGAAGTGTAACTATTAAAGCCACAATTGCAGCTGGCATCCCAATTGAAAATGCATACCAACATCCACCTAAATAAATCCCATGAAATAAAATACCTGTTGAAAGACTTTCAATAATATTTTTTAATTTTCCAAAAATTTTATCATTACTGAAATAAGCAAATACGAGAAAACCAATTGTTACAATCCCAAATCTAAATGCTAAAGCTGCAAATGGAGAAGCGTTTTGAACAATTTCTTTCCCAGATATGAATGCCGATGACCATAATAATATAAAGAGCAAAGGAAATGATTTTGTCATGGTTAAAGATATATGGCGTAATATCTAATTTTTGTTGTGAATTCTATCCATTTCTTGAAGTTCGACTTCAAGTTTGTCTAGTTCTTCACCACCAGCCATCATACTAAGAAGCTTTTCTCTAGAAATATCTTTTTTTTGGAACGTGCCCATACTTTTTCCTCGGTTAAGTACAGTGAAACTATTACCAACAGGGTAAGCATGATGTACATTATGAGTAATTAAAATTACAGCCAATCCCTCAGATGCAGCCTTTACAATATATTTTAATACCATTGATGCTTGATGAACTCCTAAAGCAGAAGTTGGTTCATCTAAAACTAAAACTTTTGCTCCAAAATATATAGCTCGTGATATTGCAAGACATTGTCTTTCACCACCAGACATAGTTCCAACTGCCTGAGATGGATCTCTAACATCGATACCTATTTGTCCCATTCTATCTGCTGCTATCTTATTAGCTTTCTCCACATCAAAAGTTTTAAGAAAAGGAATACCTTTTTGAGGCTCTCTTCCCATAAAAAAATTTCTAGTAACACTCATTAAAGGAACTAATGCTAGATCTTGATAAACTGTTCCTATACCAATATCTAAAGCATCTTTGGGTGAGTCAAAAACAATTTTTTTATCTTCAAATATAATTTCTCCTTCATCTGGTTTATGAACACCTGCTAAAGTTTTAATTAAAGTTGACTTTCCTGCTCCATTATCTCCAAGTAAGCACATGATCTCACCTTTTTTTAATCTCATAGTGACGTCTTTAAGCGCTATAACCTTCCCAAAAAACTTACTAATATTATTAAATTGAACTAGATAGTCAGACATTATTTACTCTCAGTCACTTTCTTTCTGATGTAGTTATTAAACACTACAGCTATCAACATCATTGCTCCTAAGAAAACTTTAAACCAATCAGTGTCAACATCTGTATAAAATATTCCCATAGATACAGTCCCAAATATAATTGCACCAAAAGCTGCACCTATTGCAGATCCATATCCACCTGTTAAGAGACAACCACCAACAACAGCAGCTGCAATAGCCTCTAGTTCTTTTAAAGTACCTCTCATAGTATCCGCAGAACCTGCATCTAATACTTGAATACAAGCAAAAATAGTAGAAGCGACTGCCGTACCGATAAATAGACTAATTTTTACCCTTCCAACAGGCACACCCACATTTGTTGCTCCAACCTTATCACCTCCAGATGCGAAGATCCAATTACCGTATCTTGTTTTCATCAATATCCATGTTGCAAACAATGTTAATGCAATAAACCAAATAACTGATGGAGGTATTCCAGTTGCAAGAGGGGTTCCATCAGTTCTTAGTTCAATCAATTTTAATGATCCCAACCAAGTAAAAAGCCATTTAAAAGTATCTGTAGCAAATAACCATGCTAATGGATCATCTTCAATTAATACTCTTAGTCCTGGAACTTGAGTTCTACCAGTAATCAATCTTGTTATTGCTAATGTCAAACCTCTTAAAATAAAAAGCATTGCAAGTGTTACAATAAATGATGGCAAACCAGTTTTGACAACCATTATGCCATTAAAGTATCCAACTAATACTGCCATAGCGAATGCAAAAACTATACTCATCCATAGTGGCCAACCCCAATAAATTGCAGGAATTGCGATACATATTCCAGCAAAGCCAATCATTGATCCAATTGACAAATCAAATTCACCACCAATCATTAACATTGCTGCTGCTATTGCTATAATTCCTAAATTAGCTGAAACATCGAGGAAATTAAGCATTCCATAGGCGCTAAACATACCAGTATCGCCAGCTACAATTCCAAAAAATATAAATACAAGTATTGATCCACCTAACGCACCTAGCTCGGGCCTATTCAATAAAACTCTTAGTGGTGATATTTTTTTTAGACGTTCGTCTTCATTAAGACTACTTTTTGATGAAATACTTTTTGATTTTAATGACATTTAAATTTTGAAAAAAAGGCCTGACTATAAAATTTAGTCAGGCCTTAAATATAGATTTTATCTATAACCTTGAGCTGCCCATTTAATTACTTTAGCAGCATTATCAGGAGTAACAAATCCAGGTCCAGTCATTACTACACCAGCAGGCATTGTTCCCCATCTCATGTACTGAGCAAAAATAGCTATAGGCAAATAACCTTGTAGATATTGTTGTTGGTCAATTAAAAACTCTACTTTACCTGCAGCAGCAGCTTTTAACATGTTAGGTGACATATCAAATGTTCCTAATTTTACATTTCCAACTTTACCAGCAGCTTCTAAAGCTTTTAGCGCTGCTTCACCAGATAAACCAGCTCCTAACGTTAGAATAGTGTCATATCCACCACCTAATTTAGCAGCAACAGCTTTTTGAATTTCAGTTGGGTCATTTGATGTTCCAAGAATATCAACAGATCCACCAAAACCTTTTTTGAAACCTGCACATCTTCTATCAAGCGCTACATTTCCAACTTCGTGGTTAACGCATAAAGCTTTTTTTCCTCCAGCAGCTTTCATTTTTTGTCCGCCACCAACACCAGCTTCAAATTCAGTTTGACCTACGTGTGCACTAATTCCTAATGATGCATAGTCATCTGAACCAGAGTTCATAGAAACTACTGGTATACCAGCAGCTATTGCTGCTTTAACAGATTTTCCTAATGCAGCTGCATCAGGTAAAGTAATTACAATACCTTTTGGTTTTTGTGATACAGCGTTATCAATTAGTTTTGCCATTTCAACCATGTCAAAAGTTCCAGGCGCAGTGTATTTGCAAGATACTCCCATATCTTTACAAGCAGCATCAACTCCATTTTTTGCTACCGACCAAAAAGGGTCATTAGCTTGTCCATGTGAAACAACAATTATATCAGTTGCTAATGCTGATACAGACATCATTGCCCATGCAGCAACAGCTAATATAAAGTTCTTTATTGTTTTCATTTTTAATTTCCTCTCTTAAATAAAAGTTAACTTTTAAACATCAAAGCTAACATAAATTTATTCAGATTGTAAAGAAGCAGGTTGCATTCAACCTAAAGTTGATTTTTAATATTTTATTTTTTCAAACTTTTTTGATTTTAATGACCGGATAGCACTCTCAGCAATTTGTATTGAAATCTTTCCATCAATAAAACCACTTTTAGGTCTCCAATTTGATCTGAATAATTTGGCAAGATCATTTAACTGTTCTTTGTATGCCTGATCATATCTTTCTATAAAAAAATGTTTAAATCTTGAACGTACATTCGTACTTTTATTAGAATACAAACTAATCTCATTTTCTTTAATATTATCAGAGATAATCATTCCTTTACTCCCAAAGAGCTCTACCCTTTGATCATATCCAAAACTACAATGTCTAGAATTACTTATAATACATTGAACACCATTTTTTGTTTTCAAAATTGCCGTAGCAAGCTCGAAATCTTTAATTTTATTGAAATATTTATTAGAAATATTGCTTCCAGTAGCAAATATAGAAACAAATTCATCTTTACCCGCATAATATCTTGCTAGATCGAAATCATGGATCATCATATCTTTAAAAATACCACCTGAGGCTTTTAAATAATTTATAGATGGAGCAGCTGGATCTCTGCTAGTAATAATGATTTTCTCTAGCTTTCCTATCTTGCCTTTTATTAAATTATTTTTTAGAGAACTATGACCTGGATCATATCTTCTGTTAAATCCAATTTGAATTTTATGGTTAAATTTATTTATTTTTTTTTCGTAATTTTGAATTTTTTTTAAATTTAAATCTAAAGGTTTTTCACAAAATACTGTTTTGTTACTTTTTATACTTTCATATATAAATTTAAGATGAGTTGATGTAGTGGAAGAGATAAAAATACAATCAATTTTTTTATCTTTATATGCTATTTGAGGATTTTCAATATTTTGACAATTTAGATTTTTTGAAACTTTTTTTGCAAGTTTTCTATTAACATCGAAAATATATTTAAGATTAAAATTTTTATTATTTATTAAATTATTTGCATGCATTAGTCCTATTCTTCCCAAACCGAATAATGCTACGTTAATTAAATTTTTACCCATTGTTTTTTTAATGATGATTTCTTACATGCATCAATGAATTTAGCAGTCTCCAAACCCTCTTCTTCGTTAGGAAAATAAAATCTTTTTTTTGTATTTGTTTTTAAATATTCAGCAAATTCCTTATATATATTTGCAAAAGCATCTAAATATCCTTCAGGGTGACCAAATTTTACTCTAGAAAATTTTTTTGAAAAATTTGCCTTTGTATAACCTCTTTCTAAAAACTTTACTGCACCTTTGCTTGGATTAAATTTTAGATAATTTGGATCATTTTGAACCCATTCTAAACTTCCTTTAGACCCATATACTCTAATTCTTAAACCATAAACACCACCTTTAGCTGTTACACATGTCCATACAATTCCTTTAGCACCATTATTAAAATTAACAAAAACTTGTGCGTTATTATCTATATTAACATCCTTCGAATATTTACTTACATCGGCTATCAGTTTTTCTCCTTTAAGGCCTGTAATATAAATTGCTAGATGATATGCGTGTGATCCTATTTCATTGAGAACTGCCGATACACCGACAATTTTTTTGTCAACTTTCCATTTAAAAACCTTTTTTGAATTTGTTTTTGAAATTTTATTACCATCTGTCCAATCCTGAATATACTCAACATTGATATATTCAACTTTTCCAATTTTTCCTTTTTCCACTAAATTTTTTGCCTCTCTTACCATTGGATAAGATGAATAGTTGTGAGTCAGTGCATATTTAATTTTTTTGTTATTTTTTATCGCTTTATATAGTTTTTTTCCCTGCTCAAGATTTCCAGCAAATGGTTTGTCTGAAATTACGTGTATATTTTTTTTTATAAAATTCTCTGCAATAATTTGATGACTTGATGGTGGAGTCATTATTGCTACAACGTTAATACCATCTTTTCTTTTCGCTTCTTTTTCAGACATCTCCTTGTAATTTGAATAACATCTAGATTTATCTAAACCTATACTTTGTCCAAATTTCCTAGATTTATCAACACTTCTGGAAAATACCCCTGCAACTATTTCGTATTTGTCATCATATCTAGATGAAATCCTATGAACATGCCCGATCCAAGATCCAGGTCCTCCTCCAACAATTCCAAGTTTAAATTTTTTAGGTTTAATTTTTTGAAGCATCTAATATCATAACAAAACTATTATTTATGTCAGTAAAATTAGGTATAGCCCCAATAGCTTGGAGCAATGATGACATGCCTGAGCTTGGTGGTGATACTCCGCTTGAACAATGTCTTTCCGAAGCTAGTGAAGCAGGATTTAAAGGAATAGAATCAGGGGGAAAATTTCCAAAAACATCAAAAGAATTAATTCCTATATTAAACAAATATAATTTAAAATTATGTTCTGGTTGGTATGGAGCAAATTTAAGAAAAAATTCTTTTGAAGAGGAAAAAACAAAAATTCAAAACCAATTGAAACTATTTCAAGATTGTAAAGCACCTTGCATGGTTTTTGCAGAAGTTTATGGTTCTATTCAAGGCGATCCAAATATAAATTTATCTAAAAGACCTAGAATGGATTTAGACGAGGCTAAAAAATATTATAAAAAAATTTCAGAAATGGGAAAATATCTAGAGGATCAAGACATGCCTCTTGCTTACCATCATCATATGGGAACTTGTATTGAAAGTGAAGAAGATACAAGAAGATTATTAGAAAACACAGATGGTAGTGTCAAACTAACTTTAGATACTGGACATATGTTATTTGCAAAAGGGGATAGTTTGAAAATTTATAAAGAATTTAAAGAAAGAATAATTCATATACATTGCAAAGACATGAGAAAAAATGTTTTAGATAATTCATTAAATCACGATTATAGTTTTAGACAGGCTTTTTTAGAAGGAGCCTTCACTGTTCCAGGAGATGGTTGTATTGATTACAAACCTTTTTTTGACTTGTTAAAAGAACAAAATTATTCTGGTTGGTTAGTTGTAGAAGCGGAGCAAGATCCCGCAAAAGCAAATCCTTTTGAATATGCTAAAATTGGATACAAGTATCTGATTGAAACTTTAAAAAGTGCAAATTTAGAAATCGAAAACTATTAGCTATCTATATAAAGAAGTTAATTCATTATTACCAGCAGCAACACATGGAGATTTAAAACAAGTACCAACTATCCATTCTGATCCTGGTTCTGCTAGAAAATTTGATGACATTATAAAAATAACACCCATTTCTACTGACTGACCAGCTTTTCCTTCTGCTTTTATTCTGGGGTCAGGGTCTGTTTTAACTTTATTGTCATCTGAAAATGGATTTTCAATCTCAAGATTATCATTTATATGATTAACAACCTTTTCAGCTATCCATTCAGCATTACATGGATCACCCCAAACTGTTATTTTCCCGTCATCATTATTTCCGCAATTATTAATTTCGCCATTAATAAAATCGACAACCTTTTTATGATTTTCTTTTACTAAATTTGCACGAGCTTCAACTTCAGGTCTTGTACTCGCTGTCCATATCAACATTCCTACAACATAAACAGCCGATATAATGATAAGAAATTCTAACAATCCGAAATTTTTTAATTTTAAACTCATGAAATTTTTACTATTTTTGACTTTTCCAATTTATTGTCAAAAAAATCAATAATATTTTGGACTGTTTCAATACCCATTCTAGACAAACATTCTTCTGTAAATACTGCTGAATGAGGGCTTAAAAATGCTTTCTCATTTTTTAGCAATGGATTATCTAAAGATGGAGGCTCCTTTTCAAAAACATCAAGCCCTGCACCAAAAATTAAATCTTCGTTTAATGCCTTATTAAGATCTTCCTCATTAATAATACCACCTCTTGCAGCATTAATTAAAATACAATTTTTTTTCATTTTTTTTATCATTTCATAATTGATTAAATGTTTTGTATTTTCGTTTAGAGGCATATGAATTGAAATTGCATCCATTTTATTTAAATTCTCATTTAAATCCTTAATTTTAGTACCACCAACTTTTTTAATTTCCTCTTCGCTGACAAAAGGATCATAAACAAAAATATTCATTTCTAAACCCTTACATTTTTTAAGTAAACATTTTCCAATTCGACCAAAACCTGCAATTAAGATATTTTTATTCCATAACTCAATTGTTTTAGGAAGCTTAGTTCTATCACTGAACTTTCCAGTTTTTACAGTCTCGTCGTACATATTATTTCTTTTTGCAATGCTGAATAGCATGAATAAAACATGTTCAGCCACAGCTTGAGCATTTGCTGTAGCTGTTATTGTTAATGTGATATTGTTTTGCTTGGTTGCTTTAAGATCTATATTGTCATAGCCTACACCATGTCTAGATATCACTTTTAAATTCTTAGCTGAGTCTATAATTTCTTTTGACAATTTAGATGTTCTAATACTTATTCCATCACAGTCTTTTATTTTATCTTTCAAAAATTCTGTATCTGTATTGTCTACAACTTCAAATTCAAAATTTTTATTTCCTTTTAGTAAATCAATACCATGATTATGTATCGATCCTATTATTAAGATTTTTTTCATACGTAAATGTTTATACTTTATTTATTAATAGGCTTTAGATAATTCTGATTTCACTGTGCCTTTTAAATTTTCAACTGTATTTTTCGCACCCGCACTTATAAATCTGGAGTCTGCTCCAACTGTTACAAATTGAAAACCTTTTTCAATCATTTTTTTTGCATAGTCAGTACTTCCGTTATGAATTCCAGCAAATATATTGTTTTTTTTTGCATGCTCTAATATTCTAAGTATTTCTGAATAAGCTTTAGTATCTTCACCTTTGTCAAAACCAGGCTTTTCTCCTATAGCCAAACTTAAATCAGCAGGCCCTATGTAGATACCATCAAGGCCTGGAGTGCTCATTATTTCATCAAGATTTTCTAAAGCTTCTTTAGTTTCAATCATAGCCATTTTTAATATTTCATCGTTTGCATGATCTGCGTAATCAGGTCCTCCGTATATTAATCCTCTTACAGGACCGAAACTTCTATATCCATCTGGTGGATATTTACATGCTTGAACAAACCTTTCTGCTTCTTTTCGATTACTCACCATTGGACAAATGACTCCGTAACATCCAGCATCTAAAATTTTCATAATTTGACCAGGTTCATTCCAATTAACTCTTGCCAAAGGTACGATTTCTGTTGCTGAAATAACTTGCATCATTGGCATTGCATTTGTGTAATCAACAAGCCCATGTTGCATATCAATTGTTAATGAGTCCCATCCTTGTTGAGCCATTGTTTCTGCTGAAACAGTGCTTGGAATTTGTAACCAACCATTGATTACAGCATTGCCATTTTTAATTATTTCTTTGGCTTTATTTTTTCTCATTTACTCAGGTTTTGAGACCCATATGGGTATACTTTATATTAAGATAATCTTTTATAGCCATAGATCCACCTTCACGACCATAGCCGGTTTGTTTAATTCCACCGAATGGAGCTTCTGCAACTGCAACAGCTGCTGTATTTACTGCAACACAACCGGTTTCCATCATCTCTGATGCTCTATTAGCTTTGTCCATTGAGTTTGTATATAAATAGCTACAAAGTCCAAGGTCATTATTATTTGCTCTCTCTACTACTTCGTCAAAATCCTTGAAAGTTAAAACGGGCACTAAGGGACCAAAAGGTTCTTCTTTCATAATTGTAAAATTGTCCTGCACTTCATCAAATACAGTTGGTTCAAAATAATAACCTTTATTAAATCCGGAAGGTCTACCCCCACCTAAAACAACTTTTGCGCCTTCACTCTTTGTCGTTTCGACTAATTTTTCAATCTCCTCCAAACGTTTGGCTGTTGTTAATGGTCCTAAGTCAGTACCATCATCCATACCATTTCCAATTTTTAATTTTTTTACTCTATCTACAAAAGCATTTACAAATTCTTTTTTTCTTGTTTCTTGAATGTAAAACCTATTTGGAGATATGCAAACTTGACCATTGTTACGAAATTTTGCTGTTATTGCCATATCTGCAACTTTATTTATGTCAACATCGTCAAATACTATAAATGGAGAATGGCCACTTAATTCCATTGTAACTCTTTGAACTTTATCTGCAGCTTTTTTAAGTATTAATTTTCCAACTCGTGTTGAGCCGGTTATGGAAACTTTTTTTATTATATCAGAATCAAGTAATTCATTTGATATTTCAGCTGGGTCTCCAGACAATAAATTCACTACTCCATCAGGAACTCCAGCATCTTTACAAATATTTACAAGCTCCATAACTGCTCCAGGTGTAATTACATCTGGTTTACAAATAACTGAACAACCAGCAGCAAGTGCAGTTGAAATTTTTCTAGATGCTAAAACTATAGGAAAATTCCATGGTACAAGTGCTGCCACAACCCCTACTGGCTGATAGTAAACATGAACTCTTGTTTCTGGAAATCTACTTTGTAATGTTTCACCGTAAATTCTCTTAGTTTCTTCCGCATTCCATTCAAATATATCTGCTCCGCCACTAACTTCTCCAATTGCTTCTTTAAGAGGTTTTCCAACTTCAAGTGTAAGCCATTTAGCCAATACTTCTTTTCTTTCACGCATCAAATCTGCAATTTTTCTTATTACATAAGATCTCTCCCATGGAGTAGTATTTTTCCATGTTTCGAGTCCTTTCTCTGCTGATTTTAATGCTTTTTGAACATCAACAGATGATGCTTTTGATGCTTCTCCTAAAACTTCTTCTGTTGCTGGATTGATAACTTTATAAGTTTCTTTTTTTTCTGCTTGTTGCCACTGACCATCAATGAATTGACCAAAATTGCTATACATATTTTTTAAATTGTGTTTAATTGTTAAAAGTTAAAGATTTATATATAGAATAATGAAAAAAATAAAGCTCACTTGTGCACATGCAATAATAAAACATCTTATTGCTCAAAAAATTTCAATAGATGGTAAAAAAGAGCAGTTATTTGCTGGAGCTTTTGGTATTTTTGGACATGGCAATGTCGCTTGTTTAGGACAAGCTCTACAAGAAAATCAAGATAAATTACCAACTTATAGAGGGCATCATGAGCAAAATATGGCTCTGACGGGAATAGCATATGCTAGAGCTAAAAGAAGAAAACAATTTTTTGTAGCAACTAGTTCAGTTGGGCCAGGATCTACAAATATGGTTACAGCCTCGGCTGTTGCTATGAGCAATAGACTACCAATTTTATTTTTACCCGGAGATACATATGCAAATAGAATGCCTGACCCGGTTCTTCAACAAGTTGAACATTTTAATAATCCTGGCATTACTCAGAATGATGCTTTCAAACCAGTAACAAAATATTTTGATAGAATTACAAGACCAGAACAAATCTTACAAACATTACCTCAAGCAATCCAAACAATGTTAGATCCAGCAGATTGCGGACCAGCTTGCTTATCATTATCACAAGATGTCCAAGGTGAAACATATGAATATCCTGAGGAATTTTTTAAAGAGAGAGTTCATAATATTAGACGACCAAGACCTGATGATTTTCAAATAAAACAAGCAGCTGAGCAAATTAAAAAATCTAAAAATCCTTTATTGATTTCTGGTGGAGGGGTTTTCTACTCTGATGCAATGGAAGATCTAAGTAATTTTGCAATTAAACACAATATACCAGTTACACAAACAGTTATGGGTTACTCTACTATGAAGAGAGATCACTCTCATTTTTTAGGTCCAATAGGTGGTCTTGGTGGCAAAGCAGCAAATAATTTAGCAAAACAAACTGACCTAGCTATTGCTGTTGGAACAAAGTTAGCTGATTTCACAACTGGTTCGTGGGCAAATTTTGAGAACCCAGACTTTTCACTTGTTAGTGTTAATGTCTCTAGATTTGATGCTAGCAAACATTTGGCGCAATCAGTAATAGGTGATGCAAAAGTAAGCTTACAAGAGCTATCAAATGCTTTGGGAGATTGGAAAGCACCTGATGAATGGCATAAAAAATCAAGAGATGAATTAAAAAATTGGAATGATTATGTAGATAAAGAAAGTGGACCAACTAATCAAGAACTACCTAGTTATGCTCATGCTGTAGGAGCAATATATCGTAATTCAGATCCAACAGACATTGCTGTTACTGCTGCAGGAGGATTAGTTGGAGAAGTTGTACAAATTTGGAGACCAAAAGAATTAAATACACATGAAACCGAATGGGGTTTTAGCTGTATGAGTTATGAAATTTCTGGTGCATTAGGAGTAAAAATGGCCAACCCAGATAAAGAAGTAATAGCTTTTGTAGGAGATGGATCTTATTTACTTTTTAATTCAGATATTTATTCATCAGTTATAACAAATAATAAATTAATAATAGTTTTATGTGACAATGGAGGCCATGCCGTTATTAATAGGCTACAATTATTTAAAGGTGGGAAAGAATTTAATTGTCTATTTAATAGTTCAAAGGCTCCAAATCTTGTACCTGTTAATTTTGCTAAACATGCAGAGAGTATGGGTGCAAAATCTGAGGAGGTATCATCTATTTCTGAATTAGAAGAAGCATTTAAAAGAGCTAAAAAATCTGATGTGACTTACTTAATTTCAATAAAAACTCATTCTTATGAGTGGCTAGAAGGTTCTGCTTACTGGGAAAGTCCTACTTTAGAAATGCCATCAACAAAAGAAAATGAAGAGGCATTAAAACTTCATAAAGAAGGAAAATCAAAGCAAAGACAAGGTGTCTAAAATTCATGAATAAAGTTTTTAAGGTTGGTCTCATAGGATGTGGCCATATCGCAGAAACATATTTTAGGGGACACCAATATTTTAATAATTTCAAAATCGTTGCTTGTGCAGATATTAATCAAAAAGCAGCTGAAAAATGTGCGAAATTATACAACATCAAATCAATGACTGTTAATGAAATACTAAAAGATAAAGATATTGAGGTAATTTTAAATTTAACAATTCCTCAATCACATTATTCTGTATCAAAAAAAGTATTAAATGCAGGTAAGCATGTTTATTCAGAAAAACCATTAGCAACATACTTTCAAAAAGGAAAAGAGCTAGTGGCTTTGGCAAAACAAAAAAAATTATACATTGGTAATGCGCCAGATACTTTTCTTGGAGGAGGTGGACAAAAAGCAAAGGAATTAATTGACTCTGATTTGATTGGACAAATCAAACTTGGAAATGCAATCTTTGCATTTCCTGGTGTTGAAAACTTTCATCCAAAACCAGAGTCTTGGTATAAAAAAGAGGGAGGACCAGTAATAGATATGGGTCCTTATTTTTTTACAACGCTTGTTAATCTTTTAGGGCCAGCAAAACAGGTGCAAGGAAGAACATTAACGGCGTTTAAAAGAAGAAATTATAGAGCGGGTCCGAATAAAGGAAAAACATTTAAGGTTGAAACACCAACTACTTATCTAGCAACAATTCAATTTCATAATGAAGCAATTATTCAAGTCACTCTATCCTTTGATGTTATTAATCATCAAAGAAATCATATGGAACTTTATGGAACTAAAGGATCAATTATCGTTCCTGATCCGAATATGTTTGGTGGATCTGTTTATATTTCTGTTACAGAGGGTGGTCGTTGGGGTGAACATAAAACTGACAAAATGCACTTAGGAAAAATAAATATTACATCTGCAAGTGGTAGATCTAATGAGTCACCTACAAATGCAAACTATAGAAGTGTTGGAATGTCTGAGATGTTATATTCAATCGAAAAAAAGAAAAAACATCGATGTTCTGGAGAGCTATCTCTTCATGTTTTAGATATAATTGAGTCTACTATGAAAGCTGCAACAACTGGAGTACCTCAAAAAATAAAAACTAAGTGTGAAAAGCCAAAAAGATTTACAGAAGAAGAAGTAAAAAAAATTCTCTTATAGATCATGAAAGATATTGCAATTGTTGATCCGTATCCAAGAACTATGGAGCTTATTTTTTCAAAACCAAAATTAAATGAATTAAAAAATAAATTTAAGCTTATTTTCGCACCAAAAACAAATAAACAAAAATTTTATATTAATAATATTCATAAAGCGAAATTTATAATTGGACAGCCTGATCTTCCTAAATTTTTATTAATGAAAGCAAAAAAATTGAAAGCAGTAATAAATGTCGAAAGTAACTTTCTAGATAATATGGATTATAATTATTGCTTTGATAAAGGTATTCATGTTATTGCAACTTCACCCGTTTTCTCGAAACCAGTCGCAGAAATTGCGCTTGGATTTACACTCTCTCTTCTTAGAAATATTCATGGAGCAAATCAGGATTTCATTAATAAAAAGGAAAAGTATGGATTAGATGGAAATCTTAAGGCTTCATTGTTATCAGACAAAAAAATTGGATTATTGGGATTTGGAGAACTAGGGAAAGCTTTGGTTCCATTATTGAAACCATTTTCGAGTAAAATAAATATCTATGATCCTTGGATACCAAACAAAAAAATTATTAATCAAGGATTTAAACCAATTACTTTAAAAAAAATGTTTAAAGAATGTGAAGTTATTTATGTGCTTGCTGCAATTACTACAAAAAACAAAGGACTGATTAATAAAAAATTTTTCAATCTTATGAAATCAAACTCACTTTTTATACTAATGAGTAGAGCTGCAGTTGTTAACTTTAAAGATTTAAAAAATAGGCTTAAAAAAGGTGACATTTATGCAGCGCTTGATGTTTTTCCGGAGGAACCAGTTAAAAAAAATGACCCAATAAGAAAATTAAAAAATGTTTTATTTTCTGCACATAGAGCGGGTGCTTTAGATGAGGCATTTAAAGAAATGGGCAATATTGTTTTTGAAGATATGAAATTAATTTCAAAAAATCTTAATCCAAGATTTTGTAAAAAAGCTCTAAGAAAAACTGTTCATCTTTTAAGGTCAAAACCTGTTGCAATTAATTAATTTTTTTTTTAATTTAAATTAAATGACTTCAACAAATAAATTGCTCTTAGAGGCTAAAGGTATCACAAAGTATTTTGGAACAATAACTGCTTTAGAAAATGTAAATTTAAAAGTGCACGAAGGTGAATGTTTAGGTGTAGTGGGAGATAATGGTGCAGGCAAATCTACACTAATGAAAGTTTTATCTGGTTTGTACAAACCAAGTGCAGGTGCTTTATTTTTTGAGGGCAAAGAACATGTGTTAGATAGCCCAAAAGACTCTCAAAATTTAGGTTTAGAAATGGTTTATCAAGATCTTGCATTGGCAGGCAACTTGCCAATTGGAGAAAATATATTCTTAGGAAGAGAGCCTACAAAAAATATTGGCTTCTTAAAATTTTTAGATTTTAAAAAAATTAAAGAAATGACGAGCGCACACTTAGAGAAACTAAAAATAAACGTTAAAAGTGCTGATCAGAAAGTAGAGGAATTATCTGGAGGACAAAGACAAGCAGTTGCAATAGCTAGGTCAACAGCATTTAATGCCAAAGTTGTTATAATGGATGAACCAACTGCTGCTTTAGCAATAAAAGAAGTTGGAAAAGTATTAGATTTAATTAATAAATTAAAAAGTACTGGCGTAGGTGTTATAGTAATAAGCCATAGAATGGATGATATTTTTACTGTTTGTGACAGAGTAATGGCACTTTTTCAAGGAACAAACTTTGCTGAGTCTCAATTAGATAAAACTTCAAGAGATGAAGTCATTGGTTGGATTATGGGAAAAAAATAAATATGGAAGATAAAGAAAAAAAACAAGATAGCTTATACGTAAAACTTATTCCATATTTTGAAAAATATGGGATTTTACTATTATTAGTTATCATGATCTTGGTAATGCATATTTTGCAACCAGATGTCTTTTTGTCTTGGAGAAATGTAACAAACGTATTTAAACAAATATCTTGGCAATCAATGTTAGCTTTAGGAGTTTTCATGGTGATTGTGACCGCAGGTATAGATCTATCGGTTGGCTCAATAATGATGCTATCGTTGATGATTTTAGCAATAGTAGCTAAAGCTGGAGCTCCGTGGTTTATAGTTGTTCTAGTACCTTTATTTGCTGGATTTTTATGTGGGTTGATAAATGGTTTGGGGATAACACTTTTAAGAATGCCTCATCCTTTTATAATGACTTTAGGAACTCTTTATATTTTTAGAGGAACAGGAAACCTAATATCAGGCGGAACACCTATAAGTGGATTTACCGATGAAGTTAGGTACTTGGGTCATGGTAGAATAGATCTAACCTGGTTAGGATTAGAGAAATCTCAATATCTCCCCGTAAGCTTAGTTTTAATCGCTGTTGTATATTTTGTTTTTTGGGTTTTCTTGAATCATAGTCGAACAGGAAAGTGGATTTATGCAATTGGTGGCAACCCAAGCGCAGCAAGAGCTTCAGGAATTAATGTTAATAAAATTTTAATAATTGTTTATTCACTTTGTGGATTTTTATCAGGTATTGGAGCATTAATTTTAGCAGGAAGAACAGACTCTGGTTATCCTAATGCAGGATTACAATCTGAATTGGATGCTATCGCAGCATGTATAATTGGTGGAGCTAGTTTCTTTGGTGGTAGAGGAACTGTTCTTGGAGTTTTTGCCGGAGTAATGATTATGGGAATTTTAAGAAATGGACTTAATTTGATGGATGTAAGTTCTTTCTGGCAACAAGTATTGATTGGCTCAATCATCGTATTAGCGGTTTACGTGGATGTTTTAAGAAGAGATTTTGGCACGAGAAAATAAACACGTCAAAGTTGAATAGATGCTGTCATAAGAGACCCTGTAAACAGTTGAATTTTTTTTAAAAATTTTATTAAATTAAACTTTAATAATTATTAAAGGGGAAATTTATGAGAGAACTATCAAGAAAAATTGTTGTTTTAGTATCAGCAATTTTTTTATCGATAAGCATGATTTCAGCTTCTTTTGCTGATGGTCATGGTAAAAAAATCTTGTTCAGTATTAAAGGTCCTGGGTCTGGAAATCCTTTCTGGGCTTCTGTTACAAAAGGTGCTGAAGAAGAAGCTAAAAAATTAGGTGTTAAGTTAATCTTGGTTGCGCCACCTCAAGAAGGTGATGTTCAAGCGCAAATTAACCAAGTGGAAGACCAACTTGCTAAAGGTGTTGATGCTTTAGCTCTTGCACCAGGAGATCCAAATGCATTTGCTCCAATTGTAGATGACGCTATCAAAAGTGGTGTTCCAGTTGTATTCGTAGATACAAAAGGGATCAATGAAGGCGTTACTTTTATTGGAACTAACAATATGAATGGAGCAGAATTAGCTGCTAAATTCATTTGTGACAAAACTCCAAAAGGTTCAGATGTTGCAATTTTGACTGGAATAGAGTCTCAATCAACAGCTTTACTAAGAAGAGACGGTGCAATTAAAGGATTTAAAAATTGTGGTTTAAATATAGTTGCTACTCAAACAGCTGAGTGGGATACTGCGAAAGGTAGATCAGTTACTGAGTCTATTATTTTGAAAAATCCTAACATCAAAGCAATATTTGCTTCAAATGACAATATGGGCTTAGGTGCTATGCAAGCTCTTAAAGATGCAGATATGAATGATGTTGTTGTTGTTGGTTTTGATGCAACTCCAGATGCTGCTACAAGTATCTTAAAAGGTGAAATGACTGCAACTATTGCTCAGTTCTCATATAACATGGGTGCTTATGGTGTTAAATATGCACTTGAGCTAGCTAATGGTGGAAGTATTGATCCAAACATTGATACTGGAACACAACTAGTAACAAAAGAAAACGCTAACGATTTTAAATAATCATTAGTCTATAACATTTAAAAAAGGGTGGAATTTTTATTCCACCCTTTTTTTTTATGTAATATAATCTTTTAATGTTAATAAATATTAATCCAGTTTTAAGTCCTGAATTACTTTTTAATTTAAGATCCATGGGTCACGGTGAAAAGATTATACTTGCCGATGCTAATTTTCCCGCAAACTCAATGAACAAAAATGTAATTCGATTAGATGGTGTAGACATTAAAAGTGCAGCAAATGCAATTTTATCTGTTTTTCCATTAGATAGTTTTGTTGTATCTCAAGGTGGCTCTCCTGCACTTAGAATGGAAGTAGATGACAAACCAGAAGAACTAACTGAAACTCATAAAGAATTTATTGAAGCAGTAAATAATAACTCTGGTCCACAATGGAAAGTTGGATCAATTTCAAGACAAAATTTTTATGAAGAAGCAAAAAAAGCATATTGTATTGTAACCACTACAGATGCTCGACCTTTTGGATGTTTTATTATTACTAAAGGAGTTATTCTTCCTGACGGTAAAGTCTGGTCTTAATTAAATGAAATCTATATGTGTATTTGGAGTATTTGTTGCAGACTTATGTTTTATTGGTGAAAAAATTCCTGAAGTGGGGCAAACTATTTTAGGAACAAAACACTTAATAGGGCCTGGTGGAAAAGGATCTAACCAAGCCATTGCTGCAGCAAGACTTGGAGGAAACATAAGTTTTATTACAAAAATAGGTGATGATAATAATGCTGAAATGGCACTAAATTTATATAAATCCTCTGGAGTAAATACCGATTATATTATTAAAGACAAAAATCAATCGACTGGTGTTGCTGGCATTATGATTAATGCTAATACAGGTGATAATGCAATAAACATCATACCAGGTGCTGCTGGTACTTTAAATAGTTCTGATATTGATAATAATTTAAAAGCAATTGAGAAGTCAGATATATTCTTAACACAATTAGAAACACCATATGATGTTACTAGTTATGCTTTACAAAAAGCTAAAGATACTGGATCAATTACTATTTTAAATCCAGCTCCGGCTTCAAAAATACCTGAGAGTGACTTTAAAAACATAGACTATTTTACACCAAATGAAACTGAGGCTAGTTTTTATTTAGAAAAGAAAATAGAAACAAAATCTGAAATAGAAAATGCAGCTAAAGATTTTTTAAAAAAAGGAGTAAAAAACATTTTAATAACACTAGGTTCAAAAGGAGTTTATTTTTCAAATGGAACTGAAAGCCATTTTGTAAATGCTCATAAGTTAAAAAACGATGTAAAAGATACTACTGGAGCAGGTGATGCATTTAATGGAGCTTTTAGCGTAGCATTAGCTAAATCCTTAAAAATTGTTGATGCATTAGAATTTTCTAATAAAGTTGCTGGTATTTCTACAACAAAAGAAGGAGCTGCCAATTCTATGCCAACACATCAAGAGGTCGAGGTTTACTAAATATGAAATATAATGCTGATAGTAATAGATATTCAGAAATGTTATACAGAACCTGCGGTGATAGTGGAGTTAAATTACCACTAATTAGCCTTGGGCTTTGGCATAACTTTGGAGGCAAAGTTCCACTTTCTAATATTAAAAAAATATTATTTTATGCTTTTGATAGAGGTATTACTCATTTTGATTTGGCAAATAATTACGGCCCACCTTACGGTAGTACAGAAAGTAATTTTGGGAAAATAATAAGCAAAGATTTAAAAAAATACAGAGACGAACTTATAATTTCATCCAAAGCTGGTTACGATATGTGGGAAGGACCTTATGGAGAATGGGGATCAAAAAAACATATTATCGCAAGTTGCGATCAAAGTTTAAAAAGAATGAAAGTTGATTACTTTGATATATTTTATTCACATAGATTTGATCCAAACACACCTTTAGAAGAGACGGCAGATGCCCTAGAAAGTATTTATAAATCTGGAAAAGCTCTATATGTTGGTATTTCATCTTATTCCTCCAAAAAGACAAATCAAATTTACAAAATTTTAAAATCAAGAAATATTAAGTTGTTTATTCATCAGCCATCATATTCGTTAATAAATAGATGGATTGAAAAAGATTTAACCAAAACAATAAGAAAACTTAAAATTGGATGTATAGCTTTTTCCCCACTAGCTCAAGGAATGCTATCAGATAAATATTTAAAAAAGATACCTAAAGTCTCAAGAGCAAGTGATATTACATCATACTTAGATAAATCATTAATAACAAAAAAAAACTTAAAAATTGTTTCTGATTTAAATAAGATTGCAATTAAAAGAGGTCAATCTTTATCTCAAATGGCAATCTCTTGGGTTTTATCAAATAATTATGTAACATCCGCTCTAATAGGAGTTAGAAGTTTAAATCAATTAAAAGAAAATTTGAAAAGTCTAAACAAACTTAGTTTTTCAGCCTCTGAAATGAAAATAATTAATAAAACTGCAAAAGATGGTAATATTAACATCTGGAAGCAGTCAAGCTCATATTAAAATGTATATTGGTATTGATTTAGGTGGAACTAAAACAGAATCGATCATTTTAGATAAAAAAGGGAATGAGTTAGAGAGAATAAGAAAATCAACCCCAAAAAATTACAACGGTACACTTGATATAGTTTGTGAACTAGTAAATTATTTAGAGGATAAATATAAATCTAAATGTAGTGTAGGTGTAGGCTCTCCTGGTGCTCTTTCTTTTGAAAACGACTGTATAAAAGGTGGTAATTCAACATGGTTAAATAATAGACCATTAAAAAAAGATTTAGAACTTAGATTAAATCGAAATATTTTTTTAGAAAATGATGCAAATTGTTTTGCATTGTCGGAGTCAATTGATGGAGCAGGAAAAAATGATGATGTTGTTTTTGGAGTAATAATTGGAACAGGAGTTGGTGGTGGTCTCGTTATAAACAATAAAATTATCAATGGTCACAATAACATAACTGGAGAGTGGGGCCATAATCAAATGCCATTGGGCTCAAATGACAAATGGAATAGACATGATTGTTATTGTGGAAAAAAAGGATGTATAGAAACTTTTTTGTCGGGCCCAGGTTTCTCAAGACATTTTTATGATATGTTTAAAATTAATCTCGATGCTAAAATTATACAAGATAATGCTAACAATGGAGATGAAAAATCTTTAGAATTTATTTCTCAATATCTAGACTATCTAGCAAGAGGACTTTCACAAGTCATAAATATTGTTGATCCTGGAGCTATAGTTTTAGGTGGAGGCGTTTCAAATATGAGGCAAATTTATGAGAATATAAATCCTAAATTAAAAAAATATGTTTTTAGCGATACTGTAAATACAAAAGTATTAAAACATATTCATGGTGATTCTAGCGGAGTAAGAGGAGCTGCTGATCTAGGAAGATCTGGTGAATTAAATCAATAAAATATGAAAAAAGTTAAAATTGGTTTCATTGGAATAGGTTTAATGGGATTTCCAATGGCTAAAAATCTTCTAAAATCAAAATATGAAGTTAAAGTTTTTAATAGAACTAAAAATAAAGCCATTAGGTTAAAAAAATTTGGTGCGAAAGTATGTAATTCTCTAAAGGAAGTTGTTTCAGACCAAGATCTAATAATTACAATGTTATCTGATGATAAAGCTATAAAAAAAATATATTTTAACTCAGAATTTTTAAAAAATTTAAAAGTAGGATCTACAGTTATTGATATGAGTTCTGCAAATCCTAAAACGGCAATTAATTTATCAAAATTATTAAAAAAATGTAAAGTTAATTTTTTGGATGCGCCTGTTTCTGGAGGCACAAATGGTGCAGAGAATGCAGAGCTCGCCATAATGGTTGGTGGAGAAAAGAAAGTTTTTTCTAAAAATTTAAATATACTTAAGAAATTAGGCAATCCTGTTTTGGTTGGAAAAAATTCTGCAGGTCAAATAGCAAAATTAGCTAATCAAATAATAGTAGGAATTACAATTGGATCTGTTGCAGAGGCTATAAAATTATCACAAAAAAATAATGTAAATCCAATAAACATTCTCAACGCATTAAAAGGTGGATGGGCTGACAGTAAAGTTTTACAAACTCATGGATTAAGAATGATCAAAAAAGATTTTAAACCAAGAGGAAAAAATTTTTCGCAATTAAAAGATATGAACAATATCCTTGATTGTGCGAAAAATAAAAAGTTAGAATTACCTTTGTCTAATATAGTAAAAAAAATGTATAATAATCTCGTTAAAAAGGGATTAGGTAATTATGATCATAGTTCTTTATACAAAAGTTATAAATAATTCTTGGAGATGAAATGAAATTACTAAGAGTGGGAGAAAAAAATCAAGAAAAGCCAGCTATATTAGATAAAGATGGAAAGTTCAGAGATATATCCAAACATATAAATGATTTAGATCCAACTCATTTAAATTTTGAAACATTTGAAAAAATTAAACAAATTGATTTATCATCACAGCCTGAGATTTCAAATAATACAAGGATTGGTTCATGCATAACTAAACCAGGAAAATTTATTGCAATCGGATTAAATTTTTCTGATCATGCTGCAGAAACTGGAGCAAAACCACCAACAGAACCAATTGTTTTTATGAAAGCAACTAGTTCAATTAATGGACCAAATGATGATATTGAAATTACAAGCTATTCAAAAAAACTAGATTGGGAAGTTGAGCTAGGTTTAGTTATTGGAAAAAATGCCAAAAATATTCCAGAAAAAAATTCACAAGATTATATCTTAGGCTATTGTTTAGTGAATGATGTAAGTGAAAGAGAGTGGCAAATAGAAAAAATGGGACAGTGGGTAAAAGGTAAGTCGCACGATACATTTGGTCCTATTGGTCCATACCTTGTGACCAAAGATGAGATTAATGATGTAAACAACCTAAATATGGAATTAGATTTGAATGGTCAAAGAATGCAAACGGGTAATACAAAAACAATGATTTTTAATGTAGATCATATTGTTTCATATGTTAGTAGATATATGTCCCTTCAACCAGGAGATATCATTACCACAGGAACACCCCCAGGAGTTGGAATGGGAATGAAGCCACAAAAATTTTTAAAAGCAGGTGATGAAATGAGGCTTTCAATTGAACTTCTTGGTGAACAAAAATCAAAAGTAGTTGCAATTTAATCCAAATATAATCTCTTTTTTGATATAATAAATTGTGATCAAAAGAGACTTATATTATGAGAGAATTCCTACAAAATCATTAAGAGAGGATGTTAGGTTTTTAGGAAATTCATTAGGAAATGTAATTAAAGAACAAGAAGGTAAAAGTTTTTATAATCTTGTTGAGAAAATTAGAAAGTTATCAAAAGCAAATAAAATCCAAAAAAAATCATATAAAAAAATTTCTAGTGAAATAAAAAGTATTAATCCTAAAAATACTTACAAGCTTGCAAGAGCATTTAATCACTTTATGAATTTTATAAATCTAGCCGAGTCTATTGATGCATCTAGACAACTCAACCAATATGAAAATAAAAGAGACGGTAAAAATCAAAAAAATATTTTTATAGAAGAAATTTTTGAGAAATTATTTAAAAATAAAAAAATTAATAATAATAAAATATATAATTTTGCAAAAAATTTAAATATTGGAATAGTTTTGACAGCTCATCCAACAGAGGTCAAAAGAAGAACTTTAATTCAAAAATATCATAAAATTACAGAAATACTTGAAGAGAGAGAGTTATTTAAAGATCACGCTCTAAAAATAAAATCTTTAAATAAAAAAATTCATGATGAATTTACTATTATCTGGAATACGGATGACTTAAAAAGATCAAAACCGTCTCCAGCCGATGAAGCGCGATGGGGTCTTGCAATAATAGAGGATAGTCTTTGGGAAACTATTCCAAAAGTCTACAGAAGACTCAATGATATATTTTTGAAAAATATGGGTAAAGGTTTGCCAAAAAATTTTAATCCTATTGAGTTTGGATCTTGGATGGGAGGTGATAGAGACGGAAATCCAAATGTAACTTCAAAAGTAACAAAAGAAGTTTTGTTATTATCAAGATGGGAAGCGGCAAAATTGTATGAAAAAGAACTCACTAAATTAATTAGATCATATTCAATGAAAAAGTGTTCAAAAAAAATTCAAAAACTTACAGGAAAATCATTTGAACCTTACAGAGTTTTCTTAAGACCTTTAAGAGATAAAATGCGATTTACTCATCGAGCAATTGAACAATTTATAGTCAACAAAAAACCTTTAGACTACAAAAAATTGCTAAACTCAAAAGAGGAAATTTTAAAACCTCTTAGAATTATCCGTAAGTCTTTAGAGGAAAATCAAAGTGAAAATATTGCAAGTGGTGAATTATTAGATTTAATGAGAAGAGCAAAATGTTTTGGAATTAATCTGGCAAAACTAGATATTAGACAAGAATCATCTAGACACTCACAGTTAATTAATGAACTTGTTAAGAAAAAAAATAAACTTAATTATCTAAAATGGAGTGAGGAAGAAAAAATTAAATTTTTATCATCTAAGATGAAAAAAAAATCAAATTTCATAAAAAACTTTAATTTTAAAAATAAAGAAAACAAAGAAGTTTGGTCAACATTTAAAATTTTATCTGAAGAGCCAACTGAATGTTTAGGTGCTTATGTTATTTCAATGACATCATCTGCATCTGATATTCTTTCCGTTTTATATTTGCAAAAAGAAGCAAATATTAAAAATAAATTAAGAGTTGTCCCTTTATTTGAAACATTAGATGACTTAATTAATGCAAAATCAATAATGGCTAGCTTGTTTTCATTAAAGTGGTACAGAGATTTAATAAAAAATAAACAAGAAGTTATGATTGGATATTCAGATTCAAGCAAAGATGCTGGAAAAATTTGTGCAAGTTGGCATCAATATAAGGCTCAAGAAGAAATTATTATAATTGCAAAAAAATATAAAATAGATGTTACTTTCTTTCATGGAAGAGGTGGTTCAGCGGGTAGAGGTGGAGGCCCAATTCAAGCTACTTTAAAATCTCAGCCGCCAAATACAGTTAATGGAAAAATCAGAATAACCGATCAAGGAGAAGTTATTCAACAGAAATATGGATACCAACCTTTAGCAATTTACAATTTATGTAGCTATATAGGAGCGGTAATGGAGGCAACATTAACCCCACCGCCAGTCCCTAAAAAAGATTGGAGAAATCTAATTGAAAAAATGTCTGATATTTCAAAAAGTTCATATAGAAAAAATATTAATCAAAGTTCAGATTTTATTAAATATTTTAAAACCGTAACGCCACATGTGTCTTTAGGAAAACTTTCAATTGGATCAAGACCGTCTAAAAGAAAGAATATTGACAATATCAAAGGTTTAAGAGCAATACCCTGGGTATTTGCTTGGACACAAATAAGACTAATGCTCCCAGCATGGCTTGGGAGTGCAGAAGCTTTAAGATATTCATCAATAGAAAAATTTGAAAAAACACTAATAGACATGGAAAAAAATTGGCCTTTCTTCAATTCAATGATGGATATCTTGGATATGGTAATTTCAAAAGTAGACCCAGATATTTCAAAAATATATGAGGAATATTTAGCTGATAAAGATTTAAAAAGAGTTGGAAAAAAACTTAGATTCCAATTCGAAGTTATTAAAAAATTAAATAAAAAGATTACACCAAAAGAAATTATAAATGAAAGAAAAAAATTTAGATCAGGAGTTATTGTAAGAAATATTTACACAGAGGTCTTAAATATAATTCAAGCAGTAGTTATGAATAAAATTAAAAACAAAAAATTAAATTCAGATAAAAAAAATGATCTTAATGATGCATTATTAACATCTATTGCAGGTATTTCAGCTGCAATGAAAAATACTGGTTAAATGATAGAATTATTTGTTGCATTTGGAGCTGGATTGATAAGCTTTTTGTCTCCATGTGTACTTCCATTAATACCTGGATATATATCTTATATTTCTGGAAGCTCTTTAAATGAGTTATTAGAAAAAAAAACGATTAATATATTCCCTATAGTTTTATTTACTTTTGGTTTTTCAATCGTTTTTATAAGTTTTGGAGCAACCGCAACTTTTTTAGGATCTTTAATTTTAAGTAACTCTTTTGAATTAAGAATTATTGCAGGAAGTATTATAATCATTTTCTCCCTTCATATTATGGGATTAATTAATATTAAGTTTTTAAATTATGAAAAAAGAATTAATACTGAGATTAAATCAGGAAATTTTAGCTCAATATTAGTTGGTATGGCATTTGGTTTTGGATGGACTCCATGCATTGGACCTATTTTAGGATCGATATTAGCTTTAGCTTCAATTGAGCAAAGTTTGAACCGAGGTATATTGTTACTTGTGTTCTATTCACTTGGTTTAGCACTGCCTTTTATTGCCTCAGGTTATTTGATTCAACGTTTTATGGTTGTTACAAAAAATCTAAAATCAAAAATGATAACTATTTCAAGGGTTGGTGGAGGATTATTATTGATAACAGGAATATTAATGATTACAAACCAGTTGCAAGCTTTAGGATTTTACATTTTAAAGTATTTTCCTATACTTCAAAAACTTGGATAAAAATGAAAATATACCAAATCGATTGCAGTGCTAGAAAAGAAGGTTCTACCTCAAGGATGCTTGCAAAAAAAATACTTGATAAAGTTAAAAAAGATAATGATGAGATCATTTATAGAGACCTAGATGACGAAATGCTTTTTATATCTGGCTTAACTGAGTCTGGAATGAAAATTCCAGAGAATGAGCAAACAGATGAACATAAAAAAATGTTTGAATTGTCTGATAAGTTGGTATCGGAGTTAAAAGAATGTGATGTAATTATTATATCAGTGCCAATTTATAATTTTGGCCCACCAGCAACCCTTAAAGCTTGGGCAGATCTTGCAGCAAGAGTAAAATTGACATTTAAATACGGGGATGACGGAAGAAGAAAAGGTTTATTAGAAGATAAACAGGTCTATTTAGTAATTACTTCTGGCGGAACAAAAATACAAGGGGAGGAAGACTTTTTAACTCCATGGTTGATACATATGTTAAATTTTTTTGGTATTAAAAAAATTGATATAGTTGCAGCAGATCAAATGGCTTTAGATTATGAAAAGTCAATAAAAAACGCTGAAGAAAAAATAAAAGAATTATTCAAAGATTAAATTTTCTTTTTAAATGTCTAAGTTTACCTTCTGTACTGTCGAAATCAATGTAGCAACCTTGTAAATATCTATCACCTTCGTTAACATCATACTTTGTTCTTCCATGAAGCAATCTATGATTGTCCATTATTAATAAATCTCCAGTTTCTAATTTAAATTCAACTTTATATTTGTCAGAGTTGTATAATTCAGAAATTTTATTTCTAGCTTTATAGAATAAATCCAATTTTGATTTTTCTAATATCGGAGCATAATCTAATCTTGGACTAAATCTAACTTGTTTAAAATTATTTTTTTCATCCAATTTAATTAACTCAGACATATCTTCTAGAACAACTGTTTTGTCTATAAATTTAAATTTTACTTTAACTGAAGATAAAATTTCATAATATTCAGGATAATCCTCTTTGATTTTTTCACTTACTGTGTAACCATCAACCAAGGTAGAATTTCCTCCACTCACATTATTTGTAATACAATGCAATAATTGAACACAAGGAACTGGTTTTCTATAAGGATTATCTGTATGTGGAGATAATGCTAATGATGTATAAGCCAAATCATTTGGATTAGGTACAGATCTTACATTAAAAAATTCCCCAAAATTTGTTCTTCTGACACTACCAATTGAATTTGCAAATTTAATAATAAAATTATCATTAGTTGGAACATTAGTTAAAACTACAAAACCATATTTATAGAATGATACTAATAAATCATACATGATTTTTTTTTCAAAAATATTATTTTCAAATTTAAATTTTTGAAAATTATTAAAATTTGAATCCCATTTAATTTTATCAATTGAAATAGGATCGAGATTTTGCGATTTATATTCATTTAATATTTGATCTTCTTTTATTTTATAATTGGTTCCATCATTGAAAAATAAATTAAGTAATCCATCTTCATTCTCAATTTTTTCTATATCAATGTTAGTATTTATAGAATTTGGATCAAATAATCTTTGTTGATTTCCTTTATCCAGGGCATCTTCGTTATTTATTCTTTCTCTCAGCCAAAAAGGATGTATTTCTTCTTTATTATTTCCACTATTTATAAATACTTTTTTAGAATCGATTTCTATTTTCATCTATCTGGATTCTTCTATCAAATTCTAAAATTTTCAAGATATTTTATTTGAACTAGTTGTATATTTTAACTATTACTCATCAGATAAATGACCATCAAAAAAACAAAAGATTTCAAGATTTATTACACCTTTTTGAATAAGCTTGCTAAGGATTTAACTAATTTATATTACACTAAACTTAACAAAACTTTTACAATTAATAACAAGTTAAAAGGTAAAGGTTACGATCCAGTTACGAGTGCTGATAAAGCTTTTGAAAAATTTATAAGAAAAAAGATTAATGATAAGTTCCCAGATCATCAAATTATCGGTGAAGAGTTTGGAGCAAAAAAGACAAAAAGTCTATTTTCATGGATAATTGACCCAATTGACGGGACAAGATCATTTGTCGCTGGAAATCCTACATGGAGCAATTTAATTTCTCTTAATTATAACGACACCCCTGTAGTTGGTTTAGCAAATTTTCCAAGAATGAAAAGATACTATTTAAATCAAGATGATAAATCTGCTTTTGTGTTTGAAAATGGAAAAAAAAGAAAATTAAAGGTAAACAAAAAAATAAAATTTGATTATTTGAAAGTAGCTGCTGCTTTTCACGGAACTTTGTCTTTTCAAAAACAAAAAAAAATAATGAAATTTATCAAGAGAATGCAGTTTCCATGTTTCGATGCACTAACATATTGCCAATTAGCAGAGGGAAGACTAGATATTGTAGCTCAATGTGCAAACAAAATTTGGGATATACATCCAATAATACCAATTATTAAAGCATCAGGTGGAATAATTACTACATGGGATAATAAGGATGCTTCATTGGGTGGAAATATAATTGTTTCAAATAATTTATCAAATCACAAAAAAATTTTAAAATTAATAAAACCAGCTACGTGAAAAATATAATTGTTCTTCAACACATTAAAATTGAGCATCCCGGTTATATTAAAGATTTAATGTTAGAGGATAAAGTCAATATTAAAACGATAGAACTTGACGAGGGTGAAGAGATACCTGATGATTTAACTGAATTTGATGCAATGTTTTGTATGGGTGGACCAATGGATACCTGGATGGAAAAAGATTACCCGTGGTTAATAGAGGAAAAAAAAAAAATCAAAGAATTTGTTGTAGACTTAAATAAACCATATTTAGGTTTTTGTTTAGGTTGTCAATTATTAGGAGAGGTAGTTGGAGGTACAGTAGTTAAATCAAAAAATCCAGAAATAGGCATTTTAGATATTAATTTTTTAAATAGTAAAAAGGATGATTTATTATTTAAAGAATATCCTGATATTATTAAATCACTCCAATGGCATTCATATGAAGTTCAAAATCTAGAAAATAATAATAATATAACTCTTTTAGCGTCATCTCCTGAAACGAAATACCAAATTTTTAAATACAAAAAACATGCTTACGGTATTCAATTTCATATAGAAATAAAAGATACCACTGTGCGAGAATGGGGATGTGTGCCTGAATATAAATCTGCTTTAGAGAGTCAGCTAGGACAAGGAGCTCTTGATAAATTTGATAATGATGCCAAAGATAATATTCAATCTATGAACAAATATTCAAAAATTCTTTACGAAAACTTCAAAAAAATAGTGAATTAAATCACTTTAGTTTACATAATTAATAAGTTAGATTTTTATTTTAATAATATAGGAGAGAGAAATGAAGTATGGGTATTTTATAAAAATTTTATTGGCTTTTTTTCTAGCTTTTGCCCCAACACAAACGTTTGCAAAAACTATTAAATGGTCAATGCAGGGAGATAGTTTAACACTTGATCCTCATGCTCAAAACGAAGGTCCTACCACTCAAGTATCTAGACAAGTATACGAAGCTCTAGTTACTAGAGGATTAGATATGAAAATTGGACCTCAACTAGCAACAGAGTGGAGAACCCAAGGTCCTAATACTTGGATCTTTAAATTAAGAGAAGATGTTAAATTTTCTGATGGAACTCCATTTACATCTGAAGATGTTGTATTTAGTATTTTAAGAGCAAAACAAAGAACATCTGATTTTAAAGAATATATAAGTACAGTATCAGGTGTAAAAGCTGTTAATGACTACACAGTAGAAATAACAACAAGTAAACCAAATCCAATTCTTTTGAACCAACTATCAAACATTTTTATAATGTCAAAAAAATGGAGTGAAAAGAATTTTGCAGTTATGGCGCAGAACTGGGATGCTGGACAAGAAACATTTTCAGCTACAAATGCTATGGGAACTGGACCATTTAAAATTACACTAAGAGAACCAAACACTAAAACAGTTTTCAAACGTAATAAAAAATGGTGGGGTACCATGAAAGATGATAAAGTAACAGAAATTCATCTACTACCTATAAAAAATGCAGCTACTAGAGTTGCAGCTCTTTTATCTGGTGAAATAGATGTTGTTACTGATGCTCCAGTTCAAGATTTGGCTAGAATTAAAAATTCACCTGCTCACAAAGTCGAAAGCACTGCTCAAATGAGAACTATATTCCTTGGTATGGATCAGGGAGCAGATAAACTTAGAACAGGTAATACAGGTGATAATCCATTCAAAAAGAAAGCAGTTAGACAAGCTCTTTATCAAGCTATAGATATTGAAGCTATTAAGAAAAAAGTAATGAGAGGTTTAAGTGAACCTGCTGGAATAATTACTTTTCCAGGTGTTAATGGATATACAGAAGAACTTGATAAAAGACTTCCTTATGATGTAGCTGCTGCAAAAAAACTTCTAGCTGATGCTGGATATCCGAATGGATTTGAAGTTGAGCTTAGATGTCCAAATGACAGATATGTAAATGATGAAGCTATATGCACAGCTGTTGTTGGTATGTTAGGTAAAATCGGTGTTAAAGTAAATTTATTTGCCCAAACAAAAAGTAAGCACTTTAAAGAACTAAAAGATAATCAAGGTGACTTTTATATGTTAGGTTGGGGAGTTCCAACTTTAGATAGTCATTATGTTTTCCATTACTTATATGAAAGTGGAGCAAGCTGGAACAGAGTTAACTTTAGCAACTCTGATGTAGATGCTGCGATAAGAGTTATGGAAGGTGAAGTTAACCTAGATAAGAGAAATGCTGCGATAGCTAAAGCTTGGAAAATAGTAAAAGATGATATTTCTTATCTTCCTTTACATCACCAAGTTATATCTTGGGCTGCAAAAAAAGATGTCAATGTTCCGATAAGACCGAATAACGAGCCGTTATTCCGTTTTGCGAGCTTTGACTAAATAATTTATTACAAGCCCTTTTTAATTAAAGGGCTTGTATAAAAATAAAATTTCATAAATTGATAAAGTATTTTTTTAAACGATTGTTTCAATCTGCAATGGTTATGCTTGTCGTAGCTTTTGTATCTTTTTCTCTTTTTAATTTTGTAGGAGACCCAATAAATAATATGGTGGGCGAGGAAACATCAGATGAAGAAAGAGCTGAGTTAAGAGAAACCTTGGGTTTAATGGACCCAATTCATGTACAATTTACTAAGTTTATAATTAATGCCTCTAAAGGAGAATTTGGAATATCTTATCAATTAAGAAGACCTGTATCTGAATTAATCATTGAAAGATTACCAGCAACAATTGAATTAGTTTTAATATCTGCTCTAATTGCATTGGTTTCTGGTACTTTATTGGGAGTATATACAGGCATAAAAAGAAAAGGTTTTTTGAGTGATTTTATCTTAGCAGTTTCTTTATTAGGTGTTTCTCTTCCAACTTTTGTAATTGGTATTTTATTTATTTATCTTTTTGCAGTTATATTAGGCGTTCTACCATCGTTTGGAAGAGGTGAGGTGGTAGATCTAGGATTTTGGTCGACAGGCTTTTTAACCATATCAGGTTTAAAAGCAATTATATTACCATCAGTTACTTTAAGTCTTTTTCAAATGACCTATATAATAAGACTCGTCAGAGCTGAAATGATGGAAATACTTCAGACTGATTACATAAAGTTTGCAAGAGCTAGAGGCATTAATGAAAAAAGCATTAATTATAAGCACGCACTTAAAAATGGACTAATTCCAGTAATAACTATTGCTGGAATAAATATTGGAACATTAATTGCTTTTTCAATAATTACGGAAACAGTATTTCAATGGCCAGGTATGGGATTTCTTTTTATTCAAGCTGTTCAGTTTGTAGATATTCCAATTATGTCAGCATATTTAGTATTTATAGCATTCGTTTTTGTAATGATAAATTTTATAGTCGATATCTTGTATTACTTTATAGATCCAAGAATTAGAGTTAAAGGAGATTCAGCTAGTGGATAATAAAGCTTTAACAACTTGGGATAAAATAAAAGATAGTGAAATTTATTTTAGTTTTATAAAATCTCCTACAGCAATAGTTTCTTCGATTTTATTAGCAATAATATTTTTCTGTTCATTTTTTGTAGAATTTATTACACCTTATAATCCATTCGACCCATCTTCTTTATCTTTAATGGATGCATTCACCCCACCATCTTGGACTAGCGAAGGAAAAGTAGAATTTTTACTTGGTACTGATGGACAAGGAAGAGATATGTTATCGACTATTCTTTATGGATCTAGAATATCTTTGATTGTTGGTTTCTCAGCAATTTTATTTAGTTTAATTTTAGGAGTTGGATTAGGTCTTACTGCTGGTTTTTTTGGCGGCAAGTATGAAATGATTGTTATGAGATTAACAGATGTTCAGTTAACGGTTCCAAGTATTTTGATGGCACTTCTTGTTGATGGTATTGCGCGAGGTATAATTTCGCGTGAACTTCATGACGAGATGGCAATATATGTTTTAATTTTTGCAATTGGTATTTCAGAGTGGCCACAGTTTGCAAGAGTATCAAGAGCAGCAACTTTAGTTGAAAAAAATAAAGATTATGTCTCAGCATCAACAATTATTGGAGTTTCTAATTTTATAGTAATGTTTAAACATATTCTTCCAAATATTATGAGACCAGTACTTGTTATAGGAACTATAGGTCTTGCATTAGCAATAATTGCAGAAGCCACATTGAGTTTTCTAGGTGTTGGCGTTCCTCCAACTACTCCTTCTTTAGGAACATTAATAAGACTTGGAAATGACTTTTTATTTTCTGGTGAATGGTGGATAACTTTTTTTCCAGCAATATTCTTAGTTGTTTTGGCTTTTTCCATTAATCTATTAGGAGACTGGATGAGAGACACTCTTAATCCTAAATTGAAAAAATGAGTTTTTTAAAAATACAAAATTTAAGTGTGGATTATAAATTGAGAAAAGAGACAGTTCATGCTGCAAAAGATATTAATATTGAGATAAAAAGAGGAGAAATTGTAGGATTAGTTGGGGAATCTGGGTCTGGAAAAAGTACTGTAGCAAATGCAATAATTGATTTAATTGACGAACCAGGGAAAGTATCTGAAGGATCAATTTATTTAAGCGACATAAATATTCATGAAAATAAAAAAAATATTCTAAGTTTAAGAGGAAAAAAAATTGGATTTATTTTTCAAGATCCTCAGACATCTTTAAATCCTATCTTAACAATTGGACAACAACTTATTGAAACAATCCAAACTCATTTAAACCTCAGTAACTCAAAAGCAAAAGAAAAAGCAATAAATCTTTTAAAAGAAGTAGGCATAAAAGATGCTGAAAAAAGATTTAATGATTATCCTCATCAATTTTCAGGAGGTATGAGACAAAGGGTTGTTATATCACTTTCTCTATGTTGTGAACCAGAGTTGTTAATTGCAGATGAGCCCACAACTGCACTTGATGTATCAATACAATCACAAATATTAGAACTTATCAAAAAACTGACTAAAGAGAGAAACTTAGCAGTTATATTAATTACACATGATATGGGAGTTATAGCAGAGACTACCAATAGAGTTGCTGTCATGAAAAATGGCAATTTGGTAGAATTGGGAACAACAAAGCAAATATTAACAGAGCCAAAAGAAACTTATACAAAAAGTTTAGTTAGTTCTGTTCCTCCAACAAATAAAAAGATATCCAGATTTAAAATTATAGAGAAAGAAAGCAATAACCAGGAAAATATTAATTTAAAAATTTTAAACAGATGGAATAAAAGAGAAATTTCAAAAAAAGATTTAGTTCAAATAAAAAATCTTTCTAAAACTTTTAATGAAGGTTTTTTTACAGAAAAATCTCAAAATAATGTATTAGCAGTTGATACTGTTTCATTTAATATACAAGAAGGAAAATCTTTTGGACTTGTTGGTGAAAGTGGCAGTGGAAAGACTACAATTGCAAAAATGATTGTTAATTTATTTAAACCCACCTCAGGTGAAATTTATTTCGATGATGTATGTATTAATAATATAAAAAGTAACAAAGAATTACTTAAATTCAGAAAACAAATTCAAATGATATTTCAAGATCCATACTCTTCGTTGAATGGTAGGCTTAAGGTTAAAGATATCATTGCTGAGCCTATAAAGTTACATGATGCAAATATTAGCTCTAATGAATTAAATGAGTATATAAATGATCTCTTAGACTCTGTGGAGTTATCCAAGTCTTCAGCCGAAAGATATCCTCATGAGTTTTCAGGAGGACAGAGACAAAGAATTTCTATTGCAAGAGCGTTAGCAACAAAACCAAGATTATTAGTTTGTGATGAGCCAACATCTGCTTTGGATGTGAGTATTCAGGCTCAAATACTAAATTTACTTAAAGATTTACAAGAACAACTTAATTTAACTATCCTTTTTATAAGTCATGATCTACCAGTTGTTCGACAAATGTGTGATGATATTGGAGTTTTAAGGAATGGAAAACTATGCGAGGTGTCTGAGACAGAAGAGTTGTTTAAAAATCCAAATCATGAATATACTAAGGAATTATTAAGATTAATGCCTAAAATAGAAACAATTTACAATTAAGGAGGTGAAATGGCAGTTTTTAATATGATTGAAGAAGCTGATGCTACAGGAAAAGTGAAAGAGGTATTTGAAGATATAAAAAAGAAGAGAAATACAGACTACATAAACAATTTTTGGAAAATGTTGGCCAACAACCCAGAAACTTTAGAGAGAACTTGGACTTCTATACAGCAAGTGATGAAAAAAGGTGCTTTGGATGAAATGACGAAAGAGCTTATTTATGTTGCAGTTTCAATGACAAATAGTTGTGAGTATTGTATTAAATCTCACAGTATCGCTGCTAAATCTAAAGGTGCTACTACAGAGATGTTAAGCGAACTTATTGCAGTTGTTGCAATGGCAAATGAAACTAACAGACTTGTTGAATCATATCAGGTAAAAGTTGACAAAGTTTATGAATGATAGAGCCAAAGCAATATTAGATTTTTGGTTTGATGATATGGTCGTTGAAAAGCGATTTAAAAGAGATGATAATTTTGATCAATTGATTAGAGACAAATTCAAAGATGATCATGAAAAAGCTACTTTAAATGAATATGATGATTGGCAAGATGAACCATTAAGTACTCTAGCTTTAGTTATTTTATTGGATCAATTTTCAAGAAATTTATATAGAGATGATAAAAAAGCTTTTGAGTTTGATCATAAAGCAAGACTGATTGTAAATGATGCAGTCTATAACGGGTATCTTGATCAAATGGATGAATATCAACGTTTTTTCATGCTATTGCCATACATTCACAGTGAAGAAGTTATAGATCATGATAGAGCATATAAATTGTTAGATAATTATTTATCTAATCATCCAAACTATAATGAGATAAAAAAATTTTGGAAAGATCATACCGCTGCAATTAAACGATTTCATAGATATCCGCATCGAAATAAAGTTATGGGGAGAAAATCTACACCGGATGAGTTAAAATTTTTGGAGAGTCCAAATTCCTCTTGGTAATTATTCTATTGGATAATCCCAAGCATCTCCACCAATTACCTTTGATATAGCAGAAAAATCTTTCGAACTGTTTCCATCCTCACAAAACTTTGAATATATTTCTAATGCCATCTCTCCTAATGGAGTAGATGCATTTGCATTTTTAGCACATTCATTTGCAAGTTTTAAATCTTTGTTCATCATACCTGCAGAAAAGCCTGGCTTATATTTATTGTTAGATGGAGTTCCTTCAATTAATCCAGGTAAAGGTGGATAAACTGAAATAGGCCAACTATTTCCAGAAGCATTTTTCATAATTTCATGAACTTTCTTTATATCTATATTCAATCTTCTTGCTAACATTAATGACTCTGAAGCAGCAATCATTGTTATTCCAAGAGACATGTTGTTACAAATCTTTGCACCGTTTCCGCTTCCTATCTCTCCAGCATGATAAATATTTTTACCCATTAATTTTAAAATAGGTAAAGCTTGATTAAATGCATCATTTGATCCACCAACCATAATATTTAAAGTTGCTTTTTGTGCACCCATCACTCCACCACTTACTGGTGCATCAATCATCTTAATACCTTTTTCATTTGCTTTCTTTCCTATTTCTTTAGAGGTATCTATATCGATTGTTGAACAATCTATTAGTAGACAATTTTTAGAAACTTTATCTAGAACACCATTTTCTTTTAAATAAACTTCTTTTGAATGTTTTCCCTCGGGTAACATAGTGATTACTACAGACGTTTCACTATTGATTAGTTTTCCAAAATCCTTCTCAACATCAAGATTATTTTCAACTGCTTTATCAATCATTTCTTTAGAAACATCAAAAACCTTAACCTTTTTCCCTGCGTTCTTTAAATTACAGGCCATTGGGTTTCCCATATTACCAACTCCTATAAAAGCTATATTTTCACTCATATGACATCCTCTCTATTTAGTAATTTTTTCCACTAATTTATTAACCAACGGTGCAACAAAAGTTGTTGCAACTAATGCAACTGGCAAACTAATAGACCAAGCTTTGAAAAATCTTTTATAATAAAATTCATCATAACCTGTATTTATAAATGTAATAATTAGGGTCATTAACAAACTCATTCCTAAACCCATAAAAAAAACGAAAAGAATTTTAGAGAATTTTTTTGGAAACATTATTTATATTTGTCTTCAATATCGTAATATTCGTTGAAGCCAACTATATCTCTTAAGTCTGAAAATTTAGAAACATTTTTATTATAAACTTTATTTTTCATATTATTCAAACATTCTTGCATCGTTTTTACTGATGCACTCATTAGTGTTAAAGGCATTACAGCAATTTTATAACCAATTTCCTCTATTTCATTAATTTCTAATAATGGGGTTTCACCATCTTCGATCAAATTTAACATATGATGACCTGGAACTTCTTTGATAATTCTTTTCATATCTTCTTTATTTTTAACAGCTTCAATAAATAAAATATCAACACCAAGTTTTGAAAATGATTGCATTCTTTTAATTGCATCATCTAATCCTCTAGTTGCTATGGCATCAGTTCTTGCCATTATTAAGATATCTTTATTTCCATATTCTCTTGCATCCACCGCAGCTTTAATTCTTGAGTTTGCCTCATCAAGATCGACAACATCTTTACCCTTTGTGTGACCACATTTTTTTGGCCACTTTTGGTCTTCAATCATCACACCAGCTGCTCCTGCATCCGCATATCCTCTTACAGTTCTAAATACGTTCACTGAATTTCCATATCCAGTATCCCCATCAAATATTATTGGAATTGATGTAGCATTGCATATATTTCTTACTTGTTCTGCCATTTCAGAAAAAGAAATTAAACCTGTGTCCGGCATACCAAGCTTTGTAGATGAAACACTGAAGCCAGACATAAATCCAACTTTCAAACCTTCTCTTTCAATTAATTTTGCTGATAATGCATCAAAGCATCCAGGCATTACAATTATTTCTGGTCCATTTAATAGTTGTCTTAATTGTTCTGCTTTATCTTTTGATTTTATTTTTGAAAACATATTTATAATTTAAAAGGTATATATAATGCTAGGTCAGGGAATAAGTAAATAACAAATACTGTAAATAACATTATGATGACAAAAGGTATCACACCTTTAGCTATTTCTGACATTTTTGCTTTACCAATTGCTTGGAGAACATAAATATTTAGTCCAACCGGAGGTGTAATTAATGCGCACTCAATCATTAACGTAAAAATTATTCCAAACCAAATTAAATCAATATTCATTGCAGCAATTGAAATCGAAAATATAGGCATCATGATTAAAATTAATGACAGGGTTTCCATTATAAATCCTAAGATTAACAAAGTAATACAAACAACAAGTATAAATAAACCAGTCTCATTAATATTAGTAACTATGAAAGATGATAAATCTTGAGGAATTCTATAAAGAGAAATTGCTTTACCAAAAACTTTAGCTCCTGCAATAATTATAAATATAGTAACTGTAGTTTTCATTGTCTCCAAACCAGCTTCGATAAAACCTTTAAAATCTAATCTTTTTTTAGCCACAACATAGATAAATGATATTAAAAAACCAATACCACCTGCTTCTGTTGGTGTATAAATTCCAGCATAAATTCCACCTAGCATGATGAAGGCCATTAATAATATTGGCAAACCTCTTTTTGTGTATTTAATTTTTTCTTCTAAAGTACTGGATACATTTTGAACTTCTTTATTAAAAAATTTCACGTAAAAAACTGAAAAGATAATAAAAAATAATGCTAAAACTATTCCTGGCCCAATTCCTGCAAGAAACATACTTAGTACAGACTCTTCAACAACAAATGCATAAACAATCATTGGAATTGATGGAGGAATTAAAATCCCTAAAGTTCCACCCGCTGCCAAAATACCTAAAGTAAAGTTTCTGTGATAACCTCTATTAATCATTGCAGGAAATGCTACAGTTGAGATTGTTGCTGCAGTAGCCACTGATGATCCAGATATAGCAGCAAAAATACTGCAAGAAACTATAGTTGCTATTGCTAAACCGCCTGGAAAATTTCCAACCCAGCTTTGAGCAAAATTAAAAAGATCTTCTCCAACACCTGCTTTTAATAATATATTAGACATCATCAAAAACATCGGAACAGCTAATAAAATAAAGTTATCTGCCACACTGTAAAAAGTTTGTGGGATCATTAAAGGAGAAATATCTCCAAATAACATTAAACCCAATCCTATAGAACCTAAACCAAATGCTATTGGCACTCCTAAAAAAAGCACAAAAAATAACAAAAATAAGATTATTGCTACTGTCATTTAATTATATCTTTGATGTATTTAGGTACTTCGAAAAGCACTCTTAATACCAAAAATGCAAAACATAATGGTATCGCAAATTCTGTAAGAAAGGATGGAACATCTAAAATTGTAGAGCTTGTTCTTCCAACTTTAAGAGAGTCGTAAGCAATTAACCATCCATAATAAAGTACAAATCCACTAAAAATTAAAATGAATATTGCACTTATTAAATCTAATATCTTTTTTCCTTTATCTCCTACTTTGTCATATATAACTGTTATTCTTATAAAATCATTTTTATGAAAAGTATAAGTTAAAGCTAAATAAGTAGCCCAAATTTGTAAAAATCGAGAAATTTCGTTTACCCAAATAGTAGGTGAATTAAATATGTATCTCATGATAACTTCATAAGAAACTATAAAGCCTATCATAATAAATAACGCTGAAGCTAAATAGCCAGAATATTTTACAATTTTGTCGTAGGTATTCATTTGAAAACCCCGCACTTAAGTGCGGGGTATTTATACGATTTAAAGTTTGTTTGCAGCTTTTACAAGTTGATCACCAACTCCACCAGCTCCACCTGTTCTAGAAATGTAATCATCAATAACAGATGACGATGCTTTTTTAAGAGCAGAAACTTCAGAACTACTTAGGTTTACAATGTTCATTCCATTTGCTTTTGCTTCTTTGTAAGCGCCAGCCTCGATATTAGCCATGTCATCTCTAACAGCTTTTTCAGCTACTTTTGATGCTTCAGCTATAGCGTCTCTTTGTTTTTGAGTTAATGAGCTTAGCCATTTATCATTAGCAACAACAACGAATTCGATATCGCCATGATTTGTAACAGTTAAAGTATCCATTACTTGATATAATTTTCTAGATTTTACACCAGATACACCAGTCATACCTGCATCAACTGTATTTCTTTGGTAAGCTAAATATTGCTCAGATCCAGATATTAATGCTGGTTTACCACCTAAAGAACTCACAAAAGCTCCAAGTGTTTTTCCAAATACTCTAATTTTTTTATCTTTAAAGTCAGCTGGAGTTTTCATCGGACCACCATTGGATAACATAATTGCTGACCCATAAGCTTGATAATAAAGTGGAACTGCTCCAGTCTTTGCTATTGCAGGATCAAGAATAGCTCTTATCTCGGATCCAGCTTGAGTTGCTTTTCTTACTTTTTGTTCTGAGTCAAATAAGAATGGAAGATAGAAAACATCAACTTCAGGATTAGTTCCTGCAAATCTTGTTATAGATGCAACACCAGCTTCGATTGCTCCTGAACCAACAGCTTGTGGAACTTCTTTATCTTTGTAAAGTTGCGCAGAGTCGTAAATCTCAACTTTAATGTCTGATCTTGATTCTAATTCTTTTTTAAATACCAAAAGGTTCTGACCTAAGTGAGCCTTTAATGGTAATTGAAGTGTAATTCTCATTTTTGTTTCTGCCAAACTTGCACTGGCAAAAGAAACGAAAATCAGAGAAAATATTATTCTTTTAAAGATTTTCATGTTATTTCCCTCTTTTTTGTTAAATGAGACTATTTAAGTCGACTTTAAAATTAAATACAATATTAATAATCATCAATGAATTGGATAATTGTAGCTATTTCTGGGGCTTTTTTTCAAAATCTTAGATCAACTTTACAGAAAAAACTTAATCAAAAGGTATCAACTATTGCATCTACTTATGTAAGATTTGCTTTTGCATTACCATTTGGGACAATTTTATTTTTTTTGTATTTTCAAGACTTAAATGTAATCCCTGAAATTTTAAGTCAAAAAAAATTTATATTTAACGTATTATTAGGTTCAATTTTCCAAATAATTTTTACATTTGTTTTACTTTACTTATTTAGATTTGCTAATTTTGTAGTTGGAACTTCATTAAGTAAGACTGAGGTTATTCAGGTTGCAATTTTTGAATATTTGATAATAGGAGACAAATTAAATAAATTTGGAATAACAGGTATTATCGTATCTACAATTGGAGTAATTATATTATCGATTAAAGACTTAAGTTTATTTCTAAAAAACTTATTTTCAAAAACAACTTTAATTGGTTTATCCGCAGGACTATTCTTAGGTTTAAGCGTTGTATATTTTAGAGCAGCAGCATTAACATTGGAAAATTTTAGTAATAACTTTGAAAAAGCTATAGCAACACTCTTTTTTGGTCTAGTTATACAAACAACATTAGTTACTATTTATTTAATTATATTTGAAAAGTCACAGTTTAAAAAGTTATATGAAAACAAGTATGAATGTTTGACAGCAGGATTAGCTGGATTTCTTGCAACATTATCTTGGTTTTATGCTTTTACGTTAATACAGTCTTCATTCGTAAGAGCTATCGGCCAAATAGAATTATTATTTAGCTATGTGTCTTCAAAGTATATGTTTAAAGAAAAAGTCAAAATTACAGAAATTTTAGGGATAATTATATTTGTAGTAGGTGTACTAATTTTATTACTTAATAAAAGCTAATTAATTCTTCCAAGATAATTAACCATTACAACACCAATAACTATTAAAAAAATCCCAATTAACCCGTACATATTTGGTATCTGGTTATATTTAATCATACCGAAGACTAAAATAGCAGCCACTGTTATCCCACTATAAGTAGCATAAGTAAAACCTACTGGTATCATAGACATTGCTTTTGCAAGTCCATACATAGTTATACACATAAAAGCTATTGATAATATCGTTGGAGTTAATTTTGAAAATCCATCTGAAATTTTAGCAAAACTATTTGCAGCAATTCCTGTTGATATAGCTAATACCAAATAAATATAACCAGATAATGGTTTCATTTATTTGTTCCTAATAAGTTAACTATTAAGACACCCGATATAATTAAAATCAATCCAATTATTGTATAAAAATTTGGTACTTGATTAAATTTTATAACACCAACAGCAGCTGTTGCAATTATACATAAGCCTGCAAAAGAGGCATATGTTATTCCAACTGGTATACTTTTCATAACTAAAGACAAAGTATACATGCATCCAACAATTGTTACTGCTGTGATTATACTAGGTATTAATAATGTAAAACCTTGAGCACTTTTAGCAAAACTGTTAGATGCTGTTCCAAGAATTACTGCGATTAATAAAATTATATAAGCAGTTATATTATTCATTTGCCTTCGACCATTTGATTGCATCTTCCATTCTATCATCTCCCCAGAATATTTCATTTTTTACAACAAATGACGGACTTCCAAATATTTTGTTTTTTCTAGCTTTTTCTGTATTTGATAAATAAATATTATTTATTTCCTCAGAGCTTGCCTCTGAAACAATCTTTTCTTTATCTAAGCTTAGTTTTTCGCAGATTTCACTCAAGTTGGGTTCAACAGCAGGCTCTTTTCCTTCTTGAAACCATCGTTTATACGTAAGCTGAACGTAATCTACACCCCAGTTATTTTTTAAACCTAATATTGCAATTTTATTAGCTAAATCAAATTCTGTTAAAGGGTAAGGGACTGGTGTTTTGGCAAAAAATCCATAATTTTTTGCTCGTCTTTCTATGTCCCTCCACATGTAATCTACTTTATTTTTTTTTTCTTTAGGAAACGGAACATTGTTCATTTCTTTCATTATTGCTCTCACACTAAAAGGAGTCCAGCTAAACTTAATTTGATGTTGTTTTTCTGCTTCTAGTGCTCGAGTGACCGAAAGATAAGTATAAGTACTTCCGATAGAAAAATAGAAATCTATGTTCTTCACTTATTTTGGCATTGGTGTTGCGCCAGTTTCTAAACTAATCATTTTCCCATCTTGGTATTTGTAGACTGCCATAACTGCTTCTACATTACCATCATCAAATGTTACGAACGCATGGTGAACACCAACTTCATCATTTTCATAAACAATTCTAGTTTTATCTTGCTTGATATCACCACTCATTGCCCATTTGATAACATCACCTTTAGTTAAAACACTCCCTGATTTATGCATTGTGAATTTAAAATCATCATGCAAAAGTTCGTTCATTGCTGCTTCATCTTTATTCTTAATTGCAGCACTATATTTTTCTAATATTGACATTTTTTTCTCCTTTATGCTCCTTTAATTATTAATGTATTTGATACTGTATTATCTAATCTAATTTGTCTGATAGGTTTATATATTTCTGAATTGTACCACTCAAAAACTTTTTCATAAGATGGGAATTTAATTACAACAGTTCTTGGATATTTCCACTCACCTTCAATGACTTCATTTTCGCCACCTCTTATTATGTATTCGCCACCAAACATTTGAGCAGTTGGAGGAGCTTTTTCCAAATACTCTTTGTAATTTTCAGGATTTAACACATTAATATTTAATATGATATATCCTGAAGGCATTACAAACTTTATTACAAAAATTATTACATATCTACTTTATTTAATTCGTAGACACTGTAACTTTCCATAACTTCTTTCATAACTGGACCTGATACTGGATTGCTTCCATCTATAAAAGCTTTAAGGGCAGCTTTATCGGTCACAAAAATTTTAAACATTACTGTTTTTTTGTCAGGTGCAACTGTTCCAATTGTTTTTGATACATTTGCAACTTTCGATCTCTCTGCCATACCAGCATCTGATTGCATAAAGCCCATAAACTTTTCTAGCATCCCTTCTTTAAGGTGAGCTACGACTAATGTTTCTGTTTCCATAATTTATCCTTTCTTTATATTAATTGTTTATCCACTAAAATTTTCCATAAAATCTTCATGCATTGGTGTAACCTTTGCTGAATCTAAATCCACACCTGCTTCAGCTCTTGCTGCATGAAGTTCTTTGTCATTTTTAAATGCTTCAAAACCTTGCATGGTTGCATACTTAACGATTACAGTAAATTTTGAAGGGTCTTCTTTAGATACACCCGCAAAAATAATAGTAGCACCAAATCCTTTAATTTTTTCAGCATTCGCCTTTACCATATTCATCCAAGATGAAAATGATTTTATATTTTCTTCTATTTTTATGATCATTTCTTTTTCCTTTTTATTTTATCGGTGTCATAATTTTCTGTCCTTCGACACCAATTGCAACTACAATCGCTTTAACTGGAACATTTCCAATATTTTTCGACTCGTGTACAATTCCAACATCTTCAACAAATGCATCACCAGCTTTGAATACTTGGGTTTTTCCTTCATGAATTAATTCAATTTCACCTTGCTGAATCATAATTAGAACTGGAAATGAGTGCGTATGAGGAGTTACTGGTGCTCCTACAGGTACAGTAAATTCAAAAGCTGTTATTTTTGCTTTTCCTGTAGGGTATACAATATCATTTCCCATTCCTGTTTGACTTGTTGATAAAATTCTCTTTACATGGCTATCTGCGTAAACATTAGCTGTAAATAAACTTAAAATTAAAATAAAATATAATTTTTTCATAAACTCTTACTTCTTAATTGCATTGAACATGCTTAGTGTGTCATCAAACGCAATAAATAATGTCAGTTTACCATCATCGCCTACTTCAAAATAATGACCAAAAATAGTATCCATGCCATCTGCCTTAGCAGTTGCTTTAACAAACACTTTATTCCCCTCACTAATCATCATATCAGGGGTTACTGAAAAATTACTCCAAAGATTTGGAACTTGCATCATGGTTTTCATATATGCCTCTTTGCCTTTATGAGTTCCTGACATTGGATGCTTATCCCCAGGATAAATCCAAGTGATATCATCATGTACCATTTCCATAAATCCCTCCATATCTCCTTTGCCAAAAAGTTCATATCCTTTTTTAACTACTTCTTTTGCGTCCATAAAATTTCCTTAATTTTTTAGTTATTATTATTTATTGTAAGTTAAAAATGTAATGGTTTTATTACAGTGCTGGTATGCGTGATTATATCCAGTCGGGATAAGGCAAACCTTTTTCAATTAAAAAAGGTTTATTAAACATCTTTGAGTTGTATCTGTCTGATTTGTCGCAAAGAATAGTGACAATAGTTTTACCTGGTCCTAATTTTTTCCCTAATCTAATTGCACCTGCAATATTTACTCCACAACTTGTTCCAAGACTTAAACCTTCATTTTTGATTAAATCATATAGTATTGGCAAAGATTCTTTATCTTCAATTGAAAAAGCTCCATCTATTTTTGCTTCTGCAAAATTAGCAGTTACTCTGCTGGATCCAATGCCCTCAGTTATTGATCCACCTTCAGCTTTTAGCTCTCCGTTTTCAATATGATTGTAAAGAGAGGATCCCTTTGGATCTGATAGATAAATTTTTATATCTTTATTTTTTTCTTTTAAAAAACTACTTACTCCACCAATTGTTCCCCCAGTTCCAGAAGAACATACAAATCCATCAACTTTACCTTCAGTTTGTTCCCATATCTCAGGACCCGTTGTATTATAGTGACCTTTAGAGTTTGCGGTATTATCAAATTGGTTTGCCCAAACAACTCCGTGATTATTTGAACTTTTTAGCTCCTCAGCCATTCTAGCAGCAACTTTAACAAAGTTATTTTCATCTTTATAAGGTTTTGGTGGAACTAATTTTAAATCTGCACCAATATTTCTTAATGTATCTTTTTTTTCTTGAGTTTGATTATCATTCATTACAATAATCGTTTTGTAACCTAGTGAATTTCCAATAAGGCATAAACCAATACCAGTGTTTCCTGCAGTTCCTTCTACAATTATTCCACCTTTAGATATTAATTTTTTTTGTTCAGCATCCCTTATTAAAGCAAGTGCTGCTCTGTCTTTTACAGATCCTCCTGGATTTAAATATTCGGCTTTACCATAAATGTTACAGCCAGTTATTTCAGATGCAGCTTTCAGTTTTATTAAAGGAGTATTTCCAATTGATTGGATAAAATCATCCTTGTAATTTTTCATTATTCTTTTTCCTCATTGCCATTTGTAACAGCATAAGGTTTAAATTCTTCAGTTGCTGTTCCAACATTCTTAGCAGGTATTCCTACCATAACAGCATTTTCAGGAACATTTTTTGTTACAACTGCATTAGCACCAATTCTTGCATTTTTCCCTACAACTACAGGCCCCAAAATTTGTGCCCCTGAACCAACAACAACATTATCATGAAGAGTAGGGTGTCTTTTAATTTCTCTTTGATCATTGGAATTTATGCTTGGAGATATTCCACCTAAAGTAACCATATGATAAATTGTTACGTTATCTGCAATGTCAGAAGTTTCACCTATAACAACGCCCATACCGTGATCAATAAATAAATTTTTACCTATCTTAGCTCTTGGATGAATTTCAATACCAGTTAAAAATCTCGAAAATTGAGAAATTATTCTTGCGATAAGATCAAATTTTGCAGTAGCAAAAAAATTTGCAATTCTGTGAAAAAATACAGCCTTAACGCCAGGGTACGTTAATATTACACTTAACTTAGATCTTGCTGCTGGATCCCTATCAATAATTGATTGCAAATAGTCATTCATAGACTGCCTATATAGTTATTAATGTTGGAATTTAAAGTTAATTAATATTGTCTAAAGTAAGCCCTTTTACATTAGCAGGTACTGCGACATCCATCATTTTTGGATTTGCAAGATTTAGATTATTCATTATGTCCGCATATTCTTCCTTTGAACTTACTTGTAATCTTGGATTATTATTTTTTTCATTTTCAATAGTGGAAAATTTCTTGCCATTATAATCATGGGCCGGAAATACAAGAGTTTTTTCGGGTAATTTTAATAATTTATTAAATATAGAGTCGTAAGCATCGTAAGCATTACCATTTTGAAAATCTGTTCTACCACTTCCATTTATTAAGAGTGTATCTCCAGTAAAAACTCTATCATTCATCAAAAAACTATAAGAGCAGTCAGTATGACCAGGAGTATAAATTGCTTGAAGTTCAACTTCTTCAACTTTAATTTTTTCACCATCTTTAATTCTTAGATCTATCACTTCTGATTTAGATTTTTCTCCCATAACTCTTATACAGTTTGTTCTTTTATTTAATTCATTTAATGCTGAGATATGATCAGCATGAATGTGAGTATCAATTACTTTTACAAGTTTAAGATCTAAATTATTCAAAATAGTTGAATACTCATCAGAATGTTCAATGACTGGATCAATTATTAATGCTTCTCTACCTTCACCACTTGCAATTATATAAGTGTATGTAGAAGATTTTTGATCGAAAAGTTGTTCAAATATCATAAATACCTAACTTTATAAAAGTTTGCTTAGTAAAACAATCTTTCATATAATATTTTTTTTATAAGGAGGAGACAATGTTAAAAATAAATAGTATGTGTCCTGATTTTCAAGCTAAAACAACTGAAGGAGATATTTCTTTTCACGAATGGTTAGGTGATAGTTGGGGAGTTATTTTTTCACACCCTAAAGATTTTACACCAGTTTGTACTACAGAACTTGGTGCTTTAGGATTAATGAAAGATGAATTTGATAAAAGAAATGTAAAAGTGATTGGTTTAAGTGTTGATGGAGTAGAGGATCATAAAAAATGGTTAGATGATATTAAAGATGTATCTGGTACAAAACCAAATTATCCAATTATTGCTGATGAAGATTTAAAAGTAGCAAAATTGTTTAATATGTTGGAAGCAGATGCTGGAACAACCTCAATGGGTAGAACTGCAGTTGATAATGAAACTGTAAGAACTATTTTTGTAATCAGACCTGATAAGAGAATTGGATTATATCTTACATATCCTATGGCAACTGGAAGAAACTTTTTAGAGATTTTGCGTGCAATAGACTCTATGCAGCTAACAGCTAAACATAAAGTAGCTACTCCTGCTAATTGGAAAAAGGGAGAGGATGTTGTTATTTTGCCAGCGATTAAAGATGACGAAGCTAAAAAAATATATCCAGATGGATGGGAAACTGTAAAACCTTATCTAAGAAAGGTTCCAGATCCTTCTAAGTAAATTGGATAAAAATATTTTAAACCGACAATCTCAGCATTGGGAAACTAATTTCTCAAATAAGCCTGAGATGTTTGGTTTAGAACCAAGTTTACCTGCAAAAAAAGCTTTAAATATTTTCAAAGAAAACAATTATTCTAAAATTGTTGAGCTAGGAGCAGGTCTAGGAAGAGATAGCATTTACTTTGCAAAGAATTCGATAAATGTAACAGCATTAGACTATAGTGAAAATGGAATTAAAATTATCAATGAAAAGATAAAAAAAGAAAATTTAACATCTTCAATTTCAACATTAAAATTTGACATAAGAGAAGACTTACCATTTGAAACTAATTCAGTTGATGCTTGTTATTCACATATGCTTTATTGCATGGCTTTAACCCTGAAAGATTTGGACAAACTTAATAGCGAGATTCATAGAATTTTAAAACCTGGAGGATTAAATATTTACACAGTCAGAAATACTAATGACGGAGACTATAAAAAAGGAATTCATAGAGGAGAAGATCTATACGAAATAGATGGTTTTATTATTCATTTTTTTTCTGAAGATAAAATACTGAATTTAACAAATGGATTTAAAAACTTAATTATTGAGTATTTTGAAGAAGGATCATTTCCGAGAAAATTATACTTTATTTGTAATAAAAAAAATTAAATTTACTTTAAATTTTTATATTTTTTCATACACACTTGAGCTAACAAAAGATTTGGATCAACAAATATTTTAGAGTCTTTTGCTTTTTTAAAAGATTTGTATGAAAAAATAGCTATTGGTAGTTCTGTACAACCAAGAATTATTTTTTTACATTTTTTTTTCATTAAAAATTTTACTGCTGGTCTTAAAGCTTTTTCAGCATCTTTTACTTTACCTTTTTTCACATATTTAATAGCATTATTTACTGAACTTTTTTGTAATCTTTCACTAGGACTTATCAAATTATAATTTTTTTCAAAATATTTATGGTAGATTTTTGTGTCTAAAGTAGCTTCAGTACATAATAATCCTATAGTTGAATTTTTCTTAAATTTTTTTTGTGTGTTTAAATATACCTCTTTTGGCATACTAAGAAATGGCACTGATATTTTTTTTTGAATATCTTCATGCCAGTAATGTGCTGTGTTACAAGGCATTACAATAAACTTGCATTTATTTTTTTCCAGCATTCGACAACCAGCAATTAATTCTTTTAAAACATTTTTGTATTGCTTTAAATTCTCTGCTCTTCGTGGTGTATTTGATTTATTATAGAGGACAAACATTGGATATTTTTGATCTAATTTTCCTCTGTTTAATTTTGCAAGCTTATCACAAAAGTCTAAGCCCGCTTGAGTTCCCATACCTCCTAATATACCAATCATAATTTAAATAATATCTTCTATATTAAAATTCAAAACATCTATATAGATATTTAAATAACAGCAAAAATATATTGACGCTAATTATGAATAGAAATTTATCCTTACTTACGTTAAGTCAGATATTTGGTTTTACCACAGCAACAATAACAGTATTTCTCAGTGGAATTGTTGGTTCCCAAATTAGCTCAAATCAATCTTTATCAACTTTGCCAACTGCTTTATTTGTAGTTGGAACTGCAAGTTTTACTGTCTTAGCGGCAAATATTATGAGTAAAATTGGAAGAAGAAATGGTTTTGTCTTTGCGGCTATAGGAAGTTCATGTTCTGCACTACTTGCTGCTTTTGCAATAAGTCAGAAAAGTTTTACTTTATTTTGTTTATCTTGCCTAATTCTTGGAATGGGAGCAGCATTTAATCATCAATATAGATTTGCAGCAGCTGAAAGTGTTGAAAAAGACAAAATACCAAAAGCAATTTCTACTCTTTTGTTAGCAGGAATTGTTTCTGCATTTTTAGGTATAACTCTTGCAAATTACACTAAAGATTTAATCCAGGATCAATTATATGTTGGTTCCTATCTTTTGCTATCTTTCCTTTCTTTTATGCCAGGAGTTTTTTTATTTTTTTTTAAAAATGTCGAAAATGTTCAGGAAGATAGTCTAAAGGAAGGAAATATAAGAAATCTAAAATCTATAGTATTACAACCAAGATTTTTACAAGCAATTACTGCAGCTGCTTTTGCTTATGCAGTAATGTCATTTTTAATGACAGCAACTCCTTTAAGTATGCATGTTATGGAAAATATGAGCTTAAAAGAAACTGGGTTAGTATTACAATTTCATGTAGTTGCAATGTTTTTACCGTCGTTAATAACAGGTAATTTAATAAAAAAATATGGACACAGTGCAATTATTTATGGTGGAGTTTTATTTTTTTTTATTACAGTTCTTATAAGTTTATTTGAACAGACATATCTTAATTATATGCTCTCATTAATTTTTCTAGGTCTCGGTTGGAATTTTTTGTTTATATCAGGTACCAGCTTAGTAGTTTTGACTTATAACAAAGATGAAAAATTTAAAGTACAAGGGATAAATGATTTAATTGTTTTTTCAACTATGGCTTTGGCCAGTTTATCTGCTGGAATTTTACTAAATTCTATTGGATGGAAAATGATGAATATTATTTGTATACCTTTTTTAATATTAATTATTTTAGTAAGTTTTGTTGCTGATAAAAAATCAGCTTCTTAAACATGTCTTTCCTTTTTTTAGGTTTTTTGACGGGCTTAACATTAATTTTTGCAATAGGACCTCAAAATGTTTTTGTAATAGAGCAAGGACTAAAGAAACAATACATATTTTTAGTTTGCTTAGTCTGTGCATTATCTGATTTGATTTTAATTTTCTTAGGTATCTTTTTATTTAATTATTTTTCTTATTATTTTAATAATGTAGTGGAACTGATTTTAAATATCCTTTTAATTATTTTTTTATCTTTTTTTATTTATGGAAAAATTAAAGAAATATTTAAATTTAGATCTTTAGAATTTAAAAATAAAGTCATAGCACAGAGCTCATTTAATATCTTTATTAAGACCTTAGGTTTTACATACTTAAATCCTCACGTATATTCTGATACAGTATTTTTTTTAGGAAATTTCTCAAAATCCTTTAATATCGAAAAAAAAATTTACTTTGGAATAGGTGCTTCAATAGCCTCTTTTTTATTTTTCTTTTCTTTAGGATACTTATCTAAGATTTTTTCAGACAAATTAAATAATAGAAGCTTTTGGAAATATATAAATATTTTTATTATAATATTTATGTCAGGTATAGTTTTTTACATTATTAGAGATATTATTTATTAAAGATTTTTTTTGATAATTTATTAACCTTTAAATGGTTCCCATCAAATCCGTATTGAGTGTGATATTTTCCAGGAAATGCAACACATTTTATGTCTGCACTTAAAGCAGAATTTAAACTTTCTTCTGTATCTTCAATTGCCACACATTCGTCTGAGTTAATATTCAAGTATTTTAAAGCATAATTATAAATATCGGGATATGGTTTTTCTCTTAATATGAATTCATTGTTGCCGATAAAATCAAAATCTTTTTTTTCAATTCTTCCTCTTAACGAGTTAAAAATAGAATTGATATTGTTACTCGTTGTTGAGCTAGCAAGCCCAATTTTTATTTTGTTCTTTTTGCAAAATTGAATTATTTCTTTTACACCATCTCTAGGCTCAACTTTGTGTTTGTTTAAATATTCATTAAAAATTTTGGTTTTTAAATTTCTTATTTTTTTTCCGTCTATTTCAACACTATTATCTTTTGCGTAATCATTAATTCTTGAAGTTCCACCTGATTTTGACAATAGTTTTCTGTATATATCTTCATCCCAGAACCAGTCTAATCCACTTATTTTAAAAGCTTCATTAAATGCATCTCTTTGAAGATCTGATGTTTCAGCTAAGGTTCCAATTGAACCAAATAAAACAGCTTTGTAACTCATTATCCCTTCACAGCACCAGCTGTTAATCCACTGATGACTTGTCTTTGGAAAAACATAACTAACATAAATAAAGGAGCAGTAGCTGAAACAACTGCTGAAACAGCCCACATCAAATTACCTTCATGTTGATTTGTTCCAAGATAACTTTGAATTTTGGGTACCATAGTATGATTTTCCTGATTTAATAAAAGAGCTGTCACTGTAAAATCATTATACGCAAGCATTAAACTAAATAATCCAGCTGTTATTACTCCAGGCCACATAACTGGCATAATGATATGTCTAAATGCTTGAAAATAAGAACAGCCATCAATTAAAGCACTTTCATCAAGTTCTTTAGGAACAGTTTTAAAAAATGAATATAATAACCATAAGGTAAATGGTTGATTTATTGCAACAAGAACAACAATGGTCGTTGGTAGTATTCCCCAAATTTGTAATTGAAAAAACGGAAATAAATAGCCAGAGACTAATGTAATATGCGGCATTGCTCTAAAAATTAATGCTGCAATTAAAATCCAAAATGCATAATTTCTTGTAGACCTAGATAATGCATAAGCTCCTAAGGTACCGAGGAACAGAGAAATGGTTACAACAAAAAATGTAACTATAACTGTATTCCTTGATGCCTTCCAAAACTCTCCTTCAGTCCAAGCTTGACTATAAGCATCTGTTGTAAACTTTCCTCCAGTTTCTAGCAACGTATTGAATGCTGTAATAGCATACCACCAGTCAGCTCTTGAAAAAAAGTCAGCTCTTACTTTAAATGACCCCCAGAAAGTCCAAATAAAAGGGAAGCATGCAACCAACAGCCAAACTATTATAAAGGTTGTATTAAAAATTTTTAAAGCATTTGATCTTTTATCAAGTCCGTATTCCATTTATCTCGCTGTCCTAAATTCCTTCCATGTTCTTATTAAAACTGGTGCTAAAAGTATGGCTATCCCAACAATTGTCATCATTGATGTGGCTGCTGCTGAACCAAATAATATTACTTCCTCATTAACGAGGTTATCATAAATTAACCAAGACAAAGATTGAGCACTTCCTTCAGCACTGAAACCAATTATAGGCTCAAAAACTCTAAAATTATCCATCAAGGATATGAGAGCAACAAATGTAACTACAGGATAAATATGAGGCAAAACAATATGTCTTACTCTCTGCCATCTTGATGCTCCATCAATAATAGCTGCTTCAACAGGTTCTTGGGGAACAGTTTGTAAAGCTGCATAAAATACTACAAAAGCAAATGGTGAATGGTGCCAAATTCCATAAATTATTATAGTTATCCAAGTAAGAGTTTTTGAGGATTTTAAAGATAAATAAGGGTCATCCATTAACATTTGCAAATTTGCGCCAATAATTCCTTCTGCATCTATCATCCAAAATAAAACTAAAGAACCTACTAATGGAGTAACAATCATCGGCAATATGGTACCAAATATTAATGGTCCTCTAATTCTTCTAGTTACTGCATTAAGACTTAAAGCAATTATAAAACCCAAAAGTAAGACGTTAGGCGTTACAAACAAGCAATAAGTTAAAGTAAAAATTAGAGCCTTGTAAAAGGGTAGGTTGGTAACTTGATCTACAAATTCCCCAAAACTATTTGTTTCGTTCCAAAATTTTCCAATTTCTTCTATTGCAAGATGATTTCTATCTACATAAGTCCCAAAGCCATTGAATTTTCCTAAAGGCTTTTCTTCTCGAATTTTAGAGGTTTTTTCTTGGTCAACAACTATAGAAACTGTACATCCAAAAGGATCACATTTTTTTACTTCCTTAACTACTTGGTCGTGCTGCGCATAAAATGATTGTATCCCTGTTGAAATAATAGGAAGACCTATAAATAAAATCATTGCCAATCCAGTTGGCAAGAAAAACCAAAAAAAAGTTTTGTTAGGCATTAATGTAATAAGTGGGGATTTTGATCCCCACTTAAAATTTATTGATTATAGAAAGCCTTGTTCTTTTGCTTTACTCATGTAAGCTGCTTCCACATCTTTTAAAGCTTGTTCTGCTGACTCTTTACCTTGTAAAAATTCAACAATCTCACTTCCTAATGCACCATGCATCAAACCCATTTGTGGTAACATTGGATATGGTTTAGCTCTCATTTTAACTGCTTCGATAACTCCAATTGATTTTGGTCCAGGTTTAAAACCTTCAATTAACCAAACAGCTTGATCCGCTGCATCTGCAACCATCTTTTTGTTAGCAGCTGCGTGTGCCAAAGCTCTAAATGTTGCTTCAGCATCAGCGTCAGATCTATTTTTTGCTAATGTGAAACCGTCCCACCATAAAGTCGCCGCTGGTATGTTTCCTCCAGCAACTGTTGCTGGTCCAGTTAATTTAGTTGCAGCTGTAATTTTTGCATCACCATCATCATCAAGCAATGTTCCTGATCTTGATGCCCAAAGAGTCATTAATGCAACATTTCCAGATTCCCATTCAACTTTAATAGCTTCACTATCGTGAGTTAAATAATCTGGGTTACTTAAACCTGCTAATTTTTTTAGCATATTTAATGTTGCTACACCTTTTGCATTGTTAATGCTTGGTTGAGCAGTTCCTGCTTTAAAGAATTCTCCTCCATGTCCAATGTACATGTTAACGAATTCTTCTGCTAAATTCCAACCAGCTTTGTATGCTGCTGCGTAAGGATATTGCATTTTACCAGATGCTCTAATTTTTTCTGATGCCGCAACTACTTCCTCATATGTTTTAGGAACAGCTATACCCAATTCTTTTAAAACATCTTCTCTGTAATATAAGTGCTGAGTATTTGCCATAAAAGCAACTGCCATTATTTTTCCATCAATTGTAATCAATTGAGAGTCTTGTATTCCTTTTCCATATTTCTTAACAAGATCATCTAATGGTCTAATTAAGTCTTGGTTCATTAAAGGAACTATAGAGCTATTTGCTGCAATTCTAGCAGAAAACTCTGATGGATTTGCAGTTAGAGCTGGCACAGCAATTTTATTGTGCTCAGATGAGTGTGTGACTTTAAAATCTGCACTTCCTTTACATCCTTTAGCCGTTTCCACAAAAGTTCTTAAAGCTGGAAAATCATTAGCTAAAATATTTATTGATCCACTCTTAATGTTGCAATCTGCGTAAGCAGAAGTTCCAAAAAGAAGAAACAATAAAGATATTAATATTTTTTTCATATTTGTTTCCCTCATTAAATTTAAATTTATGTATGAAAGGATATATATTCCTTAGAGAATTTAAAAGTAGTTTTTAAATCGCATTTGACGCAAGCTCTGCACCTGCGACCAAAGATTCAAATTTCTTGTAAACAATATTTTCATCAACATTTCCAAAGCCCGCAAAAGTACTAAATCCACAATCACTTCCAGCCATCAATTGATCTTTATCAATTACTTTTGAATACTGAATAATTCTATTTTTTACCAACTCTTCATGCTCTATGAAGTTTGAGGTTGAGTCTATTACACCAGGGACTATTACTTTATCATTAGGAAGTTTTATGTTTTCAAAAACCTGCCATTCGTGAGCATGTCTTGGGTTCGAGGCTTCAATTAAATAAGTTTGTATATTTGCCTTTAAAGCAATAGGTAATATTTTTTCTAATCCTATATCGTGAATATGAGGTCCTTCATAATTTCCCCAGCAGATATGCATTCTCAACTTAGAGGAAGCGATATCTTTGATTGCTTCATTAAGACATTCGATTTGTTTTTCAGCTCTGACTAAAAATTCTTCATCTGATACATTTTTAAAAGTCATATGTCTTGCGAGTGCAAGATCTGGACAATCAATTTGTAATAATAAATCATTTTTTGTTATTTCATCATATTCAGTTTTCATCATTTTTGATAATGCCACCAAATAATCATCGTCATTTTTATAAAATTTGTTTGGAAGGAAATTTGAAATTACTCCTGGTGATGCAGAGTTAATAAATCCTTGAGAATGGTTATTTTTTTTTAATGCAGATTTTAAATTACTGATATCTTTAGTTAGAGACTTAGTATCTTTAATTTTTAAATCAGCAGTACAACATGGTCTTGTATAAATAGGTGTACCTCCTGATTTTGCAATTTTCTCTTTATATGATGGAAAATCATCTAAGTCTTTAGGAGCTCTTCTCTCACTTTCGCCACTAAAGCCATGCAACCGATCCTTTACATAAGTTGCATAACTTATTTTTGACATTTCACCATCACTTATAATGTCAATTCCAATATCAATTTGTTTTTTTACAATTTTATTTACATCTTCTTCAATTATCTTATCAAGTTCTTTTTGATCAAATAATTCATTTTTATCTTTTTTAAAAAGTATTTCAGATAGTTTTTTTGATCTTGGCAGACTTCCAACATGTGTGGTTTTAATTTTATCCATAGTTTTTACATTAATATTTGTTTCCAAATAGCCACTTCATCAAATAATACCCATTCTCTTATTATTTTATCATTTCTTAATTCTGCATGATTTATACCCATTATAAATAAATCTTTGTCAGTCTTTTTCCCAAATTCTTCACTGTCTTTAGAGTGCTTACCACTTAAAAACCATCTGATCGTAGCTTTTTGATTGTTATTTTTTTCATCTAATGATGCAACATGTTCGATTGTAAACTTTATTTCAGAAAATATTTTTTTTAAAGAGCTCCAATATTTAATTACATCTTCACTGCCATTTCCAACTTTATTACTTGGCCAAAATAGACTAGCTGCTCTATCATAATCTTCAAAATCATAATCATTATTAAATATTTTCTTTAAAATATTGGAATATATATAACCTGATGAAACTTCATTAACTTTTACTGGATTATACTCTGACTTTTTATCAGAAGATCTATTAAAAACTTTGATAGCTTTAGATATGCCACCTTCTTTATCAATTAAATGCCTTGCAAATTGCTCAGGTGTATAACCTAGCTGTCGAACCATTGCACCTTGATCTCTCACAATCCACTCATCATAAACCTGATTATTTTTACATGCACAGTCAGCTATAACTCTATAAACAATTTTGTTTCCTGTTTTTTTTCCGTAATACCCGTCATTTAAATGTGTAGCTTTGCTCAGAATTCTGTGAGATGAATGATATCCTTCGTCGTCATTTCCACTCCAAATTACATCTTCACCTAATAATTGTCTATCTGGAAATTCGTCTAAAGTTTTATAAGTTGCATCAATAACAGGTTTAAAACCATAGGTTATTCCAAAGGGTGATCTTACAGGGATATTCTCTGAATAATATTTAGATATCGACTCGACATCTTTCCCTTCCCAAATTTGTTTAGTAATTTTTAAAATGTAATCAGTTAAATTTTTATAATTACTATCAAATCCTTTCATTAGATCTGACTAACAAAATTTAAAATACTATTTTCTGAATTATTACAAGAGATATCTATTTTGCTACTCAAAGGAACTGAAAAAGTATCCCCTTTTTCCAATTTTATATTTGATTTTCCAATTACTATTTCCCAATTACCTTCTTGAGCAAAAAGAACAGTAGGCTTTATACATTCAATATCTTTAATTTCACCAGATATAGAATTTAATGTTGTTAAATTAAATCCAGTATCTTGTTTGATTGAAGGTTCATAAGTTTTTTTATTAAATTTGTTTCCTAATACTTGATATAATTTAATGCCATTAACTTCATCGCTGATATTGTTTTGTTTATTTCTATAAATATTTTTTTCTAATTCTTCTGGCAAATAATTATCAAATCTTTCTAATTCATCTTGAGTGATAGGCTCTATCATCTTTCTACCATTAGGAACTTCTACCTTTTTTAAATCTATTAACGAATTATCGTCAAGCAATGCCATACCAGTCTCTTTTGCCTTTTTTAAAATTTCTGGAACCCATGTTATTATACCAGGATCATCTCCGCCTAATACAACGAACATCAAACTTTCTTTATCTCCAACATTTTCAAATGCTCTGAACATATTTGTAGGCATTGAGATTATATCGCCAGCCTCTAATATTGTTTCTTGTTTTCCATCAGCACCCCAATAAAATCTCCATTTACCTGAGTAAATTACAAACACTTCAGCCGTAGTATGACTGTGAAGACCAGATCCGTTTTTTGGCATAGCACTCACAGCTCCTAAATTATACCCGTGTAAAGACTGTATTTTTATTAATTGTTTGGTGTCTTCAGCAACTCCACGTCCAATAATTGTATAATTTTTTCTTTCTTTATGACCTTCTAATCTACCCTCTACAAATGGAAGGCTGCTCGGAACGAGTTCATTAAATTTTGCCAATCTATCAATCATATTCTTGTTATTTATCTATATTTAAATATAAATTGCAATTTATGCAAATAGAACAATTTGATACAGGACTTAAAAATCAAAATAATTTTCAAGAATTAAAAATCACAGCTGAAGAAAATAAACAAAATAAACAAATAGTTAGAAATTATTTGAACAATATTTACAAGATTGGACCATCTAAAATAGAAGAAAATTTAAGCAAATATTTTAGCGAAGATGTAAACATTAAATGTTTTTTTCCATTAAATGAATTTAAAGGTTTGTCTAATTTTAGGGATAAATTTTGGACCCCACTTTTTGATGCGTTTCCTGATTTAGAGAGAAGAGAACAACTCGTTATAGGCGGAGCCTTTAGAGATAAATTTCAAGTTGGAACAATATCTACCTTATCAGGAATTTTTAAAAAGAAATGGCTAAATGTAGAGCCAAATTTTAAAATGGTAAATTTAAGATGCTGTGAGATACACGAATTAAAAAACGATAAAATTATTGAAAGTCACATTTTAATCGACACAATAAATTTTCTAAATCAAGTAGGGAAGTTTCCAATAAATCCTTCAAGAGGGTATGAGGGCATTTGGATGACACCAATAAATACAGATGGTGTAAATTTTTACGAAAACAATTTAGATGTTTCAAAAGCCACTCTAGATCAATCTCTTACTATGCAAAGAAGTTTAAATATTAAACCAGAATTAGAAGCATCATCTGACTCTGATTTAAAAGAAAAACTTATTAATCACCCACAAAAAGATTTTTGGCATGAAAAAATGATTTGGTATGGACCTAGCGGTATAGGAACAGCACGCTCTTTGGAAGGTTTCATTGATCATCATCAACTTCCTTTTAGAAAAACATTTAAAGAAAGAAATTACTGGGAATTAGGACATTATTGTGAATTAGGAGATGGTAAATTTTCACTTACTGCTGGATGGCACAGTATACAAGCAGTGTATGATTCAAATGATTGGCTAGGATATAATTCAAATAAAAATAAAGTAACTATGAGAGTTATGGATTTTTATCATCATGATGAGGGAAAAATCAGAGAAAATTGGGTACCGATAGATCTAGCGCATATATTAAGTCAGATCGGAATTGATATTTTTAAATCTTGAAAACTAAAGTTCTCTAATTTGAAAAACCATATTTTCGAAGTCTTACATCACCAGTTCTAGCATGAGCTTCCATTCCTTCATATCTAGAAATTCTAGCAGCTGCAGCACCAACTTCTTTGTTAGATTCTTTATTCATCTTTTGGTAAGTGACTGTTTTTATAAATTTTCCAACGTATAAGCCTCCAGTATATTTTCCTGCACCTTTTGTTGGTAGAATATGATTTGGTCCAGAGCATTTATCTCCATACGCAACTGTTGTTTCCTCACCTAAAAATAAAGAACCATAATTTTTAAGATTTTTTAAATACCAGTCTAAGTCTTCAGCTTGTACCTCTAAATGTTCTGGTGCATATTCATCACTCACTTTCATCATTTCTTCTTTGGTATCACACATAATTACTTCTCCATAATCTCTCCATGCAGCATCAGCATTATTTCTGTTATGTTCAGGTAGTTCTTGAATAATTTCTGGAACTCTTTTCATAACATAATCACATAAAGATTTATCAGTAGTGTAAAGCCAAGCTGGAGAGTCAGGACCATGTTCAGCCTGTCCAACTAAATCATAAGCGATTATTTCTTTGTCAGCTGTATGATCTGCAATAATGCCTATTTCGGTTGGTCCTGCAAATAAATCAATTCCAACTTTTCCAAATAAAATCCTTTTAGACTCTGCTACAAATTTATTTCCAGGTCCAACAATCATATCTACTTCTGGATTACCAAAGCAACCATATGCAAGCGCACCAATTGCTCCTATACCCCCAATGTTCATAATTACATCTGCACCACAAAGGTTAGCTGTATAAATTATAATTGGGTTTGCACCATTTGAATCTTTTGGTGGACTTGTTGCAATTACATTCTTTACTCCTGCAACTTTTGCAGTCGTTACACTCATTATAGCAGAGGCGATATTGTTATATCTTCCACCAGGAACGTAGCACCCAACGGTATTTACAGGTATTAATTTTTGTCCTGCTATTAAACCAGGTGATAATTCAACTTCTGAATCTTTTCCAAGATTTTCTAGTTGATGTTCTGCAAACTTCCTTACTCTTTCATGAGAGAACTGAATATCATCTTTAATCTTTTGATCTAAAGTTTTATTTATTTCCTCAATTTTTTCTTTGCTAACAATTATATCACCTTCATAATTATCAAATTTTTTTAAAATATCTTTAACCCCTTGGTCTTTTGTTTTTTCTAAATCTTTTAAAATAGAACTTACTTTAGTTCTTGTTTCATCTTCACCTGTAAATGCAGTTTTTTCAGCTTTTTTTATATAAGTAATTGCCATTATTTTTTCTCTAATTTTACAAATGTTTAAATTATATAAGATGTTTATTCAATAGAAGTTTAATCTAAAGCAACAACAGCTGCAGCTATAGAAGCAAGTCTTGCTGTCGCATCATCTGATCTACTAGTTATAACAACAGGCACTTTACCTCCAACAACTACACCTGCTGCACATGCTCCCATAAAATAAATCATCATTTTTACAAGCGCATTTCCAGTTTCGACATTTGGAACTAATAATACATCAGCTTCTCCAGCAACTATATTCTCAATTCCCTTAATAGAAGCAGATTTTTTTGAAATACTATTGTCAAATGCCAAGGGTCCAAAAATATCAGCATTAAAATTTTCTTTAATTGCCAATTCAGTTAATTCTTTCGCTTCAACCGAACTCTGTACACTATCAATAACTTCTTCTGTTGCTGAAAGGACAGAAATCTTTGGTCTTGGAATATTAATTCTATGACTAAAATCTATAACATTTCTTAAAATATGCATTTTAGTTTTTAGGTTAGGAGAAACATTCAATGCTCCATCGGTTATGATTAATGGTTTATCATCTTTTTGTAATGTCATATGCCAAATATGACTTAGTCTTGTTTTTCCGATTAATTTATACTCTCTTTTAAGAACTTCTTTCATTAATATATCAGTATGGATATGTCCTTTTACAATAATTTTTACTTTATCTTCCGATGCAAGTTTTGTTGCAATACCTGCTGTATTATTTTCAACTGGCTCATTAATTATTTCAAAATTTGATATGTCAAATTTAAGCTCATCTGCGCATTCTTGTATTTTTTGTTTATCACCTATTAATATTGGGGTGATCAATTTTTCAGAGACAGCATCCATTACTGACATCATTGGTAATTTTTTACCTGCATTTACAATGGCTGCTTTTACACCTCTTTTCTGATGAGCTATATTAAGTAGATTTACAGGACAAACTGTGGATTTATCTGATAACATATGAGTTTAAATATTTGTTATGGTTCTAAATATCAATATTTTTTATTACGTTCGATATAAAAATAGTTTAAAATTGAACAAACGATGGAGATAGTTACAAAAATTGCACCTATAGCGTTAGCCCTTATAATGTTAGGTCTTGGATTGGGCTTATCAACTAGAGATTTTTTAAGAGTTATAAATAATCCAAAAGATTTTACAGTCGGAATAATTTGTCAATTAATCCTTCTCCCAATCGTCGCTTATATTTTACTTTTAATATTAAGATTACCAGTTGAATTAGCATTAGGATTAATGATTATTGCTGCTGCTCCCGGAGGAGTAACATCAAATGTCTTAACAAAATTTGCAAATGGAGATGTTGCATTATCTATTTCGTTAACAGCAGTAGGTAGTTTAATTAGTATTTTTTCTGTTCCATTTATTGTTTTTTCTTCAGCAAAATTATTAGGTGTAACTGATTTATCCTCAGATATTACGATGACTGGTATTGCTCTTAAAATGGCACTAGTTGTAACTGTGCCAGTAATTCTAGGAATGATAATTAGAAGATTTGCTGAAAACTTTATTTCTTCTAATATTAATATTGTAAATAGAATTACAGGTATTTTGTTTATTGTTGTATTTGCAGCAATATGGATTGAGGAAAGAGAAAATATAATATCATACTTAGGTCAAGCGGGTTTAGCTGTTTTGATATTAAACGTAGTCATGATGACTTTGGCATTTTACATTGCAAAAGGTTTTGCAACTGGAATACCACAAAGAAAATGTATTTCTTTAGAATGTGGATTACAAAATGGAACTTTAGCTGTATTTGTAGCAACACAAATTTTCAATGATGTCGCTTACATGGTTCCCACCGCTGCTTATGCATTAGTAATGTATATAACTGGATTTATATTTATATATATTCTTAAAAATTCTAATTAAGATTTATTTGATTGTAGGTTCTTTTTATAAAAACATTTATTGATTTTAAATTTTCATCTTGGATTATCGACATATCTTTAAAATTTTGTTTGCTGACATCAAAATTTATCAATTTATTTTTGTCTAAAGAAATAAATTTACTTTTAATTAATTTCTTGATTTTTCTTACTACTGTTGGTCTTGGTATTCCTGTTATTTCAGAAATAGACATTGCATTAATTCCTTTTATTTTTTTATTAATAATTTTATCTCTCCATTTATCTAAATAACTATCAACTCCTTTAAGTTGCCTTCCAATTTTTGAATTATTATTCAAAATTATAGTTGCTAAAATAGTAAATATTTCCATATCACCAAAATAATTTTTCCATCTTAAGCAGTAAGGGAATAAAAATTTATAAAATTGATACCAGCAAAATGAGAAATTATGTTTTATTAAATTGTTAATTTCATTACTGGACATTTCGTTTTTTACAACTTTTTCTTCTTTTAAAATTTGACTAAAAACAGATAAAAGTGTGCATATATTTTTTAAAGTATCATTTGGCTGTGTTGAATTGTAAGCACTTCTATCTATTGTAATCTTCTTGCCCTTTTTTTTAATTATTCCCCTTTTTTCCAGGGATATAATTTTTCTTCTGACACTTTCTTTTGGTATTTTAAGATCCTTTGATATTCTTATAAGGTTAATTTTCTCAATCTCTAATGTTTTATCCTTATAAAAATCATTGAAAGAAATATTTAAATTATTTCGTCTGTAAAAATCAAACTGCTTACTAATCAAATAAATTAAAATCGTGTAAGTATCTATATCCTTAAACACTTTATAAGCACCGATTGTCCATTCAGACATAAGTTTTAAAAAAAAAGGACTTAAAATATCAAAATGATTTTTGAAAATTTTATCAATCAGTTCATCATCTAGTTCGGAATTTACACTTGGTAGCTGCTTCATAATGTATCAAAACCCAATTTGAACAATTTTAAAACTTGAGTCAACCCATTTTGAACAGTTAAATTCTGTAAAATTTTTTAGTTTATGTTTTAATAATTTAATGAGTACTGAAAGCTTAAACAGAACATCTAATATTGAAATACCTGAAAAAAAACGAAGAGTAATTCGAATGTCCCCTCGTAAAGTAAATATAGATGTTCTAAAGAAACGAGTAATCACTGAAAAGAAAAAAGAGGCACTTCAGTCAAAAATAATAATACTTTCAGTCTGTTTATCTATCGGAATACTAGGTTATTTTGCAGGTTAACTAGTTAAGAGAATATCTAAATCCTTTTTAATATTTTTTGGAATTTTTATAGATTTTTTGGAGTTTGTTTTTGTTCTTAAATACTTTTGCTCCCCGGGATAAAATATTTTTTGTCCTTTTAAATTAGGTATTTTTTTTATTCTTTTAATATTTTTTTTTATCTCTTTTTTATAATCTTTAACAAATAGATTGTCTTTAAATGCTAAAAATAAGTGACCGATATTTTGCGGCCCAGAGAAATCATCAAATGGGTCTTTTACTTTGCCACCATGATTACTTCCAACAAATACTCCAGTTAAAATATCTACCATCCAAGCTAATCCAGATCCTCTAAATCCAGCTATTGGAAGTTGTACCCCAGCAAGAGCTTCTTTTGCATTTGTAGTTGGTTTACCAAATTTGTTTAAAGCAACACCATATGGTATTTTTTTTCCTAACTTTTCTGCAATCCTAATTTTACCTCTATTAATCATAGACATTGATGTATCCAGTATAAATGGAACCTTACTATTTGTTTGAGTTCCAAAACATATTGGATTAGTTCCAAAGACTGATTTTTTTCCACCAAAAGGCGCAATTGCTGGAGGAGCATTTGTAAATGCGAATGTTATTAAATTTTTTTTAACCGCTTGCTCAACGTAATACCCTGATAGTCCATAATGTCCGCTGTTTTTTACAGCAACTAACCCAATCCCTGTTTTTTTTGCATTTTGTATAGTTTTTTTAATTGCTTCATCTGCTGCAACAAAACCAATAGAATTATCAGCATCAATTATTGATATAGATTTTGATATATTTTTTACAGTTATTTTAGGTCTCGGATTAATTACTTTTTTTGAGATTCTTTCACAGTACATTTTTAAACGAGACAATCCATGTGAAGGCGCACCTACAAGCTCTGCATTGATAATTGCATTTGCGCAAACTATAGAGTGTTTTCTACTTAGTTTAAAATTAGTAAAAATTTTAATAATTAAATTTTTAAGCTCTTTTTCATTCATAATTTATGTAAACATAATTGATTTGAAAATTAAACTATAAATTGAATATTTTTTTTATTTATTAAAATTATCTTTAAATTTAAAGTAACAATAGATTAACATTAGTCGTTTAAATTTATTATCATTAACTAATAAAAAAGTGAGGGATATATGAAAAATATACTTAAAGTAGCTTCTATGGCTCTAGTTCTTTCATTAACACTTTTCGGCATTACAAATAAAGCTTCAGCTGCAAAACTAACATTATATTGCAGTGTTGAAATAGACGTTTGTGAAATGCTTGAACAAGCTTATGAAAAAGAAACTGGAACAAAAGTTGCTATGACAAGAGCAAGTAGTGGTGAAACTTTTGCGAAAATAAAAGCAGAAGCATCAAATCCAAAAGGAGATGTTTGGTTTGGTGGAACAGGTGATCCACATTTAACTGCAGCACAAGAAAATCTAACTGAGAAATATAAATCTGTTCATTTTAATGATTTATTACCTGCGGCTCAGAACCAAGCAAAAAATGCTGATTTTAAATCAGTTGGAATTTATGTTGGTGCATTAGGATTTGGATACAACAAAGATCTTTTAGCAAAAAAAGGTCTTCCAGCTCCAAAATCATGGATGGATTTAACAAAACCAATATATAAAGGTGAAATACAAGTAGCAAATCCAAACTCATCTGGAACTGCTTACACTACCTTAGCCACTATTCTTCAAATATTTGGAGAAGACAAAGGTTGGGATTACATGAAAAAACTTCATGCAAACATAAATACATATACTAAATCTGGTTCTGCACCAATTAAGGCAACTGGTAGAGGTGAAAACTTAATCGGTATTTGTTTCCAACACGATGGTGTGAAACAAACAAAAAAAGGTTTGCCGGTTGTTACGGTCTCACCAGCTGAAGGAACTGGATATGAAGTTGGATCTATGAGTATTATTGCAGGCGCAAGAAATATGAAGGAAGCTAAAAAGTTTTATGACTGGGCTTTAAGTCCCGCTATTCAAACTATGGTCTTCACTTCAGGAAAATCTTTGCAAGTGCCATCTAATACTAAAGCAAAAGCTGATCCTGATGCTCCAGACTTATCAACAATAAACTTAATTGATTATAATTTTAAAGTTTATGGAGATAAAAGTACTAGAGCGAGTTTGTTATCCAAATGGGATAACGATGTTTCTGTAATTCCTAGATAAGGAATTAAATGAGAGGGCTCGTTATCTGTTGGATGCTCATCGGAGTATTGGGTTTCCTAATATTTCCATGGTATGTAACAGGTGACGGGTTTTTCTCTATAAACTGGATTTTAGAATATTCTTTAGAAGATTACGGTTCTGTATTACCGCAGGTTTTTATAAATAAAAAATATTGGCTTCTTCCTTTAATTGTTCCTTTATTTTTTCCATTATCAACTTTAAAATTAAATCAGAATAATCCTATTTATTCCAAAATTTTCTTGTACTCAGGATTGTTTGGTATTTTTTATTTTATTCTTCAGGGGTTTTCAATTGGCATAAGAGGGTGGAATTTTGAAATCTTTCAATCGATTTTTGGCGATGTAGAAAATCAATTTGGAGTAGGGTCTGGCGCAGTTCTTTTATGCTCTACATTTATTTTTTATATTACACATGGGCTATCCTCGCGTGGGTGGTTGAATGGAGATAATTTTATTGTAGGAAGTATAGGAAGCATAATTATTCTAGTTTCAACTTTCGTTTTTTTTCCTATTTTTAGAATGTTTGCTGTTGCCTTTAAAGGCACAGAAGGTGGATATGAAATTAGTAATTTTTCAACCAAAATATTTAATAAAGGAATTTGGGGTCTTGATTGTCTATATAGTGATTATGCATGTGGTGTTTTTTGGAACACTGTTACTATGGGAACACTTACAGCTTTCTCATCAACAATTTTGGGTTTAGGTTTTGCTTTATTAATTGCAAGAACAAGTTTTAAATTTAAAAAAACGATTAGAATTTTATCTGTTTTACCAATCATAACACCTCCATTTGTAATCGGTTTAGCAATAATAATATTATTCGGTAGAACGGGAGTTGTAAGTTCTTTTCTTGAGTGGGCATTTGAGATTGAGCCCTCGAGATGGATTTATGGTTTACCAGGAATATGGTTTGCACAAACTCTTGCTTTTACACCTATTGCTTTTTTAGTTTTGATAGGAGTTGTTGAAAGTGTAAGTCCTGCAATGGAAGAGGCTTCACAAACATTGAGAGCTTCAAAATGGCAAGTTTTTAAAACTGTTACATTGCCTTTAATGAGACCTGGAATTGCGAATGCATTTTTGCTTGGCTTTATTGAAAGCTTAGCTGATTTTGGAAATCCACTAGTGTTAGGTGCCGAATATGATGTTTTATCTACAGAAATATTCTTTGCAATTGTGGGTGCACAGTATGATGAAACAAAAGCTGCAATATTAGCAATGATTTTATTAACCGTTGTTCTGGTAGTATTTTATCTTCAGAACCAATGGTTGGGAAAAAAATCCTATATTTCAATTTCTGGCAAAGGGGATAGTGGAGTTCATCCTGAATTACCAAATAATACTAAGTGGATAATTTACTCAACTGTTCTACCTTGGGCACTCCTTACATTTATAATTTATATAATGATTATGTTTGGTGGATTTGTAGAGATGTGGGGTGTCGATCACAGTTTTACGTTAAGACACTATGTTGAAGCATTTAGTGTTGAATGGGTTAAAGAAAGAGGAATTTTATGGACTGGTACCGCGTGGAATTCTTTTAACACTACTTTTGCGATAGCATTAATTTCATCATTTCCTACTGCTGCAATAGGTATTTTAACAGCATATCTTCTTACAAGACATAAGTTTAAAGGAAAAAATGCTTTTGAATTCGGCACAATGTTAAGTTTTGCAATACCTGGAAGTGTTATTGGTGTAAGTTACGTTTTTGCGTTTAATGTTCCGCCACTTGAACTTACAGGAACAGGAATTATTTTGGTAATCGCTTTTGTATTTAGAAATATGCCTGTTGGGGTTAGGGCAGGTATAGCTTCGATGAATCAATTAGATCCTCACTTAGATGAAGCTTCATCAACATTGAATGCATCTAGTTCTCAAACATTTAGGAATGTAATTCTTCCATTGCTTAAACCTGCAATTACTGCTTCTTTAGTTTTTAGTTTTGTTAGAGCAATGACGGCAATTAGTGCTGTTATATTCCTTGTTAGTGCTAATTATGATTTAGCTGTCTCATATATATTAGGAAGATTAGAAAACAATGATTATGGTCTAGCAATTGTTTATTCGTCTGCATTAATTGTTGTTATGTTATTTACAATAACTTTAATGCAATTAATAATAGGTAAACGTAAATTAGGGAGAAGAGAGCAAACAGAAGGAATACTACAAGGAAATTTTGGATAATGAAAAAAGCAGAAGTAAAATTTGAAAATATTACAAAAAAATTTAATGAGACTGTTGCTGTTGATAATGTGAGTTGTACTTTTGAAGCAGGAACACTGACTACATTACTAGGTCCTTCTGGATGCGGAAAAACCACTTCTTTAAGAATTATTGCTGGTCTAGAAAGAGCTACTAGTGGCAGAATTTTAGTAGAAAATGAAGATGTAACATTATTACCAGCAACAGACAGAGATGTATCTATGGTATTCCAATCTTATGCTTTGTTTCCACACATGAGTGTGCTTGAAAATGTATCTTATGGTTTGAAGATGATTAATGTTCCAAAAGAAGAATTTACAGAAAAGTCATTAGAAACTCTTAAGTTAGTTAATTTAGAAGGTTACGAAAATAGGATGCCTTCAGAGCTATCGGGGGGTCAACAACAAAGAGTTGCGGTTGCAAGAGCAATTGTGCTGAAACCTAAAGTTTTACTCTTTGACGAGCCTTTATCTAATTTAGATGCAAAATTAAGAAGACAAGTAAGAGAGGATATTAGAGAAATTCAACAAAAACTTGGAGTAACTACAATTTATGTAACTCATGATCAAGAGGAAGCATTAGCAATTTCTGACAAAGTAATTGTAATGAACAATGCTATTATTGCTCAACAAGGTAGCCCAAAAGAATTGTATAACTTTCCTAAAACTAAATTTGTAGCCAACTTCATAGGAGACGCAAATGTTGTTAAAGCTAAAATCATTAATCAAAATAATAATGTTTACGAGATTCAATTAGCAGAAATGAAAATTAATATAAAAAGTGATCAAAAATTAGAAAGTTCAGTTTCCGTCTCTTTAAGACCAGAAAAAATAACTATTTCAAAAAGTCCTGAAGAAAACTCAATACATGCATCTGTTAATAATGCGTCATTCGTTGGAAATAGTTATCAATATATAGTTAATTCAAAAGTAGGTAAGATTTACGTAGTTTCTAGCGATACCAATGAAATATTTAATGTTGGAGAAAACGTTTATTTAAATTTCGACGAAAAAGAATTACGCTTACTCGACGATTAAGGATTAGCCTTTACCTCTCCAAGGTATTGTCTTATCTATAATTTTTCTCAAAGTTACATCAAAAAGAAGACCCAACATACCCATTATAAAAATTGTGATCCAAATTACTTCATATTGAAAATACTTTTTGGCAACATTTTCAACAAATCCAATTCCAGTTGTACCTGCTAAAAATTCTGCTGCAACCAAAGTTCCCCAACACATACCAACCGCCACTCTAATACCTGTTAAAATTTCAGGTAAAGAATTTGGAAAAATAACATATCTAAGTATTTGTCTTTTAGAAGCACCAAGAGAATGTGCTGCATGTATTTTAGATAGCTGTGTACCTGATGCTCCAGCTCTAGCTGAAATGATCATTATAGACAATGAAACCATAAATAATAAAAATACTTTTCCAGTATTATCAATACCTAAAACCGAGATTATTAAAGGAGCCCACGCAAGAGGAGGTACTGGTCTATAAAGTTCAATTAATGGATCAAAGAAACCTTTAGCAAATCTATTTAAGCCCATGAAAAGTCCTAATGGTACACCAATCAATATTCCAAAAACTAATCCAAGAAAAACTCTTAAAAATGAATCCCAGATATGTCCATAAGGAACAGGAATTTTAAATAATTTAAAATCGCCAGTAACAATTTTTAAAACTTTCCCTTTAAAATTTTGCTTAACCACACCATCTTTGGTGTGAACCGGATATTCTCCAGGCAAAACATCAGCTATCCAATCTGGCAATATAAAGCCAATTATTTGGCTTACATCCATCATATCAATCCAAAGAAGTGGGATATTTTTGTAACCTACACTTGGCTTAGACATTAAAATAAATTTATTAAGTGTATCTGAGGGTTTTGGTAACCATCTACCTGAACCTTGCTCAGAACAACTAGGACCACTTGCAACTATAGTTCCAGCAGGGAATAAAAGAATGTCAATTAATCTTAAACCCCCTTGCTCAGTTTTTTGAAGATTATCAAATTCAATAATTGCATTTTGCATTTCATTAAGAGCATTTGGTGGATAAATGCTTGCAAATTCAATTCTTCTTGCAATTTTTACAATGTTTTTTGCGTAAGTAGATGCCACTTCCTCAGTGTCATCTAAATTTTTTCTATATAATTTTATCTCTGATTTAAGTTCTTTTATTGCATTTTTGAATTGAGGATTATGGTTTCTTAATTTAAAAAATTTATCATTAATTTTTTTTAATTGTTCAGCTGCAGCGTGAAATTTTAACCCTCTATCAGTTTCAGGCACCAAAGGTACTTCAATAGTATTTTCTATTGATCCTGTTCCGGCACTTACAGTTACTATGCCCCAGCTTCCTTGCTCAGCAATTGCCTTTTGTCTTTCATTTTTTTGCTCTGGTGTTTCAAATGGATAATCTTTCTTTTGAAAATTAGTGCTTAACAATCTAATTTCATCAGTCATCTCATTTATTTTAATTTTTGTGTTAATCTCCATTAGATTATCGTTAGTAAGTAATGGAATTAATTTGTTTGTTTTATTAATAAAACCAACTAATGCAGTTTTCTGTATGTTGCTTAAATCTGGCGAATTTTGAATTTCTAAACTTATTTTTTTAAGATTTTTATTTTCTATTTTTATTATTGAAGTACTTTTGAATTCTCTTTCTTCAATTGGAAACTGATATTTTAATCCTAATAAAGACTCATTTATTTTTGCGACCTGACATAATTCATTTGCTGATTTTGGATAAAATCCTTTTGCAATATCCCAAGAATAATAAAGCCAAACTAACAATATTGCACTGCTTCCGACAATTATCCAATGAGTTCCACCTTTTGCTCTTTCTGGATTTCCAAAAACTGCATCAACTTTTTCAGTTTTTATTAAACGTCTTCCATAAAGTATGCACCCGATAATTGATACGAGAATTAATATTGTTATTATTTGAGTAAACATTTAATTTTCTTTTCCCATAATTTCTTCCTCCATGTTCCAAATCATGGATAAAATTTCTTCTCTTTTTGATGAAAAATCTTTATTCTTTTTTATTTCTCTTAAATCTTCTTTTAATCCCATCTCTGCAAATGGAAGATTATATTCTTTATGTATCCTACCTGGTCTTGGTGCCATTACGTACAATCTTTCACCAAGCAAAAGTGCTTCCTCAACTGAGTGCGTAATTAAAATAATTGTTTTTCCAGTTTCTTTCCAAATTTTCAAAACTAAAGATTGCATTTTTTCTCTTGTTAGAGCATCAAGAGCACCTAAAGGCTCATCCATTAAAATCAAATCAGGATCATTGATTAAACACCTTGCGAGAGCTACTCTTTGCTGCATTCCTCCAGACAATTGATATGTTGGGGTATTTCCAAATCCTTTTAAGCCAACAATCTCCAGCCACTCATCAACTTTTTTTGAAGTTTCTATAGGATCTTTTTTTTTCATTCTAAGACCAAAGTTTACGTTCTCCGCAACAGTCAACCATTCAAATAATGCACCTTGTTGAAAAACCATGCCTCTTTCAACTCCAGGTCCATCAATTTCTTTACCATTCAACGTTATATTTCCAGATGTTGGTCTTAAGAAACCAGCTGCAATATTTAACAAAGTTGTTTTTCCACAACCAGAAGGCCCAAGAACTGTTAGAAGTTCTCCTTTTTTTAATTTGAAATTTAAATCTTTTAGAGCATGAACAGTCTCTCCTTTGGGAGTTTTGAAAATCATGTTTAGATTTTGAGATATCAAATCACTCATTAGCTGACTTTATATAAAATATTTACTTAAAAAAATAGGCACCAATAAAATTGGCGCCTATTTAATTATTCTAATCTTTAAATTATAAAGGTAAGAAACTAGTGTCTACTGCTCCACCTGGAGTTCCCATTCCTTTTAAGAATGCATCTAAGTTTCCGCTTTCCATAGATTTTTTAGTTTCTTCTGGAGTTAAGAATTTGAAACCACTTAAAGTTTCTTTCATATCAGCAATTTTCATCTCTGAAGCTTTTGACATAGAATTCATATCACTTTTTCCATTTCTATATCTTTCATTTGCTTCATGAGTTACTTCAATAAAAGTTCTCAACATTCCAGGATTTTCCTTCATAAACTTGTCAGTTACAGAAGTAATATCTATTCCTAAAATACCTGCATCTCTTGCTTCTTGAACAGTTAAAAGTCTTGATCCTACAGCAACTGCAGCTTTGATAGAATTACCACCAAATAGACATGCCATTACTACATCTCCACTTACTAATGCAGCCGCACCTTCTTCAGGATCCATTTGAATAATATCCATTTTGCTTCTGTCAGCTCCTACAACTTTCATACTTTCGTCGAAAACGTACTCAGCCATAGTACCTAACGGAACAGCAACTTTTTTACCTTCTAATTCTGTTGCATTCGCTTTTGTTATTCCCGAAGCATTAGATGTTACACAAGTTGTTCCACCCATCCCGTATTCCATTGCAATATCAACTAATTTGATAGGTGCATTTGATTTTACAGCATTAATAAATGGTACCAAACCTTGTGAGTAAGAAATATCAATATCTCCTGCTAACATTGCATCTGTCATTGCTCCACCATTTGTGAAGTTTGTCCATTTTACTGGAACTCCTAAAGCTTTAGCAAAATTCTTTTTTTGCATGTCCTCTAAATTTGGACTTGGCCACTCTAGAAAGTATGCAACTCTAACTTCGTTCGCAGCAGAGTTTGCTGCTGTGATTGTTAAGTTTAGAGCAAATAAACTTCCTAAAATGAAACTAATTATTTTTTTCATTTCATCTCCTGTTAATTAAATTTAATTATCGATATTTAAGTTTAAATTTTCTTTTAAGTAAATGATGAATAAATTACACAGGCTTCAAAAGTCATAAGTTACAACCTATAGTTGCGGTCATTTAACATAGCAAGTATGACTAAAATTTACTGGTTAATTTATATAATTAGTCTATGAATCGAAACATAATTATGAGTTCAGAAAAACCTCAAATACCAAATTCTTTAAATGAACATTGGATGCCATTTACATCCAATAGAGATTTTAAAGAGTCTCCAAGATTAATTGTAGAAGCAAAAGGTGTTTATTTAAAAAATCATCAAGGTCAAACTCAGATAGATGCAAGCTCGGGATTATTTTGTAATCCTTTAGGTCATGGAAGAGAAGAAATTATTAATGCAATTACAAATCAATTAAAAAAATTAGACTATGCTCAACCATTTCAACAAGGTTTTGGAGGTTCATTTGAACTTGCAACAAAAATTTCAAAACATACACCAGGGAATTTAAATAGAATTTTTTATACAATTTGTGGATCTACTGCTGTTGAGACTGCAATTAAAATTGCAGTTGCATATCATAAAGCAAGAGGTGAAGGACATAGATTTAGGTTTGTTGGAAGAGAAAGAGGCTATCATGGAATGAATATTGGAGCTACTTCTGTTGGCGGAATGATTAACAACGTGAAAACATTTGCCAATGTTTTGATGCCAGGTGTTCTTCACATGAGACATACACATTTACCAGAACATAAATTTGTTTCAGGTCAACCTGAAACTGGCGCAGAGATGGCAGAAGATCTTGAGAGAATTTGTACAAATTTTGGTTCAGAAAATATTGCAGCTTGCATTGTTGAACCAATTGCTGGATCAACAGGAACTTTAGTTCCACCAAAAGGATATTTACAAAGACTAAGAGAAATTTGCGATAAGCATGGTATTTTATTAGTTTTTGACGAAGTTATTACAGGTTGGGGAAGAACAGGTTCGCCTTTTGCATCTCAAGAATACGGAGTTACACCTGATATTATTACAATGGCAAAAGCTACAACAAATGGAATAAGTCCTTTAGGGGCAGTTGCGTGTAAAGAAGAAATTTACGATACGGTTATGGACGGATCTCCAAAAGGAACAATTGAACTGTTTCATGGTTATACTTACTCAGGAATTCCAGTGTCTGTAGCTGCAGGCTTAGCGGTTCAAGATATTTTTGAAAAAGATGATATCTTTAATAGAGCAAAAAATTTATCTCCATATTTCCAAGAAGGTTTAATGTCTTTAAAAGATATTGATGTTGTTGATAACATAAGAGGTTATGGAATGATGGGTGGTATTGATATTAAAATGCATAAAAAACCTGGCGCAGCAGGATTTACATGTTTCAAACACTGCTATGATGCAGGAGTTAACTTTAAAGCGACTGGAGATTGTTTAATTATTGCTCCAATGTTTATCTGTGAAAAAAAACATATTGATGAAATAATCGAGAAACTAAGAACTGGTATAACCAACTATTCAAAAAGCAAAAAAAATTAATTTAATTCTATGAAAATAGGGGTTCCAAAAGAAATAAAGCCTCAAGAAAATAGAATTGGACTCACTCCCGAAAGTGTAAAGGCATTAACCTCTAATGGCCACGAAGTTTTAATTGAAAACAATGGAGGGTTTGAAGCAGGATTTGAAAACGATCATTACGTATCAAGTGGAGCAAAAATAGTTAATACAGCTGAAGATATATTTAATGACTCTGACATCATTGTTAAAGTTAAAGAGCCACAATCTAGCGAAGTAAAAATGATAAGAGAAAATCAAGTTGTCTTTACGTATCTTCATCTTGCTGCAGCTAAGAAACTGACACAAGGTTTAATAGACAGCAAATCAATATGCATCGCTTATGAAACAGTCACAGATAATAACGGAAGACTTCCTTTGTTAGCACCAATGAGTGCAGTAGCCGGAAGAATGTCAGTTCAAGCAGGTGCACATTGTTTAGAAAAAAATCAAAAAGGTCGTGGTCTTTTGTTAGGAGGAGCTCCTGGTGTAGAGCCTGGAAATGTAGTTATACTTGGAGGTGGAGTAGTAGGAGAAAATGCTGCTATAATTGCAACAGGCATGAAAGCCAAGGTTAATATTGTAGATAAATCTGAAAAAAGATTAAACGAACTTTCCCAAATATTTGGAGACAAAATAATTCCCAACTTAAGTGATAAAACTGATTTAGAAAAATTAATTTCTGAATGTGATTTGTTAGTAGGTGGAGTTTTGATACCAGGAGCTGAGGCACCAAAATTAGTTACAAAGAATATGTTAAAAAAAATGAAAAGGGGATCAGTAATTGTAGATGTTGCAATTGATCAAGGAGGATGTGTTGAAACCAGTAAACCGACTACATTTGCAGAACCAACTTTTATAATAGATGATATAATTCATTATTGCGTTGCAAATATGCCCGGTGGTGTTCCTAGAACATCAACAATTGCACTGAATAAAGCAACACTTCCTTTTTTATCTAAATTAGCAAAAGATGGGTACTTAAAAGCTTTAAATGATGATCAAAATTTTCAAGCAGGATTAAATGTATTTAAAGGAGGTGTTACTCACAAAGCCGTAGCAGATGTATTTGGTCATGAATATTTACCAGCCCAAAAAGCATTGCTTAATTAAAATACCTAATTTTTCTTGCTTTTTCATAAATTGACAAAAAAAAAATTAATTCTATATAGCAGTAATAATTAAAAAATTATTCCTGAATTTAACATTCATTTATTTCTCTCTTTTTTGTTGAATTCACCTCCTCGAAAGGGGAGGTAAAAAGGAATTATATCCCTTTGTTTATTAAATTATATATTTGGTCTTTGTCAGTTAAACCAATTTCTCTTGCTACTTCACTTTCACCTTTAAAAACTACTATTGTAGTCCAATAATTAACACCTAAAGTTTTAGCAATATCTTCATGTTCTGTTTGCTCATAGAATAAAAATTCTACATCCTTAAAGTCTTTCATTGCTTGATCGAAAACTTTTGTTTGTGCTGCGCAAGTTGAACAATATTCATTCCAAGAATTAATAACAATTGTTTTACCAGATTTTTGAATTTTAAATAATTTTTTCAGATCAAAGTTTGTGGTTTTTTCAAAACCAAATGAGATATTTGGTATCAAGAATAAAATAAAAAAGACAAAATATTTTTTCATGAGCTCTATTTAATTATCTGGTCATTCTTTTCAAGATGTTTTCTTTCAAAAATATTTGATGAAACAAAACTGCAAAAATATGTAATGAGATTAAAACTATTAATGTGTAATTTGAAATAACGTGAACATTGTAAAATTGATCTGCTAAATCAAAGTTATCTTCAATCCTTAATTTAAAAATAAAAAAATTTAGTTTTTCACCATTAAATAGCTTTTTTAAAATTCCTGATGTTGTTATTGTTAAAAGTGCGACATAAAGAGCGAAATGATTCAATTTCGCAATCAAGTTTTGTCCAAAGAATGCCTCAGGCATTAGTTTTGGGGACTTGCTAAAAAATTTATAAATTAACCTAAATAAGGTTATGTAAAATATAGATATTCCAACAATTACGTGCACATTTTCTATAGTTATTCTTAAATCCGAAAAATCCAATCTGACTAAAATAAACCCCATTGGTATCTGAGCAATTAGAAGGAGCAAAGTGAACCAATGGAAAAATTTAGCTAACCAACTATATTGTAATGCTATACTATTCGACATGAGCTATTTTATAAAAATAAATAATATTTTCAAAATAATGTTTATTGTAGCACTTTCTTTTTCATTTAACTCTAATGTTTTATCAGAAGAAAGCGCAAAAGACATAATAAAGAAAAGAAAATCTTTATTTAGTCAAAATTATAAACTAGCAAAAAGAATTAGTATTTTGCTTAACGAAGTTGAAATTGAGGACTCAAAAAAACTAATGATTAGAATGAGTGATAATTATTTAGAATTACTAAATTTATTTCCAGAAAATACAAAAGAGGGACATGGAACAGAGGCTTTACCAATTATTTGGGAAGAAAAAGATGAATTTAATGCTCTAATGAAAAAATCATCTGATCAAATGATAAAGCTAGCTTCAATTATCGAAGACCAAGATGATTTTAGAGCAGCTTTGAAACAATATATGTGGTCGAGCTGTAAAGCTTGTCATAGCAGATATAGGGCTCCACACTAATGAAAAAGTATTTTTTTTTTCTTATTGTTTTATTTTATGCAGATACTGCTTTCTCTCATTCGCACTACCCCATAACAAGAGATTCATTAGAAGCAATTAAAAATGGCAAGATATTATACAATCAATATTGTGTTTCTTGTCACCAAGCAAATTTAGCTGGAGCTACAAATTGGCAAGGTTTAGATGAAGATGGGCATAGAAAAGCACCCCCTTTAAATGGAACTGGTCATACTTGGCATCATACAGATGAGTTACTACATAGAATGATAAAGTATGGATTTGCTAAATTGATAAAAAATTATGAAGGCAAGATGATGGGTTTTGGTGACAAAATAAGTGATGAAGGTATTGATAACATTCTTTCGTACATTAAATCTTATTGGAAAGATGATATTTATGAATATCATTTAGAAATGAGCAAACAATGAGTTCAGAATCAATTAATTTTAATTGGTCATGCAAGCATACTTGGAAGAGAAGCGCAAAAAATACTGCTTGGTGTTTACTAGGCTGTGCAATTGGTGACTTTGGAACTATATTGTATTTTCAGATAACAGGAATTCCCTGGCCTGTTTTAGCCATCATGACTTTAGCAATTATAAATGGTTTGATTACAAGTATTATTTTAGAAACTATAATTTTACTAAGACAAAAACTTGATTTTTCCAAAGCATTAAAGACTGCGCTTGGTATGAGCTTTATATCAATGGTCAGTATGGAAATAGCCATGAACCTCACAGATGTAATTTTAACAGGTGGAGCTATTTTAAATTGGTGGGTAGTACCAATAATGCTTTTAGTTGGATTTTTAACTCCATGGCCATACAATTATTGGAGATTAAAAAAATATAATATTGCTTGTCACTAAAAACATCTCTATATCAAATTAAGACCTCAGATAATGACTAAAGATTTAATAACAATTGATAGCCTTTCAAAGGTATACGACAATGGATTTAACGCTTTAAAAACTGTTAATTTAAATATAAAGCAAGGTGAAATTATTGCTATGCTTGGACCAAATGGAGCTGGCAAAACTACACTGATAAGTATTGTATGTGGTATAGTTAAACCAACTTCTGGAGTAATTACAGTAGATGGTTTTGATATTATAAAAGATTATAGAGAAACAAGATCAAGAATAGGACTGGTCCCCCAAGAAATTTCACTAGAACAATTTGAAACAGTGTTTAACAATGTTTCATATTCAAGAGGCTTATACGGAAAAAAGCCAAACCCGCAACATATAGAAAAAGTTCTAAAAGATTTTAGTTTATGGGATAAAAAAGATTTAAGGTTAAATCAGCTTTCAGGAGGAATGAAAAGACGTGTAATGATAGCAAAAGCATTATCTCATGAACCTTCGATATTATTTCTTGATGAACCAACGGCAGGCGTAGATGTAGAATTGAGAAAAGATATGTGGAAAGTTGTAGAGGGATTAAGGAAAACTGGAGTAACCATAATTTTAACAACACACTATATTGAAGAAGCAGAGGCAATCGCAGACCGAGTTGCTGTAATTAATCAAGGAGAAATCATTGTTGTTGATAATAAAATAGATTTATTAAAAAAGATGGGTCATAAAAAATTAACTATTGAGTTGCAGGATAAAGTCGAAAAAATTCCATCAGAACTTGATGAATATAATCTATCAATCTCTAATGATAATTATTCATTAATTTACAACTATAACTTACATGCTGAAAGAACAGGTATTACAAAGATGCTTCAAGATTTAAAAAATGCAGGTTTGAGGATGAGAGACTTAAAAACAGAGCAAAATAATCTTGAAAAGATTTTTGTAACATTGGTAAAGGAAAATAATGAGGATTAATTTTTACGCATTAAGAGCAATTTATTTTCATGAAATGGATAGATTTAGAAGAACATTAATACAATCTCTTCTTTCTCCAGTTTTATCTACTTCATTATACTTTATAGTATTCGGCTCGGTAATCGGGGATTATGTACAAAAAATTGATGGCATTAGTTATGGCTCTTATATAGTTCCAGGATTATTGATGTTAACATTATTAACGCAATCTATCAGTAACACTTCTTTTGGAATTTTTTTTCCTAAATTTAATGGAACAATTTATGAAATTTTAGCAGCTCCAATTTCTACTGTAGAAATTGTAATTGCTTATGTTGGTGCAGGTGCAACTAAAACCTTAATTGTTGCTGCAGTAATTTTCTGCACTTCACTTTTCTTTGCAGAAGTAAATGTTAAGTTTCCTTTACTAATGATTTTCTTATTAATTCTAGTTGCTTTTACTTTTGCTTTGTTCGGGTTTTTAATTGGACTTCTTAGTAAAAATTTCGAGCAAATGTCTATAATACCAACAATTGTCATAACACCAATGGTATTCTTAGGTGGAAGTTTGTATTCGCTAGATATGCTCCCAAGTTTCTGGCAAACAGTCACTTATTTTAATCCTGTTGTATATTTAATTAATGGGCTGAGGTTTGCATTTTATGGAGTTTCTGATTTTGATATTTGGATAAGTATTTCAACAATGTTTATATTTTTAATTGCATGTGTAACTCTTGTCTCAATTATACTTAAAAAAGGTTATAATATAAAAAATTAATTTGACTGTTGACCAGATAATTCCTGCAATATTTTTAATATTAGTCTTACTATTAGTTCTACCTAATTTTCTCAGATCAAACTCAAATATTAAACAATTGATATCTAATTTTTCAATTTGGATAATAATTATACTTGTTATATTTGGATTGATGTATTTTTTGATGTAAATAGATTTATGATTAAATTTATTCTTCCAGCAGTACTATTAATTTTAATTATTATTTTCTGGGAAAAAATTAATGAATTTTTATTAAGCAAATTTAAAATCAAACTCAATTACATAGCTGTCATCATATTAGTTTTAATATTAGTGGTTTTATCTTTATTACTATATTTCTAATTTATAATGGAGATAAATTTATTATTCTTTGTTAGCGTTGTTCCAGCTATCGTATTATATGGAATTGCTAAGTCAGGTTTAGGTGGATCAATATCATTAATTTCAGTTCCATTAATGACAGTAGTAATGCCATTAAATCAAGCACTTGCAATTATTTTACCAATATTAATTTTTTCAGACATTATTGCAGTTTATAGATTTAGAAGAGAGTTTGATTTTGGAACACTTAAATTAATAGTTCCATTTGCAGCTATTGGAATAATAATTGGCTCATTTACATTTACTTATTTTTCTGAGGATTTGCTTAAGTTAATAGTTGGAATAATGGGTTTTTTATTTTCTGGTCATTATTTTTTATTTAAAAAAGAAAAAACTATACCGGCAAAAAAAAACTTTTTTAAAGGTGCTATTTGTTCATCCATTGCTGGTTTTTCAAGTTTTTGTGTTCATGCGGGAGGAACTCCAACAAGTCTTTATTTGCTTCCACTAAGAATGAAAAAAGAAATTTATGTTGGTACAAGAATTATTTTTTTTAGTTGTGTAAATCTAATTAAGCTTCCTCTGTATGTTTATTTATCTATGATGAATTTTGATACTTTATATCAATCAGTTACTCTCTTTCCCTTAGCGCTTATTGGAATATTTATAGGTTATAAATTACTTAAAATAATTGAGGAAAATTTATTTTATAATATCATTTACGCTTTAATTCTTGTTAGTAGTGCTAAGTTAATAATTGATTTCATTTAATCTTTGAAATAAGTTGTAAATGGGGTGCCAGAAGGCTGAGAAATACCCTTAGAACCTGTCCGGTAATTCAGAAAGGGAAAATGAATAATTTAAATATAATCAATCAATCATCAGCAATAATATTAATTATTTCAATTTCTTTAATATTTGTTTTTGTTGGAATTTATTTTTCAAAAAAATTTAAAGGACTTAATAATTATTTAGTTGCAAACCGTTCGATTGGAACTTTATCCTTAACAACAAGTCTTGTTGCTTCAGCACTTGGTGCTTGGATTTTATTTGGACCCGCATCAGCAGCAACATGGGGAGGAATTGGTGCAGTGATTGGTTATTCACTAGGAACTGCATTTCCACTCTTTATTTTAATTTATCTTGGTAAAAAATTTAGAACTAGTTATCCGCAAGGCAAAAGTATTATTGAAATCATAAGATTAAGATTTGGACCAAATCTTTATAAACTTATTTTAGTTTTTTCCATTTTTTATATGACAATCTTTTTAATTGCTGAAGTTACTGCTGTAGCTTTTTTAATTAATTACATATCTGGTACTGAATTGTGGATTACTTCTTTAATAGTAATATCATGTTCGTTACTTTACACATTATATGGAGGGTTAAGGGCGTCTTTAATCACAGATAATATTCAATTTTTTGTATTTATAGCTCTTTTAATAATTAGTTTAATTTTTATTACCTCAATTGAAACAAACGAATTTAGCTTTGAAATTATTAAAAATAATAATCCCCATTTGTTAAGTTTTAGTTATCTCCCAAATTATACTGCTGGTTTAACTTTCTTTATAGCTGTTGCTGCAACTAATCTTTTTCATCAAGGTAATTGGCAGAGAGTTTATGCTGCAAAAAATTATGAAGTTTTAAAAAAAAGTTTAATATTTTCATTTTTAATAATATTACCAATAGTCTTTTTTATGGGATTTAGTGGTTTAGTGGCTGTCTCTCAAGATACTAATGTCATACCTGATCTTGCATTTTTCTCAATTTTATTAAAAGAAAATTTAATAATATTTTCAGTCATTGTAATAATTTTAGCTATTTCTTTAACAATAAGTAGTATTGATACTTTAATAAATGCTATTTCAAGTTTGGTAATAGTCGATGTAGATAAAGTATTAAATTTAAAAAATAATCATTTAAATATCTCAAAACAATTTGTTATTTTTCTTTCGGTCATAGCTTTTTTTGTTGCATCAAAAGGATTTAGTATTCTTTATTTATTCTTAATAGCAGATTTATTTTGTTGTGCGGCTGTTCTAAGTGTTTTTTATACTTTTTATTCAAAATCTTATGATGAAAAAAATGCTTATGTTTCTATATTAATAGGGTTAATTGCAGGACTATTATTTTTTCCAAGTCCTGATTTTTCTAAATCAATACTATTTGGCATAATTTTGCCAATGGATTTAGCACCATCGTATATTTCTCAATCTCTTTTATTTTGTTCATTTATTGCGGCAACTTTGTCACCAATAATTGCATGGAAATTGAAATAATTGATGTTTATTAAAAATCTAATTATTGTATAATTTAATAAATGCTCAATTTTATATTACCATTTATTGTATTAATCGTTGTTGTTGTTTTCATTCATGAATATGGACATTATTATTTTGCAAAAAGATATGGTGTTGGTGTAACAGATTTTTCGATAGGTTTTGGTCGAGAATTATTTGGATGGAACGATAAATCAGGGACAAGATGGAAAGTTTGTTGGATACCACTAGGTGGTTATGTCAAATTTTTTGGAGATAGGAATGTATTTTCACAAGCAGATCAAGAGGAGCTACTAAAAAAATATAGCAAAGAAGACCAACATAAATTGTTTGTAACAAAACCTCTTTACCAAAGAGCATTAATTGTTGCTGGAGGACCATTGGCTAATTTTATATTAGCTTTAATCATTTTTACTTTCATATACATGTTTGCAGGTAAAGATTTTACACCAGCTGTAATTGATGAAGTATTAAAAGATAGTCCAGCAGAAGTTGCTGGTATGCAAAAAAATGACGTTATTATTGAAATAGATAATACAAAAGTAGAGAGTATTCTTGATGTTTCTAAATTAATAGCAATGTCAACATCAGAATTTATCGATTTTAAAGTTTCAAGATATGACCAGGAGATAATTTTAAAAGTTAAACCAAATTTTGTTGATAGCGTTGATGAATTAGGAAACAAATTAAAGAAAAGGATGGTAGGTATTAAACTTAGCCCTTATAACAATCAAATAACACACAAAAAACTTGGACCTGCACAAGCTTTATTTCAATCATTTAATGAAGTTTATTTTGTAACAACTTCATCACTTAAATATCTTGGATCAATGTTTACAGGAGCAGGGGACAGTTCACAATTGGGTGGTCCAATAAGAATAGCAAAAATTTCTGGCCAAGTTGCAGAATTTGGAATTATACCTTTTGTCAGTATGATGGCTTATATTTCAATAAGTTTAGGATTAATTAACTTGTTTCCCATACCTTTATTAGACGGAGGACATCTCATGTTTTACGCATTTGAAAAAGTTTTAGGTCGTCCTTTAAGTCAAAAAACACAGGAAGGTTTTTTTCGAATCGGAATGTTTTTGTTGTTATCTTTGATGTTTTTCGCAACATTTAACGACCTTAAAGATTTAGGCTTATTTTAAGGCTTTTTTAATAGCTAAAAAAACATTGTATTTATTGACTTTTTTTACCACTATATATTGTTGTTCAAAAAAAAATATATACTAAAAAAAAGCTTGAATTATCAATGATTTTGTTAAGTATAGTTTCATAAACCTTTAAAACCGGAGCTAAAATGAACAAAAAACAATTAGTAGCAAAGCTAGCTGGTTCGTTAAATCAAAGTAAAGCTGATGCAGAGCGTACTTTTGATACTATTACGAATACTATACTAGATGCGTTGAAAAACGACGATTCTGTAAAGATTGCAGGTTTTGGTACATATAAAGTGGCTAAAAGAAAAGCCCGAATTGGACGTAATCCAAGAACTGGAGAGCAAATCCAAATCGCTGCTTCTCAAAAGGTAAAGTTTTTACCTGCTAAAGCACTTAAAGAAGTATTTAACAAGTAAATCTCATTTAACAGCCTTTACCAGGAATGCTAAAATTCTTGATAAAGGCTGTTTCTACATGCAAAAACTGCATATCTATTTTTAACAACAATCATTAGTTTTTATTTATTTTAAAATTATAAGAACCTCTTTTTAACAATGGAGGTTAAATGACTAAACATTTAAAAAAACTTGTCGGTCCTTTAGTAAGTTTGTTTTTCTTACTGAATATGACAAGTGTAGGTTATGCCGAATCTACAGTCTCTGCAGAAGTTGGATTTATTTTTAATACATTTCTATTTTTAGTTTGTGGTTTTCTTGTCATGTTTATGGCTTGCGGATTTGCGATGCTAGAATCAGGAATGGTAACTTCAAAAAGTGTATCTGTAATTTGTGCAAAAAATATAGGATTATTTTCAATCGCTGGAATTATGTTCTGGATGGTAGGTTATAATCTAGCATATGGAATTCCAGAAGGTGGATATATAGGAACATTCACTCCGTGGTCTGATGCAAGTGCTGTTGATACAGGATATGCAGATGGTTCGGATTGGTATTTCCAAATGGTATTCTGTGCAACAACAGTATCAATTGTATCTGGTACGTTAGCAGAAAGAATTAAATTATGGCCTTTCTTCTTATTTGCAGCAATTTTATCAGGAATCATTTATCCAATTGTCATGGGATGGCAGTGGGGTGGTGGCTGGTTAGCCGCTTTAGGTTTCTCTGATTTTGCTGGTTCAACTCTTGTACACTCAACTGGTGGTGCTGCAGCATTAGCAGGAGCTATGTTGTTAGGTGCGAGAACAGGAAGATTTGCTAAATCAGGTGAAGCAAAACCAATGAGACCATTTGCAGCTTCTTCTATACCTTTGGTAACAGTTGGAGTATTTATTTTATGGTTAGGTTGGTTCGGTTTCAACGGTGGTTCACAGCTTGCTATGGGAACTTTCGATGATGCAGTAGCAGTATCTAATATATTTATTAATACAAACTTAGCAGCGTGTGGTGGTGTTTTAGCAGCAGCAGTAATTACTAGATTAATGTATGGTAAAACTGATGTAGTTCAAATGCTTAACGGTGCGATTGGTGGATTAGTTGCAATAACAGCTGAACCATTAGCGCCAGCACCTATAGCAGCAATATTCATCGGTGCAATCGGTGGATTGATAGTAGTGTTTGGAACAAAACTATTGTTCTCATTTAAGATTGATGATGTTGTTGGTGCAATACCTGCCCACTTATTTGCTGGAGTTTGGGGAACATTAGCTGTTCCACTAACAAACTCTGACGCAAATTTTAGTGCACAGTTAATCGGTGTAATCTCGATCAACGCATTTGTTTTTGTAGTTTCATACATTGTATGGGCAATAATGAAAAACACTATGGGTATCAGATTAAGTAAAGAGGCTGAACTGAAAGGTACAGACGTAACTGAGACTGGTGTAATAGCTTACGCAATAAGAGACTAAATTTAACTCCCTCCCTTAAGTTAAATCAAAAAGGCCCCTCAATTGGGGCCTTTTTTTTAAACCGTTTTTAAAAATTCTAATACTTCTTTTGCGTGGTCTTTAACTTTTACTGAACGCCACTCTTTAATAATTTTGTCATGTTTTAATAAAAATGTGCTTCTTATTAATCCCATAAATTCTCTACCCATGAATTTTTTTTTACCCCAAACTTTGTATGCTTTAATCGCTTCTTTTTTAACGTCTGCTACCAAATCAAACTTAATTTTAAATTTATCTCTAAATTTTTCATGACTTTCCATATTATCTTTAGAAATACCAATAACTTCACAGTCTAGTTTTTTAAATTGCGAAAGTAGAGAATTGAAGTCTTTTGTTTCAAGTGTGCAACCTGGTGTATTATCCTTTGGATAGAAATATAAAACTTTATATTTACTTTTAATTTTATTTAATTCAAAAATACCAGTATTTGTAGAAGGTAATTTAAAATTTGGTGCCCTTTTTTGTGTTATTTTAGACATTTTCATTTTCATTCCATAATTTCATATAATTAATATATGGCGATAAACCAAATGATGAATTAATATTTGTTATATGAACTGCCAAAGATTTTAAAGGCGATATACATATTTCTTTAGTAAAAATTTCATTTATGTGTTTCTCAAATGGATCATTTCTAATTAAACAAGTCTTGTTAAAATTATCCCAATATTTTGATAAATGTTCCTTTGAAACTAAAAAAGTACATAAAACTTTGTTTATAGATCTCCAATGTCGATTACTGCCTGCAAATATTTTTGATTGATCAATTTCTGTGTATAAGTATGGATAATCTGAAGGACAAACAAATATTTCTCTTTTTAATTGTGATGATAATCTTTCATATGTTTCGATCATTTCAACAAGACATTTCTCCTCATGAATATAATCATCCTCAACAAAATATACTAAATCTTTAACTTTCAACTTAGCTGTTTCATAACATTTCAATAAGCTAGAGAGGTTGCCAAAAGTTTCTTTGTTACTATCAAATTGAATTTTGTTCTTATATTCATCATTTTTGTGGTTAATAATTTTATAATCAATATCGCTTTTATTTAGAATATTTTTGAATTCATTATTATCAGATGTATTCAAACTATTATCAATTACTAATAATTTTAATTTTATATCATTTCTTAAAGAAGAAAGTAATTTCATAGATTTTATTAATGATATCAAACATCTTTTCGAGTATTCTACTTTATCAGCTTCAAATATTCTTTTTTTGTTTTGATCCCATATTAAAATATCAATATTAGTTCTAAAAATTATTAATAAATCACTTATTTTTCTAGTTAATTTAACTTTACCAAGTGGAATAACTATAGATTTATTGTTGTTATCTTTATTGATAAATTTTAGATTGGATTGTTCAATTAGTTCTAAACTTAGTTTTCTTGCAATTAGTATAAACAATTTTTTTATAATGTTTTTTTTCATTTATTTTGATATGTATTATCTTAAATTATATGGGTATAAAATCATCAAAAGAATTAGTTTCAGAAGCACTTTCTCAAATTAAAACTTTAACCACTAGTGAAGCATTGGAGTTGGTTAATAAAGATCAATGTAATTTGATTGATATACGAGATATCAGAGAATTAGAAAAAATGGGAAGAATAGAAAATTCTCATCATATTCCTAGAGGAATGTTAGAGTTTTGGATGGATCCAGACAGTCCTTACTTTAAAGAAGGCAAGATAGATAAGAATAAAGAAATGGTATTGTTCTGTGCAGGAGGATTTAGATCGGCTTTAGCAACAAAATCATTAAAAGAAATGGGGTTTGAAAAAATATCACATGTAGATGGTGGATTTTCTCAAATGAAGATTGCTGGTTTTAAAGTAATCAAATAATTTTAGTCAAACAAAGTAATTCTTTTTGCAAAAAAGATTCTAATTACCCAATAAATAAATAATCCAATTGGCCCCATAAAATAAGTAATAATTAAAGGAAAAAAGATTAATATTTTTGACATATAGAACCTTTGACTATCTCTAACAATCCAAGATCCACAAAATAAATTTATAGATAAGAAGTGCGTCCAAAATAAAATTAAAAACTCATTATTCTCAAAAAGCTCAGCAAGATCATAAAAACTTAAATATAAAATAAAGTTTTTATCAAAATCATATCCAGCAAAAAAGAATATATATAATAGATAAACATAAACACTTGCTAAAATAAATGTTGGAATTATTGATGTAACAAATAAACCACAAACTTTAGTCTGTGGAAAAATAATAAGCATTAACCAAAAAGGTATTACACCTATATTCAACCACATATAGATCATTTCTACTGTAAAAAATGCAGATATTTGTTCAATCATCAGGGTTATATTATATTAAATGCAATAATGATTCCTATAAAAAATAAAAAAAAAAACTTAGAAGCGACAATTGATGAAATGCGCAACTTTGCACTTAATTATGTAGAAAAATTTGCACCATCAAAACAACAGCTAAAAACATATCTTTTAAAGAAATATTTAAGATCTAAAGTTGATAACGTTAAAAGAAGCAATATTTCAGATCTAATTGAGATTGTAGCTGAAGATTTAGAAAGATCTAAATTTATAAATGATAAATTTTATTCAGAAACAAAAGCGAAAAGTCTAATCCAAAGAGGTTCATCAATAAATAAGATTAGAAATTATTTAATAAGCAAAGGAGTTGGAGAAAAATATATAAAAAATACAATTGAACAAATAAATGAAAATAATGAAGATCAAGATTTTTTTTCAGCTATAAAAGTTTGTAAAAAAAAAAGAATTGGTCCTTCAAGAACTGAAGATAATAGACCTTTATTCTATAAAAAAGATATTGGTATATTAGCAAGATCTGGATTTGATTTTGAAGTTTCCAGAAGAGTAATGGAACTAGATAAAGAGGAATATTTGAAAATTATAAATCTTCTTTAGATTTTTTATTCTTTTCTTCTAAATAATACTGAATTTTGCTTTTGATATAGTTTTTTACCATCACAAATACTATTAATCCAAAAATTGATACAGAAACTATTATAATTAATATTATTCTTAATTGTTCACTCATTATATATTTTTATTTCTTTTCAAAATTATACTAGGATTTTTAAAATTTTCTTTTCCGTAAAGTATTTCATTTCCCTCAAAATCTGTAACTATACCCCCTGCATTTTCAAGAATAGCATGCCCAGCTGCTATATCCCATTCACATGCTCTAGGCTCTGCAACATAGCCGTCGTATTCATTTGAAGCTATTACACAAAATTTTAAAGAACTTTTCATCCTTTTAAATTCGCTAACATTCATTGTTTGATATATTTTGTTAATTTCAGGCTTCAGTTTATTTGAATATGATACAAATTTAAGTTTATTATTTGAAGATTTTGAACAGTCTAATTTTACATGTTTATTATTAATTATTTCAAATGAATAACCTTTCTCATAAGAATAAAATAATCTGTTTTTAGCCGGAGCATATATTATACCTGCTACTGCTCGATTATTAATAATTAAACCAGCATTTAAAGTAAATTCATCAAGATCATTAATGTAATCATAAGTTCCATCAATTGGATCTATTAGCCAAAAATTTTTTAAATCTTTCTTGGATTTATTATGACTAGTTTCTTCTGATACAATTGGTATTTCTGGAGTTAAATCATTTATTTTTTCAGTTAAAATTCTATTAACTTCGAGATCACCATTGCTAACAGGTGTGTTATCTTCCTTAATTTCTTTTATTAACCCTTTTTCCCTTAATTCTATTGAAACTTTCCCTGCGTATAAAAAAGTCTCAATCAGTTTTTCAATAGTTGCTTTTATTTCGATTTGTTGCATTTATTCTAACTTTTCTAATTCAATATTTTTAGCATTGATAACTTTTTTTCCCACATTTTCGAAATTCACAGTTACTTTTTCCTTAATAATTGACTGTACTTGTCCTATTCCCCAATCTTTATTATTAGGATTTATAACTTTATCACCTGGTTCAAAATCTAAAATCATTTGATTTTACTTATAATAGAAATGAGTATAAATACCACCACATGAATTTAGAGTTAAACTCAATCGGATTAGATAAGAAACCGTCTGATACAAAAGTAATTGTAGCTATGTCTGGCGGTGTAGACTCATCTACAGTTGCTGGTTTGATGAAAATACAAGGATATAATGTTATCGGTATAACATTAAAACTATACAACGATAGTAAAGAAGTTGTTAAATCAAAAGTATGTTGCTCAGGCCAAGATGTTATAGATGCAAAAAGAGTTGCTCATAAATTAGATATTGATCATAAAATTCTTTATTACCAAGATAAATTTAAGCAAGGAGTTATTGATAATTTTGTAGAAAGTTACTTAAAAGGAGAAACTCCAATACCATGCGTACAGTGTAATCAAACTGTCAAATTTAAAGATTTGTATGAAGTTGCTAAAAATTTAAATGCTGATGCTTTGATTACAGGTCATTATGTAAAAAATATAACAATAAATGAAAAAAATAATATGTATAGAGCAGTAGATGAAAATAGAGATCAAAGTTATTTTCTATTTAATACTACAAGAGAGCAATTAAATTATTTACGATTTCCATTAGGTGGAATGTTAAAAAATGAAACTAGAGAAATTGCTAAAAAACTAAATTTAAATGTTGCAGATAAGCCAGATAGTCAAGATATATGTTTTGTTCCTAACGGAGACTATTCATCAGTAATAAAAAAGTTTAAGCCGGATTCTTTAAAAAAAGGTAACATTAAAAATCTAAATGGTGAAGTAATAGGTGTTCATGATGGAATTATAAATTTTACTATTGGTCAAAGAAAAGGAATTAAAGTAGCTGACAAAGAGGCATTATATGTAATTAAAATTGATGCAGCAAATAATGAAATAATTGTTGGAGGAAGAGAACATCTGGGAAAAAAGAAAATTAATTTAAAAAATATTAATTTATTATCCGATAAAAACGAATTAAACGAAAATATATTAGTCAAAGTTAGGTCTACAGGAAAGTTATTAAGCGCCAATGTAAATTTTATAAACGAGAATGATGCTGAGGTAAATTTAGATAATTCTGAAGATGGTATTTCACCTGGACAAGCATGTGTCTTTTATAAAAAAGACCAATATGGTCACAAAGTTCTTGGTGGTGGTTGGATTAAAGAATAATTAATTTTACTTCTTCTTATTCTTTTTTCTTGCTCTTCTTTTTTTAGAGCCCATTTTTCTTCGGCCTCTATGCTTTTTAGGGTATCCCATAATCTCCTTAGTTTTACAATTTTATTGACTTATTTGAGGGATATAGCATTGTCAATATAACTAATCAATTTTTTTATGGTTAATTCAGTTAAAACTTTTTTAAAACAAGTAGGAAAAGATTATCAAAATCAGTCAGTTAATCCGCCAGTAGTAAGAGCTTCAACAATAATATTTAAAACTCTTCAAGATATAAAGAAAACACAAAGTAAATATAAAAAAAATCCCTTAAGCAAAAATTTTGATTATGGTAGAAAAGGAACATCAACAACTTTTGCACTACAAGAACTATTAAGAAAAATTGAAAATGCTTATCAAGTTTATTTAACACCAACAGGATTTGGTGCAGTTTTTCTTGGAGTGATTAGTGTTGTAAGACCTGGTGATGAAATAATTATAACGGACTCAGTCTACTCTCCCACAAGATTTTTAACCGAAGACTATTTAAAAAAATTCAATATTAAAGCAGTATTTTATGATCCAAAAAACTTAGATGACTTAAAAAAAAAAATTACAAATAAGACTAAACTTATTTTTGTAGAAAACCCAGGAAGTAACACATTTGAATTTCAAGATTTAAAAAAAATATTATCTTTTGCTAAGAATAAGAATATTTATACAGCTATTGATAACACCTGGGGAACACCTTATTTAATCAAGCCTTTAGACTTAGGTTTTGATATGTCTATAGTTTCAGCGACAAAATATTATTCTGGTCATTCAGATGTTATGGGTGGCAGTTTAGCTATTAAAAAAAGACTTTTTAAAGAAGTGGAATTAAGTCAAAAAGCAGTTGGTTTAAGACTAAGCCCTGATGATGCCTATTTAATTATGAGAGGACTAAGAACATTAGATATTAGGCTAGATAAGCATCAAGAAAATACCATCAAGGTAGCTAATTTTTTGAGCAAACAAAAAAAAGTTAAAGAGGTTTTTTACCCAATAAAAAAAAATATTAAACAATACAAAATGTGGAAAAAGTATTACTCAGGATCATCTGGGTTAATGGGTGTAAAAATTATTTCTAGAAATAAAAATTCTGTAATTAAATTTTTAAATAAACTAAAATTATTTGCCCATGGTTACAGTTGGGGTGGATTTGAAAGTCTTGCTTTATATCAAGACAAATTGGCACTGGGCAACAGGAGCTACACAAAACTGAGTAATAACGAACATATTATAAGATTACATATTGGTTTAGAAGACCCAAATGATTTGATTGCTGACATTAAACAAGCTATTAAATCTGTAAGATGAATGACACCAAATTTTTTCCAACAAAAAAAGCATTAGTTACTGTAATAGCTGCATCTGTTGTTGTTATTATTGCATTAGGAATAAGACAAACTTTTGGAATGTTTTATTTTGATTTTGCAACTGATTTAGATATCACCATAACACAATTCGGTTTTACAATGGGATTACAGCTCTTATTGTGGGGTGTTTTCAGTCCTATGTTTGGAATTATTACGGATAAGTATGGTGGTAATATTGCAATCTTTATTGGTTTTGTTTTTTATTTGTTAGCAATTTTATTATTTTATTCAGGTTTTAATACTGGTTATTATTTTACTATAACAATTGGAATATTAGTTGGTGTTGGACTGGGATCCACAGCTATCAGTATACCTGTTTCAGTTGTTGCAAAACATTTTCCAGTATCAAGCAGAACAATAGCAACAGGCATAGTTACATCAGCAGGATCTTTTGGATATTTTATATCACCACTAATCACTAGATACTCACTTGTTGAACATGGATGGGAAAATACAATGTTATTTTTCTGTTTCTTTTTAGGTTTAGGATTAATTGTTGCATTATTTGTTTCAACACCAAAAATACCTGTTGGTACAAATCAAAATAATAATCAAACAGCTAGAGAAGCTTTAAAAGAGGCTTTTTCAAATAAAAGTTATATCTATCTTACATTAGGTTTCTTTGTATGCGGTTGGCATATTGCTTTAGTCGCAACTCATATACCCACTTACATGATTGATAAAGGATTACCAGATTGGTGTGCAGCGATGGTATTGGCTTTAATTGGACTTTTTAATATGGTTGGAACAATTACAAGTGGATATCTTGCAACTAGATACAGTCAAAAAATTTTATTAAGTGCAATTTATCTACTAAGAGGGGTATCAATTATTTATTTCATATTCCTACCACCAAGTGTTTTTAATTCAGTAATCTTTGGAATAACATTTGGAATGTTGTGGCTATCAACAGTTCCACCAACAAATGGAATAATAGGCAAGGTATTTGGAACTAAGTATATCGGATTATTATATGGAATTGTTTTTGTAAGTCATCAAATCGGATCTTTTTTAGGAGCTTATTTGAGTGGAGTTTTCTACGAACTTAACGGCAATTTTGATTATGCTTGGTACATATCTATCGCATTATCTATTTTTGCTGGTTTGATACATTTACCTATAAAAGAGAAGCCAATTGAAAGACCACAAATCGCATAAGCTTAAATTTAACCCGTATTTAGAAAAACTTTATCAATCAGATAAGCCACTGATAATTTACAAAGTTAATAATGGTTATGACATTTACACAGATTTTTCTAAAAAAATTAATTTAACAAAAAAAAATATACATAAATTTTTAAACTCTTTTGAAAAAATGAAATATAAAAAAGAAACTGATCAATATGTTGGTTTTTTTGGATATGAAATTTTAAATTATTTACTTGGTATTAAAATTAGCAAACAGTCTAAAAATGGATTTTATAAAGGAGTTTTTTACAAACCGGAGACAATCATTAAAATAAGAGATAATATTTCAATATTTTCAAATAAAAAAAAACAAGAATTTAATAATTATTTTAAACCAACTAAAATTTTATCACCTTTTAAATTAAATATTAAATATCAAAAATACAAAAAAATATTTGATATTTTTTCAAAAAAAATAAGACAAGGAGAAACATATCAAATAAAAATTTGTACAAAATATCGTAATATATCTTCAATAAATCCAATTAATTTTTTCTGGAGATTAATGAAGTCAAATGCTTCACCAGAATCTTTTATGATAAGAGATAATAACTATTCTATTGTAAGCTGCTCACCTGAAACTCTATTATTAAAAAAAGGAAATAAAATTATTACCAAGCCTATTGCTGGCACATTAAGAAAAAGTAAAAAAACAAACAGATCCAGTGCCTTAAAGTTTTTTAGAAATAACATTAAAGAGACTAAAGAACATAATATGATTGTTGATATGGAAAGAAGTGATTTATCCAGAGTTTGTATTCCAGGAACAGTAAAAATTGATAAGGAAAAGTATGTTGAGGAATACAGGCACTTATTTCATTATGTTACAACTATATCTGGGAGCCTATTAAAAGGTATGACTATAAAAAATATTATCAAATCTATGATGCCTGGGGGGTCAGTCATAGGCTGTCCCAAAGTACGAACTTTGGAATTATTAAATCAACAAGAAAAAGAGAATAGAAATATTTTTACAGGTAGTTTTGGCTATATAAAATTTAATAAAGATATGAGATTTAACATAATAATAAGATCTATATTAAATTATAAAAATACATCAGAAATATCTGCAGCGTCTGGAGTTGTATTAGATAGTGCAGCAAAAAAAGAATTTAATGAAAACTTTATAAAAGCAAAGTCATTGCTAGAATTATTTAAATGATTTATATAATAGATCACCAGGATTCATTCACATGGAATGTAGTTCATCAATTCTCTCAGTTTGATAAGGTTTATTGTTCAAATTATTTTGAAATAAATAACAGTTTATTAAATAAATCTAATACAATTGTATTATCTCCTGGACCCGGTTCACCAAAAGATTATCCAAATACTTCAAAAATTTATAATAAATTTAAAGGAAGAAAAAAAATCATAGGAATTTGCTTAGGGTATCAACAAATATTACATTGTGAAAATGCCAAAATTATTCAACAAAGGAGAATATTCCATGGTTATCAATCTGAAGTAAAAGTTGTCTCGAATAAATCCATCTTTAGAAAGAATTCTAAATTTAAAGTTGGAAGATATCATTCACTTAAGCTTCAAGAGCCATTTATCAAAGAAAATTTTGATATTACCATGAGATGCGCTAAAACTAATATTGCTATGGCTTTTGAAAACAAAAGAGATGATGTATATGGTTTTCAATTTCATCCAGAATCTTTTTTAACAACAAATGGTAAAATTCTTATTAAAAAAATCTTACAGTCGAAAAGATCTTAAAGAAAAAGAATTCAAAGATCTATGGAATGCCCATGGGGTATTTACAACTATGTGGATCTATGGAAAGCCTCAAAAGATTTTATTTTTTAAAGAACACATAAAAAATCTTATTAAGTCTACTAAAAATTATAAAATTTATGATCGAAATTTAAAAAGAAATATATTTAAAATAATTAAATCGAATTTAAATAAACAAAAAAATTATAATCATTTATTGAGAATTGCTGTTACCAAAAGTTTAATTTCTATTTCTTTGAGAGATAAATTAAAAATTAAAAAAAATCTCCAGTTAAAGTTAGTAAATTATAATAGAATTAACCCTGAGCATAAAAATCTGAAGTATAAATTTATTTTAAAAAGTTTATCTAAAATGGATAACACAAAATCTGATATTGCTCTTTGCTCAAATGGAAAAATTTTAGAAACAGGAACTTCAAATATTATTTTCATTAAAGATAATAAATACTATTCACCTATAAGAAAATTTTATCGAGGAGTTAATCTTAAGTTTTTTGAAAAAAATTTTAGTATAAAAAAAACTAATATTAATATTAATAATTTAAATCAATATGAGGAAATACTTCTAATCGGATCTGGAAAGGGAGTTTCCACAGTTTCATCTATAAAAGAAAAAAACTGGAATAGAAAAAAATATAAATCCTATGAAACTTTTGTAAGTAAATATAAAACTCAAATACTTAAACAAAAAAAATTGAGTAATTATTTATGAGAAATCCTAATAATCCGTGTATATTCTGTTTTACAAAGAAAAAGGAATATCTTTTTGAAAACGAACTAGCTTATGCAACTTCTGACACTTACCCAGTATCAAAATTTCATTCACTTATAATTCCAAAGCGGTGTGTTAAAAATTATTTTGATCTAACCTCAAAAGAAATCCTAGCGTGCAATAAATTAATAAAGAAACTTAAAAAAAAAATTGAAATGAACGATAAATCTGTAAAAGGTTTTAATATTGGTACCAATTCAGGCAAGGTTGCTGGACAATCAATTAATCATTGTCATATTCATCTGATTCCACGACGAAAAAATGATGTTAAAAACCCTCAAGGCGGTGTTCGAGCTGTAATTTCTGCTAAACAGCATTATGTAAGGAAAAAGTAAACTTTATTAACATTTTTTTCTTAAGATGAGATTATTAGTCAGTTGAACTAATATTTTTTATAGATTATGAGCTTAGATTGGTATTATATTTAGCGGAGATAATAATATGTTCACAACAAATCCATTTGCTGTACTTTCCTTAACAGTTCCTTCAATTGCTTTGCAAGCATTTGTTTTGTTGATGTTAGCATTGGTAGTGATTGGAACACTGATGGATATTATTCATAAGAAGAATGTAAAATATTTTTTTAATAATGCTAAAAAAGCAAAAAAAGCAGCAAGTAGAGAATTAAGTCTTGGAGAGAAAACAGCGATAATTTCTAAAACAGTAGTACACGATATTGGAACTACATCTGAGTTAGGTTTGGGTAAAAGAAGATTTGCACATGTATTAGGAATGTATGGAACAATATTATTTTGGATTGGTTCAGGCGTTATGATATTTGGATATTCTTCTCCTAATGCTGTGACCCCAACTATTTGGCCAATCATTTGGCACGCTGGTGCAATTTTAACTTGCCTTGGAGCTTATTGGTTTTGGTTTTTTTTAAGAGTAGATGTATCTGCTGAAGCTCACTCAGTTTTTAGAATCATAAAAGCAGATTTATTTGTTTTAGCTTTAGTATTATCGTCTACGTTTGGTTTAGCTTGGTCGTATTTCCAATATTCAGGATCTACTGGTTTAAGTATTTTATTTTTAATTTTGTTTGCAGTTGCTAACATAGTTTTATTTGGAGGAGTTTACTGGTCTAAATTTGCTCATATGTTCTACAAACCAGGTGCTGCAATCCAAAAAAATTTAGCAGAGGCAGATGGTTCTAGAGATAATTTACCTCCACCTGCAGATGCTCCAGAACAATTTGGACTTGGAATTAAACGTGAGGCACCAAAGCACTATTAATATGATTGATAAAATTTTAAAGAAAGGTAATAAGTAGATATGTCAACTTTTGTATACATGACGAGATGTGATGGTTGTGGTCATTGTGTAGATATATGTCCATCAGATATCATGCACATAGACGAAACTATTAGAAGAGCAAAAAATATAGAACCAAATTTTTGTTGGGAATGCTATTCATGCGTTAAGGCATGTCCCAATCATGCAATTGATGTAAGAGGATATGCTGACTTTGCTCCAATGGGTCATAGCGTTAGAGTTAGAAGAGAAGAAGAAAAAGGAACTATTTCTTGGAGAATTAAATTTAGAAATGGGACAGAGAAAAATTTTGTATCACCAATAACAACAAAACCTTGGGGAAAATTTATACCAAAATTAGCTGAAGCTGATACTCCTAATCAAGGAGAGATTAATTCACAAATTTTATATAATGAGCCGCATGGTTTAAATACTGAAAAAGATTTACCAACCTTAGACAAGAATTCATTTAAGCAAGGCGTTTATTATTAATGGCTAAGCACAAAACTATCATCGAAGAATGTGACGTACTAGTTGTCGGTGGAGGTATGGCTGGAACAGGAGCTACCTTTGAAGCAAGACACTGGGGAAGAGATTTAAAAATTATCTGTGTTGAAAAAGCAAACATAGATAGAAGTGGTGCCGTTGCACAAGGTCTTTATGCTATTAACTGTTATATGGGAATGCAGTGGGGCGAGAATATGCCAGAGGACCATGTACGATACGCAAGAAATGATTTGATGGGTCTTGTTAGAGAAGATTTAGGTTATGACATGGCACGTCATGTTGACTCAACTGTTCACATGTTTGATGAATGGGGTCTTCCAATGATGAAAAACAAAGAAACTGGAAGATATCAAAGAGAAGGTAAGTGGCAAATTATGATACACGGTGAAAGTTACAAACCAATTGTAGCTGAAGCTGCAAAAAAATCTGCTGATAAAATTTATAACAGAATAATGATTACTCATCTTTTAAAAGATGAAAAAAATCCAAACCGAATAGCTGGTGCAGTTGGATTTAATGTTAGAACTGGAAATTTTCACGTATTTAAATCAAGAACAGTAGTTGTTTCTGCTGGAGGAGCATCGCACATATTTAAACCAAGAGCAGTTGGTGAAGGTATGGGTAGAACATGGTACGCACCTTGGAGTAATGGATCTGCTTATGCATTACCTATTCAAGCAGGGGCAAAAATGACACAAATGGAAAATAGAATTGTACTTTGTAGATTTAAAGATGGTTATGGGCCAGTAGGAGCATATTTCTTACATTTAAAAACTTATACTCAAAATGCAAATGGCGAAAACTATGAGAAGAAATGGTATGATGCTACTAAAGAATTAGTTGGTGAATATATAGACCATCATCCAACACCAACTTGTTTAAGAAATCATGCATTTATTCAAGAAACAGCTGCAGGCGGCGGACCAATCCACATGGTCACAAAAGAAGCATTCCAAGATCCACACTTAGAAACAGTTGGATGGGAAAATTTCTTAGGAATGACAGTTGGACAAGCAGTTGTTTGGGCATCTCAAAATATTGATCCAAAATACACAAATCCTGAATTAACAACTTCTGAGCCATATGTAATGGGATCACATGCTACATGTTCTGGAGCATGGGTTAGTGGACCAGAAGATATAGCACCTGATGAATATTTCTGGGGATACAACAGAATGATGACTATTGATGGGTTGTTTGGAGCAGGAGATGCAGTTGGTGGAAGTGCTCATAAGTTTTCATCTGGTTCATTCACAGAAGGAAGGTTAGCGTCTAAAGCTGCTGTTAAATATATTCAAGATAAAAAAGCTGATGATATCGAAGTTTCTGATGCTCAATTAGAGAAGCTTAAAGAAGAAATATTTAAACCAATTGAGAATTATACAGTGGGCAGAAATGAAATTACTGGAGGAACTGTTTCTCCAAGCTATATTTTACCTATACAAGGGTTACAAAGACTACAAAAAATTATGGATGAATATTGTGGTGGATTAACAAATAATTACATGACAAACGATAATCTGCTTAAAAAAGGCTTAGAACAGTTACAATTACTTCAAGAAGACCTAGATCATGTGGGAGCTGAAGATTATCACCAATTGATGAGAGCATGGGAGCTTAAGCATAGAGCTGTAACTTCAGAATGTGTTGCTCATCATACGTTATTTAGAGAAGAAACGCGTTGGCCAGGGTACTATTATAGAGGCGATCATATGAAGCTTGATGATGAAAACTGGCATTGTTTGACTGTTTCTAGAAGAGATCCTGAAACTGGAAAATTTGAAATGGAGAAAAAGCCTGTTTATCATATAGTTGATGATAAAGAGAAGAAGCAAGCTTCCTAACCATTTTAGATGAGTATTGTCGAAAAATCAGACGAAGAAATCATTAAAATTGCTGATCCTATATGGGATAACATGGTTAGATGTTCCAACATGAAAGACTATGGTGGTTTTACAAGGGATTTATCATCTCAAATGCTTTATGGGGCCAACGAAGTAGAGCTTGGCAAGCAATGGGCAAGCAATAAGCTAATCTCAAGCCTTAAAGAAGGGTGCAAGGCTATAGGCTGTTTGAGAAGAGGCTTGTACGTAACTGTTATCTATAAACAAAACAGTACAGAGATACCTGGAGACTTTTTAGGTCGACTCGTCCTTGGAGAAGAGGGAGATGAGGTCAAAGTCTTCGGGGCAACTATTTTTTAAATTTAACTAAATATTATTTGCATTTAATAAAACTTGTGGTATTTCGCGGGTATGCTTCAAGCTTTTAATCAAAATATTAAGAAAATCCCTTTATTAGTTTCAAATCAGTTTTCAAAAATAATTAAATCTTTTCTATATCTTTTTATATTTTTTACTTGGGCAATTATAATCCTAGGAACATTTCAAAATTTTATTTAATTTATTCTTATAATCATTGACTTTAGATTATGAGAGGAATAGTTAGATTATATGGAATATTTTCTTCCAATTGCTCAAGTCGAGATTAACATACTCTTTATATTTGGTTTAAGTTTAGCAGTTGGTATTCTTTCAGGATTATTTGGTGTAGGTGGGGGATTTTTAATGACACCATTTTTAATTTTTTTAGGTATTCCACCAGCTTATGCAGTCCCAAATGAAGCAAGCAATATTTTAGGTACATCTGTATCTGGTTCAACCACCCATTACTTAAAAGGAACATTAGATTATAAAATGGGATTGATGATTGTGGTTGGAGGAACCATTGGAACCTTACTAGGGATCTTAACTTTTTCTTATTTTCAGGATATTGGAAAAATAAACATCGTTATCTCTTTAGCCTACATGTATATCTTAGCTATACTTGGAACTTTAATGCTTATTCAAGGAGTATCAGAAATTGATAAGGCTAGAAAACAAATTGTTGTTAGAAAAAAATTACATACTCATTATTGGATACATGGGCTACCTTTTCGAATGCGTTTTAAAAAATCAAAAGTTTATGAAAGTGCATTTACTCCAATTATTATTGGTTTAATTGTTGGATATATTGCAGCAATTATGGGAGTGGGTGGTGCATTTATATTGGTTCCTGCAATGATTTATATTATTGGAATGCCAACAAAACTAATTCCTGGCACATCTTTGTTTGTTACAATATTTGTAAGTGCAATCGTAACAGTTCTTCATGCTTTTAATTACGGCACAATTGATCTTGTTTTAGTTTTTGTACTTATACTTGGCTCAATTATTGGCGTTCAGTTTGGTCAAAAAATTGGTGAAAAAGTTGATAGCTCAGAATTTAAAACAATCTTAGCAGTACTTTTATTATTAGTGGGAATTGCAATTGCTTATGACACTTTTATTAAAGAAGACGTAATTGTTGAAACAGTAGCAAATGGAACTAAAAACCTTGGTAACATTGCACAGTTTATTTTAGATTATTCGAAAGACCTTCCAGTTTTTTATGGACTTACATCAGTTGTATTAGCAGTAGTTCTTGGTATTGGAGCTGCAATTTTAAGAAATTATATTTCTAAGTGGAACAAAGCAAGAGAAGCTAAGCTTAAAGCTTAAGCACTTCTGTATAATTTAGTCATCACAAATTCTCTATGACCTAATGCTTCAGCACAAGTTAATCTTCCGTTTGCAACTCTTATTGTAGCTTTGATTAATTCATCACCAGCTTCATCTAAATTCATTTCTCTTGATAAGATTTTAGAAACATCAACATCAATATGCTCACTCATAGTTCTAGCAGTTAAAGGATTAGCAGTTAGTTTTACTACTGGCTCAATTGGGTTTCCAATTATATTTCCTTGTCCAGTTGGAAATAGGTGAAGATTGAATCCTCCTGCAGCTTGTAAAGTAACACATTCAGCAGCAGCTGATGAGGTATCCATAAAGTATAAGCCTGGACCTTTAGTTGGTTCTTCTGCTGGTTCCAGTACATCAATAAATTTGCATCCCCCAATTTTTTGAAAGTTTCCAAATGCTTTTTCTTCGATTGTAGTAAGTCCACCTGCTATATTTCCAGCTGTTGGTTGACTTTCAGAAAGATCGTCAGTTGCTTCTTTTAAGATAAAATCATTATACGAACTCCAAGTTTTTCTAAACTTCTCTTGAGCCTCAGGAGTTTTTCCTCTTTTTTCACACACAGTTTCAGCTCCCGTTAGCTCAGATGTTTCACCAAAACATAAATGAACACCCAAGGGCTCTAATTTATCCATTAAATTTCCAACTGTCGGATTTGATGCTAATCCTGATGTTGTATCAGACTCTCCACATTTAACTGATATCCATAAATCACTTATAGGACGCTCTTCTCTTTGTTTCTCAGATGCCCAAATTGAAAATTCTTGAGCTTTCTTTGAAACTCTTGCTATAGTGTCTATATCTCCTACACCTTCTATACTAAATCCTTCAACTGGTTTTCCAGTGGTTGCAATTGCATCAACAATTCTTTTTGTCCATTTAGGCTCAATACCTATTACTATAACTGCTGCAACATTTGGATTTTTTCCTGTTCCAATCATTGTTCTAAAATGAAGCTCTAAGTCTGCTCCAAATTGTAATCTTCCATAAGAGTGTGGAAGTGCAATCGTACCTTTAATATTATTAGCTACAGCTTCAGCACAAGCATTTGAAATATCATCAACAGGTAGAATTATTACATGATTTCTTGTTCCTGTTCTTCCATCTTCTCTTTTATATCCTAAAAATGTTTTTGGAATTTCCATTTTACCACTTTTTAGTTTTTACGTTGTGAACATGCACATGCTCACCTTTTTTAATTGATTTTACGACTTTGCCAATATCATGCCCGTACTTTAATATTGTATCTCCCTCGTTAAGATCAGTCATTGCAATTTTATGACCCAAAGGTATTTCATCCATCGATTGAATTTTTACTGATTTATCATTTTCCATAATCCAGCAATCACAGTCTTGTTTTGGAGTAATTTTTTCAATAACTACAACCCCTACATTGTCTTTTTCATCGTGGATTATAATATCTGTGCCGGCCATTGTGACGATTTCTTTGTTTGAAATTCGACCCAATTTATATATGAATTGGGCACTTTGACAATTAAAAAATAGAATTAAGAAGGATTTGATATGGCTAAAATGACAACCGAAGAAGCTTTTGTAAAAGTTTTACAAATGCATGGTATCGAACATTCGTTTGGTATTATTGGTTCTGCATTCATGCCTATTTCTGATCTTTTCCCAGAAGCAGGAATAACTTTTTGGGATGTTGCTCATGAAACAAATGGAGGATTGATTGCTGATGGTTACACGAGAGCAACTGGAAAAATGTCAATGGTAATTGCTCAAAATGGTCCAGGTATTACAGGACTTGTTACACCAATTAAAACTGCTTATTGGAATCATACTCCACTATTATTAGTTACACCTCAAGCTGCAAACAAAACTATGGGTCAAGGTGGTTTTCAAGAAGTAGAGCAAATGAATTTATTTAAAGACATGGTGTGTTATCAAGAAGAAGTTAGAGATCCATCAAGAATGGCAGAAGTTTTAAACAGAGTAATAGAAAAAGCATTTAGAGGTTCAGCGCCTGCACAAATAAATGTACCAAGAGATTTTTGGACACAAGTTATAGATATAGAATTGCCTCCAATAGTAAGATTTGAAAGACAAGGTGGAGGAAAAGATGCTGTTGATAGAGCTGCGAAATTATTATCAGAAGCAAAATTCCCAGTAATTTTATCTGGGGCAGGAGTTGTTATAGGTGATGCCATTGATGATTGTAAAAAATTAGCAGAAAAGCTTGATGCACCTGTATGTAATGGATATCAACATAACGATAGCTTTCCAGGAAGCCATCCATTAGCTGTTGGCCCATTAGGTTACAACGGATCTAAAGCTGCAATGGAGTTAATTTCAAAAGCTGACGTGGTTTTAGCATTAGGAACAAGATTAAATCCATTTTCAACTTTACCAGGATATGGAATTGATTACTGGCCAAAAGATGCAACAATTATTCAAGTAGATATGAACCCTGATCGTATTGGTTTAACTAAAAAAGTTACAGTTGGTATTTGTGGTGATGCTAAAATGGTAGCTCAACAAATATTAGAAAAACTTTCATCAAATGCCGGAGATAATGGTAGAGAAGATAGAAAAAATCTTATTCATCAAACAAAATCTGCATGGTTGCAAACTCTTACAAGTTTAGATCATGAGGATGATGATCCGGGAACTGTTTGGAATAAAGAAGCAAGAGAAAGAGATAAAGACAGAATGTCTCCAAGACAAGCATGGAGAGCTATTCAAGCTGGGATGCCAGAAGATGTTATAATTTCAAGTGATATTGGAAATAATTGTGCAATTGGTAACGCTTACCCAACATTTGAAAAACCAAGAAAATATTTGGCACCAGGTTTATTTGGACCATGTGGTTATGGATTTCCATCTATTCTTGGAGCAAAAATTGGATGCCCAGAAACTCCAGTTATAGGTTTTGCTGGTGATGGAGCATTTGGAATAAGTATGAATGAAATGAGTTCGTGTGCAAGAGAAGAGTGGCCGGCAATAACGATGGTAATTTTTAGAAATTATCAATGGGGTGCTGAAAAAAGAAATTCAATTTTATGGTTCGATGATAATTTTGTTGGAACAGAGTTAGATCCAGAGTTAAGTTATGCAAAAGTTGCTAATGCATGTGGTTTAAAAGGTGTTATTGCAAATACAATGGAAGAAACCACTAAAGCTATTAAACAATCATGTGAAGATCAGAAAAAGGGCATTACTACATTTATAGAAATAATTCTAAATCAAGAATTAGGTGAGCCATTCAGAAGAGATGCTATGAAAAAACCAGTTAAAGTAGCTGGTATAAGCAAGAGTGATATGAGACCTCAAAAGTCTCTTGTTAGTTGATATTAATAAAATTTCATAACAGATATGAAATTTGTCTCTTACAAACACGATAATGTTGAAAAGTTTGGAATAATTGAAAATAATCTCATCACCGATCTAACTGGAAAGATAGGTGGAGCTTCAAATTTAAAAGAATTAATAAAGATTAAAAAAATCAAAGAAGCAAAAGAATATGTAGTAAGCAATCCCGGTTCTATAAAAACTGAGGAAATTGAATACTTACCCCTGATTCCTAATCCAGGTAAAATTATATGTGTAGGTTTGAATTACATTGAACATGCAAAAGAAACCAATCGTACTGTTGAAGAAAACCCAGTTATATTTCACAGATTTCCAGAGAGTCAAACAGCTCATATGCAGGCAATCCAAAGACCATCTGTATCCAAAAGTTTAGACTTTGAAGGTGAAATGGCAGTTATTATGGATGAAGGTGGCAAACATATCAAACCAGAGAATGCTTTAAAACACATTGTTGGTTTTTCATGTTATAACGAGGCAACAATTAGAGAGTGGCAAAGACATACTAGACAATTCGGTATGGGAAAAAATTTTGAAAATACAGGAAGTTTTGGTCCTCATATGGTTTTAGCAGAAGATATTCCAGATTATAAAAGTTTAACAATAGAGACGAGGCTTAATGGTGAAGTGATGCAAAATGCTAAATTAAGTCAATTAATTTTCGATTTGCCAATTTTAATTTCTTACGTATCTAAAGCTATGTCTTGGCGAGCAGGAGATGTTTTAGTAACAGGAACTCCCGGTGGAGTAGGATCAAAAAGAAATCCACCTGTATATATGAAACCTGGAGACAATGTTGAAGTTGAAATCTCAAATATTGGAGTTTTGTCTAACACTGTTGAGGATGAAATAATTCATAAATGAGTAATAATTTAAAAGTTTCAATAATTATAATACTTGGAGTTATAGCATTGTATATATCAACTCAGTATTATTCAGGTTTTAATAAAAGCAAAACTATTAAAGCGTGTATAATTGGAAAAGCTGAATTAGATTCGAATAAACCTGAGAGCGAAAGACTCTCTGCTGATGAAGTTAAAAAATTTTGTGAAGATCAAATAAAATGATGAAAAAATCAAAAAGATCAGATGTTGATCCATTTATAGTAATGGATGTAATGGAATCAGCGAGAATTGCTGAGGAAAAAGGAAAAGATATAATTCATATGGAGGTAGGGCAGCCAGGAACACCAGCACCTAAGATTGCAAAAGACTATATTACCAATGAGATAAATAAAAACAATCTAGGCTATACAGTATCACTTGGTCTACCAGCTCTAAGATCAAAAATTTCAAAGTTATATGGAGATTGGTACAATTTAGATCTTAATCCAAATAGAATAGTAGTTACAACAGGCTCTTCTGGAGCTTTTATATTATCCTTTTCTGCACTGTTTGATAGTGGAGATAGAGTTGGAATTGGATCTCCAAGTTATCCTAGCTATAGACAAATACTAAAATCATTAAGTTTGGAAACCGTAGATATTCAAACCAAACTTCAAAATAGATTTCAACCTGTTCCAGAAGATATTACAGATAATAATTTAAATGGAATTCTTGTTGCATCACCTGCAAATCCAACTGGGTCAATGTTGGATAAACAAGCTTTAGAAAATTTAATTAATACTGCAAATGAGAATAATGTTAGCTTTATTAGTGATGAAATTTATCACGGAATTCAATATGAAAATAATCCAACATCAGCTCTAGAGATTACAGATAATTGCTATGTAATTAATTCTTTCTCAAAATACTTTTCTATGACCGGTTGGAGAATAGGGTGGATGGTTGTACCAGAAGATCATGTTAGACAAGTAGAAAGGCTTTCGCAAAATTTGTTTGTTTGTCCTCCACATGCAAGTCAAGTTACAGCTCTTGCTTCATTAGATGCAAATGAAGAGTTACAATCGAATGTTGAGGTATATAAAAAAAACAGAGAGATACTTTTAGAAGAATTACCGAAAGCAGGATTAAAAAAGTTTTCACCACCTGATGGAGCTTTTTACATCTATGTTGATATTTCTGAATATTCAAATGATAGCTTAGCTTTTTGTAAAAAAGTTTTAGATGAAGCAAATGTTGCGATAACACCAGGAATAGATTTTGATCAAAAAAGAGGAAATTCTACTATCCGATTTTCATACGCTAGAAGCACAAAAGATATAATTGAAGGTGCCAAGAGAATTAAAGATTTTATGTCTAAAAATTATTAAAAGGGGTCAGCTCAATTGGTTATTACCAAAAGAGCTCCCCTTTTTTATGCCATTTTGGCCAAATCCATCAAATGGATTTAGTTTGTGTTATTTTTAATATGTGATATCTCACCAGCTAAGTGTCAGGTGGCGTTATTCTAAGCATTTGCACCTCCTTCACTTATAAAAATAAGTTTTAGGTAGGTTGTATTCAACAAATTTATTTCTATTTTTTATAAATATATTATTTGAATACAACCTATCTCTTTAGTAGATTCTCGATATTAAAATAATCAAAATATTCTCAAACCCTTAAATGAAACTTATGTCACAGAGACAGACAATAAATATATTTGTAATTAAAATCTCATGAAAACGATATTTGTTATTGGATCAAAAAAACATACTCTGAAATACACAAGAAAAATGCCTGAGGGTGAAGTTAAGAAAATGAAATCTTTTGTTACAAACAAAGGACAAAAACTTGAAAAAACTTCAAAATTTAAAATTTTAAAAGTATCAGACGACAAAAATTCAAGAACTTTCAAAATCAGTCTTTAATTATTAAAAATGAACAAAATCGTATGGTTCAGGAACGATCTACGTGTATCTAATAATGATGCATTTAATGAGGCTGTAAAATCAGGAAAGATTTTACCAATTTACATATTTGATAGAGAATATCACAAATTACCTACATCAAGCTCATTCCATCTAGATTTTTTAAAATCATCATTAGACGATTTATCAAAAACACTAAGTGAAAAATATAATGCTAAAATCAATATATATTACGGAGATACATTAGAAATTTTAAGTCATTTAATTAATAAATTTAAAATAAATGAGGTTTATTCAAATATAATATTCAAGAACTTGTATATAACTAACTTAGATAAAGAAGTTAGTTTTTTATTTAAAGAAAAAAATATTAATTGGAAAATATCAAATCAATTTGGTGTTCAATTAAATCATAGAATAAGAAATAAATGGTCATATAATTGGAATAAATTTATAGATAGTGAAAGCGTAAATTCAAATTTAAATTGCGAGTTTATTTCAGATAATTATGTAGAAGATTTATCAAAAATAGAAACAAATAATTTAGAAAATGGAAAAATTCAAATTGGTGGAAGACAAAACGCACTTCAACTTTTAGACTCTTTCCTTAATGACAGATCAGAAAATTACCAAAAAGAAATGTCTTCACCAATAACTGGAGAAACTTCTTGTTCTAGATTAAGCCCTCATATTGCATTCGGAAATATTTCCATTAAAGAAATATTTAAAAAAACTAATGATAAATTAAAATCCAATTTATCTTTTACAAAAAAGAAATCCTTAATTGCTTTTAAAAGTCGATTAGCCTGGCACTGTCACTTTATACAAAAATTATATGATGAGCCAGAAATTGAATTTAGAAATATGAATAGTGCTTATAATGGAATAAGAGAAAATGATTTTAATGAAGATTATCATTTAGCATGGAAAAATGGAACTACAGGTTATCCATTTGTTGATGCTTGCATGAGGTACCTTAGAACTAACGGATGGATTAATTTTAGAATGAGAGCAATGTTAGTTTCATTTGCCTCTTATCAATTGTGGCTAGATTGGAAAAAAACATCAAAACATTTAGCAAAATTATTTACAGATTATGAGCCAGGTATTCATTATTCACAATTTCAAATGCAATCAGGAACAACAGGAATAAATTCAATAAGAATTTATAATCCAATTAAACAATCAATTGACCAAGATCCTACAGGAGATTTTATAAGAAAATGGGTTCCAGAATTAAAAAATGTTCCAGGAAAATTAGTTCATGAACCATGGAAATTAACATTCATTGAACAAAAGGGAATAAATTTAGAAATTGGTAAAGATTATCCTTCACCAATAGTTGATAATAAAATATCAACAAAAATTGCAAAAGAAAAAATCTGGAATATTAAGAAAACAACAGAAGCAAAAATTATTTCAGCAGAAGTATTAAATAAACACGCCAGTTTATCTCAAAGAAGATAAAATTTAATTACCGTAAGGTATTCCAACTAACTTTCCATTTTCATTATAAAAATAAAAAAAGTTCGGGTTTATTACTTTTGGCTTTTTTGAAAGCGTTTTAGATTTATTTGTTGATTTATTTTTTTTTAATTTACGTTTCACAACAAATAAATACTAAAAAAAATAAAGTAAACTATTGATAACTTTTCAACCCAGATATGCATTTATTCTTAATCAATAAATTCAAATTAAGTATATCTATTCATTTTACTTATGAAATTATCTGAATTATTTCAGCAAAATGGCTTTGATTTAGGAAATCTGAAAGAATCTTTTGGACTAATAGATGGAATATCAGAGCACATAATAGCTGCAAGTGATGAAGTTTTAGCAAAGCAGCATCAAATTTCACAAAACATTTATTTTTTAATTAAAGGCAAAGCTACATTTACCAAGTATTTTGAAACTAAATCTATAACCTTTGCAAAAATAACAAAGCCTGCAACACCATTAGGTATATCTGGACTTAATCAACCCAATAGATTTATGGGTGAAATATTTATTGAAGGTGGAACAGAATATATTTCGATAAAAAAAGATGATTTAAGAGATTTACAACAAAAAAATAGTAAACTTATATCAACATTATACTCAGCAATTTCTTTTTTTTCTTTCCAACTGCTTGTCTCTTCAAGAAATTTAAACACTTTGTATCAAGATGATGAAATACAAATTTCTCCAGGCATCCCATCAGAAAAAAGTATTACAAATATACATAGAATTAAATCTGCTACTTTTTTCTCAACACTTACTGATGATGACTTAGAAAAGTTTATTAAATTAGGTAATATTAAGATGTATTCATCAAATCAATATATAGTTAAAGAGGGAGACGTTTCTAAAGGTTTAAAGATATTATTAAGTGGTAAAGTTGATGGCTTATTCCATAACTTTATTAATGGAAAAATAAGAAGAAATTTTAGAACTCTAACTAGAGCTGGTATTGCGCTAACTTTATCTTCCGGGAAAGGAGATTTTTTTAATCCATATACAATTAAATCTACCAGGGATACAAAAGTTTTACATATTTCCAACGAAGCACTTGAAAATCTGATTATTTCTGACCCTGAATTATCAATAAAGATTTTCAAAAGACAATTGTGGCAGTTAGGACGTTTCCAACAAAGTGCAACTGGTCTAACAAAATATTCAGCGGAAAACGAATTAGAATTTGTTAATTTATTATTGAAAGATAATACTGCAAGAATACCAGCTAGTTCTAAGTTATATAGTATTCCATATTTATTGAAGAGTACTCATACTTATGCAATGGCATTTGATGTTGTTTACGAACTACTTATTAAAGGAAATGAGATAGAAAAATCATTATCTAGTTTAATAAAAGATACTTTAAATAATTTAGAAAGAGAATCTCGTTTCCATAGCCAGTTAAATATTATTTATAATAGAGTTTCAAATTCCTCCAATAATTCAGATAAAACAAAATTAAGAGAGTTAACCAATTCTAATTTCACCAAAGCTTTTGATAACGTTAAATATGTAATAAAGGGTTGGGAAAATTTGCCAGATGAACCAACAAATATTTTTTTCTACAATCACTTAGCAGCTATAGATGATAATCAGCTCGCAAATGGACATTCTTTTTCTATAGATAGTCATTTCATCAGTTCAAAAATTTTATATCCAAAATATAATGACGGAGGTCAACGTATCGTTAGAACAAGTCGGAATACAGAATTTTGGAGATATAATTACTATGAAAATTTAGATTACATTTTTGTTCATACGCCAGAATCTGATATGTTGGACGAAAGCGAAGAGGAAAAGAAATTACGAAAACAAAAGCTTTTTGACGAAGCTCAAAAGGTATTTAATCAAAAACAACCGATTGTAATTGCGCCCGAAGGAACATCAGAAACAGAAGATAATAAAACAATAACATCTCCAGGACCATTTAAAGCTGGAGCATTTAATCTTGCATTTAAGCTTAACCCAAAACCAAAACTTATTCCAATCGCCCTTGCTAATTTTGATTACCCAGTTTCTAAAACGATATATTCAGCGGTTATTAAGGAGCCAATAACTATAAGTGATCATGTTAAAGATCCAGAAAATCAAGAGGAAATGAAAAGCTTCTTAGATAATTACAGAACCAAATTTAGATCTTATGTAGAAGAAGCTATTGATTTAGCTAAAAATGTTCAAGACAACATAGTTAAAATAGAAAATTTGAAGACTAATGTAAATTTAGTTAGTCCAGTTGAAGAAGAGTTTGAACTCGACGTTAGAGAATTAGAACATAATTCTTTTCAACAGACAAAAACAAATAACAGTGTTGCTTTGTATGGAAGTTCAACTTTTAAAATGTGGGATAATGCCAAAAACGATTTATCAATAAATAATCTTTATAATTTAGGTTTTGGTGGCTCAACTTTAGTCTCTTGTAGAAGATATTTTGATAGATTGGTTGCTCCTTTAAACCCATCTAATCTTTTCTTTTATGCTGGAGATAATGACATCGGTTATGGAATGGATAGTGATGAATTATTAAAAGAATTTTTATTATTTTCTAATCAAGTTGAAGAAAAACTACCAAGAGCGAAATGTTTTTTTATTTCAATTAAACCCAGTCCTTTTAGAAGAGATCTTATGACAACAATTTTAGATGCGAATTCAAAGATAAAAAAACACCTAACTAATTTAAAAATGTGGGATTATGTTGATATTACGACACCCATGATAAATGCTGGTTATGATAAGTTTTACGATGAGGATCCACTCCATATGAATGAACTTGGATATAGTTTGTTAAGTAAGCTTGTAAGAGACAAAATTTATAATTAATATTTTTTAATGAATTTTAAAAAATATCTATGGAAATGTAGATTGTTAGTCCTCAATACACCTAATTACGGTGATCCAGAATATAAAAGATCAAAAGAATTATATCAAAAAGACATCAAAGGATTTCATAAAAGATACATAAAATTAGTTACAAAATTAGATAAATCAAAAAAATTTAAAGTTACTTTAATTGGTTTTGATGGCACAAAAAAAAATGAGTCAGATAAAGTACACACAAAAAAAATTTTTGAAATAGTGGATAAAATGCCAATGAATAAACTCATCAAGGATAAAAAACTTAAACCTTTAAATCTTTCTTTGTTTTCAGATTATAAACCAGAGACAACCTTAAAAGGTTTAGGATTTAAAGATAAGGAAAAAGCATTGTTTACTGTTTCTGCTATAAAAAAAAGACCAATAAAATATCAAATAAACGTTATTGCAACTATGCTAGGTAGAGCTAAAAATCATCCAAATAAAACAAAAGATATGGATGATGCTATAATAGTTTTTAAAAAATGGATGAAAAATTACAAAGCAAATAAAAAATGAGAAATAATGGATTTACATTAATTGAACTATTAGTTGTTGTAGCAATAATAGGAATTTTAGCTGCAGTAGGAGTTGTTGCTTACAGTGGATATACTGAAGCAGCAAAAGTTTCAGCAACAAAGTCTAATCATAAAACAATCACAAATATGGTAGCAGCAAAGTCAGCATTGTGCAGTGTTGGAGAGCCAATAACTTATACGGATATAAGTGGTAATGAAAAGTCTGTTAACTGCCCCTTAAACATTGACTCATTTATTAGTTATATGAACCAAACAGTTTATGGTATGAATTGGACTAGTCCTTTTTACGGAAATAATCCACCGTATGGATCTTGGTGTAAACTTAATGTTACTAATTGTAATCCACCTGGTTATATGACAGCATGTCCTTCGCATGCTCAGCAGGGTGGTTATCTATCAATATTTAAATTAAATGCTAACACAATAAAAGTTTGCTCAAATTTAGGAAATGGTTCTGGTCAAACTAAATATATAGAAAATACCATTTCATATGAATAAAAATGGTTTCACATTAATTGAACTATTAGTTGTTGTAGCCATCATAGGTATTTTAGCTGCAGTAGGAGTTGTTGCTTATAGTGGATATACTAGCGGAGCTAAAAAACAAACAATGTTAAATAACCAAAAGTTAATACAAAAATTCGCTATAGCAGAAATATTAAAGTGTCAAGCTGGCACAAATCTTACACAGGGATCCGATACCAGTAAACATATAACAAATTGTTCAACAGGAGGAGCTGGGAGTTTATCAAGTAATACATGGGCTCAATATTTTATAAATGTATTCCAAGATGAAATTAAAAATCCATATGGTACAACTCCAAATAACCCAAGTGGTTTATTAAATAGTGGACCTACTAGAAATGCAGGCGAAATTGTATTAGTAGGATGGCATCAATGTAAAATTGATCCTTGTTTTTTAATTGATGCAGCTTATGACGACAAAGGAACTAAAAAATCATTAGATCCAATGTTGCAGGTACCAACCGGATTTTAATTGTGAACAGAAAGGGTTTTACTTTAATTGAACTATTAGTTGTTGTAGCAATCATTGGTATCTTAGCTGCAGTTGGAGTGGTTGCTTATAGCGGATATACTAGTGGTGCAAAAAAAGCTAGGTGTATGTCAGATCATAAAACTTTAGTTAAGTTTATTTCACAAGGCTGTATAAAATGTCAAATTGGTCAAGAATTTAAGCTTAAAATGAATAGTGGCGGATCAAATATTACTGAAAAAGATAGATGTAATCTTGTTAATAGCAGTGACGGTGAAAAATTAAAAAGTTGGATACAACATCATTTTAAACAGGAAACTTTAACTTCAGGCAGTTGGTGTAAAATTGATGGCAAGCCAGACTCTCAAGGTAATTGTCAAGAAGCTGTAGCAAGCGGAGGCACTTATGGAAATGGAGCAACAATATATGAGCATGAAGTACATGCATGTGATAATTCAAATATTTCTGATTGCAACATATTGGTCGTAGAAACAAATTGCACAGATAGCACATTTATTAGAAATACAATTCAATTACAGTGAAATTAATAAATGATTGAATTTTTATTTAAAGTATCACTACTAATTATTGGTTTAATAGTAATTAGGTTTGGTATAATTCAGATTAGAAAGTTCAAAAAGGGAGAAATTAGATCAAAGAATAATATTTTTAGTCAAATTTCATTCTTAATTTTCTTTGCTGCAATTATAGGGTTAGTTATTTATTCAATTTTAGGCTTACTTGAGTAAGCTAATTTATCTCATATATTAATTTTTAAATTTCACTAAAGAGCTTGATTATGAAAAAAATTATCTTAGTTTTTCTAAGCATTTTATCAGTATTTAATTATGCTAACGCTAAAGATTTTTTCTTAAATATAACTGATCAAATAGCAGAAAATGAGTTTCGATTAAGCTATGGAGTTTCAGTTACTGATGTTAACCAAGATAATAATTATGATTTTGTGGTAACTGGTTTTGGTTTCAAAAATTTAGCGCTCTCTTATAAAGATGGAAAATTAATAAATATAGTAAATGATAAAATATTTACAGATGAAGAAAGAAGAACTATTGGTGTTGCTGCATGTGATATCGATCAAGATGGTTATGAGGAAATATATTTTTTAAATACTGATACATACAGTGGATCAAAAATTTATTCTGATCGACTAATAGATTTAAATAACAATAAATTCGAAGATTTATTTGAAAAAGAAATCAATCAAAGTGAATTAAACTTAACTGCAGGTAGGTCAGTTGTTTGTGTAGATAGAAATGGTGATGGTGCATATGGTATTTATGTTGCAAATTATGGAGGTCCTACTCGATTTTATGAATTAATTAGAGATCGAATAAAAGATCAAGCTAAATCATTATCAATTGATAAAATTACTGGAGGTAGAGCTATTGTTTCAGGCCATATTCTTTCAGATAGATCTGATATTTTTGCAGCAAATGAAAGGGGAGATAACTTTTTATATTATAATTCTAAAGGATCTTTCCAAGATGTTGCTCAAGAGTATGCGGTTCAAGATAGGTTTGAAAATGGTAGAGGAACTGCACTAAGTGATCTTTTGTATAGAGGAAGATTAGATATTTTATCTTCAAACTGGGATGGAATGCATAGAGCATATGTTTTAGATGGTGATAAATTTAAAGATATATCAACATCTCCTTACAATGATCCTACAAAAATAAGAACAGTTATTTCAGCTGATTTTGATAATGATGGATATGATGAAATTTTCATGAATAATATTGGAGAACCAAATAAACTTTTCAAAGTTTTAGAAGGTGGAGTATTTAAAGAAATTAAAATGGAAAATGGTTTAGAGACTGTTGGTCTTGGAACTGGAGCAGCTGTTGCAGACGTTGATGGTGATGGAATTTTAGAGCTATTAGTTTCACATGGAGAGTCAGGTTTTCAACCTTTAACTTTATATAAAGCAGATGTAAAAAATTTTAATTATCTACGTATTAAACCACTTAATCAGTATGGAGCTCCAGCAAGAGGGGCAACAGTAACAATGAAATCTAATAAAAGAATTCACTCAAAAACAATAGATGCAGGCTCGGGATATCTTTGTCAGATGGAACCTGTTGCTCATTACGGGATAAGGCAGGGTGAAAAAGAATTTAAAGTAGAAATTAAATGGACCAATGGATCAATAGAAATATTTGACATAGATGAATTAAATAAAACTTATGAATTTAGACAAAAATTATAGGACAATACTACTCATTATATAGTGTTGAAAAATTACAAAGCTTTTATATATCAAGCTTATGACTATTTGTTCTTTATCATTATTGATATTATTCGTTTCAGGAATTGTAATGTATCTTTTTAGGGAACCATCTGAGGAAGAATTAAAAAAATTTAATAGTAAAACTCAAGACCAAAGTAACTGGTCAAATATGGGTTTTTAAATCATTAATTAATGTACAGTATTAAAAATATACTTAGTCTTATTATATTTGTTATTTTTTTTTCAATTCCGATAAATTCAGTAAATTCTCAAGAAAAAAACTATTATCAAGATATCGTTAATGATTGGAATAAAATTTTCCCAGACAAAAATAGAAATGCAGCAGGTCCTAAATTTTTTAAATATATAATAGATAAAGATATCTCTTATGAAGATTTTGTAGAATATAATAAATTATATTGTGCGGTATCAGGTTCTTTAATAAGCCCAAATGCGGTACCGGAATATGTCTATTTAACTGAAAACAATACAGGTAAAAAGATATGTGGTGAATATTATAGATGCTGCATTCCATGTTCCTGCGATTTAATGAAATATTCAAAAACAACTAAGATGAAGCATAAATTTAAAGGTATAGAAAAAGAATTTTATGTGTTCACAATTGAAAATCCTTGTGGAAAAACAGATTTTCCTGAAAGGGTAAACAAAAAATATTTTTGTAATGGCAATGATTTAGATACGAAACAAGTTTCAGTAGTAGATGGAAAACTGGTCATTGGTTTATTACACAAAGCCAAAACATGCTCTCAATATAATGTTAATGCCATAGATAGACACCAAGTTACAGGCAGATATTGTACGCTTAGAAACAATACTCCATTAGATCAGCTTCAGTCAGGAATGGGAGATATATTCATTAAACTTGCAAGATAATACCAAAATTATATATTCATCAAAATGGTATTGTATAACGAAAAAATTAAACACCTTAGTTGCTCTGATTTAAGGGTATTTTTGAAAAGATTGGTCAAGGATAAGATAGAAAAAGAATGGACCGAGGACTTTATTGATAATATGAACCTTGTAATAATCCCAAGAATGACAATAAAAAGACGTTATGAGAATAAGGGTATAGATATGTCAAGACTGATTGATAATCCTACCTACTATCAGCATGTCAAAAAGAGTGTCGACTCCCGAGGCAATCTTGAATTTAAAGATCGATAATTTTTTTCTTATACGCCAATTTAATCCCTAGCACTGCATCCATATTTTCTATAAGCTGTTTTAAAAAAACAAACTTAAGAGGGAAATATGAACAAATATTTTAAGATAATTGTTGTTTTATTATCGTCTCTATTTTTAAGTTTCTCAGCAAATTCAACTGAAGTAAAATTTGGACACGTAGGAAAACCTGGATCTTTATTTTCTGCATCAGTTGATCATTTTGCTAAACTTGCAAATGAGAGATTAGGCAGCAAAGGAAAAGTAACTGTTTTTGGTTCTTCGCAACTTGGTAAAGACAAACAAGGAATGCAAAAACTAAAATTAGGTACAGTTAACATGTGGTTACCTTCATCAGTAATGGCATCTATTCATGATGAGTTTGGTGTATTTGATATGCCTTTCATTATTAAAGACAGAAAACACATGAATAAAGTTGAAAGCCAAGTTTTACCAGGAATGTTTAAAAATCTTGAAGATAAAACTGGATACAAAGTTATTGCTGTTTGGGAAAATGGATTTAGACATATCACAAACAACACTAGACCAATTAACACTCCAGGTGACTTAAAAGGAATTAAGTTAAGAACACCTAAATCAAAATGGAGAGTTAAAATGTTCCAATCATATGGTGCAAACCCAACTCCAATGTCTTTCTCAGAAGTATTTACTGCTTTGAAAACAGGAACTATGGATGGACAAGAAAACCCATATGCTCAGATTGCTAGTGCTAAATTTCAAGAAGTTCAAAAATATTTATCAATCACAGGTCACGTTTACACTCCTGCTTATGTAACAGTACATAAAGACCACTGGAGCAAACTTCCTGCAGATGTACAAAGTATTTTAGAGCAAGCTGCTAAAGATACACAAAAATTTGTGTACGCTGAAGCTGCTAATCTTGAAAAATCTTTATTGGGAGTTATCAAATCAGCTGGAGTTCAAGTTAACGAAGCTGACAAAGGTGCTTTCATTAGTGCAAGTAAAGGAATATACGATCAATTCGCGTCAGAAGTACCAACTGGTGGTGCGTTAATTGATAAAGTATCGTCTTTAGCAAATTAACATAATTTGTAACAGGCCCTCTATCAGAGGGCCTGAAAAAAAAATGACATTGCAAAAATTTATAAATTCTTACGAAAAAATATTAAAACTAATACTGTTTATAATGATGGTAGCATTAGCAGTAACAGTTTTGCTTGGTGTTACTTTTCGTTTTGCTGGTAGTGCTTTAGTTTGGTATGACGAGGTTGCAGCTGTTCAACTTGCTTGGATAACTTATTATGGTTCAGCCTATGCGGCTTTGAAAGGCTCTCACATAAGTGTTCCAAGTATTTTTAAAGCCTTTCCATTAGCACTTAGAAAAATTTTCTTTGTAGTGTCAAAATTAGTTGTTTATGGTTTTTTAATATTATTGGCTTACTATGGTTATTTAGTTTTAACTCTTATAACAGGAGAAACTTTAGTAACATTAGAGTGGGTTCCCCAACCTTTTGTACAATCAGTTATTCCAATTGCATCATGTTTATTTATTTTATCTGAAACTTTAAGAATTCCTGAAGACTATAAAAATTTAGTTCTTCAAACAACAGGTGACGAGCAAACAGGAGATATTTAATGATAATTCTTACAATGTTTGCAGTCCTTCTACTTCTTTTATCTATCAATGTACCTATCGCTATTGGCCTTGCAGTAACAACAATTATTGCAATGGTATTGAAGACAGGAACAAGTTTTTTAATTGATACAGCAATAGTTATGTTTGATGGATCAATGAAGTTCCCATTGATTGCTATTCCATTATTTATCCTAGCCGGATCAATTATGAATAGTGCAGGTATTTCTAGAAGATTAATAGCTTTTGCTTCAGCGCTTGTTGGATTTATCAAGGGTGGTTTAAGTATGATCAACATTGCTACCTCTATGTTTTTTGCTGAAATTTCTGGATCTGCGGTTGCTGATGTTGCTGCATTAGGATCTATTTTAATTCCAGCGATGAAGAAAAAAGGATACCCTGGTCCTTTCGCTGCTGCAGTAACTTCATCTTCAGCATCATTAGCGATAATTATTCCACCTTCAATACCAATGATTGTTTATGCGGTAATGGCTCAAAGTTCAGTTGTGCAATTGTTTGTAGCAGGAATAGTTCCAGGAGTAATAGGTGGCTTCTTCTTAATGTTAGCAGCATATATTACTGCAAGACGTAAAAATTTTCCTGTTGAAGAAACATTTAATATTCCAAATGTTAAGAAAACTGCAAAAGATGCAGCATTAGCATTTTTATTACCAATTATAATCTTAGGTGGAATTTTTGGAGGAGTTGTAACTGCAACCGAAGGAGCAGGTTTAGCAGTTGTAGCATCATTAGTTATTGGATTTATTTATAAAGAAATAGATTTTAAAAGATTATACGAGTCAGCTTGTGAAGGAGCAATTCAAACTGCTTCAGTAATGTTATTAGTAGCTGCATCTGTATTACTTGGTGAATTTTTAACAATTGAACAAATCCCACAAAAAGTTGCAGAGTCAATTATTGATTTTACAAATAATAAATATGCAGTCTTAGGAATACTAAATGTATTTCTTTTAGTAATAGGTTTCTTTTTACATTCGGTTGCTGCAATAATTTTGACAGTTCCAATTGTAATGCCATTAGTTAATGCGGTAGGTATTGATCCAGTTCACTTTGGTATAATTGTAACTTTAAATTTAGCAATTGGTCAACAAACACCACCAGTTGCAAGTGTTCTAGTTACAGCTTGCTCTGTTGCAAAAGCAGACATATGGGATGTAACAAGATCGAATATATCCTTTATATGTGTGTTATTAGTATTGTTAATGTTAGTAACTTATGTTCCAGCTATACCAATGACATTAGTTGAGTTTTTTTATAGGAGCTAAATGAGCAAATTAATTAAAGTAAATAAAAAAAATAAACATTTAGTTGAAGTTGTTATCAATAGACCAGAAAAACTAAATGCTATGACTAAGCCAATGTGGATTGAGCTTGGCAAAGTTTTCAAAAAGTTATCTAAGAATAAAAATTTAAGATGTATTATTATAAGAGGAGAGGGTGGTAAATCTTTTTCACCAGGAAATGATATTGGAGAATTTAAAAAACAAAGATCTTCATCAAAATTAGCAAAATCTTACGGTAAATTTTTACACGGAACACTTGGAGCAATTTTTGATTGTCCAATACCAACAATTGCTTTGATAGAAGGAATATGTGTTGGTGGTGGATTAGAAATAGCAGGATGTTGTGACATTAGAATTTGTGGCAAAAGCTCTAGGTTTGGAGTTCCAATTAAAAGATTAGGCTTAACAATGGCTGCAAAAGAACTTGAGGTACTTTTAAAAGTAACCAATTATACAATTGCAATGGAAATATTATTTGAAGGAAGAGTCTTTGGAGCTGATGAAGCATTTCAGAAGAGGTTAGTTAATAGAGTAGTTAATGATAAAGATGTTGAAAAAGAAGCTTATAAATCAGCTGAATTAATATGCGAAGGTGCTCCAAAAGTTGCAAGGTGGCATAAGCAATTTGCAAGAAACATTTTAAAAAATGGAAAAGTTACAGAAAAAATAAATAATCTTGGTTACAAATGTTATGATACCCAAGACTTTAAAATTGGATATCAATCTTTCCTAAACAAAACAAAACCAAAATTCAAAAATAAGTAATAGATGACCGCATCATTAAAAGGCATTCGTGTACTTGAGATGGCACAAATAATGGCTGGTCCTACATGTGGACTGTTATTAGCTGATCTTGGTGCTGAGGTAATTAAAATAGAAAAGACACCTGGCGGAGATGATACCAGAAACTTCTTGCCACCAGAAATTAATGGTGAGTCTGCAGCTTTCATGATGATGAATAGGAATAAGAAAGGTATCGCATTAAATTTAAAAGACAAAGATGGAATAGAAATATTTAAAACTATGGTAAAAAATTCTGATGTAGTTTTGGAGAATTTTAGAAAAGGAACATTAGAAAAATTAGGCGTTGGATATGATGTTATGTCAAAAATCAATCCTAAAATCATTTTATGTGAAATATCTGGATACGGTAGAACTGGTCCTTACGCAGATAAAGGAGGATTTGATTTAGTTGCACAAGGTATGAGTGGGTTGATGAGTATTACTGGTGAAAGCAAAGATAAACCACCAATGAAAGTAGGTGCACCTATTACAGATATTACAGCTGGTTTACTTGCGGCTAGTGGAATTTTAGCAGCATTAGTTTACAGAGAAAAAACTGGTGAAGGACAAAAAGTTGATACATCTTTATATGAAGCGGGTATTGTTCATACTTACTGGCAGTCTGCTATTGCAGGTGCAACTGGAGAGTCGCCTGGACCTTTAGGTTCAGCACATCCTTTAACAGCTCCTTATCAAGCATTTAAAACAAAAGATAAATGGATAACGGTAGGTGCTTCAAATCAAAATACTTGGCTTATGTTACTCAAAGCAATTGGTCGTGAAGATTTGCAAGAAAATGAAAAGTTTTCATCTAACTTAAACAGAAAACAAAATTTAAAAGAACTAGTTAATATTCTTAATGAAGAACTAATTAAAAAAACCTCTAGTGAATGGTTAAAAATCTTTGATGATAATGGTTTACCATGTGGACCTATTAACTCGATAACAGACATGTTTAAAGATCCTCAAACAATTCAAAGAGAAATGGTTATAGAAGTAGATAATAAAAAAGCTGGTAGAAGTAGGGCTATTGGTATGCCAATTAAATTTTCAAAAAGTAAAACTGAAAAATCAAAAGGTGCTCCAAACCTAGGAGAGCATACAAAAGAAATTATGCAAATTTTTGGTTACAAAGATGACCAGATTGTAGATTTTTATAACAGAAAAGTAATTCTTTAATTAACAGTTTCAAAAATTTTAAATAATAATTCTGAGACATGCTTACCTTTTTTCTCAGATAAATCAGATATTTGATGTCTACAGCTTGTACCATTTGCAACAATAAAATCTTTTTCACTACTATTATTGATTGCAGGTATCAAAGAAAGATTTGCCATTTTTTTTGATACTTCATAAGTCTTACTGTCATATCCAAATGAACCAGCCATACCACAACAACTAGAATCTATCATTTTATTATTAATATTTAATTCTGATAAAAGATTAGTTAGCCCTTTCATTCTATCCTGTGATTTTTGATGACAGTGTCCATGAATTAATACATTTTGATCAAACTTATTTGCTTTAATTTTATTATTATTTCTTATTTGTTCTAAAATAAATTCCTCAAGTAGATAAAATTTATTTTTAATTTGTTCTTTATTATTTACATTCTTTAAAGTCTGATACTCATCATTAAATGTTAATAAACAGGATGGTTCAATACCTACAACTGGTAAATCTACATAATTATTTTGTATAACGTAATCATTAAATCTATTTAGTTCTTCAGATGCTTTGTCTAATTGCCCGTAAGAGATATAAGTTCTGCCACAACAAAGAGGTCTCTTTAATTTATCTTTACCAAAACTCGGTATAACTGCTTGATATCCAAATTTATTTAATACTTTAATTGCATAAACCAAATTTTCATTTTCAAAGTTAATATTAAATGTATCTGCAAACAAAATTACTTTATTTTCTGATACTGTCTGACTGTCGTAAATTTCTCTTAATGCGTTCTGGTTTTGAACTTCAGGCATAGTCCTTGCAGTTGCAAAACCAAACTTTTCAATAATTGTTGAAATTAGTGGTAAGTTTTTGACCTTATTGAATATAGGAGCAACAATTTTTAATAACCAAATAAGTCTTGGCATATCTGAGATAACTCTATCTTTAATTCGCATACTAAATTTTTTATAGTAATGAGAAAGAAATTCAGATTTCATTTTAGCCATATCAACCGACATAGGGCATTCTCTTTGACAAGCTTTACAGCTGACACATAACTCCATGGTTTCATACATTTCTTTTGATGCAAATGAACCTTCTGGAAGTTGGTTGGATAAAGCTAATCTTAAAGTATTTGCTCTACCTCTGACTAAATCTTTTTCTTCTTTAGTTACTCTGTATGATGGACACATCACACCAGAGTCTAACTTTCTACAAGCACCATTGTTATTACACATCTCAACTGCATCAGAGAATTGACCCCAATTAGACCAATCGTAATGTGTATCAATATTTTCTGTTTGATAACCTGATTTGTATCTCATTAAAGATCTATCATTTGATTTAAATGGCCGAACAATTTTTCCAGGATTTAAAAGGTTTTTAATATCGAATGTATCTTTTATTTCTTCAAAGGCATTTGTGATTTTTTTACCAAACATCATTTCATGGAATTCTGATCTAACAATTCCATCACCATGCTCACCAGAATGAGAACCTTTATAATCTTTAACCATTTCAAAAGCTTCTTCAGATATGGATCTCATGTTTTGTATATCTTTGTCTGATTTCATATTTAAAACTGGTCTTACATGGAGAGTTCCAACAGATGCATGTGCATAAAACATTCCACTAGTTCCATATTTTTTAAATATTTCTTTTAATCTTGCTGTGTAGTCAGCTAAGTGTTCTAGAGAAACTGCACAATCTTCAATGAAGGCAACTGGTTTTCTATCACCTTTCATTGACATCAAAATATTTAATCCAGCTTTTCTTATTTCAAAAACTTCTTTCTGCTCTGATAGATCTGAATAATATGAAAACTCATTTTTTTTGTTTTGGTTTAAAACTAAGTATTCTAGATCCTTTATTTTCTTTTCATATACACTTTTCTCTGTATCAATAAATTCTACCATCAAAACTGCTTCAGGATTTCCTTTGATGTATTTTTTTATACCTCCAGCATACATTGGTATTTCTTTTGCCAAATTTAATAAATTTTGGTCCATCAACTCAACACAAGTTGGTTTTAATTTTACAATCTCTTTTGATAATTCCATTGCTTGATGAAAATTATCAAAGTAGCAGACACCTAAAATTTTATTCTTTGGTATTTCGGATAACTTTAATTTTATTTTATTGAATAAAGACAATGTTCCTTCAGAGCCAACAAGAAGATTGGATGAGTTAAATCCCTCTGGATCAATTAAATCAATGTTATATCCTCCAACTCTTCTTTGTGTTGTTGGCCAATTCACATCAATTTCGCTTCCAACCTGTTGTCTCACATCTATGAATTTATCTATGATTTTATAAAGTCTGTCTTGGTTGTTCTTTGTGGCTAAATAATTCTTATTTATTTGATCAAAATTAAATATAGAGCCATCATCTAATATTGCTTCAATAGCTAATACGTTATGAACCATGTTGCCATAATATAAAGATCTTGATCCACAAGAGTTGTTAGCTGACATCCCTCCAATAGTTGCTCTACTGCTTGTTGAAACATCTACTGGAAACCAAAGACCATGGGGCTTCAAATAAGCATTTAGATGATCTAATACGACACCTGGCTGAACCCATACATATTTTTCTTCAACATTAAGTTCTAAAATTTTATTTTGATGTTTGCTGTAATCGATTACAACACTTTCGCCAACAGTCTGACCACATTGAGAACTTCCACCACCTCTAGCTAATAGAGGAACGGAATTTTTTTGCGAATATTCCATTAAACTTAATACATCATTGGTATCTTTTGGAAGAACTACACCAAGAGGTTTAATTTGATATACAGAAGCATCAGTACTGTATCTTCCACGTGAGAATTCATCGAATAAAGTTTTTCCATCAACTTTATTACTAATTTCTTTACCAATTTTTTGTATCTGATCTGAATTAAACCGCATAAAACTTAATTAAAGGTTTATTTATTTTTGTAAACCAGTTTACCGAACTTTTTTAACGCGGCCTCTGAAATCTCTAAACCTAAACCAGGTTTTTCATTTAAATGTATCCATCCATCACTCATTTTGTGTGGATTTTCAAATAATTGTGCCTGTAAAGGATCTCGTTCATTATCAAATGACTCAACAATTCTCCCAGCTGGAGTTGATGCTACTAATGGTGCATGAATATAACAATCATGATGTGGAGCTACATCTATATGATTTAATTCACACAGTGCAGAAAGTTTTTTTCCATTTGTAAAACCACCAAACATTGTGCAATCAAATTGTAAAATTTGTATTGCTTCTTCTTCAATCATGGACCTACATCCATAAATAGTTATTTCACTTTCACCACCTGACAATGGAATTCTAGTATGTTTTGATAAAAGTTTTAAAGTCCTTCTATCATCTTCCCATCTAACAGGTTCTTCAATCCATGTAGGATTAAATCTCTCAAATTCTTTTACACCTTCAATTGCAGTTTTTAGATCCCATGCTCTATTGACATCAATCATTAAACCTTTTTGATCTCCAATTTCATCTCTAATAATTTCTAACCTCTTAGCGTCTTCTTTGATACTAAGTCCTCCAACTTTAACTTTAAAACTTTGATGACCAATATTTACTAATTTTTTAATTTCATCTCTTAATTCTTTTTCATCTTTACCATCTCTGTAGTAAGCACATGTAACATAAACAGGAATTTTGTTTCTGTATCCACCAAATAATTTGTACAATGGGACGTTTGATGCCTTTCCTATTAAATCCCAACAAGCAATATCTAAAGCTGCTGAAATTCTGATTAATGCTTCTCTGCTCCAACCTTTTTCGCTACTGGTTCGAGTATCAGTTAATTTGAAAATTTTTTCATAAATTTTTTCAGGACAAAATGGATCTTCTCCAATTATTAAATCTTGTAAGCCATTTGAAAATGGTTTGATGATAGGAGCTATATCAGTGTAGCTTGTAGCTAAACCAAAGCCTGAATGACCATCTTTAGTTTTAATTTTAATTAAAAGTTCATTAGCTGTTGGTACAATGAAGTGACTAACCCAATGTGGTTTTACTTCATCTGGATTATTAAGAACATAAACCTCCAAGCTATCAATTAAATTACTACTATTTGTCATACATTATAAATTTGCTTATATAATTTCTTTAGCATATACAGCGTTATGGCAATTTCAAATAATATAAGACCTGGTCGACATTTTTTACAAATTCCAGGACCAACAAACGTTCCAGATAGAGTTCTAAGAGCTATGGATTATCCTACTATAGATCACAGAGGTCCTGACTTTGCTGAATTAGGATTAAGAGTTTTAGATCGCATAAAATTAATTTTTAAAACTTCTGAACCTGTAATAATTTTTCCAGCCTCAGGAACGGGTGCTTGGGAAGCTGCACTTGTAAACACTTTAAGTGCTGGTGATAAAATCTTGATGTTTGAAACCGGACATTTCTCAACTCTTTGGTGGGATATTGCTCAAAAATTCAAAATTGAAGTAGACTTTGTTGAAGGTGATTGGAGAACAGGTGTTGATCCAAACATAGTTGAACAAAAATTAAAAGAAGACAAAGATAAAAAAATTAAAGCAGTTTGTGCTGTACATAATGAAACTTCTACAGGTGTTACAAGTAGAATTGGAGAAATTAGAAAAGCTATGGATAATGCGGAACATCCAGCTTTATTATTCGTTGATACGATATCTTCACTAGGTTCTATTGATTATAGACATGAAGAGTGGAAAGTTGATGTAACTGTTGGTGGTTCTCAAAAAGGATTACTATTACCACCAGGACTTTCTTTCAATGCAATAAGTTCTAAAGCTTTAGAAGCGTATAAAACATCTGAATTACCAAAGTCGTATTGGGATTGGGGACCGATGTTAGAAAACAATAAAAAAGGTTACTTTCCTTACACACCAGCTACAAATTTATTTTATGGTTTGGATGAAGCAATCAATATGCTTACAGAAGAGGGTTTAGATAATGTTTTCAAAAGACACAAAAGATTTGCAGAAGCCACAAGAGTTGCAGTTAACTCGTGGGGATTAGAAATACTTTGTAAAAATCCAGAAGAATACTCAGACTCATTAACAGCAGTAATGGTTCCTGAAGGTCATGATGCTGATTTTTTAAGAAAAACTATTTTGGATCATTACAACATGTCATTAGGAACAGGACTTGCAAAAGTTGCAGGAAAAATTTTTAGAATTGGTCACTTAGGTGATTTTAACGAACTAATGTTAGCTGGAACATTGGCAGGTGTTGAAATGGGTTTAATGAAATCTAAAATACCTTATAAAAAAGGTGGAATACTTAAGGCACTTGAGTATCTTTGTTAATCAGTCAAGTTACAAATCATGCTTGATTTTTGCATCATAGGATCAGGAATTTCTGGATCAACGATTGCAAATTTATTAAATAAAAAATATTCCGTTGCAGTTTATGATAAAGCAAGAGGTTATGGTGGAAGAAGTTCATTTAAAAAATATAAAGATAAAGTTGGATTTGATCACGGACTTCAATATATCTCTCCAAAGTCCACAAAATTTAAAACATTTACTAATCAACTTATTAAGAAAAAAGTTTTAAAAAAATGGAGAGGAAATCATTTATTTCTGCATAAAACAGTCAAAGAAATAAAAAATCATTTAAAATTAATTGGAACAAAAGGAAATAACTCTATTAGCAAACATTTATTAAAGAAAATTAAATGTAATTTTGAACATGAGCTAACAAATATAAAGAGATTAAATGATCATTGGGAATTAACTTTTAAAAATGATGTAAAACAAAAATGTAAAAATCTTATTTTGACCTGCCCATTTCCTCAAAGTAAGAAATTAGGACAAAAATATTTAAGTAAATCTTATTTAAATCAAAAAGTTAAAATGGATGCCAATTTAACAGTCATGATTGTCACCAATAATCTTAAACAATCTAATAGTAGTTACTTTTTTAATGATGATATGCTTGGTTGGGCTGCTTATGAAAATAGTAAAAAAAGATTTAATTATAAGTATGATTTATGGACACTTCAAAGCACTTACAAATACGGTAATAAATTTACAAAAGATTATAGAAACAAAAGAAAATACTACACAAATCAACTAATTAAAAAATTTGAAAAATTAACAATGTTAAAAATCAAAAAAATTCATCACTCAAGAATTCATGGCTGGTTGTATTCATCTAATTCAAAGCCACTTAAACAATTATCTTTATGGAATAAGTCTTTAAAAATAGGATTGTGTGGTGATTATTTTGGAGGACCAAGATTAGAAAACGGCTGGTTAAGTGCAAAAGACTTATTTAAAAAAATATAATAAGTTAAATTTATGAAACAAAAAGGCTTTACATTAATAGAACTCTTAGTTGTTGTAGCAATAATAGGTATTTTAGCTGCAGTAGGTGTTGTCGCTTACAGCGGTTATACTAGTGGATCAAAAAAAGCAGCTACAAAGTCTCAACACAGAACTATAGTTAAATTTCTTCAATCTGAATTAATGAAATGCACATTAGGCGAAACCAGTTTAACATTGAAAAATTCATCTGGAGTAGCAATTTCTGTATCTTGCAATAAATCTTCAATAAATACAATTACACTAGGTGATAGGTTTGTTAATCATTTTAATGGTGATGGATTTATGAATCCATTTAATAATCCTGATAATAATGGTTCATTAAAAGCTTTAACAGGAAATAGCCCAGTATTAGGGCAGACTAGAATTGTTAACGCTGGTGGAAATAAAATTCAAATCGTAACAAAATTTGATGGTAGTACAGGTCAATGGTCTGGTAATAATAATGAAGTTTTGATTAATGAAATATTAGATGAAAGATAATTAAATGAAAATATTATTAATAATAGCGATCATGTTATTTTTAAATCTTTTAGTTATTCAAAAAATACTCAGAGTCAGTATTTTTAAATAGATCAATTGGCGAACTAATTCATGAAGTTACAAAAAATATGAATACTAAGATAATGAAAAATATATTTCTCTTTTTAATTGTACTAGAGAATTGTAATCCTAATTATATGTGATAAATTATAAATGATGAAATTTATTAAGTTTATTTTAATTTTTACTTTGTTAGTTTCACCTACTATTTCGTACTCTAAAACAGGAAAAGGTGAGTTAAAGCTATCCAAAGAAATAATGGAATATGTTATGATGTATATGTATGGTGCAGGTAGTAAAAAATTTTCAGCAGACAAAAAAAGAAAGAATGATCCTTCTCTAATGGCTGTCTCAGAAGATGGAAATTCAGCATACTATTTCTATTGTCCGGCAGAATACAGATCGCATGGGTGCATTGACACGCATACAACAATTAAAGCGAAAAGACTTTGTGAAAAATATTCCAAAGGTATACCTTGTTTCACATTTGCAAAAAAAAGACTCATTGTTTGGAAAAATGGCGGAAAAAAAGTGAAAATATCAAGATCAGATCTAAAAAATCCTTATTTAGTTGCGAAAAAAATTCAAGATGGAGGTTTTTATGATGGTGATATATCTAAATTACCAGGAATTAATTTAGAAACAGGTCATGTAGATAATGAAAAGAAAAATACTATTACTAAGAAGATAGATAATACTGCTAATAACTCTACTAATAACTCAAATTCGAATAACTTTATAAAAGAGATAAAACAATTGAATGAATTGTACAAGCAAGGTGTATTAACTAAAGAAGAATTTACTAAAGCAAAAAATAAAATACTAAATAATAATTAAATCTCTAGACATTTTAACACCATCCATCTTTAGCAATTAAAACTGGATAGTATTCTTTGTGTGTCTTTATCCAAAGTGCAATTTGTTTTTTTGATGAATCTTTAGGGCATACAGTTTCGTCAAATCTCATTCGTCCATCTCTGTCATTAGCGCCATTTCTTGCAGTATAAACTACTGGATCACTCTCTCCATACGGATTTTTCCAACCAAGATCTAAAAAATGATTAATGAATACATCATTCATATTATTTATATTTCCAGAGTTATTAACAATATTGCAGTTTATAGTTCTTTTATCACTTATCTTTAAAGTTCCACCACCTTGTACATCACAAAAACCTAAAGAATTTTTTATAAATTTAATCGCTGTTTGATGTTGAGCTAAAGCTGCATTTCTTTTCGCACTTTGTGTGTAACCACTGTATGCCACTACTCCTACTGCTGCCAAGATACCGATAATTGCAACGACTACTAATAGCTCTATCAATGTAAAACCTTTATTATTCATAAGTTTTATAAAACCACTAAATCTAATTTTTTGTTTCCTAATCTTTCATTACCTTTGTCAGTAACAAGATAAGTTTCTCCTAAATTCATTGCTAATTGATTTTCAGAGTCCATCAATATCATATGCATAAAGAATACATTTCCTGGTTCTATGTTGTAAGGGTTACCAGTGTAAAGCATTGGCCAATCCATCCAGTTAGGAGAAAAAGTTGCTCCCAATGAATAGCCACATGCATTCATTCTTGAATTCTTAAAGCCATGATCATCAAATGTTTTTGCATGAACATCAAAAACTTCTCCAATTTTATTTCCTGGCTTTAATTTATTTTCACAATTTGTAAGAGCTTCAACGCATGCTTCATGCATTTTATGATGTTTTGGATCTGCTTTTCCTATTGGTATTGTTCTAAACATTGCTGAATGATAGTGCCTATAGGTTCCAGCCCATTCAATGGTTAACTGATCTTGATTATTAAGTATTTGTTTTTCTGCTTGATATCGACAAAGTAGGGCATTCTTTCCAGACCCTATAATAAATTCATTAGCAGGATAATCTCCACCTCCTTCAAATATAACTCTATTCATTTCAGCTAAAATTTTAGACTCACTTACTCCAGCTTTTGCATGCTTCCAAACTTCATCTAAAGCCTTGTCAGCTAAATTTGCTGCTTTTTTTACATAACTAATTTCTTCATTGGATTTAATTACTCTTATTTTTGTAATTAGTTCTGATTTGTCTTCAATTGAGCAATAGTTTTGTAATACTGTGTTAAGTCTTAATGCATTTCTTCCTGTTAGACCGTATGCCTCATATTCAACACCAATTTTTTTACCTTTTAAATTTAATTCATCTAAAATTATTTTGAGATCATCAGCAGGATTAGCACCATCTTTATCAACCCAAATTCTGATATCACTAATATTGGATGTGTTTTGAGCTTGCCTTAAATCAGGGGCTCTAGTTAACAGTATTACATTACCTCTTTGATCTAAAACTAATGCTTGAAAAAAAACATATCCGAAAGTGTCGTAACCAGTGAGCCAATACATAGACTCCTGTCTAAACATGATAAGAGCATCTATGCGCTCATTTTTCATAGAATTAAGTGTTTTTTCTTTTCTATTTAAGAATTCTTCTTTACTAAAATGAAGACCCATTAACGAATGTTAACACTAACAGAACCAATTTTATCAACTGTTCCTTTGTATATTCCTTTTCCTTTAAATGGAACCACTCCCACAGTTGAGCCTGTGAAAACATAAAAATCTTTGTTTAATTTTATCTTTTCTTTCTTAACTTTATTTAAAACAAATCTTAAAGAATTTAATGGGTTTATATAAACAATATTTGTATTACCACTTACTTTTACTCCATTCTTCTTACTGACTAATGATGTTTTTAAATTATTTAAATTTAATTTTTTAAATTTTGTTTTTCTTCCGACAACAAATTTGATGTTAAATCCAAAATCTCCACAAATATCTCCTAAATATGTAAATTTTTTATTTCTTTGTCTAAATCCAACAATTTCAAAACAAGGTCCCATAAATTTAATAAATTTAGTGACGTTTGATTTTGTAATTTTACCTTTATAATCAAAGAAAGATTTCTTAATAAAGTAATAAACTTCAACCTCTATACCTTTAGTGTGTTGATTAATTTTTACATTTTGACCAGATTTAACTAACCTTTTTTTGAATACTTTTGCTGTAAAAGGTTCTTTTTCCTTTAATTTTTTTAATGCTTGAATTCCAGTTCCACCAGCCTTTATTCCAATTGTTTCATCTTTAATTTGGTCTTCGCACAATTTTCTAAGTTTGTTAGCTAAATTAATATTTTTACAATATTTTACTGGGATAGGATTAATGACAGTGTTTGTGTTGAAAGCTTTAACTAATCTGTCAGCAATACGATTAATTTCATTTTTCATAGCCAGAACTTATTGAAGAATGCTCATAGGATCAAGTCTAGTTTGAAACCAATTTATCCTAAAATCTAAATGAGGCCCAGTTGATCTACCTGTTGATCCAACAGTTCCAATAATTTCTCCTTGTTTAACTTCATCACCAACTTTAACCATTACATTTTCTAGATGTGAATATATCGTTGAAATTCCATGTCCATGGTCCATTATTACAGTACCACCCGTATAATAAAGATCATCTTCTGCCATAGTCACTATTCCAGTTCCAGATGATTTAATTTTAGTTCCTTGTTTAGCTGCAATATCAATTCCGTAGTGAGGCCATTTAGGTTTGCCATTAAGAATTCTTTGGCTACCATAAACTCCACTTATTATTCCTGTAACAGGCATGATAAATTGTTCAGTAAAGAAAGTTAAATCTGAATTGATGGCTCTTGCTTTTCCAATTCTTCCATTTTCTTCTTTAATTCTTTTATAAACAGATTCTGGCGGTGTAACTTTATTTTCAGGCAGACCATCTATTCTTTGAATATTATATTTTCTTTTAAAAACTTTTTTTATAACTTTATTTTTTTTTCCATTATTTATTTCAGTAATAGCTACATCAAATTTTCGATCTCTATCAATGCCAAATACAAAATATCCATCCTCAGATACTTTAACTTGTGTTTTATCTATAAATACTTTTGATCCAGCTTTTGCTTTACCTAAAATATAATGTCCTTGTAAAAATTTACCTTGAAACTCTAAAGCATGAGAGTGTGTAGAAAATATAATTGCTAAAAAAAGCAACAATTTTTTCATTATTTTGCTGTCCAACCCCCATCAATCACAATTGACGTTCCAGTTATCATACTTGCTGCATCTGAAGCTAAAAAACATACTGCTGTAGCCACATCAGACTCTGTTGCAACTTTTCCCATGGGAATATTGCTTAAAGCCAGTTGTTTAAACTTTTTGTTTTTAAAGAATTTTTTAACCATTGGAGTTTCAACAAATGTAGGTGCAACTGTATTTACTCTAATATTTTTTGTTGCAAGTTCAACACCCATTCCTTTTGTTAATCCCTCAATTCCAAATTTTGTCATGTTATAAACATTTCTACCCGACATACCAACATGCCCTAATTGTGAGGACATATTAATTATAGAACCACCTTTTTTTTTATTTTTTAACATTTTTAGGACTACTAATTGAGCAACATTGAATGCCGCCTTCATATTTAAATCTACAAGATAATTCATACTTGTTTGTTTAATTTTTTCAAAAGGCTCAGGAATATTTGTACCAGCATTATTTACAAGTATATCTACTTTCTTAATTTTTTTTAATTTAGAAGAAAGATCCTCATAATCCATAATATCGCAAGTTATTTTAGTTAATTTTCCTTTAACTTTTCTTATATCTTTTTGAAGTTTATCAAGATCAGAAGCAGTTCTGCTCACTCCAATTATTGTTGCACCAGCTTCTGCAAGTGCAATAGAACAAGCTCTACCAATACCTTTTCCAGCACCTGTTACTAGAGCAACTTTATTTTTTAAATTAATTTTTTTTAAATACATTTATAAAAATAGTTTCACGTCTGTATATATTAGCTCTATTGCAACAAATAATATTGCTAATAATCCAATCCATCCTATCCATTTATACTTTTTAATCCAGCCAGATATCAATGTTGCTGCAGTAGCCATTAAAACTATTGATAAAACTAAACCAAATATCAATAACATGTAGTGATCTCTAGCTGCACCTGCTACTCCTAATACATTATCTAAACTCATTGTTACATCTGCAAGGATTACAGTTGTTATAGCTTTCATGAATGAGCTGTTATCTACTTTTTTTACATTTTCTTCAGCATTACCATTCATTTTTATTACATCTTCATAAAGTCGGTAACATATATAAAGAAGTAATATTCCACCTATAAGTCTAAGTCCTGTGATTTGTAATAGATAAGCAGTTATTAGTGTAAATATAATTCTTAAAACTACCGCTGCTCCAATTCCCCAAAAAATAATTTTTTTTCTCTGCTCAGTTGGAAACTGAGAAGCAACCATTCCAATTATAATTGCATTATCTCCTGCTAAAACTAAATCGATAAAAACTATTTGAAAAAAAATTACTATTTGTTCGGTCATCTTCTACTATCCTCAATTATCATATCAGCTGCTTTTTCCGCAATCATTATTGTCGGTGCATTTGTATTTCCTGATGTGATATGAGGCATAACAGAGGCATCTACAACCCTTAAATTTTCAAGTCCGTGAGCGACTAATCTATCGTTAACAACAGCATTTTCATCTTTACCCATTCTACATGTGCTTACTGGATGGAAAATAGTATTCGCAAATTTTCCAGCTTCTGTTGCTAATTCTTCATTATCAGTAATATTGATTCCCGGTCTAAGCTCTTCAGGTTGATAATCTTTATAAGCTTTAGACTCCATAACAATTTTTCTTACAATCTTTAATGCTTTTCCAGCAATTTCACGATCTTCATCAGTTGATAAATAATTCATTTTTATTTTTGGTGAAACTCTGGTGTCTGGAGATTTTAATTCTATAGATCCTCTGCTTGTTGGTCTTACATTTGTAATTGTTGGAGTGAACGCCGGAAATTTATGTAAAGCAGATTTTCCTAAAAGATCGGTACTTGCTGGTGAAATATGAAATTGAAGATTTGGGGTTTCTAAATGCTCATCACTTTTAACAAAACCACAAACATAACTAGCACCAACTGTTAAAGGTCCTTTTCTTAATAGAAGAAACTTCAAACCAGATAACATTTTTTTAGTAAAGCTGTAATAAATATCATTTAAAGTTTCTAAATTTTTAATCTTATAAACTGGTCTTAGCATTAAATGATCAGTTAGATTTCTTCCAACTCCTTGGTGATCTTTTAAAACATTAATATTGTTTTCTTTTAGAAGTTCTCCTGGACCAATTCCCGATGCTTGTAATATATGAGGTGAACCAATTGTACCTGCGCTTAATATAATTTCTTTATTAGTCTCAACAGAAAATTCTTTTCCATCTATCCAATAATTTACTTTTTTTGCTTTTTTATTTTCAAATTCTATATTTTTAATGTGAGCCTTAGTAATAATTTTTAAATTTTTTCTATTCTTAACTGGATTTAAATAACCTACAGCTGTACTACATCTAAATCCATTTTTAATTGTAAAGGGAAAATATCCCATTCCTTCATTATCACCGTTGTTAAAATCATCGGTTCTTTTATAGCCATGCTCTTCAGCAGCCTCTAAAAATAGATCGAGAACTTTAAATGTTGCTCTAATTTTCTCAACTGCAATAGGCCCTCCAGAACCATGAAATTCATTTTCTCCAAATTGAAAATCTTCAGACTTTTTAAAATAGGGTAGAACATCATCCCATGACCAACCAACATTACCTAGTTGTCTCCAATAATTATAATCATTTGATTGACCTCTAATATAAAGCATTCCATTAATAGATGAGCTTCCACCAAGTGTTTTACCTCTTGGATAAACCATTTGTCTGTTATCACAGTTTGGTTCTTTTTCAGTATTAAAACACCAGTCGGTATCTGGATTGTGCATCGTTTTAAAATAACCCCCTGGGATATGGATCCAAGGATTGGTATCTTTACCACCAGCTTCAAGTAAAAGAACTTTAGTATCAGGATTTGCTGTTAATCTATTAGCTAAAACACATCCAGCTGAACCAGCGCCAATAATTATGTAATCAAATTTATCCATATTTTTTATTAATAATTTTTAATGAATATTTAATGATTTTAAACATTTTTCTCATAAATACTTCGAAATGACGCTTGTATCTGCCTTAGATTTTTGAGAGGATCTTCACATTATAAATAAAAAGAGAGGGATATAATGAAAAAAATCGTTTCAGCGTTGTTTGCTGCTTTCTTAGTATTTGGATTTATTTCAAATGCAAATGCTGCAAAAACGTTAAAGTGTCAGACGGTTATTAGCGCTAAAGGTGATGAAGCGGTAATGTTAAAAGACTTTACTGACAACGTAACAAAACTAACAGGTGGATCTCTAAAATTTGAAATTATGCCAGCAGGAACAGTAGTTGGAGTTAAAGAAACTCTTGATGCTGTTGATAAAGGTTTGATTGATTGTGGATTTGCTTGGACTCACTATTGGTCTGGAGAACATCCAGCTGCCATGTTATTTGGTTCGCCAGTAGCAGGTGGTGGTGTAGGAATTGATAACATCGCATTCTTATCATGGTTTTTATATGGTGGTGGAGAACAACTATATGACAGACTTTGGGGAGAAATGAAAAGAGACATTAAAGGTTTCATGCTTCAACCAGTTGGTCCAGAAGCTTTAGGATGGTTCCCAAGAAAAATCAAAGATATGGATGATTTCAGAACATTTAAGTTCAGAACTCCTCCAGGAATTCCAGGTCAAACTTACAAAGACATTGGAATAGCTTCAGTTGCAATGGGTGGTGGAGATATTCTTCCAGCATTGGAAGCAGGAACTATTGATGCTGCTGAGTGGTGTTGTCCTCAACCAGATAAAGTGTTTGGTATACATAAAGTATTAAAACACTATTATCTACAAGGTTTGCACCAAGTAGTCGTAAATGCTGACTTTTACTTAAATAAAAGCACTTACGATAAATTCACTGACCATGAGAAATTTTCAATGAAGATGGCTGCTGATGCATCGTTGATGAGAGCTTTAGCTTACAGAATCAACACTAATGGATTGGCACTTAAAGATCTTACTGAAAATCATGGTGTGATACTTGAAGATACACCAGCTGATTATTTCCCAGCTTATATGGCTGCAGCGAAAGCAACTTTAGAGAAAAATGCAAAAGAAAACGCATTCTTTAAAGAAGTTTATGACTCAATGATAAGCTTTGCTAATACCGCAGTACCATTCTGGTCTGGTGCACAAACATCGAATGCTAAGCTAGGAATGGCTTATGCTAATTCGTTGAAGAAATAAATAAAGTTATTAAGCGGGCTTTTATAAGCCCGCTTTCTTTTTCTAAAATTTATATGTCGGATAATCCAAAGTTAGATATTTCAGATGAAATGATAGCTGAAAGGCGATCAGGATCAGGAAAGATGCCTGATGATATGCCAACTTGGATGGCTAAAACTATAGTTAACATAGACAAATTTAGTAAATTAATAGGAAACATTGTTTGCTGGATTACGATCCCATTAATGCTTGGGATGGTTTATGAGGTTTTAGCAAGAAAATTATTTTTAGCTCCTACAATCTGGGCTTATGATATGAGTAGATTTTTTTATGGAGCATTGTTTATGTTGGGAGCAGGATACGCTCTTTCAAAAGGTGTTCATATTAGAGCAGATTTTTTATATAGAAATTTTAAAGTTAAAACTCAAGGCAGAATAGATTTTTGGCTTTACTTATTATTTTATTTTCCAGGATTAATAGTCTTTTTGTATATGACAACAGGCTTTGTCCAAGAAAGTATAATGAGAAACGAAAGAGGGATGGACACAACATGGATGCCATATATGTGGCCAATTAAATCTTGTCTATGGATTGGAATTGTTTTCCTTCTAATCCAAGGTGTTTCAGAACTTTTTAAAAGTTATTATGCAGCCGTCAAAGGTAAATGGCCAGGTAGTTAATGCTTTCACATTTAATAGACCCAGCAATTTTAGGTTTCGTACTTATTGGTGTGATGTTGTTTGCAATATTTATAGGTTTCCCAATTTCATTTACTCTTATTTTTTTAGGTTTTGTTTTTGGTTATTTGGGTTTTGGAAAATTAGTTTTCTATTTAATGACACTTCAATTTTCGATGGTAATGACCGAACAAACTCTCGCCGCTGTCCCCTTATTTGTATTTATGGGAATAATGATGGAACAAGCAGGTTTAATGGAGAGATTATTCTCAGCTTTCCAAATGATGTTGGCAAGAGTTAGAGGTTCTTTATATTATGCAGTTTTATTTGTTTCAGTAATATTCGCTGCCGCAACTGGAATAGTTGGTGCATCAGTTACAATTCTTGGAATTATGGCTGCAAAATCAATGAATAGATCAAACTATGATGTAAAATTAGCTGCTGGTACGATTACTGCTGGAGGAACTTTAGGTATTCTAATTCCACCGAGCATTATGCTTGTAGTTATGGGTCCAATTATGGAAATTCCTGTAACTGATTTATTCGCAGCTGCAATAGTTCCAGGAATACTGTTGGCATGCTTATATGCTGCATATACTACATTCAGATGTATGATGAACCCAAAATTAGGTCCACCCATACCAGAAGAATTAAGAACAACAGATTTAAAAAAATTATGGCTAGAATTTTTCTTAGGATTAGTGCCACCAGCAGCATTAGTATTTGCTGCATTAGGAAGTATTTTATTTGGTTTTGCTACGCCAACAGAAGCTGCAGGATGTGGAGCAGGTGGTGCATTATTGCTCTCATTAGCTTACAAAAAATTAACATTAAAAAAATTACAAGATGCATTAGTTAAAACTTTAGAAATTTCTGCACTAATTATGGTTTTAGTAGCTGCTTCTAATTTCTTTGGAGCAGTGTTTGCAAGATTAGGAACTCCAATGGTTTTAACAGATTTTCTTTTATCTCTTGAAATGAACAAATATTTAATTTTAGGAATAATCATGATTATGATTTTTCTTTTAGGATGGCCATTAGAGTGGGTACCTATTGTTATGATAGTTGTTCCTATTATTTTACCATTAGTTGAAGCATTAGGATTTAATTTAACTTGGTTTGCAATTCTTGTTGCTGTTAATTTGCAAACCGCCTGGCTCTCACCCCCCGTAGCGTTATCTGCTTATTTTTTAAAAGGAGTAGTTCCAAGTTGGGATTTAAAAGATATTTATCTTGGAATGATGCAGTTCATGGTATTACAGATAATTGGATTAATTATAATCATAGCGTATCCAAAAATAGTACTATGGTTGCCAACTCTCTTATATGGACAGCAGTAAATAATTGATTAATATCATATAGGTGAATCAAAGCGAAAAATTTCAACTTAGAAATTGGGAACTAGTTTCAATAAATCCTAATAATAGAGACTGGAGTTGGAAAAATTACTTTAACTTTTGGGCGATAAATATTCAAACAATAGTTGGGTTTTCTTTAATATCTGCTTTATATTTATTCTATGATCTAAATTTTTTTGTTGTCTTAACAGGATCATTGCTAGCAGGATTATTAGTATTTTTTTTTGCTAACATTATTGGAAAAATTTCTCAAAGTAGTGGATTAAGTTTTCCAACAATTCTCAGACTTTCAATGGGTTTTACTGGAGCAAGATATGTAGGGATGATCAGAGGATTAGTTGGTTTATTCATGTTTGGTGTACAAACATTCTTTATATCAAAGTCACTAGGTTACATTGCAAGGATCATTCTATTTAAAATAGACAATCAACTTTTGCAGAATGAAATATTTTTATTATTCTTTTTTGGTTTGAATTTAATTGATTGGGTTTGTTTATTCTTAACTTTAATTTTTCAATACATCCTTTTTACAAAAGGACAGAATTTTCTAAAATCATTTATTAATTTTTCAGGTCTTTCAATATATTTAGGACTTTCTGTATTATTAATTGTTATTTTATCTGAGTATTACAATGAACTACTAAATGGATTAAAACTTAGTTTAGTTTTTAGCAATTTTGCAATTCAGTCGAATATAGCTCCAATAATTTCAATTACAGGAACTTTATTTGCTTATTTTGCTATAGTTCTTCTAACTTTTGGAGACTTTTCTAGATACTCAATGAATTATAAAGAGATGACCAAAGGTAACTTAAGTATAATATTAAATTTAATATTCTTTTCTTTTTTCTCTGTTTTGATCACATTAGGTTCAGATATCATTCTTACCAACAAAGGTTTAAATGCTTCAAGTCTACTTACCAATCCAAATGATATAGTTGGAAAATTTAATAATAATTTTCTAACTTTCTTTTGCTTGATATTTATTATTATCTCTTCGTTATCAACTAATTTGATAGCAAATTATATTCCTTCGCAAAATACATTGATAAATTTTTTCCCGAACTCTTTAACGTTAAAAAAAACAGGAATTGTAATATCAATTATTGGATTAATTATTTCAACATTTTGGCTTTCAATTTTTAGTAAAGCTAATGTTTTGATATTTGTTGAAGCTGTAGCTACGACTTTTGGCCCAATTTTTGGAGTATTGGTTGCAGATTATTATTTGTTTAAAAAACAACAAATTAATCACAAAGAGCTTTTTTATCCTAAAGAACATACAGAATATATTTACAGTAACGGTTGGAACCTCAAAGCATTGTATGCTCTTTTAATTGGATCAATATTTTCTTTATCATCTCTGCTAAATGAAAATTTAATACAATATCAATCTTTTGGATGGATTATTGGAGCATTTGCATCCTATTTAGTATATTATTTATTGAATAATAAATAATAATGAAAGCGCTTGTCTACACTGGTGTTGAGGAGATGGAATTTAGGGAGGAAAAAGAACCTTCTGAAAAACCTGGAGAAAGCATTCTTAAAGTTCATGCATCAGGTATCTGTGGCTCAGATATGCATGCTTACCACGGAAAAGACGAGAGAAGAATTCCACCATTAATTTTAGGTCATGAAGTTAGTGGTCAAATAATTAACGGTAAGCTTAAAGAACAAATTTCAGTTCTTAATCCATTAATAACTTGTAGAAATTGTGAATACTGCAAGAGTGGAAGAGAACATTTATGTCCAGATAGAGTTCTTTTAGGAATGAATAGACCTTACGAAAGGCAAGGTGCATTTGCTGAACTTATAACAGTTCCAGATCATAATATTTTCAAAGTTCCTGAAAAGCTTGATGTAAAAGAGGCTGCAGTTGCAGAACCAACAGCAGTTTCATATCATGCAGTATTATTAGCAGTAGAAGCATCAAAAAAACCATTAAATGAATGTAGAACGCTTGTTCAAGGTGGTGGAGCAATTGGGCTATTATGTGCATTAATTTTATCCAAGATCCAAGGAAATACTAATCTGACAATTTCTGATCCTAATCAAAAAAGATTAAATGAATGCTCTAAATATGTAGATGCAAAAACAGTATCACCAGATCATAAAGATATTAAAGAGAGTAGCTTTGATTTAGTTTTTGATACAGTTGGACTTGAAGTTTCAAGACAACAGGCAATCAGTGTAGTAAAACCAGGTGGAATAATAGTTCATATTGGACTAACTCAGCCCGCAGGATCTTTTAATTTTAGAAAAGCAACCCTTCAAGAAGTTACTTTTATTGGAACTTATTGTTACACAAACAAAGAATTTGGCGAAACTATTGATATTTTAACTAATAATAAGCTAGGCAAGATAGAGTGGATTGAGTACAGAAATCTTAAAGACGGGTGGGGAGCTTTTAAAGAAATTCATGATGGAACCTGTTCGGCCCCAAAGATAGTACTTCTGCCTTAAATTCTTGGTTTTTTAAGAGGTACTAATACCTTTTTTTCTCCAAATTTTTCAGAATTTTTTGAAATAACAGGTGCGGTTATAATTATAGACCAATAAATCATCAAACCAAAAAGAACTGCTAACTTCATATCTTCTAAGTAGAGAACAATAATGATTTATGCATGTTTAAATAATGTCAAAATTTTGAATTTGAAAATTATTTTATCTTTTATATAGAAAGGACATGTTTAGATTTTTATTTAAATTAATTTTAGTTACAGCGTTGTTTCAAACTACTTTGTATTCTGAGGAAGTAAAAGTATTTGAGTTTACAGAGAAAGAACTATCAGAATTGACAGTTAGAAAAGTAAGAGGGGCAGATAATAAAACTGAATATTCTGTTGGCTCTGATGAAAATGGTAATTACCTTAAAGCTATTGCTGATAATGCTGCTTCTGGCCTAGGTAAGGAGATTAAAATTGATCTAAATAAAACACCTTTCATAAATATTACTTGGAAAATTGAGAAAGACATACCAGGGATAGATGAGACAGCTAAAAAGGGTCATGACTTTGCAGGAAGAGTATTCGTCATTAAAAAAACTGGAGCAACACCTTTATCCAATAGAGCAATAAATTATGTTTTTTCAAGCAATCAAGAAGTTGGAAGCAACTTTCCAAGCCCATATACTAAAAAGTCCATAGATAATGTACTTGCTACTACCAAAACAAATTTAAATGAATGGGTAACTGTCAAAGCAAACGTTAAAGAAGATTTCAAGAAATTCCATAATTTAGATGTTAATGAGCTGGACGGGATAGCGATCATGTCAGATACAGATAATTCAAAGAAAAAATCAATTACTTACTATCAAAATATCTATTTTTCTTCTCAATAAATTTTATTAATATCAATTGATGAAAGTATTTAAGTATAATTTAAAAGTATACTATGAGGATACTGATTTTGGTGGAATAGTTTACCACGCAAATTATTTAAAGTACTTTGAAAGAGCAAGATCTGAGCTTATTTATTCCTTGGGATATTCGAATAAAAAGTTATTAGATAAACATAATGTTTTAATAGCAGTAAAAACTTGCAACGTAGATTTTAAAAAACCGGCAAAATTTGAGGATAAAATTACCGTTTTCACAAAAATAAAATCTAATACTTTGACTACAATTACAATGTCACAAGTAATTAAAAGAAAATCAGATACTTTATGTGATGCAGAGATTAAATTAGTATCTCTAAATAAATTGGGAAAACCAGTAAAACTTCCAGTAGCACTTATTAACAAATTAAACTAGTTCTTTTACTTTTTTAAATAGTTTAGTCATTTGTTTTTCATTTATTCGTCCAGTATTTACATTTCTTGGACTTGGATGATAACACCCCATTAACAACACATTGTTAGGTAATTTAAAATATGTTCCATGACTAAATTTTACTCTCTCAGTGTAATCAAAATTTTCTCTATAAAATTTTACACAAGTATCAAACGCAATTTTCCCTAAAGCCACAATAATTTTTAGATTTTTAAGTATTTCAAATTCAGATTTAAAATAACCAAAGCAATTTTTTAACTCTTCATTTAATGGTTTATCTCCTGGAGGAACGCACTTTAGAGCTGGTGTTATAAAGGTATTTTTTATTTTTAATCCATCATTTAAATGATCTGAATTACTTTGATTGGCAATTTTTACATTGTGTAAACATTTATATAAAAAATCTGAGGATTTATCGCCTGTAAATACTCTGCCTGTTCTTGTTCCACCATGAGCAGCTGGTGCTAGACCAACAATCATTATTTTTCCATTTATATCTCCAAAACCTGTAACTGGTTTTCCCCAATAAGTTTGGTCCATATATTGTTTTCTTTTTTCCGTAGATATTTTTTTTCTAAACCTCACAAGTCTAGGGCATTTATTACATTTAATTATTGTTTTTTTTAATTTTTCAAATTTAACGGTCATTAAGTTTAGAGAAGCTTCTTTTTGTGTGTCCATGGACCTTTTTTTGTTTTAGGTAAAAACTTTCTAAGGTCAAAAAGGACTTTTTCAGACAATTTTCTGTAGGTGGTTAGTTTTCCTCCATATATATTCAATAAAGGTAATTTTTTTATAATTTTTAAATCAAAAACATAATCTCTTGTGACTTTTGAAGCTGTATTAAAATCTTCAATTAGAGGTCTTATCCCTGAATAAGTATCTACAATGTCCTTTGTTCTGATTTGTTTTTTTAAGTAATTATTTACTGAACGAATTAAATATGTAATTTCTTTTTTTGATATTCCTTTATTTTCTGGTGATTTAACCTCAACTTCTGTAGTTCCAATTAAAGAAAATTTCCCTTTATAAGGTATCACAAATATTATTCTTTTATCAGTATTTTGAAATGTGAATGCAACATTTTCTTTGTACAATTTTTTTGTAATAATATGACTTCCTTTAACTAATCTTATTTTTTTCTTAGATTTAATTTTTATATTTTTATTTAAGGTTTCGTTTATCCATGGTCCAGATGCATTAATTAAAATTTTTGATTTTACTTTTTCACCTTTTTCAAGACTAATAATCCATTCATTGCCAATAATTTCAGCTTTTTTAACTTTGTTATATTCTAGTATTTTAGCTTTATTTCTTTTTGCATCTTTAGCATTTAGTTTCGTTAATTTTTTATCGTCAATTTGTATGTCAAAATATTGAAAACCAGTTTTGTATTTTTGCTTAAGAATATTTGAAAATTTTTTTGTAAGATCAAACGTTTTTGATTTTGGTATATTGCTTTTGCCACCCAAATTATCATACAAAAATAAACCAATTTTAATTAACCAGGCTGGTCGAATTTTATCTGCATAAGGAATTATAAAAGGAATCGGTTTGGAAATATGTCTGGCAATTTTATAAACTATTTCTCTTTCTTTCAGAGATTCTCTAACTAGTTTGAATTCATAATTTTCTAAATAACGAAGACCACCATGTACTAATTTCGTCGACCAAGATGAGGTTGCTCCTCCAATCTCACCTTTGTCAGCTAAACAAACTGATAAACCTCTACCTGCAGCATCTCTTGCAATACCTGCACCGTTTATACCGCCACCTATTATGAATAAATCAAATTTTTTAGACATTTAAATTATGATTTGTTTTAAAATATACAACCTCTTTTAGAAATTTAAAATTTTTAAATGCAATTATTTACAATTTCATAATATCTTAACATTAATAAATTATTAATAAAAAATTAAATAAACTTAACAGAAGGATAGATATGAAAAAAATACTTAGTGTTTTAACAATTCTATTTACTTTCTCTTTTACATCACACAGTTATTCAAAAACAGAAATTCATTGGTGGTACGGAAACAGTGGTTTTCTTGGTGATGTAATTATTGAAATTGCAAATAGATTTAACGCTTCACAAGATCAATATACGGTCATTCCTACAGGAAAAGGAAGTTATGAAGATAACATGGCGGCAACTATTGCTGCATTTAGAGCAGGCGACCAACCACACTATTCACAGGTTTATGATGCTGGTGCTGCAATCATGGTAGCTCAAGTAAAAAATGGTGTTGTTATCGGTTTTGAAGAAATGGCTAAGAAATATGGCATTGATGTAGATGCTGACAACTATATTCCAGGCATTAAAAATTTCTATGCCGACTCTGATGGAAAAATGATTGGTGTACCTTTCAATAGTTCAACTTGTTTGATGTATGCAAACATGGACATTTTGAAAGAGGTTGGAATTGAATCTGTGCCAAAAACTTATGAAGAATTTGAGGCCATGGCTCCAAAAATCAAAGCTGCTGGATACATTCCTTTAGTTCAAAGTCATAGTCCATGGATTTGGACTGAAAATTTCTTTTCTAGACATAATTTATTAATGTTAGATGGAAATAATGGTTACGATGCTGTTCCTACAAAAACTTTATTCGCTGAAACTGATGCATTTGTCTATCATTGGAAGAAAGTTAAAGAATGGTATGATAAAGGTTTATATGGCTATAAAGGAAGAGCGTGGGGAGACAATCAAGCACCATTTATAGCAGGTGAAGCTGCATTTTGGTTTGGTTCTGCTGCATCATTTGGTGGAATGAAAGGTGTTGTTCCAAACTTTACAGTTAATCATATTCCTTACTGGGATTCAGTAACCAAAGGAAAAGAGTATCCAACTTTTATAGGTGGTGCTGCTAACTGGATCTTAAATGGTCATACTGAGGAAGAGTACAAAGGACTTGCTAAATTTATAGAATTTATGGGTTCTCCAGAAATGGATCTGTATTATCATAATATGACTGGTTACTCTGCAGTGACTAAAGGTGGTATAGAGTTAGCTGAAACTATAAATTTCTATAGAGCTTCTCCATATCATAAAGCAGTTGGTGAACAATTAAGCTTAGAAGGTTCAACTATTCCTGGTGGATATAGAGCTGGTAATTGGCCCCAAATTCGTGAAGTAATTTACGAAAATATTGAGCCAATGTTAAACGGCAAAATATCAATCGAAAAAGGATTGCAGAATATGGACAAAGGTGCAGCTAAATTGTTAAAGCAATTTGCTAAAACTTTGTAAGAATAATTAAAACAATAAGGAGGGTATTAATTTACCCTCCTTATTTATTTTTACAAAAGTATGAAAAAAGTCCAATTCAAATCTAGCTATTCACAATATCTTTTCTTAGCTCCGCAGCTAGGTATATTGTTAATTTTTTTATATTGGCCAATCATACAAACCTTTAGAGATGCATTTACAATGCAAGATGCTTTTGGATTTGGATCGAAGTTTGTATGGTTTGACAATTTTTTATTTATTTTTGATGATCCAGCTTATTTCATAGCTTTCAAATTTACTATTATTTATAGTTTTGTTATTACGTTAATTACAGGCTCAATTGGATTATTACTTGCCGTTCAGGCTAATAATGTAATGCATGGTAAAAGCACTTACAAAACACTTTTAATTTGGCCTTATGCAATTGCGCCTGCGGTAGTCGGTGTAATGGCAAATTATTTTTTTAGTGAAAGATTTGGTCTTCTTTATCATTTATTTCACGAACTGTGGGGATTTAATTGGTACGAAAGTGTGTTCGACTCTTATATTTACGTAATCATAGCTGGTTCTTGGAAGCAAATCAGTGCTAATTTTATTTTCTTCTTGGCTGGACTTCAAGCTATACAAAAATCTGTAATTGAAGCATCAATGATTGACTGTAAAAATAGTTTTAGAAGATTTTGGACAATTACATTCCCATTATTAATGCCAACTACATTCTTTTTAATAATTATTAATATAACGTATGCTTTCTTTGATACATTTGGAATTATTGATACCACAACAATAGGTGCTCCTTCTGGTGAAACAAGAACTCTAGTTTATAAAGCTTACATGGATGGATTTAGAGGACTGGATTTAGGAAGTGCAGGAGCTCAATCAATAATGATGATGTTGATTGTATTAGTAATTACGATTTTTCAATTTAGATATATCGAAGGGAAAATACATTATAATTAATGACTAGATTTATCACATCAAGTTTTTCACATTTAATTTTACTCATTGGAATACTAATCATGGTAGTTCCTGTATGGATGATTTTTGCTAGCTCTACGCACACGAGTTCAATGATTAATATGAATGGTCTCCAAATGTTTTTAGGAGATAGCTTTTATGAAAATTACTTACGAGTTTTATTATATCAGGGTGGTTTTTTTAAAGAGATAACAGCATTAAAAATGTTTTTTAATAGTTTTATCATGGCTACAGGAGTTGCAATATTATCCGTTGTTACATCTTTAATGGCTGCTTACGCGTTGGTTTATTACAGAATAAAATATGCAACATTATTGTTTTGGATTATATTTATTACAATTTTAGTACCATTAGAGTTAAGAATTTTCCCCACTTATTCAGTAATGGCTGAGCTTAATCTAGTGAATTCTTACTTTGGATTAATAGTTCCTATTTCAGCATCAGCTATAGCAACATTATTCTTTCGCCAATTTTATAAAACCGTTCCAGATGAATTACTTGAATCCGCAAAACTTGATGGAGCAAATACCTGGAGATTTTTTGTTGATTTTTTAATTCCTTTGTCAAAAACAATGATTGTAGCGATGTTAATATTTATGTTTGTTTTTGGCTACAATCAGTATCTATGGCCATTATTGGTAACAACTTCAGAACAATATTGGACAGTGGTTATGGGATTAAAAATGATGTCGGGTTCAATTGTTCATCGTTTTGCTTTCGTGATGATGTCTATGGTGCCACCAATTTTAATTATAATTGTGTTGCAGAAATATTTTATTAAGGGGGTTTTTCAAGATAAATGAAAATTAAACCACTTCAAATAATTGCTCATATTATTTTAATACTAGGAGTCTTGTTAATGGTAGTTCCTATTTGGATATCTTTTGCAAGTTCTTCGCATGACTCTGTAACTATATTAACCGAAGGTATGAAGTTTCATATAGGTGATCAGCTAGCAAGAAACTATAACGAAGTTTTAAATGAAAAAGGTGGTTGGTCAGAAGAAGTGACTGCTGCAAAAATGTTTATTAATAGTTTTATAATGGCATTAGGAATTGCAACACTTAAGGTAGTTATTTCAGCAATGTCAGCATATGCTTTGGTTTATTATAGATTTAAATTAGCTGTACCAATTTTTTGGTTAATCTTTATTACTCTACTTGTTCCTTTGGAGGTAAGGATTTTTCCAAGCTATAAAATTGTATCTGATTTAGGTTTAACAAATTCATATACAGGCCTTATCCTTCCATTAGTTGCTTCAGCTACAGCAACATTTTTCTTCAGACAATTTTATAAAACAATTCCAGATGAACTCTTGGAGTCAGCAAAATTAGACGGAGCAAATGCTTGGAGTTTTTTCATAGATTTCTTGGTTCCATTATCTAAAACCATGATAGCAGCAATGTTTATCTTTATGTTTGTATATGGATACAGCCAATATTTATGGCCACTAATAATGACAACTGCAGAAGAATACTGGACTGTTGTAATGGGAATGAAGATTATTTACACAGAAAGCTATGAAGGAGTTGCTCTGCCAAGAACTGCAGAAAGATTTGCGTATATCATTTTGTCAATGATCCCACCAGTTTTAGTGGTAGTATTTTTACAAAAATGGTTCATAAAAGGATTAATTCAAACGGAGAAATAAATGAGCTTTTTAGATTTAAAAAATGTGACTAAGATTTACCCAAATGGAACTAAGGCTGTTCATGAAACTTCATTAAGTGTTGATGAAGGTGAGTTTATGGTTTTTGTAGGACCTAGTGGATGTGGAAAATCAACTTTATTAAGAATGGTTGCAGGCTTAGAGGATATTACAGAGGGTGATATTAATCTTGATGGAAAATTAATTAATGAGGTAGATCCGTCTGAAAGAGATGTAGCAATGGTGTTTCAGAACTATGCATTATACCCACATATGAATGTTTATAATAACTTGGCTTATGGTCTAAAAAACAGAGGAATTGACAAAGAAACAATCGAGCAAAAAGTAAATGATGCAGCTAAGCTGTTACAAATTTCAGATTATTTACAGAGAAAACCTTCAATGTTATCCGGAGGTCAAAGGCAAAGGGTTGCAATGGGTAGAGCAATTGTTAGAAATCCAAAAATATTCTTATTTGATGAACCTCTTTCAAATTTAGATGCAAAATTAAGAATTCAGATGAGACTTGAAATCAAAAAACTTCAACAGAAAGTTGGAGTAACAAGCATATTTGTTACGCATGATCAAGTAGAGGCCATGACACTTGCTGATAGATTAGCAGTTATTAACAATGGAATTATTGAACAGCTTGGAACTCCTATTGAGATATATGATAATCCAAAATCATTATTTGTTGCTGGTTTTATTGGCTCACCTCAAATGAATTTTTTAGATGGTAATATAAAAAATAAAACATTATCTGCAGAAGGTTTTGAAATTAAAGATATTGATAGTGACTTTGAGGGAGAAGTAAAATTAGGAATAAGACCTGAACATTTAAGTCAAAGTGAAAATAGTTTAATTAATTTAAAAGTAGACTTAGTGGAACAACTTGGTTCGGATAATCTTGTTTATGGTCAATTAAAAGACAAAAAAGACTTTTGTTATAGGTGTCCGGGAAATCTAACTATTGAAAAAGGTGCTGATCTAAGTCTTAATATTGAGAACAATAAATATTATATTTTTGATAAAAGCACTGGCAAAAGAGTTAATTAATTTTGATTTTAAGCAAACCAAATCATATAAAAATTTATGGTCACCGAGGAGCAAGAGGAGATCTTCCCGAAAACACTCTAGAAAGTTTTAAATACTTATTTGAAAACAATATTAATGCATACGAAACAGATATATTAATTTCTAAGGATCTTGTACCAGTTATTGCTCATGATTTTAGATTAGATCCAAGCAGAACAAAAGATAATGAGGGGAATTGGATAGAGGATGAAAATTTAAAAATATTTGATTTAACTTATGCAGAACTTTCAAAGTTTGATGTAGGTTCAGTAAATAAATTATCCAGATACGGAAGAAGATTTATTAATCAAAAAAAATTAGAAAACCAAAGAATACCAAAACTTTCTGAATTATTAGAAATGTCTTCAAAAAATAAATCTGAAAAATTATTAATAAATTTAGAAATTAAATCTACACCAGAGGAAGAAAATTTGACACCAGAACCAGAAGATACAGTAAAATTAATTATGAACGATATAAATGAATCATCTTTAAAAGATAAAATAATCGTTTCATCATTTGATTGGAGAACTTTATCAGTAATTAAAAATCAGTATCCTGAAATTCCAAGAGCTTACTTAACTCAACATTTGACAGGAATTAATATTAATCAAACTATTTACAACAGATCTCCATGGTTGAGTTTTTTGCCTTATTATGAAGATCATGAATTGCCAAAAATTATAAAGTCACAAGGTGGAAAAGCTTGGCATCCATACCGAAAAGACATTACAAAAAAACTTGTCGATATTTCTCATCAAGAAGAATTGCCAGTAAATGTATGGACAGTAAACAAAGAGTACGAAATGTTAAAGATGGTTGAGTACGGTGTAGATGGTATTATGACAGATTATCCATTAAGGTTGAAAGAACTTTGTGAGAAAGAAAATATAAAATGGTTTTAGTTTATCTTAATGGATTTAAATATAGTTAATAACCAAGAGAAATTTTTAGCAGGAAAACTTGAAGGATATACTTTAAAAGATGCAGAAAATAAATTTGATGATAGAGGAAATCCTTTACCATTTCCAGGCTGCACAATAATTTGCAATATTCCTCTTAATACTAATTTATCTGATCAAATTATTAGTTTTCAAAAAAATATAGAGAATTTTAACCCCAAAAAAACTTACTTCTATTTACCTCCATCCAGTTTTCATATGACATTATTTGATTGTTGTAATTTTAATACAAAAGACACTAATTATTGGCCATCAGATATAGATCCTGATATGGATTATAAAGATATAGCTGTTGAATTAAATAGAAGAATTCAGAACTATATCTTTCCAAAAGAATTCAATCTTAAACTAAAAATGTTTTTTGGAGGATACAGTATTATTTTAGAACCATATTCTGAAAAGGATGAAAAAATATTAAGAAATTGTAGAGATGAACTAAGTAGCTTATTAAAAATTAAATTTGAAAACCATCAAAGATATACTTTTCATATTACTTTGGCATATATCTTAAGAGAGCTTAGTGAGATTGAAATAAGTAATTTAATTGAATTTAATAAAAAACTATTTTTAGACTTTAGTAAAAAATTTCCAAAAATTACTTTTTCAAAACCTGAAATGTGTACTTTTGAGAACATGTTAGAATTTAAAAGTGTTAATCCTTCCAGTCTGTAACAGTTTTTAATTCTAAATATTCTTTAAGCCCCAAACTCAATCAGCTCATAATAGATATGATTATTTGTTATTATTAAAATTTTCATCAAATTTAAAATTGTTTTTTATCGAGCATAAGTAATAATTAGTTTAAATTTTTTTAATAAATCTTTCACTTTTTAGTAAAAATACTTTCATATTTTATAACGATTATCCCGTCATGAAATTATTTTTAATTATTTTTTCACTTATTTTAAGTTCATCAGCTTTAGCAGATAAAATTACCATTTTACATATAAATGATCATCACTCTCATTTGGAACCAAATAAAAGACTTGATTTAAATTTAGATGGTGAAAAGACGAGAGTTGTATCAGGCGGTTTTCCATCTGTCGTAGCAAAATTTAAAGAATTAAAATTAAAAAATGAAAATGTTATCAAGCTTCATGCGGGTGATGCTATTACAGGGACATTATATTACACTCTTTTCAAGGGCAAAGCAGATGCAGAAATGATGAATCAAATTTGTTTTGATGCTTTCGCTATAGGAAATCATGAATTTGATGATGGTGATAAGAGTTTAGTTGAGTTTTTAGATTATCTTCATACTGATAAGTGTAAGACTCCAGTTTTGTCAGCAAACATTAAAGCAAAAATAAACTCACCTTTGTCAAAAAAAATTAAACCTTACACTATAATCAATAAAGGAAATCAAAAAATTGGAGTAATTGGAATTGTGATCTCAAAAAAAACGAGAGAGTCATCAAATCCAGACGACACAACTTTATTTTTAGATGAAATTAATTCAGCACAAGAAAATATAAATAAGCTTAAACAACAAGGAATCAATAAGATAATTCTTTTAACTCATTATGGATATAAAAATGAGATTAACATGGCTAAACTTCTCACAGATGTTGATGTTATAGTTGGAGGTGATTCTCATAGTCTAACTGGAGATTTCGATAATGTAGGACTAAATTCTAATGGGGCCTACCCAACTGTAGTCAAAAATAAAAATGAGGAAGATGTTTGTGTAGTTACAGCATGGGAATATTCTCAAATTGTTGGAGAACTTAATATCGAGTTTAATAACGATGGCACCATCAAGTCATGTGATGGAATACCACATATAATGTTAGATGATTCCTTTAAGAGAAAAGATTCAAATGGAAAAAGAGTTGAGATAGATGGTAATTATAGAGAAGCCGTATACAAGGCTATCGAAGTTAATCCAAATATTTCAATCGTAGAGGCTGACGCACAAGCATCAAAAATATTAGAAAAATACAAAAATGAAGTTAAAGAAAAAAGCAGTGAAGTAATTGGCAGAGTAACTGATGATTTATGTCTTGAAAGAATTCCTGGACAAGGAAAGTCAAAACTTTGTGATGTATCAAAAACTGAAAAAAATGGATCCGATATTTCGAATATTGTAGCACACGCCTTCAGAGAAATGTCCAAATTAAGTGATATTGCAATTCAAAATGGTGGTGGAACAAGAATAGATATAAAAGAAGGCAATATTACAATTGGGGACGCGTATACTTTATTACCTTTCAGTAATACTATTGTAGAATTGAAAATGAGTGGAGAAGAAATTAAAAATGTTTTGGAAGACTCAATTGATTATGCTTTAACTCCAGATGGTTCTACAGGAGCCTATCCATATGCTGCTGGATTGAGATGGGATGTTCAAGCAAGCAATAGTAAAGGAAATAGAGTGATAAATTTAGAGTTTAAGGGTAGAACAGACAAGAGTTGGGTAAAGATAAATCCAAGTAAGACTTATACAGTAGCAACAAATAACTATATTGCAGCTGGTAAAGATGGATATAAAACTTTTGGAATTATATCTAAGCAAGGAAGAGTAGTAAATACATATCTCGGCTATGCTCAATCTTTTGTAGATTATGTCAAAAAGATAAAAACTTTATCAAAACTTCCCTTGTCAGAATATTCAACTCAATCTTTCACTAAATAATTTAAATTTCATATCCTTCCAGCTTGTATTAGTTTTTACTTTTAGAAAAAAAAATTTAGGTATAGACTTAAATTGTGAAAAAATTTCTTGTTGCTATTGACCAAGGCACAACATCAACTAGAGCAATTCTCTTTGATTTAGATGGTAATATAAAATTTACATCCCAGTTTGAATTTAATCAATATTTTCCAAAAAATGGATGGGTGGAGCATAATCCAAACGAAATTTGGCTTACAACTCTAAAAGCGTTGAAAAAAGTAATAAAAAAAGCATCACTATTAAGAGGAAAAATATTAAGTATAGGAATAACTAACCAGAGAGAGACAACTATTCTTTGGAATAAAAAAACAGGAAAACCAGTCTACAACGCAATTGTTTGGCAAGATAGAAGAACCCAAGACTATTGTGAAGAGTTAAAGAAAAAAAATTATGAAAAAATTTTTAGAAAAAAAACTGGATTATTTATTGACCCATATTTTTCTGCAACTAAAATTAAATGGATACTAGAAAACGTAAAAAATGTTAAGAAACTTTTAAAAACAAATAATTTATTATTTGGTACTGTTGATACTTTCCTTATTTGGAAACTTACTAATGGGCAACATCATTTAACAGAAGCAACTAATGCTTGTAGGACCATGTTATTTAACATTAATAATAATAAATGGGATAAAGAAATCTTAAAAAAACTTAAAATTTCTGAAAATATTTTGCCAAAAGTTAAAAATTCAGCTGATAATTTTGGTTTAACAAGTAAGAGAATTGTCGGCAGTGAAATACCAATATCAGCAGTTCTAGGAGACCAACAAGCAGCTGCAGTAGGACAGTCATGCTTTGAAAGAGGTTCAGTAAAAAGCACATATGGAACTGGTGCCTTTGTCATAATGAATACTGGTTCAAAAAAAATTTATTCTAAAAATAAATTATTAACAACAATATGCTACAGATTGAATGGAAAAAATACTTATGCTCTTGAAGGATCTATTTTTATTGCAGGTGCAGGTGTACAATGGTTAAGAGATAAATTAAAATTTATTAACAATGCTTTTGATACGGAAACAATTGCTCAATCAAAAAAAAATAATGAGGGTGTATACGTTGTGCCTGCCTTCAGTGGAATGGGAGCACCTTATTGGAGGCCTGATGCAAGAGGGGTAATAACAGGTTTAACAAGAAATAGTGATTGGAAAACCTTAGTTAGAGCAGTATTAGAGTCAGTTGCCTATCAAAGTAATGATTTATTTAATGCAATGAAAAAAGATGGTTTAAAACCAACTAAACTTAAGATTGATGGAGGCATGGTAAAAAACAACTGGTTTTCGCAATTTTTATCTGACATCATAAATATAAATACAGAAAGACCAAAGGTATTAGAAACAACTGGTTTAGGAGTAGCCTTACTAGCTGGATATCAAATTGGATTATTTAAATCATTATATCAAATCAAGAGGAAATGGAAAAAAGATAAAATTTTTAAGCCTAAAATAAACCGAAAAGTTAGGAACGATTTAATAAATGGTTGGAAATTATCAGTTCAGAAAGCTCTATTATAAAAAATACAGATAAAAATTTAATTGTCGTTTATGAAATATATAAATTTTATTCTTTTATTTTTGCTAAGTATTTTTAATTCAAATTATTCACAGGCTAATGATTTAGTAATAAGCGAACTGCAGAAGGGTGGGAAAATTGTATTTATAAGACATTCACTTGCACCTGGAAATGGAGATCCTAACAATATTGATTTAACAAAATGTGATACTCAAAGAAATTTAAATCAACAAGGGATAGAGCAATCAAAAAAAATTGGAAAACTATTTAAAGAAAATAACATTAAAATTGATAAAGTCTTATCTAGTGAATGGTGCAGATGCAAAGATACTGCAAGATTTGCCTTTAATAATTATGAAACCTTCAAGGGTTTAAACTCTTTTTATCAAGAGAAGTTTTATAAATATAAAGATGAACAAATTAAGAGTTTAAAAAAATATATATCTAATTGGAATGGTGAGAAAAATCTTATTTTAGTTACACATTTTGTAGTTATTTCAGAAATGTTAAATTTTGGTACTTCATCTGGTGAAATTGTTGTTATAGATAAAGATTATAAATTTATAGGAAGTATTGAAACCATGTAGTAATTATACATGATTATATATTGAATTATGAAAGTTGGATTTATAGGTGTTGGATGGATGGGATTTGGTATCGCAAATAACATCCTTAAAAATAATCATGAATTATTTGTAATTGCCAATAAGAACAGAAAGCCAATTGATAGAATAGTTAAAGAGGGTGCAAAAGAAGTTAAATCCTATGATGAACTTTGTAAAAGTGAATTAGATGCTTTGTTTTTGTGTGTAACGAATTCTCCTATTGCTCATGAAATTGGAAAAAAAATAGTTTCATTGTTAAATGATAAAACAATCATAATTGATATTACTACTCATAACCAAAATGGATCTATTGAAATGGAGCATATATTAAATGCAAATAATATTCCTTATTTAGAGTGTCCTGTTATGGGAGGTCCTGTTCAAGCAGAGGAGGGAATATTGGGTGGAATTGTTGGCGGATCTGATGAAAATTTAAAAAGATCAGAAGAACTTTTAAAATGTTTTTGTAAAAATTATTATCATTTTGGAGGAATTGGAAATGGTGCAAAAACGAAATTATTAAATAATTTTCTATCTTTAGGAACTGCCACATATGTAATTGAATTAATAAAAGCTGCAAAAAAATTAGATATTGATTTAGATAAACTTTATAAAGTAGCGCAATTAGGCTCAGGCAATTCTAATGCTTTAAAAAGGATTTTTGATAAGGTTTTAGAGGATGATTACACAGGTTTTAAGTTTACAGCGACTAATACACTAAAAGATTTAACTTATATAACTGACTTATTAAAAGGTATGGATAATGCGGAAAAATTATCTGATTTGTCAAAATCATTTTATAAAAAAGCAGTTGATGATGGTGATGGTGAACTTTTTATAAGTGAATTAATAAAGAAGAATTAATCTTTTTTTTCTTGTTTTTCTTTTTCTGCAAAGAATAAAGCAATCGCAAATAAAGTTGTCCATGCAATTCCTAATAAAGCTTTTGGACTAGTTTCAGCACTCCATATATCTAAAAAGATTGCACCCAATGCAAGACCAACGAGATAAATAACAATTGCAATATTTGTTTTGCTCATATCAATTAAGCTAATGTTTTACACTATTATTCTAATTGGACAATTATAAACAATCATATATAAAGCACCAATAATTTGGGCGAGTGGCGGAATTGGTAGACGCGTTGGTCTTAGGAACCAATAGTGCAAACTGTGAAGGTTCGAGTCCTTTCTCGCCTACCATATTTTATGAAAGTAACAGTAGAAAATAAAAAAGGTTTAGAAAAAGATATAAAGGTTTTTATCGATAAAAAAACTATATCTGGATATCTCGAAGAAAAATACGAAGAGATTAAAAAAGATGTCGTTTTAAAAGGATTTAGACCAGGAAAGGTTCCTACAGAAATTTTAAAAAGACAGTTTGGAAAAGCTGTGTATGGTGAAGTAATTGATAAAGTATTAAAAGATACTACTACTAAAGCTCTTGAAGACAATAAAATTAAACCAGCAGGTCAGCCAAAAATTGATTTAAAGTCATTTGGTGAAGGAAAAGATCTTGAATACACAATTTCTGTAACAGAATTACCTAATGTTGAAGTTGGATCTTTAAAAGATTTAAAAGTAGACGAGTACGTTGTTAAAATCGATCCTAAAGAAACAGATAAAAGAATTGATCAAATAGCAAAAACACAAAAAAACTTTAAAGATGCTGAAGAAAGTTATGCAGCTAAAGTAGGTGATTTAGTTGTTTTTGATTATAAGGCAACAGTTGATGGTAAAGATTTTAAGGGAAATGAAGGAAAAAATACTCAATTAGAACTAGGAAAAGATTTATTTATTAAAGGATTTGATAAGCAATTAGAAGGTGTCAAAAATAAAGAAGATAAAAAAGTAGAAGTTAAACTACCAGAAAACTTTCCAGAAAAAGAAGTGGCTAATAAATCTGCAGTGTTTAATTGTAAAATTACAGCAGTAAAAAAACCAGAAGAAACAAAAATTGATGATAACTTTGCAAAAAACTTAGGAGCAAAAGACTTAAATAATTTAAAAGAATTAATATCTAAACAAATCAATGATGAATTTAAAAATTCATTAGAAATGATTTCAAAAAAACAAATTTTGGAACAAATTGAAAAACAAAAACTAGATCAGTTACCAGCAAATCTCATTGAACAAGAGGTAAATTTATTAGCTCAAGGTATGAAGGAAGAAGAAAAGAAAAAAAATATGAAATACTTCGAGGAACAAGCAAAAAAAAGAATTAAAACTGGTTTAATTTTAAATGCATTTGGTGAAAAAAATAAAATTAAAGTTTCTCAAGAAGAGTTAAATGCAGAATTACAAAAACAATTTAGAATGATGCCTGGACAAGAAAAGATGGTTAAAGAGTATTATGAGAAAAACCCGGGAGCGATAGAGAGCTTAAGAGGTTCTGTATATGAAGAAAAGATAATTGCTGAACTTAAAAAAATTGCGAAAGTAAATAAAAAAGAAATTAGCAAAGAAGAAGCTGAAAAAATCTTAAAAGAAGAGAATGAAAAAAATTTAAAAGAGCAAGAGAAATTAGCAAAATTATCTGAAGGTACTGATGATAAAGTAAAAGTAAAAGAGAAAAAAGAAGTTAAGTCGGACGATAAAAAAGAAAAGAAAACAGCTAAACCAACTAAAGCTCCAAAAAAAGGAGCTAAAAAAACTAAATCAACAAAAAAAGTTAGCAAAAAGTAATCACAAGTTGTATAAGTAAATCGAATCACTTATGACAACAAAAATTCCAGAACATTTAAGCACTTTGATCCCAATGGTTGTTGAGCAATCAAGCCGTGGTGAAAGAGCTTATGATATTTATTCAAGATTATTAAAAGAAAGAATTGTTTTCGTAGTTGGACCAATTAATGATGCGGTTGCATCTTTGGTGACTGCTCAATTATTATTTTTAGAGTCCGAAGATCCTAAAAAAGAAATTTCATTATACATAAATAGTCCAGGTGGATTAGTGACAGCTGGTTTAGGAATTTATGATACGATGCAATACATTAAACCTGAGGTCAGCACATTGTGTATTGGACAAGCTGCAAGTATGGGATCATTTTTATTAGCCGCAGGATCTAAAGGAAAAAGATTATCATTACCAAATTCTAGAATAATGGTTCACCAACCTTCTGCAGGTTTTCAAGGTCAAGCAACTGATATAGAAATTCATGCAAACGAAGTTATGTCTTTGAAGAAAAGATTAAATGAAATTTATTCTAAACACACAGGTAAGTCTGTTGATCAAATTAAAGATGCTTTGGAGAGAGACAATTTTATGACTCCAGATAACGCCAAAGATTTTGGTTTGATCGATAAAGTAGTAGAAAAAAGAGACTAAACAACAATATATAGTTTATTCACAACCTATACTTGATTAAGAAGTAATCTTTGTAATAAAGTATTCAAATTGATTCGTTATAAAAAACTATGAGCAACAATAATAAAAATATTCTTTACTGTTCTTTCTGTGGAAAGAGTCAACATGAAGTCAGAAAATTAATCGCTGGCCCAACTGTTTTTATTTGTGATGAGTGTGTTGAATTATGCATGGACATCATTAAAGAAGAGAGCAAAGATACTTTTGTAAAACATCAAGATGGATTACCATCACCAAAAGAAATCTGTGCAGTTCTTGACGATTATGTAATCGGACAAGATCATGCAAAAAAAGTTTTATCAGTTGCAGTTCACAATCATTACAAAAGATTAAATTACGAAAACAAAACTAGCAAAAATGTTGAACTTTCAAAATCAAATATTTTATTAGTAGGACCAACAGGTTGTGGAAAAACATTATTAGCACAAACTCTAGCAAGAATTTTAGACGTGCCATTTACAATGGCAGACGCAACTACATTAACAGAAGCTGGTTATGTTGGTGAAGATGTAGAAAATATTATTTTAAAATTATTACAAGCTGCTGATTATAATGTCGAAAAAGCACAAAGAGGAATTGTTTACATTGATGAGGTAGATAAAATTAGTAGAAAATCTGAAAACCCGTCAATTACAAGAGATGTTTCGGGTGAAGGAGTTCAACAAGCTTTATTAAAAATAATGGAAGGAACAGTTGCTAGCGTACCTCCTCAAGGTGGAAGAAAACATCCACAACAAGAATTTTTACAAGTAGATACAACTAACATTTTATTTATATGTGGTGGTGCGTTTGCAGGTTTAGATAAAATAATTTCTCAAAGAGACAAAGGTTCATCTATTGGTTTTGGAGCTGAGGTTAAAAGTTTAGAAGATAAAAAAGTAGGTGAGTGGATGAAGAACCTTGAGCCAGAAGACTTATTAAAATATGGACTGATACCAGAATTTATAGGAAGATTACCTATAACTGCAACTCTTGATGATCTTGATGAGAAATCTTTAGTTAAAATTTTATTAGAGCCAAAAAATTCTTTAATAAAACAATATCAAGAACTATTTAAACTGGAGGGAGTAAAACTTACTTTTAAAGATCAATCAGTAAAAGATATTGCTAACAAGGCTATATCAAAAAAAACTGGAGCAAGAGGACTTAGATCGATTCTAGAAAATATATTATTGAAAACAATGTTTGATCTACCAAGTCAAGATAACATTGAAGAAGTTATAATTGATTCTGGTGCGGCGAAAGGTGTATCAGCTCCTGTTATTGTTCATTCGAAGAACAAAACTAAAACTGACAAGACTTCAGCAGCATAATTTCACGTTAATAAACCATAATTTCCTATTGCATTATAAAATATAATATCCATATTTCTCTGATGGATATAAAAGTAACATTACCGTTATTGCCATTAAGAGACATAGTTGTCTTCCCAAGTATGGTTATTCCCTTATTTGTTGGAAGAGACAAGTCCATCACTGCATTAAATGAAGTAATGAAAGGTGATAAAAAAATTGTTCTTGTAACACAAAAAAATTCTGAAGTAGATGACCCAAAGAAAAATGATGTGTTCACTTATGGATGTGAAAGTAACATTTTACAGTTACTAAAACTTCCAGATGGAACGGTTAAAGTATTAGTTGAAGGTACTAAAAGAGTTAAAATAGTTGACTTTAAAGATGATGAAAAGTTTATAAAATGTTCATTTGAATACCAAAAAGATATTTTATCAAAAGAAGATGATTTACTTCCTTTAAGCTTAACAGCTATAAAAAGATTAGAGAAGCTTACTACAGTTAATAAAAAAATATCTTCCGAGACAATTAACAATATTAAACAATTAAAAGATCCATCAAAAATTGCCGATAATATTATTTCACATATCAATGCTAGCATTTCAGAGAAACAACAAATTTTTGAAACGTTAGATGTAAAGAAGAGATTAAATAGTGTCATTAAAATCATGGAAAATGAGGCAAGCATTATAGGTGTAGAGAAAAGAATAAGAGGAAGGGTTAAAACTCAAATGGAGAAAACCCAAAGAGAATATTATTTAAATGAGCAATTAAAAGCTATTCAAAAAGAATTAGGCGAAATTGAAGATGGTAAGGATGAAACTACAAGTTTAAAAAAATCAATTTTAAAAGCAAAGATGCCTAAAGAAGTTGAAAAGAAATGTATGTCTGAATTAAAAAAACTTAAAAATATGAGCCCAATGTCTGCTGAAGCAACTGTTGTAAGAAACTATTTAGATTGGATGATAGATTTACCTTGGTTTAAAAAAGATAAAGTCGACATAGATTTGAACAAAGCTTTAAAAATTTTAGAAGAAGATCATTTTGGATTAGAAAAAGTTAAAGAGAGAATAATAGAATTCTTAGCAGTGCAAAAAAGAATGGATAAAATAAAAGGTCCAATTCTATGTTTAGTAGGTCCTCCAGGAGTAGGTAAAACTTCATTAGGTAAATCAATAGCAAAAGCAACTAACAGACAATTTGTAAGAATGTCTTTGGGTGGTGTTAGAGATGAAGCGGAAGTAAGAGGTCATAGAAGAACTTATATTGGTTCTCTTCCTGGAAAAATTATTCAGATGATGAAAAAAGCAGGAACTAAAAATCCTTTATTTTTGCTTGATGAAATTGATAAAGTTGGAAATGATTATAGAGGTGATCCATCATCAGCTTTATTAGAGGCTCTGGATCCAGAACAAAACACAACATTTAATGATCATTACCTTGAAGTTGATTATGATTTATCAGATGTTATGTTTGTAACAACAGCAAACACACTAAATATTCTTCCCCCACTTTTAGATAGAATGGAAGTAATAAGAATTCCAGGATATACAGAAGATGAGAAGATTAATATTGCAAACAAATATCTACTTCCTAAGCAAATAAAGGATAACGGTGTAAAAGAAGGTGAAATGAAGTTGGCTGACGATACAATAAAAGAAATTATAAGAAGTTATACAAGAGAAAGTGGCGTTAGAAATTTAGAAAGAGAAATTTCAAAAGTAACAAGAAAAGTTGTTAAAAAAGTTGTTAATAATGAAGAAAAGAGTGTCGAGGTTAATGAAAAAAATATACCCGACTTTCTTGGAATAAAAAAATTCAAATTCGGTGAATTAGAAGCAAAGGATAAAGTTGGAATAGTCATAGGTTTAGCTTGGACAGAGTTTGGTGGAGAAATATTAAAAGTTGAAACAGTTAATATGCCGGGTAAAGGAAGAATGCAAATAACTGGTAAGCTAGGTGATGTAATGCAAGAATCTGTAAAAGCTGCAAAATCTTATGTTAGATCAAAATGTTTAGAGTTTGGAGTAACTCCCCCACTATTTGAGAAAAAAGATTTTCATATACATGTTCCAGAAGGTGCAACACCGAAAGACGGTCCTTCTGCAGGTATAGCAATGGTTACATCAATAGTATCTTCAATTACTAAAGTTCCAGTAAAGAAAGAAATTGCTATGACTGGAGAGGTAACAATAACAGGTCAAGTATTACCTATTGGAGGTTTGAAAGAAAAATTATTAGCTGCTCATAGAGCTGGTGTAAAAAAAGTTTTAATTCCTAAAGAGAATGAAAAAGATCTAGTTGATGTACCGAAAAAAGTGAAAGATGATATTGAAATAGTACCAGTAGAAACTGCAGATGAAGTAATTAAAATAGCTTTAACTAAAGAATTGAAGCCTACAGAGTGGACTGAAGTAGATAAATTAACTGAAACTAAAAAAGACGATAAATCTCAAGCTAGTATTCAGTAATAAACAATTTACATTATTAAAACGTTGATGTAATAGTACCATGTTTTGGGCGGTTAGCTCAGTTGGTAGAGCATCTCGTTTACACCGAGGGGGTCAAAGGTTCGAGTCCTTTACTGCCCACCAAAATACGGGGGTGTAGCTCAGTTGGTTAGAGCGATCGCCTGTCACGCGATAGGTCGAGGGTTCGAGTCCCTTCACTCCCGCCATTAAATAAATGAATAAAATAGAGCCTTAAAATGTGACCTATCTGCTCTTTTAGTTGATCTAAAAGGTGCTATATAGACTCATCATGCTTGCTGAATTTTTAAAAGATTATTTACCAATAATTGTATTTTTACTAGTTGCACTTGTATTAAGTGTAGCATTTGTGGCGATCAATTATTTAGCATCTCCAAAAAATCCTGATCCAGAAAAATTATCAGCATATGAGTGTGGTTTTGAACCATTTAATGACTCTAGAATGGAATTTGATGTTAGATTTTATCTTGTTGCAATATTATTTATTATTTTTGATTTAGAAATCGCTTTTCTATTCCCTTGGGCAATATCTCTAGGCAAAATCGGAATATTCGGATTTACTTCAATGATGATCTTCTTATTTATTCTTACTATTGGGTTTATTTATGAATGGAAAAAAGGAGCATTAGACTGGGAATAAAATGAATTTAGAAGAAAGAAAAAAAAATATTCCGGAAGAATTTAAACAATTAGCACAAGATTTTAGTGATAATGGTTTTATAACAACATCACTGGATAATCTTGTTAACTGGGCTAGAACTGGATCATTACATTGGATGACTTTTGGTCTTGCATGTTGTGCAGTCGAAATGATGCAAACTTCAATGCCAAGATATGATTTAGAAAGATTTGGTGCTGCCCCTAGAGCTTCACCTAGACAATCAGATGTTATGATTGTTGCGGGAACTCTTACAAATAAAATGGCTCCAGCACTAAGAAAAGTTTATGACCAAATGCCAGAACCAAGATATGTAATTTCCATGGGAAGTTGTGCAAATGGTGGGGGATATTATCATTACTCTTATTCTGTAGTAAGAGGATGTGATCGTATTGTACCGGTTGATGTATATGTTCCTGGGTGCCCTCCTTCTGCTGAAGCACTTCTATATGGAATAATGCAGCTTCAAAAGAAAATCAGGAACAAAGGTTCTCTGGAAAGATAAAAAATGCAAAATATCCAGGATTTAGAAAAAATTTTGAATTCAGAACTAAATACTAAAATAAAAAGTTCTTTAATCAAACATAATCAAATTTACTTAAAAATTGATGAAACGGATTTAACTGAAGTTATTTTATTCTTAAAAACAAATTCAAAAACTAAATTTAGACAACTGATAGATATCACAGCTGTAGATTTTCCTGAAAATGAAATTAGATTTAAATTAGTTTATTTATTATTAAGTCATGAATTTAATCAAAGAATTATCATAGAGATAGATGTAAAAGAAAAAGAAATTGTTGGTTCAATAACATCTATATTTCCTGCTGCAAATTGGATGGAAAGGGAAGTATTTGACATGTATGGAATTGATTTTAAAGATCATCCGGACTTGAGAAGAATACTTACAGATTATGGTTTTGAAGGACATCCATTAAGGAAAGATTTTCCTTTAACAGGTCATAATGAAGTTAGATACAGTCATGAAACAAAAAAAGTTATTTATGAACCAGTAAAATTAGAGCAAAATTATAGAAACTTTGATTATGAAAGTCCTTGGGAAGGAACCAAGTATATAAAAGAGCAAACTAAAGAATAATGGCAAAAGAAACAAAAACTTTGAATCTAAATTTTGGACCTCAACATCCAGCAGCTCATGGAGTTTTACGATTAATATTGCAGTTAGATGGTGAAATTGTTGAAAAAGCAGATCCACATATTGGTTTATTGCATAGGGGTACAGAAAAATTAATTGAAAATAAAACTTATACCCAAGCTGTTCCGTATTTTGATCGATTAGATTATGTAGCACCAATGAACCAAGAACACGCTTTTGCTTTAGCAATTGAAAAAATTCTAAAAATAGAAGTTCCGATAAGAGCTCAATACATAAGAGTAATGTTTTGTGAGATTGGAAGAATACTTAGTCATATTTTAAATGTTACAACACAAGCAATGGATGTTGGTGCATTAACTCCTACTTTATGGGGATTTGAAGAAAGAGAAATATTAATGGGTTTTTATGAAAAAGTTTCTGGTTCTAGATTACATGCTAATTATTTTAGAGCTGGAGGAGTACATCAAGATCTACCAAAAGGATTAGATAAAGAGATCGGAAAATTTTGTGAAAGATTTCCAAAAATAATAAATGATTTAGAATTACTTTTAACTGATAACCGAATATTTAAGCAAAGGAACGTTGATATAGGAGTAGTATCAAAACAAGATGCTCTCGATTATTCTTTTTCTGGTGTTATGTTGAGAGGATCTGGCGTCCCTTGGGATTTAAGAAAATCCCAGCCGTACGATTGTTATGAACAATTCGAATTCAAAATTCCAGTAGGAAAAAACGGAGATTGTTACGATAGATATCTATGCAGAATTGAAGAAATGAAAGAAAGTGTAAATATAATAAATCAATGCTTGGCAAATTTACCTGTTGGACCAATTAAAACTGACGATGGAAAAATCAGTCCACCACCAAAAAAAGAAATAAAACAATCTATGGAAGCATTGATCCATCATTTCAAGTTATATACTGAAGGTTATAGGGTTGATAAAGACGAAATATATACAGCTGTAGAGGCTCCTAAAGGAGAATTTGGAGTATACTTAATTTCTGATGGTTCAAGCAAACCTTACAAATGCAAAATAAGAGCTCCAGGATTCTCTCATTTGCAAGCAATGGATTACTTAATTAAAGGTCATATGTTAGCTGATGTTCCTGCAGTTTTAGGTTCAATGGATATTGTTTTTGGAGAGGTAGATAGATAATGGCAGTTAAAAAAATATCAAAAGTACAACCTGAAAAATTTGAGTTTAGTAAAAAAAACAAAGAAACTGCTGATAGTATTATTAAAAATTATCCTTCTGGAAAACAGCAAAGTGCGGTTATGGCTTTATTGTACTTAGCACAAAAACAAAATGATAATTGGATACCTTTAAGTGCAATGAAATACATAGCAAAGTATTTAGATATGCCATACATAAAAGTATATGAGGTAGCTACATTTTATAGCATGTATAATTTAACTCCAGTTGGTAAATATTTCTTTCAAGTATGTACTACAACCCCATGTATGTTAAGGGGTGCGTATAATTTAGTAGATGTTTGTAAACGAAAAATTTCTGATGAAGAAAATTGTTTATCAGAAGATGGAAAAACTTCTTGGTTAGAAGTAGAGTGTTTGGGTGCTTGTGTGAATGCCCCTATGCTTCAATTGAATGAGGATTATTATGAGGATTTAGATCCAACAAAACTTGAGCAAATAATTGATAAAATAAGTAATGATGAAGTTCCTCAACCAGGATCATATAGAGGCAGATTAAGTTCTGAACCAGAAAATACTAGAAAAACATTAATAGGTAATAAAAATGCTTGAAGATAAGGATAGAATTTTTCAAAATTTATACAATGATTTTGGTGCTGATTTATCATCTGCAAAACAAAGAGGAGACTGGAAGGATACAAAAGAAATTTGCGACAAAGGAAGAGAATGGATAATTAATGAAATTAAAACATCAGAACTTAGAGGAAGAGGCGGCGCTGGATTTCCTACAGGATTAAAATGGTCTTTTGCCCCAAAAGAAGTTGGATCAAGACCACATTATTTAGTAATTAATGCCGATGAGTCTGAGCCTGGCACGTGCAAAGATAGAGATATTCTAAGATTTGAACCTCATAAACTAATAGAAGGTTGCTTAATTGCATCTTACGCAGTTAATGCTCATAAGTGTTATATTTATATAAGAGGAGAATATTTTAATGAAGGACAAAAGCTTCAAACAGCTATCAATGAAGCGTACAAAGATGGTCTCTTAGGAAAAAATTCTGCAGGGACTGATTGGGAATTAGATATATATATTCATTATGGTGCTGGTGCTTATATCTGTGGTGAAGAAACTGCTTTGCTCGAAAGTATTGAAGGAAAAAAAGGTCAACCAAGATTGAAACCTCCATTTCCGGCTTTAATAGGTCTTTATGGTTGCCCAACAATAATAAACAATGTTGAAACAATTTCAGTGGTACCAACTATACTTAGAAGAGGTGGAAAATGGTTTTCATCACTCGGTAGACCAAAAAATACTGGTTCTAAAATATATTGTATTTCAGGAAATGTAAATAATCCCTGTAACGTAGAAGAAGAAATGGGAATTCCATTAAAAGAATTAATTGAAAAACATGCAGGTGGAGTAATAGGTGGATGGGATAATCTAAAAGCAGTTATACCTGGTGGTTCATCAATGCCATTACTACCAAAAGAAACATGTGAAACAATTAAAATGGACTTTGATGCATGTGTTGAGAATAAAACTGGTTTAGGAACAGCTGGTATTGTTGTTATAAATAAAGATCAAGACATTATTAAGTGTATGGCTAGAATAGCAAGATTTTATAAACACGAGAGTTGTGGTCAATGTACACCATGCAGAGAAGGTTCTGGCTGGATGTGGAGAATGTTAGAGAGAATGGCAAAAGGTGAAGCCACAAAAGATGAGGTAGATATGTTATTAGATGTAACAAAACAAATTGAAGGTCATACTATTTGTGCTTTTGGAGAAGGATCATCATGGCCTGTTCAGGGATTAATCAGAAATTTTAAAGATGAAATAATTGAAAGAAACAAGTTTGATCCAATTGTGAAAAAACAAAAAGATATACCTTATTTAGTTGATCAACATTTATTAGAAAAAGAAAATGCTTAAACTTAAAGTAAATGATATTGATGTCGAGGTAGAAGAAGGAACTACAGTATTACAAGCTTGTGAACAGGCTGGAGCAGAGATACCAAGGTTCTGTTATCACGAAAAATTATCAATAGCCGGAAATTGTAGAATGTGTTTAGTTGAAATGGAAAAATCTCCTAAGCCAATAGCATCTTGCGCGATGCCTGCCGCAGAGGGGATGGTGCTTAGAACTAACACCGAAAAAGTAAAAAAAGCAAGAAAAGGTGTAATGGAATTTTTACTAGCAAACCATCCACTTGATTGTCCAGTATGTGATCAAGGCGGAGAATGTGATTTACAAGATCAATCCATGTATTACGGAATTGATAAATCAAGATTTAAAGAAAATAAAAGATATGTACCCGAAAAATATATGGGTCCACTAATTAAAACTCAAATGACAAGATGCATTCATTGTACAAGATGTATTAGATTTGCAACAGAAGTTGCTGGAGTTCCTGAGCTTGGAGCAATTGGCAGAGGTGAGAATATGCAAATAACCACTTATTTAGAAAAAGCCATGAAATCTGAACTCTCAGCTAATGTTATTGATTTATGTCCTGTCGGTGCACTTACATCAAAGCCCTATGTCTTCGAAGCTAGACCATGGGAACTAAAAAAAACTGAGACAATTGATGTGATGGATGCTGTTGGATCAAATATAAGAGTGGATACATACGGATGGGAGGTTAAAAGAGTTCTTCCAAGAATTAATGAAGAAATAAATGAAGAATGGATATCAGATAAAACCAGATATGCATGTGATGGCTTAAAAAATCAAAGATTAGATACACCCTATGTTAAGATTAATAATAAATTAAAGCCATCAAGTTGGGATGAAGCTTTTAAAGCTGCATCTGAAAGAATTTCAAAAACAAAGTCTGAAAAAATTGCTGGATTTATAGGTGATATGACAAATATGGAAACTACTTATGCAGCAAAAGTTTTTTTTGAAAAAACGATTAAGTCTGAAAATTTGGAATCTAGATATGAAAAATTATATATTAATACAAATGTAAGAAGTAATTATCTATTTAACAGTTCCATTGAAGGAATAGAAAAAAGTGATTTAATAATTTTAATAGGTACAAATCCAAGATTTGAAGCTACAATATTAAACTCACGAATTAGAAAAAATTATTTAAAAAATAAGACCGAAATTATATCTTTAGGTGATGTTGGTGATTTAACTTATCCTTACCAAGTTATATCAAATAACACCGACACTATAAAAGATATCATTGATAATAAGCATGAAATTTCAGAAAAAATTAAAAAATCGAAATATCCGTGTGTAATTTTTGGACAATCAGTCCTTAAACTTAAGTCGGCGCCTTATATTTTTGAAGAATTCAAAAATTATCTATTAGTAAATAATAAAATTTCTGATGATTGGAATGCATTAAATATATTATCAAAAAATTCATCCACAGTAGGCTCATATGACTTAAATGTATTGTCAAAAAATTCTAGCTACGAAATATTGGATAAATTGGAAAACAATAACTTTGAAATTTTAATTTTATTTGGCCAAGATAATTTAAATTTTGAGAAAAAAAATGAATTTATAATATATATAGGTAGTCACGGTGATAAAGGTGCAAGTATTGCTGATGTAATTTTGCCTGGTGCTACTTACACAGAACAAGATGGTTATTTTACAAACTTAGAAGGAAAATTACAAAAAGCCTACAAGGCATCATACCCACCAGGTGAAGCGAAAGAGGATTGGCAAATAATAAATGAATTGTCTTCATTCATTAAGAGAAAAAATTTATATAAAGATAAAAATCAACTTATTGATTCATTAATAAATTATTTAAATCTTAATAATAAAAATGATGCTGATTTTGAGGTGCCTGAATATAATTTTAAATCAGAAAAAATTATTACTGAAGAGATTGATTATTATCATTCAAATGTAATAGCGAGAGCATCAAAAACAATGTCAGAGTGTAAAAATATTAGAATGAGTTTACCAAAAACTGGAACCGATAATTAATGGTTGAACTAATTATATTTTTTGAACAAATTTATAGAATTCTGTTTCTATTGATCCCAGTTTTAGTATCTGTTGCAATGATCGTTTGGTTAGATAGAAGAGTATGGGCATTTGTTCAAAAAAGAAGAGGTCCTAACGTTGTTGGTCCATTTGGATTATTTCAAACATTAGCTGACGCGTTAAAATACATTTTTAAAGAAATAATCATTCCAGCAAGCTCAAATAAAGTTATATTTATCTTAGCCCCAATAGTTACAATGACTTTGGCTTTAATTGCTTGGGCGGTAATTCCTTTTAGTGAAACTTTTGTACTAGCGGATATCAATGTCGGTATTTTATATCTTTTTGCAGTTTCATCTTTAGGTGTTTATGGAATAATTATGGGTGGATGGGCTTCTAATTCAAAGTATCCTTTTCTAGGAGCAATTAGATCAGCTGCTCAAATGGTTTCTTATGAAGTTTCAATAGGTGTAATAATTATAAATGTATTACTTTGTGTAGGTTCATTAAATCTAAGTGACATCGTTTTAGCTCAAAAAGATTTGTGGTTTGTAATACCTCTATTTCCAATGTTTATAATATTTTTTATTTCAGCCTTAGCAGAAACGAACAGACCACCTTTTGATTTGCCAGAAGCTGAAGCAGAGTTAGTTGCAGGTTACCAGACAGAATACTCTGGAATGATGTATGCAATGTTTTGGTTAGGGGAGTATGCCAACATTTTACTTATGTGTGCAATGGGATCTATTTTATTTCTTGGTGGCTGGTTATCTCCTATAGATTTATTTCCATTTAATGTTATTCCGGCTCCAATATGGTTAATCTTAAAAATACTCTTTTTATTTATCTTATTTGCTTTGATAAAAGCAATAGTACCTAGATATAGGTATGATCAATTAATGAAACTTGGATGGAAAATTTTTCTACCATTTTCATTGATTTATGTAGTATTAACTGCAAGTTTTTTAATGTATTTTGATTTATTACCGGGTAATTAGAATGAGCTTAATAAGATTTTTCAAAACAATTTTTATGATTGATTTTTTAACAGGATTAATCATGGCAATAAAAGAGATATTTAAACCAAAAAAAACAATTAATTATCCATTTGAAAAAGGTTCAATTAGTCCTAGAGCAAGAGGAGAACATGCGCTAAGAAGATATCCAAATGGTGAGGAGAGATGTATTGCTTGTAAATTATGTGAAGCTGTTTGTCCTGCTCAGGCTATAACAATAGAGTCTAGCGAGAGAGAAGATGGAAGTAGAAAAACTACTCGTTATGATATTGATATGTTAAAATGTATTTATTGTGGTTTGTGCGAACAATCTTGTCCAGTTGATGCGATTGTGCAAGGTCCAAATTTTGAATTTGCTACAGAAACAAGAGAAGAACTTTACTATAACAAAGAAAAGTTGTTAGAGAATGGAGATAGATGGGAGAATATTTTAGCAGCAAATATTAATGCTGATAGCTCTCACAGATAATCAATGATTGCTCACGCAATAGTCTTTTATATATTTTCACTGATTGCAATTGTCTCTGCAATTATGGTAACTGTTTCAAAAAACACAGTTAACTCAGTTTTTTTTTTAATATTGGACTTTATTAGCATTTCTTGCCTATTCATCATGATTGGTGCCGAATTTTTAGGAATGATAATGCTTATTGTGTACGTCGGAGCAGTGGCAGTATTATTTTTATTTGTGGTTATGATGTTAAATGTTGCTCAACAAAAAAATGAATGGTTTAATTCTAGTGGAAGAAGTTCCCATATTCCAGTTGGTCTATTAGTAAGTATAATTATATTTTTTGAATTAATTATTGTTATAGGTGGATGGAAATATAAACCAGATTTGTTAGATTCAATTGCGATTGAAATAAATACCGACTTAACAAATACTCAATCTTTAGGAAGTGTTATATATACTGATTATATTCATTTGTTTCAATTATCTGGAATGGTTTTATTGGTAGCCATGATCGGAGCAATTGTATTGACCTTCAGACAAAGATCTGGAGTAAAAAGACAAAGTTATTTCAAACAAATATCTAGAGATAGAAAAGATGGTATTGAATTAGTTGATGTTGAAAATAATAAAGGAGTTAAAATAGATGCTTAGTATTGGTCTTGGACATTACTTAACTCTCGCTGCTATTATATTCACAATTGGTATTGTGGGTATTTTTCTAAATAGAAAAAATATTATTGTTATATTGATGAGTATTGAATTAATACTTTTAGCTGTAAATATAAATTTAGTATCTTTTTCTATTTTTATTAACGATTTGAGTGGCCAGGTTTTCACATTATTCATATTAACAGTGGCTGCAGCTGAGGCCGCAATAGGACTTGCAATTATTGTAGTTTACTACAGAAATTCTGGAACAATAAGAGTTGAAGAAATCGACAGATTGAAAGGGTAAATGGAATACTTAATATTATTTTTACCTTTGATAGGTTCAATCATATCAGGTTTCTTTGGCAAAACCATTGGTGATAGATTATCGCAATTAATCACGTGTATTTTGGTTTCTATTTCGGCATTATTATCTTTGTTCATATTTTTTAAAGTTGTTTCATCAGGATATGAGCATAATGCAATTATTGCAACTTGGATAAATTCAGGATCTTTAAATGTAAATTGGTCTATTAAAGTTGATGCTCTTTCTGCAGTAATGTTAGTTGTAGTTACTCTAGTTTCATCTTTAGTTCATATCTATTCTGTTGGTTACATGTCTCATGACCCACATAAACCAAGATTCATGTCCTATCTATCATTATTTACATTCGCTATGTTAACATTAGTAACATCAGATAATTTTTTGCAATTATTTTTCGGATGGGAAGGGGTTGGTCTTTGCTCGTACTTTTTAATTGGTTTTTGGTATAAAAAGGAAACTGCTAATGCTGCAGCTATTAAGGCTTTTATAGTAAATAGAGTTGGGGACTTTGGTTTTGCATTAGGTATTTTTTTAATATTTTATATTTTTGGCACAGTAAATTATGACGAAGTTTTTCTTAAAATACCTGAAATTATAGATCAAAAAATAAATTTTCTATCTTTTGAATTTTATACAATAGATTTGATTTGTTTATTACTTTTTATTGGAGCAATGGGAAAGTCAGCTCAATTTTTGCTTCATACATGGTTACCAGATGCTATGGAAGGTCCAACACCAGTATCCGCATTAATTCATGCAGCCACAATGGTAACTGCAGGAGTTTTTTTAGTAGTTAGATGTTCTCCAATTTATGAGTACTCAGAATTAGCTTTGTCTGTAATCACATTAGTTGGAATGACCACAGCTTTTTTTGCAGCTACAGTTGCATTAGTGCAAACAGATATAAAAAAAATTATCGCTTATTCAACATGTAGTCAATTGGGATACATGTTTTTTGCAGCAGGTGTAGGTGCATATAATGTTGCAATGTTTCATTTATTTACACATGCTTTTTTTAAAGCTCTACTTTTCTTAGGGTCTGGATCAGTAATTCATTCATTTAAAGATGAACAAGATGTTACTAAGATGGGGGGAGTATTTAAAAAATTACCCTACACTTATGCATTAATGGTTGTTGGTACTTTAGCTTTAACAGGATTTCCTTTCTTATCAGGTTTTTATTCTAAAGATGCAATAATTGAATTTGCTTATATAAGTGAAACAAAATTTGGAATTTATGCTGCTGCTATAGGTGTATTAACTGCAGTAATGACTTCTATATACTCATGGAGATTAATATTTAAAACTTTTCATGGAGATTACAAAAATAAAGATCTTAGTATTGATAAAATGCACGAGTCTCCATTAAGTATGATGTTACCTTTGGTGTTATTAGCAGTCGGCGCTGTTTTTTCAGGATTTTTATTTAAAGAATTATTTATAGGTCATGATACAATGTACAACTTTTGGGGAGAGTCTATAAAATTTCTAGAACCATTAGGAAAAGAACATCCTCCAATTTGGTTTTTGTTTTTAACTCCTACATTAGTAGTTTTAACAATTCCATTGTCATATTATCTATTTGTTAAAAATACTAAAATTGTAAATGAAATAGTTTCCATTAACATGCCAGTTTACATTTTTCTCCAAAAAAAATGGTATTTTGATGAATTGTATGATCAAATTTTTATTAAACCTTCAAAAAGTTTTGGAATATTTCTTTGGAAAAAAATTGATGGATTAATAATTGATAAATTTGGACCAGATGGAATTTCAAATTTAGTAAAACTTTTTTCTTTTAAAGCGGTAAAGTTTCAATCAGGTTATATATATCAGTATGCCTTTATAATGCTTCTAGGTTTTTCAATTTTATTAACTTTATTAATAGTAAAATAATATGAATTTCCCAATTCTATCATCACTAATTTTACTTCCAACAATAGGAGCCTTATTTATTTTTTTTGTTAGATCGTCTAATTCTCAATATCAAAGTAGCAAATATGTTGCCCTTTTTATTACTTTAGCTAATTTTTTCTTGTCTTTATATTTATGGATTGTTTTTGATAAATCTATAGTTGACTTTCAATTTGTTGAAGAAAGAGAATGGATTTCAGGATTTGTTAATTACAAAGTTGGAGTAGACGGTATATCAATTTTATTTATTTTACTTACAACATTCATTACTCCAATTTGTGTAATAACTGTAAATGCAACTATCAAAAATAGATTAAAAGATTTTTTAATAGCAATCTTGATACTTGAAACATTTATGATTGGTGTCTTTTGCTCGTTGGACTTAGTTGTATTTTATTTATTTTTTGAGGCTGGTCTTATTCCAATGTTTTTAATTATTGGTATATGGGGTGGAGAAAGAAGAGTTTATTCAGCATTTAAATTCTTTTTATATACTTTGCTAGGTTCAGTTTTAATGCTGATTGCTATTATATCAATATATTGGATAACTGGTACAACTGATGTCATTAAGTTATATGAATTGGGTATCGATGCTAAGTACCAAAATTTATTATGGCTAGCATTTTTTAGTTCCTTTGCTGTTAAAACTCCAATGTGGCCAGTGCATACATGGTTACCAGATGCTCATGTAGAGGCACCAACTGCTGGTTCAGTTTTACTAGCTGCAATACTTTTAAAAATGGCTGGATATGGATTTATAAGGTTTTCTCTAGGTTTGTTTCCAGACGCTTCATTATATTTTGTTCCTTTAGTTTACATACTTAGTTTGATAGCGATTATTTATACATCACTAGTAGCCTTAATGCAGGAAGATATGAAAAAACTAATAGCTTATTCGTCTGTAGCTCATATGGGATTTGTAACACTAGGTATTTTCACAATGACACAGCAAGGAATAGAAGGAAGTATTTTCCAAATGATAAGTCATGGTTTGGTATCTGCAGCACTATTTTTATGTGTTGGAGTTGTTTACGATAGACTTCATACAAGACTTATAAATAGATATGGAGGCTTAGTTTCTATAATGCCAAAGTACGCAATAGTTTTTATGGTTTTTACTTTAGGAGCTCTTGGATTACCTGGAACAAGTGGTTTTATTGGTGAATTTTTAGTTTTAATGGGTGCATTTAAAAAGAATATACTTGTAGCAACTATTGCAAGTCTAGGAGTGATCTTGGGGGCGGCATATATGCTTTGGTTATATAAGAGAATAATCTTTGGAAAATTAATTAATGAAGATGTAAAAAAAATGGTTGATCTAAAAAGATTTGAAATTGTTACATTATGGCTTTTAGTATTACCGATTATATTTTTCGGTTTTTATCCAGAACCATTGATTAACTCTATAGAGGTATCAGTTGCAAACATGATAGATATGAATGATTTAGACAAGATAAATAAATTAGCATTAGGCGATTAATGGAAAATCTACAACTTATAATTCCAGAGTTATTTATATCAATAATGATTATGTTTTTATTAATATTTGGGGTATTTAAGAAAAATAGTTCTCAACTAGTTTATAATTTAACAACAGTAAGTTTAGTTGCTGCTTTAGCATTAATAATTAATTTAGACCCGCAAATTCAATCATCATTATTCAATAATAGTTACAATATAGATAGTTTAGCTAGATTTATGAAAATTCTTTTAATTTTGTCTGGGATTTTTGTAATGCTTTCATCATCAAAATACATTCAGATTAGTAAAATTAGCAAAATTGAATATCCAATTCTTATTTTATGCTCAATCTTAGGCATGATGGTGATGATTAGTTCAAATGATCTTATTGTTTTTTACATGGGATTAGAATTGCAATCATTAGCATTATATGTGTTAGCATCATTTAATAGAGATAATTTACTATCAACAGAATCTGGATTAAAATATTTTGTTTTAAGTGCTCTTTCATCTGGACTTTTATTATATGGGTGTTCGCTTATTTATGGTTTTTCAGAAACGACTAATTTTAATCAAATTATGGTTAATACAAAAGAAATAGAATACGGATTAACTTTTGGAATAGTATTTATTTTAGTTGGATTAGCTTTTAAAATTTCTGCTGTTCCTTTCCATATGTGGGCACCTGATGTTTATCAAGGTTCACCAACATCTGTAACAGTCTTTTTCGCATTACTTCCAAAAATTGCTGCATTAACCGTATTTATTAGATTTTTATACATTCCTTTTTATGAATTAGGTGATCAGTGGCAAATGATAATTATATTTTTGTCTATTGCATCAATGGTATTCGGAGCAGTAGCAGCAATTGGTCAAAAAAATTTAAAAAGACTAATAGCCTACAGCTCAATTAGTCATATGGGATACGCTCTTGCAGGTTTGTCTACAGGTACAACGCAAGGTGTGCAGAGCTCTATTACATATATAACAATTTATCTTGTCATGAATTTAGCTTTTTTTAGTTGTTTGTTTATGCTTAAGCGAAACAATGAATATTATGAGAACATAGATGATTTATCGGGTCTTTCAAAAAATCATCCGTTATTGTCATTATCATTGCTTGTTGTGCTATTCTCTTTAGCGGGTATACCACCACTAGCTGGTTTTTTTGCAAAATTCTATATTTTTGTGGCTGTAATAAATGAAAAGATGTATTTTTTAGCAATAGTTGGACTGCTAGCAACAGTAATCGCTGCTTTTTATTATCTAAGAATAATCAAAATTATATATTTCGATCCAGAAAAAGAAAAATTTGAGTCGAAACACAATTTAGGTTTAAAATTTACACTAGTAGCATCAACTTTTTTCATTCTTACTTACTTTATATATCCAAGTGGAATAGTAGATATAATTTCACAAATAAAAATTAATTAATGAAACTCAAAATATATTCTTATAAGGGCGTCAAAAGCACTAATGATACAGCAATAAGATTAATCAAACAAAACATAAAAAAAGGTATAGTTACAAGCGATATCCAGACTAATGGAAAAGGACAAAGGGGAAAAAAATGGGTTTCTAGAAGAGGAAATCTTTTTATTTCAATTTTTTTTCCTATTAGCGAAAGTTTAAATTTAAAAAAAATTACATTTTCAAATCTTAAAATAATAAAAAATATTTTAAAAAATATTGTTCCATATAAAATCAATATTAAACTACCAAATGATTTAAAAATAATGAATAAAAAGGTATGCGGAATTCTTCAAGA
>CABYFB010000003.1 GCA_902518165.1 uncultured Pelagibacteraceae bacterium
GAAGAAGAAAGATTAGCTGAGGAAAAACGTAAAGAAGAAGAAAGATTAGCAGAAGAAAAAAGAAAAGAGGAAGAGGCAAAACTTCAGGAAATCTTCAGTAAATATAACGCTAACAACCAATTTCAAAAAGATTTAGTAAGAACTTTACTTAAAGTACCTGGAATTAATTTAGAAAATATTAAATTTTCAAGAGGCGATAGATTGATTGAAGCTGATTTCGCAATTAAAAATGAAGCTGATTTTATCGGGGTATCTGGTCTTCAGTTAAAAAATTTGAATAAAAATGTTTTTTATAAACTTGCAGAAAACTTTGAAAATTTTGATTTTTTTCAAGAACGAAAATGGTTTGATGAAATAAGCATAAATAATCTCTCATTTAATGTTGATGGATCTACTTTTAATTCATCAATTATTTTGAGAAATTTGGAGTTTAAGGAATTTTCTAAAAATTTAGATTTTATTACAAAAATATCTAAAAAAACTAATTCCTTCGATAAAAATACAGAAAATGGAATAGCTGCTTTAATGAGTTTATCACTTAAAGATGTTATCTTTAAGGATTTGTCATTTAATGATAAGGAGAATAGCAGGAAAATTTCATTTGATTACTTTGATATTAAGGGCTTCAGTTTGTTTGATTGGGGCAGATGGTCAGTAAAAAATTATAACGATCAAGATAAAAAAACTAATACTGAAGTTAATTATGAATACTCAGATTTAAAAAATGTAATATTTGATAAATCTGAAATTATGAAATATGCCCAAAGTTATAATCCAGCATCTTTCAATTTTGATAATGATTATAAAATTTTTTTTAATTTTATAAATTCTTTGGGTAGTGGAGTGACAAGAAATATTGTAGTAAAAGATTTATCTACAAAAAATAAGATCGCTACAGCTTCTAGTGTCAGTTTAAATAGTTTAAAATTTGACTACATTGATAATAATAGAGATCAAAAATCTCTTACAGAATTTGATGTAAATTTTATAGGACTTGACTTGAGTGTAAATGAAATATCACCTGAATTTTCAAATTACTTTACTCTGATGGGATATGATAATATCAAGTTTGATTTTGGAACTTCACTAAAATGGGCTACTACAAAAAATATGTTAAATTTTGATATAAATTTAGGAATTACTAAGGCTGCTGACTTAAAATTAAAAACAACTTTTTCTGGATTATCTGCAGAAGCTCTAAATATAAATAATGAAGCTGCGCTAGGAGCTTATCTTTTAAGTAATTTTAAGCTTAATAATATGAGTTTATCATTAATTGATAATTCTTTGAGAGACAATATTCTTAAATTAGCAGCAGCTGAATCAAAAATGACAATAAATGAATTTAAAAGAGAAATTATAAACCTAATCAATACATATACTGCTACTGCAAGCCAATCAGATTTATTTAATCAATACAAAACCTCAGTAATTAAATTTATAAATGGTTCAAAAAAAATTGTTGTTCAAATTTCTCCAAAAACGCCTATTTCACTTGCAGAAGTATCTCCATATTTTTTAGCTATGGATTACAATCAAATAATTAGAGTATTAAATTTATCTATTAAAAACTAAATGAAAATAAAAATATTTTTTACTATTTTAATTTTTTTTATAATTAATGGTACTATATCATATGCAGTACCAAATAATTACAATGGAAAAGGATCAATTATTATATCAAAAAATATGTTAGAGGAACTTTTTGAGTATTTTATTGGTCCTAAAAGCAAGCAGCCAGAAATATTTTTAATTAGTGAAGACAAATCAAAATTTTACAAAAAATCTTTTAGAAATTATGGACAAAAAAGTTTTATAAACGGGTCTGGTAATATTAAACGGCATAAATTAAAATGTGAAATAAAATTCAAACAAAATTGTAATTTATTTGCAAATGCAAGAGTGATTGTATGGGACAATGGAATTAATCCGATGAAAAAAAAGACTTCTTCAATTAAATATAATTCAACTAAAGAAGATTTAGTTATATCTTTAAATGAGTTAGGATTTGAAATTTCTGATGTCAATAATGTTGATGAACAAAATATAATTATTTTAGATAAAAACTTCGGAAAGAATTGAATTAATTAATCAACAAAATTAATATTACGCGTTTTTTGCTAGCCTTTTCCTTACATGTGGGTCGAGCTCGGCTTTTCTTAATCTGCAAGAATTTGGTGTAATTTCTAGCGCTTCATCGGAATTCAACATACTTAATTGTTCAGCAATAGACATCTTTCTTACTGGAGTTAAAACAACATTTTCGTCTGTTCCTTGTGTCCTCATATTTGTAAGTTTTTTACCTTTCATGACATTTATAATCATATCACCAGGTTTAGGTGACAATCCTACGATCATACCGGAGTAAACTGGATCATTATGAGTAACAAACATTTCTCCTCTAGCCTGTAGATTGTAAATTGCAAATGCTACTGCTTTTCCTTGTTCCATAGAGATTAATGCACCATTTCTTCTGCCTTCCATATCTCCCTCAAATTTTCCGTAAGAATGGAATATTCTGTTTATTACTCCTGTCCCTTTAGTTAGAGTAAGAAATCTACTAGTGTATCCCATTAAACCTCTAGTTGGTGCTTGAAAGATTAATCGTTTTTTATTTTTTCCAGTATCTTTAAGATCTATTAATTTTCCTTTTCTTTTATTCATGGAGTCTATAACTTTAGAAGAAAACTCTTCATCAAGATCCATAGTAATTTCTTCAATAGGTTCTAATTTTTCACCATTTTCATTTTTTTGAAATAAAACTCTAGGAGGGCTTACTGTCATTTCAAATCCTTCACGTCTCATTTGTGTTAATAATATTTCTAACATTAATTCGCCTCTTCCACTTATTTCAAATGAGTCTTTGTTTTCATTTTCTGAAAAAGAAATTCCGACATTATTCTGAGCCTCTTGAACTAACCTCTCTCTAATTTGAGTACTTGTAAGTTTTTTACCTTCAGTTCCAGCTAATGGAGAACTATTTACTGTTATTTTGATAGACATCGTTGGTGGATCAATAGGGGTTGCTTGGATCGGTGTATCTACATCAGTATCACATATGGTATCAGCAACATTTGCTTTTTCTAACCCAGCGATAACTACAATATCTCCAGCTTCGCCAACTTCTATTGGTACTTTTTTTGTCCCCTCGTATCTAAATATTTTAGTTAACCTTCCCTCATCAACTTTTTCTCCATCAAGATTAATTGCTTTGATTTGTTGGTTTGCTTTTGCAGTACCTTGAGAAATTCTACCAACTAAACTTCTACCCAAAAAACTGTCTGCATATAAAAGAGTCGAAAGCATTGCAAAAGGCTTGGTCTTGTCAAATTCTGCTGGCTTAACATGATCTATTACTAAATCTAATAATGGGTTTAAATTCTCTCTTGGGCCATCTATTTCTTTAGATGCCCAACCAGATCTTCCACTTGCATAAATAACTGGAAAGTCTAATTGTTCCTCGTTGGCATCTAAGCTGACAAACAAGTCAAAAGTCTCATTTAAAACTTCATCGGCTCTTTGGTCAGCTTTGTCTAATTTATTAATAACTACTATTGGTTTAAGGCCTTGTTTAAGTGCTTTTGCTAATACAAATTTGGTTTGAGGCATTACACCTTCGGCTGAATCTATTAACAATAATGCACCATCAGCCATACTAAGAACTCTTTCAACTTCTGCAGCAAAATCCCTGTGTCCGGGTGTATCAATAATATTAATTCTAGAATCTTTCCAATTTATTGAAGCTGGTTTGGCAAGAATTGTAATACCTCTTTCCTTTTCAAGTTCGCCGGAGTCCATCAGTCTTTCATCAACAACTTCATTTTCTCTAAAAGAACCACTCTGTTTCATTAAGTTATCAATCAGAGTAGTCTTGCCATGGTCAACATGAGCAATTATGGTGATGTTACGTATTGATGTTGTCATTTGCGCGTTCTTATATATTCAAAATATTTTTTTTCAATTCAAAAAAAAAGGGCAGTAAAAACTGCCCTTTTTGAATTTTTTTTGAGTAAAATTGGAATTACACTCTCATTCACTGATTGAATAACTATTGAATTACCTAAATTTTTAAAATTGTTCATTACCTTGTTCATTGCTCTATAGGTCATTTTTAAAAGGAACTTAAAAGGAAGTCAAAAGATAGGTCACATATTAGAAAATTACTAATCAAAATTGAGAAAACATATTAATTTTAAATGTTTATAATAATCTAAATAAAAGATAAAATTATATATGTTTAAAATTACATTAAGAGCATTATTCATTCTTTTTATATCATTAAACTATTTAAGCGCCCAGGACACAAACAATACAAAGTCAGAGTGTAATATTGAAAAATTTAAGGATATATTAAATTGTGACTTATCAAATGTTGTAGATGTGTGTGATGAATGGCAGCGGGTATATGTGAAAAGTTTTCAAAGAATTAATTTTACAAAACAACCAAATAATAAATTTTTAATGTATCCTTTGGATAACTGTAAAGGTACTTTTGGAGGTATTTTTGGTATGGGCACATCTGTTTACGCTTCTTATAAATGGGATATTAAAAAACATGAATTTAAAGACCATAGAATTTCAAATCTTTTAGAAAAAAGAGAAAAAGTTAATATGGTTTTAATTAGCTTGAGTGATCACACTAACGATAAGATGAAAGAGTTATATAATTACCTTGATAACAATTATAAGAGTAGTGGATATTTAAATAAAATCTCTGAAGTGAATTCGGGAGAAAAAAACTTTTCTTTATGGGGCTTCAATAAGTCAGAAATATTATTAATATGTAAGAGAAATATGATAGACAGATGTAGTTTTTATTTAGCTTATGTGCGTCCTGATTTAGTGACTGAAACTTTGAATTCATTTATAGAAACAAATGAATCAAAAAGCCAACTTTAATAAATTTATTTAAATTATTTAATCACTTTAAATCATTCATTACTTGTTCATTACTCATTCATTACTTTGTTCATTACTTTTATTTTCACAGAGATAAAAAAAAAGGCGAGTAAAAACTCGCCTTTTTAAAATTCGTAGGTACGAAAAGGGTATTACATTCCCATTCCACCCATACCGCCCATACCGCCCATTCCTCCAGGAGGCATACCAGCTGCACCAGCATCTTTTTCATCTGGTTTATCTGCTATCATGGCTTCAGTTGTTACTAACAATCCAGATATAGAAGCAGCATCTTGAAGTGCTGTTCTAACAACTTTAACTGGATCAATAATACCTTCTTTAAACATATCAACATATTGCTCTGATTGTGCATCGTAACCATTGCTAGGCTTATTGGTTTCTAATAATTTACCAACGACTACTGATCCATCTACACCTGCATTTGTTGTGATTTGTCTAATAGGTGCTTGTAAAGCGCTTTTGACAATTTCTACACCAGCTTTTTGATCATCACCTTTTACTTTTAGACTATCAAGTTCTTTTGAAGCATAAAGCAATGCACATCCACCACCAACAACAATACCTTCTTCAACTGCTGCTCTTGTAGCGTTTAATGCGTCCTCAACTCTATCTTTTCTTTCTTTAACTTCAACTTCTGTAGCACCACCAACTTTGATCACAGCTACACCACCTGCTAGTTTAGCAAGTCTCTCTTGTAGTTTTTCTCTATCATAGTCTGATGTTGTTTCTTCTACTTGAGCTTTGATTTGAGCACATCTTGCTTCAATGTCAGATTTTTTACCTGCCCCGCTTACAATTGTACTATTCTCTTTATCAACTTTTACACGTTTTGCAGAACCAAGATCATTGAGTTTAACATTTTCAAGTTTAATTCCTAAATCTTCAGAGATAACTTGTCCACCTGTAAGAATTGCAATATCTTCTAACATTGCTTTTCTTCTATCTCCAAAACCTGGAGCTTTTACAGCTACAACTTTTAGACCACCTCTCAGTTTATTAACAACAAGTGTTGCGAGCGCTTCACCCTCAACATCTTCTGAGATAATCATTAATGGTCTACCTGCTTGAACAACTGCTTCTAAAAGTGGAACCATTGGTTGAAGATTTGTTAATTTTTTCTCGTGAAGAAGAATTAGTGGATTTTCTAACTCTGTAGTCATTTTATCACCATTAGTAATAAAATATGGAGATAAATATCCTCTATCAAACTGCATACCTTCAACTACATCGAGTTCTGTTTCAATTCCTTTTGCTTCTTCAACAGTAATTACTCCTTCATTACCAACCTTCTGCATAGCTTTTGAAATCATTGCACCAATTTCTTTATCACCGTTTGCTGAAATTGTTCCAACTTGTGCAATTTCATCACTATCTTTTACTTTTTTAGCTGACGAAATTAATTTATTTTTTACATGGTCTACAGCAGCATCAATCCCTCTTTTAACATCCATTGGATTCATACCTGCTGTTACATACTTACACCCTTCTTTAACAATTGCTTGAGCTAAAATTGTTGCAGTTGTTGTTCCATCACCGGCTTCATCATTGGTTTTGCTTGCAACTTCTTTTACCATTTGTGCGCCCATGTTCTCAAATTTATCATCAAGATCAATTTCTTTTGCAACTGAAACACCATCTTTAGTTGTTCTTGGTGCACCATAAGATTTGTCGATAACAACATTTCTTCCTTTTGGTCCAAGAGTAACTTTTACAGTGTTGGCAAGTATATCAACTCCCTTTAACATTGATGCTCTAGCATCTGAATCAAATTTTACTATTTTAGCCATTCTAAACTCTCCTTATTAATTATTTACCTGTTGCAATACCCATAATGTCAGATTCTTTCATTATGCTGTACTCTTTGCCATCAATTTTAACTTCTGTTCCTGACCACTTACCGAATAAAACTTTATCTCCTACTTTAACGTCCATAGGTATTAGTTTTCCATCTTCAGTTTTTGCACCTCCGCCGACAGCAACAACTTTACCTTCTTGAGGTTTTTCTTGAGCTGTATCTGGAATAATTATGCCACCAGCAGTTTTTTCGCTGCTATCTAAAACTTCTATTAAAACACGGTCATGTAACGGTTTAAACTTCATACGAATTCTCCTTTAAATTAGCAGTCATATAGAGACATATTTAATAATTTTCAAGATCTTGAATAAAAATTATGGTCTAAAAAACCCAAGAATAAAGCATATTTTTAAGCTATACCTCAAGTATGCCCCAAAACTTAGACAAAGATGGATTAAGATCTAAAATAAACAGTTACGAATTATTTTTTATCGATATATGGGGAGTGATCCATAACGGATTACAAATTTTTGAGGATTCTATTGAAGTATTAGAAAATTTAAAAAAAAATAATAAAGAGTTTGTATTACTTACCAATGCTCCAAGACCAAATTCTACAGTTATTGATTTTTTGAAAAAAATGGGGCTCAAAAAATTTTATGAAGATGTATACACCTCAGGAGAAGCTTCATTAAAATATTTAATGCAAAATTTTCAAAATTCAAAATTTTATCACATTGGACCACCAAGAGATTTTGACTTATTTAAAAGATTTGAACAAAATAAAGTTAGCAATATCAATCAAGCTGATTATTTTATTTGTACAGGATTATTTGAAGATCATGAGACAAAACTTGAATATTATAAAGATTTACTTAAGAAATTTTCAAATAAAAAATTTGTGTGTACCAATCCAGATTTAATTGTTGATAGAGGAGATGTTAGGGAGTTTTGTGCTGGATCAGTTGCAAAAATATTTGAAGAAATTGGTGGAAAAGTAATTTACTTTGGAAAACCTTATCCTCCAGTTTATAATTTATCTGCTAACATAAATGGTAAAAATGTTTTATGTATCGGAGATAATATGAATACAGATATAAAAGGAGCTAATATTCAAAATTTTGACAATCTGCTAATAACGAGTGGTATACATAAAAAAGAATTAAGCAGTTTTAATATTGATAAGTTAGAAGAAAAATATGGAGTAAGCGTGAATTACACTCAAACAAAATTAAAATGGTGAACAAAATTAAAATCTACGAAAATTTCAAAATTTTAAGAAAACATCGAAATGCAATGATATTAATTGGCAATTTTGATGGGTTACATCTGGGCCATCAGAGATTATTTAAAGAAGCAAAAAAATATAAAAAAAAATATAATTCAAAAATTGGAGTAGTGACTTTTGATCCAATACCAAAAATGTATTTTAATAAAGGTATCACAAATTATCGACTTTCAAATCTTAATCAAAAAAGTAAATATTTTAGTGATTATAATGTAGATTTTTTAATAAATAAAAAATTTGATAAAAAATTCTCTAAAATATCTTGTCATAACTTTATTAAAAATATTTTATGCAAAAAGTTAAGTGCAGATTACATTTTTGTTAGTAATAATTTTAGATTTGGAAATAGGAGAGAGGGGGACGTAAATTTATTAAAAAGATTTCAAAAAAAATATAATTATAAATTAATTAATCCAAAACCGTTATATAAAAAAAATAAAATTATTTCCTCAACATTAATTAGAAAATTAATTGAAAATGGTAATTTAAAAATTGCAAATCAACTTTTGTCAAGAAATTGGTCAATAGAAGGTGTTGTAGAAAAGGGTAGGATGATGGGAAGAAAAATTGGCTTTCCTACATGCAACATAAATATAAAAAATTATGTAATACCAAAAGTAGGAGTTTATGCAGTTGATGTTTATATCGAAAAAAATAGAAAAAAGATCAAAGGAATAGCAAATATTGGGTATAGACCTACTTTTAATCAAAAAAAATTATTATTAGAGGTAAATTTATTTAAATTTTCTGGAAATCTTTATAATAAAAATCTAACTATTAATTTTACAAAATTTATTAGGGGAGAGACAAAATTTAAAAATATTGATGCTTTGAAAAAACAAATAAATAAAGATATCAAAGTTGCTAAAAGATAAAATTTCATGAGCAAGGAACATATAAATTTACCTAAAACAAAATTCTCAATGAAGGCAAATTTGCCAACTAAGGAGCCAAATTACATAGAATTTTGGAAGAAAATTGACCTTTACAATTTGTTGAGACAAAAAAGTAAAGGGCAAGAAAAATTTGTACTTCATGATGGGCCCCCATATGCAAATGGAAATATTCATATGGGTACCGCTTTGAATAAAATCTTAAAAGATATAATTACAAAATTTCATCAAATGGATGGTAAAGACTCAGTTTATGTTCCTGGATGGGATTGCCATGGTTTGCCTATTGAGTGGAAAATTGAAGAACAGTACAAAAAGAATAAAAAAAATAAAAATGATGTTCCAATTATTGAATTCAGAAAAGAATGTAGAGAATTTGCAAATAAATGGATAGACGTCCATAAGGGAGAATTTACAAGACTTGGGGTAATCGGTGATTGGGAAAATTACTATTCAACAATGTCATTTGATGCTGAAGCTCAAATAGTTAGAGAGCTTGGAAAATTTCTTAAAGAAGGAAGCCTTTATAGAGGTTACAAGCCAGTTCTTTGGTCAACTGTTGAAAAAACAGCTTTAGCTGATGCTGAGGTTGAATATATGGATCATGTTTCAGATACGATTTATGCAGCATTCAATGTGAAAGTTACAAATTTTGATTTAATTAAAGGATCTGATGTAATAATTTGGACGACAACACCATGGACTATTCCTGCAAATAAAGCTTTAGCTTACAATGCTGGCCTAAAATATGTTTTACTTGAAATAAACGATAACAAAAATTTTATTGATAGAAAAATAGTAATTGCAAAGGACCTGCTAGAACCTTTTAAAAAAGATACTTCTATTGAAAATATAAAAGTTTTAAACGAATTTTTAGGAAAAGATTTGAAAGGAACAATTTGTAGTCATCCATTTTCTAAAATGGGATATGATTATGATATCCCAATGCTTGAGGCTAATTTTGTTACCACTGAACAAGGCACAGGTATCGTACACTGTGCTCCAAGCCATGGACCAGATGATTTCAATCTCTGTTTAAATAATAATATTAAAGCAATTGAAACAGTTGATGGTGATGGAAAATATACAAATGAAATTAAACATTTTGAAGGTTTACATATTTTTAAGGTCAATAACTTAATAATTGAAAAATTAGATGAGCAAAAAAATTTAGTAACAAACGGAAAACTTACTCACTCTTATCCACATTCTTGGAGATCAAAAGCTCCACTAGTTCATAGAGCAACTCCACAATGGTTTATTTCCATGGAAAGCCATGGGTTAAGGGATAAAGCCTTAAAAGCTATCGATGATACAGATTTTTATCCTTCAAAAGGAAAAGAAAGAATTAAATCAATGATTGAAACTAGACCTGATTGGTGTGTATCAAGACAGAGAGTTTGGGGTGTTCCATTACCAATCTTTATTTCAAAAGAAACAGGTGAGGTTTTAGTTGATGATGAAGTTTTTGAAAATATTGCAAAAATTTACGAAAAAGAGGGTTCCGATTGTTGGTTTAATGAAGATTATCAGATCTTTCTTGGAGATAAGTATAAAGCGGAAGACTATGAAAAATTGTCAGACATAGTTGAAGTTTGGTTTGATAGTGGATCCACTCATTCTTTTGTCTTAGAAAAAAGAGATGACCTCAAATGGCCAGCGTCTATGTATTTAGAGGGCTCAGATCAACATAGAGGATGGTTTCACTCTTCACTACTAGAGTCATGTGGAACAAGAGGTGTTGCTCCATTTGAAAGTATTCTTTCTCATGGTTTTGTCGTAGATGGAAAAGGTCTAAAAATGTCAAAATCAACAGGTAACGTAATTGCTCCACAAGATATACTTAAAAAATACGGAGCCGACATATTAAGAATTTGGGTTGCATCTTCAAATTATGCTGAGGATCTTAGAATAGATTATTCAATTTTAGATCAACATGCAGAGTCTTATAGAAAAATTAGAAACACGTTTAGATATCTTTTAGGAAACATTCAAGATCAATATGAAAATCTTGATTTTGAAAAAGTTAAGTTTGAAAACTTTGACTCACTTGAAAAATTTATGCTTCATAGAATTTATACATTAAATGAGAATTTTAAAAATAATTTTAAAGTTTATAACTTTCATAACTTATATAAAGAATTACTAAATTTTTGTACAGTTGAGCTTTCAGCCTTTTATTTTGACATCAGAAAGGATACTTTATATTGTGAGGCTTTGAGTTCGGATAAAAGAAAGAACTGCATAACTCTTTTAAATATTATTTTACAATGTCTCCTGAAATGGTTTGCTCCAATATTATCATTTACAACTGAAGAAATTTATCAATTGGTTAAAAAAGAAGAAGACATACAAAGTATACATTTGCAAAATTTTGTTCGCGTTCCAAATTCTTGGTACAATGAAGAAATAAGCTCAGATTGGGAATATGTCAAAAAAATTAGAGATGTGGCAAATATTTCAATTGAAAACATGAGAGCTGAAAAATCAATTGGTTCAAGTTTAGAGGCAATGATTGAGATAAAATTAAATAAAGAATTTTACAATAAGGCAAAAAATATTAATTTTTCTGAAATTTGTATTACCTCATCTGCCTTTGTAATTATAGATGAAAATTTAAAAAATAGTATTGATGTAGTTGCAAAAAAAGCCAAAGGAAATAAATGTCCTATTTGTTGGAAAATTTTTGAAACGAGGTGTGAAAGACCAAATTGTGGACTTTTAAATACTAATGGGAAATGAGAAATTAAATAAACTTCTTATAGGTTTTGTATTTTTAGTTGTTTGTTTTGCTTCAGATAGACTATCAAAAATTTATATTCTAAATATTTTAAATAATGAAGGACAAGTTGATTTTTATATAAATCAATTTTTAAATATTTATTTAGTTTGGAATACAGGAATAGGATTTGGTTTATTTTCTTCAGAAGACCAAGTTTTCTATAATATCTTTACTACAATTATAGTTATTATAAACTTGGCAATATTGTATTTCGCTTTGATTGAATCAAAAATTAAATCATTTTTTTTAATGATAATATTAGGAGGTTCTTTAGGAAATTTATTTGACCGAGTTTATTACAGAGCTGTTCCAGACTTTATAGATTTAAATTATGCAGGATATCATTGGTTTATCTTTAATGTAGCTGACATATTTATAACAATTGGTATTTTATGCCTTATTTTATCTGAATTAATATTTTATAAAAAAAAAAATGAAAAAAATTAAATTAAATCTAATCCTGTTATTAGCATTAGTACCATTGCTAACTTTTTGTGGCGGGGTTAGGGATGCTTTAGAAGGCAAAAAGAGATCTGATCAAAGTGATGAATTCTTGGTTAAAAAAAAAAATCCATTACAAATGCCACCAGATATGAATAAACTTCCTAAACCAGGAGACGATTTGGAAGTAAGTGGTAAACCAAATAATGAAGAAGTCAAAGATTTACTGAAAATAAAAGATGATGATAATTCCCAGGATTCAAGTAGTGGCTCAGATTTATTAAAAAATATGAAAAAGAAAATCCAGTAATTAATGGAGACAAAACATATTATTTACAAAAATTTCAATAATAAAAATAAAAAATTAAATAAAACAAAACTTACTAATTTCTTAAAGTTTAAAACTTTAATTGAAAAATATCCTTTATTAAAATCTCTAACAAATAATTATAATTATTCATTTAAGAAAAAAAATTTAATAAATTTCAAAAAATACGATGAGTTTAATTTAATAGGAATGGGAGGATCCATTTTAGGTGCACAATCTATTTATGATTTTCTTAGTCATAAAATCAAAAAAAAATTTTTCTTTTATAATAACCTGCAGAACAATAGAATTATAAAATCAAAGAAAAAACGTTTAAACATAATTATATCAAAATCAGGAAATACTTTAGAAACATTATCAAATTTAAATTTGGTTTTAACGAAACAAAAAAAAAATAAAAATTTAATAATCACTGAAAATAAAAATAATATCCTAAGAGCTATGGCGAATAAGCTGAAATCTGATGTAATAGACCATAAGAATTATATTGGGGGTAGGTACTCAGTATTATCTGAAGTCGGAATGGTACCAGCAGAATTGATGGGTTTAAATGAAAATAAATTTAAACGATTAAATTATCTAACAAAAAATAAAAAATTTATTAATTTTTTAATTCAAAATGTCTCTTCAATATACTCAAATATTGTTAAAGGAAACAAAAATTGTGTAATTTTAAATTATGATGAAAAATTAAATAACTTTTTGAAATGGTACCAGCAATTATCTGCTGAAAGTTTAGGAAAAAAGGGTAAGGGCTTCTTTCCTATAATCTCTACAATGCCGAAGGACAATCATAGTCTTTTACAACTATATTTAGATGGCCCAAAAAATAATTTTTTTAGTTTTTTTTTCTCTAGAGATAGAAATCAATTTAAATTTAATAATGCTTTTATAATTGATGGATTAGAACATTTAAAAAAGAAAAGTTTGGATCAAGTAATGTATGCTCAAAAAAAAGCTACGCAAAATGTATTTAATAAGAAAAAATTATCATTTAGAAGTTTTGAAATTAAAAATAAAAGTGAGGAAACTTTAGGTGAATTATTTACATTTTTTATATTAGAAACTCTAATGCTAAGTTCCTTATTAAATGTAAATCCAATTAACCAACCTTCTGTTGAATTGATTAAAATAGAAACAAAAAAAATTCTAAAATAGTAATTTACCAAATATTATTTTTGATAATCCATATTTTTTTTCTCTAAGAACTTTAAAATCTTCTATAAAATTTTCTTTAAATTTCTTATTTCTATGCATTATTATTAATGTATTTTTGTAGGCAATTTTTAAGTCTAAAATTTTCCTTAATAATTTATTTATATTTTTATCTTTAAATGGTGGATCTAAATAAATTAAATCAATTTTTTCATTATCTATATTTTCTTTAGAAATTTCATATGCGTTTATTTCTTTAATGACTGAATCTTTATCAATTTCTAACTCCTTAATGTTTTTTTCTAAAATTTTCAAAGAGGGTTTGTAATTTTCAAAAAAAAAAACTTTTTTTACTCCTCTAGACAAACACTCAATGCCAAACGAACCAGAACCGGAAAATAAATCCAAAACTATGTCATTTTTGAATTTAATTTTTTCATTCTTAGAATGCTCTAAAATATTAAATATCGACTCTCTAACCATATCTTTTAAAGGTCTTGTTGTTTTATCTGTAGGATTATGAATTAATTTCCCTCTTAGTTTTCCACCAATTACTCTCATTTATCTATGACTTTATGACCTATATCTGATCTATAAAAACCATCTTCCCAATTCAATTTCTTAATCTGATTAATAATTTCTTTTCTGCTTGATAAATAACTATCTGAGATATTTACAAAATTTATTACCCTACCACCAACTGCTACAATTTTGTTTCCAGAACTTCTTGTTCCAGCATGAAAAATAAAATTATCTTTAGTTGATTTGAATTCTTTTAAATTTTTAATTTCAACATTCTTATTATATTTTTCAGGATATCCTTTTGAGCATAAAGCAATGCACATACTTTTTTTATTTTTCCATTTTATTTCGTGGGTCTTTAATTTTGAATTACAACAAGAATTTATTATTTCCAATAAATCACTGTCAACTAATGGTAATATAGTTTGGCATTCAGGATCACCCATCCTGACATTATATTCAATTAGGTATGGTTCATTACTTTTTATCATTAAGCCAGCATATAAAAAACCAACGTACTTTTCATTCATTTCACTTATAGCTTTTAACGTTGGCTCAATTATTTTATTTAAAATTTTATTCTCTAAATCATCATTAATTAAGCTTGAAGGTGAATAAGCTCCCATACCTCCTGTATTTTTTCCAGTATCACCCTCACCAACTCTTTTATGGTCTTGAGCTGTATTAAAAGTTTTATAACTAATTCCATCTGAAATAATAAAAAAACTCATCTCATCACCTTCTAGGAATTCTTCGATTAATACTTGATTTGCTTTCCCAAATTTACCTTCAAATATTTCATTAACAGCAGTTTTAGCCTCATCAACATTTTGACAAATATAAACACCTTTACCTGCAGCAAGAACATCTGCTTTTACAACAAGAGGAAAATTAGATGATGATAGAAATACAAATGCATCTTCTTTGGATTTACAAATTTTAAATTTAGCAGTTGGTATGTTAAATTTCTCACAAATTTGTTTTGTAAATATTTTTGAGCCTTCTAATTGAGCTACTTTTTTTCTAGGACCAAAAACTTTAATATTTTTTGACTCTAGGAAATCTACTAATCCATCGACTAATGGTTTTTCTGGACCAACAATCACCAATTCGATTTGTTCTTTCTTAATAAAATTATACAAATCTTGAAAATTCTCCAAATTTAAATCAATATTTACAGATATTTCTTCGGTACCAGCATTACCTGGTATTGAATATATTTTTGTTATTTTTTTTGAATTACTTAAGTGATGAACTAGAGCATGTTCCCGTCCTCCACTTCCAATAATTGCAATTTTCATTTAGTAAATATATATCTTAAATATGTTAAATAAGTTAGCTAAATTAAAATACTTAGCAAATAATTTTGAGATCATTGAAGATGGTGATCATGTGATTTGTGCTATCTCACAAAAAAAAATACCACTTGAAAACTTAAATTATTGGAACGTTGAAGAGCAGGAAGCCTACTTTTCGTATGTTGAGGCCTCAATGAAAAGAGATTTATTAGATAAAAACTGATTATGTTTTCCACCTATCATGAGTCCAGATCCACTGGTCTACATTTTTTAAAATCATTTTTTCAAGTATCTTATTTAGATGTTCAGTGATTTCTTTGATTGATTTATTGTTCCCGATTTTAATCGGTTCTGAAACAAACATTTTAAAATAATTATTTTTTCTTCTCTCTATATAAATAGGCACTAGATCACATTTATATTTTTTAATTAATTGTGCAGGTATGGTCGTAGTACTAGCTGGTTTACCAAAAAAATTAATTTTTATACCTTCTCTTACTCTTTGGTCTATCATTAGAGCTACTGAGTTACCTTTCTTTATATTTTCAATAATCTGTCTTGTGCCTGATCTTCCTTTTTTAATTTGATTTTTGCATATAAAATTTTCTCTTATTTCTTCCATAGTTTTGTTAAGGAATATGTTATTTAGCGGTCTATAAATAGCGCACAAATTTATACCAGCTTTTTCAATTTGGAGCGCCATTAATTCAAAATTATTGAAATGACCAGATATAAATACAGCTCGTCTTTTTTCTTTCTTAATTTTGTTTAGGTTTTCAAGCCCGTCTATTTCAATAAATTTATTTAATTTACTATTTCTAAATGCTTTGAGAAAAGGATATTCAGCAAGTATTCTTCCATAATTTCCATATATTTTGCTGATAATTTTATTGTAATTTTTTTTGTCTACAATGCCAGATTGTTCCAAATTATTTTCAATTAACTTTTTTGATCTAAATATTGGACCAAACAAGCGCCCAATAAAATCTCCAAAATTAGATCCATTTTTATAACCAATTATAATTAGTATAAAAAAAAACAATTTTATTAAAATAAATTCAATTAAATAAAAAAACTTCCTCATAATTTCTTTAATAAAAAATTTTTAAATTCTCTTTCTTTTTCAATTTTTAATCCTATTTTTAAAAATTGGATATTCTTTTTTTGTATATTTGATAATCGATTGTAGTCTTTTTCGGTTGTTATAATTTTTAATTTATTACTCTTAGCCATATTTTTTATATTATTTATATCAGAATTTTTATATTTATAATGGTCTGGAAAAGTCATTATTTTTTTTATCTTAAAATTATATTTTTTTAATGTTTTTTGAAATTCTAAAGGATTACCTATGCCTGAAAAAACTAGAAAGTTATTTTTAAATTTAAAAGACTCAAGATTTCTAGGAGTGTATTTAGCTCTAAATATTTTTAAATTTGGATTTAATCTCTTTAGAGTTTTTTCGAAACTTTTATTATTTTTTTCACCATTAAGAAATGCAAGATCATAATTTAAAATATTCGTAATTCTTTCCCTTAATGGCCCAGCAGGCAAAACTAGCCCATTTCCAACTAGCTCTGAACTATTAAAGCAAGCAATAGAAATATCATAATTTAAACTTTTATCTTGTAAACCATCATCTAATATAGCTAACTGGTATTTTTTTCTCCCAGCAATTTTCAGCGCGATATCTCTAAAACTTAAACAAATTAGATTTCCATATTTTGATAAAATATTTTGCTCATCAATTTGATCAATATATTTTTTTTTAATAAACACAGTTTTAAACTTATATTTTAACATTTCATTTATTTTTAAAACTAAAGGTGTTTTTCCAGTTCCACCTAAGTAAATATTTCCAACACAGATTGTTTTTATTTTGAAATATTTTTTTGGACTTAAAGATTTAAAAAAATTAAAAATAATTGTTATCAAACTAAATGGTAATAGTAATAATGATATGAAATTGAAACTATCCCAAAAAATGGGTCTTTTTACTTTCATTATAAATAATTTTTAATTTCTTTAACGTTATTTTCAAAAATTTTAGCACCTAAATAATTAATCTTATTAAGTTTACTATTTGATATTTTGTAATTATGATTTTTTACAAATACCTTTTCCATTTGATCAATATTTTTAATCTCTGAAGATATTTTTAAACTTTTTAATTCATTATATATTTCTTTAAAATTATTTACTTTTTTACCATGCATCACGTAATTACCCATTCTTACAGCTTCTAACGGGTTTTGTCCTCCATGGTTTACTAAAGATCCACCAATAAATGTTACATTTGAAAGTCTTAAAAATTTTGACATCTCTCCATATGTATTAACAATATATACGTCACAATTTTCAGATGGTTTATGTCTGCTTGATCTTTCGGTAACTATCAGTTTTAATTTTCTAAGTTCTTGCTTTATATCCTCTGATCTATTTATGTGACGCGGAACCAATATTGTAATTAAATTTTTAAACTTTTTCTTTAATTTTAAATGTAATTTTCCAATGATTTTCTCTTCATTATAATGTGTGCTGGCTGCACAGAATACTTTTTTATTTTCAAAATATTTTTGAACATTTTTCTTCAAACTTTGTTTATCATTTTTGAAATACTTTAAATTTCCTACAAATTTAATTTTTTTAACACCTAATCTTTTTAAATAATTTTGGGTTTCTTGATTTTGAGGTAAAGCTATAGTTATTTTACTAAAAACATTCTTTGCGAAAGATGAAAAGATTTGCCATCTTTTGAAACTTTTTCTCGTAATTCTAGCATTGATTAAAATAAGAGGAATTTTTTTTGAATTTATTCTTTCATACATATTCGGCCAGATTTCAGAATCTACAAATATTGCGATTTTTGGTTCCCAATAATTTAAAAATTTATTGCATATAAACCCAATATCAAATGGATAGTAAATATGAGTTGTTTTCTTTAATGGTTTCTTTGCAATTATTGATGCAGAACTTAAAGTAGATGAAGTAAGTAAAATTTTTTTTATAGATTTGTCTTTTTCAAACCTACTTATCAAAGGGAGAATACTCATGATTTCCCCAACACTTGCACCATGAAACCATACAGTTGTATCAGTTTTATTTATTAAATTATAATAAGCATATTTTTCTAAGATTCTTCTCCAATCTTCCTTTCCATTAATCATTCTAAAAAATAATATAAATGGTGAGATTAAAAAAAAAATAATTCCTAATATATTATACAAAAAATACATTAGTTATTCTTTATTTGTCTCTCGTAGAAGTTTTTATAAAGTAATGAATTTTTGATTAGATCATCATGTTTCCCTGATGATTCTACAGAACCTTTATCAACAACATAAATTTTTTCTGAATTAAGAATAGTTGATAGTCTATGAGCAATAACTACTGTTGTTTTATTTTTTGTTAATTCCTCAATAGCTTTTTGTATTTTTTCTTCTGTTTCAGAGTCAAGAGATGAAGTTGCTTCGTCTAGAAGAATTATTTTGCTATCCTTTAACAAAGCTCTCGCTATCGAAAGTCTTTGCTTTTCACCACCTGATAATTTTACTCCATTTTCTCCTATAACAGTCTGAAATTTATTTTCTAATTTTTCTATAAAATCTGTACACATTGATATTTTTGCAGCTGTAAAAATTTCTTCATCACTCGCATATGGCTTGGCATATTTGATATTATTAAAAATAGTATCATCAAAAAGTGTTGTATTTTGATCAACAATAGATATTTCTTTTCTTAATGATTTAAGATTAAGGTTTTGTACTTTTTGATCATCAATTAGAATTTCCCCAGAGTCCGCATCATAAATTCTTGGTATTAAATTTAATATTGTAGATTTTCCCGATCCACTGTGGCCTACTAAAGCTGTCATTTTTCTGCCAGCTATATCAATATTAATATCTTTAAGGACTATATTGTTAAGATTTGATTTGTAACTAAAATTAATATTTTGAAATTTTATTGATGCATTACTTATATCTAATATTTTTCCATTTTCATTTGTTGAAATTTTATTTTGTTGATCAATTATAGGTAATATCCTTTTCCCTGCCGATAGTCCTTGGCCAAAAGCAACATTAACTGTTGCTAAGGATTTTACTGGTTGATAAGCAAGCATCATTGCAGCCAAAAAAGAGAAAAAATTGTTTATACTAAGCTGGTCATTCATAATTAATTTTCCTGAGTAAAAAATTAATATTGCAATCATTATTCCAGTTACAACTTCCATTATTGGAGTGGATCTTATAAAAACAGTTGCAATTTTTATTGATTTTTCTTTTAGATCATTGACGAATTTTTCTGATCTTTCATGTTCATAATTCTCTCTTTGAAAAATTTTTATAATTTTATGATTTTTAAAAAGATCAATTAAATATTTATTTAAGTCGCCTGATTTTTCTTGTGCTTCTGTGGCAACTTTAATAATACGTTTTCCTAATTTTTTTGCAGTTATAGTAGCTATAGGTAGCATAATTAAAGCTATAAGAGAAAGTCTCCAATTTTGAGAGAACATCACAAATAATAAGCCAATAAGTGTTAAGCCATCTTTGAATAAATTTAAAACTGCATTACTTAGCATCCCAGTTATTTGATTTACATCAAAGTTGAGATTTGAAATATATTTACCTGAATGTTTATCTTCAATTTTTTCAGTATCAGCTTTTATGAAAGAAGATAACATATCGATTTGAATATTTTTTTTCACTTCCTCTGCAGTTTTTATCATTAAAACTTTTGCCAAATATAGAGATATACCTTTAGTAGCAAAAGCTATTATGATTAAAAGTGGAATAATGAAAATTAAACTTTGATCTTTATTTATAAAAATTTTTTCTATCGCAGGGTCAAGTAACCATGCCGTTGCTGATGTGGCGCCAGCAACTAAAATAGAAAATACTATAGCAAGTATTATTTTGTTAAGATGTTTTGTTGTATAATCATTGTATAGTCTTTTTATAATATCAATATTTTTCATTAAGTTAATTTTCCCACTAACAAAATTATTAAAATAATAAGACCCAAAAGATTGTTGCTTTTAAATTTTCTTAAGCAGTCATTCCCACTTTCAGTATTTAATTTAAGAGATTGAAAAATTAACAAATGAGTTAAAGGCACTATTAAAGCAATGTAATATAAATAATTAAAATTCATTTTATAACCAACAAGAAACAATGATATTAAAAATATAATGTAACAAAACGATATAAATTTTTTTGGGTTATTTTTAAATTTAATCGATGTTGATTTAACTCCAATTATTTCATCATCATTAATATCTTGATATCCATATATTGTGTCGTAACCTAATGTCCAAAATGTGGCTCCTAAATAAAATATAATTGGTATTATAGAAACTTCATTTTGAATGGATATCCATGCCAAAAGTAGACCGTAATTAAAAGTAATACCTAAAAAAAGTTGAGGCCAGTAAGTAAATCTTTTCATCAATGGATATGTAAAAGCCAACGGCATTGAAAGAAAAGCCATATAAATGGTAAATTTATTAAAATTTATCAAAACTAAAAACGCGATTAAACATAAGATTGCAGCATATATTGCAGCATTAAATACGGAAATTTTTTCTGATGCGATTGGTCTATTTTTTGTTCTATCGACTAACTTATCAATTTTTCTATCACTTATATCGTTAACAATACATCCTGCTGATCTCATTAGAACAGATCCAGAAAAAAATAAAAAAGCATAAATAAAATAAGTATTTAAAGAAAGAGAAAAATCATATGAAATTGTTAAACCCCAAACACATGGCCAAAATAGAAGCATGAAACCAATTGGCTTATTAAGTCTTGTTAATTCAATAAAAATTTTAACCTTTTCAGACATAATTTACTTGTAAATAACAAAGCGTAGATTCATAATCAAACTGATTCGCATGAATATTGATTACACTGTTACCGCATTAATGTTTCCTGCCATTCCTTTGATTATGGCTGTCTATAGTAATAGATTTCATACATTAAGTGGTTTGATTAGAAAAATACACGACGAATATGTTTTTGAAAAGCATACTCCACCAGAGTGGAAGCAGCAGCTAATTAATTTAAATGATAGAGTAAAAAATTTAAGAATTACTATACTTTTTGCAGCATTTGGTTTCCTATTTAATATGCTTACAGTTTTTGCTCTTTATTTAGAGACATATTTTTTAGCTAGAATAATATTTGGCTCTTGTTGTTTATCGATGATGGTATCAATAATATTTTTTATAAGAGAAATACAAATCTCGACTAGAGCGTTAAGACTTCATCTTTCAGATATGGATGATCAATTTAAGGAATAATAACTGCCGGACCTGTTAAAACCCTATTCTCTAAATCTATGTGAGCTTGTTTAGCTTCACTTAATTTATATCTTTTAGATACTTCAATTTTTATTTTCCCTGAGAGAACTGCATCAAAAACCAATTTAGCAGATTTTTCTAATTCATCTCTTGTAATTGTATAATGCATTATTGACGGTCTTGTAAAAAAAAGACCTTTTGTATTTATATGTTTTTTGACATCTATAGTGTGAACATATCCAGATGCATTTCCAAATGCTACCATCATCCCTCTAATTTTTAAACATTCTATTGATCCCTCAAAAGTTTTTGCTCCAACACCATCATAGACAACATCTATTCTGTTTTTACCTACTATTTTTTCAACTTCTTCCACAAAATTATGATCTGTATAATTGATGACATGATGACACCCATTTTTTTTTGCTATTTCAACTTTTTCTTTAGATCCAACTGTTCCAATGACTTCACATCCTAATGCATTAGCCCACTGACATAATATTTTACCAACTCCACCAGCTGCAGCATGAAATAAAACTTTATCTCCTTTTTTTACAGCATATGACCTGTGTAATAAATATTCTGATGTTATTCCTTTCAATAAAATGCAGGAAGCTATTTCATCTGAAATACCTTCTGGCACTGTGATTAATTTTTCTTCTGGCATTATTTGTTTTTCTGAGTATCCACTTATTGGAGCAGATGCATGACTTACTCGATCTCCAACTTTAAAAAGACTTACTTCAGTGCCAATTTCTTCAACTACTCCAGATGCTTCTAGTCCAAGTCCACTTGGTAATTCAATCGGATATAAACCTGTTCGATGGTAAACATCAATATAATTAAGTCCAACTGACAAATTTTTAACAAGAACTTCCTTTGGACCAGGTTTACCGATTTCAATATCCTTATATTCTAAGACTTCTGGGCCTCCAAACTTTTCAAATCTTATAGCTTTCATATTTACTTTACAAAATTACCATTATGGTAATCATCAATTGCTTGAAGTATTTCTTGTTTAGTATTCATGACGAATGGACCACCTCTTGCAATCTGTTCTCCTATCGGTTTTCCAGATATTAGTAAAAATTTAGCGTTTGTTAAAGCAGTTACTTTTAAGTTTTCACCTTTAGATAATAAAATTAAGGTAGAGTCTTTAACACTTTCATGTTTATTGTTTCCAATTTCTATCTCACCTTCAATTAAATATATGAATGAATTGTGTGTGGATGGAACTTGATGATTAAAAGTTTTACTTTCATTTAATTCTACATCAAAATAAATTGGATCGACATTGTGTTTTTTTATTGGACCTTCTGAATTTTCAAACTTTCCAGCAATTATTTTTATAAATTTATCTTCATCCTTATGTGTGCTCATTTTATCTGAGTCAATATAATGGTATTCTGGTTTACTCATCTTCTCGCTGGCTGGCATATTAATCCATAATTGAAAACCATGAAGTTTTCCATCGTTCATAGCTGGCATTTCAGAATGAATTATTCCACTACCAGTTTTCATCCATTGCACATCTCCTGCAGTCATTTTTCCTTGACCACCTGTACTATCTTTATGTTCAAAACTCCCAGCTAACATATATGTAACTGTTTCAATTCCTCTGTGTGGATGAGGAGGAAAGCCTGCAATATAATCATCTTTATTTTCTGATCCAAATTCATCTAACATTAAAAATGGATCATAATAATTTGGTTCAACACCAATACTTCTTTTTAATTTAACTCCTGCACCATCAGATGCTGGTGTTGGATCTATAATTTTTTCTACTTCGATATTTATCATGTTGTTCATATAGGATATATCTAAATTAAATCAAGCAATTCTGATAAATTACTTATTTGTTTGTTAGGTTCAAAATCTAATTTATCAAAAATATTATTATTTCTATTCACCCAAACAGTGTTGTATCCATAATTTCCTGCGCCAGATACATCCCATGTATTCGCACTTAAGAATAAAACTTCATTCTTTTCAATATTATATTTATTTATTGGAAGGTCGTAAACTTTTGAATCTGGTTTAAAAATACCAACTTCTTCTACAGAAAAAATATCATCAAAAATATCTTTTAACCCATTACTAACAACAAGTTCATTTAAAAGGTCAGGTGTACCATTTGATAGAATTGCCAATTTATAATTTGATTGTTTTAATTTATTTAAAGCATCCTTTACTTCTGTAAATGGTGAAAGCACTTTATATAAATTCAATAGTTCTGATCTCATTGCAATATCAATATTGTAAAAATTCATAGATTTGTCCAAACTATCTTCGGTGATTTGCCAAAAATCCTTATGTCTTCTCATTAAACTTCTAAGCCAAGTATATTCAAGCTGTGTAGTTCTCCAATAATTAGCAAATCCTTCCCATTTATCGCCCAATCTTTCTTTGCATTTTTCGGCGGCAGAATTAACATCAAATAAAGTTCCGTATGCATCAAATATGATTGCTTTAATATTTTTCATAAATTAATTTAATTATAATGAGTAATATTAGAATATTTTATCCAGAAAAATTATCAATTAATTTAGAAACTAATTTAACTAAGTCTCAATCACATTATTTATTGAAAGTAATGAGGATTAAACAAGGAGAGACCTTTTCTGTTTTTAATAAATCTGGAGAATGGAAGTCAATTGTAACTGAAATTTCAAAAAGCAGTTTAAATTTCAAGGTTGTTGAACAGTTGAGACAAAAAGATAAAGAGCAAGAAATCTGGTTAGCCTTCTCACCCATTAAATCAAATTATTTTAACTTCATGATACAAAAATCAACTGAGCTTGGAGTAACAAAATTTGTGCCAATTATTTCTGAAAGGACAATTGTTAGAAAAGTAAATAATGAGAGATTAAATAAAATAATTATAGAGTCGTGTGAGCAAAGTAATAGAATAAATATTCCTTCAATTGAAAAACCTCAATCATTAGATAAATTCCTGTCTAACAATTCAGACATCAATTTAATTTTTGGAGATTTAAATACTAATAATAAAAAAATTAAAATTTCTAATTCAAAACCAAATTGTCTTTTAATTGGTCCTGAAGGGGATTATTCAGCCGGTGAAATTAAAAAGATTCTAAACTTTAAAGGGTCTCAATCGATAAAACTAAGTGATAACATTTTAAGGTCTGAAACTGCGGTTATATCCGCGTTATCTGTGATCAATTATTTGCAAAATTGATAAATTGTCGCGAATTCTCTGGTATTTTTTATAATATTTTCGATCTATATAGAAAACAAATGAAGAAACTATTTTTTGTTTTTATAGCATTAATTTACTCAGTTGAGGCGTTTGCAAACCAACCAAAGAATTGGCAATTAGGTTTCCAAGAGCCTGCATCGCAAACTATGAGAGATATAGTTTGGTTTCATGACTATATGTTAGTACCAATCATAGTTGCTATAAGTGCGTTTGTTTTATTTTTAATGCTTTATGTGATGGTAAGATTTAGAGCATCGAGAAATCCTAATCCATCTAAAAGAACACATAATGTTTTAGTTGAAATTGTTTGGACATTAGTTCCTTGTTTAATATTGATCGTGATGGCAGTTCCGTCATTTAAAGTTTTATATTCACAAGATGCAATTCCTAAAGCTGATGTAACTATAAAAGCAATTGGATATCAATGGTATTGGGGATACGAGTACCCAGATGAAAATATAATTTTTGATGCTTACATGATCGAAGAGAAGGATTTAAAAGAAGGTCAGCCAAGATTGTTAGCAACAGATAATGTAGTCGTTGTTCCTGTAAATAAAGTAGTTAAAGTTTTAATTACAGCAAATGATGTGCTTCATGCATGGGCATTACCAGCATTTGGAGTTAAAAGGGATGCGATGCCAGGAAGAGTAAATGAAACTTGGTTCAAAGCTGAAAAAGTTGGGACTTATTACGGACAATGTTCTGAGTTATGCGGAATTAAACATGCTTTTATGCCAATTGAAGTTAAAGTAGTTTCAGATGAAGATTACCAAATTTGGCTTTCAGAGGCGAAGATAAAATTTGCAAAAGATGAAAATTTAATTAATAAAAAACTAGTAGCGAGTAAATAAAAATGAGTTCAGAAGCAGCACATATTCACGATCATCATACTCCAACAGGTTGGAAGAGATGGGCATATTCTACAAATCATAAAGATATTGGAACAATGTATTTAATTTTTGCAATTATTGCAGGAGTTATTGGAACAGCTTTTTCAGTTTTGATGAGAATGGAATTAATGCACCCTGGTGATGATGTTTTAGGTGGTAACTACCATCTTTATAATGTTTTGGTTACAGGTCATGGATTAATAATGATTTTCTTTATGGTCATGCCAGCAATGATTGGTGGTTTTGGAAACTGGTTTGTGCCGATAATGATCGGAGCACCAGATATGGCATTTCCAAGAATGAATAATATTTCTTTCTGGTTATTGCCTGTTGCGTTTATTTTATTACTTTCATCAATTTTTGTAGATGGACCTCCAGGTGCACAAGGTGTCGGCGGTGGCTGGACGATTTATCCACCTCTATCTTCTACTGCAGGTCAGCCAGGTCCAGCAATGGATTTAGCAATTTTAAGTTTACACGTTGCAGGGGCTTCATCAATTTTAGGAGCAGTTAATTTTATTACAACTATATTGAATATGAGAACGCCTGGAATGACTTTGCATAAGATGCCATTATTTGCATGGTCAATATTAGTTACAGCATTTTTATTATTACTTTCGTTACCAGTATTAGCGGGAGCAATTACTATGCTTCTAACAGATCGAAATTTTGGTACTGCATTTTTTGATGCACAAACAGGTGGAGACCCAACATTATTCCAACATTTATTTTGGTTTTTTGGTCATCCAGAAGTTTATATTCTAATATTACCAGGATTTGGAATGATCAGTCATATCGTATCTACGTTTTCAAAGAAGCCGGTTTTTGGATATTTAGGAATGGCTTACGCAATGGTAGCAATTGGAATTGTAGGTTTTGTTGTTTGGGCTCACCACATGTACACGGTTGGTTTAGATACTGATACTAAAGCGTATTTCTTAGCAGCAACAATGATTATCGCTGTCCCAACAGGAATTAAAATATTTTCATGGATTGCTACAATGTGGGGAGGATCTATATCATTCAAAACCCCGATGGTTTGGGCTTTAGGATTTATATTTTTATTTACAGTTGGAGGAGTAACTGGTGTAGTTCTAGCAAACGCTGGAGTAGATACTGCATTGCATGATACTTATTATGTTGTAGCTCACTTCCACTATGTATTATCTTTGGGAGCTGTTTTTGCGATATTTGCAGGTTTCTATTATTGGTTTGGTAAAATGTCAGGGTATGAATATTCTGAGTGGATGGGACAACTTCATTTTTGGTTAACTTTCATAGGTGTAAATTTAGTTTTCTTTCCACAACACTTCTTAGGATTAGCTGGAATGCCAAGAAGATACGCTGATTATCCGGATGCATTCGCTGATTGGAATTATATTTCTTCAATCGGTTCATATATTTCTGTAGTTGGCTTAGTGGTATTTTTCGCTAATTTAATCTACGCTTTTGCAAAAAAGAAAAAAGCAGCACAAAACCCATGGGGAGAAGGGGCCACAACATTAGAGTGGACAGTTCCATCACCACCGAATTTTCATACTTTTGATGAATTGCCAAAGTTTGAAGATTATGAAGGCACTGAAAAATCTAGTAGTTAGTAACGTCTTAATATATAAAAATTAAAATGGCTACGACGTATTCTAAAGTAAAAAAATCATATTACGAACTAGGTATTATTCCTGAATTATTAAAGTTAATGAAACCAAGAGTAATGTCTCTTGTTATTTTCACTTGTGCAGTTGGTCTGTTAACAGCCCCTACTTCAGTTTCGTTTCAACAATCATTATTTGGAATATTAATAGTTGCCTTTGGTGCTGGAGCAGCAGGAGCACTTAACATGTGGTATGAAGCCGACTTAGATAAATTAATGTCTAGAACTTGCTTGCGTCCAATTCCAAGAGGAAAGCTGAACAGAAACCAAGCATTATATTTTGGAACATCTCTGTCAGTTATTTCAGTTGTAAGCTTATACTTTATTACAAATGCTTTATCAGCATTTCTATTATTGTTTACAATATTATTTTACGTATTTGTTTATACAATCTGGTTAAAAAGAAAAACTCCACAAAATATTGTTATAGGTGGAGCATCAGGAGCTTTGCCACCAGTAATTGGGTGGGCAATAGCAACAAATTCTATTTCATTGGAGTCGATTGCTTTTTTCTTAATAATTTTCTTTTGGACACCATCACACTTTTGGGCATTAAGTTTGTACAAAGCTGATGATTATAAAAAAGCAGGTATTCCAATGCTTCCAGTAACTAATGGAATTCAGGATACTAAAAAGAATATTCTAATTTATTCTTTGTTGATGATACCGACAATTGTATTCCCATATTACATTGGATTTGTCGGCGAAGCATTCTTAACACTTAGCTTACTTCTTACATTTTATTATAATTTAATTTGTTACCAGCTTTATAATTATAAAGTTGGAAAATTTAACATAAAAAAAGCTAAACATATTTTTAGCTATTCAATTATTTATTTATTTTTAATATTTGTTTTTTTCTTAGTGGATAAAATTTTATGATAATTAAAGATCAAAAATTAAAAAAGAAAAATTTATGGACAGCAGTTGGTTTGGTTGCATTTATAGTTTTCTTATTCATTTTCACACTATTTAATATTGGAGTATTTGAAAGACCCCTATGATTAAAAAAAATACTTTAACTCCACTAATTCTTGCGGGAATTTTTGTCTTTATGTTGGGATTGTCTTTTGCAGCTGTGCCATTGTATGATTTATTTTGTAGAGTAACTGGCTTTGGTGGAACTACACAAATATCGAAAGAGGCTCCTAATATAGTTCTAGATAAAAAAATAAATGTAAGATTAGATACCAACGTTAACAGTGCTCTTGATTGGAATTTTGATGTTGATCAAAAAACCATGGATGTTCAGCCTGGCAAGGTATACAGAATTAAATTTGAAGTGGAAAACACAGGAGATGAAATTTCATCTGCTGTAGCTACATATAATGTTTCTCCATCATCATTTGGAGCATATTTTAATAAATTAGGCTGTTTTTGCTTTGAAAAACAAACATTAGATCCAGGAGAAAAGGCAAGTTACACACTAGTTTTTTACCTAGATCCAGAATTAGTAAATGATCCAAAAACATCTAGAGTTGAAGATGTTACTATGTCATATACTTTTTTCTCATCTGAATATTATAAAAACGAAAAAAAAGAGAGTTAAAACAAATGTCTGCATCAGGTCAAAAACATGATTATCATTTAGTTGACCCTAGTCCTTGGCCTTTAGCTACATCTATAGCTACACTAATTACGGCTGTTGGATCTGTTTATTATTTCCATAGTAAAGTTATGTGGGCAATGGTCTTAGGTTTTTTACTTATATTTTATTGTGCCTTTATGTGGTTCAGAGACGTTGTGATAGAAGCTGAGCATAAAGGTCATCATACACCTGTTGTTCAAATTCATCATAGATATGGAATGACATTATTTATTGCATCTGAAGTAATGTTTTTTGTTGCATGGTTTTGGGCATACTTTGATGCAAGTCTGTTTCCAAATGAATTCATGGGAAATGTATGGCCACCAAAAGATATTGAAACTTTTGATCCATGGGACATTCCACTTATAAATACTCTTGTCCTACTTTTATCTGGTACAACAGTAACTTGGGCACACCATTCTTTGTTAGAGGATGATAGAAAAGGATTTATAAATGGTTTAATTTGTACAGTAATTTTAGGAGCATTCTTTACTTTATTGCAAATATACGAATACCAACACGCTACATTTAGTTTTTCAGGTCATATTTATGGAGCTACATTCTATATGGCCACGGGGTTTCATGGTTTCCACGTTTTAGTTGGAACTATTTTCTTAGCTGTTTGCTTATGGAGAGGTAAATTAGGACATTTTACTAAAGAACATCACTTTGGTTTCGAGGCCGCTGCTTGGTACTGGCACTTTGTCGATGTTGTCTGGTTGTTCTTATTTGCAGCTATTTATATTTGGGGAAGTTAATAGTTCTTGAAAAATAAGTTATCTTTTTCAATTTTTGTATACTTTTTTATTTTAGTTTTTTTGTCATTAGGCACTTGGCAAATTGTTAGACTAAATTGGAAGCTTGATTTAATAAATTCAATCGATCAATCCTTAAAAAGTGATCCAGTAGAATTTAATGGAAGTAATCCAATTAATTTTAAAAAAATCAAATTTGAAGGGATATTAGATAATTCAAAAATAATTTATTTATATTCCTTAAATGAAAAAGGAGAGCCAGGATTTGATATTGTAAATCCAGTTAGTATTAACAATAAAAGTTATTTAATAAATCGGGGTTGGGTTCCAAGAGATTTTAAATCTAAAAAATATGTTTCAAATGATAGTAAATTTGAGGGAGTTTTAAAATTAAAAAGTAAATTTAATTATTTCAAGCCAGATAATGACGTAAATAAGAATTACTGGTTCACTCTTAAAGATGAAGATTTATTGACCTATACAGGAAAAGAATTTTCTCCATTCATTATCAATAAAATTAGCAAGCAAGAAGGAATTTATCCCAAGTCAAAACAAATAGGAGCCAATATTTCAAACAACCACTTAAAGTATGCTCTTACATGGTTTTCATTAGCTGTTTCCATTTTTTTAATATATTTATATTTTAGAAAAAAAAATTACTGATGGAATATATAAGCACCAGAAACAATTCAGATCATTTTTCATTTAAAAAAGTATTTCTAAAAGGTTTAGCTGATGATGGGGGTCTTTTTGTACCAAAGTCAATCAAACCATTTAGTAAAGATGAATTAAACAAACTAAGTGGTCTTAATTACAATGAATTAGCAGCCGAAATAATTTTCCCATTTATTGGTGATTTTATGACTAAAGAAGAATTAATTTCCACAGTATCAAAATCTTACTCAAATTTTAGAGCAGAGGATGTTGTAAAAATCTCTGATTTAGGAAATTTAAAAGTCTTAGAACTCTATCATGGTCCAACACTTGCTTTTAAAGATATTGCAATGCAATTAATAGGAAATTTCTATCAATATTATTTAGGTAATGAGCAAAAAAAAATTAATATTATTGTAGCAACTTCAGGAGACACAGGTGCAGCTGCTATTGATGCTTTAAAAGGCAAAAAGAATTTAAATGTTTTTGTATTACATCCAAATAACAGAATTTCACCAGTGCAAAGAAGACTTATGACAATCCATGAAGAAAAAAATGTATTCAATATTGCTATTGACGGTAACTTTGATGACTGTCAAAATCTAGTTAAAGCAATGTTTAATGATGAAAAATTTTCTGGCTCAATAAATATGTCAGGTGTTAATTCAATTAATTGGGCAAGAATTATTGCTCAAGCTGTTTATTATTTCTATGCTTATTTTAAAATATACAAGGGACAGCCTCTGTCTTTTTCTGTTCCGACTGGAAATTTTGGAGATATTTATGCTGGTTATCTAGCAAAAAAACTTGGTCTTCCAATTGATAAACTTATTGTAGCTACTAACAAAAATGACATCCTTCATAGAGCAATTTCTGGCGGGGATTATACTCAAAAGAAAGTTGAGGAAACAAATACTCCTAGCATGGATATCCAGATAGCAAGTAACTTTGAAAGACTTTTATATGATGTAAAAGAATGTAATTCGGATATTACGAAAGATGTAATGAGTAGAATAAAAAACAATACTTATCAAATCGATAATAGTGACTTGAATGAAATAAAAAAGAATTTTACATCTGAAATGTTAGATGAAAACGAAACTATTCAAATGATAAAAGATTTAAACAAAGAATATAAAGTTGTAGTTGATCCACATACTGCAGTTGGAATTGGTGCTGCAAAAAAACTTGGGCTAGAACAAAATTGTGTTGTTTTATCTACAGCACACCCATGTAAGTTTCCAAAAGCAATAGAGGATGCAATCTCAAAAACTGAAGAATTACCAGATAGTCTCAAATATATTTATGATAGAGAAGAAAAATTTGAAGTTATATCAAATGATATAGATAAAGTTAAAGATTATGTAATTAATTCCGTATGAAATTAAAAATAAAAGATCAAATTCCTGATATAGAAATTTTTCATCTATTAGATGGTGAACCACAAACTAGCAAAATTAGAGATATATTAGGAAATGGTAAAGTTATTTTATTTGGATTACCTGGCGCCTTTACCTCTACTTGTTCAAAACTTCATCTTCCTGGATATGTAGCTAATGCCGATAAAATAAAAGCCAAAGGAATAGATAATATATTTTGTTTATCTGTGAATGATCCTTTTGTTATGAATGCATGGGGAGAGGTAAATAATGCTGGAGGCAAAATTACAATGTTATCAGATCCGTATCTATTATTTACAAAAGCAATTGGTGCAGAAGTAGATAGAAATTCAAAAGGAATGGGTATTCGTTCAAATCGTTATGCGATGGTTATTGAAAACTTAGAAATTATAAATATTCAAGTCGAAAAAGAAACTAAGCAATGTGGTTTATCCTCAGCAGATGGTATTATAGACATACTCTAAAATGACATATGCAATTTTTTCGTAAAATTTTTACATATTTTATATATAATCCATTAGAAATTCTAATTTTGAATACAGCAATAAGAACAAAAGGAAATTTATTTGTTTTAATTTTTAATCTACTCTCGTTTATTAAAAAGTCTGAAAATAGAATTATTTTTAAAAAAAATTTCTTCTTTATTAAAGAAATAAACTGGAGATTTTTTCAAAAAAAACAAGGAATTCATGTTTACTCTCGAGGAATGATTCAAAGAATTAAAGAATTACAAAATTTTTATCACCTAAATGAAATCAATTTCAATGATGATGATATAATTATAGATGTAGGAGCAAATAACGGTGATTTTTATTTATGTTTTAAAAAAAAAATAAAATATTTTGGTTTTGAAGCATCACCAAGTGTATTCTCGAATTTAGAATATAATATTAAAAATCAAAATCTATTAAATTTTGCGCTTTCATACAAAAAAAATGAACAAGTAGATTTCTATATAAACGATGATTTCGGCGATAGTTCAGTTTTGCCATTAAAAAATTTTCATAAAATAATTAAAGTTAATACAACTACTTTAGACAACGAAATATTTAAAATACAAAAAAAAATAAAGCTAATTAAAATTGAAGCCGAAGGGTATGAGCCAGAAATACTTTTAGGATTATTAAATTATATAAATGATGTTGAATATATTACAATAGATTGTGGATATGAAAGAGGAATCCATAAAGAGTGCACAATTGAGAAATGTTCAAATTATTTAATCAAAAACGGTTTTGAAATGATTAAATTTAATAATACAAGAATTTCTGCTTTATTCAAAAATACTAATTTTGTATCTTTGCCAAAAATTAAATAATTAAAATTTTAAATTTTCCTTCATATAGAATTATTACTTTATTGCAGAGGACCTTGCCAATAAATCCACTTCATTATTAAGTTTATCTGCTGAATGTGCCTTTACCCAGCTCCATTTAATCTCAAAAGTATTTGATAGATTATCTAATTCAGTCCAAAGTTCTTTATTCTTAACTTCTTTTTTATTTGCTGTTTTCCAACCATTTTTTTTCCAATTATGTATCCATTCAGTTATTCCAGATTTTACATATTTAGAATCTGTAAATATTTGAACATTGCTTCCTTTTGGAATTTTTTTTAAAGCTTTAATCGGCGCAAGTAATTCCATTTGATTATTTGTAGTTTCTTTTTTGCTTCCTTTAATTTTAGTTTTCTTTCCATTTTCAATAATGATTGCTGCCCAACCACCATTTCCAGGATTTCCAATGCAAGAACCATCTGTGTAAATTTTAATCATCAAGAATAATCCTTAAATGAGCTCAAATTTCTATGAAAATTCAACTTATCTATATACTCCTTTGGATCTTTGATTTTAATGACAGCATTTTTAGGAGTATTTAAATAATCATAGGATCTAGTCAAAAGATATCTCAAAGCCGACCCTCTGCATAATGTATTTAAATTTCTTTTTTCAATTTCGGTTAATTTTCTAACAGATTGGTAGCCCTTTAATAAATTTGAGGATCTTTTTTTATCTAATACAAATTTTCTATTTTTCTTTTTAAAACATAAAGCGTTAATGCAGGTTGCTAATTCATAAGATAGAAAATCATTAGCTGAAAAATAAAAATCTATAAATCCATGAAATTTACCTTTATTGAAAAAAATATTATCAATAAAAAGATCGCTATGAATTATTCCATTTGGCATTTTTTTAGGCCATTTTTTTTTGAGATTTCTCAAATCATCTTTCATTAAATCTTTTAAGTTTTTAGACAATTTATTAATTTTATTGTCTATTTTATTTAGAATTGATCCCCATGAATTAATCGATAGAGAATTTTTTCTATATAATTTTAATTTTTTTGAAGCCTCATGAAGAAGTGCTGCATTTTTTCCAACTATAAAACAATCTTTATTATTTAGTTGTTCTTTATCTTTTCCTTCCAGGAAACTGACAATACAAGCTTTTTTATTTTTTAAGTTAAATAAATATTTACCCTTTTTATCTTTTATGGGTACTGGACATTTTACTTTTAATCTAGATAGACCAGACAAAAGATTAACAAAAAATGGGAGATCTTTTTTCTGAACTCTTTTTTCGTAAATAGTTAAAATATATTTATTTTTCTTTGTCTTTAAAAGGAAGTTGGTATTTTCAATACCCTTTTTTATTCCTGAATAATTTTCTATTTTTCCAATATTATATTTCCTCTCGATAAATTTTATCTGCTTATTATTAATTTTAGTATAAACAGCCATTAATTTAATTTTCCAGGAATTTTAAAAGTAATATTTTCTTTTACGATTTCAACTTCTTCTATGTTGACTGTAAATTGATCTTTTAACTCTGCTATAAATTTTTCAACAAGTATCTCTGGTGCTGAAGCACCTGAGGAGATTCCAATCGTATTACATCCTTTAATTTTATCTATAGGCACTGGACTTTCTGAATGTATTAACTCAGCAGAACTACAACCAGAGTTTTTAGCAACCTCAACTAATCTTACCGAGTTAGATGAATTCCTACTTCCAATTACAAAAAACATATCACATTTATCCGCTATTTCTTTAACTGCTGATTGTCTATTTGTTGTTGCATAACATATGTCATCTTTTTTAGGCTCTTTAATATCTGGATATTTAGATTTTAAAGCTGCAATTATATCTTTGGTATCATCTACAGAGAGTGTTGTTTGAGTTATGAAAGATAGCTGTTTATTTGATATATTTTCATACTTATTTGCGTCCTCAATATTTTCAATCAAATCTATTGAACCTTTTGGTAATTGACCCATAGTTCCTATGACTTCTGGATGGTTTTTGTGTCCTATTAATAATATATGATGACCTTGTTTATTTAAGTTTTCTGCTTCTCTATGCACTTTAGATACCAGAGGACACGTTGCATCTACAAACATCATGTTTAAATTAGAAGCTTCCTCTGGAACAGATTTTGGAACCCCATGCGCTGAGAAAATAACTGGTCTAGACTTATCTTTGATTTCATCTAATTCTTCAACAAATATTGCACCTATCTTCTTTAACCCTTCTACAACATGTTTGTTATGAACAATTTCGTGTCTCACATAAACAGGTGCACCAAATTTATCTATACTCTTTTTTACAATCTCAATTGCTCTATCAACTCCTGCGCAAAATCCTCTCGGTGCAGCTAAATAAATTTTTAAATTTTTGTTACTCATTTTCATCCTTTTTAAAAAATGGAATTAAAAATACTATACAAGCAATAAAAAAAAATAAGCTTCCAAACATGGCTCAAAAACTTCCTACACTTGAGATAATGAAACCAATTGAAGATATAATGAATAATATCCATCCAATTAGATTTATAGTTTTATTTTTCATTTTTTTTCTACCATGAATTCAAGTAAAATATGAGGAAAGGTCAATGAAGCCAATCCAACAAATATTATTTTAATAATACTTTCATCTATACCAAATTTTTCTGAAATAAAATAAAAAACTATTAAATACATTATTGCTGTAATTACTGTAAGTGGAATAATTTTTCGTAAAAAAATAGGAAATCCTTTCATAAAATTTTTATTTATTTCACTAATTAAACTTAGTGAGTGTCTTATAGAATGAAGAAAGCAGAAATAAATTGTGAAAGCTAATATAGGGTTAAAAAAATAGTTTAAAATAATTATTGAAAAACTATCTAAAAAAAGAATAGATCTTAAATCATTATTATTTCCTCTATATATAACAAAATTACTTAGCACTGATAATATAACTAAAAAAATTAAAAAATTATTAGCCACAATATTTTCGTATATTGAAAAATTTAACATTTTAAAAATTTCGATTGTCTCAGCTTTATGAAACAGCAAAGGTGCTGAAATAACTAATGATCCTTTAATAAAATAAAAAATTTCTAAAAAATTAACATTTTTTGTTTCGATAAAGTCACTATCCTCTTTGCCAAAATGATATGCTGCAACTATTAAAAAAAGTGAAAGCAACAATATTGGACTTAAAATCCAAATAAAAATAACAAAAATAGCTATACCTATATAAGTTATATAAAACACTTCTGTATTTCTAATTTTATAAATTTTCAAAAGTTTTTTACCCTTTTCATGATCCAGCGCACCGTGAGAGATACCAATTGTAAGAATTAAAAAAAAACTAAAAAGTATAAACGAATTATCTCTCAATACCTCAAAGGCAGAAAAAAAAATACAGATATTAAAAAAAATAATAGAATGAAAAAAATTTATTTTGTTGATCATTATTTAAATACAGCTTTAATAAAAATCCATTTTGGCATCTTTAATATAATGGATAAGTCCTCGAAAATATTACTTTTATTGGAAAGGAAATTTATTACTGTTTTTGACTTGCTTTTAAACATTTTGAAGAAAATATTTGGCATGATCTCTGGCTTTTCAGCAAGGACTTTCAAAAAAACATTATCTAAAAACTTATATTTACTTTTTATATTGAAAGCATCAGTTTGGGTTATTTTATCAATGTTTTGGGTAATATATTCTGCTTGTTCTTGAATATTTAGGAAAGTATAGCCAGTACTTAAACGCGTCATACCTCCAGCAGTTCCAATATTAATCGTATTTTTGTCGTTTTTAAATTTTGGATAAAATAATGGTATGGCCCCAACTTCTTTATAATTAATTTTATATTTTTTTAATTTTAAAGTGTTTTCGATATAATCAGTAATTTGTTTATCATAATCTTTTTCACTATCATCTTCCATTTTTGAAAGCCACGTAGTTTCGATTAAAGCTGATTTTTTTGAATAGGGTAGTGTATAAAAAAAATGAACACTTTTTTTTTGATCACAATCAAAGTCCATTAAATTCATTATTTGATCATCAAAAAAATCTTTTTCGGTTTCAATCTCAACACCTTGAAAGTGTTGCCATAAATTAGAATCTTTATTATCAAGATTTGGCAAACTGTTAAATAAAATTGCATTTTCTGTATTTACTTCACTAATATCTTTAAAGAATTGAATATTAGGATTTTTATTGATTTTATTTAAAATTTTTTTGTAGAATAGTCCACTATCAATACTTTCGTAAGGAGTTTCTTTACAATCTTTATATTCAACATTTCCTTTAAAATTGATTGTATAATCTTTCCATCTTTTTTTTACACAGTCATCGAACTTGTGAGGCACAGTTTTCCAGTATGACCAAGTTTTATCTCTTTTATATTCATCTCTTTTTTCAATAATTGCTAAAGTCTTATTTTTAAGTTTATCGTGATACTCTAACTCATAAGCCAATGTTAAACCTGCACAGCCACCTCCAATAATTATGTAATCAAAATCTTTCATTATACTCAATATCTTGCATTATTATCTCATGCTCTTTTATTGTAAGTTTTTTATCTTCTTTTACAAAATATAATTTAATTAAATCACCAATAGATAGCACTGTGTGTAAGACTTTTCCCAAATTATTAACGTAAATTTTTCCTGATTTATTATAATTTTCTAAGTTTCCTTTTTTTAAGATTTCATTTCCAATTTGTCTATATACTCGTCTTGCAACCAAAATCGAAAATCTTAAAAAGAATGGAATTTTTTTAATTGATATAAAAGAATTATTATAAAATTTGTCAGCGATTTTTAGAATTCTTTTAATTTCATCAAAATTCTTTTTTATATAAAACCTATTATTGCTTTCATCTTCAATAACATCTCTTGAAATATTAGTTAATTGCATTGCAATACCTAAGTCAATCGCTCCTAAAAGTGCTGATCTTTCTTTGACATTTAAAATTTTTGCCATCATTAATCCAACTGTTCCAGCCACCCTATATGAATAAACATATAGATCTTTGTCAGTGTTGATTTCTACTTTTGATTTTATATCAGCCTCGACGCCATCGAATAAATCATCAATTATTTTTTGGGATATTCCAAATTTATTTATTAAAGCCCACATATTTTTAATTATTTGGTTATTTTCATTTTTTAATTTGAAATCTTCTTTGAAAGTATTGAAATTTTTTAATTTCGTATCAAGTTCACCTTTTTCATCTGCTATATTGTCTATGTATCTACAAAAATCGTACAAATTAGAGCAATCAGAGTAGACTTGTTTTGGCAAAAAGAAACCTGCCCAATTAAAAGATTTAGCGTATATCGACAAATAATTTTGTTCATTCATTACAAAATTTTATCTAAGACCTTTGCGGATGATAGGACCCCTGGAACACCAGCTCCAGGATGAGTGCCCGCTCCAACAAAATATAAACCGTCATAAACCTCAGATTTATTATGAAATCTAAAGTATGCTGATTGAGAAAATTTTGGCTGAATTGAAAAACCAGAGCCGTATTTTGTGTTTAATTCATTCTCAAAATAATCAGGAGTTAAATAAAAATCATCTACAATATTTTCTCTTAAGTTAGGTAATAAACTTTTTTCCATTTTATCTATCACAAGTTTTTTTAGATTCTCTCCTTCGATTGACCAGTTTATTCCTGATTTATTATTAGGCACAGGCACTAATACATAAAAGCAATCATGGTCTTTTGGTGCCATACTCGGATCTGTTGCGGTAGGCCTATGTAGGTAATAGCTTATGTCACTATTTAATTTTTTGTTTACAAATATATCATCCAAGTGTTCTTTGTACTTATCGCCAAACTTTATAGTATGATGCTCAACATTTTCATATTTTTTCTTTGTTCCAAAATAATAAACGAACAATCCCATTGAATATTCCATTCTATTTATCTTCCAATTAAATAAGGTGTTATATTTTTTATTATTTAGCATTTTTGAATAAACACCAGGAGGATCTGCATTACAAACTACGTTATCTGCTTTAATTTCCTCATCTTCACTTGTCACAACCCCGACAACTCTTTTATTTTCTGTAAGCAAGTTTTTAACTTCTTTACCTTTAATAATTGTAACATCTTCTTCTAACATCAATTTCTCAAAACCTTTTATGATTTGTCCCGTTCCACCCATAGAATAATGAATTCCCCATTTTTTTTCTAAATACAAAATTAATCCATATATTGAGGTTGTAGTAAAAGGGTTCCCACCCACCAATAATGGGTGCATACTAAATAGCCTTCTTAGTTTTTCATGTTCAATAAAGCCACTAACCAAAGAATAAACAGATTTATAGCTTTTTAAACTTAGCAACGCAGGAATTTGCTTAAACATAAATGAAGGTTTATCAAATGGCACATCTGATAATTCTGAATAACCCTTATCAAATATTTTTTTTGTAAATTTAAGTAAATTTCTGTAACCCATAACATCTTTATGATTGATTATTTCAATCTGTTCTTCCATTTTCTTTTCATCAGCTGAATAATCAAAATGGCTTCCATCTTCGAAAACAAATCTGTACCAAGTATCCAAATCTTTTATTTTTATATAATCATCTGGATTTTTATTAAAAAGTTTAAAAATTTCATAAATTAAATAAGGAGCAGTTATTACAGTTGGTCCACCATCATAAGTAAACCCATTACTTTTAAATACTCTCGCTCTTCCACCTAAATCTTTTTGTTTTTCAATTAAAGTAACTTTATGACCTTTTGCTCGAAGTCTAAGAGCTGCCGCCATACCACCAAAACCTGATCCAATTACAATGGAATTCATATTTCTTAATTTACATTATTTTTATAAAATTTGATAAACTATCTTAGTTTAAGAACTGATTTTCTTTAATACTGTCTTTGTTTCTTCAAGATTTTTATTAAACAAGTTGTCAAGTTTAGACTTATCAACAGATGTAGTAATAATTTTTTTTACAGATTCTACAGCAATATTAATTGATGTATCTTTAATTTCTTTAATGGCATTATCTTTCATTTGAGAGATTTTAGTTTCTGCTAGACTTTTCTTGAGTTCAGCTGATTTATGAAATTTATCATTCATTTCGAGTACAAATCTTTCAGTTTCATCTTTTGACTGCTGCATAATCTTTTCACTCTCAATTTTTGCAGTATCTAACTTCTTTTGCGCTTCATCCAATAGTCTTTTAGATTCAGCTCGAAGTTTTTCACTTTCGTCAATTTCATTTTTGATATCAGTAATCATTTTGCTCAATAAATTATTAACATTTTGCGGAACTTTTAAATAAACTAGCGCTCCAAAAAATATTACAAAAGATACTGCTACCCAAAATGTTGCATCAAATGCCATTATGTTTTTCCATTTCTTTTTTAGAAAGGTCTTCGACTATGGCTGAAAGACTACTTTTATTTATATCTTCACCAATTAATTGTTTAACTAGATCGGAGGAGGTCTCAATTGCAATTTTAGTAACTTTCTCTTGAGAAGTTTTTTTTAATTGGTCAATTTCTTCTTCAGCTTTTATTATTTCTTTTTCAATATCTTTTTCTAAAGATAATCTTTTATTGTTTATATCGTCCAAAACTTTTTGTCTCTCACTATTAAAGATGTTTTTCGCTTCAACTTTTGTATCATTGATAATTTTATCAAATTCTTTAACTTTTTTTTCAGTTTCTTGCCTTTGCTTGTCTGCAGTTTCGATATTCTCTAAGATTTGAGATTTTCTGGTTTCAAGATTGTTACTAATCTTTGGCAGTATGAACTTAGATAAAATTATAAACAATAATCCAAAAGTAAGTACTAACCAAAAAATTTGAGATATCCAAAACTCAGGATTAAGCTGGGGCATACCTCCACTTTCAGCACTTTGAGCACTATAAGTAAAGATAAGACTTAAAGCTAGAAATTGAAAAATTATCTTTTTCAACATTAATTAAAACGCGAAAAGAATAATTAATGCAACAACTAATCCAAATAAACCAGTCGCTTCCGCTAATGCAAAGCCTAATAGCAAGTTTGGAAACTGCTTTTGAGCTGCGGATGGATTTCTCATTGCACCCGAAAGATAATTTCCAAAAATTATCCCAATTCCAACTCCTGCACCTGCAAGTGCAATTGCTGCTAGCCCTGCGCCTATCATTTTTGCTGCTTCTAATTCCATTATATCCTCCTTATGTTAATTAATGGTGTAAATTTAATGCATCATTCAAATAGATACATGTTAAAATTGCAAATACATATGCTTGAAGAAAAGCAACTAATATCTCCAAACCTGTTAATGCAACTGAAAAACCAAGTGGTAGCCAGCCCCCAACAATTCCTAAGCTAACTACGAAACCTCCAAAAACTTTCATCATCGTATGGCCTGCCATCATATTTGCAAACAATCTAACTGATAAACTAATTGGTCTACTTAAGTATGAAATTATTTCTATAACAACTATTAATGGCAATAAAACCATTGGAACTCCACTTGGCACAAAAAGTTTTAAGTATCCAAGTCCATGTTTAATAAATCCAATTATTGTTACTCCTACAAATATAAATGCTGCTAATACAAAAGTTACTATGATGTGGCTAGTGACAGTAAAAGAGTAAGGTATCATCCCAAACATGTTACAAAATAAAACAAACATGAATAAAGAAAATATGAAAGAAAAGTAAGGCTTAGCTTTTGATCCAGCTGTATCACTTATCATTTTTGAGATAAAAGAGTAACTGAGTTCCGCAAGTAATTGAATTTTATTTGGAATGATGGATCTCTTCGTACCTAAATTAAAAATAATTAATATTGCAAGTGAACTTATGACCATAAACAAACTCGCGTTTGTGAATGAAATGTCTATATTATTTATTTTAATTTCTGGACCAATTCGGTAAACGTTGAATTGGTACATTGGATTTGCTGCCATTTGCCTACTGTTTTTGCATTTTTTTTGCTGATCTAATAACGTTCATAATTCCAGCTACTACACCAATAAAAAAAAATATTAAAATTAACCATGGTTTAGTACCAAACCAATTGTCTAAAATAAACCCAATAATTGTCCCAACAGCCACTGCAGATACCAATTCCGTGCTCATTTTGAAGGCTGATCCCATACTTGAGCCTTTATTTTCCTTTTCAGATTTTTTGTCTTTATCGGTTTTATTTTTTGCAATTTTTAGGCGAGTTTTAAACTGGTCTTCATCCATTATTAAGCAACCATACTCTCTGCTTTTTGAAGATCTACAGCAACTAGTTGGCTAATTCCTTTTTCTGGCATTGTTACACCATATAGTCTGTCCATTTTAGACATGGTTAAAGCGTGGTGAGTTACAATAATAAATCTTGTAGATGTAATTTTAGTTAGTTCCGTCAAAAGATTGCAAAATCTTGTTACATTCGCATCATCGAGAGGTGCGTCTACTTCATCGAGAACACATATTGGAGCTGGATTAGTAAGAAACACTGCAAAGATTAAAGATAAAGCAGTCAGGGCTTGTTCACCTCCAGATAATAAAGTTATTGATTGTAATCTTTTTCCTGGTGGACTTACCAACATTTCTAATCCTGCATCTAAAGGATCATCAGAGTCTACTAGCTCTAGTTTTGCACTACCTCCGTTAAATAGTTTGGTATAAACTTCATTGAATTTTCTATTCACTTTTTCAAAAGCATCTAGAAGTCTTTCCCTACCTTTCTGATTGAGTTCAGTAATACTTTCTTTTAACTTTATAATTGCAGTTACTAAATCTTGTCTATCTTTTTCCATTTTCTTAATTTCATCTTCATATTTTGAAGTCTCTTCGTCTGCTCTTAAATTAACCGAGCCTAATTTTTCTCTTTCCCTTTTTCTTTCATCAAGCAATTCCTCTTGTGTTACTGTATCTGGATATTCAGATACATCTTTTAAGTTTGAAAAATTCAGTATCTCTTCTTCTTTTAAATTAAGTTCTGTTGATACTCTTTCTAGCAAATCATTTCTTCTTTTATTCAAACCATCGATTGTTGCTCCAGAGCTTGCCTTTCGTTCTCTTATTTCAATAGACTCTTCTTTTGTTGTATTTAGATTACTTCTTAATTCGTTAATCTCTTTATCTAGCTCATCTATTAATATTTCATTATCACTTTTTTCTTTTTCAGAAATTCTTAAACTTTCTGATATTTGTCCTTTTCTTTCAGCTTGTGTTTGAGGTTGTTTTTCAAGACTATCTAATTTTTTTTGTTGAGTATCTTTTCTACTATTTAATTCATTAATCATTTTTTCAGAATTTACCAATAAGTTTTTCCAACTTTCTATTTCTTGGTCAATTATTTTAATTCTTTCACTTCTTTTTATTGACTCTTTTTTAATATTTTGATTTGTACTAAATGCTTCAGCGTATTCTTCTTGTAGACTTTTGATTTCTTCGTTTTTCTTAGTTACTGTTATCGCTAAATCGTTGTCATGCATTTCATTAATTTTCATTTTTAAAAATGAAAGATTTATTTTGCATTCATCTATTAAATTAGTTGCACCATTGATATTATTCTCTGAGAGCATTTCTTTTGCTTTATCTAACTGCTCGCTTGCTAAATCAATAGTTTCTGAATTCTTTTTTAGAGTATCAAGGTTTAGATTTTCTAGTATTCTCTCTAACTTATCTTGCTCATCTTTTAATTTTCCTTTTGCATTTACCAAATCTAAACCTGACAATTTTTCAGTTTCATAATATTTTGAATCGACTGTAATTAAATTTTCTTTTTCTTCTCTAAGTCTTTTTTCATTAGAGTTTGCATCAATGATTATGCTTTTTTCTCTAACAATATCGTCATCAATTACACCTAAAGCCTTTCTAATTGATTGTATTTCATCATTAACCCTGTCTTTTTCCTCATCTAAACTTTTTAACTCTAGATTTAATCTTTGAATTTTTGACAAGTTTTCTTGATTTTTTTCTCTTATAGGATTTACATTTTTATTCTTTTCAATAATTTTCATGCTTAAATCCTCTAATTTATCATTGAATGACTTAACTTGATCATCAGCCTCATTGTTGATCTCATTCTCTACTTTAATTTCATTATCAATTTCTAAAAGACGTAAATAATATAAACCTGCCTCAACTTTTTTTATTTCTTCTGAAATAGATTTGTATTTTGCAGCCTCTTCAGCTTGCTTTTGCAAATTTGCTAATTGTCTTTCCTGTTGTCTTCTTAATTCATCTGCCCTTTTTAAATTATTTTCTGCCGCGCCTAATCGTAATTCTGCTTCGTGTCTTCTAACATGTAAACCTGCTATACCAGCTGCTTCTTCTAAAATAGCTCTTCGATCTGAAGGTTTTGCCGTAACCAACGCTCCAATTCTACCTTGACTAATAATCGAAGGTGAATGAGCACCTGTTGACAAATCTGCAAAAAACATTTGAGCATCTTTAGCTCTAACTTCTTTCCCATTTATATAAAATTTTGAGCCTTTATCTTTTTCTATTTTTCTTCTTATTTCAATTTCATCGAGCTCATTATATTGTAGAGGACCATCCTTGTTGTCATTTGACAAGCTCACTAAAACTTCTGCAATATTTTTTGATGGTTTGTTTGAAGTTCCAGAAAATATAACGTCTTCCATTCCTGAACCTCTCATACTTTTTGCTGATGTCTCTCCCATACACCATCGCAACGACTCCACTATATTTGATTTGCCACAACCGTTTGGTCCAACTATCCCAGTTAAACCTTCTTCAATCAGGAAATTTGTTTTTTCAGCAAAAGACTTAAATCCATTTAGTTGGATTTTTTTAAATTCCATTCACTGACTTATATCAGTTTTTCAATGTATTTTTTTAATTTTTTGTAGTTTGAGTGATTTTCAAACTTTTTTCCGTTAATTATGACTGTAGGAGTAGCATTCACTTTATACTTTTTAACACCTTCGATTCGGTCTTCTAAAATGTGATCCTCTATCTTTTTATCAGCCAAGCACTTATCAAAATCAAGATTATATTCAGTGTTATCAATAAATTTTTTCATTGCTTGATTTGCTTCTAATTCATTTTTTCCCTTGATCCACTTATCTTGATTTAAATAAAGGTGATGCAAAATTTCATGCTCACCATCATTTCTACAATGCGCTAATTTAGTTGCATTAAATGCTATGATATCTAATGGGAAGCTTTTAAATTCTATTGAGATCAATCCTTTATCAATAAAATCCTCTTTTAGTTTAGGATAAATATTTTTATGAAAATTTGCACAAAAACTGCAAGTTAAAGATTCAAAAACCATCAACTTAACTTTTGAGTCTGCATTCCCTACTAAAATTGGTTTAACTTCAGAATTAGCATTAATGAAATTAAAAAAAATTAAAATTGAGACAAGAATTATTTTTTTCATTTTATTTTAAAATGTTTACTTAGCTCTAACAGTGAGTTTTTTATTTTGTCATTTTTAATATTATTTATGCTCTTTATATGTTTATTTTTTGTCGCATTAATAGCGGTATTTTTATGGCTTTCTTCAATTTTTCCATCAAATGTATTCAATTTAATGTCATCTAAAACATGATAGCCAAAAAAAACATTAATTTTTTTTATTATTTCTTTTTTAGAATACTCAACGTCAATTTCATTTCCTCTCTTTACTAAAATATTTAAACGACTGCCCGATAACTTGTTTGAACTTTTATATGACTTAGGAAAACTTACTTTAAATAAATCTTTACCTACTAAATATTTCCAATTATCTAAAGTTTCATTATAAATTTTACCTTTTTTACTAATTATTCTTTTTGCTTCTGTGGGTAAAGTATCTTTAAAAGATCTTAAACCTTGAATGGAGTTATATCTCTGCTTAGTATTATATTTTTGACTCATATGAATAATAAAAACATACCAAATAAAATTCTACTTTGGTACGATAATAATAAAAGAATTTTACCTTGGAGAAAAAAAGTTTCTCAGAGGCAAAAAGAATATTTTACGTTTGTTAGTGAATTTATGTTACAGCAAACTCAAGTAAAAACTGTTATTCCTTATTTTAAAAAATTTGTAAAACAAATTCCAACCTTTCAATCATTGGCGAATGTCGACGAAAAGATCTTAATGAAACATTGGGAAGGTCTTGGTTATTATTCAAGAGCAAGAAATCTAAAAAAAAGTGCAATTATAATTGTTAGAAATTTCCATGGTAAGTTGCCAAAATCTTATGAAAAGTTAATACAATTACCAGGAGTAGGTGAATATACATCCAAAGCAATAATGTCTATAGCATTTAACCTTAAAACTATTCCTTTAGATGGAAATGTAGAGAGAATTCTTAAAAGAACTCTATATTTAAAAAAGCAGAATGAAATATCTAAAGATTTTTTAAAAACAAAAATTAATTTTTTTGGACTGTCCAATCGCGCTAGTGATTACTCCCAAGCAATCATGGAGATAGGTGCTTTAATATGCAAACCAAAAAATCCAAGTTGTAAGGAATGTCCTTTAAATAAAAATTGTATATCTCTAAAAAAAAATGACTTTGAATTGATCAAATTTAATAAAGAAATAAAAACTAAATATTTCGAAGCGACTATTTACAAAAAACATAATAACTACTTATTAGTAAAAAATGATAAATTTAAATTTTTAAAAAATATGCCAATTTTTCCAATGACTGAAGTTCGAGAAAGTAAGTATAATTATTCAAATAATAAAAAAATTAATATAAAATTATCTAATATGGAAATGAAAATTTTGTTAAATAACTCTAAAAGACCTCCAAAGATTAAAAATAAAATATTAATTAAAAAAGATAAATTAAGCTCAGAAATAATTCCATCATTTACTAAAAAAATATTTTATACCATCTCAAAATCTGAATGAAAAAAGTTGCAATTGTAGGAGCTGGTATATCTGGTTTGTATCTTGCAAATGAATTAAACAAAAATACTGAAATAGACTATAAAATCTTTGAAAAAAAAGATTACCTTAATTTAAATGAAGGTTATGGTATTCAACTTTCAGTTAATAGTATTAATTTGTTAAATAAAGTAGGATTTAAAAATATTTCAGCATCAGATGTTTATTATCCAACAAAAGTTAATTTTTTCCAGGCCAAAAATATTAAAAAGATTTGTGAAATTGATTTAAAGCAATTCAATAATGTAAACGACCGTTACACAACACTTAAAAGGTCAACATTAATAAAGTTTTTAATTGGCAATATACCTGAGGAAAAAATTCAATTTAAAGCCGATATTCAAAATATCGAATATAATGAAAAAATAAAGATTTCTTGGAATAATAAGAATGAAAGTTTCGATTATATAGTAATTGCAGACGGTGTTTTTTCAAAATTAAAATCTCAAATATCAAATAATCATTTAAACCCAATTTTTAATGGGAACATTGCTTTAAGGGCGAATTTAAAACAACATGAAAAAGATAATATTTCTGTTTATATGGGGTCAAATTTTCACTATGTAACTTATCCCGTAAATCAAAAACTCGAATATAATTTCGTTGCTATAATCAAAAAGAAACTAACTACTAAAGAAATTGAGGATAAAAATATTCTTAATTCAGAAACATTTATAAAATCTTTAAAAGACTTTATTTCAAAAAATTCTATTATAAATTTGAAAAGTTTAGCAAATATAAAGTGTTTTCCTGTATTTGTGAGCACTGAATTACCCACACTAAAATATCAAAATACTTATTTGAGTGGAGATGCTTTATTTGCTTTTCCACCTTCTTTTGCACAAGGTGCTTCTCAAAGTATTGAAACAGCAAATGGTATTTTAGAAAATATTACAAATTCAAATAGTATTTATAAAGATAAGATAAGTAAAATATTACTAGTAAATAAAAGATCAAAATTAAACCATTTTGCCTTCCATTTAACTAATCCAATAATAATATTAATTAGAAATATTGTTTTGAAATTTTTATCAAAAAATAAAAAATTTCTAGAGAGTTATCTTGGAAAAATTTATAGAAATTAAGTAGTTGGCCTTAGTCTTTGCCTCAAATCATCAATTGGTTTGAGTGAATTACCTGATTTATAATACCAAAAAGTCCAACCGTTACAGCTCTCAGCACCTAATATTTGTGCAGCAACTTTATGAATTGATCCTTCTGATTTCCGATATTTTATACTACCATCAATCATAATTTTCGCATTGATTTGTTTTTTTTGATCAAAAATTTCAGTACCAGGTTTAATAATTCCTAATTCAACCAAAGATCCAAATGGCACTCTTGGTTTGGATCTATTATTTTTTATAGTATCTAAATATTCATCTTCTATAATTTTTGTATTTTTAATTCTTTTACTTGCAGCTTCAAAATAGTTTTTTTCTTTTTCTATCCCAAAATAATTTCTACCTAACTTTTTTGAAACTACAGCAGTTGTTCCCGTACCGAGAAACGGGTCCAAAATTAAATCGCCTTTATTAGACGATGCTAATATAATTCTGTGCAATAAAGACTCTGGTTTTTGCGTTGAGTGAACTTTATTACCATTATTTTTAAGTCTTTCTTTTCCATTACATATAGGTAAATTCCATGTAGATCTCATCTGTAGATCATCGTTTAAACATTTAAGTGATTGATAATTAAAAGTATATTTTGAGCCTTCACTTTTTGATGCCCATATAAGTGTTTCGTGCGCATTCGTAAAACGTGTTCCTCTAAAATTTGGCATAGGGTTATTTTTGTTCCAAATCACATCATTTAGTATCCAAAAACCTAAATCTTGCATTTTTGAACCAACTCTAAAAATATTATGATAACTTCCTATGACCCATATAGATCCATTTTTTTTTAAAATTCTTTTACATTCTTTAAGCCATTGAACTGAAAACTCATCATAACTTTTAAAACTATCAAATTTATCCCAAGCATCGTCTACTGCATCGACTTTAGATCTATCAGGTCGACTTAATTCTTTTTTCAGTTGAAGGTTGTAAGGTGGATCTGCAAATATCAGATCAAAACTTTCAGCCGGAATTTTTTTTAATTCCTTAATACTATCTCCATTAATAATTTTATTTTTTATATCTGAAATGATCATTTTATATTTTTGAATTAGACTCCAGTCAGTAGTCTACGTCAACCTGTGATTGAATTTATTGATTGATAATTGTTATGATTATTATTTAAGACTCAATATCTTGTGTATTGGTTGGAAGGTTTTTCTATGAAATCTAGTCACTCCAAATTTTTTAATAGCTTTAATATGATCCTTGGTTCCATAACCCGCATTATTATCCCAGCCGTATTTTTTAAAAGAAAAAGACATCTTTTTCATTAGCTTATCTCTTTCAACTTTAGCAATAATAGATGCGGCTGAAATTTCAGGAATTGTTTCATCACCTTTTACAATAGTTTTAATTACATAATTTTTTAAGTCTGGTGGTTTATTACCATCTATTAAAACTTTTTTAGGTTTCAATTTGAGTTTCTTAATTGCTCTTTTCATTGAAAGTAGGCTAGCATTTAAAATATTAATTTTTTCAATTTCCTTTATTGATGCAGATCCTAACGCCCAAACTGAATTTTTTTTTATATATTTAGCTAAAGTTTCCCTCTGAATTTTGTTAAGTTTTTTTGAGTCTTTAAGAATTTTTCTATTTATGTCTTTATTTAATATAACAGCAGCTGCATAAACTGGTCCTACAAGGCTCCCTCTTCCAACTTCATCAACCCCAGCAATAATTTTTTTCATATAAAATATTATTAAAAATTTAAATCTCTAAACCAGTTTCATCTATTTTTTTTCTAATTTCTTTAAGATCGGCCCAAGAATATTTTTTTTGCTCTGCTTGTCTTAGTAGATATGCTGGGTGAAAAGTTATCATTGTTAAATATGTTTTATTATTAATTATTACTTCCTTCCATTTTCCTCTTTCTTTAGAGATTTTAATTTTATTCCCGAAGAGCGCTTCCATTGCTGTGCTTCCCATTAAAATAAGTATTTCTGGATTTATAATCGAAATATGTTTTCTTAAATATTCAGAGTATCTATTTATTTCTGATATTTCAGGCTTTCTGTTATTTGGAGGTCTATAATTTACAACATTAGTTATATAAACGTTAGTTCTATCTAAATTAATAGCTTTCAACATTTTATTTAAAAGCATTCCTGCATCACCAACAAAAGGTTTTCCTAATTCATCTTCTTTTTGTCCAGGTCCTTCACCTATAATCATTATTTTTGAAGATGAATTTCCATCACTGAAAACAAGATTTTTTGCACTATTTTTTAGTTCACAATCTTCAATCTTTTCTATTTCAACTCTAAGTTTTGCTAATTCTACAGATTTTTCCTCATTAGAAGCATTATTTTTAAATCTATTTATTGGCTCATCACTAAATTCATATTCAATACCTAGCTCGTTTATTAAATCATTATCAAATATGTCATTTTGATTTTTTTCATTTAAAGTCATAAAGTAAAAAATGTTCTTAAAAATTTTTTGTTTTATAATATTAATTCTATACCAAACAAATCTCTATTCAAAAGCAGCGAATGAAAAAGAATTCAACCAGAAGTATCTATCAAATTATCTTTCAGCATTATTATCATTTGATAACCAGAAAAATAACGATGCTCTTAAGTTTTTTGAAAATTCAAAAATATTAATTCAATCACATGATAGTTTTTTGCAAGAATATGTATTTTCTTTACTTTTGGATGGACAGGTTAAAAAAGCAATTAAACAAGTAAAATATTCTAATACCTCAATAGGAGGAGATTTTTTTGAAGGAAATTTATTATTAATTTTAGATAGCATTAACAAGAAAAAGTTTAAACAAGCAGCTTTGAAGTTAAAAAAATTGGAAAAGTTCAAAGAGGACGACTCATACAAATTTATAATTTATTCTAGCTTAAAAAGTTACATTGATCTTTTTATATATAAAAAATCTGACATTGTTGAGCAATTTGGAAAATTAGATTTGATTAACATGGCTTTTCAAAATTGTTATTTGAATTCCAAAAAAGCTGAGCCTTATTTTTTAAATTTAATTAACGATCCTCAAAGTGATTACTCTAGATATACTTTTTTTTATTTGAGTAACGAAGTGTCTAATAATGACCTTGCAACAGTTGATAATTTTGCAGATACAATAGATCCTTTAAGAAGTAGTTTGCTTATTTCTCAAGTAAAAAAATGGATAGATGAAAAAAAATATACAAAATTAACACAGCATTTTTCATGTCAAAATGAGAATGATATTTTGGCAGAATTCTTTTTCCTTATATCTAATTTTTATTCATCTCAAAGTAGATTTGATTACTCAAACATATATTTAAATATTTCAAATTATTTAAATCCAAAATTTTATTTTAATTTATCATTAATAGCTGAAAACTATCAGTCTAATAATAATTATGATCTAGCAAAAAAAACTTTCGAAAAATTTGATGATAAGGATGAAATTTTTTTTTGGTACAAAACAAAGAAGATTGCCAGAATTATAGCAGAGGAAGAAAATTATGATGCAAGTTTGAACTATATATTAAAAAATCTTGAAAAATTTAATAATAAATCGACAAAGATGATTTATGATTTGGCAAATATTTACAAAAACTTTAAAAAATATGATGAGGCTATAAATTATTATACTTTGGCCTTAAAAAATTTGGATAAAAATTCTATGGCTTATGCAGATGTTCTTTATCGCAGAGGTGGAGCGTATGAAAGATTAAAAAATTATGATTTGGCGGATAAGGATTTGCTAAATTCAATTAAAATTAGACCTGACGAACCCTACACACTTAACTATCTCGCTTATAGTTGGTTAGAAAGAGGATATAAAATTGAAGAAGCAATAGAAATGTTAAATCAAGCTTACAAAGGGAAAGAAGAAGATCCTTACATAACAGACTCTGTTGGTTGGGGTTATTATTTGACTGGAAATTATATTGAAGCAGAAAAATATTTAAGAAAAGCTGTTGAATTGTTACCAAGTGATCCTGTTGCAAATGATCATTATGGAGATGTTCTTTGGCAATTAAATAGAAAAATCCAAGCTAATTATTTTTGGAAAAGTGCTTTAAATAGCGATGAAGCAGATGAAGAATTGAAAATTAAAGTTAAGGAAAAATTATATAATGGCTTAAATAATAATTCTTAAATGAAGTTTCATAAAATAAAATCATTTGCAAAAGTAAACTTAACTTTAAAAATTTTAAACAAATATTCAAATGGTTATCATAAAATCGAAAGTTTAATATCTAAGATCAATTTGGCTGATGAGATTTTAATAAAAGAGACACAAGGTTCAAATAATAGAATATCGTTTAGTGGGAAATTTTCCTCAAATATTTCAAATACAAATACAATTTCAAAACTACTAAAAATCTTAAATGATCAAAATTATATTAAAAATAAAAAATTCAATATCAAAGTAAAAAAAAATATACCCCAATCTTCTGGTATGGGGGGAGGATCTATGAATGCAGCATCCATTTTGAACTACCTATTTAAAAAAAGAATAATTAAAACTACAAAAAATAATTTAATTAAAATTGCAAATAAAGTTGGTTCAGATGTAATTTTGGGTCTTTATGAGAGTCCAATGATCCTACAAGGGCAAAATATAAGTAAAATTAATAAAAAATTAAATTTTCATTTGTTAATAATAAAGCCTAATTTTGGATGTTCTACTAAGATGATTTATGCAAAACACAGAGGATTTTCAAAGAGCCTATTCCATAAATCAAACAACATTAAAAGACAAGATTTATTAAAAGTTTCGAATAACGATTTAGAGAGAGCAGCTTTTAATAAATATCCAATTTTAAGAAGTATCAAAAGTTACTTGCAAAATTTAGATAATATTTACTTTGCAAATATGACAGGCTCGGGTTCGACTATAATTGGTTATTTTTTAACCAAAAATGCGGCAATAAAAGCTCAAAAAAAATTAAAAAATAAATATAAAAACTATTGGTGTATTTACTCTAAAACTATATAAAGCTTTTTTTTTGTGTTATACGAAAAACATCTTGGGGTGTAGCCAAGTGGTAAGGCAGCGGTTTTTGGTACCGCCATTCCTAGGTTCGAATCCTAGCACCCCAGCCATTTATGAAAGCTTTACTTAAAAAAATTTTTCAAAACAAAAAAATTTCAAGCGATAAAGATCTCAAATTTCTAGACTTAAAAAATAATAAGGGAGTAAATAAAATATTTGGTGCAATAAATAACCACAATGAAACCAGCGAGATTAGATATGTTGGTGGTTGCGTAAGAAAAATTTTAAATGATGAAAAAACAGATGATATCGACCTTGCAACTAATTTAACTCCTGATCAGGTTAGGCAATGTTTAGATAAAAACCAAATAAAGTTTTTTGAAACAGGAATTGAACATGGCACAATCACAGCAGTGATTGATGATCAAAATTTTGAAATTACAACATTAAGAAAAGATGTAAAAACAGATGGAAGGCATGCTGTCGTAGAATACACAACTAATTGGAAGGAAGATTCATTAAGGAGAGATTTTTCAATAAATTCAATATATTCAGATTTAGACGGGAATTTATATGATCCAAATTCTGGTCATAAAGATTTAAATGTTGGAATAATTAAATTTATAGGTGATCCAGAAACTAGAATAAAAGAAGATTATTTAAGAATTATTAGATATTTAAGATTTTATACTGAATATAGCAAAATCGATCATGAAATTAATATAATAAAAATAATTAAAAAAAATATAGAGGGTTTAGGAAAAATATCAAAAGAAAGACAATTCAATGAATTAAAAAAAATCCTCAAATTGGATAACTTTTTAAAGTTATTTAAAAATAAAACCTCTTGTGAATTATTTTCATTAATTTTTCCTCAACTAAAAAATTTTAAAAAATTGAGCAAGTTATCAAAACCACAAGAAAAAATATTAAAAAATAAAAGTTTAAATTTCGTCATTTCTTTTCTTGTAATTGATGAAACTGACAATTCTGATTATTTTGTATATAAATATAATTTACCCAATGAGTTAAAAGATAAAATTAATTTTCTAAAAAATAATTCGCTAAATAAAGATAGTAATAAAATTTTTAACAAGAAAGATTTACAAAAAATATTTTATTATGAGGGTAAATCTAGCACAATCGATTTAATTGATTTCAATTTGTTATATTTTAAACAAAGTAAAAAACTTTCAGAATTAAAAACTTACTTTGAAAAATTAGATAAACCAGAATTTCCAATAAAAGCTCAGTTATTAATAAATTATTATGGATTAAAGGAGGGAAGGGAATTGGGTCAAAAATTAAAAAATTTAGAAATGAAATGGATTGAAAATAATTTTAACTTATCAAAAAAAGATATGCAAAAAGTTTTATCAAATTAAACGTATTTTACGTCTACAATTTCAAAATTTTTTGTCCCTGCTGGTGTATTTATTTCTACAAGATCTCCTTTATTTTTACCTATAAGACCTTTTCCTATCGGTGATTGAAAATAAAGAAGCTTTTGTTTTAGATCTGCCTCGTCTTTACCAACAATTTTGTAATTTATTTTTTCATTTGTATCTAAATTTTGAAGGTAGACTGTAGATCCAAATATCACCTTCCCATCATTGCTAATCTTGGTGATATCAATTACATTTGCTCTTGCAATTAAATCCTCAACTTCTTGAATTCTTCCCTCGTTATGAGATTGCTGTTCTTTTGCAGCATGATATTCAGCATTTTCTTTCAAATCTCCATGTGATCTTGCTTCAGCAATGGCTGCAACAATTTCGGGTCTCTTTTTTTCTTTTAAAAAAATTAATTCACTTTTTAATTTTTCTAATCCTTCAGTAGTAATTGGTTCTTTATCCATAATTTACCATTTAGCTGTTGGTGGTAATGACATAAGTATAGCTTCAACATTTCCACCAGTTTGTAAACCAAATTTTGTCCCTCTATCATGTAATAAATTAAATTCAACATATCTACCTCTTTTTTTGTATTGGATTTCTTTATCTTTAATTGTCCATTTTAATTTATTTTTTTTCTCAATTATTTCATTAGAAATGTTTTTAAAACTTATTCCCACTTCTCTAACAAAAGAAAAATCTTTTTCCCAATTATTTTTTTTATAATCAAAAAAAATTCCACCAATACCTCTAGGCTCTTTCCTATGTGGTAAATAGAAATATTCATCACACCACTTTTTATATTTTTTGTAATAATTTTTGTTGTGTTTATTACATGATTTTTTTAGTTCTGAATGAAACCAATTTTCTAATTTTTTATCTTTCAAACAAGGTGTAACATCCATTCCACCTCCAAACCAACCAAATGAAGTAACTATATACCTCGTGTTAAAATGCATTGCGGGCACATGAGGATTTTTCATATGCATAACAACAGATATTCCAGATGCCCAAAATTTAGAGCTTGTTTTAGTACCTGGAACTTTATTTTTAAATTCATTTGAAAATTTTCCATAAACTTCTGAAAAATTTACTCCAACTTTATCAAAAATTTTACCGTTTTCTAAAATTCTATATTGTCCTCCACCTTCATTATTACTTTTACTTCTATTCCAATTAGTAATTTTAAATTTGGTTTTTTTTCCCTCTTTTTCCTCTATTTCTCTACAAAGTACTTCTTGTAAAGTTTTAAACCAATTTTTTGCTAATTTCTTTTTTATATATTGATCCATTTAACCTAACTGTCTTATAAATTCTGAAGCCCCAATAGCCACTGATATTGAAATGTTTAAAGATCTTTTATTTTTTATCATTGGAATCTTAATTCTTTCATTGACCTTAGAATGTACATCTTCTGGAACACCAGCACTTTCTCTGCCAAAGAGCAATATATCATTACGTTTAAATTTAAACTTTGTATAAACTTTGCTAGCTTTTGTCGTCATTAAAACTACTCTATTTTTACTATTTTCATCAAAAAATTCTTTAGGGCTCTTGTAAAATTTAATTTCACTGTAATCTAAATAATCCATAACAACTCTCTTGAACCTTTTATCGCTAAATAAAAACCCGCAAGGTTCAATGATTTCTAAACTAGCCCCTAGGCAAGAACAAGTTCGAATAATTGAAGCTGTATTCTGAGGAATATCCGGCTGATATAGAGCTACTTTTAGACCGTGTTTTAAAGGTTTCTGTGTCATTGTTACCATAGAAATATCTCTTTTTTATTATATGAAATCATATATTACCAAAGTTATAAAATATTAAAGATGTCAGATCAAAAAGACGAAAAAAAGACCAACAGAAGAGATTTCTTGTTTACTGCTACTGCCGCCGCAGGTGCAGTTGGAGTAGGTGCTGCTGTTTGGCCATTAGTTGATCAAATGAACCCAGATGCCTCTGTAAAAGCATTAGCAAGCACAGAAGTAGATGTGAGTTCAATGCAACCCGGACAATCTTTAACAGTTCTTTGGAGAGGTAAACCTGTTTTTATAAAGAGAAGAACGGATGATGAAATTAAAAAAGCGAGAGCAGTTGACATCAATGATCTTAAGCATCCTGAAAAAGATGAAGATAGAGCAAAAAATCCTGAATGGTTAGTGATGCTTGGAATTTGTACTCATCTTGGATGTGTACCACTAACAGATAAAGGTGATTATGATGGTTGGTTTTGTCCTTGCCATGGTTCTCATTATGATACATCTGGTAGAATTAGAAAAGGACCAGCTCCAACTAATATGGAGATACCTAAATACGAATTTGTAAATACTAACACGATTAAGATTGGATAAATATGAGTAATCACGAATACACACCTAGTTCAAAGTTTGGTAAATGGTTTAATGATAGATTGCCTTTGCTTACATTGGCAAATCACTTAACAGATTACCCTACACCAAAAAATTTAAATTACTGGTGGACTTTTGGTGGGATATTAACTTTTTGCTTAATTACCCAAATAGTTACAGGATTAGTTTTGGCTATGCACTACATTGCTCATGCAGATATGGCATTCAGCAGTGTCGAACATATAATGAGAGATGTGAATTATGGATGGTTGTTAAGATATGTTCACGCAAATGGTGCTTCTATGTTTTTCCTTGCAGTTTATATTCATATTTTTAGATCTTTATTTTACGGATCATATAAATCTCCTAGAGAAATAATTTGGATACTTGGAATTATAATTTATCTGCTAATGATGGCAGCTGCTTTTATGGGATATGTTCTTCCTTGGGGACAAATGAGTTTTTGGGGAGCAACAGTAATAACGAATTTATTTAGTGCAATTCCACTTGTGGGGGAGAGTATAACAACTTGGTTATGGGGTGGTTACTCAGTTGACAATCCAACTCTAACAAGATTTTTTACTCTTCATTACTTGATACCATTTTTAATACTAGGGCTTGTAGTACTTCACATATGGGCATTACATGTTCCTGGAAATAATAATCCAGTTGGTATTGATATTAAAAAACCTTCTAAAGATACGGTTCCGTTTCATCCATATATAGTAATTAAAGATGCTTTTGCGTTATTAATGTTTTGTATTGTTTTTGCGTTGTTTGTATTTTATCAGCCAAATATTTTAGGACATGCTGATAATTATATCGAGGCGGATCCACTTGTAACTCCTGCTCATATAGTTCCTGAGTGGTACTTATTGCCTTTTTATGCGATCTTAAGATCTGTTCCTGATAAACTTATGGGTGTTGTTGCTATGTTATCAGCTATTTTAATTTTAGCTGCTTTACCATGGTTGGATACGTCAAAAGTTAGATCAGCAGTTTTCAGACCGTTATTTAGACAGTTCTACTGGATCTTGGTAGCTGATGTTTTAATTCTAGGATATGTAGGGGCGATGCCAGCTGAAGGATTGTACTTGTTAATTGCAAGAGTTGCTACAGCGTATTACTTTGCGCATTTTTTAATTATTCTTCCAGTTTTAGGATGGAAAGAAAAAACTACCCCGCTGCCTTTGAGTATCACCGAGCCAGTTTTAGGAGGCTCGCCAAATTTAGCTGCAGCAAGGAGTGATGAAAAAATAGAAAAAACAATAAAGTGAGAAAGTTAAAAAATATTTTTTTTGTATTAATATTCTCAGTTATAGTACTAAATTCATCTAACTCTGCTGAAAAATCACCTCCTTTTTTAGAGACTAAATGGACTTTCAAAGGTCTCTTTGGAAAATTTGATAGAGCATCACTTCAAAGGGGTTATCAAGTATATACAGAAGTATGTGCATCTTGCCATTCTATGAAATATTTAACCTATAGAAATTTGGCAGAAAAGGGTGGACCAGAATTTTCTGAAGCTGAGGCTAAAGCAATAGCTGCAAGTTTTGAGGTAACAGATGGTCCTGACAGCACTGGAGAGATGTTTGTAAGACCAGCCAAATTATCTGATAAATTCGTGATGCCTTATGCTAATGAACAAGAAGCTAAAGCTGCTAATGGCGGTGCTTATCCACCAGATATGTCTGTTCTAGTTAAGGCAAGAAAGGGTGGAGCAGATTATATTTATTCCTTATTGTTAGGATATTCTGAACCACCAGAGGGTGTAGAACTCGATGATGGTGTTTATTATAATAAGTATATGTATGGCAATAAAATAAAAATGCCAGCTCCTTTATCTGATGACTTAATTGAGTATACAGATGGAACAAAAGCTACAGCTGAGCAAATGTCTAAAGATGTTACAAATTTTCTGATGTGGTCAGCAGAACCACATTTAGAACAAAGACATAAAACAGGATTTAGAGTTATCGCTTATTTGATAATATTGACTGTATTGGTTTACTTTACAATGAAGAAGATATGGTCACGTGTTGAACCTAAAGTTTAGAACATCCCCATCTTTAACGATATAATCTTTACCTTCTAATCTCATTTTACCATTTTCTCTAGATTTTAACCAACCTCCATTACCAACGAAATCTTGATAAGACACAGTTTCTGCTCTTATAAAACCTTTTTCAAAATCTGTATGAATTATTCCTGCTGCTTGAGGCGCCATGCAATTTTTGTTAATTGTCCAAGCCCTTGTCTCCTCAACTCCTGAAGTGAAAAACGTCTCTAAAGATAAAAGGTCATATCCTTTTTTGATTAATAAATTTAATCCAGTATCATCTACTTTGATCATTTTCATATAGTTTTTTCTTTCTTCATTTTCTAGTTCATTTAATTGATTTTCTATTTCAGCTGAAATAGTTAGAGTGTTTTTAGAACCATATTTTTCAATAAAACTTTTTGTATAATTATTGCCTTTATCAATGCTATTTTCATCAACATTACAAACATACAATTTAGGTTTTGTTGACAATAATCCTGACAATTTAACATCCTTTTTATCAAATTCTTCGTATAATTTATTTATATCATCGTTATCATTAATTAAATTCTGAGCTCTTTCCAGAATTTGGTTTTGATTTTCGTCATTATTTTTTTTATTTTTCCTATCAAGTCTTTTTTGGATAGATTCCAAATCAGCTAAAGACATTTCTGTTTCAATTATTTCTAAATCTCTAATGGGATCAACTGTTGGATTTACATTCTGAATATCATCAGAATCAAAACACCTAATTAAATGAATAACAGCATCTACTTCTCTTATGTGGGATAAGAATTTGTTACCTAATCCTTCACCTTTAGAGGCTCCTTCGACTAATCCTGCTATATCAACAAAAGATATTGTGGTATTTATTTTTTTTTTTGAATTTGAAATTTTAACCAATTCATCTAACCTGTAATCTGGTACAGGAACTACACCTATATTTGGATCTATTGTACAGAAAGGAAAATTTGCTGCTTGGGCTTTACTTGAATTTGTAAGTGCATTAAATAAAGTAGATTTACCGACATTTGGTAAACCAACTATACCACACTTAAAACCCATTTAATTATTGTTAACTTTGCTTGAGAATAAATCTAATTTTTTATCTATCAAAATAGCAATAGAGTCTATTATATTGTGAGTAATTTTTTCTAAGTGTTCTTGTTCATCATCAGAAAAATCATTTAAAACAAAGTCTGATACAGACATTTTATTCTCTGGCTTTCCAATCCCAATCCTCACTCTTGAATAGTCTTTTCCAATAAATTTATCAATTGAAGCAACTCCATTGTGACCTGCACTTGATCCACCAAATTTTGCCTTTATTTTTCCAAATTCTACATCTAGATCATCATGAAAAACAATCACATCCTCTGCATCTATTTTGAAATATTCAAGCAATTCTCTGATACATATTCCTGAGTTGTTCATGAAAGTCAGAGGTTTGATAGCATAAATTTTCTTTTCCCCGATATTACCTGTTGTAAGTAAACCCTTAAATTTCGGCTTTTGCTTTGAAAGACCAAATTTTTGATTTATCGCATCTACAACTTTAAAACCTATATTATGTCTATTATTATGACTGTTTGGGGTTGGATTGCCCAAACCTACGAGTAACAACATTTTATTTTATTATTATTTTCACAGATTATTATTTTTTCTCTGTTGGAGCTTTTCCTTCTTCTTTTCCTTTATCGCCATCTGCAGATTTTTCTGCACCTTCTTCAGATTTAGCATCTCCAACCGCAGCTGCCTCTGCAGCTTCTCCACCTTCTCCCTCAGCTTCTGCTGGTTTTTCAGGCTCTTTAACAACCGTTGGTGCTGCGACGGTTGCGATTACAAAGTCTCTTCCTTGAATTGTAGGTGTTACATTTTCAGGTAAATTTATAAAAGATATTTTAATACTTGCTCCAATATCTAAGTTATTTAAATCTACAACTAACTCTGTTGGTATGTTTTCTGTAGGACATCTTAATTCAACTTTTCGTCTTACTATATTCAAAACTCCACCTCTTTTTAATCCTGGTGACAATTCGTGGTTTATAAACTTAACAGGAATTTCTAAAATTACTTTTGCACCTTTAACAATTCTTAAAAAATCTAAATGTATAGGCTCATCTGTAACTGTATCAAAATCAATAACTCTTGGTAAAACTTTTTGTTCTTTCCCATCAATATTAATTGAAATTATATTTGATAAAATATTTTCTTTATTTAATAAATTTTTTACTTCTTTAACAGAGACAGAGATTTTTTGATTTGGCTCCTCTCCTCCATAAATTATTCCTGGAACCATACCTTTAGTTCTAAGAGATTTAACTTCGCCCTTAGTTTTTGTTTCTCTTATTGTGGCTGCTAATAAACTCATAAAGTGTCGGGTTTTTAACTTATGAAACTAAATTTTACAAGTAAATTATTTAAATAGATCTGATACTGAGGTAGAATTTGATATCCTTTTAATAGCTTCTCCAACCAAATTAGAGATTGTTAATACCTCAATATTCTTAGCTTTTTTAACTTTCAGTGAATTATCTATTGTATCAGTTACAACTAAATTTTTTATCGAAGATTTCTTAATTTTTTCAACAGCATTACCACTTAATACACCATGTGTTACATACACATGAACATCTTTAGCTCCTCTTTTTTTTAATTCAGAAGCTGCATTTACAATTGTTCCACCAGAGTCGATTATATCATCAACCAATATACAAGTTTTATTTTTTACATTTCCAATTACATTCATTACTTCTGACTTTCCAGGAGCAGGTCTTCTTTTATCTACTATTGCTAAATCTACATTTAACAATTTTCCTAAAGCCCTTGCTCTTGCAGTACCACCGACATCTGGAGCAACACAGATTATATTATTTTTTTTTAATTTCTTTTTTATATGTCTAGCAAATATTGGAGTTGCAAATAAGTTATCTACTGGAATATCAAAAAATCCTTGAATTTGTCCAGAGTGTAAATCAACTGTAACGACCCTATCTGCTCCTGCTTTTGCAATAAGGTTAGATACAAGTTTTGCAGATATAGATGTTCTAGGAACCACCTTTCTATCTTGTCTTGCATATCCAAAATATGGGATCACAGCAGTTATGTTTTTGGCCGATGATCTTTTTAAAGCATCAATCGATAGTAGTAATTCCATTAAATTGTCATTTGCAGGAGATGAAACGGATTGAATTAAAAAAATACTATTGCCTCTAATATTTTCATTAATTTCTATATAGATTTCTCCGTCTGCAAATTTTCTTATGTTTGAATTAACTAGTCTATTTTTTAAAAATTTAGATATTTTTTGACTAAGATGTTTATTACTGTTTCCTGTGAGAATTTTCATCCGAGATAACCTATTTAATCATAATTGCAGAAATATTTCTACCATAATCGTTATGCTTATTTTTTTTTGATCTCCTAGAACTAAAAAAGTTATTTTCTAGAGTGTAGGTATCTTTTCTTATTATATCTATTTTTTTAACTCCATTTTCATAAAATTGAGATTTTATATATTCGCTTAAATCAAAATAAATTTTTTTCCTTTTAAATGTGAAGAAATTCACATTTTTTTTATTTTTTTCCTTAAACAATTTAAAAAAATCATTTTTTACTTCATAACTATTTTTTTTTATACATGGTCCAATGCAAGCAATCATATCTTTCTCTGAGCATCCATTTTTTTTTAAAAGCTGAATTGTTTTTTTTACTATTCCCTTAAAAGCACCTTTCCACCCAGCATGTATTGCACCAACAAATTTTTGCTTTTTTTCTATAATTAGAATTGGCGCACAATCTGCAGTAAGTATACTAATCGCAATATTTTGTTTATTTGTAATCATCGCATCTCCAGTCAATTTTTTTTTTGGAACATTATTAATTTTAAGAACTTTATTGCTGTGAATTTGATTAAGAGAAACTAGATTACCACTTGCGCAACCTATTTTTTTTGAAACTATTTTTAAATTTTTACTTATATTAGCAATTTTATCTTTTGAACCTTTTCCACAATTTAAACTTTTGTAGATTCCATGTGAGGTACCTCCTAATCTATTGAAAAAATAATGTGAAATGGATTTTTGATCTCTAAAAATTTTTGACTTAATCACTTAAAACCCAAATTAAAATTATTTTTAGATTTGCTTACAAATAAAACTTTAAACAAAGAGCCCATATATTTTTCATCAATTAATCTTTTTATTCTATAAAATATGTCCGCTTTCTTACTAAATTGTAAATTTTTACTTATTATCTCAGCTCTATTTAATATACCTAATTTAGTTAAGAAATTACCTTGGGTAGTTATTAAAGATTTCAAATTAGAACTTGAAAACTCTTTTTTGTACATTTTAAAATTTATCAAATGAGTAATATCCGAGTTATAGGGATTTTCTAAAAAACTAATTTTTCTGTGCTTCTCAACACTTTGCAAAGTATTTTTCATTTTTCCACTTGTAAAGCCATAGTCTATCATTAATAAACCACCATTATTTTTAAATATAAAATTTGCTATTTCGTTAACAAATTTCATTGCTGAAGGTGAATATTCAACAAATTTTTCTTTTTCTATATTTTTACCTAAATATTTCTCAATTATTTTTGACGACACTTTTTGATCACAAACCTCAAACTTATTTTTTTTGTATGCTACATATTTTTCATACCAATTATCACTTTTTTTTAAAAACTGTTTGACAGGAAAAGCATCAAAAAACTCATTAGCCAAGAATATAGTTGGAGCCTTCGGAATTTCTTTTAAATTTCTTATCCAACTTGCTTTTTTCTTATCTATTTTACTCTTCTGAATTTTTATCAGTAATGGACTTTTTTCTAAAATTAAGAAATTAGCAGATAAACTTATTTCACTAAAATTATTTAAAGTTTTTATAATTTGTGACATCATCTCACCATTACCTGCACCCAGCTCTACAATATTTATTTTTTTTGGTTTTTTTAAATTCTCCCAAAATGAAATTAACCAAATAGATATCATTTCTGAAAAAAGAACAGAAATATTAGGAGATGTTATGAAGTCACCTTTTTTTCCGAAAGGATTTTTTTTAATATAATAACCATTATCTTTGTCATACAAAGATTTGTAAATAAATCTATCCAATGAGATTTTTTTATTGTGTCCTATTAGCATTTTTATAATAGACGATAATTAATCCGCAGGTTAGTGCTATACAACTTATTATTTGCCCCATACTTAAATTGAAAAATAAATAACCTAGTTGTTGATCAGGTTCTCTGAAGAACTCGATAACAAATCTAAATAAGGAGTATAAAATTAAAAAATACCCCGAAATAATCCCAGGTATGTTCTTTAATCTATTAAACAACATACTTAAAATAATAAATAGAACAACCCCCTCAAATATTGCCTCATAAATTTGTGAAGGATGTCGATTTAAATTATCAATTTTTATAAACTTTACCGACCATGGTACATTTGTTTCTATACCATAAAGTTCAGAGTTTATGAAATTTGATATTCTTCCTAAAAAAATTCCTATAGGAGAACAAACAGCAACTACATCTAAATAACTAAAAATATTTTGATTTTTGTTTTTGCAGAATAATTGAGTTCCTATAATAATTCCAATTAGTGCACCGTGAAAAGACATGCCTCCCTGCCAAATTTTTATAATCTCAACTGGATTACTAATAAAATAAATTGGGTCATAAATAATTACATATCCAAGTCTTCCACCGAGGATGATACTTATAATCAAATAAGTTATATAATCGTCGAAATATTCTTTTTGGGTACTATCTTTGATTAGTTTGTTCTTTGCAAAATACCAACCAAATACCAAGCCAAATATATAAGACAAGGAATACCATCTAATTTCTAATGAAAAGATCTCAAAAGCGACTGGGTCAAAATTATTAATAAACATTTAATTGTAATATTATAAATATTACTTAAACTTTGATAAGAAATTATTATGTCAAAATCAAGATTCGTATTTGATAAATTTGCAAAATTTTTGGAAGAAGGACTGGTCAACTACAAAGATTTTAGTGATGAAGTCGTAAATATTTTACGCTCAAAAAAAGAAGAAATTATCCTTAAAATGAATTTAGTAAGTAAAGATGAAATTGATATATTAAATAAAAGAATTGAAAAATTGGAAAAAAAAATTGCTGAAAAAAAAGTAAAAAAAAAAACTAAACGGGCAAAGAAATAATAACTTTTAATCCACCTAAACTAGACTTATCGAATTTAAGATCTCCACCATGTGATTTTACTACATCAGATGATATAGCTAATCCAAGGCCAACACTTGACTTTGTTTCCGATCTACTTTTGTCAATTTTATAAAATGGCTTCAAAACATTTTGATGTTCTTTTTGTGGTATGCCTGGACCATCATCTTCTATTGAAATATTAATAGTTGATCTTCCTTTTTTTAGATACAATTCAACATTATCAGCAAATTTTAAAGAATTATCAATAAGGTTATTGATACATCTACTGATTAAATTTTTTCTTCCATCAAAATAAACCTTTTCTTTTAAAAAATATTTTATATTTGGTTTCTCATATTTTTTGCATATATCTTCAATTAGGACAGATATATCAAACGTTTCAGTTTTATCTTTTGCTCCAGATCTTGCGAATTGAAGATATTCATTTAACATTTTTTCCATTTCATCAACATCTCTTGATAATTTTTCAACAACACTTTTGTCTTTAATCATCGCTATTTGAAGTTTTATCCTTGTCAAAGGTGTTCTTAAATCGTGGCTTATACCCGATAGCATCTCAGATCTTTGATTAAGATGTCTAATTATTCTTTTTCTCATTTTGTCAAACTCTAAACCAGCTTTTCGGATTTCGAGTGCTCCAGAAGGTCTAAATTCGTCAATATCTTCTCCTCGGCCAAATCTTTCAGATGCCTCTGCAAGTTTAGTTATGGGTCTAGTTTGATTTTTTAAAAAAATTATTGCTACTGCTATCATTAACAATGCTGGCAATGTTATCCAAAGACCAAATAATCTAGCCGAACTTGTAGTTAGTCTGTCCCTTGGAATATAAAATTGAAAATATCCTTTTGAATAACCTATTTTCAAGTCAACAACTTCTTTGAAGTTTGTTGTATCAAACCAATAAGTTAAATTTTTTTTTTTTAATTCTCTTCTTAGTGATCGATCCACTGGACTGAACCATCTTTCTGGTATTTTATCTGGTAAGATTTTATCTTTTTCATATTTGATATTAAAACCCAAGTGTTCTTTGAATAAAATTATTATAAAATCTTTGTTCGTTTCATCGTTATCATAAGCGTCTACAAAAGTTTTAACTTCAGAGATTAATGCTCTTGTCATTCCAGAATTAGTTTTGATCCAAAGACTATCAAAAAAAACTAAAGAGATAGTTATTTGCATAACTACTATTGGGACAGCGACTATGAGTAAACCTCTATAAAAAAGTCTTTTAGGTAAGATATTTTTTATATATTTACTCAATCCATAAAACATAACCTTCACCTCTTATTGTTTGTAAATAATTTGGACTTTTGGGGTTTTCTTCAATTTTCTTTCTAAGTCTTGTAATTATTACATCAACTGATCTTTCTTTATCAATTTTTATAAGATTTCCAATTTCCTCTCTTTTAAATATTTTTCCAGGAGAGTTAACCATTTTATCTAAAATTATTTTTTCTGTATTGTTGATTTTTATTGATTTATCATTTTTCAAAATAAACTGCTTGTTAAGATCTATTTCAATTTTACCAAATTTAAATTTTCTTTTTGTATTTCTAAATTTAGTTTTATTTAAGATATTATTAATTCTAAGTATTAATTCTTTAGGCTCAAAAGGTTTTGGAAGGTAATCATCTGCTCCAGTATCTAAACCCTCTATTCTCTCTGAGGCCTCACCTTTTGCTGTTAAAAGAATTATTGGGGTTGAAATTTTGTCTTTATTTTCTTTTGTAAATTCCAAACCACTTTTACCAGGCATCATTATATCAAGAACTATTAAATCAAATTTAATAACTTTAACTTTTTCAATAGCATCTTCGGCACTATTTGAGCTGGTTACGAGATAGTTATTTTGAGAAAGATATTCTTTAACTAATTCTCTTATACCATCATCATCATCTACAACTAAAATATGTGCTTTAAATTTTTCCATTAATTATTTTTTTTAAAACATTGTCAAAACTGACAACCTCATTCGCTTTTGATGCTGAGAATGCTTGATAAATTCTTTTTTTTTGAACTGAGAAAATTTCGTTAAATAACTTCTCTCCCTCTTCTGTTAAGTAGACATGTTTTATTCTCGTGTCTACTTGGTCTTTTTCATATTTTATAGCTTTTAGATTTATTAAATCTTTCAAAACTCTATTCAAACTTTGCTTGGTAACTTTTAACTTTCTTAAGAGGTCTGATATTGTAATACCCTCATATAATGAAATTAAGTGAATAACCTTATTATGTGCGACACCTATGGAGTATTTATTCAATACATTTTTAGCATCTGAGACTGTCTCTCTGTAGCCAAGAAATATTTTTTCAATATATTGTTTGAGATCCTCATCTTTTAAATATAAAAGTTTTTTCATATTGGTAAGTTATATTGACATATTATATATACAAATATATTTTTTTATAAAATTAAATAATGATACCTTTCGATAAACGATCAGGAAAAATTTGGTACAATAATGAGCTTGTTGAATGGCAAGATGCAAAATGCCATGTAATCAGTCATGGACTTCATTATGCAAGTTTAGTTTTTGAAGGTGAAAGAGTATACGACGGAGAAATATTTAAGCTAGAAGAGCACACAGATAGATTATTTTATTCTGCAAAAAGATTAGATATTAATATTCCCTATACAAAAGATGAAATAAATGAAGCTTCTAAAAAAATAGTGGCGGTTCAAAATATTCAAAATGGATATGTAAGACCATTTGCGTGGAGAGGAAGTGAGATGATGGGTGTTTCTGCACAGAAAAATACAATTAATGTAGCAATAGCTACGTGGGAATGGCCTGCATATTTTGATCCAAAATTAAAAGCTGAAGGAATAAGATTAAATATTTCTAAATGGCGAAGACCGGCTCCAAATACTATTCCTTGGGATGCAAAAGCAGCTGGATTATATATGATTTGTACTCTTTCAAAACACGAAGCTGAACAACAAGGGTATTCTGAATCTTTAATGTTAGATTTTGAAGGTAATGTTGCAGAAGGAACAAGTGCAAACATTTTTTTTAAAGATAAAAATAATGAATTACATACACCAACACCAGATTCTTTTTTAAACGGTATTACAAGACAAGCTGTAATTGAATTAGCCAAATCAAAAAATATTAAAGTTCATGAAAGAAAAATTTCTCCAGATGAACTAGGTAATTTTGATGGATGTTTCTTAACTGGCACTGCAGCCGAAATAACACCTGTTGCAAGCATAGCAGATCATAAATACAAAATTTGTGATGTTATATTAGGATTATCAAAAAGCTTTGATCAGTTAGTTAGACAAAAAAAAGCTGCCTAATCCTTATTATCTTCTGATATTGCATGGTCTATTCCTTTTCTAAGATAATCATATCCAGTATAAAGTGTTAAAAACGCAGATAGCCATAAAATAATAATGCCAATTGTTTGAGCATTATAATCTTGAAAATTTATTAATTTATTTCCTGTTTCCCCAGTCAGAAGTATTGCTATCGAAAACATCTGCAAGAATGTTTTAAGTTTTGCTAAATTAGAAACTGGAAGCTTTATTTTTCCTTTCGCTAGAAATTCTCTTAAACCTGAAATTAGTATTTCCCTTGTAAGAATTATAATAGCTGCAATAACTTCGTAATTTTTTATTGTTTGGTCCATAACTAATAAAATTAACGCAGTTGCAACAATAATTTTATCTGCAATAGGATCTAAAAGTTCACCAAGTTTAGACTCTTCTTTAAACATCCTCGCTAAAAGGCCATCTAAAAAATCTGTAAATGAGGCAATTAAAAAAAGAGCAAATGGTATAACGTCTCCATAAAATCCAGGAAGGTAGAATGTAAAAACAAATATTGGAACAATTATTATTCGTCCAATTGTTAAATAATTAGGTATTTTAAATTTCATTCGTGAAAGAAGTTATATATTTTTTTTGCAACTTTTTCCTCAACTCCATCAACTGATTTTATTTCATCTAAACTAGCTGATTCCACAGCTCTGGCTGAACCAAAATGATTTAATAATGCCCTTTTTCTGATAGATCCAATACCATCAATTTGATCTAATAATGATTTGCTTATGCCCTTTTTTCTTTTTGCTCTATGAGCACTTACTGCAAATCGATGGGATTCATCTCTTAGTCTTTGTAAAAAGAATAATGTTGGATCATTTTTCTCAAACTTGAACTCTCTTCCATCATGAAAAAATGTTTCATTTCCACTATTTCTCATTTTGCCCTTTGCTATAGCTACAATAGGTATTTCATGTAGACCGAGTTCATTCATCGCTTCTCTAGCAACGGAATATTGACCTTTCCCTCCATCAATTAAAACTAAATCAGGGAAAGTTAAATAATTTTCTTTCTCTTGAACTGCTCTTTTAAATCTTCTGTTAAGAACTTCTTTCATCATTCCATAATCATCTTGAGCATTTTTTTGAATTTTTATATTAAATTTTCTATACCTTTTTTTAACGAACCCTTCATCGCCATAAGTAATTAAAGCGCCCACACTATTTGTGCCTTGAATATGGCTATTATCATAAACCTCAACTAAATTAATATTAGTTTCAAGATTGAATTTTTTTGATACTGCATCGAAAAGATCTCTATTATTTTGACTCTCATAAAGTTTTCTATTCAAACTATCTTTTGCATTATTTATTGCTTGATTTATAACTTTTAGTTTCGTCCCTTTTTTTGCAACAGTAATTGTAATTTGTTTACCTTCTTTTTGTGTAAGTGTTTTTTCAATTAATTCTTTCTCTTTAATTTCATTAGATAAAATTATTGAAGATGGAACACTTTTATTTTCATAAAATTGAGACACAAAAGAATTAATGATATCACTTAGATTTTCTTCTGGATCATGCTTTGGAAAAAAAGCTTGATTACCCCAATTTTGTTTTGACCTATAAAAAAAAACTTGAATACAAGTTTTTCCAGACTCTTTATATCCCGCGATAACATCTGCTTCGACTAAATTTGCCTCATTAATTCTTTGAGAAGATTGGATAATATTTAATGATTTAATTCGATCTCTTAATATTGCTGCTTTTTCAAAGTCTAAATCCTCACTAGCCTTTTCCATTTGGCTAGATAAGCTTTTCTGAATTTTTCTAGATTTGCCTGACACAAATTCAATTGCATCATCAACAGTTTGTTTATAATCATTCTCGGTTACGTAACCAACACAAGGTCCTGAGCACCTTTTAATTTGATAAAGTATGCAGGGTCTTTCTCTATTTTTGAAAACAGTATCATCACAAATTCTAAGATGAAATATTTTTTGAATCATTTTTATAGTCCAATTTGCAGATCCAGCTGATGCAAATGGTCCAAAATAAAATCCTTCTTTGCCTTTTTTTCCTCTGTGCCTTTTGATTTGTGGCCATTTATCTTTGTCGCCTATAAAAATAAAAGGAAAGGATTTGTCATCTCTTAGTAAAATATTAAATTTTGGTTTAAACTTTTTAATTAAATTTGCTTCTAAAAGTAAAGCCTCACTTTCATTTGAAGTAGTAGTAATTTCGAGTTTTTTTGTTTGAGAGAGCATTCTCTCAGTCCTAATGATATGACTTTTTTCTGATACATAACTTTTAAGTCTGTTTGGAAGGTTTTTTGCTTTACCCACATAAAGAATTTCTCCTTTTGAATTTAGCATCCTGTAGACACCTGGCAACTTAGGAACCAAGGGCAATTCTTTTTTAATTACTTCTTTACCTATATCAGAGCTGATCATGGCTTCTTTTTTTAGAAATTTGGATCCCAACTGAGCTGCAATCCTTCATTATTTCTAATTTTTCGATTTGAAGAGTAATTTTATCTATTCTTTTATCTTTGAATAGTTCGTCAAAAACATCTTCTGCCAATGTTTCAAGAAAATTGTAATGTTTGTTTTTTACTAGTTTTTTTATTAATTTTACTATTTTAGCATAGTTAACTATCGATTTAATATCTTTATCATTCGATGGCTGTTTATCTTGATAATTAACTTCTAAATTAAATTTTACTTTTTGAGGCTTTTCTTTTTCAAAATCAAAATAACCAAGTTTTAATCCCAGTATTAATTCTTTTATTAAAACTTTTTTTTCGTAATTAAATAAGCTTTTTGTTTTATTTATTTTAACAATCTTTAAGTTATTCTTTTTCATTAAAGTATATTTTCAAGAAATGTAGTCAGATAATTATTATCTTCTAAATATTTTGTAAAACATTTTGATTGTGGAATATTATGTCCTTTATCTGGTGTCATTTTTTCATTTACATCTGCCCAAGTACAACTAGTTGGTTTTATTTCACTATAATCAATAAGACTCAAATCTTTAAAATTTTCAAAAAATGATAAAGTTTTAGGATCTTCAAATATGTCGTCTTTATGTGCAAAAACAATTGCATTTATTTTATCTGCTTTATTTAATTTATTTATTGAATCATCTCTAAAAGCACCCCATTCAGGATATTTTTTTTGCCATTCTTTTTTAGGCCCCGCAAATGCTGGGTTAAAAGCAATAGTTCCAATAATTTTTTCTGGATGTCTAGATTGTAAAACAAGAGACGACCATCCACCAGCCGAATATCCTGATAATATTATTTTATCAAATCCAAGTTTCTTTAAATTTTCAACTTCATTTAGAATTATCTTTGTTCTTTTAATGATTTTATGCTCATCTACTAAATCAATTTTTCCTTTTGAATTTAATTCTTTTCTGTATTTTTTTTGATTCTTCACTGACATACCTTTTACTCCTGAGCATACACGATAAATTTTAACCTCTAATCCATTAATTGTTTTATTATGTAATTTTAAGATAGCTGGTACTACTGCAGCATCCCAAAGATATCCAAATTTAGGTTTTGCTTTACATGGGTCCTGCTTATGATCTTGAATACTTCCATGATTATAAACTATTACCACTGAATTTTTTTTATCAGATATTTCATCAATCGAATAAGGTTCACCTTTACTGTTCATGAAAGTATTATTTTTGGATAATTTTTCTAAACCTTTATATTCTAAAGTATTGGCAAATAGATTATTTGTAGAAAGTAAAAAAATTATAATTAAAAATATTCTTTTCATTCTTTTCCTCCCATAATATCTGGTGTTTGCCAGTTTAGGTTTTGGCCACTATCAATAGCTAAAACTTGACCAGTAATAGATCTATTTTTAATAAAAAAGTCAACAGCATTGCAGATTTCTTGTACATTTGTCTGTCTTTTAAGAGGAGTCGCCATGTATTGCTTTTTAAAATGTTTGTCAGACTGTCTTTTATTTTTGATAGTTGGACCTGGAGCAATTCCATTCACTCTAATATTTGGGGCAAGACTCATCGCACTTGTTTTGGTTAAAGTATAAAGACCAGTTTTACTTAATGTATATGAAAAAAAATATGGTGTTAATTTAAATATTCTTTGATCAATTATATTAATAATATTATTGTTTTTGCCTATAGTATTTTTTGCAAAACCCTTTGATAATAAAGCTGGCGCTTTTAAATTAGCTTTTAAATGGCTTTCCCAACTTTTTGTAGTAAAATTCTCAAGCTTGTCGTTTTCAAATAACGAAGCATTATTTATTAAACAATCAAAATATTTCAATTTTGTTTTTGAGAACTTTAATATTTTCTCAATCTCGTTTTCTTTAGTCAAATCTGCTTTTACCAAATAAATTTTTGTACCACTTTTATTTAAATCTTTTTTAAGACTTTCTGCTTTGGACCTAGATTTGTTATAATGAATAACAATTTCAATATTAGGCCCAGATAATTTTTTAGCTATTGCAGCCCCAATTCTAGTTGCTGCTCCAGTAATTATTATCTTCCGTGCTTCCATTTTTTATCTCTTTTTTTTGTGACCCTTGTACCAGGCATACCTAGAGTTGATCTACCTTTAGGATAAATTTTATTTTTAACATCGTACTGTCTAATTTTAGGGTTTAAAGTGATTTCTAATTCAGTACTTTGAAGTTTTCTCATCTCATCTCTAATTTTAGCAGCTTCCTCAAATTCTAGATTAGATGCAGCTTCTTTCATCTTTTTGTCTAATCCTTTTAAATGTTTTTTAAGGTTGCCACCAATATTTGAACCTTCGCTTATTTTGACGTAATCTTTCTCGTAAACACTTTCTAAAATATCACTTATTTCTTTTTTTACAGATTTAGCGTCGATTTTATTTTTCTTATTGTACTCTAATTGAATCTTTCTTCTTCTCTCAGTTTCTTTAATTGCTTTCTTTATACTTTTTGTTTCCTTATCAGCATAGAGAATAACTTTTCCATCTACGTTTCTTGCGGCTCTTCCTATTGTTTGAATTAGTGAAGTTTCTGATCGCAAAAATCCTTCCTTGTCAGCATCCAGTATTCCAACTAATGCACATTCTGGAATATCTAGACCTTCTCTTAATAAATTTATTCCAACTAGAACATCAAATACACCCATTCTAAGATCTCTCATAATCTCTATTCTCTCAAGTGTATCTATATCAGAATGAAGGTATCTTACTTTTATCCCATTTTCATGAAGATACTCGGTTAAATCCTCTGCCATTTTTTTTGTAAGTGTTGTAACTAAAACTCTATAATTATTTTCAACTACTCTTTTACATTCATGCATAAGGTCATCTACTTGATTTTTAGCTGGTCTAATCTCAACTGGTGGATCAATTAAGCCTGTAGGTCTTATGACTTGATCAATAAACTTACCTTTAGTCTGTTCCAATTCCCATGGGCCAGGAGTTGCTGAAACAAATACAGTTTGTGTTCTCATCAAATCCCACTCTTCAAATTTTAAAGGTCTATTGTCCATGCAAGAAGGCAATCTAAAACCATATTCAGCCAACGTGCTTTTTCGAGATCTATCTCCCTTAAACATTCCGTTAAGTTGAGGAACAGTAACATGAGACTCATCTACAAAAACTAATGTGTTATCAGGAAAATATTCAAAAAGGGTGGGTGGCGGCTCACCTGGTTTTCTACCTGATAAAAATCTTGAGTAATTTTCAATTCCTGCACATGATCCAGTTGCCTCAATCATTTCTAAATCAAATTTAGTTCTCTCCTCTAATCGTTGCGCCTCTAATAACTTGTTTTCTGATTTGTGTTTTTTTAAAGTCTCCTCTAATTCTTTTCTTATTTTTATAATTGCTTGTTCTACGGTTGGTTTGGGAGTGATGTAATGAGAATTAGCATAAACTTTTACTAGACTAAGATCTCTAACCTGATCTCCTGTCAAAGGATCAAATTCTTCAATCTTCTCAAGTTTATCACCAAATAAACTTAGTCTCCATGCTCTATCCTCTAGATGAGATGGAAATATTTCTAAATATTCTCCCCTTGCCCTAAATGTTCCTCTAAAAAAATTTTGATCATTTCTCTTGTACTGAAGAGCAACAAGAGATTTTATTATTTGTTCTCTATTATATTCGTAGTTTTTCTGAAGAGTTAAAGTCATTTTGCTGTAAGCTTCAACTGATCCCAAACCATAAATACAGGAAACACTTGCAACAATTAAAACATCATCTCTTTCAAGAAGGGATCTTGTTGCCGAGTGTCTCATTCTATCAATCTGCTCGTTTATAGATGCCTCTTTCTCTATGTACGTATCTGATCTTGGCACGTAAGCTTCTGGAGTGTAATAATCATAGTAAGATACAAAATACTCAACGGCATTATCTGGAAAAAAAGTTTTCATCTCACCGTAAAGTTGAGCTGCCAAAGTTTTATTTGGTGCCAATATTAATGCTGGTCTATTTGTAGCTTCTATAACTTTTGCCATTGTAAAAGTTTTTCCAGATCCAGTTACTCCTAATAATACTTGATTAAACTCATTTTTTTTAGCTCCTCGGACAAGCTTTTTAATTGCCTCTGGCTGGTCACCAGCTGGGGTAAAATCTGACTTTATTTTGAATTTTTTTCCACCTTCGAGTTTTCCACCGATTTTTGGGTTTTTACTCTGAATGTCTGTAATTAGGTCTTGATATGTATTCTCCATATATTAAACAACGTAATTGAATAATTTCATAATTCAATGAGCATAATATCTAATAATTTAAAAAGAATTAAACCATCCCCAACTATTGCAGTTACTCAAAAGGCAAGAGAATTAAGAGCTGCAGGAAAAGATGTAGTTGGACTTGGGGCAGGGGAACCAGATTTTGATACTCCTATCAATGTTAAAAATGCAGCTATAAAAGCAATAAGAGATGGAGATACAAAGTATACAGCAGTTGATGGAACTCCAGCATTAAAAAAAGCAATTTTAAAAAAATTTAAAAGAGAAAATAAACTAAATTATAAACTAGATGAAATCACAGTTGGAACTGGAGGTAAACAAGTTCTCTATAACACTTTTATGGCAACTTTAAATAAAGGAGATGAAGTTATTATTCCTGCTCCATTCTGGGTTTCATATCCGGATATGGTTCTCTTAGCAGGTGGAAAACCAAAAATAGTAAAATGTGATGAAAAAGATGGATTTAAAATTACACCCGCAAAATTAAAAGCTGCAATTACAAAAAGAACGAAATGGATAATCCTTAATTCTCCATCTAATCCAACTGGATCTGGATACAGCAAATCAGAAATTCAAAAATTAGCTAAGGTTTTAATCAAATACAAAAAAGTTCACATTTTGAGCGATGATATTTATGAGCATGTTAAATATGATAATTTTAAATTCTTTACTATTGCACAAATTTCAAAATTAAAATCTCGAACATTAACAATGAATGGGGTGAGCAAGTCATATTCAATGACTGGGTGGAGAATTGGTTATGCAGCTGGACCAAAAGAAATAATTTCTGCAATTAGAAAAATTCAATCTCAGTCAACTTCGAATCCCTCGTCAATTAGTCAAGCAGCAGCTGTTGAAGCTTTGAATGGCAAACAAGATTTTATTAAAAAAAGAGCAAAATCATTTAAAGAAAGAAGAGATTTTGTTGTAAAAAGTTTAAATAATATTGATGGCATTAGTTGTTTAAAACCTAATGGTGCATTTTATGTATTTCCGAATTGTAAAAAACTTCTAAATAAAAGAACTAAACTTAAAAAAGATACTGATTTTGTTCAAAAGCTTTTAGAGAAACAAAATGTTGCTGCTGTTCAAGGCTCAGCATTTGGTTTAGATGGATATTTTAGAATTTCATATGCAACTTCAATGGCAAAACTTAAAATAGCAATGTCTAGAATTAAAAAGTTTTGTGAGGATTTAGGATAAATCTATTTTTTTTTATTTAGTCCAATTAGAGAAGAATTTCTAAATCTTAAAATTACAATTGCCAAAGCAATTAAAACAATCGCGCCAGCTTCATAAAGCAATATCTCTGGATTTAGAGATTTTCCTTGTAAAATAATAAATCTAGCGAGTGCGGTTATAGCTATAAATAAAGGTAAAGTAATTTGAATTGATTGGCTTTCCCAAAATACTCTAACCATTGCAAGTACCTCAAGATATAGAAAAAGCAAAAGCAGATCTGCTAAAGTAACTCGTTGCACAAGTATCATTTGATACATCTCTTGCCCAAAAGCAATCACTGTACTAACCAAAATGATTACTAACGCTACAAGCTGGATTTGTTTTACGATATTTTCCATCTAATTAATTTATAATTTAATTCAAATATTTATTCTAGATCAAATTTATTGGAATATGATCAATCGTGGGAGAGAAACTTTTCTGCCTCTAAAGCAGCCATACATCCCATTCCAGCCGCTGTTACAGCTTGTCTAAATATTTTATCTTTTACATCTCCAGCGGCGAATACACCTGGAATATTTGTTTCTGTCGAATCATTCTTTGTTACTAAATATCCTTCTTTATCCATTTCTAGTTGGTTTTTAAATAATGATGTTGCTGGATCATGTCCTATAGCAATAAACAAGCCATCAATTTTTAGTTCGTCTATTTTATTTGTTTTAACATTTTTAATTTTTAATCCAGTTACATTTTTAGGATCATTATCCCCAATAACTTCATCAACAACAGAGTCCCAAATTATTTCAATTTTTTTATTTTCCATCAATTTTTTTTGAAGTAATTTTTCTGCTCTAAGACTATCTCTTCTGTGTATAAGTTGAACCTTTGAGGCAAATTTTGTCAAAAACATAGCCTCTTCGACCGCAGCATTTCCACCCCCAACAACTGCTACAGTTTTGTCTTTAAAGAAAAATCCATCACATGTTGCGCACGCAGACACACCAAAACCTCTAAAGCTTTGCTCTGAATCAATATTTAACCATCTAGCTTGAGCTCCAGTTGAAATGATGATTGACTCTGCTTCATAAATTTGGCCGCTATCTCCAACAGCCTTAAATGGCTTAGATTTTAAGTCCACTGACGCTATATGATCTTGAATCATTTCAGTTCCAACTACTTCTGCCTGACCTTTCATTTGATCCATAAGCCATGGGCCCTGTATTACATCTTTAAATCCAGGAAAATTTTCGACATCAGTTGTAGTTGTCAGTTGGCCACCAGGTTCCATACCATGAACTAATATTGGTTTTAACATTGCTCTTGCAGCATAAATTGCTGCTGTATATCCAGCAGGACCTGACCCAATTATTAACACTTTTGTGTGTTTAGTTGGATTTTCACTCATATGAAAGCTATATAATGATTAATGACTAAATTGAAAGGTATATTATTAACAGAAGGTATGCATGGGATGATTAGCCAAGTAGAAGGTTTGGCTAAAGCTTTAGATATAAATTATTCTCACCACACAGTTGAAACAAAAGGTTTCTGGAAAGTTATACCACCAAAATTCACTCCAATATCCGACTCAGTTTTTAAAAAAATTGAATGCGAAGATGTTGATTTAATTATTTCATGTGGGAGAAAAAGTATTATTCCATCATTATTCTTAAAAAAAAATTCAAAGAAAAAGGTATTTAACATTCATATTCAAAATCCAAAGATAAAACTAGACAATTTTGATCTAGTTGTAGTGCCTGAGCACGACAATCTTGATGGACATAATGTATTAAAAACAAAAGGAGCTATTCATTATTTGACAAGTGAAGAAATTGAAAAAGACAAAGAATATTTGTTTAGTATTTCAAGTAAATTGAAGGATAAAAATATAATTTCATTAATAATTGGTGGTCCTACCCAGTATTATGATTATTCAGATAGAAATATCCAAGAAATTTTTTCAAAAGTAAATTATTTAGTTAAAGAAAATAATCTTAATTTAGTAGTCATCCCTTCTATGAGAACGCCAAAGGGAACTATAGAACATGCAAAAATATATTTTGGAAATGATCATTTAGTATTAGATGGTGTTGATAAAAAAGCCTATTTAAGTGCTCTTTCACAATCAAAACATTTGGTTATTACTTGCGATTCAAGCTCTATGATTTCAGAGGCAGCTTTAACAGGTAAGCCAATTTATATTGCCACTATTCCACCTAAAAAAAGCGATAAAAGATTTAAAAATTTTAGAAAATTATTTCAAGAAATGAAAATTGTTAGAGAATTAGGAGAAAAATTAGAAAATTGGAACTATGAAAAATTAGATGAAACGAATAGAGTAGCAAATATCATTAAAGATAAAATTCAATTATAATGGCATTTTTAAATTCAATATTAAAAAATTCATCAAATCACAAAACTCCTTTTGAACATTGGGAATTAAATCAACCATTAACTGACGGCCAAGTTCAGGAAATTGTAAACGCTGATATAGCTAATCCGATAGAACATAACTTAAACTATGATGGCACAAGAGCAATTGATGGAGGTGAAGGTAAGTTTAGAGAAGGTATATCAGACGGAGGAAAAGCATTAAAATTTAGATGTTTTGTGACAAAAGAAAATTCAAATCAATTTCCTAATCTTGTTGATTTTATTGAAGAACTTCAAAATCCATCAACTTATAAAAAAATTTCTGAAATGATAAAGAAAGATCTTTCAAATTCATATGTAAGAGTTGAAGTTATCTGTGATAGAAAAGGGTTCTGGTTAAAACCACATTGCGATATTAAAGAGAAACTGATGTCATGTTTATTATTCGTAAATAAGCATAATGAAAAAGAAGATTTAGGTACAGATTTTTATGATGAAAATCTAAAATTAGCAAAAACTGTTCCTTATAAGGATAATTATGGCTATTTCTTTTCAAGTGGCCCTAACACTTGGCATGGTATGGAAAAAAAAGAAATAGTAAAAGAGAGAAGATGTCTTCAAGTAAATTATGTTACATTTGAGACAGATTGGAAAGTCAATTAAAATTAATTATCTTGCAAAGATTTGACTCTTAATTTTGTAGTTTTTAAAGATTTTATTGCTTCCAAGAATGAATAGGCTGTAGACATATTAGTACAATAAGGGATTTTGTTTGAAAGAGTTCCTCTTCTTAATGCTCTTGCATCACTAATTCTGTGCTCAGAGTTTCCACCTCCAGTATTTATTACCAAAGATATTTTTTTAGAATTTAAAACATCAACTATGTGCGGTCTGCCACTGCTCACTTTATTAATTTTTTTACATTTCATTCCATTTTGTTTTAAAATCTCTGAAGTTCCTTTGGTTGCAGAAAGTGTAAATCCAAGTTTAATTAATCTTTGTGCAACACCTATTATTTCTTGTTTGTGAGAGTCTTTTACTGACAAGAATGCCATTCCTTTAGTTGGCAATGAATTAGAAGCAGCAATTTGACTTTTTGCAACAGCCATTCCAAAATCATCATCAAAACCCATAACTTCACCAGTAGACTTCATCTCAGGGCCAAGCAGTAAATCACTATCTGGAAATTTATTAAATGGAAATACAGCTTCTTTAACAGCAAATTTTTTATTCGTTTTATATTTTAATTTATATTTACTTAACTTTTCTCCAGACATTATTCTTGATGCAATTTTTGCAAGCGGAATACCGTTTGCTTTTGAAACAAAGGGAACAGTTCTGCTTGCTCTAGGATTAACTTCAATGACAAAAATTTCATCATTTTTAATTGCAAATTGAATATTTAAAAATCCTTTAACTTTTAAAGCCAGAGCTAATTTTCTTGTTTGTATTTTAAGTTCTCTTAAAAGAATTGCCTTTATTGATACTGGTGGCAAGCAGCAAGCAGAGTCTCCCGAGTGAATTCCTGCTTCTTCGATGTGTTGCATTATTCCAGCAATATAAACATCTTTTCCATCAGAAATCGCATCTACATCCACTTCCATCGCATTATCTATAAATTTATCAATTAAGATTGGATTTTGTTCTGATGCTTTAAAGGCTTCATTTATAAATTGTTTCAATTGACTTTTGTCATGAACAATTTCCATTGCCCTTCCTCCCAAAACATAAGAAGGTCTAACAACTACAGGCAATCCAATTTTTTCGGCAACATTAATAGCCTGATCGAATTTGTAGGCTATTCCGCTTTCAGCTTGTTTTAATTTAAGCTTTATAAGCAACTCTCTAAATCTGTCTCTATCTTCTGCTAGATCAATTGATTTATATTGCGTCCCTAAAATAGGTAATTTATTTTCATTTAAAAATTTAGCTAATTTGATAGGAGTTTGTCCTCCAAATTGTGCAATAATCCCAATTAGATTTCCTTTTGATTTTTCTTTTAAAATTATATTCTCAACATACTCTTCAATCAAAGGCTCAAAGTATAATCTATCACTTGTATCATAATCTGTAGAAACAGTTTCTGGGTTACAATTTATCATTATTGTTTCAAAACCTGCTTCTTTTAAAGAAAAGCTAGCCTGACAACAGCAGTAATCAAACTCTATACCTTGACCAATTCTATTTGGTCCTCCACCCAAAATTATTATTTTCTTTTTATTACTTGGCTCAGCTTCGCATTCAGTTTTAATAGAAAAATTTCTTTGATACGTAGAATACATATAAGGTGTGAAAGATTTGAATTCAGCAGCACATGTATCAACTTTCTTAAAAACAGGCATAACTTTTAGCCCTTTTCTTCTTGATTTGACGACTGTTTCTTTTTGACCAGTTATTTGTGAGATCTTTTTGTCAGAAAAGCCTATTGATTTTATTCTATTAAATTCCTCAAAAGTTTTGGGCAGCCCTTTTAAACTCAATATTTTTTCTTCATCAACTATTTCCTTAATTTGATTTAAAAACCATGGATCTACTTTTGATAATTTATATATAACATCTAAAGAAATTTTTTTTCTAAAAGCTTCAGCAATTAATAGCAATTTATTTGGAATATTGATTTTTAAATTTTTCAAAATCTCTTTTTTTTTGTAATTAAAAATATTGTCCAATCCAGAAAAACCAGTTTCAAGTGAAACTAGAGCTTTTTGAAAAGATTCTTTGAAATTTCTACCAATTGCCATTGCTTCACCAACCGATCTCATGGATGTGCCTAAAATTGCTTCTGTGTCAGAAAATTTTTCAAACGTAAACCTAGGAATTTTTGTTACAACATAATCGATTGTTGGTTCAAAAGAAGCTGGTGTTACTTTTGTTATTTCATTTTGTAGTTCATCAAGAGTATAGCCAACTGCTAATTTTGCGGCCACTTTTGCTATTGGAAAGCCAGTTGCTTTAGAAGCTAATGCAGATGATCTTGAAACTCTAGGGTTCATTTCAATAATTACCATTCTTCCATTTTTTGGATTTATTGCGAATTGAACATTTGAACCTCCAGTTTCAACGCCTATTTTTCTTAAGCAAGCAATAGATGCATTTCGCATTACTTGGTACTCTTTATCTGTTAATGTTAATGCTGGAGCTATTGTAACAGAGTCACCGGTATGAGTTCCCATTGGATCAACATTTTCTATTGAACAGATAATTATACAATTATCATTTCGATCTCTTACAACCTCCATCTCAAATTCTTTCCATCCATCTAAACATTCTTCGACCAAAACCTGATTTTGTGGAGACTCGTTCATTCCTTCTCTTACAATTTTAAAAAAATCTTTTTTTGTTCTTGCAATACCTCCACCCAATCCTCCCAAAGTAAATGAAGGTCTAATAATTGCAGGTAATCCTATTTTGTTTAAACATTTTTTTGCATTTGAAAATTTATTTAGAACTTCTGATTTTGGTAAATCGATACCAATATCAGACATATTCTTTCTAAATTTTTTTCTGTCCTCTGCGTTTGCTATTGCCTTAGAGTTTGCTCCAATAAGTTCAATTTTATACTTTTTAAGCAAACCAATTTTCTCTGCGTTAATTGCAAGATTTAATGCTGTTTGACCACCCATTGTGGGTAGAATAGCATCAGGCCTTTCTTTTTTTATGACTTCCTCTAGTACTTCCAAAGATATTGGTTCGATATAAGTTTTATCAGCAATACCAGGATCAGTCATTATAGTTGCTGGATTTGAGTTGATTAGTATTACTTTATAACCCTCATCTTTTAATGCTTTACATGCTTGTGTTCCTGAATAATCAAATTCACAGGCTTGACCAATAATAATTGGACCAGCTCCAATAACTAAAATTTTTTTAATGTCTTTTCTTTTTGGCATATTTTTTTATTTCTTTAACAAAATTACTAAATAAATATTTACTGTCTTGTGGTCCAGGATTAGCTTCAGGATGATATTGGACTGAGAAAACAGGTTTATTTTTTAACTTTATTCCCTCTATAGAATTATCAAATAATGATAGGTGGGTTATTTCTGTATTTCTTTTTAAACTTTCTTTAACAACCTCAAATCCATGATTTTGACTTGTAATTTCAACTTTCTTTGTAATTAAATTTTTAACTGGATGATTTGCACCTCTATGCCCCAATTTCATTTTTTTGGTTTTTGCATCTAATGCTAAAGCTAAAATTTGATGACCCAAACATATTCCAAATAAAGGAATATTTCTTTTAATTAAATTTTTTACTACATTAATTGCATACTTTCCTGTTGCGGCAGGATCTCCAGGACCGTTTGACAAAAAAATCCCATGAGGTTTTAGATTAACTATGTTATCGACATTTTCTTTGCAGGAAACAACTTTAACTTCACAATCAAAGTCAGAGAAATATCTAAGTATATTTTTTTTTATTCCATAATCTATTGCAACAACTCTAAATTTTTTCTTTTTATTTTTTTCATAACCTTTAGTTTTTTTCCAAGTTTTATGTCCTTTCCAAATATATGTTTTGTTAGTTGTGACCTCTTGCGCTAAATCCATTCCACTTAAACCAGGCCATTTAATTGATTTATTTATTAATTTATTAATATTAAATTTTCCATTTTTGTTGTTTGATATTGTTCCTTTTGGAGCTCCCTTATCTCTAATAAAATTTGTTAAACTTCTTGTATCGAGACCAGTTATGCCTACTATTTTATTTTTTTTAAGCCATTTATCTAAATTCTGAAGAGATCTATAATTAGATGGACTTGTTATTTCTGAATTAAAAATAACACCTCTCGTCCAAATTTTATCAGACTCTACGTCTTCTTTGTTGGTCCCAACATTCCCAATGTGTGGAAATGTAAAATTTATTATCTGACCAGCATAAGATGGGTCAGATATTATTTCTTGATAACCAGTTAATGAGGTATTAAAGCATACTTCGCCAGTTGCCTCTCCTTTATATCCTAGTCCGATACCTTTAAAGACTGATTTATTTTCTAGAACTAAAATAGCTGTGTTAAAATTCGAGAGATGTGAAGATTTGTTTTTTCGTTTTAAAGTCAATTACAACTCATGAGTTAAAGGTTAATACAATAAAACCTATTTATCCGCAACAGATCTATAATAATTTTTTCAAAATACAATTTTTCTTTTGAACAATTTTGTCTATGAAGTACATTCCAGATATGACGATGAGAGATAAAATAGATAACGATTACAAAAATGCTTTAAAATCTAAAGATAAAAATAAGATATCAACTTATAGGTTAATTTTGTCAGGAATTAAGGACTTAGATATTAACAATAGGTCTGGTCCAAATAAAAAAGAGACAGATGATGAGGATATAAAAAAACTATTAAAGAAAATGCTTAAACAAAGATCCGAATCAATTGAAATATACAAAAAAAATAATAGATCAGATTTATTAGAAATTGAGCAAGGAGAGCTTGATGTTTTATCTGAATATTTACCTAAGCAATTATCTGAGGCAGATACAAAAAAGATATGTGAAGAAATTATAAAGAGTTCTGGAGCATCTTCAATTAAGGATATGGGTAAAGTCATGGGTGAATTAAAAAAAAACCATACTGATACAGTTGATTTCTCTAAGGCGGGCCAGATTATTAAAAGCTTACTTAATAGTTAATAATGAAGTATCCAAAAGAATATTTAGACGAAATTAAAAATAGACTAAAAGTTTCAGCTGTAGTTTCTAAAACTGTTAAACTTAAAAAAAGGGGAAGGGAATTTATTGGTTTATCTCCTTTTAAAACTGAAAAAACTCCATCATTTACAGTAAATGATGAAAAAGAATTCTACCACTGTTTCAGCACAAGTGAACATGGAAATATTTTTGATTTTGTAATGAAAACTCAAAACCTTAGGTTTGGTGAGGCAGTCAAAATGCTTTCAAATCTGGCAGGAATGCAACCTTATACATTTTCAAAACAAGATGAAGAAAGAGAAAAAAAATGGAAATTATACAAATCCATAAATAAGAATTTTTCTGAATTTTATAAAAATGAATTATTTAAAAATGAAAAATCACATCAAGCAAAAAATTATCTTAAAGAAAGAGGGCTATCAGGTATAGATGTTAAAAATTTTAACCTTGGTTTTGTAACAGAAGATCTTGACTACTATGAAATACTAAAAAAAGATTTTGATGAAAGTAGTATTAAAGAGACAGGCTTATTTTACTTTGATGAGAAGAGAAATAAACATATATCAAGATTTAGAAATAGAATAATTTTTCCAATAAACAATATTTCAGGAAATATAATAGGTTTTGGAGGTAGAATTATAGATGATAATAAAAATTTAGCTAAATATATTAACTCACCTGAAACTCTTTTTTTTAAGAAGGGTTCAAACTTATATAATCTTGATAAAGCAAGAAAGCTATCAAATAAATTAGAAGATGTATATCTAGTTGAAGGGTATATGGATGTTATTGGTTTATCAAAAAATGGAATAGAAAATACAGTTGCAAACTTAGGTACGGCTTTAACAAGCAACCAGATACAAATTTTAAATCAATTCTATAATCATATCATTATATGTTTTGATGGTGATCAAAGTGGATATAAAGCTGCACTAAGAGCTGCAGAGAATATTATTGATGAATTAAAACCCGATAAAAAAGTTTCATTTCTTCTTTTAGAAGATAATTTAGATCCAGATAATTATGTAAATAAATTTGGTAAAGATAAATTTCTACAAATTTCAAATCAAAAATCCATACCTATACACAAATTTATATTTGAGCATTACATGAGTCAGACAAATGAAACCCCAAGCTCAAAAGCTATTTTTGAGAAAACGCTTAGGGAAATTGCATCAAAAATTAAAGACAGCTTTGTAAAAAAATATACCCTTGAATATTTTCTGCAAAAAATTTCGGAGTTAACACCAAATATCAATTCAAAATTTAGAAAAAATTACAGAACATTTCCCAAATCTCTTGCCAAAACTAAAAGTTATTACAATGAAACGAAATCTTTAAAATCTTTTGAAATTAAAGAATTTTCATTTTTATATATTTTGCTTGCTAAACCAAAATTAGTTCATGAAAATATTCATCTTCTCGATAATGTAAAATTATATAGTGATGAAAATAAGCAATTATATAATGAAATTTTGAACCAATCAGATAATTTATTAAATTTAAATTTCCAAGAATTAAATATAGACAAAAGCCTTACAGATAGAGTTATGAATTATGCATCGGTTAAACATATAATTTCGAAAAATTTAAGCGATGACGAAAAAATTTTAGAAATTTTTGAGGAAATTATTAAAGATCTCAAGAATTATGAGCTAGAGCAAAGAATAACTGAGTTAGAATCGAAGTTTTCTCAAGATTTGAGTGAGACTACATTTAATGAGATAAAAGAGTTAAAAAAGCTGCAAAAAATCAATTAAATTATTAAAAAATCACATAGATTTTTTTGTAATAGACATTATATAAGTCCCTCAAACTTTTATTGTGGAAAGAATAATAACAAAATCATTTGCAAGATTAATGGGTCGAGGGATCCATAGGGGATTTATAACTCACGAAGAACTAAATAAGTCGCTTGGCAAAAGAAACTTATCTAGTGAAAATCTGGCTCAAGCTTTTATTCATATACTAAATGAAAGTATTGTTCTTGTTGAGAAAAAATCTGATTATAAAATACTGCGAAAAAAGGATGCGTCTTCTAAAGACGAAGGAAAAACACTGGAAAAAAGTGATGATCCCATAAGAATGTACCTTCGAGAGATGGGTGGAGTTGAATTATTGTCACGAGAGGGTGAAATAGCAATTGCAAAAAGAATAGAAGCCGGGAAAGATGTTATGTTAAACGCATTATCTCAAAGTCCGATAACAGCACAACAGTTTTTTGAATGGAATAGCAAGCTTCATAACGATGAAATTTTAGTTAGAGAAATTATTGATATTGATACAAATTATATGGATGACGATGACAATTCAAGTGACTCAAACAATTCAAAATCCAAGAAACAGGAGGATGATCAAAATCAAGAAGATAATAGTACTACTGATGATGAATTTAATCCTACTTTGGCTGCAATGGAAACCGAAATTAAGCCCAAAGTATTAGATACAGTCCATTTATTAACTAAAGAGTATAATAAATTAATTAAATATCAAAATGAAAAGCTTAATTGTGTATTAAATTCAGCTAAATTCTCATCATCGAAAGAAACTAATTATAAGAAGATAGTTGATAATATTTTGGAAAAAATAAAATCATTACAGCTCTCACCTTCAGTTTTAGAGGAACTTGTTCAAAAACATTATTCAGAAAATAAAAAGATAGTATCTTTAGAAGGAAATTTGTTAAGACTAGCCACAGACTCCAAGATATCCAGAGATGAATTTATCAAATTTTATATTGGCAATGAAATTAATCCTAACTTGAAAGAGTTTTTAGATACAAATGACACATGGAAAAAATTTTTCCAAAAAAATAAAAATGATTTTAAAAATATAAGAGATAGGTTAGTTGAAATAAGTAACAAGCTAGGGATATCAGTTACAGATTTTAAAAAACTAGTAAGCAGAGTTCAAAAGGGCGAAAAAGAATCTAGAATAGCAAAAAAAGAAATGGTTGAGGCAAATTTAAGATTAGTTATTTCCATTGCAAAAAAATATACAAATAGAGGTCTTCAATTTTTAGATTTAATTCAAGAAGGCAATATCGGCTTAATGAAGGCTGTAGATAAGTTTGAATATAGAAGGGGTTACAAATTTTCAACATATGCAACTTGGTGGATTAGACAAGCGATAACTAGGTCTATAGCAGATCAAGCGAGAACAATAAGAATTCCTGTGCACATGATTGAAACAATAAATAAAATTGTAAGAACACAGAGATTAATATTAAGTGAATTTGGTAGAGAAGCCACGCCAGAAGAACTTGCAAAAAAATTAAGAATGCCACTAGAGAAGGTAAGAAAAGTTCTAAAAATCTCCAAAGAACCAGTATCCCTTGAAAAACCAGTAGGTGATGAAGAAGATAGTAGTCTGGGAGATTTTATAGAGGACACAAAAGCTTTAGCTCCGTTAGAGCAAGCAATAAAATCTAATTTAAGTGAAGCAACAACTAAAATATTATCTACTCTTACACCAAGAGAGGAAAGAGTTTTAAGAATGAGGTTTGGAGTTGGAATGAACACTGATCACACTTTAGAGGAGGTGGGACTTCAATTTTCGGTTACAAGAGAAAGAATTAGACAAATAGAGGCCAAAGCTTTAAGAAAATTAAAACACCCAAGTAGATCCAAACAACTAAAAAGCTTTTTAGAAAGTTAGGGCCGTTAGCTCAATAGTAGAGTACTGCATTGACATTGCAGGGGTAGTTGGAGCGTAACCAACACGGCCCACCATTAGTAAATTATCTACAATTGCTAACTTAAAAAAAATGTTATATTTAAGTGTTCAATTAAGGGCCTGTAGCTCAGTTGGTTAGAGCAGTACACTCATAATGTATTGGTCCCAGGTTCGAGTCCTGGCGGGCCCACCAAATCAAGCAAAACTAATATAAATAAATTATAGTTTTTCAAAATTTAATTAAAAATTGTACTATCAATATATATAAAATGAAGTTTAAAGTTAAAATTAATCCCAAGATATCTTACTATGTTTCAATACTAGTCTCTTCTGTAATTCTTTTTTACTTTGCTTACAAGGGAGTTGTTGCATATCTAATTCACCGAGAGTTGTATGGCGGAGGATTAGATACATTAGTCCTGTTGCGTGCGTCTATTTCAGGAATAATGCTTCTTTTAATACTTTTATTTAATCAGTTTATAAAAATACCTGATCTAAAAAGTCATCGTACAATTTTAAGAGCAGTCTTTATTGGGTGGACAAGTGTTTTTATAATACTTGTCATTATTAATTTGAGCTCAATTTACTTTATTTTATTATCTGGTTTAGTGTCTTTTTTTTCATTAATCACTTTATTTAGTCTAGAGGACCAAATAAAAGAAGAAAAAAATACCCTCACAGAAAAAGAAATTTACCTTCTTCAACAACTTGCAAAAAAAAAGTAGATCTATTTTGAAAAAAATAATATTTTTAATTCTATTTTTAATATGCCAAAATAAAGTTTCTTCTAAAGATATGATTTTGGATCAATTAAAAAACCCTAATAAAACTAATCAATTCCAAAAATGGAATTTTATTACTGATCAAGTAATGGGGGGTGTATCAACAGGAAAATTTATAGTTGAGGAAGTTGAAGGAGTTTTATGCTATAGAATGACTGGAGATGTATCCACTAAAAATAATGGTGGATTTATACAAATGAGAACAAAATTAAGTCCTGAAATTAAAAGTAAAGACTATGAAGGATTATACGTAAAAGTTTATGGCAATGAAAAAAATTACAATCTTCATTTAAGAACTGGTTTAACATTAGCTCCTTGGCAATATTATAGTTATACTTTTGCTTCAACAAAAAATTGGATTGAAATTAGAGCACCATTTGAACAATTTAAAAAATCTAATTTTTATCAACCTAAAAGTATAATGGGTCAAACTATAAAATCGGTTGGGTTAGTTGCGGGTTTTGATAATTTTAAATCAGATATTTGTTTAGGTGAAATTGGATTTTACTAATTATTTAATTAAAAATTCCTCGAGTGTTTTAAATAATGCATTTATATCACCATCATTATTCTGAATTATAGAATTAAACTCTTCTTTTTGAGTTCTTGCTAAACTTAATCCTTCAACAATTAAATCTCTTATTAAGGGTCTATCTGGATTTTTAGTGTATATTCTCCAGTCAATTTTAACTTGAGGTCTTTTTGATGTTGCTTCCAATATACTATTAACAATTGTATATTTGTCGTTAATTTTTTTCTGAGAAACAACATTTATTCTTGGATTTGTATAATCAACTAACCTACTAGAAAAGCTTTTTAAAAAATAACTCCGAAACAATTTTTGATATTTAGATTTTTGATCTTCATCAATTGTTTTTCGATATTTTCCCAGTGTATACATTCCAATACCATTTATATCTACACTTCTTTCTGCTATAGAATTTAATTTTATTATTTTCGACTCCACTGGATCTTCACTAGATAATATTGATGCAGCTTCATCCACAATACCATTAATGAGATCACTGGGGCTTTTAGCATAAGTAATATTTTTTGAATTTACGCAAATTATGAAAAAAATTAAAAATTTTAAAACCTTCATTTTCAAAGATAAATTATTGACTATCTAACTCTTCCCAATCATCATCACTTAATGTGTCAGTTGTCTTATCTATATTTCTAATTTTTCTATATCTATCTTGTAAATAAAGACTTCTAACTGAAGCATAAAGATCAACAGAGCTTTTTTCAAGACTCTCGAATGACTCCAGGTTTTTTGCTCTAAAATCTATTCCATGAAGTATTCTGGATATGTAATAATCTGATTCAGAAAAATATTGAGTATCATTTATTACTGTAACATTATACCATGCATCTCCTCCCATTAAATTAACAACAGATCCAATAGTGTCCCTAACTGTTGTTGGTCCTAGTACAGGTAATACAAAATAGCATCCTGGTCCCGCTCCCCAAACACCTAAGGTTTGTCCATAGTCTTCTTTTTCCCTTTTTTTCAATCCATAGTAAGATGCTACATCAAAAATTCCTGCAATTCCTAATGTCGAATTGATAACAAATCTTGCAGTGTTTACTCCTGCATCTTTAAATTGTCCTTGCAGAACATTATTTGGAACTGTTACGGCACTACTTAAATTTGAAAGAGCATTGCTAGTTCCCGATCTGATTGGTTGAGGAAACATTCTATATCCTTTTGCAAGTGGCTTAAAAATAATTTTATCTATTACTTGATTAAATGCAAAAATTCCTCTGTTAACTTTTTCAAAACAATCATTAGCTTCGACATATCCATTATTTTTTCCATTAATTTCTATTTTTCCATCATCACCTGCAATTGCAAGACTATTAATTAATGAGAATATTATAATCAATAAAACTGAAAACAGCTTTTTCATATATAGGTTATATTATATTAGATATTAATATAAAGATAAAATGTTTTAATTTATGCAAAAAAATGTTGAAAAAATGTCATTAAATTACTCCCCGAATTTTTATATAAAAAAAAGGAGTATTTCAAAAGTAAAATACTTAATATTTCATTACACTGGTATGAAATCAGAAAATGCAGCAATAAGAAAACTGACTAATAAAAATTCAAAAGTAAGTTGTCATTATTTTATAAAAAGGAATGGAGAAATTGTAAAAATGGTTCCAGATTTATATATAGCTTGGCATGCGGGTATATCTTCTTGGAAAAAAGACAAGTTTTTAAATTCAAAATCTATAGGAGTAGAAGTATCAAATCCTGGACACAAACATGGTTATAAACATTTTAATACAAAACAAGTTAAATCTATTATCAAATTATCTAAAACCTTAAAAAAAAAATATAAAATAAAAAAAGAAAATATTTTAGGTCATTCAGATATTGCACCTTTGAGAAAAAAAGATCCGGGAGAGAAATTTCCTTGGAAGATATTATATAAAAAAAAATTGTGCCAGTGGCATAATATAAGCGAGAGAAATTGTAAGAAATTTAGGAAAATAAAGTTAGATAATAAAATTAATTTTTATAAATTATTATTTAAGTTTGGTTATAAATTTACAAATAATTCATCTGACAAAATTAAAATATTAAAAAATTTTCAAAGGAGATTTAGGCCTGAATTAATTAGCAGTGTTATTGATAAAGAGTGTGATGCAATATTAAAATCGTTGATTTAGTTGAATTTATATAAGTTGAAATTTCCAAAAAATAGAATATTTCTATTTGTGCCAGATAAATGACTTGTCGCTTTAATTTATTAAAGAGGAAAGTCCGGGCTCTACAAAGACACAGTGCCAGTTAATTGCTGGCGGGGGCAACCCTAGGGACAGTGCCACAGAAAATAAACCGCCTTATCAAGGCAAGGGTGAAAAGGTGTGGTAAGAGCACACCGGCTATGTTGGTAACAACTAGCGCATGGAAAACCCCACTGGGAGCAAGACTGAGTAGAGATGACATTGTTAGAAATAACTAAAAGCAGTCTTTGGCTAGTCATCAGGGTTAGTTGCTTGAGCTTTAAAGTGATTTAAAGCCTAGATAAATGATAAGTTTAAATGACAGAACCCGGCTTATAGTTTATCTGGCATTTCATTAAAATTAATCCAAATAATTATTAAATATTTACATTAGAGTTCAATAATATTAGCTATTGACGCTAACAAATAAAACCCATAATATCCCATAAAAACCCAAATTTAGGATTATATGGTTTATGTTTTTATCAACTTACGAAAACAAATTGGACAAAAAGGGAAGGGTTTCGGTGCCTGCATCATATAGATCTTATTTATCAAATATTGGCTATAATGGTATAATTTGTTATCCATCTTTCAATAATCAGTGTATTGAGGCATGGCCACAAGATCGAATAGAAAAAATTTCAAACGCAATTGACTCTCTCAACCCTTTTGAAGAAAAAAAAGATTATTTTGCAACTTCTATATTATCTGAAAGTACAAACTTACAATTTGACAGTGAAGGAAGAGTACAAATAACTCCAAAATTATTAAAACATGCAAAAATTAAGAATAGCATGTTATTTGTTGGTCAAGGTAAAACCTTTCAAATCTGGGAACCAACACTTTTTGAAAAATTTAGGGCAAACGCTAGAAAAAAATCAAATATTAATAGAGCAAGTCTTAAATGGGAAAAACAATTTAATAACTAAAAGGGGAGAAAATGACAATAAACTTTAAAACACCAGATATAAAAGAACTTAAACCAAGAATTCTAGTATTAGGAGTAGGTGGTGCTGGAGGAAATGCAATAAATGGAATGATTGATGCTGGTCTTCAGGGTGTAGAGTTTATTGCGGTTAATACAGATGCTCAAGATTTAAGATTAAGTAAGGCACAAACAAAAATACAAATGGGATTAAATTTAACTAAAGGGTTAGGAGCAGGCGCAAAATTAGATATAGGTCAAGCTGCTGCAGACGAGTCTTTAAATGAAATTGTAAATATATTGCAGGGTGCAAATATGGTTTTCATTACAGCCGGAATGGGTGGCGGGACTGGAACTGGATCTGCTCATGTAATTGCTAGAGCTGCTAAAGAACTTAATATCTTAACAGTTGGGGTTATAACTCTACCTTTCTTATATGAGGGACCGTCAAGAATGAGAAAAGCTCAACAAGGGTTAGAAGAACTTAGAAAACATGTTGATACTATTATAGTTGTTCCAAATCAAAATTTATTCAAGATTGCAAGTGAACAAACAACATTTGAAGAATCTTTTGCTTTATCAAATGATGTTTTGCTTCATGGTGTTCAAAGTATAACTGATTTAATGGTTAGACCGGGTCTTATTAACTTAGATTTTGCTGATGTTGAGACTGTTATGAGTTCAATGGGCAAAGCTATGATGGGTACGGGCCAAGCTGAAGGAGAAGGCAGAGCAGTCAAAGCTGCTGAGTCAGCAATTAATAATCCATTGATTGACGATTATTCTTTAAAAGGGGCAAAAGGTCTTTTAGTTAATATCACTGGAGGTAAAGATTTAAAATTATTTGAAGTAGATGAAGCTGTGAATAAAGTAAGAGCAGAAGTCGATCCAGAGGCAGAATTAATTATAGGAGCTATAACTGATGATAGTTTGGATGGATTAATGAGAGTTTCAATTGTTGCGACTGCATTAGATGGACAACAACCTGAGCCTAAATCGGTAATAAATATGGTACATAGAATACAAAATAGAAATCCAGGTTATTCTGAGTTTTCAAATTCTACATCAACTCAATCATTCCAATTTACTAATAATAACTCAATAATTACTAATGGAGCTAACGCTCTTAAAATAGATGAAGAAGAAAAAAATGAAGAATTGAGTTCTAAAAGCATAGATACTAATTATGCAAATGAGTCATCAAGCACTATATATGGTGAGGATTTAGAGCAAACCGAAGCACCTGTAGCTAGCTCAGTAAACTCTGAATTTGAAAGCAATATAGATGAGCAAGTATCTGAAAATAATGGTTTAGAGAATTTTGAGTTGAGTGATGACGATACCCCTGAGCTATTTAATTCAGATGCTAACGAGGAGTTATCAACTTCAACAGAAGAGATAAACTCTGAGGAAGAAGAAGATTTAGAAATTCCAGCATTTTTGAGAAGACAAAAGAATTAATGGTCTTCAAAAAAATAAATGAATGCCACCATAAATCTGGAAAAACATTTTCCAGTATTACTAAACGAATTAGTTAGTATTATTTCCCCTCTTTATGGTGGCACATTTATCGATTGCACATTTGGTGCAGGAGGTTACTCAAGAAAGATATTAGAGAATAACTTAAATAATATAATAGCACTAGATAGAGATAATTCTGTTAATAGTATAGTTAATCAATTCCTCACAAAGTATAAAAAAAGATTTAAATTTTATAACAAAAAATTTTCAGATATTGATCAAATAAAGGAAGATAATATTAAAGCAATTATTTTTGACTTGGGATATTCATTAAATCAGATATCTGATCTAAATAGAGGTATATCTTTTAATAGCAAAGGCAAACTAGATATGAGAATGGGATTAAATGATTTTTCTTGTGACGATGTAATTTCAAAAATGACCCAACAAAGTCTTTTTAAAATTTTCAAGTATTTTGGTGATGAAAAATATGCAAAACCAATATCAAAAAAAATAGTACAATTAAGAAAAAATAAAAAAATTAAAACTGAAAATTTAGTAGAAATCATTGAAGGTGTAAAAAAAAAGAAAAGTGGAAAAAATAAATCTACTAAAGTTTTTCAAGCTCTTAGAATTTTTGTAAATAAAGAGATAACCGAGCTGATATATGGTTTAATAAAAGCCTATAATATTTTGCCAGTTGGTGGAGTAATAGCAGTTGTTACTTTTCATTCTATCGAGGATAAAATAGTAAAGTTTTTCTTTAAAGAATATTCAGAAGTAAAAAATTCTTCTAGGTATTTACCGAAAAATAATTCAACTAAAAAGTATTTTAATTTAACCCAAAAAAAACCTATAACTCCATCATCCAGTGAGATTAATATTAATCCTCCCTCAAGGTCAGCAAAACTTAGATTTGCTTATAAATTAGAGGACGGGTGTGATTTTAAAAAATTTGTAAATTATTTTAGTTATTTAAAAGAAATAGAAAATTTGAATTTTGATGCTTAAAAGAATACTTATAACTATTCCAATCATATTTCTAATAGTTTCAACAACTTTAACGAAAAACTCTACAAAAAAACTCGACAAAAGTATCTTTGAGACTCAAGAGGACATCAGAGCTTTAAATGACATCTATGAGCTAGTTTTATTGGATTATAATTATCTTACATCACCAAATAAGCTAATGGAGTATTCCCAAATATATTTTGAAAAAGAATTGAGAAAAAAAGAAATTATAGACTTAAAAACTTTTACTTTTAAAAATGAATAATACTGAAGGAAATTTCAGATTTGAGAAAAATATATCAAATTTAAAAATATCATTTGAACGTATCTCGTTTATTTTCTTTATATTTTTTATAATTACAGCAATTTTTGTATCTAAAACAATATATTTAGGTTTTAAAAAAACTAATCAAATTCAAACTGTAAAAGAAAAAGAAAAATTTAGAGCCTCTATCTTGGATAGAGATGGAAATATTATTGCTAAGACGGTAAGGGTGACAAATTTAGGAATTAATCCGAATCAAATAGTAGACAAAGAAAAATTGCAAATTTCTTTAAGATTAATTTTTCCTGATAAGAACTTTGAAAAAGAAATAAATGGAAAGAAATTTTTTTATGTAAAAAGAAAAATATCTCCTGAAAAACTTGAAAAAATTAAATTATTGGGTGAAAAATCTTTTAAAGAGGATGAAAACATTGCTCGTGTATATCCTAATGGTAATCTTTTTAGTCATATATTAGGACAGATTGATACAGATAATAATGGTGTATCTGGTATAGAAAAATCTTTTGATTATGAGTTAACTACTTCTAACAAGGCATTAAAGCTAACCTTAGATACTGAAATACAATATTTGACGAGACAAGAGTTATTAAAATTTCAAAGCATTTTTAATAGTTATGGAAGCACAGCTATTTTAATGAATATAAATAACGGAGAGATTCTTTCAATGGTTTCTCTTCCAGATTATGATTTAAATAAAAGAAAAAATATTTCTGATAAAAAATTTTTAAATAGATCAACAAAAGGAGTATATGAACTTGGTTCTGTATTTAAAACTTTTACTTTAGCTGCTGGATTTCAACAAAATGTTGTTAGACAAGATACATTATTAGAAAATTTACCAAAAAAAATAAAATGTGCTGGGAGGTCAATTTCTGAATATGATATGGATATTCCATCCAGCCTTACAGCAGAAGAAATATTGATTAGATCAGGCAATATTGGTTCAATTAAAATTGCACAGAAAGTTGGATTAGAAAATTTTAGAAAGTTTTTAGAAGATTTAGATCTAATAAATAAAACACAATTTGATATCGAAGAAGTTGGAAATCCAATTCCATTTAAATGGGGCAAATGTAAACTCGCTACTTCTGCTTATGGTCATGGTATAACAACAACCCCACTTCAACTTGCAAAAGGTTATGCAATAATAGCGAATGGTGGATATAAAATAAAACCAACTTTAATTAAAAAAGAGCCAAATATAAAGAAAGGTGAACAAATAATAAGTACAGAAAATTCAAGTAAAATTAATAAGATATTAAGAAAAATTGTAACATCAGAGAAGGGCACTGCTAATCTAGCCAACATTGATGGTTATGAAATTGCAGGAAAAACAGGTACGGCCCAAAAGTCAATTAAGGGCAAATATTCAAAAAAAAAAGTAAATACTTTTGCTTCAATTTTCCCAGTATCTAATCCTAAATTTGTATTAATTGTTTTATTGGATGAACCAAAATTAAGTAAAACATATGTTTATGAATATAATATTAATGGAAAAAAAACAAAAATAGTTGGAACACCTTTTAATACAGCTGGTTGGACTTCCGTTGAAGTTGCTAAAAATATAATTGAAAAAATTGGGCCTATTTTAGCCATAAAATATTAAGAAATTTCAAAATGAAGTTAAAAAATTTTTTCAAAAATTTAAAAAAAGAAATTAATTATAAAAGTTTCAATGGATTTGAATTTAATTCAAAAAAAATAAAAAAAAATTACATATTTTTTGCTATTAAAGGAAATAAAATTAATGGTAATGATTACATAAAAGAAGCAATAAAAAATGGAGCTAAAGTAATAGTATCAAATAAGTTTAAAACTGGAGTTAATAAAGATATAATTTATATTAAAGTAAGTGATCCTAGAATAGCTTTATCAAACTTTGCATCAAAATATTATTCTCAAAAACCAAAAAATATAATTGCTGTGACAGGTACAAACGGCAAATCATCCATAGCAAATTTTTACTATCAGATATTAAAACTTAATAAAAAAAAGGTAGCTTCAATTGGAACCCTGGGTGTCAAATCAGATAACGTCAATCATAAACTTGATAATACTACAGTTGATTCAATCACAATAAATAGATTACTTTCAAATTTAAAGCATAAAAAAATCGAAAATATAATATTAGAAGCCTCCAGTCATGGACTTCACCAAAAAAGATTACATGGTATAAAATTTAAAACTTCTATATTTACAAACCTTAGCAGGGATCATTTAGATTATCACAAAAATTATAAAAATTATTTAAATTCAAAATTAATTTTATTTAACGAATTAACAGAAAAAAACGGTAATTTAGTATATGATGACGATATAAGACTCTCCCATATTTTTAAAAAAATTGCCAAAAGAAAGAAATTGAATTTATTTAGCATTGGAAAAAATAATAGTGATTTAAAAATTATTTCAATAAAGATTTTTAATAATAATCAGTATGTAAAATTTTCTTACCAAAATAAACAATATCAATTTAAAACCAGCTTAATTGGAAAAATACAAATTAAAAATTTGATGATGGCGGTTGCTGCAGCACTTAGAAGCAATTTGAAAATTGATGATATTATTAAAAATCTTGAATATATTAAACCAACAAATGGAAGAATGGAGTTAGTTGGAAAAGCTAAAAATAATTCTATTGTAATTTTAGATTATGCTCATACTCCTGAAGCACTTGAAACTTGTATAAAAAATGTGAAAGAACAGTTTGGCCTAAGAAAAATTAACATTTTACTAGGATGTGGTGGTGAAAGAGACAAAGAAAAAAGACCAATAATGGGCAAAATTGTAAACAGATTATGCAATTTTATTTATCTTACAGATGACAACCCTAGAAATGAGAGTCCAAAAAAAATAAGAAATAGTATTAAGAAGTCAATTCTGCCATCTAAAATGATTGAAATACCATCAAGAAAATTAGCTATAAGAAAAGCAATTTTAAATAGTAAGTCCGATGAAGTTCTGATTATTGCAGGGAAAGGACACGAAAGTACCCAAGAATATAATATTAAAAAAAAATTTTCAGATAAAGATAATATAAGAAAATCTATAATTTTTAAAAATAGATCTTTATCAAATAATTGGAAATTAAATATACTTAAAGAAATAATTAAAAATAAGAAATTAGATAAATTAAAAAATTTTAAAATAAGCACTAACTCAAAAGAATCGAATAGGGGTAAAATTTTCTTCGGAATTAAGGGCAAATCTTTAAATGGTAGTGATTTTGCTGATGAGGCTATCAAAAATGGAGCAAAACTTGCCATACTTCAAAATACTAAAAATCTTAGTCAAAAAAAAATTAACGTCAAAAATACTTTAGAATTACTATTTAAATTATCACATAAAGTAAGAGTTTCTTCTAGCGCGTCTAATGTTGCAATAACAGGATCATCTGGTAAGACTTCACTTAAAGAGCTATTGGGACAATGCTTACAAAAAAGTTATTCCACAATTTTTTCAAAAAATTCATTCAACAATAAATTTGGTTTACCTATCTCTCTAATAAATTTGGAGAGGAATACAATGTATGGAATATTTGAAATTGGCATGGATAGAAAAGGAGAGATAGATTTTTTATCACATGTAATTAAACCAGACATTGGAATTATTACGAATATTACTTATGCACACGCTAAAAATTTTAGAACTTTATTTGATATTGCTAAAGCTAAATCAGAGATTATTTTCAATATAAGAAAAAATGGAACAATTGTATTAAATAAAGATGATAAATTCTTTGATTTTTTTTCAAAATTAGCAAAAAAAAATAATTTAAATATTATTTCTTTTGGAAAGCATAAAAATTCTAATATTAGATTATATAAAATAAAAAAAACTAAAAAAAATTGCATTGTATGTGTTAGCGTTTACTCTAAAATTTATAATTTTAAAATTCATAATAATTTATTACCATATATAGAAAATATCTTAGCTTCCTTGGCAGTTTGTAAAAGTCTGAATATTATTGATAAAATAAAAAATAATTTTTTTTATAATTACAAAATACCAAATGGTAGAGGAAATATTAAGAAAATTACTATTGGTTCTAAAAAAGTAAATATAATAGATGAAAGTTATAACTCAAATCCATTGTCATTAAGTTTCTCAATTAAAAAATTTGATAATTTAAAAATAAATCCAAATAAAAAATTTTTACTTTTAGGTGATATGTTGGAATTAGGAAAATTTTCAAAAAAACTCCATATTGAGGCGGCAAAAGAAATTAATAAGGCAAAATTCAAAAAATTGTTTGTTTATGGGAATAATATCATTGATACTTTCAACAAAATTAGAACACAAAAAAAAGGAAAAGTGCTTAAATCAACTAGTGATATTCTTAATATAATAAAAAATGATTTAAACAATAATGATTTCCTAATGATAAAAGGTTCAAATTCAACAGGTCTCAACAAAATAACAAAATATATTGGAACAAAATTTTAATGTTATTCGAACTTTTTTCAATTTTAGTTGATCAATTCAGTTTTCTTAATGTCTTTAAATATTTAACAGTTAGAACTGGACTTTCTATGTTTACAGCTATGGCTGTTGTTTTTTTATTTGGAAACCCATTAATAAATTTTTTTTCATCTAAACAAATTCATAACCCAATCAGACAAGATGGTCCAAGCGACCATATTATCAGAAAAATTGGAACTCCTACCATGGGAGGTATAATAATATTGTTAGGTGTATTTTCAGGAGTTTTATTGTGGGGTGATCTATCAAATCCATATAACTGGTTTTTAATTTATATTGCTGGATCTTTCGGATTGCTTGGAGCTTACGATGATTTTAAAAAAATAAAGTTTAAAAGTTCTCAAGGTATTTCATCTAAACTTAAGTTTTCTATTCAAATAATTTTAGCTTTGATTGGTATATTTATACTTTATTCCACAAGTAATTCTGAACAAATAAATGATCTTTATTTTCCTTTTTTCAAAAATTTAGTAATCAACCTTGGATGGTTCTTTATACCTTTTTATATGTTTATTTTAGTTGGAGCTTCAAATGCTGTTAATTTAACTGATGGTTTGGATGGATTAGCAACAGTTCCTGTTATGTTGGTTGCTGCTTGCTTTGCATTTATAAGTTATGTATCAGGTAATATAATTTTTTCAGATTATCTTCAGATCGCATATATAGAGGGCGTTGGAGAAGCCTCAATATTTTGTGGATCTATAATTGGAGCATGCTTAGGTTTCTTATGGTTTAATGCACCACCAGCAAAAATTTTTATGGGAGATACTGGATCATTATCTTTAGGAGGTTCATTAGGGGCAGTTGGCATAATAACTAAACACGAAATAGTTTTAGCAATAACAGGAGGTCTGTTTGTTTTAGAAGCTATATCTGTAATAGTTCAAGTTATTTCTTATAAATTTACTGGTAAACGAATATTTAGAATGGCGCCAATACATCACCATTTTGAAAAAAAAGGGTGGCCTGAGTCAACTGTTGTGATTAGGTTTTGGATAATATCAATTATTTTAGCAATGATTGGACTGGCAACTTTGAAACTTAGATAATGAAATCAAAAAATGAAAATTTAAGAAAAAAATTTTTAATTTATGGTTTTGGGAAATCTGGTGCTTCATGTTTCAAATATTTAAATAAAAAAAATCAATGCTTTATTTTTGATGATGAAAAGAAAAAAATATCTAATAAATTTAAGAAATTTTTTATTTCTAAATCAAAGTTATTAAATAATAATTTCGATAATATAATTATAAGTCCTGGTATTAATATAAATAGATGTCAGTTATCTAATTTTTTAAAAAGGAATAAAAAAAAAATTATTACTGATTTAGATATTTTTTATAAATTTAACACTGAAAATTTAACAATTACTGTCACTGGCACTAATGGAAAATCAACAACTAGCAAGTTACTTTACAATATTTTGAAAAATCACAATTATGATGCAAGGTTAACAGGAAATATCGGAAACCCAATTTTAGACGAAAAAAGAGTTAATAAAAAAACTATTTTTGTTGTTGAAGCTTCCTCGTATCAATTAGCTTATAGTAAATATTTTAAATCGAAATTTTCTATAATCATAAATATTTCTCCGGATCATTTAGAAAGGCATATTACAATGAAAAATTACATATTATCAAAATTAAAATGTGTAACTAAACAAAATAAAAATGATATCGCCATTATAGCAAATGATAGTTTATTAAAAAATTTTTTAAGATCTAAAAATATAAAATCTAAAATTATATTTGTGAGTAAAAATAAGTATGAGTATTTAAGAAGTAAGCTTAATAATTATAACTTTATAAATTCTATAAATTTTCAAAATATAAATTTCTTATTTGAATTATCAAAATACATGAAACTTAATTTAAAAATTGTTTTAAAAACTATCAACAATTTTAAACCTTTAAAATTTAGACAAGAAATAATTTTTACCTCAAAAAATTTAAAAATTGTAAATGATTCTAAATCAACAACATTATCTTCGACTATTCCTTTTTTAGAGACAAATGAAAAAATTTATTGGATTTTGGGAGGATTGTTTAAGAAGGGTGATAAATTTAATTTAAATAAAAAATATTATAAAAATCTGGAAGCATATATATATGGAAAAGATAGATATGTTTTTTTTAAATTATTCAAAAATAAGTTTAAAGTTAATTTATCAAAAGATTTAAAAAATTCTCTTAAGTTAATTCCTGATTTTAGGAATTTAAAAAGAAAGGTTACAATTTTATTTAGCCCTTCCGCTGCATCTTTTGATCAATATAAAAACTTTGAAGATAGAGGCAAAGAATTTAATGCATTAATTAAACAATATTTACAAAAATAATGAATAAATATTTTGATACATTTTATGATTGGTGGAAAAATATCGATAAAACAATTTTTCTGATCATAAGCCTATTATTTTCATTAGGTCTATTTTTTTCTTTAGTATCAACATCAATAATAGCATCAGATAAACTAAATACAAATTCTTACTATTTTTTTTTAAAACATTTAATTTTTGTAAGTATAGGAGTAATTTTAATTTTAATTTTTTCTCTACTAGATCAAAAAATTTTAATTAGGATTTCAGTTATGCTTTTTTTATTTGCTTTTATTAGTTTGTTGTTAGTTCCTCTAATGGGAATAGAAGTTAAGGGATCAAAGAGATGGTTAGATATTGGATCATTGCCCAGGTTTCAACCAATTGAAACTTTAAAACCTTTTTTTGTAATTGTTATTTCGTTAATAATTTCCTTGGAAAAAAAAAACTTATATTTAAAGTATTTTTTAAGCACTGTCGTTTTAATACCTATAATTATTCTACTTTTATCTCAACCAGATTTAGGACAAACATTACTAATAATTTCTGTATGGCTTGCAATTATTTTTGTTTCAGGAATAAATTTATTTCTTTTTGCAATCTCATTATTGGCAGTTTGTTCATTAACTCTCTTTTTAGTATTTTTAGTGCCTAAATTTGAATACATAAGAATAAGATTAATGTCATTTTTAGATACTTCTAGTGGAAATAATTATCAGGCAGATAAAGCAAGTGATGCTATATCCAGCGGAGGTTTTTTTGGTAAAGGAATAGGAGAAGGCACTTTAAATTCAAGAATACCAGAAGCTCATACAGATTATATTATTTCTGTGATTGCTGAGGAATTTGGGGTAATTATATTAATTGGTATAATATTACTTTATTTAATTTTTTCTTATAGAGTTTTAAATAAAATAAATTTTACAAAAAATAACAATTTTAAACTTATACTGGTTGGAAGTATTTCACTAATACTTTTACAAACTTTTATTCATATTGGCGTCAATATTAGAATGCTTCCTACCACAGGAATGACAATGCCATTTATTAGTTATGGTGGTTCTTCTATAGTTGGAACATCAATTTTAACTGGAATAATATTAAATTTGACTAAGAGAAAATTAGATTAGTATGAAAAATATACTTATAGTTACAGGTGGATCTGGTGGTCACGTAGTACCATCAACTTCTTTTTTTGAGCATTTGAAAAATAAATTTTCAGTAAGTTTGGTGTCAGATTTGAGAGGAAGCAAATTTATAAATATCAATAAGTTTAAATATGAATTAATAGATGTACCTAATTTATTTTTAAAACCTTATTTACTTCCGATTAATATATTTAAATATTTTTTAAATATTTTTAAATCTATTAGTTTCATAAAAAAAAATAATACAAATATTTTAATTAGCACTGGTGGATATATGACATTTCCGTTTTGTTTAGCTGCATTTATATTAAAAAAAAAAATTTTCTTGTTTGAACCCAATAATGTTTTAGGCAGGTCTAACCGATTTGCCCTAAAATTTTCAACAAAAATAATTTGTTACAATGAAAATTTAAAAAATTTCCCAAAAAAATATAATTCTAAAAAAGTTGTTGTTGAACCAATTTTAAAAAAAGAGATATATGATTTAGGAAAAAATTCAATTGACCTAAAAAAAGAAACAAAAAAAATTCTTATTATTGGTGGAAGTCAAGGAGCATCATTTTTTGATGAAAATATTACAGATTTAATTATTGAAATTTCGAAAAAACGTAAGATTGAGGTTATTCAGCAAATATCTAACAATAATAATTTAGCTCAGATAAAAAGTAAATATGACAAATCAAATATAAGTTATAAATTTATTGAATTTACTAATGATATTTATGAACTTTACAATGGTATAGATTTAGCAATTACCAGAGGAGGAGCAAGCACATTAAGTGAACTTTCATTCTTAAATATCCCATTTGTTTCAATACCCCTTCCATCTGCAAAAGATAATCATCAATTCCATAACTCAGAATATTACCATAAAAAAAATTGTTGCTGGTTAATAAATCAGAGTAAATTTGAAAAGGACAAATTTGCAAAAATGTTTCTTGAGATATTTAACAATTATCAAAATTACAGTGAAAAAATTAAAAATCTCGAGAAAATTAATAAAAATAATACTTGGAATAATATAAATAATAAGATTATAGAAATTATAGATGAAAATTAATATTGGAAAAACTGAATTAATTCATTTTGTTGGTATCGGTGGTATTGGAATGAGTGGTTTAGCATTAATAATGCATAGTCTAGGTTTTAAAATACAAGGAAGCGATATATCTGATAATAAAAATCTTAATTTACTTAGAAAAAGAAAAATTCCAATTTATCTAAAGCATAGTAGCCAAAATATAAAAAATTGTACCATGTTAGTAGTTTCATCTGCCATAAAAAAATCAAATCCAGAATATAAGCACGCTAAAAAATTAAAATTGCCCATATACAAAAGAGGAGAATTATTAGGTCATATAGTTTCTTTAATGAAAAATATTGTTGTGACAGGATCTCACGGTAAAACAACGACAACATCAATTTTGTCGAACATTTTGAATTGTGCAAAACTAGATCCCACCATAATAAATGGAGGTGTTTTGAATTCGATAGGAAGTTCAGCTAAATTAGGAAAAAGTGACTGGAGTTTAGTAGAGTCAGACGAGTCAGATGGTAGCTTTCTAAAAATTCCTTTTAATTACTCTATAATAACCAATATTGATAATGAACACTTGGATTACTACAAAACAATGAAAAATTTAAAAAACAAGTTTATAGAATTTGTTGATAAGACCCCCTCATTTGGAAAAGCTTTTTTGTGCTTAGATGATCAAAATATAAAAAGTATTTTGCCAAAACTTAAAAACAATAATTATTATACATTTGGCATAAATAAGAATTCAAATTTTCATATTTTCAATATAATTCAAAATAAAACTTATTCAAAATTTAGTATTAGAATTAAAATACCTGGTAAGAAAAAAATTATAAAAAATATTTCAATACCTTTGTTAGGTTTGCATAACATCAAAAATGCAACATCTGCATTAGCCCTAGCATTTTCAATAGGTGTATCAGATAACGTAATAAAAATAGGCTTAAAAAACTTTAATGGGGTGCAGAGAAGATTTAATTTCTTGTTTGAAATTAATAAAGTACCATTTTTTGATGATTACGCTCATCATCCAACAGAAATTTCATCTGTATTAGATGGTGTTAGCAAAGTATATGATAAAGAAGATATAGTTTGTATTTTCCAACCGCATAGAATCTCAAGAGTAAAAAATTTAAAAAAAGAATTTTCCAAGTGTTTTAAAAATGCAAATACAATTTTACTATGCCCCATTTATAAAGCGAGTGAGAATATAAAGCTAGGATTTTCATATAATTCATTTGCAAAACTAATTGCGAAAAACTCTAAAGTAAATTTAATAATGCTTAAAAATGAAATAGAGTTAAAAAAAATTGTCAAAAACATAGCATTTGGAAATAAAATATTTATTGCTATGGGAGCTGGTTCTGTAACTAATTGGGTAAGAAATCTTAATTAATATGGAATTGAAAGATATTGAAGAATTTAAAAAAAAATTTGATGCAGACCTATTTTTTAATATCGATATTAAGAAGTTTAATTGGTTTAATATAGGGGGTAAATCAAAAATCTTTTTCAAACCAAAAAATCTTATAGAGTTAAAAGAATTCCTAAAATTATATAATAATAGAGGGAAGATGTTTATATTAGGAATGGGTTCAAATGTATTATTTAAAGACAATATTTATGAAGGTGTAATTATTAAACTTAGCAGCAATTTTGGTACATTATCAAAACTAAAATCAGATACTATTATAGCAGGTTCAGCTTGTTCACAAAAAAAACTTTCAGAATACGCATTAGAGAATGGAATAAGTGGTTTTGAATTTATGTATTGTATTCCTGGTTCAGTTGGTGGCGGCCTTCAAATGAATTCTGGGTGTTTTGGAACAGAATTTAAAGATAAATTAATTTCACTTCAATGTATTGATACAAATGGTAATATTAAAATCATACCATCTAACAAAATTAAATTTAAATATAGAAAGATAGAATTAGATGAATATCTAATTTTTTTAAGCGCTACATTTAAAGGAGATTTATCAAAGAAAAATAAAATAAAAAATTTGATGGAAGAATTGGCCATAAAAAAAAATAATTCTCAACCTTCAAAAATTAAGACTGGTGGAAGTACATTTAAAAATCCAATAGATCAAACAACAAAGAAAGCTTGGGAACTTATAAAAGAGTCAGTACCAGAAAACATAAATTTTGGAGATGCCCATATATCAAAAAAACATTCAAATTTTTTTGTTAATAAAAATAATGCCTCATTTGATGAAATGAACTCGTTAATTAATTATGTTAAAAAAAACGTTAAAGATAAAACCGGAATTAATATTAATTTAGAAATTAAAATCATAGAATAATGAAGAAAATTCTAATTTTAGCAGGCGGGTATTCGAAAGAAAAAGAAATTAGCATAGAAACCGCAAAAAGTGTTTTTTATGAACTAAATAAAGATAAAAAATATAATATTAAAGTCGTAAATCCTGATGGGAAATTTATAAAAGTATTAAGAAAATTTAAACCTAATATAGTATTAAATTTATTGCATGGAAGATACGGTGAGGATGGTTATATTCAAGCTATTTTAGAATCAGAAAAAATAAAATATACTCATTCAGGGGTACTATCATCATCACTAGCAATTGACAAAGAATTATCAAAAAAAATATTTATTAAAAATAAAATTTTGACACCTAAGTTTATCAAATATTCTTACAGAAATAATATTAATAAACTTAAATTTATTAAATATTTACAAGAAGCAATTGGATTTCCTTTAGTTGTGAAACCTATTAATGAAGGCTCTAGTGTTAATGTTTTTATTTGCAATAAACATAATTTTATAAAAAATTTAAAAAAGTTAAATGAATACGGGGAAATTTTAATTGAGAAGTATATACCAGGAAGAGAAATACAAGTTGCGATTTTGGAAGATAAAGTGCTTGGAGCAATTGAGCTAAAGCCAACTAGAAAATTTTACGATTATGAAGCTAAATATAATCCAAAAGCTAGAACGAAACATATAATTCCAGTAGAGATATCAAAACATAAATATCAAGAAGTAGCTAAAATTGCGTTAAAAGCCCATAAAATTTTAAATTGCAGAGGGGTTACACGTTCAGATTTTAGGTATTATAAAAATTCATTTTATTTACTTGAAACTAATACACAACCGGGGATGACCTCCCTGTCATTAGTTCCTGAAATAGCAAAATTTAATAACATTACTTTCAAAAATTTGATAAAAAAAATTTTGGAAGATGCCTCAATTAATAAATAAAAAAAAAATATATTTTTATGTGTTTTCATTCTTACTTATATCAACAATTTTAAACAATAATTTAATAAGAAATTTAAGTAATATCTTTAAAGTTAGTGATATAAAAATCGAAAATACTAAACAAGAGATCGATCAATTAATCTTATTAAACACAAGTTTTTTATTAGAAAAAAACATTTTTTTTGTAAACAAAAAAAAAATTTTGAAAAATTTAGATAAACTTAATTTCATTGAAAGTATAAGTATAGAAAAAATATATCCCTCAACTATTCACATAAAAACTAAAGTGACTAATTTTGTAGCAATTACATATATAGACCAAAAAAAACATTTTGTAGGATTAAATGGTAATTTTATATTAGCTAAAAATATTTTAAACGAAAAGAAATTACCAATAATATTTGGAAAATTTAACCCAGGTGATTACATTCTTCTTCAAAGAGAACTTTTGCGCCAAAAAATTGATCCCAATGAAATAATTAAATATTACTTTCATAAAAATAAAAGATGGGATTTGCATTTTAAAAATAATATTATAATTAAACTACCTAGCAAAAATATTACTAAAGCATTAAAATTACTAAAAGAATTTGAATTAAGTAACATTATACCCCCGGGCACAATTATTGATTTAAGAATTCAAAATAGGTTAATTTTGAGTAATGAATAAAAGAAATTTTTTCAATGTCATTGATTTTGGATCTTCCAAAATTAGACTTTCTACTTTTGATATTAATTTTAATGAAAAATTTTCAGATTCAATAAATGTTTCTATAAACGAAGATTTTAAAAATCATTTTGAAGCAATTAATAAAATTGTAAAAAAAGCTGAAAAAAAATTTTCTCATCATATTGAAGATATTATTTTAACTTTGGACTCTGTAGAATTATTTGTAATAGACATATCTTTAACAAAAAATGTAGATAGAAGTTCAAAGGTTAATAAATTGTATGAATCTTTAATATTAGAATTAAAACAAATTATTAATTCATATTATGATAAATACTATTTATCTCAGGTAATAATTGATAAATGCATTCTAGATAATGAGAGAATTTTTGAGGAACTCCCAAAAGATAAAATAATCATAAATAATTTAAAAGTAGACTTTAAATTAGTTTGTTTTCCAAAAAAATTTATTAAGAAAATTAAAGATAACTTTATTAAAATTAATCTAAACATATTAAATACTTTTTGTTCATCTTATGTAAAATCGCAATCTTACGTAAAAAAAATAATTAAAGATAAAGTTTCCTTTTTAGATATTGGGTGTAGAAGATCTTCATTTATTTTTTTTGAAAAAAAAAAATTAAAATTTATCGAAACAATCCCAATAGGAGGAATCAATATAACAAAAGATATTTCAAAAATTTTTGAAATTTCAGAGACGGATGCAGAAGAATTAAAAAAATCACTAAATAAAACTTATACAGAGTTTGCATACGAAAATAACAAATTAGAAAATTCAAATATTATTCAAGAAATTATAAATAAAAATATTTCAATAGATTTGTTAAAAAAAGTTATACTTTATAGAGTCCAAGAAATTATGGATTTATCTTTTAAAAAATCAAAAATTAATAGTCGTAAGTATACTTTAGAAGACACAGAATTGTTGTTAATTGGTGAAGGATCTAAAATATTTAATAATAACTCTTTTTATTTGAATGATAGATTTGGTTTTAAATCAATTAATTTCTATACTGAGACGGATGTTCAGATTTGTAAATGTGCTCTTGACAATCATATAAAAAATTACGATCTACCAAGAATAATTAGTAAAAAACAGGGAATTTTTGAGAGATTTTTTAATTTTTTCAGTAAATAATTGTATTTTCTTGTAATATTTCTTGAGTACTTTTGGAAGGCAAGTTTTTATATATATTCAATGTGTCTATACTTACTCAAAAAACAGTTTCTCAAAAAATTTCTTTTAATGGTGTTGGCATACATACTGGTAAAAAAGTTAATTTAAATATTCTTCCAGCATCTCCAAATACAGGTATAACTTTTAAAAGAATTGACTTAAAAACCAATAATATAATTTATCCAAATTATGCAAACGTTGTAGATACGACTTTATGTACAACAATATCTAATGAATATGGAGCTAAAGTATCTACAATTGAACATTTAATGGGAGCACTTTATGGTATAGGCGTTGATAATGCGTTTATTGAAATAGATGCTGATGAAGTACCAATTATGGATGGCTCTGCAAAACTTTTTGTAGATAAAATCAATGAAGTTGGACTTAAATTTAGTGATCAGCCAATTAAAATAATTAAAATAAATCAGAAAATTAAATTTGAAGATGGCGAAAAATTTATTTCTATAGACAAATCAAATGTATCTGGTGATATTGAATTTGAAATTAAATATAATAATGAATTGATTGGTACACAAAAAAGCAAAATTAATGTTTTTGAAGACAATTTAAGTGAAATATATGATTCAAGAACCTTTTGTTTATTTGAAGATATAGAGAAACTAAAAAAAATGAATCTTGGAAAAGGTGGAAGTTTAGATAATGCAATTGTAATTAAAGATAACAAAATTTTAAATGAATATGGACTAAGAAATAAATTAGAATTTGTAAATCATAAAATACTTGATTGTATGGGTGACTTATTTTTATCAGGTTATAAAATCATAGGTAGTATTAAATGCTCACAAGGAGGCCATAAACTTACTAATCAATTATTAAGGAAAATATTTAACGACCAAAACAATTACTCTTTAATAGAAATTAAAGGGAAACAACTACCTCATACTTTTGCAAATTATCATAATCTTAAGTCTATAGCTTAAAAGTTACAATTTTATTTTTAATCTGATAAAACCATCAAATGATTTCTAAATTTAATTTAATTTACTTTATAATTTTTATTTTACTTTTTTCATGTTCAAAAAAAATAGATAAAAAAACTGTTATAAAAGAAAAAAATTTGGAAACACAAATGATTGAAGTTTATAAGCAAGGAATTGAAGAGTTTGAAAGGGGCGATGTTATTTTTGCCGGACGAAAATTTAGTGAGGCAGAATTATTATTTCCTCAATCTATTTGGGCTCCTAGAGCAGTTTTAATGTCAGCTTATGGATATTTTTCTCAAGGATATTATAGCTATGCAATAAATGATTTAGAGCGTTTTTTAATCAAGTATAAAAATCACCCCCAAACCGATTATGCTTATTATTTAATGGCTTTATGTCATTATGATCAAATTATTGATGAAAAAAAAGATTTAAAAGAAATTCTGTTAGCAAAAAAATATTTTGAAATTGTAATAAATAATTATCCGAATACAGATTATGCAAAGGACTCAAAATATAAATTAGATTATATAACTGAAGTTATGGCTTCAAAAGAAATGTATTTAGCCAGATATTATTTAGAAAGAGAAAAATGGATCCCTGCTATAAAAAGATTTCAAAAGGTAATCAGTGATTATGATACAACTATATTTGTTGAAGAAGCTCTTCATAGATTAGTAGAATTAAATTATAAAATTGGATTAGAAAATGAAGCGGAGAAATACGCTTTACTATTGGGCTATAATTACAAGTCAAGCAAGTGGTATGAAGCAAGCTATAGAATAATAAACAAAGATTATAAAATAAAAAAAATAAGCAATAAAAAAGAAAAAGAGAATATTTTAAAAAAATTTAAAAAATTATTTAAATAATATCCAAATTAATGGAAAAAGAAAAAATTAAAAAAAAATATTACTCAAAAATTAAAGAATTAATTAAACATAATAAATTATATTACGAACAAAGTAGTCCATCCATTTCAGATTCCCAATATGATAAATTAAGAAAAGAAATAATTGATCTTGAAAATAAATTTTCTTATTTGAAGGATAAAAATTCTCCAAGTAAAAATATTGGTTTTAAACCTTCAAAAACTTTTGAAAAGTTTAAACATAAAACACCAATGATGTCTTTAGCCAATGCATTTGATAGAAAAGATTTAATTAATTTTGAAAAAAAAATCCTTAATTATTTAAATGATAAAATCACATTAGAATTTAGTGTTGAGCCAAAAATTGATGGTATTTCTGCTTCTTTAACTTATTTAAATGGTAATTTGACTTATGGTGTTTCTCGTGGCGATGGAAGTGAAGGTGAACTGATAACAAACAATTTAAAAACAATAAAAGATATTCCTCATAAAATTGAAAAAAAAAGTATTCCTGAAGAAATAGAAATCAGAGGAGAAGTTTTTATTGAAAAAAAAGAATTTGAAAAATTAAAAGATAAATTTGCAAACCCAAGAAATGCAGCATCAGGATCACTTAGACAAAAAGATTCAAAAGAAACCTCAAAGATACCGCTCAAATTTATTGCTTATACATTTGGGTTTATAAGTGAAAATAAATTCAAAAATCAGTCTGATTTTTTAAATGAGCTAAAGGATTGGGGATTTTTAACAAGTGATTATAATAAAGTAATAAAAAGCACTGATGATCTATTAATATTTCATGAGCAATTTGAAAAGAAAAGATTTGATTTAAATTATGATATTGATGGGTTGGTTTATAAAGTAAACAGTTTACAATTACAAAAAAGATTAGGCTTTACTTCAAATGCCCCAAGATGGGCAATAGCTCATAAATTCTCTGCAGATCATGCATATTCTGAAATATTAAACATTGATATCCAAGTTGGAAGAACAGGAGCTTTAACGCCAGTAGCAAAAGTCAAACCAGTAAACATCGGAGGTGTAGTTGTATCAAATGCAACCTTACACAATGAAGATGAAATTATAAGAAAAGATATAAGAATTGGCGATACAGTAAAAATTGAAAGGGCAGGAGATGTTATCCCACATGTTTTAGAAGTAGACCTTAAAAAAAGAAAAAAAACACAAAATAAATTTATATTCCCAACAATATGTCCTTCATGTGGATCTAAGACAGAAAAGGAATTTAATAAAATCACTAAAAAATTTGATGCCGTGAGAAGATGTACCAATGATGGATATACTTGCAATAAAATTGCAATAGAAAAAATTAAACATTTCATATCAAAAGATGCAATAAATATTGATGGGTTAGGTAAAAAAGTAATTGAAAAATTTTGGGACTTAAAATTTATAAAATTACCCCAAGATATCTATAATTTAGATTACCAGAAAATTTCCTCTCTTGATGGATGGGGATCACAATCAGCTTCAAATCTTAAATTTTCAATTGAAAACTCAAAGAAAGTCACATTAGATAAATTTATTTTTTCTTTAGGAATAAGACATATTGGAATAGAAAATGCTAAATTAATCGCAGATTTTACAAAAAATATAAAAAGTTTTTTAAACTTTTTAAAAAAAAATAAAATTAAAGAACTAATTAATATTGATGGAATAGGAGAAACTCAAATTAAATCTTTAGAAAAATTTTGTCAAAATAAAACAAATATTAAAGTTGTAGAAAAATTAAGCGAGATACTGAGTGTTAAAGATAGAGAAGTTAAAAGTAAAGGTAAATTAAAAAATATTTCTTTCATGTTTACTGGCAAACTTCAAAACATTAGTCGTGCAGAGGCTAAAAGTTTAATTGAGGAAAATGCTGGTAGTATTGTTAGCAGTGTGACAAAGAAATTAGACTATTTAGTAGCTGGCGAGAAACCAACTAATAGAAAAGTAGAACAGGCTAAAAATTTAGGAATAAAAATACTTACCCAAAAAGAGTGGTCTGATTTACTGAATTAGTTTTGCAAGCCACTTCCTCTCTTTATTATTTAAGTATGCTGATATTTTTGAGTAAGTTTCTAAGTGATAAGAAAAAATATAATCTTTTTCAATTTTTGTTAACAAATTTTCATCAATTAAATCTTTTTCAAGAGGAGCAAAAGTTAAGTTTTTAAAGAAAAGATTTTTATTATTTCCATCTATATAAACTAAATTTTCAATCCTAATTCCAAGTTTATTTTCTAAATAAATCCCTGGCTCATTGCTGACAATCATGCCTTTTTTAAGTTTTATAAAATTGTTTTTAGATATACTTTGTGGTCCTTCGTGCACATTCATAAAAAATCCAACACCATGCCCTGTTCCATGACTATAGTTTAAATTTACAGAGTTAAGACTTTTTCTTGCAAGTTTATCTAAATTATTTCCATTTTTTAATTTATCTATTTTTGACATTGCAACTGCAATATGACCTTTCAGAACCCTTGTATAAAGCTCTTTAGTTTTCTTACTAGGATCACTAAAAGAAATTGTCCTTGTAATATCAGTTGTACCCCATTTGTATTGTCCACCTGAATCAATTAACAAAAGATGATTTTTATTGAGTTTACGATTGGATTTTTTATTTGATCTATAGTGAATTATTGCACCGTTTGGTCCTGACCCTGCAATTGTACTAAAGCTAGGAAATAAATAATTTTTGCTTTTTTTTCTAAAACTTTCCAATTTTTCTTCAACTTTAATCTCATCCAATTTTTTAATATTTGAATTCTTAATCCAGTATAAAAATTTTGTAACTGCGACACCATCTTTTATATGTGTTTCAATCATATTATTTATTTCAACTTTATTTTTAATTGACTTTAAATAATTAATTGGATCAACTCTTTTTTTGATTAAGAACTTTGAACTAATTAATTTTTCGTTAATTACAGAACAGGTTTTGTTATCTATGCAAAATGATTTTCCTTTCAAAGAGATCAGTATTTTAAAGAAATCGTTTTTTCCATAAAAAGAAATTTTATTTTTAACAAGTTCTTTTTTTATATTTTTTAATTTTTTTTTATTTCCAAATAAAATTATGTTTTTATTATTAGTTATAATTGCTTGAAAATTGGCAATTGGAGAATTTGGTAAATCTTTGCCTCTAATATTAAGTAACCAACAAACATTTTCTCCTGAGCTAATAAATAAATTATCTATTTTTTCACTTTCAAGAATTTTTTTTAGTCTTTTAATTTTACTTTTTGAGCTTTCTCCTGCGATTGAAGTATTAATTTTATAAACTAAATTATCTTTATTAATTATCTCATTTTTATTTTTGAACAAATTGGAATTTACGGGAAATAGATTACAAGAATTATTAAAATATGTTTTTAATGTTCCAGTTGTAAATAACTTTGGATCAAAACCAATTTTTAGTGAAACATTATTTTTAAGTATATCTTTTGGCCACACGTAAGGTATTTCATGAATTTTGAATTTTTTTCCTGACTGTTTTTTAGCTTGAATTGTATATCTGCCATCAACAAATAAATGATTTGAGTTCTTTAAAATTAAGATAAAACCAGCAGATCCAGAAAAATTTGCAACTAGTTCAAGTTTATTTATTTTTGAATATTCTGTAAAGAACTCATCGTTTTTTGGTATAATGTAACCATCCAAATTGTTATCAGATATAAATTTTTTTATATTTTTAATCATTTCAACTTTTTTTGATATCTTAGCCATCCGGGACTTCTTATTTCATTATCAAAATCAATATCTTGGTTAAATTCAAAGTCATCCTCATCTTTATTTGTAAAACTATTATTTTTTTTTATGTATTCATCTGGCAGTTCATCTACAAATCTTGATGCAATACTATCTATCCAATCACCTTGATAAAATCTATTCATAGAGAATGAAATTTTTGCAATTTTTTTTGCTCGTGTTATTCCTACATAAGCCAATCTCCTTTCTTCCTCTAAACCATTTTCCCCTTTTTCCTCGATACTTTTTTGATGAGGAAATAAGCCCTCCTCCCATCCTGGCAAATAGACTATATCAAATTCTAATCCTTTAGATGCATGCAAGGTCATTAAATTTACTTTTTCACTCTCCCAATCTTGATCAAGTGATGTTGCTAGCGATACGTGCTCTAAAAAACTTTCCAAATTGTCAAATTCCTTCATAGCATTTAGTAATTCTTTTATATTTTCCAATTTATTTTCATTTTCTATATCCTTCTTATTTTTCAACATTTCACTGTATCCAGACTCATCTAAAACTATTTGTAAAAGTTTATTGTGATTTATTTTTTTCTTTAAATCGTATCTCCATTTTTCTAGTAGATTTAATAAAGATACCAAACCCACCTTAGTCTTTGGTTTGATTTTGTTTTGTTCAATTAATTTTCTTGAAGCAATTTCTAGTGAAGATTTACTTAGTTTTGCGAATTCAGAAATATTTTTAATAGTTGTATCGCCAATAGATCTTTTTGGCACATTTATAATTCTTTCAAAAGATAGGTCATCCTTTGATTGATAAATACATCTTAAATATGCAATACAATCTTTTATCTCTGCTCTTTCGTAAAATTTAATTCCACCAATAATTCTATAAGGGATTCCAACTTTTAAAAATCTTTCCTCAAATTCTCTTGTTTGGAAAATTGCCCTAACCAAAATTGCGATTTCATTTAAAGAATTTTTTTTTTTATATTCTTCTATTGTTGAACTTATGTCAGTAGCTTCATCTTTAACGTTTCTAAAACAATCCAACGTAACAAGTTCACCACCTTCTTGGTTAGTATATAATGTTTTGCCAACTCTTCTTTGATTATTTTCAATAAGTTTTGAAGCAACATTTAAAATATTTTGAGTAGATCTGTAATTCTTTTCTAGTCTTATTATTTTGGTGTCAGGATAAATCTTGTCAAATTCTAAAAAATTTTTAATTTCTGCTCCTCTCCAACTGTAAATTGATTGATCATCGTCACCAACGCAGCAAATATTCAAGTTTGATGCAGAAAGATATTTCAGCCATTCACTTTGAATAAAGTTTGTATCTTGATATTCATCTACTAGAATATATTTAAATTTTTTTGAGTAAAGTAATGCTATTTCTTTATAGTTCTTTAAAATTTTTACAGTATGTAGGATGAGATCACTAAAGTCTGCTGAATTTAGATCAATTAGCTTTTGCTGGTAAATCTTATATATACTTAAAAAATTATTTTCTAGAGTTTCTTTTTTTTTAATAATTACATCTTCAGGATATAAACCTTTGTTTTTCCATCTATCAATAACTGCCAATATGTACTTTGGCGAAATTTTTTTTATATCTATGTTTTCTGCTTTACATATATTTTTGATTAATCTTGATTGGTCATCCTGATCTATAATTGTAAAATTTGATTTCAATCCCACTGCCTGAGCGTGTTTTCTTAAGATTTTAGCGCTGATGGAATGAAATGTTCCTAACCATGGTAATCCTGTAGCTTCTTTTCTAAGAAGTTTTGATACCCTTATTTGCATTTCTTTAGCAGCTTTATTTGTGAAAGTAACCGCAAGTATCTGACTTGAAAACGCCTTATGACTCTTAATTATGTGTGCAATTCTTGATGTTAATACCTTCGTCTTTCCCGATCCTGCACCAGCAACAATCAATAAGGGACCATTAAGATACATTACTGCTTCCTGTTGCTTTTCGTTTAAATTTATCAAATAATCTCTATTTAACATATTTATTTATTGTATAAGCCTTGATATTTCGATGAACAAAGTTAAGCAAAATAAAATTACTTTTTCACTAATTTTATTATCCATTGTTGTAACTTTTTCATCACTAACTGTTTTATCTTTACCAGTTTTATTCAATTATGAAAGTAAAGTTACACAAATAGAAAAAAATTTTTACAAAAATTTTAAAATACATTTAAATACGTCTGGAAAAGTTTCGTATAAACCATTTCCTAAACCACACTTATTAGTAGAAAATGCCTCAATTAGTTTAGAACCAGACAAAAAAAAAGATGATTTAATAGTTACATCAAATTTAAAAATATATATTTCTTTGAGAGATTTGTATTTAAGATCATTTAATAATTTTATATCAGCTGAAATTTCTAACTCAAATTTGAATATTAAAATATCTGACTTAAAAGATATTAGAAATCACTTATATAAAATGGTAAATAAGCAAATAATTTTAAATAATTGTAAACTTTTCATAAGAAATTCAAGTGGTGAAGTGGTCTTAATTTCTCCGCTCAAAAAAGTTAATTATTTAATTAATAATAAAACTAAAATTAAAACTTTTAAAATTGATGCTAAGATTTTTGGATTAAATTTTGTATCTGAATGGAAGAGAAGTTACGAAAATTCAAATATAAGTTCACTAAACATTAATTTAGCCAATCCAACAATTGAAATTAAAAATATATTTAAATTCGACAAAAATAATTTTGATGGTCAGGTAGAAATTGATTATTTACAAGATAAATTAAAATATAACATAGATTTTTATGAGGATTTAATTAATATTTCCTCTCCAAACAAAGAAAATACGAATTTTAATATTGAAGGTCTTATAAAACTTAAGCCATTTTACTCAGAAATGGAATTAACAATTAAGGAAAGAAAAATACAAAATATTATTGATAATATTCTAGTACATCTTTTATTGTATGATGAGAATTATTTAGGAAATATAAATGGTATATTAAAAATAAAATTTAATGAGCTTAGCAATAAACTTATAAAAAGTGGGGAAATTAATTTTACTATCAAAGAAAAACAAATAAACTTAGAGAGAGCAACATTTAATTTAGAAAAAATTGGATCTATAAATACTGAAATAAGTTTTGCAGAACAACAAGGAGATATAATTTTTTTATCAAAAAATCATTTAAAAATTGAAAATCATATTGAATTTGCAAAAACTTTTCAGGTTGGAACAAAAAAAATTAAAAACATAGAAAATATATATTTTGACATAGAAAAAAATATTGGAAAAAATGATTTCACAATTTCAAATGTAAAATTAAATAATTTAGAAAATGATGAAAAAACAAAAGAAATTTTTATGGTAGAAAATATTCAAAATTTAAGGTTAATTATAAGAAAATTGATTGATTAGTTTGGATTAATCATTTTACTTGGATTAACAATCAAATCATATTCTTTCTCGGTAACTAAACCTGACTTAATTGCTTCATTTTTTAATTTTGTATTATTTTTTAATGCTTTTTTTGCAATTTTTGCAGCGTTATCATATCCAATTTTAGGAGCCAACGCGGTTACAAGCATTAATGAATTATCTAAATGTTCTTTAATTTTTTTTTTGTTGGCGCTAATATCTTTTACACAATATAAGCTAAAGTTTTTTACACTATCTGCCATTATATCTATTGATTGCAAAACATTGTAAGCAATTAATGGTTTAAATACGTTCAATTCAAAATGTCCATGACTACCCGCAACAGTTATTCCTGTATGATTTCCAATTACTTTGGCACAAACCATTGTTACTGCTTCACATTGTGTAGGATTAACTTTACCAGGCATGATTGAGGAACCTGGTTCATTTTCTGGAAGTAGAAGTTCCCCATAACCAGCTCTTGGTCCAGAACCAAGAAATCTTATGTCATTAGAAATCTTCATTAATGCAACCGCACAAGAATTTAGCGATCCAGAAAAATTTACTATTGCATCATGTGCCGCTAATTCTGAGAATTTATTTGGAGCAGGTTTAAAGTTTATTTTGCAATACTTTTTGATCTCATTTACAATTTTTTTATCAAAATTCTTTTTTGTATTTATTCCTGTTCCAACAGCTGTTCCTCCTTGCGCTAAATAGTATATATCATTTAAACAATATTTTATTCTGTCTATGCTTTTTTTTATTTGTTCTTTGTATCCAGAAAACTCTTGTCCAAGAGATAATGGGGTAGCATCTTGAAGATGTGTCCTTCCAATTTTTACAATTTTATTAAATTCATGACTTTTTTTTTGTAGTAAACGTTCAAGTAATTTTAAACTTGGTAAAAGTTTATTTAATGTTTCAATTGCTATTGAAATATGCATTGCAGTTGGAAAAACATCATTTGTCGATTGAGATTTATTAACATGGTCATTAGGATGAACTGGTTTTTTTGTTCCTTTTTTTCCCTTTAAAATTTCAATAGCCCTATTTGCTATAACCTCATTCACATTCATATTAGTTTGAGTCCCTGAACCGGTTTGCCACACTTTTAAAGGAAAATTTTCATCCATTTTACCATTAATTACATCGTTTGAAGCTTTTATTATTGATTTTGCAACCCTAGGAGAAATCAATTTATCTCTGTGATGAACTATTGCAGCACTTCTTTTAATAATTGCTATAGATCTTATAATAGAATTCGGAACAAATATTTTTCCTATATTAAAGAATTTTTTAGATCTTTGAGTAGATGCGCCCCAATATTTATCTTTTGGCACATTTATACCACCGATGCTGTCATATTCTTTTCTTGTCTTCATTTATTTGAATAAATAACTAATTAATTTATATACTAGTTTTTATTAATCTTACAGGAGTAAAATGACAAATTTTCAAAAAGTAAAAAATTTTATGGAGACTTTTGGGCAAGAGGTAAAATCATCAGCATCATTCAGTTCTCCTAAAATAAATAATCTAAGATATAATCTAATTAAAGAGGAACTAGATGAATTTAAACAAGCATTAGATAACAATGATCTCTTAGAGGTTGCAGATGCTTTAACTGATATATTATATGTTACTTACGGTGCTGGGCATGCATTTGGTATTAATTTAGATGCTTGTTTTGAAGAGGTCCAAAATTCTAATATGAGTAAATTGGGAAATGATGGAAAACCTATTTACAATGATCAGGGCAAAGTTATGAAAGGTCCAAACTATTTTAAACCAGATTTATCTAAATTTATTAAGTAATTTGTAGCCAATCAGGTTTCTTGATTTTAACTTTAGCAGAACCACAATTAAAAGTTTTGTCGAAATCAAAATTTTCATTCTTAACTTTGATAAGAGCATAAGGATAATCATCATTTATTAGTACTTTTCCTATTTCATCTTTCTCGACTGATATAATGTCATTTTCTAAATTTCCTTCTATTACTTCAATTGGTAGAAGACGTTTGTTTAATTTATCTTTTAACTTAATTCTTGCAGTATTTTCTTGTCCTACGTAACAACCTTTTTTAAAATCTATTGCATTTAATTCATCAAAGTTACACTCAATACCAAAAAGTTTATTTTGAAGTTTTTCAGTATTAGTTTGTGGAATTCCAATTTCATGACTTAATTTGTAATATTCATTTTTATCTGCACTTTGAAGCCCAAGTTTTTTTAATGATAAATATAATTTTTCTAAATTAATTACTATTCTTGCTCCAAGCTCTATATTTCTAGGATCTAAAAAAATACTATCCTCCCTAAATTTGATCGTGCAACCAGCATTAGAATTAGAATTTTCCATATCTAAAAATCTTTCTTTACTTATAACTGCAATAACAAATTCATTGCTTAAATTTAAAATTTCTACTTTTGATCTAAGTTTATATAAATTTAATTGATTAAATAAATTATCTATATTTTTTTTCTCACAGTCTAAAAAATATCCCGACTTATGTTTTAATATATTGAAGTCATACAAATATTTTCCCTGTGGAGTAAGTAAAGCAGAATAACATGAATTTTTTTCATCTACATTATTGATATTGTTTGTAACTATATTTTGTAGAAACTCTTTACAGTCTTCACCTGAGACATATAAAAGTCCTCTGTCCTCTAAAATATAAACATTATTTTTTTTCATTATTGATAGATACTTAGGAATAATATAATAACGATTTTTTAAAATGTTAGATCTTATTATAAAAAATGGAGAGTGTTATATCGACGGAAAAATTACTAAGACTAATATTGGAACTCAGAATGGAAAAATCACAACAATTGGTGATTTAAATAACGAAAAAAGCAAAGAAACTGTTGATGCAAGTAATTTACTAGTTTTACCCGGTTGCATGGATACCCAAGTTCATTTCCGTGAGCCTGGATCAACTAATGCAGAGGACTTACACACTGGAAGTAAAGCAGCTATCGCTGGTGGTATAACAAGTGTTTTTGAGATGCCAAATACAAATCCACCAACAGCAAATATGAAAGAATTTAATAATAAGCTAAATCTTGCGAAAAATAGGATGTATTCAAATTATGCTTTTTATTTTGGAGCAACTCCAGATAATTCCTCCGATTTGGCAAAACTTAAAGGTTTAGATGGATGTTGTGGAGTAAAACTTTTTGCAGGTTCCTCAACTGGAAATCTTTTAGTTGATAAAGAAGAAGATATCGAAAAAGTCTTTCAAAATACTTCAAAAATAGTTGCGGTACATTCTGAAGATGAAGAAATAATTAATTTGAGAAAAAAATTAATTGAAAAAGGCAATGTTCATACTCATCCTGTATGGAGGAATGAAGAATGTGCAATGTCATCTACAAGAAGGATTGTTAGGATTGCAAAAAGACTTAATAAAAAAGCACATATATTGCATGTTACAACAAAAGAAGAAGTAGATTTCCTCTCTCAAAACAAAGGAAACATAACTTTTGAAATTACTCCACAACATCTAACAATATATGCGCCAGATTGTTACGACAAACTTGGAACCTTTGCGCAGATGAACCCTCCTTTAAGAGATAAGTCTCATTATGATAGATTGTGGTACGCTATTAGAAATAATTATAATGATACTATCGGTTCAGATCATGCACCTCATTTAAAAGAAAACAAATTAAATGAATATCCTCAATCACCATCTGGTATGCCTGGTGTACAAACATTGTTACCCGTTATGCTAAATCATGTGAATGAAAATAAACTTACATTGAATCAACTAATTAAGCTTCTTTGTGAGAACCCAGTTTCTGTGTTTGGTATTAAAAATAAAGGATTTATCAAAAAAGACTATGATGCTGACTTTACAATAATAGATATGAAACGAACAATTGAAATTAAAAACGAAAATATTCATAGCAAGTGTGGATGGAGCCCATTTGATGGCTATAAATTTAAAGGTTCACCAGTTTATACAATTATTAATGGGGATATTAAAATGAAAGAAGATGAAATTCTAGGAGACCCATCTGGTAAACCAATTCTTTTTGATTGATTTATATAGTTTTACTTGAATACATATTTACAAGTGTTACACCAACTACAATAAGAAACATCCCCAATATAGCTTGCCAACTTAAAGATTGTTTAAAAAAAATATATCCCAATATTGCGATAGTAAAAATACCAAGTCCACTCCAAGTTCCATAAACAATCGCAATAGGTAGTTTATCAACAACAAACGTAAGTAAATAAAAAGCAGATAAATAAAATCCAGCCAAAAATACTGTTGGTGTTACTTTTGTAAAGTTTTGAGTAACAGGAAGAAGCATTGTTCCACAAACTTCACAAATGATTGCTCCTACTAAAAAAAGATATGTTTTAAACATTATTTTAAAATATTGCTATTTATTAAGTCTTCTTTTATCTCATCAAGGATTGCAGGATCATCAATTGTTGCAGGCATTTTATACTCTTCCTTGTCAGCAATTTTTCTAATTGTTCCTCTTAAAACTTTTCCAGATCTAGTTTTTGGTAATCTTTTAACAACAATTGCTATTTTAAAAGCTGCAACAGGTCCAACTTTATCTCTAACCATTTGTACACACTCTTTTGAAATAGTTTCATTATCCTTAGAAACCCCTGCTTTTAGAGCAATTAAACCAATTGGTAATTGTCCTTTCAGTTGATCTTTTATTCCTATCACTGCACATTCAGCAACAGATTGATGTTCTGATAAAACTTCTTCTATTGCACCAGTTGAAAGTCTATGACCTGCAACATTTATTATGTCATCTGTTCTAGACATAATCCAAATATATCCATCATCATCAATATGACCAGCATCGTAAGTTTGATAATAACCATTATAATTTGACATATAATTTTCTTTATATCTTTCGTCAGCATTCCACAAAGTTGGAAATGTTCCTGGGGGAAGTGGAAGTTTAACTACTATATCTCCCATCTCATTTGGTTTTGCTATTGATTGATCAGGTTTAATTATTTTTACATCATAACCTGGAACTGCTTTACAAGCAGACCCATACTTGGTTTCTTGCATTTCAATTCCAGTACAGTTTGAACTTATCGCCCAACTCGTTTCAGTTTGCCACCAATGATCAATTACAGGAACCTTAAGCAAATTTTCTGCCCATTTAATTGTATCTGGATCTGCTCTTTCACCTGCTAAAAATAATGATTCAAATGAACTTAAATCATATTTAGAAAAAAATTTACCCTCTGGATCTTCTTTCTTTATTGCTCTGAATGCGGTTGGAGCTGTGAATAAAGATTTAATTTTATATTCTGATATAATTCTCCAAAATACTCCAGCATCAGGAGTGCCAACAGGTTTACCTTCAAATAAAAGAGTTGCACAACCTTTGAATAATGGAGCATAAATAATGTAAGAGTGTCCTACTATCCATCCAATATCACTTGCTGACCACCAAACATCGTCTTTATCGATATTATAAATATTTTTCATCGTCCATTTAAGAGCAACTATGTGACCTCCAATATCTCTAACTATTCCTTTCGGAATACCTGTGGTCCCTGAAGTATAAAGAATGTAAGCATAATCATTAGCGCCCATCTCAACACAATCTTTGTCAGTTGCTCCAGACAGCGCTTCATCCCAACTTATTTCCAATGGTTTGTTTAATTTTACTTCGTGATCTTTTCTTTGAAATAATATTACTTTTTCAATTTGGTGTTTTGCTAATTTTAAAGCCCCATCTACAAGCGGTCTATATTCTACTGTTCTCCCAGGTTCAAATCCACAAGATGCAGTGATTAATATTTTAGCTTTACTATCATCAATTCTGCTAGCTAATTCATTTGAAGCAAAACCACCGAATACAACAGAGTGAATTGCTCCAATTCTCCCACATGCAAGCATTGCAACCACTGCCTCTGGTATCATCGGCATATAAATTATTACTCGATCTCCCTTTTTAACTCCCTGTTTATCTAGAGCCCCTGCAAATTTAGAGACTTTTTCTTTTAATTCTTTGAAAGTAAACTTTGCTTTATTACCTGTTATGGGACTGTCATAGATTAAAGCAGTTTTATCACCTCTTCCTTGATCAATGTGAAGGTCTAAGGCGTTGTAGCATGTATTTGTTACACCATCCTCAAACCATTTATAGAAAGGAGGGTTGTCTTTTTTTAAAATCTTAGTTGGTTTTTTGAACCAAAACACATCTTCAGAAACTTTCTGCCAAAATTCCTCAGGATTTTTTAGAGATTCGCTGTAAATTTCTTTGTAATTTCTATTCATTTTGATTTGCTATTTGGTGTCATTTTTCTATTGAATTTATGCAACAGGTTGTATTTAATTTTAAAAAGTCAGTAAAATCAACACTTATAACGCGGCAAAAAGTCTTCAACAAACTAATTTAATTTGATATTAAGCCCCTAACTTTGGAGAAACCTTTGTGGTTTGTCCGTAGTTTAAATTTAAACTAAAAAAAACTAACGAGAGGGAGTTTTTTATGAAAAAACTTAAAATGTTTGCATTAGCAGCAGTGGCTTTGTTTGGTCTTACTGGTGCAGCAAACGCAGCAACTGCTATGTTAGCTTCTGACGACTTCGTTGGGATTTCCTTTTGGGTAATCGCAATGGGTATGGCAGCAGCTACAGTATTCTTCTTCATGGAAAGAAATACTGTTGCAGCAGGCTGGAAAACTTCAGTAACAGTAGCTGGTCTTGTAACTGGTGTTGCATTCATTCACTACATGTACATGAGAGATGTATGGGTAATGACTGGAGATTCTCCAACAGTATATAGATATATTGATTGGTTAATCACTGTACCATTACAGATGATCGAGTTTTACTTAATTCTAGCAGCAGTTAAGAAAATCCCAGGAGCAATCTTCTGGAGATTATTAATTGGTTCGCTTGTGATGTTAATTGGTGGATACTTAGGAGAAGCAGGTTACATCAATGCTATGCTTGGTTTCATAGTCGGTATGGCTGGATGGATCTACATCTTATATGAAGTATTCTCTGGTGAAGCTGGAAAAATTGCAGCTAAAACTGGAAACAAGCCATTAGCAACTGCATGGGGTGCTATGAGAATGATCGTAACAATCGGTTGGGCTATTTACCCATTAGGTTACATTTTTGGTTACCTAGTAGGTGGAGTAGACGCTAACTCATTGAACGTGATTTACAACTTAGCAGACTTCATCAACAAAATTGCTTTTGGTCTAGTAATCTGGTCAGCAGCAGTTTCACAAGGTGGAGCGCGAGCTAGATAATTAGCTTTTAATATTAAAAAGAGGCGGGTATGCTAAAACATACCTGCCTTTTTTTTTGGCCCAAAAAATTGAAAATGCTTAACTTCAAAAATTTGCCGCAGTCGCAAATTAGTTTATAAGAATTATTTATTAAATATGGCAAAAATCAAATATATAGAATTCAATGGCACTGAACATGAGGCTGATGTCGCTAATGGTCTTAGTGTAATGGAAGGTGCTATACAAAATGATATTCCAGGCATAGATGCAGATTGTGGAGGTGGAATGTCATGTGCAACTTGTCATGTATACATTAAAGATGATGAATGGTTTAAAAAACTCCCAGAAAAAGAAATGGGTGAAGATGATATGTTAGATCAAGCCTTTGAACCTAAATCTAACAGCAGATTAAGTTGTCAATTAATCGTTTCAGACGATTTAAATGGTTTAACTGTACATATGCCGGAGAAACAAGTTTAATGATTAAAACCGATGTAGTCATTATTGGAGCAGGACCCACAGGTTTATTCTGTGCACACCAATTAGGGATAATTGGATTAAAATGTGAAATTGTAGATAATTTAGATAAAATTGGAGGACAATGTATTGAGCTTTATCCTGATAAACCAATTTACGATATTCCCGCAGTTCCTAAATGCACAGGAGAAGAGCTTACAAATAATTTAATTGAACAAATAAAACCTTTTAATTTTAACTTTCATTTAAGTGACAGAGTTCAAGAATTAAAAAATGAAAACAATAAATGGTTAGTTAAAACATTAAATGGAAAAGAATTTGAAACACCTAATATTGTCATAGCAGGTGGCGTAGGTTCTTTTGAACCAAGAAAATTCCCAACTAAAAGTGCTGAAAAGTATGACGGAAAATCAGTTTTATATTCAATAAAAGACAAAACTATTTTTAAAGATAAATCAGTAGTTATTTTTGGAGGTGGAGATAGTGCTCTTGATTGGGCTATAGAATTATCTAATTCATCAAAAGTAACACTTGTTCACAGAAGAGATGAGTTTAGAGGAGCTCCCGCAAGTGTTCAAAAAATAAAAGAATTAAGTGATAATAAAACTATTGATTTAATCACTAAATATTCAATCAAAGATGTTAAAGGAAATGGCTCATTAGAAAGTGTCGAAATCAAAAGTGAATCAGGTGAAAGTAAAGTTATAAAAGCTGATTATGTATTAGGTTTTTTTGGATTAATAATGCAATTAGGACCAATCGCGGAGTGGGGTTTAAATTTAGATAAAAAAACAATTCCAGTAAATACTGAGAATTTTGAAACAAATAAAAAAGGAATATTTGCAATTGGGGATATATGCACTTATCCAGGAAAATTAAAGTTAATACTTTCAGGTTTTCATGAAGGAGCTTTAGCTGCAAGAGGCTGCTTTAAATATGCAAGACCTGATGAAAAATATAGATTTGAATTTACAACTGCATCCAGCACTATCAAAGATAGATTGGGTGTTAAAGAATGATTGAACTCTTTACTGCTGATACTCCTAATGGTTGGAAAATTAGCATAATGCTAGAGGAAATTGATTTTAAATACAAACTAACAAAAGTTAATTTGAGTGGAGATCAATTTAAACCAGAATTTAAAAAAATAAGTCCCTTTAATAAAATTCCTGTAATTATAGATCACGAGAACAATAGGACCGTATTCGAGTCTGGAGTTATACTTATGTATTTAGGTGAGAAAAGTAAGAAACTCTATCCTGAAGCAGACAGGCTAGAGATAAATCAGTGGTTGATGGCTCAAATGGCTATTGTAGGTCCAATGATAGGCCAACATCATCAATTTCATTATTATCATCAAGGAAAAAGTGAGTGGGGTGAAGAAAGATACTTCAAAATCACAAGAAAGATTTATGAAGATCTTGAAGCTAGATTGGCTCAAAGTAAATTTTTAGCAAATGATAAATATTCTATTGCTGATATTGCTACATGGTCATGGATTGCAAGACATAAAAGACACGATATTGGATTAAATAATTTTGAAAACCTATCTAGGTGGTTTGTTGAAATTGCTGAACGTCCAGCTGTAGTTAAAGGATTTAAAGCATTGAATAAAGATGCTGAAATAGATTTCCCTTAATCGTCAGCGTAAACTTTTTCATCTTTTTCATGTTTTTCTTGAGCTGCAATGCAAAGAGTTGCTACTGGTCTTGCCATTAATCTTTTTAAACCTATAGGCTCACCAGTTTCTTCACAAAAACCGTATGTTCCATCCTGTATTTTTTTCAATGCACCATCTATTTTTGAAATTAATTTGATTTGTCTATTAATAGCTCTCATCTCTACATTCTTCTCAGTGTATGAGCTTGCTTGATCAACTATGTCAGCTGATGCACTATTATCATCCATTGACGCCTGAAAAATCGCCTCATTATTAGATCTCTTTAAATCTTTTTTCCACTCCATTAATTTCATCTTAAAATATGCTAAATGTTTAGCACACATGTATTTCTCTTTTTCTTTTGGAGTATAAGTTTTTGAAATTCTTACCATGCTTAGCTATTTTGAGTTGGTGAATATATTCATGAATAAATGAGTGTCAAGAACGGTTTATTCATATAGATTGATGAAAATGGCTTTAAACAAAAGAAATATAAATAATATTTTTTATATTTTTGTAACGACTCACTTAATTCTATGGACAGTTGTTCCAACTATCACAAACTCAAATTTACCTTTGGATACAATTGAAGCTTTGGCCTGGGGTAGTAATTTAGATTGGGGATTTAACAAACATCCTCCATTAAGTGCGTTTTTTCCAGAAGTTTTTTTTCAAATATTTGGACCACAAGATTGGGCTTATTATTTTTTAAGTCAAATTTTTGTAGTGATATCTTTTTTCATTATTTTTAAATTATCACAGGAAATTCTTAATGATGGCACTTTGAGTTTGTTATCAGTTTTTCTTATTGAAGGGATATACTTCTATAATTTTACAACTCCAGAATTTAATGTAAATGTTTGCCAATTACCTTTTTGGTGTTTAACAGTTTATTATACATGGAAAATATACATTAGTAAAAAAATTGAGCTTTATGATTGTATCTTGTTAGGAGCTGTAGCAGCTTTTGGTATTTTATCTAAATATCTTTTTATTTATTTATTAGTCACAATAGATTTATTCTTTGCATATTTAATATTTTTTAAAAAATCAAAAAAATTTGATTTTAAATATTTAGTTTCTTTAGAAGTATTTTTTGTAATTTTAATTCCACATATAATTTGGTTATTCAATAATGATTTTATTACTATTAAATATGGTTTTGCCCGAGCAGGTTTGGATGAAGGACAAATAATAAATCATTTTAAATATCCGTTACTATTCACATTAAAACAAATTGGTATTCTAATACCATTTTTAATTTTAGTTTGGTTACTAATGAAAAAAATACCCAAAAAATTAAATTTAAAAGATGAGAAACTTTTATTTTTAATATTTATTAATGTAGTCCCAATAATATTAGTATTTATGACCGCGTTAATAACTGGATCAAAAATTAGAACTATGTGGATGACCCCTTTTTACCTATTCTTTGGAACTTTGTTTATTTACATTTTGAAAAATCAAATAAATATTAAGAAACTAAATTCTTTTTTAATAGGATTTATATTTTTATTTTTATTATCTCCAATTTTGTACGGTTATGTCTCAATATCTCAGACTGATAAGAGGACTGATTATCCTGGAAGAGATATAGCTATAAAAGTTCAAATGGCATGGCACGAACAACATGATGAACCTATTAAATACGTGCTTGGCGATGAATGGACAGCTGGAAATTTATCATATCACATTAATTCAAGGCCTATTTGGAAAGGCTTTGTTACAAAGGAAAAATTGAATTCATTTGATAAATATATGTGTATTGATAAGATTTGCGTTGGGTCATAGTTATGAAATTCAATAAAAACATACTATTCATCGTCTTTATTGTTGTAATAATAGAGTTATCTGGACATGGAATTGTAGCCTCATTACTGAGGTTGCTTGCAAGTTAAATTAATGAAAATTACTATTTTAACACCAGTTTATAATGACTGGAAATCAGCTTCAAAATTAATTGAAGAAATAAATACAATTGTAAAAGACTTAGATGCAGAATTTTCTCTTGTCATTGTTAATGATGCATCAACTGAAGAAAAACCAACCTCTATCTCCAATACAGAAAATTTATTATCGATTGAAATTTTAAATATTAAAAACAATCAAGGACATGGAAGATGTATTGCAACAGGACTTAAACATATATTTCAAAATAAAGAATTTGATTACGTAATTCCAATGGATTCGGATGGTGAAGATAGACCTGAAGAAATCAAAAGTTTTCTAGAATACATAAAATATGACGAAGGAAAACCAATAGTTGGAGAAAGAGTAAAAAGATCTGAAAATTTCATTTTTAAAACTTGTTACCATTTACATAAAATAATAACTTATGTATTTACTGGTCATTCGATAAAATTTGGAAATTATACGTGTCTTCCAAAGTCAACTGTTGAAAAATTAATAAACGATAAATCTACTTGGTGCAGCTTTTCAGGAGCATTGGCAAAATTAGAGAAAGATAGATCTTCATCTCCATCTATAAGGGGTACAAGATATTTTGGTCCTTCTAAAATGAGTTTTAAAAATTTAATTAAGCATTCTTTAGCAATTATAGCTGTTTTTAAATCTACAGTTATTATTCGTTCAATTTTATTTTATGCTATTTATTTAATTTTAATGGCTGATTACATAAGTGTTGTTACAGCTATTCCATTAGGTCTAATTATAGTATTTGGATTATCAGTGGTAATGATTGGAAGAAGAGAAAATTTAGAGGAATTAAATAATTCTTTAAATAATATTGGAAGTATAGATACTATAAAATAAATTAATATAAAAAATTATGAAAAAAACTTTACTAATATTATCTGTATGTTTGTTCTTATTTTCAAATTTTTCATACGCAGAAAAACAACACACAAAAATGAAAAAAAAAGAGAAAAAAGATTTTGCACATTTCGTGCTTAAGGCCCAATTAGATAATAAAATGGTTTTTACTAAAAGAAATGTACCTAATCGTAAAGGTCTGTATAAGTTTTTTGATAAATTCGAGGATAATATGGGTGTCTCTGAAAAAGGAATTGAATTTAATTTAAGTTATTCAGACATAGGTGACAAGAATGATTGGGTCAGATGGGGTAAACCTGGTTTTGCTCAAAGGTTTCAAATTATGGAGCCTTACAAAGAAACTACAAAAAAAGGCAAAACAAAATGGTATAGGATTGCTTATTTTATTCCTAATGAAATAGATACTGAGCAACACAATATCTCTTTATTTGATTTTAAGATGCTTTACGGAAAACCTGAAAAAGCAGTAGGACCTAGTTTCAACTATAACAATAATAAATTTATTTGGTTATTTAATGGTCCTAATTATAGAGTCGCTAAAAATGAAGTTGGGGAGCAATATTTCTTTGAAGGTTATGTTGTTCATTTTGATCAAAAATTTAAACCACTAAAAGGAAAATGGGTAAATATTTTAGTTAATGCTAAATGGGCAAAAGATGGATTTTTGCATTTATGGATTGATGGAAAGTTAAGATCTAGTTATTTTGGAGATGTATTAGGTGGAGCTTCTAGTGTTAGGTTTAAATTTGGACCGTACAGAAATTATATGACTGCTGCCACAGATAAAGGTTTAAAAATAAAAGATGCAATTATTCGTTATTCTAACGTTGGTAAAGCTGATACCTGTGATGAGTTATGGAGTGGCTGTGACGAAGTAAAAGGACAACTAAAAAATCAATCTCAAGTTCATGGTGCAATTGGTGTTGCTCTCTGTAAACCAGCTGACGAGGATAAAGAGGGTACTTGTGAAGATCTCGGCTATCCAGGAAACCCTAGACCTTTTTAATTAAGCTCTAATTGTCGGCAAACAATAGAAATCAGCAGTATCTATCTTTGAGTTATAATCCCTTTTCATGCTCCATGATTTTCTAACACCAGCACTTGCAAGACTTAGTGTAGATCTACCATATCTATAATTTGTATTATCAATTGATCTCATTAATCTATTAATCCTCTCATCTTTCGCTGATGAAAATAAGTTTTCATTATTTTCAACATCTGTTAATCCGGTTAGCATCACTCCTGCTTTTTGATAACGATGCCCTTTCCTAAAGATTACTTTTAAGACAGATAAGGCATTTTTTACGATCTCTATACTATTGTTAGTTGCTATAGGAAAATCAACAGTTCTGGAGTTTGAATAAAAACCAAATTGTTTTTGAAAAGGACTGGTTCTAACAAATACCATAACGGCTTTTGCAACGAGGTTTTCAGATCTTATCTTTTCTGATGCATTTAAACAATAACTAGCAACAGCTTCTTCAAGTTCTTGGAATTTTTCTATTCTTTTTCCAAATGACCTTGATACTACACAGCTTTTTCTTTTCGACGCAGTTTTTTCTAAATCAATACAAGGCACACCTCTAAGTTCCATTGCAGTTCTTGAGCTTAGAACATTTGAGGATTTTTTAATCCAGGTGTTTGATTTATTTTTTAATTGTTTAGCATTATAAATTCCATTTTTTTGATAAAACTTTGTCATCTGTCTTCCAACACCCCAAACATCGTTAATATCAATTTTTTCAAGAATGGGATCGAGATTTTCTATTCCAATTAAACTTGTAACACCTGATTGTTTTTTCTTAGCTATATGATTTGCAACTTTGCTTAAAGTTTTAGTTTTAGCTATTCCTATACTTGTTGGAATACCAGTCCACTTTAAAACTGTTTCTCTAATTTCTCTACCAACTTGCTCTACTTCATTGTCAGAAAAATTTGATAAATCCATAAATGCTTCATCAATTGAATAAACTTCAATATCAGAGTTAAATCTTTTCAAAGTTCTCATTACTCTTCTAGATAAATCTCCATACAAAGAATAATTTGATGAGAATACTTGTACATCATTTTTTATAATAATATCTTTTGCTTTAAAATAGGGCTCACCCATTTTAATTCCCAAAGCTTTTGCTTCAGTAGATCTTGAAACTATACAGCCATCATTATTAGATAAAACTACAACAGGTTTTTTCCTTATTTTTGGATTAAATAATCTTTCGCAAGAGACATAGAAAGAATTGCAGTCAACCAATGCTAATTTTTTAGTGTACTGAATGTATGACATAGGTAACTACTCCCCAAATAAAAATATCTTGTTCTTCATTAATTAAAATTCGATCAGAAAATTCTTTAGATCCTGACGTTAAAAATTGTTTGTCTTTTTCTTTAACTAAAGTTTTAACAACGAGTTCGTCGTGAACATTTGCTATGACAGTTGAAAAATTTTTTGGAGTTAAGCTTTTGTCTACAACTAATAAATCACCATCATTTATTCCAACATCCACCATTGATTTTCCTTGAACTCTTATGATGAAAGTTGCCGGAACATTTTTGATTAGATGTACGTTTAAATCTATATCTTCTTCTATGTAGTCAGTTGCAGGGGAAGGAAAACCAGCTCCTGCTTTATGTAAATAATAAGGTATTGTTAGCTTCATAAGTGTTCTTGTTTTGTTCTTATTAGTACATGAGTTATACAATAGTGTCAATTAGGTTGTATTTTGAGTCTGTAAGTGAATCAAAAGTGAATCAAAACGTGAACATCCAAAACCATATTTTGTGCTATTGTGGATAACTTAAACCATTAGTAGTCTATAATCCTAATTTAATTATAAAAGGAGAGAAGCATGAGTTCAATTGAAGTTAAAAGTTTTGATAATCCAGATGAAAGCAATACCAGTTTCAACAATGCCAAAATGGATATCGTAAAAGTGGGAGATCAAAGAGTAATGAGATTAGTTTTGCAGCCAGGATGGAAATGGTCACAAGATATTAAACCAACTGTAGGAACTGATAGCTGTAAAGCAAAACATCTTGGAGTAATAGTTTCAGGAGCAGTTTGCGCCAAACATGATGATGGAACAGAATTAACATATAAAGCAGGTGATGCATATTCAATTGACCCAGGTCATGACGGCTGGGTAGTTGGTGATAAGCCAGCAGTTGTTTATGAGTTTCATGGAAAATGGGGAGAATAATTAATGCCAAAACTAACATGTCATTGTGGATGTGTAGAAGCAGAAATTAATGTTCCAATTAATGAATTACCAAAAATTGTAAGATGTAACTGCTCTATATGTAAAAGAAAAAATGCAACAATGGGAATGGTTAAAAATGAAGATTTTAAAGTTACTAAGGGAGAAGATAAATTAAAACTTTATCAGTACCATACGAAAGTTGCTAATCACTACTTTTGTATTGAATGTGGAATTTACACACATCATAACCCAAGAAGTGCACCCGCCATGACTGGATTCAATTTAGGTTGTGTAGATGAAGTTAAAGTCGATGATTTAAAAGACGTTGTTTTCTTTGATGGTTTAAACCATCCACTTGACCAAAAATAGATTAAATGAATTCAGTTGAGGATTGTTTAAATAAAGTAAAAAAAGATTGTTATAAGTTTATAAAAACACAAGAAACATCTTCAGATAAATTTAAAAATAAAGACAAGATGTTAAAAGATTATCTTGTCCCAATAAGTTTCTGGATTGCAAAAAAAACAAATTTTAAGAAACCTTATATTGTTGGTTTAACAGGAGGACAAGGAACTGGAAAAACTACTATAAGCTCAATCTTAATGATAATTTTAAAGAAATATTTTAAGTTAAAAGTTTTCAAAATATCAATTGATGATATTTACAAAACTAAGAAAGATAGAATAAAATTATCAAAAAAAATTCATCCATTATTATTAACAAGAGGTGTACCTGGGACCCATGACATAAGTTATATGTCTAGTTTTATAAAAAAAGCAAACTCTAGAAAATTTAGATCAATTATATTGCCCAAGTTCGATAAGGCAATTGATGACAGGTTTGCAAAAAATAATTGGTATAAAGTAAATACAAAGCCTGATATAATTATTTTTGAAGGTTGGTGTGTTGGAGCAAGACCTGAAAGTTTAAAAACATTAAAAAAAAGTGTGAATTCTATGGAAAAAAATGACGATAATAAATTAATCTGGAGAAAATACGTTAATGCTCAACTAAAAAAAGGATATAAGAAACTTTATAATAAGCTCGATTGTTTATTATTTTTAAGGGCAGAAAATTTTAGTTTATTACAAAAGTGGAGAGTTATTCAGGAAAAAAAACTTAAATTAAAAAATAAGAATAAAAAAACAAAACAAAAAATTATGACAAAAAAGGAAGTTTTAAACTTTATGCAAACTTACCAGAGAATTACACAGAATATGTTTAAATATGCGCCAAAATACGCATCTATAGTCATTAAATTAAATTCTAACCATCAAATTAATTCTGTAAAGTACAACTAATGAAAAAAATATTAATAATAATTGTTAGTTTTTTTTGTTTAACAGCTCAATCGCTAGCTGTCACATTATATGAGGCATTAAACGAAACTTATAACAATAATAAACAATTAAATGCTGAGAGAGAAAATATAAAAGCATCAGAAGAAGATCTGAATATTTCTAAAGCTGATTATATGCCTTCTTTGAGTTTAAGTGGATCTAAAAGCTTTGAAGAAACAAATAAACTAACAAATCAGAGTGGAGGTGATGCAACAATTAGTGATTCTGATCCATTCACCACATCCATAAAATTAGAGCAAACCTTATTGGATTTTGGAAGAGACCTTAATTATGAAAAAAATTTGATAAGTTTAGAACTTTCAAAAGCAAGATTATTTAAAAAAGAGCAAGATGTTCTTTATAGTGCAATTGAAGCTTTTACATCTGTAATTTTATCAAGAGAAAAAGTTGCGATTAATAGGCAAAATTTAAACTTACTTATTAAACAACTTGAAAATGATAAAGTTAGATTAGATAGAGGACAGATAAAAACTGCGGATTTATCACAAACTGAATCTTCCCTTGCTGGGGCAAGCGCTCAATTAACTCAAGCAAGAAGCGAATTAATGATTAATAAATTAAATTACGAAAATATTATTGGCAAACTTTTAAATACAAATGAATTAAAAAAGACAAACAGAGCAATTGTAGGAGTTCCAAGTGAACTTAGTTCTGCAATCAGTTTAGCAAGAGAGAACAACCCAGATATAATGATTGCTAAAATAGAATTAAATCAGTCCGAAATGGATATTGCTATTGCTGAAAGTGACCTAAAACCTAGCGCATCTTTATCTTTAGAAAGATCATATGCTGAGGATTTTAGTTCAACTTATGATCAAAGAGAAAAGGATACACTTAAAGCAACAATTAGCTGGCCATTTTATTCAGGTGGGAGTAAACGTGCAAAAATAAACAAGAATACAAATCTAAAAACTAGAAAAATTTTATTATTTGAGGATGCAGTAAAAACAACTGAAAAAAATGTTGGAAGTGCATGGTCAAATCTCGAAGCATCTAAAAGTTTTTTAAATTCTGTAAGATCTCAAGTTAGAGCAGCAAAAATTGCTAACGAAGGAATAGCTGCAGAGTATGAAAGAGGCTCAAGAACAACTCTAGATGTTATTCAATCAAATTCTTTATTGTTGGCTGCAAAAATTTCCCTAGCAGAATCTGAGAGAAATAATCTTATTGCTCAATATAATGTTCTTAAAGCAATTGGACTGTTAAATAGTGAGTATTTAAAACTTAAATAAAATTTAATTTACTGGAATAGTAAAGCTTGGAGCGTAAGTTCTGTGTTTATCAGTAATTGCATCTGTTATACCCAGATCAAAGAATAGAACACTTGCACCTAATTTTGCTCCTTCAATGCTACTTGCAATTCCACCAGTTCCTGTCTTACCTGTATCTGTTTTACAGTTATATCTAAGCATATCATCAGATCTTCTGATCATAAATGTTCCTGGAACTTTGCCCGTCCAGGATCCTCTCTTATTTGTCATAGTACAACTTCCACTGCTTCCATCACTAAAAGAAAGTGCTACTGGAGTATTTGGATCATTTACTATTGTAGCGCATGCATTTACTAAGATAAAAATGCTTATTAATAACAGTTTTTTCATTAACCTATCTAACTACAACCAAAAGATTTGTTCAATGATTAAATCTTATTGAAAAAAAGAACAAAATGTGTACATTTAAATTCATGATTCGAGTGTTAAAAAAAGCAAAAAAAGAGGCAAAAAATGACTAAAAATAACCTAAAAGTGGTGAAAACCGCAAAAGATAAAGAATTGGAAAACAAAGAGAAAAATAAAGCATTAGACGCAGCAATCAGCCAAATTACAGATAGCTTTGGAAAAGGCTCAGTAATGAAGCTTGGTGAGCAAAAAGCAATGGATGTTGAGTCTATCTCAACTGGATCTTTAAGCTTAGATCTTGCTTTAGGAATTGGTGGATTACCTAAGGGAAGAATTATTGAAATTTATGGACCAGAGTCTTCTGGAAAAACTACATTAGCATTACAAGTAGTTGCAGAAGCACAGAAGGCAGGCGGAATTTGTGGTTTCGTTGATGCAGAACATGCTTTAGACCCAGTGTATGCAAAGAAATTAGGTGTAAATACTGAAGAGTTACTAATTTCTCAACCAGACACGGGTGAACAAGCTTTAGAAATTACTGATACATTAATTAAATCTGGCTCAATGTCAGTTCTTGTTGTGGACTCTGTAGCTGCATTAACGCCAAGAGCTGAAATTGAAGGCGATATGGGTGATACTCATGTTGGTTTGCAAGCTAGATTGATGTCTCAAGCATTGAGAAAATTAACAGGCTCAATTTCACGAACTAATACAATGGTTATTTTCATTAACCAAATTAGAATGAAAATTGGTGTTATGTTTGGTAGCCCTGAAACAACATCAGGTGGAAATTCTTTAAAATTTTACTCATCAGTTAGAATGGATATTAGAAGAATTGGAGCAATCAAAGATAAAGATAATATCGTTGGTAACACAACAAGAGTTAAAGTTGTGAAAAATAAAGTTGCTCCACCATTTAAAGTTGTTGAGTTTGACTTAATGTATGGAAAAGGAATTAGTAAAGTAGGGGAACTAATAGACCTAGGTGCAAAAGCAGATATCGTAGAGAAATCTGGAGCTTGGTACGCTTACAAAGGTGAAAAAATTGGTCAAGGTAGAGAGAATGCAAAACTTTACCTTGAACAAAATCCAAAAGCTGCTGCTGAAATTGAAATGGCAATTAGAGAAAAGGCTGGTGTGATCTCAAAGAAAATTGAGGGAAATCCACTAAGCGAGGAAAAAGTAGAAGCTCAAAAAAAAGAAGAAGAAATTCCTACTAAAAAAAATTAGCAGATAACTTTTAGTTATTAAAAAGGCGCTCGAAAGGGCGCCTTTTTTCCCTTCAGAGGTGTAGACATCAATAGAAAAAGCTGTATTTTAGGAAAATATGGCAAAAACATTAAACGAGATTAGATCAACTTTTCTAGATTATTTTGAAAAAAATGATCACAAGATAGTTGAATCTAGCAATTTGGTTCCAAATAATGATCCAACATTAATGTTTGCAAATTCTGGAATGGTCCAGTTTAAAAATGTTTTTACTGGATTAGAAAAAAGAGATTATCAAAGAGCTACTACTTCTCAAAAATGCGTAAGAGCAGGAGGTAAACATAACGATCTTGAAAATGTTGGCTACACTCCAAGACACCATACATTTTTTGAAATGCTTGGAAATTTTTCTTTTGGAGATTACTTCAAGGAAAGGGGAATTGAACTTGCTTGGAATTTAATTACTAAGGATTTTGGATTAAATAAAGATAGATTATATGTAACTGTATTTCATGAAGACGATGAAGCCTTCAATTTTTGGAAGAAAATAGCGGGTTTTAGCGACGATAGAATTATTAGGATAGCAACCTCAGATAACTTTTGGTCAATGGGCGAAACGGGTCCTTGCGGACCTTGTTCAGAGATATTTTATGATCATGGGGATCATTTAAAAGGTGGTTTACCCGGAACCAAAGATGAGGATGGCGATAGATATATTGAAATATGGAATTTAGTCTTCATGCAATTTGAGCAAGTTTCAAAAGATAAAAGAATTAGTCTTCCAAAACCTTCTGTAGATACTGGGATGGGTTTAGAAAGAATTGCAGCATTACTTCAGGGCACACATGATAATTACGAAACAGATCATTTTAAAAAATTAATTAGTTCGATTTCTGAATTTACGAAAGTAAAACAAGATAAAAATAATTTATCAAGCTTTAGAGTAATTGCAGATCACTTAAGAGCTAGTTCATTTCTACTTGCAGAAGGAGTATTACCTTCAAATGAAGGTAGAGGTTATGTTCTTCGAAGAATAATGAGAAGAGGAATGAGACATTCTCATTTTCTAGGTTCTAAAGAACCAGTTTTCAATAAAATCTTTGATACATTGAAAGATGAAATGAAAGGAAATTATCCTGAATTAGAAAGATCAGAAACTTTAATTAAAGAAACGTTAAAAATGGAAGAAGAAAAATTTTTAGTATTACTTGATAGAGGAATAAAAATATTGAACGATGAAATTTCAAAAATAAAAAAAGTTTTACCAGGTGAAATAGCGTTTAAATTATATGATACTTATGGTTTCCCGTTAGACTTAACAGAAGATATTTTAAAAAACAAATCTTTGACCGTTGATCAAAATAAATTTGATGAGCTAATGAAAAAGAGCAAAGAGCTGGCAAAACAAAACTGGAAAGGGTCTGGAGATGCCTCTGAAGAAGAAATCTGGTTTGCTATAAAAGATAAAATAGGACCTACAGAGTTTCTTGGATATGAGTTTAACCAATCAGAGGGAGTGGTGTTGTCAATAATTAAAAATAATAAAGAAGTACAAAATATTTCAAATGGTGAGGAAGGAATAATTATTACTAATCAAACACCTTTTTATGGAGAGTCTGGTGGACAAGTAGGAGACCAAGGAACAATAGTATCTGCTAATTCAGTGTTTGAGGTTACAGATACCCAAAAAAAACTTGGAGATTTGTTTATACACCATGGAACTCTAAAATCTGGAGAGATTAAGATTAAAGATGTTGTAGAAATGAAAATAGATACTGAAAGACGAAATAATCTTAAAGCATATCATTCTGCAACTCATTTATTACATGAGTCTTTGAGAAGAACATTGGGAAAACACGTTATGCAAAAAGGATCTCTAGTTGCGCCTGATAGACTAAGATTTGATTTTAGTCATATGAAACCAATTACCGAGGATGAGCTAACGATTATCGACAAATTAGTTAATGAATATGTCCAAAACAAAACTGATGTAACTACAAGAATTATGACGCCAAAAGCGGCCATTGAAAAAGGTGCTTTAGCTTTTTTTGGTGAAAAATACGGAGAAGAAGTGAGAGTAGTTTCTATGGGAGCAGAAAATAACTCATATTTTTCAACAGAATTATGTGGTGGAACACATGTAAAAAATACGGGAGATATTGGAAAATTTAAAACTGTTAGCCAATCCTCAATAGCTGCTGGAGTGAGAAGGGTTGAAGCTTTAAGGGACAAACAACTCGAAATATTCTTAAGAAACAAGGAAAAAATGTCAAACCTTTCAGCACAAAAGGATGAAGACAGTATTAAAGAGGTATCTGCTCAAATTATTAAATTAGGTGGAAAACCAAATCTAGAAAATAAAGATACGAAAGGATTAATTAAAGACCTCAATAAACAACTAGAACAATTAAATGTTCAATCAGTTTTAGCTGATAAAACAAAAAACCTAATTAAAGATGAAAATATAAATGGCACTCAAGTTAGATTGCAAAAAGTTCAAGATTTATCTCCAAAAGACCTAAGAAAACTTGTTGATGCAGGTAAAAAAGAGTTGGGTGAAGGAATAGTAGTAGTATTTGCAAATAAGGATGAGAAAGTTGGTCTTGCTGTAGGTGTAACAGAAAATTTAACAAATAAATACGATGCAGTTAAATTTGCAAAACTAGGATCTGAAATTATTGGCGGAAAGGGCGGCGGAGGTCGTAAAGACTTTGCACAGGCTGGAGGCCAAGACTCAAATAAAATCGACGAAGCTTTAGAAAAACTAAAAACCTTAATTTAATTTTTGTTTTAAACTTCCATCAATTACTTCTAAAAACTGGTTAGTTGTTAAATATTTTGTAGAAGGACCAATAAGTATTGCCAAATCTTTGGTCATTGATCCTGATTCAACTGACTCAACACATACTTCTTCAAGTATTTTGGCAAATTTAATTAATTCATCATTGCTATCTAACTTTCCTCTGTGCGCCAAACCTCTTGTCCACGCAAATATAGATGCAATTGGATTGGTTGATGTTTCTTTACCTTGCTGATGCATTCTAAAATGTCGAGTTACAGTTCCATGAGCCGCTTCTGCTTCCATTGTTCTGCCATCAGGTGCTAATAAAACACTTGTCATTAAACCTAAAGAACCATAACCTTGAGCAACCGTGTCTGACTGAACATCACCATCATAATTTTTACAAGCCCAGATATATTTACCATGCCACTTCATTGCACAAGCAACCATGTCATCGATTAACCTGTGTTCATAAGTTATATTATTTTTTTCAAATTCTGATTTAAAATCTTTTTCAAAAACACTTTGAAATATATCTTTAAATCTACCATCATATTTTTTTAGTATGGTATTCTTCGTTGATAAATATACAGGCCATCTTTTTATTAGGCCGTAATTGAAACATGATCTTGCAAAGTCCTCTATTGATTTATCTAAATTATACATTGAAAGAGCAATACCAGGTCCCGGGAAGTCAAATACTTCATATTTTTTTTCATCACTTCCATCTTCCGATGTCCACTTAACTTCTAATTTACCTTTTCCTGGAACTAAAAAATCTGTAGCTCTATATTGATCACCGAAAGCATGCCTTCCGATAATTAATGGATCCGTCCAAGATGGGACAAGTTTAGGAATATTTTTACAAATTATTGGTTCTCTAAATACTGTTCCTCCAATAATATTTCTTATTGTTCCATTCGGAGATCTCCACATTTTCTTTAATTTAAATTCTTCAACTCTGGCCTCGTCAGGAGTAATAGTTGCGCATTTGATGCCTACTCCATTTTTCTTAATTGCATTAGCACAGTCGATAGTAATTTTGTCATCTGTATCATCCCTGTTTTTCATTCCTAGATCGTAATATTCAATGCCTAAATCTAAATAAGGTAGAATTAATTTGTTTTTGATGAATTCCCAAATTACTCTTGTCATTTCATCGCCATCTAACTCGACAATGGGATTTTTTACCTTAATTTTGCTCATTTTTTGATGTATCTTAATAATTGAATTTATACTTTTTATATACATATTAATCCAGAATTATCAATTGAACGATTATGATAGACAAAATTTTTCCAAAGATTCATAACGAAGGCTATAAATTTATAGTAATTTTCGTAGTAGCAACGATCATTCTATATTTCATTCATGGTTTTTTAGGTTTCATAGGTTTGGTCTTAAGTATTTGGTGTTATTATTTTTTTAGAGATCCAGAGAGAATTCCAATAAATGATGAGAACTATTTAACAAGTCCTGCTGACGGATTGGTTTTACAAGTTTTAGATACAAACGGACCAAAAGAATTGGGCCTTGAAAATAAAAAATTTAAGAAAGTAAGTATATTTATGAATGTATTTGACTGTCATGTGAATAGATCTCCATGTTCAGGAAAAATTGAAGAAATTTTATATAAACCAGGAAAATTTATTAATGCATCTCTTGATAAAGCTAGCGAAGACAATGAAAGAAATTATTATAAAATTAAAAATTCTCATGGAGAAGACATAATTGTAGTCCAAATAGCAGGACTGGTTGCACGGAGAATAGTAACAGATACCTCAGTTGAAGAAAATGTCGATCAAGGATCTAGAATAGGGATGATTAGATTCGGAAGTAGAGCAGATTTATATTTTGAAAACTATGAACCATTAGTAAAAGTTAATCAAAGAGCAGTTGCTGGAGAAACATTGATAGCTAAAAGATAAATGGAAAATCCAAAAAAGAACATAAGATTGGTTTCAAATAAAAATTCAAGAGTTATTTTGCCAAATATTATGACGCTGGTTGGTGTGTGTATTGGCTTAACTTCAATTAAATTTGCATTTGATGGAAGATTTGAATTATCAGTTATCGCAGTTTTAATTGCTGCAATCATTGATGGTTTAGATGGAAGAATTGCCAGATTAATTAAAGCCACATCAAAAGTTGGAAAAGAATTAGACTCATTAACTGATGTAATTAGTTTTGGAGTTGCACCAGCATTCATAATGTATTTTTGGGCTCTAGATAATATTGGCAGATTCGGTTGGTTAATATCTTTAATATATGTAGTTTGTGTTGCTTTGAGACTTGCAAGATTTAATGTTTCAACAGGAGGTGAGCCTTCATGGAGAGATAACTTTTTTGAAGGTATTCCATCACCAGCAGGAGGGGTATTAGTTTTAATGCCATTGATTTATAGTTTTAGTGAGGTTCAGTTTATAACTATTAATAAAAATATAATTGTTCCATCTTTATTCATTATTATTTCTGCACTTTTGATAAGTAAAATTCCCACATATTCTTTAAAAAGAATCGTAGTTCCAAGAAGTACTTCAATATTTCTTCTATTTGGAATAATTTTATTTTTTGGTTTGTTGCTAATATATACCTTTAATACAATTATAATTTCAGGAATTATTTATTTACTAATGATTCCAGCAAGCTCAATCCATTACCTATTTCTGAAAAAACAAAATAAAGAAAAAGATGATAACGTTGATCATCACGAAGATATTTTGTAATGAAAGAGAATGCAATTATTTCTCTAGCAGATTCTAATTACTATGAATTGCTAAATGAATTAATAGACTCTATTAAACAATTCAATCACAGTGAAAAGGTTGCTATTTGTATACTTGATGCGGGTTTAACAGAGGAGCAAACTGCTCTTCTAAAAAATAAAGTAGATGAGATCAAAAAAGCTGAATGGGATATTGAGGTTCCACAATCTAAAGTTAAAGGTAAAGAATGGCTAAAAAGTCAGGTATCAAGAGCATTTCTTCCAAAATATTTTCCTAACTATAAAAAATATCTGTGGATTGATTGTGATGCTTGGGTTCAAGATTGGAGTTCAATAGACTTATATTTTAAGGCTTGTGATAATGGCAAACTAGGCATTACCCAGACAATGACACCTGGATATAGAATATTAAGTAACGTTAATTGGTTGTTTGGAAAATTAGCCATTATAAAATCTCAAAATTTTAAACATGCTGTTAAATCTAAAATTGATATTAATAAAGCAAGAAAGTTAGCATTTGCTCCGCATATTAATATTGGTGTTTTTTCATTAGAAAAAGACTCTAATTGTTGGAATGTTTGGCAAAAAAATTTAAAAACTACTCTTAGTCATGGCCAAATATTTGGTTCAGAGCAACTAGCAATAAATATATGCGTATATATTGATAATGTAGATGTTGAATTTCTTCCTCATAATTGCAACTGGTTAGCTAGCAACCTACTTCCAAAGTTTGATGAAAAGAATAATATTTTCGTGGAACCTTTTTTACCAAATCATAAAATTGGAATTATACATTTGGCTAGTGGTATTAAAGTAAATGATAAAGATATGAGAAACGAGAAAAATCTAGAGATAGAATTAAATACTTTGGATAATAATAAAATCTCAAAATCTTTAAGGTTCAAAACTAATTGAAAAAAAATAAAATCTCAAAAAATTGGATTAATAAGCAGAGAAGAGATATTTATGTTAGACAATCAAAAGTTGAAGGATATAGATCAAGAGCCGTTTATAAATTAAAGGAAATTAACGAAAAATTTAAATTTTTAAAAAATAATATTTCAGTAATAGATCTTGGAGCTGCTCCTGGAAGCTGGTCTCAATATATATCAAGTAATTTAAAATGTAATAAGCATTTAGCAATAGATTTAAAAGAAATAGAAGAAATAAAGAATGTAAAAATTTTAAAAGGAGATTTTACGGATACTGAGCAACAAAATAAAATTAATAATTATTTTGGTGGAAAAATTGACCTAATTATTTCAGATATGGCAGTCAATACTACGGGTAATAAAAATCTAGACTCTATGGTAACTGGAGAATTAGTTTTAGAAGCTTTGGATTTCGCTACAAAAATGATGAAGCCAAATGGCTATTTTATCTCAAAATTATTTATGGGAACTTCATTTAATGAGATAATTGCATTTTCAAAAAAAAATTTTGTAAAATTTAATGTCTATAAGCCTCCAGCAAGTAGAAAAGACTCTAAAGAAAGTTTTTTAATCTGCAAAAATTTAAGATAGATACTTTCATTTTTTTAAGAATCGTTTATATAAGGACATGGATCCTATCAAAGAAGCGCTCACTTTCGATGATGTAACTTTAGCACCAAATTATTCTGAAATTTTACCTTCAGAAGTAAAGACAGAAGTTAAATTATCAAAACACTTAAATATTTCTATACCCCTTCTAACTTCAGCAATGGATACTGTAACAGAGTCTAATATGGCTATTTCAATCGGTAAAAAGGGTGGAATAGGTGTTATACATAGAAATTTATCAATAAATGATCAGATAAAAGAAATAAGAAAAGTAAGAGCAAAAAAAATGTTAGTTGGTGCAGCTGTTGGTGCAAGTTTAAACGAACACATAAGAGCTCAAAAGATTTTAAAAGAAAATATCGATTTAATTGTTGTTGATACAGCTCATGGCCATACAAAAAAAGTAGCTGAAATAATAAAAAAAATTAAAAAAATTAAACCAACTAAAACAGCTTTATGTGCAGGTAATATTGCTACAGCAGAAGCAGCTAAATTTCTGATTAAGCAAGGAGTAGATATTATAAAAGTTGGAATTGGACCAGGATCTATATGCACTACAAGATTAGTTGCTGGGATTGGAGTTCCACAGTTAAGTGCAATTTTAGATGTAAAAAAAGGTATGGGCAAAAGTAAAACAACATTAATAGCTGATGGAGGCATCAAATTTTCTGGGGATATTGCAAAAGCACTTGCAGCAGGAGCAGATGCGGTGATGATTGGATCATTATTTGCAGGAACAGATCAGGCTCCAGGTAGAATTATAAAAAGAGGTGGTAAATTATTTAAAAGTTTTAGGGGCATGGGATCTATTGGAGCGATGAATAAAGGATCAGCAGATAGATATTTTCAATCAAAACAAAAAGATACTTCAAAATATGTAGCAGAAGGTGTTGAAGGTTTTGTTAAATACAAAGGCACAGTTGAAAAAATAATCTACCAACTAGTAGGGGGTTTAAAATCATCAATGGGATACTTAGGTGCAAAAAAAATTAAAGATCTTAGAAAAAAACCAAAATTTGTCAAAATTACTAAAGCAGGTTTTTATGAAAGTATGGTACATAACATAGACGAAATAAAAAGATGATAAAAAAAATTACCTTAGCAATAATTTTACTTTTTACTTTAATTTTTAATGTTAACGCGGAAAAAGTTAATTTTTTTGATGAAGCAAAAAATCTTTATGAAAATGAAAAATATGAAGATTCAAAATTTTTATTTCAAAGAAATATTGTATACAATCCAAAGGACTCAAAGTCGTATCTATATTTAGCAAAAATATTTAAAAATGAAGAAAACAAAACAGAACTGGAAAAAAATATAAATACAGTCTTACTACTCGAGCCAAATAACGAAGAGGCAATGTATCTATTAATAGATATTGAGTTAGAAAGATCTAATTTTTCTAAAGCAGAGGAACTTAGAGAAGATTTTAAGAAAATATGCTCGAACCTTTGTGATAAAATCGCATCTATTAACAAACGCCTAAAAGAGTTTGAAAAAAAAGATGCGTCTTGAAAATAATCTAGATAAAATTTTAATAATCGATTTTGGGTCTCAGTTTACACAATTAATTGCAAGAAAAGTAAGAGAATTAAATGTTTTTTGTGAAATTATAAGTCACAACAAACTTAAAGACTACAAAAATGAAAAAAATGTGAAAGGCATCATTTTATCAGGTGGTCCCTTAAATGTTTATCAAAATAAAAAAGTTAAATTCAATAAAAGTATATTAAGTTTAAATATTCCAATTTTAGGTATTTGTTTTGGCCACCAGATAATCTCTAAAGAATTAGGAGGTAAAGTAAAACGAGCAAAATCAAGAGAATTCGGGTTAGCAAAAGTTACAAAATTAAAAAAAAGCGCTTTAACCGAAAATTTCTTTTCAAAAAAATCTACCAATGTATGGATGAGTCATGGAGATGAGGTAATTAAATTACCTAAAGGTTTTAAAGTTATAGCAAAATCCTCAAATTCGAAATTATGCATGATAGAAAATGTAAAAAAAAAAATATATGGCATACAGTTTCATCCAGAAGTATCCCATACAGTTAAAGGCAAAGTAATATTAAAAAACTTTGTAATTAAAATTTGTAAAATTAAAAAAAATTGGACATCAAAAAATCAAAAATCCAAACTTATGCAGCAAATTAAAGAACAAGTTGGAAATTCTAAAGTAATTTGTGCATTATCTGGTGGAGTAGATAGTAGTGTGGTAGCAAAATTAATTAGTAATGCGATTGGTAAAAACTTAACTTGTATATTCGTCAATACTGGTCTGCTCAGAAAAAATGAGGAAAAACAAGTAGTGGATACTTTTAAAAAAAAATTTAAATTGAATTTAATTTATGTAAATGCTGAACAATTATTCATAAGTAAATTAAAAAATGTAGCAGACCCAGAAAAAAAAAGAAAAATTATTGGAAATTTATTTATCAAACTTTTTGAAAAATACGCAAAAAAAATAAAAAATGTAAAATTTTTAGCTCAAGGAACTCTATACCCTGATTTAATTGAAAGTAAATCTGTAACAGGAAGTCAAACATCAAAAATTAAGTCTCATCATAATGTAGGTGGTCTGCCGAAAAGGATGAAATTAAAATTAATTGAGCCATTGAAGTATTTATTTAAAGATGAAGTTAGAATGTTAGGTCTAGAATTAAATTTAAGTAAAGAAATTATTTCTAGACATCCTTTTCCTGGTCCTGGTTTAGCAATTAGAATGCCTGGCACAATTACTAAAGAAAAAATAAAAATTTTAAAAGAAGCAGACAATTATTTTATTAATGCATTAAGAGAACACAATCTATATCATAAGATATGGCAGGCTTATGCCGCATTACTACCTGTTAAAACAGTTGGTGTAATGGGAGACAATAGAACCTATGAATATTTATGTTTACTAAGAGCAATAACATCTGAAGATGGAATGACTGCAGATTATTTTCAATTTAACAAATCATTTATGCAAATGGTATCTAATAAAATAGTTAATAACATTCGAGGTATAAATAGAGTGGTTTATGATGTGACCTCTAAACCACCGAGCACTATTGAACTAGAATAAAAATAAATTATAATTTTACTATGAAATATTTACACACAATGATTAGAATTTCTAATATTGAAGAGTCTTTAAAATTTTTTTGTGATGGACTGGGTTTAAAAGAGACAAAAAGAATGGAAAATGAAAAAGGTAGATACACATTAATTTTTTTAGCTGCACCAAACGACAATAATGCAGAAATTGAACTTACTTATAATTGGGATGGCGATAATTTAGGAGAGGGATCTAGAAATTTTGGTCACTTAGCATATAGAGTTAAAAATATTTACGAAATATGCCAAAGATTAATGGATATGGGTTATACAATTAATAGACCACCTAGAGATGGCCATATGGCATTTGTGAAATCACCAGATAAAATATCAATTGAAATACTTCAGGAAGGCAATCTTCCCCCTAAAGAGCCCTGGTCATCGATGGAAAATACTGGAACTTGGTAATATTAGAAATACTTTATATATTTTTCATTAATATTTAAAATTTCTAAATCGACTAGCCCACCTATTACTAATTGAATAGCAACCAATAGTATAAAACCTAAACCTATATAAGCTATCCATAAATGTTTTTGTATATAATTTGCTAAATAAGTGGCTAAAGCTCCAGTAAGAACTACTGATAATACTAAGCCAAAAATCATAAAACCAAAATTACCTTTGGCTGCTCCCACAACTCCAATAACGTTATCAAAACTAATTGTAATATCTGCAAATAAAACCTTGTAAATACTTTTGATAAATGAAGGCTCCATAGATTTCTTTTTAGGAGACTTTATTTTTTGAATTTCAAATAAATCTTTTCTTAAGTCGTTAACAATCCAAATTAAAAGTAATCCTCCAAGAATTTTAATGAAGTAAAATTTAAATAAATAAGTTGCAAATATTGCAAATATAACTTTGAAAACTAATGCTCCAACTACTCCCCAAAATATTATTTTTTTTCTATTTTTTGGGACAAAATTGGCTGCAATCAATCCTATTATTATTGCATTATCTGCTGCAAGAATAATATCTATAAATATAATTTGCAGTAAAATGAGAGATTGTTCGATCAAGATGTTATTATAATAGTAATTATTTATTATTTTTCAATAAAACATCAAAAATTTTTATTGATTTAAGTTTTAATACATAATGAGATATGTTTTTTAGAAATATGGAGGATTTATGAAACTTTTCAAAATTTTGCTCTCTGTTTTATTTTCTGTTATTTTATCTGCTAATGCTTTTGCTGCAGAAAAATGGGATATGGCACTAGCATATGGTGCAAGCAACTTCCATTCTGCTAATGCAGCTGAATTTGCTAAAAATGTTTCAGAAAAAAGTGGGGGGAAATTAACAATAGTAACACACCCAGGTGGATCTCTATTTAAAGGTGGAGAGATATTTAGGGCTGTTAGAACTGGACAAGCTCAAATTGGTGAGAGATTTATGTCGGCTCTAGGTAAAGAGGACCCGTTATTAGAGATTGATTCACAACCATTTCTTGCAACATCATATGATGATGCTATGAAACTGTATCAAGCATCTAAGCCTGCAATAATTAAAGGTCTAGATCAAAAAGGTCTTGTATTTTTATACGCTGTACCATGGCCTGCGCAAGGTCTTTATAGTAAAAAGGAAATTAATAGTGTTGCTGATTTAAAAGGTTTAAAATTTAGAGCATATAATTCTGCAACTATTAGAATGGCCGAGTTGACAGGTATGGCTCCTACAAAAATAGAAGCAGCTGAAATAAGCCAAGCATTCTCAACTGGTGCGGTTGAAAGTATGATTACTTCACCAACTACTGGTAAGAACAGTAAAATTTGGGAAAATGGAGTAAAGTATTTTTATGATATTGCAGCTTGGTTTCCAAAAAATATGATTGTAGCTCACAGAGGTTCTTGGAATAAATTAGATAAAGCTACACAAAAAATGATTATGGAAGAGGCAGCAGTTGCTGAGAAAAAAGGTTGGGCACTTTCAAAAAAAGGAAATGTTGCTGATAAAAAAGCTTTAGCTGATGCTGGAATGAAAGTAGGCAAAGTAAATGCAGCCCTTGAAAGTCATTTCAAAAAAGTTGGTGCTACAATGGCAGAAGAATGGAAGAAAAAAGCTGGCGATAGAGGTGCTAGTGTTCTTGCTGCTTATAATTAAATCATTATAATTAAAAAGGCCGTATTAAACGGCCTTTTTATATGTTTAATAAAGTCAATAAATTTCTAAATAATCTTTATAGTTACTCAGGCTATATCGCTGCATTCTTTCTTATTTTGGTTGCAGTTTTTATTTTAATTGGAATTTCATCAAGAATATTTGGTTTTTATATAAGAGGCCTAGCTGAATATTCTGGATATTGTATGGCTGCCTCATCTTTTTTTGCTTTATCTTATACTTTCGTAGAAGGTGGTCACATTAGAATTACTTTATTTTTAGAAAAAGCTACTGGGATTAAAAAGAGATTTTTGGAATTATGGAGTTTGATAGTTGCAAATATATTTTCTGGTTATTTAGCATTCTATTTTTTGAAAATGCTAAAAATATCTTATGAATTTCAAGAGAGAAGTGAAGGAGCTGACGAAATTTTAATTTGGATACCACAAACTAGTGTTGCCTTAGGATCACTAATATTTTTCATATGTGTATCTCATCAATTAGTTTTGAAAATACAAACAAAAAAAAATGACTGAAATTTTACTTACTATATTTTTCATAAGTGTTCTCTTGATATTTTTAGGCTCAGGAATTTGGGTTGCTATAAGCATGGTTGGTGTTTCATCTATAGGAATGATGCTATTCACCACAAGGCCAGTTGGTGATGCGATGGCAACAACAATTTGGGGAGCCTCATCCTCATGGACTTTAACTGCACTTCCTTTATTTGTTTGGATGGGTGAAATTTTATTTCGGACGAAGTTATCTGAAAATTTATTTGAAGGATTATCCCCATGGATGCAGAAACTACCCGGTGGCTTAGTGCATGTTAATGTAGTTGGATGTGCTTTATTTGCAGCTATTTCAGGATCTTCTGCAGCAACTGTAGCCACAGTAGGAAAAATGTCTATTCCAGAGCTAAGAAAAAGAAAATATCCAGAAACTATACTACTTGGAAGTTTAGCTGGTTCAGGAACGCTGGGTCTTCTAATTCCACCTTCAATTATTTTAATTATTTATGGTGTGACTGTCCAAGAGTCGATAGCAAAACTATTTATTGCAGGAATTGTACCAGGAATAATGATTGCGTTGATCTTTATGACTTATGTAATGATTTGGTCGTTAATAAATAAAAAATCCATGCCTACTTTTAAACAAGACTTCTCACTTATGGAAAAGGTAAGGAAATCAGGAAAACTGATACCTGTAATATTATTAATAGTTTCAGTTATTGGCTCAATTTATACTGGTATAGCAACTGCAACTGAAGCAGCCTCATTGGGTGTAGTTGGCGCATTAATATTATCATACTTTCAAAAAAGTTTATCTTTAAAAACATTTAAAGAATCATTGCTGGGTGCTACCAAAACTTCTTGTATGATAGCTTTTATATTAGCAGGAGCTACTTTTTTATCTTTGGCAATGGGTTTTACAGGATTACCAAGAAATCTTGCTTTATGGATCGAAGGTATGGAACTTTCTCCATATGTTTTAATTTTTGTTTTAATGATTTTTTATATAATTCTTGGAATGTTTCTTGATGGTATCTCTGCTGTAGTTTTAACAATGGCTATAATTGAACCAATGATTAGACAAGCAGGCTTTGATATGATTTGGTTTGGTGTCTTTCTAGTTATTGTTGTAGAAATGGCTCAGATCACGCCACCGGTTGGCTTTAATCTTTTTGTTCTTCAGGGTATGGCTAATAAGGATATGGGGTATATAGCAAGAAGTGCGTTTCCACTCTTCTTGCTAATGATTTTTGCTGTTATTTTAGTTGTGATATTTCCAGAAATCGCTCTTTGGATGCCTGAGCAAATGATAAAAAATATAAATTAATATTTTGATTTTTTAGACCCGTCTATCACACCTTTTAGCTGATTATATTCATCACAATTACATCCCTCTAGAACACTCAATCTTTCTTTTGCTAAATTCATCCTATTGGTTGCAACATATAATTCACCTAAATATTCGTTAATTCCTATGTGATTTGGCTCAATCGCTAAACCTTGAAGATAATATTTCTCACCATTTTCAAAATCACCAATTTTTCTTGTTGCAAATCCAAGATAGTTTAAAGTATTCGCTTTATTTGGTTTCATCTTATTTGACTTTACCAAAAATTTAATTGCTCTTTTGTATCTTTTAATTGCTTTCTCGGTTTTACCTTTTTTTTCTAATTTTTTTGCCATTTTTATTTGTTGTACAGCTTTATCATACAAAGTTTCCTTTGAGCCCGAGTCACTTGAACCAGCAGCAAAGGATGATCCTGCTAAAAAAATTAAAAAGAAAATTGAAAAAAATATTTTTTTTATCATTATTTAAATTTCCTTAAGTTAGTTAATGTTTTAAGTTCTAGGCCATTATCTACTAAATTATTTTTTATAGATATTGCGGTAGCCAAAGAACTAGCATTGTCTCCATGTATGCACACAGAGTCTATTTCACAAGGTATTTGCTTTCCACTGTGACAATTAAGGGCCTGGTTCTGAACCATGCTTAAAACGTGGCTTTTTGCTTTTTCTGGATCTGTAATAAGTGCGTGAGGTTTTTTTCTAGATACTAAGTTTCCATTATCTTCATAATTTCTATCAGCAAAAATTTCACATGCTATCCTCATATCAAATTTCTTTGCAGCCTCTTCCATTTTTGAACCTGTGGGCACTAAATAGATTAAGTCTTTATTGAAATTGCAGATTGATTTTGCAATGATAGTTGCAAGCTCAATATCTTCGCAAGCCATATTATTTAATGCACCATGTGGTTTAATATGTGTAACAATCTCACCGTGTTTTTCAGCTATATTTTGTAAAATTTCATACTGATCAATTAATAATTTATTTATTTCATCTGACGATAAATTTAGTCTTTTACGTCCAAAGTTTTCTGGATCATTAAATGATGGATGCGCACCTATGCTAACACCGTTTTTCTTACAAATTTTTACAACTTGGTTCATGCTATCTTCATCACCAGCATGATAACCACAAGCAACATTAGCTGAATTGACAATTTCTAGTAATTTTGGATCATTTTCATCTGAATGATGCTTTGATTTTTCACCTAAATCACAATTGATATTAATTTCCATACTAATAAATCATAAGTATAACATGGTATGATAAAAAATATATTAAATCTTGGTGACGCAGCTTTGTATTGCGACTTCGGAAGTGATGTAAATCAAGAAATTAATTCAAATGTTATCAAATATTTTTATCATATAAAAAAATTAAATTTAAAAGGTATTACAAACTTAACTCCATCTTATAATAAATTAATAATTTCATATGATTTAAATATATACTCTTTTTCATCTTTAAAAAAAAAAATTGAAAATATAGAGATTAAAGAAAACAATAAATTAGAAAAAAACTTAATCGAAATTCCTGTGTGTTGTGAGGATAATTTTGCATTAGATATTAAAAGAGTTGAAAATAAACTAAAATTAAAATCAGAAATAATCCTAGAAAAATTTTTTAGCAAAAATTACTTTTGTTATATGACAGGATTTGTGGCTGGCATGCCTTTTCTTGGTGATCTTAACCAGGAAATGAGATTAAAAAGATTAGAAACGCCAAGAGTTAAAGTTCCAAAAGGTTCAGTTGGAATAACAGAACAATTTTGTAACATATACACTTTTGAAACTCCTGGAGGATGGAATATTTTGGGAAATACACCACAAAATATTTTCGACACATCTAATCAATCAAACCCCAATCTTGTTAATCCAGGTGATACAATAAAATTTTATAGAATAACTTTAGATCAATATAATGAAATCAAAAGATAGAAACTACTTTAAAATTTTAAGAGCTGGTATCAATACCACATATCAAGACTTAGGAAGAAATAATTTATACCATATTGGTATTCCTTTTAGTGGAGCGATGGATAAAAGAAATTTTCAATTATTAAACTCACTTTTGCAAAATGATTACAATTCACCTGTAATAGAATTTGCTTATCAAGGTCCACATTTGAAGTATTTTGGAAAAGACATTTTTTTTTGTATTTCTGGAAATGTATCATTTAAAATTATAACAAAAGAGAGTGTTATTGATGGTAATTCCTACCAATGTTATTTGTTAAAAAATGGAGATGAAGTCGACATACAATCAACCAACAAGTCTGTTTATGGATATTTTTCGATTAATGGAACTTTTGGTGTTGATTATTATTGGGGAAGCTGTTCAATAAATACACAGGCTCAAATTGGACCAAATAATGGGAATAAATTTTCTAAAGATTTAGAAATTGAAATACTTGATATTAATAATTCTTTTAACAAAAGAAAACTTCAATACCTAGGTAGCACTATTGAAAATATAAGGGTCATTAAAGGAACAAACTATGATTATTTTTCTAAGTCTTCACAAGATAAATTCTTTAAAGAAAGTTTTAAAATTACAAAACTTTCAGACAGGATGGGTATGAGATTAGAAGGTCCAAAAATTGAAAATATCGTTGATCCTAATATAAAATCTGAAGGTTTGGTAAAAGGTGTAATTCAAATCACATCTGCTGGAGATCCAATAATTATGTTATCAGATCATGGGACTATTGGTGGTTATCCGAAGATTGTAACTGTCATATCTGCTGACTATGATCGACTGGTACAATTAACACCAGGATCTAATATAAAATTTAAAGATGTAAGCTTAGAAGATGCTGAAACATTATATAAACTTTATCAGATGGAGACTAACAATCTCATTTCTCAAATTAAATGAATTTAATTACAAATTTACCAGGGCCGCTTTTGATTTTTTTTGGTGCTTTCAGTCTAAGTTTTGGAGGGTTAATAGTTAAATCTTTTGAAGGTTCTACTCTATGGCAAATTCTATTTTGGAGATCAGTTTTTTTTATAATTGTAGTTCTGATCTTTTTAATTATTAGTTATAAGCAAAATTTTATTTCAGCATTTTATAAATCTGGAATTCCTGGCCTTATTGGAGGCATTGTACTTGCCTGTGGCTTTAGTGGTTATGTTTTTGCGATGTATAATACTACTGTAGCAAATACTAATTTTATAATTCAAACCCAAACATTATTTTTAGCAATCTTTGGATATATTTTTTTAAAAGAAAAAATAAACTTAATAACTTTAACTTCTATAGTTTTAGCAATTTCAGGAATAATTTTAATGGTTGGAAGTTCATTAACAGTTGGACAAATGAGTGGAAATATTGCTGCTTTTATTATGCCAATATCATTCGCAACATTAATTTTAATAGTTAGAAAATTTCCAAGTGTAGATATGGTTCCATTACAATTTATTGCAGGCGTTATTGCTTTGATTATTGGATATTTTATGTCTAAAACGATTTTTATATCTTTAAATGATATTTTTTTAGGATTTTTAGCTGGCTTTTTTCAACTTGGTTTTGGATTTATATTTATCACAATAGGTGCAAGATCTACGCCCTCTGCTTTAGTTGGAATTATTATGTTATCGGAGGCGGTTCTAGGTCCTTTGTGGGCATGGATTTTTATAAATGAAAATCCACCATCAGCAGTGATGATTGGAGGAGCAATTGTTATTATCGCAGTTCTTATTCAATTTTTATCTATATTAAAAACTAATAAAAAGTATTAGTTTTTTATAAATGAAAAAAAAATTTATTATATTATTTTTATTTTTATTTGGTTTTAATAATAATTCATTTGCTACATTTAAATACAAAGTTGGAGATTTTGTTTCTGGTGGATTAAATATATCAAGCAAACATTCTATACCTTTAACTGAAGGGGATTGGCAAGTTATTTATTGGTATGGCGAGCATATATTTAGAGGTATTCACGCTTATACTATAACTTTAGCTCAGATTGAAAATAAGACACCAATAAAAATTTTAGAAATTTCGAAAGTAGATGGGTTGAGTGCTATTTATGGTTATATCAATCCAATAATAATAACTAGCACTTTTAAATCAAAAAGACATGGTTGTATTGAAAGACCTTATTACACCTTGTTAAAATACTACAGATCAAAAGGAGCAACTCATAATTGCCTATCTATAAAACATTATGATGTGAATTATGAACTTTATGAACATGATGATCCTGATCGTGATCTAGGTTATCTTATTAACTGGGCAACAAAAAATAATTTAATTTTCCCAAAAACTTATTTGGGTTATGATCTCTCAGTTTATATACCAAGAAAAAAAGACAGATGGTTAACTATTGATTACTTAGAAACACCTGAAAGTTTTGCAAACTATACTTCGTTATATGGATCTGAAACAAAAAGTGAATTTCATCCACAAAATATAAGCAATTATCCTAAAGCAAAAAAGGTAATGAATGGTTGGATAAACCATATTTCCTCTTACCATGGTTTAATAGAGTTAGGTCTTAGAATCGATGGTAAATATAAGTTGAAATTTGACAACTTGTCACAAGTATCAGAAAATCTAAATAAGAATAATAAAAATAACAAAATGATATTAGACTTAAAAAAACTTGATGACTTATATAAATCAGGAGTACTTTCAGATGAAGAGTTTAAAAAACTCAAAGAAAAAGTAATTAATTCGAACTAACAAAAAAACGGTAGATTAAAATTTATAAATAAACTATAGTATTTAAACGGGAGAATGGTTTGAAATAAAACCTGCCGAAGGAGCAACCACCCCGGAAACTCTCAGGCAAATGGACCGTACATATTAACTCTGGAAAGAGAATTATTCTCGCCGAAGGAGCAAATCTCTCAGGCAAAAAGACAGAGGGGGCATAAAGAGTTAATATGAGTATAAAAAAAACATCGTTAAATAATCTCCACATCAAGTATGGCGCAAAGCTTGTAGAGTTTGCTGGATATCAAATGCCCATCCAATATAAAGATGGAATTATACAAGAGCATAAATACACACGTTCACACTCTGGTATTTTTGATGTTTCTCATATGGGTCAATTATTTATATCGGGTAGTGATGATCTTACAAGTGATCTTGAGAAGATTTTTCCTGCGGATCTGAAAAAATTAAAAACTAATCAAAGTAAGTATTCATTTTTAATGAATAACAAAGGAGGAATTCAGGACGATCTGATAATTACCAAAACATCTGATGGATTTTTAATCATCTTGAATGCTGCATGCAAGTATAATGATTATAAAGTAATAAAATCTAAACTTGATAATCAATATAAATTAAATCTTGACGAGTCATTGTCATTAATTGCATTACAGGGCCCCGAAGCAAAAAATGTTTTAAATAAAGTTATACCTGGTTGTGACAGTCTAAAATTTATGAACGGAAACAACTATGTCTATAACAATGAAAAAGTATACATAACTAGATCAGGATATACTGGTGAGGATGGATTTGAAATTTCTATAAAACATAGTGATGCTGAAACTTTTGTAGAAAATTTGATAGAAAATGGATCTAAATTGATTGGTTTAGGAGCAAGAGATACATTAAGAATGGAAGCTGGACTCTGCTTGTATGGAAATGATTTAGACAACGATACAAGTCCTATCGAAGCTAATCTAAAATGGGCAATACCTAAGAGCAGAATTGAGACTGAATTTGTTGGATCAGAAGTTTTAAAAAACCAATTTCAAAGCGGAGTAAAAAAATTGAGAGTTGGCATAAAACCAGACAGCAAAGTAATTGCTAGAGGAAATACCAAAATTTACAATGATAAAAATCAAGAAATTGGGAAAGTAACAAGTGGCACATTTGGACCAAGCGTTGAACATCCAATAGCAATGGGATATGTCGATAATAGTTATTCAACTGTAAATACAAAAATATTTCTTGAAGTTAGAGGAAAAAAAATTCCCGCAAATATTTGTAACTTACCGTTTTATAAAAAAAATTACGTAAAAGGGGAAATTAATGTCTGAAGTTAAATATTCAAAAGAACATGAGTGGATTAAACTAGATGGAGAAGAAGCTACAATTGGAATAACCAAGCATGCAACAGAAATGCTTGGGGATATAGTATTTGCTGAACTCCCAGAGAAAGGTTCAAATGTCGATAAAGATGGAACTGCTGGAGTGGTTGAGTCAACGAAAGCTGCTAGTGATGTTTACACTCCTGTTAGTGGAGAAGTTACAGATACAAATCAAATGATAGTTGATGATCCATCAAAAATAAATGAAGACCCAGAGGAGTCTGCATGGTTTTTTAAACTTAAAATAAAAGACAAATCTGAAATGGATAGTCTTATGAGTAAAGAAGAATATGAAAAATTTGCAAAGGAGACATCAGCATAATGTTACCAAATTCAGAAAAAGATTTTATAAAAAGACACATTGGACCTTCTAAAGAAGACCAATCAAAAATGTTAAAAGAATTAAATTATCAATCAATAGATGATTTAATGAATAACACTGTTCCAGAAAAAATAATGTTTAAAGGTGAGCTTAATATCGGAGAATCTAATTCGGAATATGAGGCGTTAAGAAAATTAAGAGCAATTTCAAAAAAAAATCATGTTTACTCAAATTTTATTGGAATGGGTTATTATGGAACTTATACGCCATATGTAATTTTAAGAAATATTTTAGAAAATCCAGGTTGGTATACATCATATACACCTTATCAGCCTGAAGTAGCTCAAGGAAGACTTGAGATGTTGTTAAACTTTCAACAAATGATTGTAGATTTTACTGGAATGGATATCGCTAATGCTTCTTTATTGGATGAAGGTACGGCAGCAGCAGAAGCCATGGGTCTTAGTCATAGATTAAATAAAAAAGATAGTAATTTAGTTTTTGTATCTGAGGATTGCCATCCTCAAACAATAAATGTAATTCAAACTAGAGCTGAACCAATGGGTTTAAAAGTTTTAGTTGGAAAAGAAGATGAAGTTTTAGACCAATTAAAAGAAGATCTAGTTTGTGGAATTTTACAATATCCCGGAACTTTAGGAGATATTAAAGACCCAAGTGAAGCAATTAGCAAAATTCATAAAAAAAATGGTAAGGCTGTATTAGCATGTGATCTATTAGCTTTGGCAAAATTAAAAACACCAAGAGAACTTGGCGCTGATATAGCAGTAGGAAGCTCTCAGCGATTTGGAATACCAATGGGGTATGGAGGTCCACATGCAGCATTTTTTGCGACTAAAGACGAGTATAAGAGATCGATGCCTGGTAGAATTGTTGGTGTGTCGGTTGATAGACATGGTAACAAGGCATACAGATTATCTTTACAAACTAGAGAGCAACACATCAGAAGAGATAAGGCGACAAGTAATATTTGTACTGCCCAAGCTTTATTAGCAATTGTTTCAGCAGCATATGCTATTTATCATGGCCCAGATGGAATTAAAAATATTTCTGAAAGAGTTTCTCAATTAGCAAAAAGTTTTGCTGATAAAATAAAACAGTCAGGTTATGAAATTTATTCTGATTATTTTTTTGATACTGTTACAATTATTACCAAAGAAAAGACTGATCAAATTTATAAAAATGCTCTAAATCAGAAAGTTAATATACGAAAAGTAAATTCTGAAATGCTTGCTGTCTCTTTCGATGAAAGAAAAAACGTTTATAGAGTAAATCAATTATTAAAAATTTTTAATGCCGCAGAATCAATAAAAAAAGAGGATCCTTCAGTTAAATTACCTAATTTACCAAAAAATTTATTAAGAACTTCAAAATATTTAGAGCATCCAATTTTTAACTTATATCATTCAGAAACTGAAATGCTTAGATATCTTAAAAAGCTAGAGGATAAGGATATAGCATTGAATAGAACTATGATAGCACTTGGTTCGTGCACAATGAAGTTAAATGCTGCTGCTGAAATGATCCCAATTTCTTGGAAAGAATTCGCAGAGCCTCATCCTTTTGTTCCAGTTGAACAAATGGAAGGTTTTAGAGATTTGTTTACTGATTTAAAAAATTGGTTGAGATCTATAACAGGTTTTTCTGGTGTCTCTCTACAACCTAATGCAGGCGCTCAAGGAGAATATGCAGGTCTAATGGTTATAAGAAAGTACCACTTAGATAGAGATGAAGCTCATCGTAATATTTGTTTAATCCCAAGTTCGGCACATGGTACAAATCCAGCAAGCGCACAAATGGTTGGAATGAAAGTGGTTGTTGTTAATTGTGATAAAGAGGGAAATGTAGATTTCGATGATTTAAAGAAAAAAGTAGAGCAACATTCAGAAAATCTCGCAGCTTTAATGGTAACTTACCCATCTACCCATGGTGTATTTGAGGAAAAAATAACTGATATTTGTGAGTTAGTTCATAAACATGGTGGACAGGTCTATATGGATGGAGCAAATTTAAATGCCCTTGTTGGAGTTGCAAAGCCTGGAAATTTTGGTCCAGATGTTTGTCATATTAATCTGCATAAAACATTTTGTATTCCTCACGGTGGTGGTGGACCTGGAATGGGACCTATAGCTTGTAAAAAACATTTACAAGTTTATCTGCCTAATCATCCAGTAATAAAAGATTGCGGACCAACAAGTGGAATTGGAGCAGTATCAGCAGCTCCTTGGGGTAGTTCAAGTATTCTATCAATCTCTTGGATGTATATTAAAATGATGGGATCACAAGGATTAAAGCTTGCTACTCAAGTTGCAATTTTAAACGCAAATTATATTGCTCATAGACTTAAAGATCACTTTCCTATTTTGTACAAAGGTGCAAATGGCAATGTTGCACACGAGTGCATAATTGATATTAGAAATATTAAATCTGAAACAGGGGTAACCGAAGAAGATATTGCAAAAAGAATGATAGATTTTGGATTTCACGCACCAACTATGTCATGGCCTGTAGCTGGCACTATGATGATAGAGCCAACTGAAAGCGAAGGTTTATCAGAAATAGACAGATTTTGTGACACTTTAATTAAGATTAAACAAGAAATTGAAAAAATTAAATCAGGTGAATTTGATAAAATTGATAATCCAATTAAAAACGCTCCTCATACTGATACTGAATTATCATCAGATGTATGGGAACATAAATATTCAAGACAAGAAGCAGCATATCCTGCAAGTTTTTTAAAACAAAACAAATTTTGGCCTCCAGTTGCTCGGGTAGACAATGTTTATGGAGATAAAAATATATTCTGCACATGTCCAAGTATGGATGAGTTTAAAGAAGACGCAGCATAGCCTTAATGCGAATTGCAGTAATCGGATCAGGAATCTCTGGTTTATCAGCAGCACAAAAGCTTTCCAAAAAACATCATGTTGATTTATTCGAAAGCGAAGATCATTTTGGTGGTCATTCATATACTTTAGATACTTTAATTAATGGTAAAAAAGTTCCTGTAGATATTGGCTTTATTGTTTTTAATCATGAAACTTATCCAAATCTCATAAATTTTTTTAACGAATTAAAAATTGAAATTGAAAAAAGCGATATGTCATTTTCTGTTTCTGTAAAAGATACAAATTATGAATATTGTGGTAGAGGTTTAAACGGAATTTTTGCAAATAAAGCTAATCTTTTAAATTTAAAATTTTTAAAAATGTTTTTTGATATTATAAATTTCTACAAAAAGTGTGATCAAATCAAAAGTTTAAATGAAGAAATTACTCTTGGTGAATTTCTTGAAAAAAATAAATGGTCAAAAAATTTTATTAATTTTCATCTAATCCCAATGGTTTCTGCTATCTGGTCTATGCCCCCAGTAGAAGCAAATCAAATGCCAATTAAATTTTTTTTAAAATTTTTTCAAAATCATGGACTTTTTAAATTAAAAAATAGACCACAATGGTACACAGTCACCAACAGAAGTAGAACTTATGTAGAGAAAGTATTAACTCAAATAAGTGGAGAATATTTTAAAAATTATAAGATTAGTTCGATAAAAAGAAATAAAATTGGTGTTCAAATATATTACGGTGCTAGTAACGAATTTTTTGACTATGATAAAGTTGTCATCGCTACTCATGCAGACGATGCATTGAAAATTTTGAGTGAGCCGACTGAGGATGAAAAAAAAATACTTTCAAATTTTAAATATAAATCCAATCTAGCAGTAATACATACTGACGATGTATGTATGCCAGACAATAAAAAAGTTTGGTCTTCATGGAATTCCTCAGTTGATAAATCAGATATTAGTAAGACATCATTAACTTATTGGTTGAACTTATTACAAAATCTGAAGACAGAAAAAAATATTTTCTTAACCTTAAATCCTTTTTTTGAAATAGATCAAAAAAAAATCCTACAAAAAGTTACTTTTACCCACCCTTATTTTGATCAAGATGCTTTGAATAATCAAAAATTATTAAAAGAAATACAAAATAAAAGAAATGTATTGTTTTGTGGAAGTTATTTTGGTTACGGTTTTCATGAAGATGGAATAAAATCATCCATTAATATGATTGAAAACCTAAATGATTAAAAATTCCAATATTTACGAAGGTAAAGTAATTCATAAAAGATTTAAGCCAAAATATCACTTTTTTAAATACAACGTTTTCTCACTCTTTTTAGATCTTGATGAAATTAATTTGATACAAAACAAAATTAAAATTTTTTCTAACAATAGTTTTAATATTTTAAGTTTTTATGACAAAGATCACGGACCTAGAGATGGTAGTGATTTAAAAGCCTGGGTAATAGAAAATTTAAAATCAAACAACATTCAATTTGAAAACATAAAGGTAAAATTGCTTTGTTATCCTAGAATATTTGGTTACGTATTTAATCCATTAAGTATTTTTTTCGTTTATGATAATCATTCAAAAATTATAGCTATATTGTATGAAGTTAAAAATACATTTGGTGAGCAACATACTTATATATTTAAAGTCAACGACGAAAAAATAATTACAAATAGCTGTGAGAAGAAGTTTTTCGTTTCACCATTTATTGAAATGAAAAGTAAATACAATTTTAGAATCCTCAAACCTGAAAAAATGTTATCCGTAATAATTGATCAAAGTGATAAGGAGGGAAAATTGTTATATGCTTCACAAGATGGGGTTGCAAAAGAAATTAACAATAAAAATATGCTTATATCTTATATTTCTCACCCTTTAATGACCTTTAAAGTTATTGCCGCAATTCATTTTGAAGCATTAAAATTATGGTTAAAGGGAGTTAAGTTAGTTAAAAAAAACATAAAAATAAAAAATAATATTACGTTTGAAAAAAAATGAATTTTAATCTTTTGTCAGATAAAATCGTATTTAATTCTCTAAAACTAATAAAGCATGGATTTCTTGAAATTCAAAATCATGACAGCAAAATATATAAGTTTGGTAATGAGAGTGAACAATTAAGAGCAAAGATTAAAATTAACAAACCTGGTTTAACACTTCAAATAATAAAATCGGGAAGTGTAGGACTTGCAGAAGCGTACATGCGAAATGAATTTGAAACAGATAATCTAACTAATCTAATAGAAATAACAGCTAAAAATATAAAAATTGTCTATAAATTTTCAGGTATTTTTGATTTATCAATGATTAATAAATTAAAGAGTATTTTCATAAAAAATAATAAGAGTAGAAGTAAGAAAAATATTTCAAAACATTATGATTTAGGAAATGATTTCTTTTCATTATGGTTGGATCCTTCACTTACTTATTCAAGTGCAATTTTTGAAAAACAAAAAGACGATTTATTTTCTGCTCAACTAAATAAATATAAAAAGCTTACAGAATTAATAAAGCCAAACGTAGGAAATAAAATTTTAGAAATTGGCTGTGGCTGGGGTGGCTTTGCTGAATATGTGGGTAAAAATTATGATGTAAAATTAGATTGTATAACAATTTCTAAAGAGCAATTTGAATTTTCAAAAAAAAGAATATTTGAAAATGGATTGAATGAAAAAGTGAATATATTTTTGAAAGATTATAGAGATGTAAAAGACAAATATGACTCTATCGCATCTATAGAAATGATAGAAGCGGTTGGGCAAAATTATTTAGTTAATTATTTTAAAAGTATTAAAAAAAATCTATCTGAGAATGGAAGGGCCGCGATACAAGCGATAACAATCGATGATAGTTTATTTGACAGATATAAAACCAAAGAAGACTTTATACAAAAATACATATTTCCTGGAGGTTTTTTGCCATCAAAAAGAAAATTATATGATTTATCTAGTAGCAACGGTTTAGAAATTAAAAAATATGAGTCATATGGCTCTCACTATTCTAATACTTTAAAAATATGGAGAGATGAATTCCTAAAAAAATGGGAAGAGATTTCAAAACATGGATTTGATAATAAATTTAAACGTATGTGGCATTTTTATTTGTCATATTGTGAAGCTGGGTTTAAATCAAAGAATATAGATTTAATTCAATTTTCCATGCAAAATAAAATTTAATATGATTAACAAAAAATTTTTTAAAGTATTTTTATTGATAATTTTCACAGGATTAATTACAAGCTGTATAAATAATCAATCTATGAAACCAGAAGATTTTAAAGATCAAAAACCAAGACTAATAATTGAAGAATATTTAAGCGGAAACGTCAAAGCTTGGGGTATACTACAAAACAGATCAGGTAAAGTTACGAGACAATTTTCAGCAGACCTAGACGGTAAGTGGGATGGCAAACAACTTATATTAGACGAAAAATTTATTTGGAATGATGGTGAAATACAAAATAGGCAATGGGTAATAGATAAAATTGATGAACATAATTACGAGGGAACTGCAGGCGATGTAGTTGGTAAGGCTAGGGGGTATTCATATGGCCCAGCATTTAAATTTGAGTATGTTTTGTTAGTTCCTGTGAAAGGAAAAAATATCAAAATTACTTTTGATGATTGGATATTTATGCAAGACGAAAGAGTAGCTATCAACAGAGCTAAGATGACAAAATTTGGAATTAAAGTTGCAGAGTTGACTGTGATGTTTGTTAAAGATTAATTTTATTTTTTTTGTAATTTAGTTAATTTCCGTATTAAATAAAAATATAATCGATCAGGTATTATTTTTAAAAATTTAAGGATCAAAGTTAATTCTTTTGGGTAGTGTATTTCAAAATTAGAACCATTAATAAGCCCATCATAAATTTTGTCTGCCGAGAATTCTGGAGTTTTTAGAAAAGGCATCTTAAAATCATTCTTATCAGTCATTGGTGTTTTGATAAAACCTGGAGAAACTAAACAAACCCTCACGCCATATCTCCCAAAATCAAAATGTAAACTTTCAGCAAGATTACTTAAAGCAGCTTTGGATGGTCCATAGCCACTTGAGTTAGGTAAGCCTTTGTATCCTGCAATCGAAGATACAATGGTAATAATACCTTTTCCTCTTTCTCGAAAATGAGTTTCAACTGCTTTTATACAATTTAATGTTCCAAAAAAATTTACTTTAAATACATTTTCAATTTGCTCTAAATCAATTTCTTTTTCTTTTTTTGGATCCCAAGTTCCCGTAGAAAAAAAACAAATTTCGATGTCACCAAGTTCCTTTTTTATATTTTCAAAAACAGACTTACACTTTTCCTTATCATTTACATCAAGTGGAAAAGATTTAATATTTTGATGCTTATCTTCGATTTCTTTTAATAAATTTTCTCTTCTTGCAGAAATAGCAACTGTCCATCCATTATTAGCAAATTTTAACGCAAGTGCTTTGCCAATTCCTGTACTTCCACCGGTGATCCAAATTACTTTTTTATTCATATTTAACTGCTGTATAGTACTTAAATGCTAAAAAATAAAATTTTATCTTTTATTCTCTTTGCAATTACTACGTTTTCAGCTTCATTTATTGGAGGTTTGGTTACTATAAATTTTAAAGAACCTTGGTATTCAAATTTATCTAAACCTCAATACAATCCACCAGATTGGATATTTGGGCCAGTATGGACATTACTTTATTTATTTATGACAATAGCCATATGGAATGCGTGGCATAAAAACACAAAAAATTTAAATATTGTATTTTTATATTTCATTCATCTTTTTTTTAATACAACTTGGAGTGTTGTTTTCTTTGGTTTCCATAATATTTCTTTAGCAATTTTAAATCTTGTTGTGTTAATTATATTTATTGTTTTATTGGTATTTAAATATAAGAATATAAGTCAATTAAGCATGTACTTGATGATTCCATATTTGTTATGGTGTTGTTTTGCATTGCTTTTAAATATAAACATTTTTTTGATAAACTAATATGGATGATGTTGTAATAGTAGGTGGTGGTATAATTGGAGCTGCAACTGCATACTTTATGTCCAAAGAAGGCAGAAAAGTAAAAGTCATTGAAAGGGATCCAACTTATAAAACTGCATCATTCCCATTATCACTTGGTGGATTTAGACGACAGTTTTTTCAAAAAGAAAATATTCTTTTAGGAAAATTTGCAAGGGAGTTTATATTTCAAATACCAGAATTATTGAAAACTGAAAAAAATCCAAATCCAACAGCTAGCATGGTGCCCAACGGATATCTTCTAATGTTTGGACCAGATCATGCAGAAGAGCAGTACAGAGCTTTAGAAAATCATAAAGAATGTGAAGCGGGTACAAAAAATATTAAAGGTTCTGAATTGAAAAACTATTTTCCTTACATTAATGAGGAAGGAATTGAAACTGCAACATTTACTGATAACAAGAGTGAGGGATGGATTGATCCATTCTTATTTCATAGCGCTTTAAAGCATAAAGCAATTGATCTTGGGGCAGAATTTATTAAGGGAGAGGTTAAGAGCCTATCTGAAATTAATGCAAAGACAATTATTTCCGCAGCTGGGTGCTGGACTAAGGAACTACTTGAAGATATTCCTGTAGTACCTCAAAAACATACAGTCTTTAGAGTTAAATGTCCTAAACATATTCCAGAGATGCCATTATCTGGAGATCTAACAACAGGAGTATATTGGCGACCAGAAGGAAAAGAATATTTAGCAGGCTCTCCAATTTCAGTTTTTGATGCAGAAGATCTCGAACCTGCATGGAATGATTTTGAAGAATTAGTTTGGCCTGCTCTTGCAAAAAGAATACCAGCATTTGAAGAACTCAAATTAACAGGTGGATGGGCTGGATATTATGATTGTAACAAATTAGATAATAATGCTGTAGTTGGAAAACATCCAAAATTTGAAAATGTTTACATGGCCTCAGGATTTACTGGCAGAGGTTTAATGCAAGCACCAGGAATTGGTAGAGCTCTAACTGAATTAATAACTACAGGCAGTTATCAAACTATAGATATTAGTGTTTTCGCAGTCGAAAGAGTGTTAAATAGTTCTGCAAGACCCGAGCCCTACGTCTTATAATTTTTTTACGTAAACTCCCATCATCCCATTAAAAAAAGATACGGCAATTATAAGAATTTGACCTTTTAGTGAGTAAAAATCAAATGATGGATAAAAACTGATAGCTATACTCAAAAAAATATAGGTTAATAAAAAGGGTCTATAAAACTTCTTTAAAAATTTCATAAAAATTCTAATTAAATTTTTACAAGCATTTTTCCTATGTTTTTACCTTCTAATAAATCAATGAATGATTTTGGTGTATTTTCTATACCCTCGTAAACAGTTTCTTTAAATTTAATTTTATCTTCTAGTAGCCATTTAGCCATATCAGTTTCAAACTGTTCTCTATCATTTTCATGATCAAAAATTATAAAACCTTTAATAGTTAGTCTTTTTACAAGAACATGAGCCATATTTTTTAAACCAGAGCCAGGATTAGTTGCATTCATTTGGGATATCCTTCCACAAATTACAATTCTTCCAAAGTTCTTCATTTGAAAAATTGCTGACTCTAAGAAATCACCACCTACATTATCAAAATATAAATCAAATCCTTCAGGACAAACTTCTTTAAGATGCAAAACAAGATTTTCAATTTTTTTATAGTTAAACGCATGATCAATTTTTAAATCATTTTTCAGCCATTTAACTTTTTCATCTGATCCTGTACTTGCAATTACTTTACAACCCATATTTTTTGCAATTTGACAAACAGTAGATCCAACACTACCTCCAGCTGAAGAAACAAGGATTGTTTGACCTGGTTTTAATTCACCATGTTTAAAAAGTCCTATATAAGCTGTATGACCTGTCATTCCAAGTGGACCCAGATATGTTTGTATAGGAATATTCATTGGCTCAATTTTTTTTAGATCATTAGAATTACAAACAAAGTAATCTCTCATTCCGAAATTACTAAAAACAATATCTCCTTCTTTAAAATTTTTGTCTTTAGACTCTTTAACTATACCTAAAGCATAACCTTCCATCTCTTCACCAATATTAAAAGGTGGTTTATAGTTTTTTCTTTCAGTCATCCTTGCCCTCATATAAGGATCAACTGAAATCCATAAATTTAAAACCAATATATTGTTCTTAGTATCTAAAGATATCTCTTTTGTTTTTATTTCAAAGTCAGTTTCTTTTGGTAAACCTGTAGGGATATAGTTTTTTAAAGCTACAAATTTGCTTGTTACAGGCATTAATTATGATCCCCAAATAATATCAAGTATTCTCTCTCTTTTGCATGCTTTCTTATATTTTAAATAATTTTCTAAATATACTTGATAGTAATCTTGATGTTTATCCTCTGCTTTGTAAAAAATCTCAAATTCTTTAACATAGGTGACTACCTTCTTTTTAAATTTCTTTTCTAATCTTTTTATATCTTTATCAATTAAATCTTTCTGATAATCGTTTTCATAAAATGCTACAGATCTGTAGCTGTATCCTTTATCGCAAAACTGGCCATAAGCATCAAATGGATCAATATTAAGCCAGAAGTTTTTTAAGAGTTCTTTATAGGATATTTTCTCTTTGTCATAAATTATTTCAACAACCTCAAAATGACCAGTATCTCCATAAGTGACTTCCCTATATGTTGGATTTGCAGTGATCCCTCCTGAGTAACCAGATATAACCTCTTCTACACCTTCCAACATTTCAAAAGATTCTTCCATGCACCAGAAGCAACCTCCCGCAAAATACGCTTTATCTTTTGAATGAGAGAATGATGTCGAGATAAAAAATAACAATAAAAAGTAGTAAAATAACCTCATATCTAAAATATATAATAATGAGGGTTTAAATCTATAGTATTAAAGGTAGCTACTTATTTGAGTAGCATACCTTTAATAAATCTATTTTATTTTTTTTGATATTTAGCAGCTTCTTCTGATCCACTAGTTGCAGACCCTTTACTGTAAGAATGTGCCCCCATTCCTGCTAATTGACCATCTTTTACTATCAAATATTGATTTCTAATTTCTTTTCCTTCAAAGAAACATTCCAATATTTCTCTAACACCATCTGCATATCTTGCTTGAGCAGATAAAGATGTACCAGAAGTGTGTGGTGTCATTCCATGATTTGGCATTGTTCTCCATACATGGTCGTTTGGAGCAGGCTGTGGAAACCATACATCACCTGCGTAACCACTTAGTTGTCCGCTTTTTAGTGCTTTTGCTATTGCGTCTCGATTACAAATTTTACCTCTTGCAGTGTTAACTATGTATGCTCCTTTTTTCATTTTGCTTATCATTTCATCATCAAACAAATTTTCAGTTTCAGGATGAAGTGGGCAATTAATTGTAACAACATCGCAAACTTTTACCATAGACTCTACTGACTCATGAAAAGTTAAGTTTAGTTCTTTTTCAACACTGTCAGGTAATTTATGTCTGTCAAAATAGTGCAAATGAACATCAAATGGTTTCATTTTTCTAAGTGCATCTAACCCTATTCTTCCAGCAGCAACAGTTCCTATATGCATTCCTTCAACGTCATAACTTCTCTGAACAGCATCTGCAATATTCCATCCACCTTCATTAACTATTCTATGTTGATTGTGATAATCTCTAACCATTGAAACAATCATCATGACTATGTGTTCAGCAACTGATCTAGAATTACAGAAAGTTACTTCAACAACATCAATTTTATTATCCATTGCTGCTTGTAAGTCAACGTGATCAGAACCTATTCCTGCTGTAATTGCCATCTTAAGGTTTTTAGCTTTAGCAATTCTTTCTTTAGTTAAATAATAAGGGAAAAATGGTTGAGAGATAACAATGTCAGCATCAACAATATGTTTATCCGCTTCACATCCATCTCCATCTTTACTGTTAGTAACAACCAACTCGTGTCCATTACTCTCTAAAAACTTTCTCAAACCAAGTTCACCTGAAACACAACCAAGTAATTGGCCTGGTGTAAAATCTCTTCCTTTAGGTGATGGCAATGTCATTCCATCTGGATATTTCTCTAATTTTGGTAAATCCGACAGAGGATAAGATTTAGGCATTCCTCCTTTTGGATCATCATACAATACACAAAGTACTTTCATTTTTACTCCTATTACTAGCTTCTTAAAGCTGAATTATTAATTATTATTTGAAAAGACTAGCACAAGTTAAATAGGACTAGCAAACAAATTGTGTTTATTTTGGGTAATTCCTTTTAGCAATAAATTTGTTCAAGATTATGCCGAAAACTATCACAATAATTGATCCACTTATAACTGGGGATATTAAATATTCAAAAGAAACCGATCCCATGATCACAATTATAGGATTTCCTCCTGCAGGAGGATGGGTTACATTAAGAATGATCATTAATCCGACACCTATTCCAACAGCGACAGGTATAATAATATATATCGGGAGTGGAGCGAAATTCACGAATATCACACCAACAAGCGAGGTTAAAAAATGACCAAAAAATATATTTTTAGGTTTTGCAAAAGGACTTTCTGGATAACCATAAAGCAAAACCATTGTAGAACCAAAGGAAGCAATCAAAAATAATCCATAAGGTGTTTTATAAGTAAGCAATGACAAAACCCCAATTGTCAAAGTAGAAAATATTGCAGCGATAACAGGTTTTTTAATATCTAAATTATTCATCAATGCTGAGTTTCTTAATTGCAATTAATGGCATTAATACACAGTTTTTTCTAGATATATTTTTTTTATTAAACAATTTATTAAATTTATTTAGATTTTTTGGCAAAGGTTTAATTTCATTTTCAAAATAATCGATAAGATTTTTTAATAAATAATTAACTTTATTTTTACTTTTTTTGATAAGTTTATGAGATATTAAGCTTGCAGAAGCTTGACAGTATACACAGGATTTTGTTTGATATCCAATATCTTGTATTATATCTTTCTTAATATTAAATCTCATTTCAATTATATCGCCACAAGTTTTATTTTTATATTTCGATCTATGAGTGTAATCTTTCAATATTTTATTATTAGTCGTGTCGGATGCAATTTTTATTATATCTAAATCCATATTTATTTAATAATATCACTAAAAATTTATAAAAAATAAATTAATTTATGCCTGATTTAAAAAATCCTAAAGTAGCTATTCCAATAGTTTTATTTGCAGGCATACTTTGGTCATTTGGACCATATGTTGTAAGACATATAGATCAACCAGAAACTGTTCCTTGGCAATACTTGTTTGCAAGAGGTATTGTTATTTTTTTGTTACTCAATGTTTACTTATTCCTTGAAGAAGGAATCTCTTTTTATAAAAATTATTTAAAAATTGGGATATCTGGAATTATTGGTGGTGTTGGTTTAGGAACAGCAATGATAACTTTTATTTGGTCAATTACTAATACGACAGCAGCAGTAACTCTATTATGTTTAGCTGCAATGCCTTTTATTACTGCACTACTTGGCTTTCTTTTTTTGAAAGAAAAAATATCAATCACAGTTTGGATATCAATTTTAGTTGCAGCATTTGGCATAATTGTAATGGCATACGGTAATACCGGAGAAAATTCTTTAATGGGTCTAATATTTGGATTAGTATCAGCGCTAGGTTTTTCAATTTTTTCAGTAAGTCTGAGATGGAGAAAACAAACTCCCAAGTTTACAACTGTTGCTATAGCAGGATTATTTTGTTTTTTATTTTCAACAGTTATGCTTTTAAATAACGATGCAAATTTCTTATCTTCAAATAAAAATGAAGCATTATTTGCCACTCATGGAACACTTGTCTGCATGGGTTTAATTCTTTACTCAATTGGATCAAAATATATTCCAGCAGCTGATTTGACTTTATTGTCTTTGACCGAAGTTATAGGAGGAATATTTTGGGTTTGGCTTCCTTGGCTTGGAATAAATGAAATTCCTTCAACTAACACAATTATTGGTGGCTTCTTTATTTTTTTAGCTATATTTTATTATAGTATGATAATGCAATCTAATAGAAGATTTATTGGATTAAATTAATTTTACATGGTTCAAAATAGTAAGATTGTTAATAGTTGGAATGAATGGGATCCATTAAAACATGTAATTGTTGGAAGAGCAGATGGTACTTGTATTCCAGCACCTGAACCTGCTTTAGATGCTAAAGTTCCAGAAGACTCTGATATGCGAGGAACTTATGGTCCAAGAACTAAGGACACTGTCGATAAAGCCAATGAACTATTAGATAACTTTTCAAATTTGCTTGAAAAAAGGGGTATAAAAGTTGATAGACCAACACCTTTAGATTTTAATCAACCAACATCAACTCCTGACTGGAAAGCCGAAACTATGTTTGGGTGTATGCCACCTAGAGATGTTTTATTAACTGTGGGAAATGAAATATTAGAAGCGACAATGAGCTATAGGTGCAGATGGTTTGAGTACCTATGTTACAGACCTTTATTAAAAGACTATTATAATAAAGATCCAAATATGAGACATGAGTCAGCACCAAAGCCTAGATTAACAGACGCAGATTATAGAAAAGACTATTTGTCAGATAAAATTGGTGTAACTAAAAGACTTGAATGGACAGAAAATAAATACTTTGTCACAACAGAGGAAGAACCATTATTTGATGCCGCAGATATTCTAAGATTTGGAAAGGATTTGGTTGTACAACACGGATTTACAACTAACTTAAAAGGAATTGATTGGATAAAAAGACATTTTAAGGATCATAGAGTTCATGCTGTAAATTTCCCAGGCGATCCTTACCCAATTCATATTGATGCAACCTTTACCCCAATTAAAGAAGGGTTAATTATTAATAATCCACAACGAAGACTTCCAAAAGAACAAAGAAAATTATTTGAAGATAATGGATGGGAAATCATTGATGCTGCACAACCTGCTCATAATACTCCACCACCACTTTGTTACTCTTCAGTATGGCTATCAATGAATGTATTAGTTCTTGACCCTAAAACTGTATGTGTTGAAAAAAGTGAAAAATATCAAGCTGAACAGTTAGATAAATTAGGTATGGAGGTTATCCCTGTAGAGTTGAGAGATGCATATGCTTTTGGTGGAGGCCTTCATTGTTGTACAGCTGATGTTTATAGAGAAGGTACTTTAAAAGATTATTTTCCAAAACAATAAAATGAACGCAAAAATTAATACAAAACGAAAAAGAGTAAAATTTGCTTCAGATAACGTGACAGGAGCTTGTCCAGAAGTTTTGGATGCAATTATCAAAGCAAATGATGGTATTGCCCCACCGTATGGTAACGATGAAATTTCAGGTGTGTTACAAGAAAAATTTTCTAAAATTTTTGAAAAGGATGTGATTGTTTATCCAACTGCATCAGGAACCGCATCAAATGCTTTAGCACTTTCTGCTATATCTCCATCATTTGGAAATATTTATTGCCACAAATTTTCTCATATTAATGTTGATGAGTGTGGAGCCCCTGAATTTTATACAGGTGGAGCAAAACTTGTTCCATTGCACGGAAAAGATGGCAAAATAACAGTTGATGAGCTAAATGATAATATTGGAGGGTTTGGAATTGTGCATCACACTCAACCATCTATTGTTAGTATAACTCAAGCAACAGAAACTGGTGAAGTTTATACTTTAGATCAAATTAGAAATATTTCTGAAATCGCACATAAAAAAAAATTAAAAGTACATATGGATGGTGCTAGGTTCGCTAATGCGCTTGTTTCACTAGATGTTACTCCCGCAGAAATGACATGGAAATCAGGAATTGACATATTATCTTTTGGAGCAACGAAGAACGGATGTATAGCAGCCGAAGCAATTATAATATTTAATAAGGAATTAGTTGGGAACTTACCATACTTGTTAAAAAGATCTGGTCATCTATTGTCTAAAATGCGTTTTGTTTCTGCACAATTAGATGGATATATCTCAAATAATGTTTGGTTAAAAAACGCAAGACATGCAAATCTAATGGCAAAAAAATTAAGTGATGGTTTAGTTTCTAGCAATCAAGTGAAACTAGAATATCCGACAGAAGCAAACGAAGTTTTTGTGAAACTCCCAAAAAAAATGGTCGAACATCTTAATTCAGAAGAGTATATGATGAGCAAAGATGAATTGACTGGCAAAACAGTTAGATTAGTCACTGCTTGGAATACTAAAGACAGTGAAGTGGATGAGTTTTTGAATACTATTTTCAATTAAATATACTTGAAATTAACCCTTTCAAATTATAAAAGAAGTTAATGGAAGCTGTGGCAGTATTAGTGATAATAATATTATTTGCGACTGGCAGCTTTAATTAAAAGGAGAAATATGGAAGTTGTAGCTGTATTAGTTCTAGCTTATTTAGCATACAAACAATTTTTAGATTAATTTTATTAATTAGTTTGGGTTGTTTTTAATATCTTCGATAAAATTTAATACTTCATTAAATTTATCGTCTTCGATATCTTTGTAACTAGCATTAAATTTATTTTTTACACATATTGCTACATGCGCGTATGGATTTCTTCCTTTTGGATGATTTGGGTGATCAGGCAATTGACCATTTAAATAGTCGCCTGCCTCCTGAATAATTTTCCAGAGTTTACTGGCATTGTCCTTGTTCATTTTTTTTTATTTTAATTTAACCTAAAAGAGAATCAACAAATTCCCAATCAATAAGATTTTCAACAAATTTGTCTAAATATTCAGGTCTTCTATTTCGGTAATCTATATAATAAGAATGTTCCCAAACATCACACCCAAGTATTGGCTTCATGTTGTCAACTAATGGATTTGCTGCATTAGTTGTTTTTGTAACAACCAATTTATCATTATTTAATGATAACCAACACCAACCAGATCCGAACTGAGTAATACCAGCTTGTTTAAATTGATCTTTAAATTTTTCAACACTTCCAAAATCTTCAATAATTTTTTTCTCAAGTTTTGACGGAATATTCCCACCACCTTTTGGCTTCATGCACTTCCAAAAAAGATTATGGTTCCAATGCTGGCTTGCATTATTAAATATTCCAGTTTTTGAGTTATCTTTTGAGCTTTTAACAATTATATCTTCCAATGACATTTCAGCCATATCTGTATCTTTTATAAAATTATTAAGATTTGTTATGTAGGTTTGGTGATGTTTTCCATGATGTAATTCTAATGTTTCTTGTGACATTATTGGAGATAAGGCGTCATTAGAATAATTTAGTTTTGGTAATTCAAATGTCATAATTCTTCTTATAATATTTTATATTTAATAAACTTACTTAAGTTGACGCAACTTAATTAGAAATTAATTTTCAATCGCGTTTTCTTCTTTCATAAGAATAGGTCTACCATCATGAGCAGTGTTTAATGGTATAATTTTACCATTATATCTAGCACATAAAGTAGGTGCACTTCTCACCTGTTCTCCCAAATTTACCTCTAAATCTGCTATAACTAATTCAACTCCTTTTAATATACTCAATATCTTCATTACTCCTCCATTTTATGATGATGGCTTAAATATTAAACATAAGCCGTTATTACAATATCTTTTTCCAGTAGGTCCAGGACCGTCTTCAAAGACATGACCGTGATGGGCACCACATTTTGCACAATGATATTCAATTCTTTTCATGCCAAAGCTGTAATCAACTTTCGTTTTAAAAGCTCCAGGAAGTGCTTCTGTAAATGATGGCCAACCAGTTCCACTATCAAATTTTGAGTTAGACTTGAAAAGTTTAGCTCCACAATTTGCACAGTGATAAAAACCTTCTCTTTTCTCCTGATTAAGAGGGCTTGAGAATGGTCGTTCAGTTGCCTCTTCAAACATAATTTTTTTTTGGGCTTCTGTTAAATTTTGATTAATTATTTTTTTGGTTTCAGCTAATGAAATTTTGTAAGGAAAAATACTATATAGTAACGATCCAAATATAGATAATTTTATAAATTTTCTTTTGTTCATAACTTTCTTAATAAATCAATATTACTTTATTTGTATGAGATATTTTGACAGCTTCGATTTTAAATTGGTAGCTTCATAATTAATGAAGCTACCATTAAGATTATTGTCCAGGCACTTTATAGCCACTTGATACTTTTGTTGCATGATTTGCAATTTCATTCATTGGGGTTTCCTCGCAAATAGCAATATTTTTAAGTGCACCACTTCCCTCAGTAGCCATTTTAATTGCAGCCATTTGCTCAAATGTACCATGGGTTTCAACTATAAAGTCATAAGGTCCTCTCAAATACGTGTAAGATTTCATTTCAGCTCCAACACTTTCAGAACACTTTCTAGCAACCTCAGATCTATCTGATCCAGGATCTTTTAAAAAGCCTGCGAATGCTTTCTCTGTAAAATTTCCCATTAAAAAAAATTTAGCCATAGATACCTCCTTTAAATGTATTATAGCACTTAAAATAATTTTTTTAATATTTTATTGATTTATAAAAAATTTATTCTCTTCCAATTCGTAATAATTGTGGTGGTTCAAATACTCCACTTTGTATTTCACTGTTTGATATATTTATCATGGATTTAGCAACTATTTCTGCATTTATCGATTTATATTTTTTTAAATCTCCAACTAAAAATGGCGATATACATTTCATGGCGAAAATACCTATTTTTTCTCCCAATCTTTCCTCTATTCTTTTTCCAATTAAAAATGAAGGTCTAATTACAATAAATTTTTTAAAGTTTAGTTTTCTTAATTCTTCTTCAGCCATACCTTTATTTTTTAAATACAAATTTGTTTTTTTTGAACTGGCACCCAATGAAGAAATATAAGCAAAATTTTGTACATTATTATCACTACAAATTTTTCCGATTGTTACAGGTAAATTATACTCAGTGTTTATATAATCTTGTTTGTTAGGTGTTTTTTTTCTTGTAGTTCCAATACAAAAAAAACAATCATCACCTTTTATTTCTGACTTAATATTTTCTAATTTCGTAAAATCTGTTTCAACAACTTCTATTTTGGGATCAATTTTTGAAGTAGAAGATCTTACAAAAACCTTAATTTTTTTATATTTTTGATCGTTAGCTAACAATTTAAGTAATATTCCACCAATTAATCCAGTTGAGCCGAATATTAATGCTGTTTTCATAATTTTGAACTTACACTAAATTTTCTTAAATTCGTTCAAATTATTTGGTTCCTCTATTGGTTCAGTTGAAGGATTAAGTTCTATACCAGCTGGAGTAATCGTTTGAGGCATAGGTGCAAACTGTGAGTCTGGGTTATCTCCAGACTCTCTAATTTGCATTCTATATATTCCAAATAAACCAATAAACGAATGAAATATAATTAAAAAAATAAAAAATCCATTTTCTCCTAAAAATTCCATAAATAATGAGCACATAAAAGGACCGCAAATTGCACCAAGACCAAAAACAAATTGTAATCCTGCTCCTGCTGCTACAAATTTTTCTTTTGGTATAAAATCATTTGTGTGTGCAAAAATTAATGCAAACATTGGTAGACTACAAAAAGAAAAACACATTATGCAGATATAAAAAAATATTTTTGATGTAGCTAAACCCGCAGGCATATACATTTGACCCGAGGAAATAATCGCCAAAAAACAAAATAAAGCTGCTCCAAATGTTGTATAAATAATTACAATTCTTCTATCTAAAACATCTGATAATTTTCCTATTGGCCATTGAGATATAGCTCCAGATATAGCAAATAAAAAGGTTACTATTGAAACTTCTAAAATACTAAAATTCATCGATGTAGCATAAACTGCAATCAATGAGAAAACAGCTGAATGTGATATTCCAATTAAAAACGAACTTACAACACCAAATGGTGATGATTTATAAACTTCCTTTAGCTTCATACCTGATATTTTTTTAAAGTTAGGAGCCTTTCTTTTTGTCAATAATATTGGAACAAGAGACAAAGACATAAATAAAGATATCAGTATAAAAGGTTGAAAGTTTTCTGGTTTACTAAAGTTTATGAAAAACATCCCAATTGCCATAGAGGCATACATAACGATCATATAGATAGATAAAACACTACCTCTGTTCTTATTTGTAGATCTATCATTTAACCAGCTTTCAGCAATCGTATAAAGACAAACCATACTAAATCCAGAAATCATTCTAAGTACAAACCATGAAATAGGATTTACAAAAATTGAGTGTAATAAGACCACAATTGAAGTGACAGAAGCAAAAGCTGCGAATACTCTAATATGCCCAACTCTATGAATTAAAGATTGTATAATTTTTGCTCCAATAAAATATCCTACAAAATATCCAGAAAATAAAAAACCTGTCGATGATAGACCAAAATTTTCTTTAACAGCTCTAACACCTAGCAGAGTACCTTGAAAACCGTGAGCGAGCATTATAAATGCCATACCCATAAAGAGAGCCCAAGAGTTTTTAATAATTTTGTTCATAAAATTAGCGGTGTTTATGGGCGATCTAATTTTAAATCAAGACAAATTTGTGACAAAAAGAAAAATATTTTATTTAGTAGAAGATTTTAATTTTAGATATGAGTGAACAGCTATAGTGAATATAATTACTAGCCCACCAACTATTGTCTCTATACTTGGCTGCTCTTTGATAACTAACCATACCCAAATGGGTCCTAAAATGGTCTCAAGAAGAAAAAACAGATTAACTTCCTCTGCAGGTATAAATCTTGGAGCAATCGTCACCAAAACAAATGGTATTGCTACACACAAAATACACATTAAAGGTATATAAATCAGGTCTTTTTCAACTAACTCATAACTTTCAACAAAAAAGAGAGCAAATAGAGCTACCGTAAGCTTACCGACAACTGCTGAAGGTAGCAAATCTCTATCTTTTGCTGACCTAATTATTACCGCGTTGGTGGCGAGTCCAAAAGCTGTTGTTATACCCATAAGATCACCAAATAAGTTACCCATCTCTAGAGAGTCGTAAAATATATATATTACAGCTACTAAAGTAATAGCTATAGCTATCCAAGTCTTCTTATCGGGAACCTCTTTTAAAAATATTGCACCAAGGATTGCCGAAAGCATGGGTGCCATTGCAATCATTATTAGCGTATTTGCTACATTTGTATTTTGGATTGAAATTATAAATGTGATGTTACAAATCGAAAAACTTATAATATAAAAAATACCAGCATAACCAACATTCAAAAATGCTTTAATAAAGTTTTTTTTATAAAATATAAGAAGTCCAATTAATACAGCTACAAATGGTATCGCGCCTCTATAAAACAATAATCCCCAAGTATCTATCGAAGATAATCTTATAAAAAGTGAATCTGGTGTGATGAACATCACAGCTATAAATGCAAGAGATGATCCTTTTTGCTGATTTGATAAGTTTTTCAACTATAAACCTTTCCAAAAAGTCTTAGCCAAGTTTATCTCAGATAAATCAAAGTATGTTTTTATACCTGTTGGTGATGTTACATTTATGTCTCCATTTAATTTTCCATCAATAAAGTCTATTCCCGCAAAGTAAATTCCATCTTTTTTAATTTTTTTTGCAATAAGATTTGAAACTTTCAGCTCTTTATTACTTAAAAATGCGATTTTAGGTTTTGCGCCCTTGCTCATATTGCTCAATATTGACCCTGATTTTGGAACTCTAGATATGGCTCCGCAAACCTTACCATTTATAATAAAAACTCTTTTATCTCCAAACTTAATTTTATTTAAAAATTTTTGACACATAATGTGACCGTGTTTTTTCAAAATTTGTTTTATTTTAAGCAAATTAAGCTTTCCTGAAATAAGATTTATATCATTGCCACCATAGCTATGAATAGGTTTAATTATTATCTTTTTATGTTTTTTGAAAAATTTTTTAATTTCAATCAAATCTTTAGTAAATATTGTATCCGCCATATAATTTTTAAAATTTAAAGAATAAAATTTTTCTGAAATATTTCTTACTGAAGTAGGATCATTAATAATTTTTGTTTTATCTTTGATTCTGTCTAACATTAATGTTGTAGAAATATATTCCAAATTAAAAGGTGGATCCTGTCTGATTAAA
>CABYFB010000004.1 GCA_902518165.1 uncultured Pelagibacteraceae bacterium
ATTTGGACTGTAAAATTTTGTAAGAAATATATGTCCAACCATAAGTACTTGAAAAGATATAAGAAATGGACAAAAAAATAAGAATATGAAAAAAATAAAGTTATCCATTATAATCCCATGTTATAATGAAAAAGATACAATTATTGAACTGTTAAATAAAATTGAAAATTTAAAGAATATTAATAAAGAAATTTTAATTGTTGACGATAATTCAGACGATGGCTCAAGTTTTTTAATAAAAGAATATAAATTTACCTCTGAAAATAAAAAAATATTTCATACTGTAAATTCTGGTAAAGGTTCATGTATAATTTCAGCAAGTAAATTTATTACTGGAGATATTGTGTTAATTCAAGATGCAGATCTTGAATATGATCCAAACGATTACCATAAACTTATTGAACCTATTATTGAAGATAAATCGAATGTTGTTTATGGATCTAGAGTTCTAGGGAAAAATAGATATTTTGTAAATAATTTTACATCAACTTTTAGAATATTTGCAAATCATATACTCACTTTACTCTCAAATTTAATTAATAAACAAAATTTAACAGATTCCCACACATGTTATAAAGTTTTTAAATCAACAATTTTTAATAAAATAAAGTTAAATGAAAAAGGCTTTAGTTTTTGCCCTGAGATAACCACTAAAATTTCAAATATAAATGAAAAAATAATCGAAATTCCAATAAGTTATAATGGCAGAACTTATAAAGAGGGAAAAAAAATTAATTACAAAGATGGATTAAAAGCAATAATAACTATATTTAAATATAAATTTTTTAATTGATTAAAATAATCATTATATTATCACTTTATTCTTATGAATAATTACTTAATTTGTGGTGCTGGAGGTTTTATTGGAGGATATTTAGCTGAATATCTTAGAAGTAAAGGTAATAATGTTGTATGCGCTGATATCAAGCCACAAGAATATTGGTTTCAGTTATTCGAAGATAATAAAAATTATTTTTTAGACTTAAAAGAATTTGAAAACTGTTTAAAGGTAACTGAAAATATAGATTATGTTTACAATATGGCTTGCAATATGGGAGGTATGGGTTTTATAGAAAATAATAAAGCTGAATGTATGTTATCAGTACTGATAAACACTAATTTGTTAAGAGCATGTGTTCAAAATAAAGTAAAAAAATATTTTTTTTCGTCTAGCGCATGTGTATATAATTCTTCTAAGCAGGAAAAAACATTTGTACCAGGTTTAAAAGAGGAAGATGCATATCCAGCTCAACCAGAAGATGGCTATGGCTGGGAAAAATTATTCAGTGAAAGAATGTGCAGACATTTCACTGAAGATTTTAATTTAGATACTAGAGTAGTAAGATATCATAATGTTTATGGACCTAAAGGGACTTATGACGGCGGTAGAGAAAAGGCTCCAGCAGCATTATGCAGAAAAATAATCCAAGCAAAATTTAATCAAGAAAAAAGTATAGAAGTCTGGGGAGATGGTAATCAAACTAGAAGTTTTATGTTTATTGATGACTGTATTAAAGGCACAGTAAAAATATTTGAAAATGACTCATCAGAAGTATTCAATCTGGGTAGTAGTGAGCAAGTCTCTATTAACCAGATGATTGAAGTTATTGAAGATATAGCAGATTACAAGGTTGAAAAAAAATATCTTTTAGACAAGCCTAAAGGTGTTAGAGGGAGATCAAGTGACAATAAAAAAATAAAAAAATTTATTAATTGGGAGCCTTCTATAGATTTAAAAAGTGGACTAGAAAAAACCTATAATTGGATACATAATCAGATCAAATCGGGCGAAAATACTTTAAAATTTACAAAATCTTGATTCATATCTTTACATTTTAAAATTAAAATTGTAATTACTCTTGCCTGGTGATTATTGCGAAAGTGTAATACCCGATTCCATTCCGAACTCGGAAGTCAAGCCTTTCAGCGCCGATGGTACTTTGTCTTAAGACATGGAAGAGTAGGACATTGCCAGGCAAATCATAATGAAAAATCTTTTAGTTGTAACTGGAGGCGCAGGTTTTGTAGGGTCAAACTTAATAAAAGCTTTGGTAGGCAAAACAAAATTTAAAATAATTAGTATTGATAATTATTCATCAGGTTCAGAAAAAAACCACATTATAAGTAATAAAGTTGAATATATTAATGCAGAAACAACTAATATAAATAAGATACTAAAAAAAAGAAAAAAAAATATAAATTCAATCTTTCACTTTGGAGAATTTTCTAGAATTTATCAAAGTTTTAAAAATTTTGATAAATGCTTTGAATCTAATTCTTTAGGTAGTCAAGAGGTGTTTAAGTTTTGTTTAGAGAATAAAATAAAACTAATATATTCAGCTACATCTGCTACCTTAGGAAACAAAGGAAATGATAAAAATTTATCTCCATATGCTTTCACAAAATCTAAAAATCTTGAGTTGTTGGAGAATTTGAAAAAATGGTTTAATTTAAAATTTGAAATAATTTATTTCTATAATGTTTATGGAGATAAACAAATTGAAAGTGGTTCAATGGCAACCGTTATTGGGATTTTTGAAAATCAATATAGAAATAAACAAGCCTTGACTATTGTTAAGCCTGGAACGCAAACAAGAAGATTTACACATATATCTGATACAATAGAAGTATGTATTAAGGCATGGAGGGACAATAAGTGTCTTCACCATAGTATTAGTCACAAGAAATCTTACTCAATCAATGATGTGGCAAAAATGTTTGGCTCAAGAGTTAAATATTTACCACCTCGTTCAGGAGAAAGATATGCATCAGCTTTGACAAATATGTCATATAATAACAAGGTTATTAGATATTATGGAAAAATAAATTTGAAAGATTATATAACTTCGTTTATTAAAGGCGAAAAAAAATAAATATGAAAATTGCAAGTTCACTAAAGTCATTAAAAAAAAGAGATCTTAATTCAAAGTTGGTCAGAAGAAGAGGTAGAGTTTATATTATCAATAAAAAAAATCCAAAATTTAAGGCGAGACAAAAATAATTTAAAATGGATAATGAAAGTCATAAAAATACTTGGAATAACTTTACAAAATTTGTTCTCTGGGGTTCTATAGTTGTAGTTTTGATTTTATTATTAATGGCAATATTTCTTTTATAAATGATTATTGGATCAATTTCTGAAAACACAAAATTAGAAAAGAGAGTTGCAATAACTCCAGACATAATAAAAAAATATAAATCATTGGGTTTAGACGTATGCATAGAGAAAGATTATGCCCTACATTTAGGCATAACAGATAAAGATTATGCAGATGAGGGTGCAGATATTTGTTCGAATGGTGATGAAGTAATATCTAAAAGTGATGCTATATTACAATTGAATATCATTAGTGATGAGAATTTAAATAAAATGAGAGAAAAACAAATATTAATTGGTGTCTTAAATGCATATTCGAATGAAAAAAAATTAAAGCAATTAACTTCTAAAAATTTAATTTTTTTATCTCTTGAGTTATTACCACGAATAACAAGAGCTCAATCAATGGATATTTTATCTTCACAAGCTAATTTAGCAGGCTATAAAGCTGTAATAGACTCATTTGCATATTTTCAAAAAGCGATACCAATGATGATGACAGCCGCAGGAACAATTTCTGCAGCTAAAGTTTTAGTTGTGGGTGCAGGTGTTGCAGGTTTACAAGCTATTGCTACCGCAAAAAGAATGGGTGCAATAGTATATGCAACTGATGTAAGATTAGCATCAAAAGAACAGGTTGAGAGTTTAGGTGGAAAATTCCTTTCAGTTGAAGGTGCAGAAAACCTTGAGACTGAAGGTGGGTATGCAAAAGAAGCTTCTCAGGAGTTTAAAATTAAACAAGAGGAATTGTTAAAGGATACTTTAAAAAAGATTGACATTGTAATATGCACAGCTCTGATACCTGGAAAAAAAGCACCAATAATTATAAAAAAAGAGATGATAGATGTTATGCCTGTTGGATCAATTATATATGATCTAGCTGCATCCCAAGGTGGAAATGCTGAACTATCAAAAGTCAATGAAATAATAGATAGTAATGGAGTAAAAATCATGGGTGAAGCTAATATTTTAAATAATTTACCTGTTTCTGCATCAAGTCTGTACGCAAAAAATATGTTTAATTTTATAAATAATTTATTTAATAAAGAAAAAAAAATTTTTGAATTAAACTTAGAAGATGAAATAATTAACAATACTATGGTGAAATAAATGGAAATTGATCCTTTTATATTTAGATTAAGTATATTTATTTTATCAATATTCGTAGGATACTATGTGGTATGGAGTGTAACCCCATCATTGCATACTCCTTTAATGTCTGTAACTAATGCTATTTCCTCAGTAATAATTGTTGGAGCTATAATTGCAGCTTTAGCAAATAATAGTGAAAATATTTTTCAAACTTCAAATTTATTTGGATTTATGGCAATAATTTTAGCAGCAGTAAATATATTTGGGGGATTTCTTGTAACACAAAGAATGTTGCAAATGTACAAAAAGAAGAAAAAATAAACTATGTCAGCAAATTTATCAGCAACGTTCTATTTAATTTCAGGAATTTTATTTATATTGGCCCTAAGAGGTTTGTCCTCTCCAGAGACTTCTAGACGTGGCAATTATTTTGGTATTGCTGGCATGACAATTGCAATCATTGTAACTTTTTTATCTGTGGGAAATTTCGGAACAGGTTTTATTTATGTATTATTTTTTCTTGTCATTGGAGGTTCTGTTGGTGCAATTATAGCTTTTAAAATACCAATGACAGCAATGCCTGAACTTGTTGCAGGTTTTCACAGTCTTGTGGGTCTTGCCGCTGTATTTGTAGCAATTTCTGCATTTTTAAACCCTGAGGCATTTAATTTGGGCGTAATTGGAAATATTAAGTTAGCTAGTTTGATTGAAATGTCCTTAGGCGCAGCTATAGGAGCTATTACTTTTTCTGGATCAATTATAGCATTTTTAAAATTAAGGGGAATAATGTCGGGTGCTCCAATAACTTTTAAAGGGCAGCATATTTTAAACTTGCTACTTGGTTTGACAATCTTGGTTTTGATTTTCTATCTTTGTTTGTCTCAATCAAGTAATATCTTTTGGTCAATAGTAGCCATATCATTCTTAGTAGGTGTTTTATTGATTATACCTATAGGAGGGGCCGATATGCCTGTTGTAATCTCAATGCTAAATTCTTATTCAGGTTGGGCTGCAGCGGGTATTGGTTTTACTTTAGAAAATTCAGCATTAATTATTACTGGAGCTTTGGTTGGTTCATCTGGAGCTATACTTTCTTATATAATGTGTAAAGGAATGAATAGATCTTTTTTCAATGTAATTTTGGGAGGATGGGGTGCTACCGATCAATCAAAATCAGTTTCATCAAAAGAACAGAAGCCTGTTAAAAGTGGGAATGCAGATGATGCAGCTTTTCTTATGAAAAATGCATCTTCAGTTATAATAGTACCAGGATATGGAATGGCAGTAGCACAAGCTCAGCATGCATTAAGAGAAATGGTAGACTCTTTAAAAAAAAATGGTGTAAAAGTTTCTTATGCTATCCATCCAGTTGCAGGACGGATGCCTGGTCATATGAATGTTTTACTAGCAGAGGCAAATGTTCCATATGATGAAGTTTTTGAATTAGAAGAAATAAATAATGATTTTGCAAATTGCGACGTTGCTTACGTTATCGGTGCAAATGATGTTACAAATCCAGTTGCGAAATCTGATCCAGCTAGTCCAATTTATGGAATGCCAGTTTTGGATGTTGAAAAAAGTAAATCAGTTTTATTTGTGAAAAGAAGTTTATCTCCTGGATATGCTGGAATAGATAATGATCTTTTTTATAGAGATAATACTTTAATGTTATTTGCAGATGCAAAAAAAATGACAGAAGAAATAGTAAAGAGTTTATAGGCTATCTCATCTTAAAATACTTCATTTCCTCATCGATCATTAATTTGACTAATCCTTTTAGGTCAGTCTTTGCCTTCCATTTTAAAACTTTATTTGCTTTTTTAGAGTCGCCTCTCAAGTAATCGACTTCAGCTGGTCTAAAATATTTTTTATTAATTTTTATCAAGTCTTTTTTTGTTTTTTTATTTACAAGTCTTAGCTTTAGGTTTTTGCCAATCCAAATTGTTTCCATTTTAAGATATTTTACACATTCATCTATGAAATTTTTAATAGTATAGGTTTTGCCAGTTGATAGTATGAAGTCATCTGCTTTTTTTAATTGTAACATTTGCCACATTCCTTGCGCATATTCTTTCGCGTATCCCCAGTCTCTTTTAGCGTAAACATTTCCCAATTCTAGTACTTTTAGTTCGCCTTTCATGATCGATACTAAGCCTTTGGTAATTTTTCTAGTAACAAATTCTTCTCCTCTTAATGGCGATTCATGATTAAATGCAATACCAGAGGCAGCATATAAATTATAAGATTTTCTATAGTTTTTTGTGATATAGTGACCATATAATTTAGAAATTGCATACGGACTTTGAGGATTAAATTTACTTTGTTCGTCCTGTTTATTTTCAAATGTTTGCCCAAACATTTCCGAAGATGATGCTTGGAAAAATTTACTTCTGGGACTATATGTTCTGATCGCTTCAAGTATTCTAAGTACTCCTAATCCAGTAATATTTGATGTATTTAAAGGACTATTAAAAGACGTGGCTACGAAAGACTGCGCCGCAAGATTGTACACTTCATTAAACTTATATTTTTTAAATAAGCGATTTATCTCATTCTCTTCTGAAAGTTCCAATTCTTCAAAAATAATTTTTTTGTCTATATTTAATCTCTTTAATCTCCAATTGTCTTGTCTGGCAGATCTTCTTAGTGCCCCTATAACTCTGTAATTTTTTTTTATTAACAGTTCTGCAAGGTAAGCCCCATCCTGTCCAGTTATGCCAGTTATTAAAGCGGTTTTCTTCATTCAAAAAATATAACTTATAATTTTGATAATATTAATAAAATAATTGGTTGCGGGGGACGGATTTGAACCGCCGACCTCAAGGTTATGAGCCTTGCGAGCTACCAGGCTGCTCCACCCCGCGATATTTAAATCCTATTTTTGAGTTTGTTAAGTTTCTTAACTCTTTTAATATTTTCTTGAAGAATTCTCTTTTTTTTTTCGGAAGGTTTTTCATAATTATTCTTAAGCTTAATTATTTTAAAAAAACCATCCCTCTGGAGTTTCCTTTTTAAAACTCTAAGAGCCTGTTCAACATTATTATCTTTTACTTCTATTTTAATAACAACCTCCAAAAATGCGATTAGTTAGCATTTTAAAATTTGTTTGTCTATATTTTTAGATCAACTTTATTTCCAGACCTTATTTTTTCCTGGTCTTTTTTTTCTTTTAAAATCTTTCTTTCTGCTTTTTCTAATGATTTCATTAATTCTTTTTGGGTAAATAGACCCATTGCAACAGGATCTTTCGCATTTAAATTATTATAATTCCAGTAACTTTTATTTCTAATTGAACTCACAGAAGATTTAGTTATCCCGACTAGTTTTGAAATTTGAGAATCTTTTAATATTGAGTGATTTTTTATTAACCATAGAGCAGAGTCAGGTTTATCTTGTCGTTTAGATAATGGTATATATTTTTTTACTTTTTTTTCTGAATTTTTTATTTCTATGTCTTCATTTGTAATAGTCAATGGCCGTTCTTCATTCTCCGAAGACAAATTTATTTCATCTCTTGTCAATTGACCTGAGTTTATTGGGTTATATCCTACTATGCCTTTTGCAACTTCTCCATCTGCAATACCCTGAACTTCAACTTCATGTAAATTACAAAAATCTGCTATTTGTTTAAAAGTTAATGAAGTATTTTCTACTAGCCAAACTGCTGTTGCCATTGGCATTAAGGGTGCTTTAGACATTAACTTTTTTTCTCGGATCTAAAATTTTGAAATTTCTTATTAAATTGACTAATCCTACCTTTATCCAAAATTTTTTGTTTACCTCCTGTCCATGCGGAGTGTGATTTAGGATCTATTTCCAATTTTAATACCTCATTTTCTTTGCCCCAAGTCGATCTTGTTTCAAATTGAGAACCATCTGTCATTTCAACTTTAATTAAATGGTATTCTGGGTGTAAATTTTTTTTCATCGCAAGCCTTATAACAAAAATGATTTTAAAAACAATTAAAACTTATCTAATTTTTTTACCATTTTTTCATAAATATCTGGATTCCCAGCTCTGATATCTATTCTATTAATTTTAAATTGATTAATGTCGTTAACAATGCCTCCAGCTTCTTCAATTATTATTTTTCCAGCAGCAACATCCCATAAATTAATTTCATCGTGAAAGTAACCATCCAATCTTCCACATGCTACATATGCCAAATCTAAAGCTGCACAACCAGTATTTCTTAAATTTAATTTAGGATAGACTGATTTTATTCCTTCGCAATTTGATGCAAATAAACACTCATCAAGATTTATTTTTTTTGAAACTCTAACTCTGTTATTATTAAAAAAAGAACCATTATTTTTTTCAGCATAAAAGATCTCATTTTTTATCGGATCATAAATTAAACCAATCGTAATCTCACTGTCTTCAAGTAAGGCAACTGAAATTGCAAAATGGGGAATTCCATGTAAAAAATTTGTTGTACCATCAATAGGATCAATGACCCAAAAAATATTTTTATTTTTATTAAAAATCTTACCAGTCTCTTCAGTTATAAATGAATAATTCTTTTTTGACTTTGACAGTTCTTCTATAAGGATTTTCTCAACTCTTTTATCAGTTTTTGTTACAAAATCCTTTGGGCCCTTTTTGGATACCTGTAAATTTTCAACTTCTCCAAAATCTCTTATAATTACCTTTGCAGCCTTCTCACATGCTTTTATCATTAAATTTAAGTTTGAAGATATCGAATTCATTTTAAACTTTTTTCACATAAGCAATTGTTCTTGTATCAATTATGATTGTGTCATCATTTTCAATGAATGGTGGAACTTGGATCTGTAACCCATTGTAAAGAGTTGCTGGCTTATAAGACGATGAAACTGTTTGTCCTTTTATTGCTGCATCAGTACTTTTAATTTTACAATTTATTTGATTTGGAAGTTTAATGTTTAAAGGGTTATCATTATGAAAATTGATTGTAACCTCTAAATTTTCACTAAGCAATTTACCTTTTTCTCCAGCAATTTTTTTATTTATATCAATTTGATCAAATGTTTCAGGATTCATAAAATAGTAGCAATTTTCATCGCTATACAAATAATTAAATTTTATCTCATCAAGAGAGGCTTTCTCAACTGTTTCGCTTGATCTAAATCTTTCATTAAGTTTTGTATTTTTAATTAGGCTTTTCATTTCAACTTGTGCAAAAGCACCTCCCTTACCAGGCTTTACATGATTTGTTTTCAAAACTTCCCACAAATCTTCTTTATAATCCAATATCATTCCAACTCTTATTTCTGTTGCATTAATTTTCATATTAAATTTTTAATTGCTTGATATGGTTTTAGTTTTTTATTATTCCAAATGTAGCCTGACATAGCCAAAAAATCTGCTTTATTCAATAACAGTTTTTTATAATTTTTCTCATTAATTCCACCAATAGCTACAACTGGCAAATTTATTGTTTTTTTAATTTTGTTTAAAGTTTTTATCTCTGCTTTAAATATTTTCTTTTTTGTTCTAGTTTTGTAGAATGCTCCTAAAGCAATATAATTAGCACCACTTAACAATGCTTTTTTAGCTAAATTAACAGAATTATGACATGTAATACCAATAATCTTATCTTTTAAAATTTTTTTTGCTTTTACAATATCCATATCCTTTTGACCTAAGTGACAACCATCAGCGTTAACTTTTAAAGCAAGATAAGGATTATCATTAATAATAAATTTTACTTTATGTTTTTTACAGATGTCTAATATTTTTCTTGCAATTATAATTGTTTTTTTAATATTTTCTTTTTTAAGCCTTAATTGAAAAAACTTTACTTTATTTGATTGCAAAACTAAATTTAAATTCTTATAAAATAATTTATCTGTAATTTTATTGGGTGATATTAAATAAATGAATTTCTTATTGCGAATTTTCAATTTTTTCTGACCATTTTCCTTGCGAAGCTAAAGTACACATTTTGGCTCTATGATCAAATATTTCCTGCGTTCCAACTATGTTGTTTATATCTTTCGACCAAAATTTTAGTGCACTTTGTTGTAGAGCTCTTCCATAAGAGTAAGTCATTATAAAATCTGTGTTATTTTTAATATTTATTTGGTTTAAATTTGCTGTAGCTTCTATCTCGGTTTGACCTCCTGAGAGAAAAGCTATGCCTGGGACTGTAGAAGGCACATTATTCTTTAAACATTCTAATGTAAGCTCTGCTATTTCCTCGTTAGATAATTTTTCATCAGAGTTAGTTCCGGGCAAAATCATATTCGGTTTTAATATTGTTCCTTTTAAATCGACATTGTGCAAGTCTAATTCTTCATAACATTTACTTATTACTTCAGAGGTTTTATTCAGACAATCTTTAGCTGAATGTTTACCATCCATTAAAACTTCTGGCTCAATTATAGGAACCATTCCTGCTTCCTGAACTAACGATGCATATCTTGCTAATGCATGAGCATTAACTGAAATTGAAAGACTGCTAGGATATTTGTTGGATATTGAGTAAACACCTCTCCATTTTGTAAATCTAGCTCCCATATTATAATAATCTTTAAGTCGCTCTCTTAAACCATCTAGGCCCTCGGTAACTTTTTCTTCTTTAGATCCTGCTAAAGTTTTGGCTCCAGTGTCAACTTTAATTCCAGTTAATGATCCACTTGCATTTATTAGCTCAGGTATGGTATTACCAGAAGAAGTTTTCTGTCTTATCGTTTCATCATAAAGTATTACACCACCTATACATTCATTCATTGATAAAGACGAAAAAAGAGTTTCTCTAAACAGTAGTCTATTTTTTTCGTTAGAATTTACACCTACAGATTCTAACCTTTTTGTCATTGTGGCCGTACTCTCATCAGCAGCCAAAATGCCTTTGCCGTTTGATAATATTTGAAGAGCAATTTTATTTAGTTCAGACATTTAATTTAATGCTTTTATACCAGGGAGTATTTTGCCTTCAAGATATTCTAAAAATGCTCCACCTGCAGTTGAAACAAAATTAAAATTGTTGATCATGTTTAATGAATTAATGACTGCCACTGTATCTCCTCCACCAACAACTGAAAAAATATTATCTCCTTTACTTGCTATATATTTTGCTATTTCTGAGCTTCCTAATGAAAAATTTATATTCTCAAAATAACCTAACGGCCCGTTCCATAATAATGTAGATGAATTATCGATGATTTTTTTTATCTCAATTAGAGTTTTTGACCCAACATCTAATATTATATCGTCATCCTCAATACTTTCAAAGTTTTTTTCAATAGATTCGTCATTCAATCTTTTTCCAACCTTAACATCTTTGGGAAAATAAATTGTGCAATCATTTTTTTTAGCGTATGAAAATATGTCATGAATTATGTTATCAATATTTTTTTCACATATAGATTTACCAATATTTAAGCCTTTATATTTTAAAATATTATTAGCCATGGCACCTACTATTATAATATTGTTAAATTTTGGTATTAAATTTTTTATTATATTAATTTTTGATGAAATTTTAGATCCACCTATTATACATGTTACTGGTTTATTTATTTTTGAAGTTATCTTATTAAGAGCATTAACTTCAGTGCTAATTTGAATACCGCAGTATGAAGGAATATATTTTGTTATTTTGGAAATTGAAGCGTGATTTCTATGGGAACATGAGAACGCATCATTAACGTATATTTCTCCTAAACTTGCCAATTTCTCTGAAAATTTATCGTCATTAGCTTCTTCTTCAGGGTAAAATCTAATATTCTCAAGTAACACCACATCATAATTAGAACTTTTAAAAATATCTCTTTTATTTATTTTAAAAATATTTTCTTTTAATAGTAAAACTTCTTTTTTTATCTTGTCTTTTATGCACAATGATATTGGTTCCATAGAGAGTTCTTCAACTATTTTGCCGTTGGGTCTTCCAACATGTGATATTATTATAATTTTAGCTTTTTTTTTTACTAAAAAATTTAATGTTGGTAAAATCTTGTCGATACGATTTGTATCTGTAATTTTTCCATTTTTTATTGGGACATTTAAGTCAAGTCTTAAAATTACATGTTTATTTTCTATATTTTTTAGATTTTTTATAGATTTCATTAATTGATCTTGCTTAAATGTTGAGCAATATCACACATTCTATTTGAGAAACCCCATTCATTATCGTACCAAGCAGAAATTTTTCCCATTTTGTCACCTATTACATTAGTAAGAGAAGCATCTATTATTGCAGATGCATTATTGTGATTAAAATCTATTGAAACTAATTTTTCATTTGTGACATTTAAAATGTTTCTTAGCTTCTTATTAGATGCTGAAGATAATGAGTCATTCAATTTTTTAACAGAAATATTTTTTTTAACATTAAATACAAATTCAATCAAAGAAACATTTGGAGTGGGCACCCTCATAGCGATCCCTTCCAACTTCCCTTTCAATGAAGGTATAATATCACCTATAGATTTTGATGCGCCAGTAGATGTAGGTATTATTGATTGGCTAGCAGATCTAGCTCTTCTTAAATCTTTATGGGAGTTATCTAATATTCTTTGATCGCTTGTATAAGCATGTATTGTTGTCATAAAGCCATTAATAATTATAAAATTTCTATTAATAACATCTGCAACGGGAGCTAAACAATTAGTTGTGCAAGATGCTGCTGAAATAATTCTATCATTCTTGTTGATCTTCTTATGATTTACGCCAAAAACTATAGTTTTATCAGCCATTTTACATGGGGCGGATACAATGACTTTTTTTATCCCATTTTCTATATGTGGCATTAATTGATCTTTAGAATTAAACTTACCTGTGCACTCAAAAACATAATCTACACCATATTTTTTCCACTTTATGTCATTAATCATAGAGTGTTGGGTGTAAGATATTTTTTCTTTATTTATTTTTATGTAGTCTCTTCCGGATTTTACTTGAGAAATAAAATTACCATGAATTGAATCATATTTTAATAAATTTGCACAAATTTCAGAGCTCGATCTATTATTAATATGTTTGATAATTATTTTACCTTTGTAATTTTCGTAAATTGATCTCACAATCATTCTGCCAATTCTTCCCATACCGTTAATGCCAACTTTTATTGTCATTTTTTTAAATAAAATTTAATTTTTTTACTAATTTTTTCACTATTTAAACCAAAATGATCGTAGACTTTTTTATAAGGAGCGCTTTTACCAAAGTCTTCTATTGAAAAAGACATGCCCTTTTCAATATATTTTTCCCAAGACATTTTTGATCCTGCCTCAATTGAAAAAGTGTTTTTGCTTTCTTTTAAGATTTTATCTTTATAGCTCTTGTTTTGTTTGTCAAAAATTTCTTGGCAAGGCATTGATATTACTTTTGAATAAATTTTTTGTTTGGCCAATTTATGACTAGTCTCAATAGCAAGATTAACCTCTGATCCTGAGGATAAAATAGTTAAATTTATATTTTTTCCAGTCCTTATAACTTCGTAAGCTCCCATAGAACATTGATTTTTTTTGCTAAAATTCTTTCTTATGGGTTTTAAGTTTTGTCTAGTTAAAGCTAATATACTAGGTGTTTTGTTACTGTTTAAAGCAATATCCCAACATTCAATTGTTTCAGTTTGATCTGCTGGCCTTAAAACATTTAAGTTTGGAATAGATCTTAAAGCAGCAAGTTGCTCTACTGGTTGATGTGTAGGTCCATCTTCTCCAAGTCCTATTGAGTCATGTGTCATTATATAAATTACCTTCTGCTTCATTATAGCAGACAGTCTTATTGAAGGTTTGCAATAGTCTGAAAATATTAAAAAAGTACCTCCATAAGGAATAAAATTACTATGTAGAGCTAATCCATTCATTATCCCACTCATTGCGTGTTCCCTAACACCATAGTGAATATAATTACCACCAAAGTTACTTGAATTAATAATTTTATGTAACGTAGTTTTTGTATTGTTTGATCCCGCTAAATCAGCAGAGCCACCAATTAAAGTATTTCTCTCTTTTAATATAGCTGATAAAAACTCTTCTGAAGATTTTCTTGTAGCTATAGTCTTAAAATTTTTTATAGCATCTTTTTTTTGTTTTATAATTGAACTCGAGAATTTATTTTTTATAATATTTTTAAATTTTTGTTTGTGTTTGCTAAAAGTTTTATTCCATATTTTTTCTTTTTTGACACCTTTTTCTCCAATTTTTCTCCAATCAGTTAAAATTCTTTCAGGTATTTTAAATGGTTTATAATCCCAATCTAATTTTTTTCTAACTAACTTAATTTCATCTATTCCAAGAGGACTTCCATGAGAAGAGGCCTTGCCACCTTTATTTGGAGATCCAAATCCTATTTTTGTTTCACAAGAAATCACAGTTGGTTTTTTTGATGTTTGTGCTTTTTTTAACGCATTATAAATTTCTCTGTAATTATGCCCATTGATCAAAATATAATCCCATCCATAGCTTTTAAATCTGCTTTTATAATCATCTGAGACTGCTAAACTAGTAGGACCATCTATTGAAATAGAATTATTATCAAAAAGCATTATAAGATTATTAAGTCTAAGGTGCCCAGCTAGACTCATTGCTTCATGGCTTATTCCTTCCATAAGGCACCCATCACCAGCCAAGACATAGGTTTTGTGATTAATTAAATTACTTCCTAATTTTTTCTTTAAAATTTCTTCTGCAATTGCAAAACCCACAGAATTTGCGATTCCTTGACCTAAAGGACCAGTTGTTGTTTCAATACCTGAGTTTGGATGATACTCTGGGTGTCCAGCACAAATTGAATTTAGTTGTCTAAATTTCTTGATGTCGTTAAGTGATACACTTTTATACCCAGTTAAGTATAAAAGTGAGTAAAGCAACATTGATCCATGTCCAGCTGATAAAATAAATCTATCTCTATTAAGCCAGTTTGGATTTTTTGGATTAAATTTTAGAAAATATTTAAATAAAATTGTTGCAACGTCAGCCATACCCATTGGCATACCTGGGTGACCAGAATTAGCGTTTTGAACCGCATCCATTGATAAAAAACGAATAGCGTTTGATAAATTTTTTTCTATATTTTTCAAAAAGTATCCTATCTAGACTTAGGTGATTCAATTTATTAATATAGATATATATATGAAAAACATTAATGAAAAAGAAAAAAAATTAAAGGATACTTTAAAAAAATTAGCAGAGATAAACATTCAACATAATGAAGAATTAGACAAAGTTGCAATTTTAAAAGATCAGAAAAATCAATTAGAAATTGAAAAAAAACAGATAACCACATCTCTTCAAAGCTTAGAAGAAGAAAACATAAAACTTAGAAGTCAAATAAATGAATTAAAAAAGGATTACGAAACTTCAAAAAGAAAAGAAAATCAATTTAATGAAAAAATTGATGAATTAAATCAAGAAACAGATAATTTATTGGAAGAAATAGATAAATGGCAAATGTAAATATAAAATTTAATGGTAAAGAATATTTATTATCTTGTGAAGATGGTCAAGAGGAACATTTGGAAGAATTATCCTTGAGTTTAAATAAAAAATTTAATGATCTAAAATTTGATCTTGGAAATATTGGAGAGAATAAATTATTACTAATATCTTCTATCAAAGTCATGGATGAGTATTTTGAAACCAAAAAAAAAGTAGATGTGCAAAAAAAAGAGCTTCATGAATTAAAAGAAAAATTTAAAGAACTAAAATCCTTAGTTTATCAGTACAAAGATAACAAAGAAAATGAAATTAAAAATTTAAGCTCAACACAAGAAGAACTTGAGAATGATATTGAAAACTACAAAATAAGTTATGAAAATTTAATAGATAAAGTAACTTTAGAAATAGAAGACTTTGTCAAAAAAAATAGCACAAATACTTCTGTTTCATAAAATATCAGTGTCAAAATTTAAATTAAGAAAAAAAATTATTAACTTAAGAAAAAAAAAATATTTTAAAATCAAAATAGGCAATAATATTATAAATAATTTTCATAATAAAATTAATCTATCAAAAAATAAAATTATTGGAGGTTATTTTCCAATAAATTTTGAATTTGATTGTTTGCAAATTCTAAAAAAATTTTATTCTAACGATTATAGTATTTCGTTGCCAATTATAAAAAGAAATCATCAAATGGATTTTTATAAATGGAGTCCAAATGATCCTTTAACAATAAGCTCACTAGGAATTCCCCAGCCACTAAAGTTGAAAAAAGTATACCCAGATATAATATTTGTGCCAATAGTTGCTTTTGATAAATTCAGGAACAGAATTGGCTATGGTGGTGGATTTTATGACAGATATTTAGAAAAAATTTCTCAAATTAAAAAATGTACAACAATTGGACTAGCTTTTTCACATCAAAAAGTTAATAAAATTAATGTTGAAAATTTTGATAGAAAATTAGATTTAATTTTGACAGAAAAATTAATGTAAAAATGAAGATTTTATTTTTAGGTGATATAGTTGGAGACGCAGGCTTTAAATCAGTAAAAAAAAACTTGCCAAATATAGTCTCAAAAAAAGGTATAGATTTTGTTTGTGTTAACGGAGAAAATGCAGCCAGTGAAGGTGTGGGTCTAACTGAAAATATTGCTAATGAACTTTTTAATATAGGTGTAGATGTAATTACAACAGGCAATCATGTTTGGGATCAAAAAGAAATTTATGAATATATAAAAACTGAAAAAAAATTATTAAGACCAATAAATATGAGTGGAAATTTACCTGGTAAAGGTTTTTCTATATTCAATTCAAAAAAAAATCTAAAAGTTGGTGTACTAAATCTTATGGGTAACGTTTTTATGAAAAAATGTGATGATGTTTTTAAAATTGCTAGTGATTTTATTACAGAAAAAAAAAAATCAAAAGATTATGATTTTTTAATAGTGGATTTTCATGGAGAAATAACAAGTGAAAAAATGGCTATAGGTAATCTATTTGATGGATATGCAACTTTAGTTGTAGGTACCCATACGCACGTGCCAACAAATGATGCAAGAGTCTTAAAAAAAGGAACTAGCTATATTACTGATGCTGGAATGTGTGGCGACTATGACTCGGTTATTGGTATGAATGCACAAAATTCAATTAACAAATTTCTAAAAAAAGAAGCTGTAAAACATTTCCCTGCCAATGGAGAAGCATCTCTAAGCGGGGTAGTTGTAGATTGCGATGTAAGAAATGGACTAGCGAAAAATATAGAAAGTTTCATTTTTGGTGGGAGTTTAAATAACGTAAATTAATTATGGCTGGACACTCACATTGGGCAGGCATTAAACATAAAAAAGGCAAAGCTGACAAACAGAGATCAAAAATTTTTTCTAAACTCTCCAGAGAAATCACTGTAGCTGCAAAACTAGGAGATAAGAATCCCGATATGAATTCGAGATTAAGATCAGCAATACAAGCAGCCAGATCAGCTAACATGCCAAAAGAAAATATTGAGAGAGCAATTGAAAAGTCTTCTAACAATGATCAATCAAATTTTGAAAATATTAGGTATGAAGGTTTTGGACCAAGCAAATCTGCTGTAATAGTTGAAGCGTTGACTGATAATAAAAATAGAACTGCTTCTAATATAAGAACAATTTTTTCGAAAAATAATGGTTCTTTAGGAACCCAGGGCTCTGCATCACATAATTTTCAAAGATTGGGTGTAATTAAAATAGATAAAAATGAAATTGAACAAGATAAAATTTTTGAATTAGCAATCGAGTCGGGTGCAAATGATTGTATTTCTCGTGATGAATTTCATGAAGTGCATACGGATATCGATGAAATATATGAGATAAAAAAAAAATTTGAAAAAGTTATTGCAAATTTTCTTTCTACTGAAATCGAGTGGCTACCCATAAATAAGGTATCTCTTAGAGGTGAAGAAAATCAAAATATGGTAAAATTTTTAGAAACTCTTGACGATGAGGATGATGTACAAAATGTTTATACAAATGTTAACTTTGAAGATTAAATGATAATTGTTGGAATTGATCCAGGAATAGCAGGTGCTATCTGTTTTTTTTCTAGTGGGAATGTTATTGATGTAATCGATATGCCTACAATGGCTGAAGGAAAAAAAAATAAAAAACAAGTTAATGGTAGGCAAATTTATAATGAAATAATGCTAATAAAAAATAAATTTAAGAACGAAAAAATTAGTGTAATAGTCGAACAAGTTTCTGCCATGCCAGGTCAAGGTGTAACAAGCATGTTTAATTTTGGACAATCATTTGGAATTATTAAAGGCATATGTTCTGCAATGGAGCTTCCCATTTTTTATGTTAGACCAGTAAAATGGAAAAAACATTTTAATTTGATTAATTCTGAAAAAGATGCCAGTCGAACTAAAGTAATAGATATGTTTCCTAGAATTTCTAATAAGTTATCAAGAAAAAAAGACAATAATAAAGCAGATGCTATTTTAATTGCTCAGTATTTTGAAAACACAAGGGAAAACAACGATAACTAGACCATTAGAGTTTTTTGAAGACAAATTAATGACATATTTTAATGGGAAACGATTGAATGGAAGCAGATATTGCAACGCAAAGTTTAGGTTTAGCAAGTAACACAGATTTTTCTTTAATTAGTTTATTTTTACGTGCGGATATAATTGTCAAGTCAGTAATCATAATATTAATTTTAAGTTCTATTTATTCATGGGCAATAATATTTGAAAAAATAAGAATGTTTAGAAAAATTAATAAAAGCGCAGAGGAATTTGAAGAGAAATTCTGGAAATCAAAGTCTGCTGAAACATTTTATAACAGTCTGCCTTCAAATATTGAAGATCCTATGGCAAAATTATTTAAAAGTTCTATGCAAACAGTTATGAAAACTAGATCAAAATCAAATTTATCTGAGAGACTATCAAGTGTTTTAGAAGTAAATATTGAAAAACAAATGGTAGCAGTTGAAAAGTATAATAGTTTTTTGGCAACTGTTGGATCAACAGCTCCATTTATAGGATTGTTTGGAACTGTTTGGGGAATTATGAATTCATTTCAATCGATTGCAATTTCAAGAAACACTAGCCTTGCAATAGTTGCACCAGGTATTGCTGAAGCCTTATTTGCAACTGCACTTGGATTATTAGCAGCAATTCCTGCTGTAATTGCGTATAATAAATTTAGTTCAGACTCTAGAAAATACTCACAAAAATTAGAAAATTTTTCAAAAAGATTCTTATCAATTATTTAAATGGGATTTAAGCTCAAAAGTTCAAAAAACGATCCAATGAGTGAAATTAATGTAACACCATTTGTTGATGTAATGTTGGTTTTGCTAATTATATTCATGGTCACTGCACCATTGCTTACAGTTGGAGTCCAGGTAGATCTGCCAGAAACTTCTGCTGATACACTTCCTGAGGAAAATGAACCATTAACTTTAACAATTAATTCTAAAGGTGAAATTTTTATTCAGGAAACAAAAGTTGAGTTTAACAATTTGATTATAAAAATATTGGCAGTGTCAAATAATAGAACTGATACAAGAATTTATGTTAGGGGAGACAAAGCTATTAATTATGGAAGGGTTCTTGAAATTATGGGAATGCTTTCAGGGTCGGGATTTACAAAAGTTGCTTTAATATCTGAACCAAATAAAGAGAGATAGAGATTATGTATCGAGGTCTTTTAATCTCATCTGGATTTCATGTCGCTATTGTTATGGTGAGTATTTTGGCTTTACCATTTGTTGCAAAAAAACCTCTGGATATTCCACCTCTTATCTCTGTTGAGCTTATTCAAATAGCTGAAAAGACAAATATTCCTTTCGCGCCAAAAGCATCAAAAATAATTGAGAAGGCAAAAAAAGAAAATGAAAAGCTTTTGTCTGAACAGGCTCCTCCTAAAAAAGTAAAAAAAGACGAAAAAAAAGAAGTTCAAACAGATAAAAAAAAAAATGAAATTTCTAAGGTTGCATCAAAAAAAACACCAACAAGTGAAAATAAATTAGAAAAGTTAAAAAAAGAAAAATTAAATGCTGTACCCATGCCAGATGAAGATAAACAAAAAATTCAACCTAAAGAAGAAAAAAAGCAGAAACCTTCAAAAGAAATCAACGACGAAAACATCAAAAAAATAGTTCAAACTAAAAAACCTATTTTAGATGAAAAAAAAGTTAAACAAGTTTCTGAATTTGAAAAAAAAGAAAAATTGGATTTAAATGAAATTGCAGCTTTAATTGATAAAAAAAAAGAAAATTTAGCAGAAACGAAAAAAGAAGTTGATAAGATTTCTCAATCAACTGATGAGACTATGGATTATTCAAAATTAACCCTAAGTGAAGAGGACGCATTAAAGGCTCAAATATTTACATGTTGGAGTGTTCCTATAGGTTTGCCATTTAGTGAAGATTTATTAGTTAGAGTTAAACTCCAATTAAAACCAGACGGAACAATTGAAAAACTTGAAATGTTAGATCATGTAAAAATGAATACACCTGGTAAAGAAAAATTTAGAACACTAGCAGATAGTGTAAGACGAGCTATTCAGTTGTGTAATCCATTAAAAGTTCCCACAAGTGGTTATGAAAGATGGAAAAATATGATTTTAAATTTTGACGCTCGTGATATGCTTGGAGGATAATGATTAGAATAATTAATTTATTTTTTATTATATTTTTTTTATTGTCAGCTAAGGCTTATTCATTAATAGAGATTGATATAACAAGGGGTAATTTAGATCCTTTACCAATTGCAGTTTCTCCATTGTTTCAAGATGATAGTTCAAAAAGAAATTCAATTAATGAACTTAAAATTGAAAATGTTGGATCTGAGATTTCATTAGTTGTGGAAAATAATTTGAAAATTTCAGGTTTATTTAATCCTCTTAGTAAAGAAGCATTTTTACAAAAGCCAGATATTGCTCATTTAAAACCAAGATTTGAGGATTGGGCATTGATTAAAGCTCAAGCTTTAATTACAGGCAAAGTAACAATTGAGGACAAAAAATTAAAAGTTGAATTTAGACTATGGGATATTTTAGCCGGAAGAGAAATGATGGCTTTAGCATTTACAACAGTTCCAAGTAATTGGAGGAGAGTTGGACATATAATTTCTGATAAAGTTTATGAAAGATTAACTGGAGAAAAAGGATATTTTGATACCAGAATTATTTATGTATCTGAAGAAGGACCTAAGACTGCAAGAGTTAAGAAGTTAGCTATTATGGATCAAGATGGTTTTAACACAAAATATTTAACACTAGGAAATGAATTAGTTTTAACTCCTAGATTTAATCCGACAAGTCAAATGGTGACTTATCTATCTTATTTTAAAAATTTACCAAGGGTATATTTATTAGATATTGAAACTGGTACCCAAGAAGTAGTTGGTGATTTTCCGGGAATGACATTTGCTCCACGATTTTCACCAGATGGAAAAAAAATTATTATGAGTTTTGCAAAAGATGGAAACTCAGATATTTATACTATGGATTTGGAAAATAGAATTGTTGAAAGAATAACTAATCATCCATCAATTGATACATCTCCTTCTTACTCGCCTGATAATCGATTTATAACATTTAATTCTGATAGAAGTGGATTTCAACAAATCTATGTAATGAAATCTGATGGTTCAAATGTAAAAAGAATTTCATTTGGTAAAGGATTGTATGGCACGCCTGTATGGTCTCCAAGAGGCGATTTAATTGCGTTCACAAAACTACATAAAGGAAAGTTTTATATCGGTGTTATGCGAACCGATGGATCTGGAGAAAGATTATTGACTGAAAATTACTATCAAGAAGCTCCTTCTTGGTCTCCAAATGGAAGAGTGTTAATTTTTTATAGAGAGACCAAATCTAACGATAAAGGTGAAGGATTTAGTGCCAAGTTATGGTCTATAGATCTTACAGGTTATAATGAAAGGCAAGTTCAAACAGAGACGGATGCCTCTGACCCATCTTGGTCGTCTTTATTAAGTAATTAGGGCTTTTTTATTAATTTTTAATATAAATTAAGTTGATTTTTATGCTTGAAACATTTAATTAGTTGTGAAAAAGTTCTAATAAATTATTAAGGAGCATTAATGAATTTTAGCAAATCATTTAGAAATACTTTTCTAATTATATTATTAAGTTTAATCGTATCGGCTTGTGCTACGAAAAAAACCACTACGACAGTTGAGGGTCAAATGCAAGGTGATGTCTACACAGGAACTGATACAGTTAAATATTTAGCTGACGGTGTTCCGGACAGAGTATTTTTTGCGACAAACGAATCTATTTTAACAACTAAATCAAGAGACACATTAAGAAAACAAGCAAATTGGTTAAGAGAAAATTCTAGCATCAATGTTGTGGTCGAAGGTCATGCCGATGAAAGAGGAACAAGAGAATATAACTTGGCATTAGGCGAAAGAAGAGCAAATGCTGCCAAAGATTATCTGATCACTTATGGAATATCCGCTGATAGAATTTCAGTAATAAGTTATGGAAAAGAAAGACCAGTTGACTCAGGTTCAAATCCACTTTCTTGGTCTAAGAATAGAAGATCTGTAACTGTAAAAGCTAATTAAAGCTATTTTAAATATTTAAAGACCCTAAAATTATTATAAATAATTTAAGGGTCTTTTTTTTGCCATCATTATAATTAAAGAATAATTTAATGTTTAAAAAGTTTATTAATATTTTTATTTATATAATTTCTATTTTTTTTATTACATTTAGTGCAGGTTCTGAGGAATTAAATATGAGAGAAATCTTAGAAATTATTCAAAAAGATCTTAGAACATTGGAAAGAGCAGTTTATTCTGAGTCATTTCAGAAAAAAACTGGAGCAGAAACCTCTTTGTCAAATAAAGAAACAGAAGATGTCTTGACAAGACATTTGTTAAAATTATCTGAAATAGAAAAACAATTTCAAAATTTGACTAACAAATTTGAGGAAATTAATTTTAAAGTAGACAAATTATCGTCTAGATTGTCCAAAACACAAGCTGATAACCAATTAAGATTTCAAGATTTAGAAAACAATTTTAGCCTCACTCAAAAAAATGAAATTAATGAACAAAATTTATTAACAAATGAAAATTCAGAGACAAATCTAGCCAGCAAAAAAATTATGCCAGGCACATCTCAACCTCAAGATTTAGGAACAATATCTTATAAAGATATGACTGACACAAATGAGACACAAGCAATTAAGTCTGTTGAGACAACTAAAACTATTTTAACAGAAAATTTTATCAGTGAGGAAAAAATTTTACCTGATGCATCTCCATTAGAACAATATGAATTTGCAACAAGTTTTTTAAAAGTTGGAGATTATAATATGGCAGAGAGAGCGTTTAGAGAATTTGTGGATACAAATCCAGATAATGATCTTTCTGGAAATGCACAATATTGGTATGCAGAGACTTTTAGAATAAGACAGCTCTATACAGATGCAGCATCTGCTTATTTAGAAGGTTATCAAAAATATCCAAAGAGTGAAAAAGCACCTATTAACCTCTTGAAGCTTGGTGTATCTTTAGTTCAAATAGGAGAGAAAGATCAGGGTTGCTTGATGATTGCTGGTGTTAAAAAACAGTATCCAAATGCTACTCAATCAGTTCTTCAAAAAGCTAAATATGAAGAGAAAAAGTTTGAGTGTAACAAAGAAAACTCTTAATTTTTACCTAACAAAATTAAAGGATCCCCAGGTAAGAAAATTATACAGCTTATTTTCAAATAATCTCGCATCTATGGATTTGACCAATAAAAAGATTATGGTTGGGGTATCTGGTGGTGCTGACAGCTTAGCTGTTTTATTTTTCTCTCAGTGCTATGCTTTAAAGCATCATTCTAAATTGTACCCTGTAATAATAGATCATAAACTAAGAAAAGAATCTACAATCGAAGCTAAAAATTTGAAGTATAAACTTAAACAAAACTTTAAAGTTAATTGTAAAATTCTCTCAAAAAAAATTGTTAAAATTAATAAGAATATACAATCTTATGCAAGAGACTTAAGATATGATTTATTTTTTGAAGAGTGCAAAAAACAAAAAATAGACTATCTTATATTAGGCCATCACAAAGATGATCTAATTGAAAATTTTTTCATAAGATTTTTGAGAGGCTCTGGTTTAAAAGGACTTGTTTCTTTTGAAAAAAACGTAATAATTTATAATGGAATTAATGTTATTAGACCATTTCTATCCACTTCAAAAAAAGATCTACTTAAAATAAATAAAAAAACTTTTGGATTTTTTATAGATGATCCCACAAATAAGGATGCTAAATTTTTGAGGAGTAGAATTAGAAAACTTTTAATAAATTTAGACAAAGAAGGTCTAAATTTTAATAAATTCTATTTAACTTTAAAAAATTTATCAAAAAGTGATCAAGTAATCGAATTTTATGTTGATAAAAATATTTCAGAAAACTCAAAGTATTTTGAGAAAGATAAAAAAATAATATTAAACCAATCCTTTTTTAATAATCCTGAGGAAATTATTTTGAGAAGTATTATGCAAGTAATTAAACGCATTAGTTGGAAAAAAAACTATCCAAGAGGCAAAAAGGTGAATAGTCTTATAGATTCTATAAAGTTTTCAAACAAAAACGTGAAATTGACACTTTCTGGATGTATTATTGAAAAAATTCAAGATTCGGTGATTATTTACCCAGAAAAACGATAATTTTTTTGTTAAATGATCAAATTGACACTTGTTAATTTACTAATAATTCTTAATTTAAGTCTCTATGAATTTTAAAAACTTAGCTATGTGGGGAATAATCGTTATTTTAACGATTGGTCTTTATAATATGTTTAAGAACCCACAAGGTTCGATTTCTCAAAAAAATAAAATTATTTTCTCAGAATTCTTAACAGAAGTCGATAATGGAAGAGTAGTTAAAGTAGAGATACAAGGAAAAAATATAAAAGGTGTATTATCAAATGGAAACCAATTTACCACTTATGCACCAGAGGACCCGAACTTAATTCAGAAGTTGAGTGATAAAGGGGTTAGCATCTCCGCTAGTCCATTGGAGGAAAAAATGCCTTCATTATTAGGAATACTTCTTTCATGGTTCCCAATGCTTTTATTGATTGCCGTATGGATTTTCTTTATGAGACAAATGCAAGGAGGAAAAGGTGGAGCCATGGGCTTTGGAAGATCGAAAGCAAAAATGATGAATGAAGTAAAAGGTAAAGTGACTTTTAATGATGTTGCAGGTGTTGAAGAGGCTAAAGAAGAAGTAGAAGAAGTAGTAGAATTTTTAAAAGATCCAAGAAAATTCAGTAGGCTAGGTGGCAAGATACCTAGAGGATGTTTATTAGTAGGTCCCCCTGGTACAGGAAAAACATTATTAGCAAGAGCAATTGCTGGAGAAGCAGGAGTTCCATTCTTTACGATATCTGGATCAGATTTCGTTGAAATGTTTGTTGGTGTTGGAGCTTCAAGAGTTAGAGATATGTTTGAACAAGGTAAAAAACATTCTCCATGTATAATTTTCATTGATGAGATTGATGCTGTAGGAAGAAGTAGGGGCGCAGGTCTTGGTGGTGGAAATGATGAAAGAGAGCAAACTCTTAACCAGCTATTAGTTGAGATGGATGGTTTCGATACTAATGAAGGTGTAATTATTATTGCTGCAACTAATAGACCAGATGTATTAGATCCAGCTCTTTTAAGACCAGGAAGATTTGATAGACAAGTTGTTGTTTCAAATCCAGATCTAATAGGGAGAGAAAAGATTTTAAAAGTCCATGCAAAGAAAATATCAATGGCGCCTGATGTTAATTTAAGAACAGTTGCTAGAGGAACCCCAGGATTTTCTGGAGCAGATTTAGCAAACCTTGTAAACGAGGCTGCATTGTTAGCTGCAAGAAAAAATAAAAGAATTGTTACATATCAAGAATTTGAGGAGGCTAAGGATAAAGTGATGATGGGATCTGAAAGAAGGTCTATGGTTATGTCAGAAGAGGAGAAAAAATTAACTGCTTATCATGAGGCTGGACATGCAATTGTAACAATCAATGAAAAAGCTGCTTATCCTATACATAAAGCAACAATAATACCAAGAGGAAGAGCTCTAGGAATGGTTATGCAATTACCTGAAAGAGATGAAGTCTCTCAAACAAGAGAACAACTTCATGCACAAATGGCTATAGCAATGGGTGGAAGAGTTGCGGAAGAAATAATTTTTGGAGATGACAAAGTAACTACAGGAGCTGCAAGCGATATTGAACAAGCTACAAAAAGAGCAAGAGCTATGGTTATGAGAGCCGGACTAAGTAAAGAGATGGGACCAGTTGCTTATGGTGAAAATGAAGAAGAGGTATTTTTAGGAAGGTCTGTTGCAAGACAGCAAAATATGTCTGAGGAAACAGCTAGAAAAGTTGATAGCGAAATTAGAAAATTTGTTGATATGGGTTACGAGAGAGCAAGAAAAGTATTGACTGAAAAAATTGATGATCTGCATAAACTAGCAAAAGCCTTACTAACCTATGAAACTTTAACAGGTGCTGAAATTGAAGATTTAATAAATAAAAATATATATCCTAAGAATAAAGAAGATCTCAAAGTTGAAGATGATGATCAAAGCTCAGCACTTGGCTCAATGGGCCTAAAACCAAAGATAGTGCACTAAGCGTTAATGAATAAATATTACACTAGAGCGTGTAATTTTTATTACGGAACTACATCAAAAAAATACATTAAAAAAAAAAAATCTATTCCTCTCAATGGTTACAATCATATTTCTTTTGATAAATTAGAAATCATTGACAGAAAAAAAAATAAAATAATCAATATTAAAGATATTAGTAAACTTTCAACTAAATTAAAAAAAAAAGTTTATAGAGATTTAAAAAATATAAAAAAAAAGAAAATCTTTAAAAAAATAAATTTATCCGATGTCCCTATTTTGATGGGCGTAGTTAATTTAACTCCAGATAGTTTTTCAGATGGTGGTAAATATAATAAAAAAAATTTAGCGTTAAAACATGTAAGTAATTTATTATCAAATGGCGCAAAGATAATAGATATTGGTGGAGAGTCTACAAGACCAGGTGCAAAAGATATTAATCCTAGAAAAGAATGGGATAGAATAAAGTTTATCTTAAAAATTTTAAAAAATAAAAAAAGTTTTGTTTCATTAGATACTAGAAAAAGTTTTGTTATGGATAAAGCTTCCAAAATAAAAGTAGATCTTATAAATGATGTGTCTGGACTAAGTTATGATCCTGAGACTATAAATTATTTAAAAAAAACGAAAAAACCTTTTGTTATTCATCACATGAAAGGAACACCAAAAAATATGCAATTAAAACCATTGTACAATAATGTATTGCTTGATATTTATGATTTCTTTGAAAATAAATTAAAATACTTAAGAAACGAAGGTATTAAGCATAATAATATTATATTAGATCCAGGTATCGGATTTGGAAAAAATTTGAAACATAATATTACTCTTTTAAAGAATATTTCTATTTTTCATTCATTAGGCCTTCCTGTAATGTTGGGCTTGTCTAGAAAAAGATTTATTAAGGAAATTTCAAGAGAAAATGATACTAAAGAGAGGATTGGTGGAACTGTATCCTCATGCATTCAAGCATACCTTCAAGGAGTTCAAATTCTAAGGGTTCATGATATTAAAGAAATTAATCAAGCATTTAAAGTATTTAAAGAATTACAAAACTAAAAATGATTAAAAAATATTTTGGAACAGATGGAATTAGAGGAAAAGTTAATGGATCTAAGATAAATGGAGAAATGTTTTTCAAATTTGGCTTAGCAGCGGGAACATACTTTAAAAATTTAAAAAAAAGTAAACAAACAGCAATTATAGCAAAAGACACTAGATTATCAGGATATACGCTTGAACCAGCTTTAGTATCTGGATTGGCATCAGCAGGAATGCATATTTATACTTTGGGACCTCTACCAACAAATGGTTTAGCGATGCTAACAAAAAAAATGAGAGCTAATATGGGTATAATGATTACTGCATCTCATAATCCATATCACGATAATGGATTAAAGTTATTTGGACCTGATGGACTTAAATTATCAGATAGAATTGAGAAGAAAATTGAAAAGCTAATTGATTCAAAGATTACTAAAAATCTATCAAAACCAATAGAATTAGGGAGAGTAAAAAGATTAGAGGATGCTAATGAAAATTATATAAAAATATTAAAACAAAATTTTCCATCCTCTTTCAGTTTAAAAGGCATTAAAATTGCTTTAGACTGTGCTAACGGTGCCAGTTATAAAGCTGGACCTGATTTATTTAAATCATTAGGTGCTAAAGTATATGACACTGGCACATCTCCCAATGGTTTAAATATAAATCTTAAATCTGGATCTACTTACCCAAGTAAAATTTGCCAAATGACAAAAAAAAATAAAGCTCATATAGGTATTTCATTGGATGGAGATGCTGACAGAATAATTGTCTGTGATGAAAAAGGAAAGATTATTGATGGAGATAAAATTCTTGCAATGTTAGGTGAGAGATGGAAAAGAAAAAAAATTTTAAAAGGAGGTGTCATTGGTACATTAATGTCAAATTATGGTTTAGAAAATTTTTTTAAAAATAATGGAATTAAATTTTTAAGATCAGATGTGGGAGATAGATATGTAAAAGAAAAAATGAAAAAAAATAAATTTAATTTAGGGGGGGAACAGTCTGGTCATATAATTCTTGGAAAGTTTGCGACAACTGGTGATGGTTTATTGGTGGCACTAGAAATCCTTTTCTCTTTAAGAAAAACAAAAAAAGCAAGCGAGCTTTTTAACAAATTTAAACCCACCCCTCAAATATTAGAAAATATAGAGGTTAAAGATAAATCAATTATTAATTCGCCAAAATGCAAAAAAGCAATTAACGAAGCAAATAAAATAATTAAAAATAGAGGTAGAATTTTAGTTAGAAAATCTGGTACTGAACCAAAAATAAGAATTATGAGCGAGTCAGAGGATTCAAATTTAAATAAAATGTGTGTTAACATAATAAAAAAATCTATTCGGTAAATTGAAAATCAAATCTAAAATATTAATTATTGCAGGATCAGACTCCTCTGGAGGAGCGGGCATCCAAGCAGATATTAAATCAGTTACTTCTCTTGGCTCTTTCGCTATGACAGCAATAACAGCAGTTACAGCTCAGAATACTACCGGTGTAATGTCTATAATGCCAATGCGTAGTAAAGAAATTTCTAATCAAATTGAATTTACGTCAAAAGATATCAGGCCAGATTCAGTAAAGATAGGAATGCTGCATTCTACTGAGGTTATAAATTCAGTATTAAAATCAATAAAAAAATCAAAATTAAAAAAAATAATATTAGATCCTGTTATGGTGGCTAAAGGTGGAACCAAGCTTATAGACAATAAAGCAATTTTAGTATTGAAAAAAAAACTAATAAAAAAAGTTGATTTAATAACACCAAATATTCCTGAAGCTGAAATACTAACAAAAATAAAAATTAAATCTATAACAGATATGAAAAATGCTGCCAAAATATTATTAGATTTAGGTGCTAAGAATGTTTTAATTAAAGGTGGTCATTTAAGCTCTAAAAAATTAAAAGATATTTTTGTAAATAAAAAAGAAACTGCAATATTTGTTAATAAAAAAATTGATACAAAAAATACTCACGGAACTGGATGTACATTATCAAGTGCAATTGCAACATATTATGGATGTGGAAAAACTTTAAAGAAATCTTGTGAGTTAGGTATTAGATATGTAAACAATGCCATTAAAACAAGACCAAACTTTGGAAAAGGAAATGGACCAATTAACCATTTAAATAGTTTTACTATAGAAAAGAAATTTAGATGAATAATGTAGTTGTTGTTGGATCGCAGTGGGGTGATGAAGGAAAAGGTAAGATAGTTGATTGGTTATCAAGCGAAGCAGACGTAGTTGTAAGATTCCAAGGAGGACATAATGCTGGTCATACCTTAGTCATAGATGGTGTTACTTATAAACTGAGATTGTTACCATCTGGGATTGTCAGAAAAAATAAAATTTCTATTATAGGAAACGGAGTTGTAGTAGATCCATGGGCGTTGCTAGATGAAATCGAGGAAGCTAAATCTAAAGCTGTAGAAATCAATGAAAATAATCTGATTTTATCTGAGGCTGCCACACTAATTTTACCATTTCATAAAGAGATGGATGAAATAAGAGAAGACTCTGCTGGTAAATCAAAAATTGGAACTACAAGAAGAGGAATTGGCCCAGCTTATGAAGATAAAGTAGGAAGAAGATCTATAAGAGTAATGGACCTTGCATCCAAAAAAAATCTAGAAAATCGATTATCACTAGTACTTGAACATCACAATGCTATCCGAAAAGGATTGGGTAAACCAATATATGAAAAAGATAAACTAATTGGAGAATTATTAAAAATAGCTCCAAATATTTTAAAATATTCTGCACCTGTTTGGAGAAAGATAGATCAATTTAAATCAGAAAATAAAAAAATATTATTCGAGGGAGCTCAAGGAATATTACTTGATGTTGATCATGGAACATATCCATACGTAACTTCATCCAATACGGTTGCAGCTTCAGCAGCAACAGGATCTGGATGTGGTCCAAACTCAATAAATTATGTATTAGGAATTACAAAAGCGTACACAACTAGGGTAGGTGAAGGACCTTTCCCAACAGAATTGACAGATGATATTGGTAATCATTTAGGTGAAAAGGGACATGAATTTGGAACCGTTACAAGCAGAAAAAGAAGATGTGGATGGTTTGATGGAGTTCTAGTGAGACAAACTATAAAGATTTCAGGTATCAATGGTATAGCATTAACAAAATTAGATGTATTAGATGAACTTGATGAAATAAATCTCTGCGTAGCTTACGAACTAAATGGCAAAGAAATAGATTATTTCCCTGCTGCCGTTGAAGATCAATTAAATGTCAAACCAGTATATAAAACATTCAAAGGCTGGAAATCTAAGACTCAAGGTATTAAAAAATTTGATGATTTGCCTAATAATGCAAAGATTTATGTAAAAGCTATTGAGGAGTTCATTGAGACAAAAATATCAAGTATTTCAACAAGCCCTGAGAGAAAAGATACAATTCTTTTAGTAGATCCATTTAACTGTTAAAAAAAGGCAGAATTAATTTGCGGGTAGTAAATTTTTTGATTTAGCAGAGTTAAGCATATGTTTTTGAAGTTTTTCAAATGCTTTATTTTCAATTTGCCTTATTCTCTCTCTACTTATTTTGAATTTTTTACTTAAATCTTCTAAAGTTATTGGATCATCTGTTAATCTTCTCGAGTAAAGTATTTCTTTTTCTCTTTCATTTAAAATTTTAATAGAATCTTGAAGAAGATCTTTTCGTTGTTCCATTTCTTCATTTTGTGCAAATTTAAGTTCTTGATCCATTTCATTGTCTACAACCCAATCTTGCCATTCATCACCATCTTCTCCAATAGGTGCATTTAATGACTGCTCTTTTCCTGAAAGCCTTCTATTCATAGATACAACTTCTTTTTCACTAACATCTAATCTGTTTGCTATATCTTTTACGTGTTCATCACGTAAGTCACCCTCAGTTCTAGGTGCAATTTGATTTTTTAACTTCTTCAAGTTGAAAAAAAGCTTTTTCTGAGCTGTTGTGGTTCCAATTTTTACTAAGCTCCATGATCTTAGAATATATTCTTGAATAGAAGCTTTAATCCACCACATCGCATAAGTTGCAAGTCTAAAACCTTTTTCTGGTTCAAATTTTTTAACAGCTTGCATTAAACCTACGTTACCTTCTGAAATCATTTCATTAAGAGGCAAACCATAACCTTTGTACCCCATTGCTATTTTTGCAACTAGTCTAAGATGACTTGTAACGAGTTTTTCAGCTGATTTAACATTTCCTGTAGTTTGCCAGTTTTTAGCAAGCATATATTCTTCTTCAGCATCTAGCATAGGAAATTTTTTTATCTGAGCAAGATATGCAGCTAAACCACCTTCATTTGAAAGAGTAGGCAAATTGTACGTATTATTACTCATTGGAAGTATTTATGTAATAGAGAAATTTTTTTTTACAATCGTTTTATTTACTTAATTTTCTTAGTTTTTTTAAGATATCATTTAATTCGTTTGGGATATTTGATGAAAATTCTAATCTTTCCCCTGTTCTTGGATGGTCAAAACCTAGCTGTTTTGCATGTAAAAATTGTCTCTCAAGATTGGAAATTTTATTATTAAGATCTTCATCAATGTTTTTAAATTTTTTAAATTTTTTTTTATATTTTTTATCTCCAAGAATATTGTTACCTTTGTATGACATATGAACTCTTATTTGATGAGTTCTCCCAGTTTCTAATTTACATTGTATAAAACTAAAAGTTGGAACATTATCATTCTCAAAAAGCTCTAATGTTTCATAATGTGTAATTGCTTTTTTACCTTTGCTTGATGATACTTCCATCATCTGTCTATTTTTCGAACTTCTGGTTATGAATGTTTCAATTGTTCCTTTTTGAGGTCTTAATTTTCCCCAAATTAAAGTTTGATAAACTCTAGTTATAGAATGTTCAGAGAATTGAAGTGATAATTTTTCATGAGTTGAGTTATTTTTTGCTATTACAATTAATCCAGAAGTATCTTTATCAATTCTATGAACTATACCAGGTCTCAGTTCATCTCCAATATCAGATAAATTTTTGCTATCATGATTCATTAACGCATTAACTATCGTATTATCATAATTACCAGCACCAGGATGCATTGAAATTCCACATGGTTTGTCAATTACAATTAAATCTTCATCTTCGTGAATTATGTTTAATTTAAAATTATAAGGTTTTAAGCTTTGTTTCTTAGGTTCAACAATTTCAAGCTCAATTTTGTCATTTAATTTAGTTTTAATTGAAGGGTCTTGTATAATTTTCTCGTTAATTTTTAATTTACAATCTAATATTAAATTTTTTACTCTAGTTCTGCTTAAACTCTTATCATGATTTGCTAATATTGTGTCTACTCTCTTGTTATTATCATCCTCTTTAATAATAAAATTGATGATATTTTTCATAAATTATTATATTAAATTATTATGCGTTCGTAGCTCAACTGGATAGAGCGCCAGATTTCGGCTCTGGAGGTTCAGGGTTCGACTCCTTGCGGGCGCACCATTATTCGCCCATATTAATAAGCGTTCCTTTGTTTTTTGCGACATTGAAAGAATAATAGAATAATGCAATTGATAATACAAAGTATACTCCATTCCACATGAAAGCATAATAGATATTTTGAATATCTACAGTTTGATTAATCAAAATATTTCTTGCTTCTTCAAATATATATACCAATGGTAGTAGATAAGCTATCTTCTGGAACACCTCTGGCAATATTTCAATTGGATAATAAATGCATCCAAATGGAGCTAATAAAAACATTGTAGACCATGCTATATTTTCAAAAGAGGGTCCATATCTTAATAGACCAGCAGATACCAGGATGCCAAGTGTTATTCCAAATAAATATAGGCTCAAAAATAAAAAGAATAAAAATATTCCTAAATCTAAAATTGAAATACCGAATAATGGAGAAGTTAAAAGCACTGCTGGTATTAAACCTATAAGAGCTCTAATTAAAGCTGTAGCAACAAGTGAAGTTAATATTTCACCAATTTTCATTGGTGCAATAAATAAATTTGTAAAGTTTCTACTCCAAATCTCTTCAAGAAATAGCATATTAAATCCAATGCTTGTTCTGAAAAGAAAATCATAAAGGATTGCGCACGTTAATATAACTCCTACCGCATTATTATAATATGTTGTATGTGTAGCAAAAAAATTTGAGATAAATCCCCATAAAGTAATTTGAATAGTTGGCCAATAAACAAGATCTAAAACTCTTGGGAATGATCTGGTAATTAAATAAAAATGTCTTAAAAAAAGACCATACATTCTAGTTAAACTCATTTTTTCTCCTTGATAATTTTAAAAAAACTTCCTCTAGATTTTTTCTGCCATGTTTATTGATTAATTCTTTAGGATTTCCTTCATCGATAATAATTCCATCCTTCATCATTAGAATTGATTTACAAAGCCTAGTGACTTCATTCATATTATGAGAGGCAAGAAGTATAGATATTTTTTTTTCTTTTTTATAATCTTCCAAAAAAGATCTAACAAAATCACCTACTTCTGGATCTAATGATGCAGTTGGCTCATCTAATAGCAATACTTTTGGTTCGTTGATCAATGCTTTTGCCAAACTTACTCTATTTTTTTGTCCAGATGATAATTCACCTGTAATGCTATTAAGCAAATTTTCTAATCTTAATTTTTCTGATAAAAATTCGATCCTCTTATTAATATTATTTATTTTGTATAATTTTCCATAAACAGTTAGATTTTGTTTAACTGTAAGTTTTTTTGGTAATTCAATATATGGAGATATGAAGTTAATCTGTTCCAAGATTTCAATTCTATTCCCTTCCAATTTTTGACCGTTTATTAAAATTTCTCCACTAGTTGGTTTTAAAAGTCCCAATAACATGCCTATCGTTGTTGTTTTGCCCGAGCCATTTGGACCTAATAGACCTAAAATTTCGTCTTCTTTTATGTTAAAACTTATACCTTTGACAGCTTCATTCTTTCCGTAATTTTTTTTTATATTTTTAACTTCCACTAAATTTTTCATTTTTTTGATGCTCTAAAAAGTCTATCGTTAATCACTAATCCAAAGTTTTGGTTTGGTATCCTTTGTACAGCTATTTTTTTGTAACCTAACTTCTTAATTTTTCTAAATGTTTTATATAAATTTTTTACACTCTCCATTAGGTTATTTGTCTTACTTAAGTAAAAATAATTCTTATTATTTTCTTCTCTCCTCTTAATTAGGATAAAAGCCTCATCTTTTTTTATTTTAACTGCGTTTAATCTAATAGGTATACCTGGTGAATAATGAATTCTTCTTCTCCCTGGAGAACTTATGTTACTTTTAGCATACAATTTAGTTTTTAAATTTGTTTTTAATTTTTTATTTAATATAGAAATATTTAAACCACCCAATCTTAAGATTTGGGGTTTTTTTACTAAACTTATAATCGTAGATTCAACACCAATTTTTGATCTTCCGCCTTCTAGAATAAATTTAATTTTTTCTCCAAATTCATCATATACATCATCTTTTGTTACTGGACTTATCCCTTCAGAGATATTTGCGCTTGGCGCTGCCAAAGGATATTTTAGAGATTTTAATAACTTTCTAGCGGTTCGGTGACTTGGAAATCTTACACCTAATGTTTTTTTGTTATTAGTAACGTTTTTTGAAATTTTGCTTTCTTTTTTTAGTTTTAATATAAATGTAATTGGACCAGGGCATAATGAATTATAAAGTTTATAAAACAAATTATTAGTCTTACAATCTTTCTCCAAATCTTTAATATTATAGTAATGAACAATTAAGGGGTTATCGGCAGGTCTTCCTTTTAATTTAAATATTCTTTTGGTAGCTTTATCAGAATAGGCATTAGCAGCTAATCCATAGACAGTTTCCGTAGGTATTCCAATACATTCGTGATTATTTAAATATTTTACTGCTTTTTTAATATTTGAATCAATAATTTTCATATAATATTACAAATTATTATATGAATGAAAAAATTTTGCCAGATGATATTGAATCAAAATCTTTGAGCGAACTCACAGATATAGCAGATCATTTAATACAAGAATTAGAAAGTAAAAAAAATTTGGAAGAATCTATTGATGATTATCAATATTTAATAAAGTTAAATAATTTAATAGAGAAAAAATTTCAAAAGGATTCAAAATATATATCTGAAAGTACCAAGCTAAAAATTGATGAATTAACCTCAAAAAAAAAATGAAAAAAAGATTAGTTAAAACTGTTAATGAAGTAAATAAATTTTTAAAAAATTACTTAGCAAAACAAAAAAAAACAGATCTAATTATACCTATTAAGTATGGTTTATTTCCTGGAGGAAAAAAAATAAGATCTAAGCTTATTTTTGATGTTGGAAAAATTTTTAATGTCGAAAAAAAATATCTTTTATATTTAAGTTCAGCAGTTGAATGTATACACGCTTATTCACTAATACATGACGATTTACCGTGTATGGATGATGATGATATTAGAAGAGGTAAACTAACTACACATAAAAAATTTGGAGAATCAACAGCTGTTTTAGCTGGAAACTCCCTTTTGACATTAGCTTTTGAAATTTTATCTGATCCAAAGTTCAATATAAATAACAATAAAAAAATATCCCTAATAAATCTAATATCTCAATCATCAGGTCACCAAGGAATAGCTGGAGGTCAATTTTTGGATTTAAATTATGAAAGAAAAAAAGTTTCTAAACAAAAAGTTATTGATATGGAGATTAAAAAGACTGGAAAATTATTTTCATTCAGCTGTTTGTCTCCAGTTATTTTGACAAATAAAAAAGATCAAATAAAAAAATTCTCAATTATTGGTGAAAAAATTGGTTTACTTTTTCAAATTGCAGATGATTTAATTGATTATAGTAGTACATCAAAAACTGCAGGAAAAAAAACAAATAAAGATACAAAAAGAGGAAAAGCAACATTAATAAGTTTACTAGGATATAAAAATGCTATTAAATATGCATCAAAACTAAAAAAAGAAATATTTAATAGTTTAGTTAGCTATGGAAATAATGCTAGTGATTTAAAAGAGACAATTGAATTTATATTAAGTAGAAATAAATAAATGCAGAATTATAAATATTTAAATAATATTAATTTTCCTTCAGATATAAAAAAACTCAATAATGAAGAATTAAAAGTTCTATCAGAAGAAGTAAGAAGCGAAATGATTGATGCTGTTTCAAAAACAGGTGGTCATCTAGGTGCGGGCTTAGGTGTTGTAGAATTAACAGTAGCACTTCATTATGTTTTTGACACACCTAAGGACAAATTGATATGGGATGTTGGTCATCAATCATACCCTCATAAAATTTTAACAGGAAGAAAAGATAAAATACGAACTTTACGACAAGGAAGTGGATTATCTGGTTTCACAAAACGATCGGAAAGTGAATTTGACCCTTTTGGTGCAGCTCATAGTTCCACTTCTATTTCTGCTGGATTTGGTATTGCGACAGCAAATAAATTATCAAATAAATCAGATCAGGTTATAGCAGTTATTGGTGACGGTGCCATGAGCGCAGGAATGGCATATGAAGCTATGAATAATGCTGGAGACTCAAAAACAAAAATGATCGTAATTTTGAATGACAATGATATGTCAATTGCAAAACCAGTTGGCGCAATGAAATCTTATCTTGCTAAAATTTTTTCAGGTAAGATTTATTTTAGTTTCAGAGAAACAGTTAAAATGATTATTTCATCATTTTCAAAAAGATTTAGCAAAAAGGCTGGAAAGGCTGAAGATTTTTTGAGATCGGCTGTTACAGGTGGTACATTATTTAATTCATTAGGTTTTTATTATGTTGGTCCAATTGATGGTCATGATTTAGATGTACTATTGCCAATTTTAAAAAATGCAAAAGAAAGCAATCATAATGGTCCAATACTAATTCATATAAAAACTCAAAAAGGGAAAGGATATAGTTTTGCTGAAAAATCTGATGATAAGTATCATGGAGTTACAAAATTTGATGTTCAAACTGGAGTTCAACAAAAATCAACAACTAAGACTCCTGCTTTTACAAAGGTATTTGCAAATACATTAATAGAGCATGCAAAGAAAGATAGTAAAATTGTAGGTATAACTGCTGCTATGCCATCTGGGACAGGAATGGACGCATTTAGTAAAGTTTTCCCGGATAGAACTTTTGATGTAGGAATTGCTGAACAACATGCTGTTACTTTTGCTGCAGGTTTAGCAACAGAGGGTTACAAGCCTTATGCAGCAATTTATTCAACATTTTTACAAAGAGCTTATGATCAGGTAGTTCATGACGTTGCAATTCAAAGTTTACCAGTAAGATTTGCAATTGATAGAGCTGGTTTGGTTGGCGCGGATGGAGCCACTCATGCAGGTGCTTTTGATATTACATATTTATCAACTTTACCTAATTTTATTGTTATGGCAGCAAGTGATGAAGCAGAATTGGTAAGAATGGTCAATACGTCAGTAGATATTAATAATCAACCATGTGCATTTAGATATCCAAGAGGAAATGGAGCAGGTCTAGAATTACCTGATATCAACGAAAAAATAGATATTGGAAAAGGTAGAGTTATAAGAGAAGGTAAGAAAGTTGCCTTAGTAAGTTTTGGTAACAGATTAAAAGAATGTTTATTGGCTGAAGAAGGTTTAAAAAAAATGGGAATTAATCCAACAATTATAGATGCTAGATTTGCAAAACCTCTGGATGAAAATCTTATGTGGCAAGTTGCAACAAATCATGAAGTGCTAATTACGTTGGAAGAAGGCTCTATAGGAGGTTTTGGAGCTCATGTAAATCATTTCTTAAATGAAAAGAATTTATTAGATAATAATATAAAATTTAGATCAATGATTTTGCCTGATAAATTTTTAGACCAAGATAAACCAGAAGAAATGTATAAAGAAGCTGGTCTAGATGCTAAATCTATTGAAGCGAAGGTATTAGAAACTCTAAATTCTAAAGTTTTAATTAAAAAAACTAATTAATTGCCACATTGAGCTTTATTCATTAAGTAGTGATCAAGAATTACACAATGCATCATTGCTTCGCCAATAGGCACTGCTCTAATACCTACACATGGATCATGTCTCCCTGTGACTGAAATTGAAGTATTTTTTCCAAATTTATTTATTGTTTTTTTTTGAGAAAGAATTGATGAAGTTGGTTTTACTGCAAAAGAAACTATTATTTCTTGACCACTAGAAATACCTCCAAGAATTCCTCCAGCATTATTCGATTTAAATTTTGTTTTCTTTCCTGTTTGGGACATTTCATCAGAATTTTGTTCACCAGAAAGTTGAGCAGAGTTCATTCCCGATCCTATATTTACCCCTTTTACTGCGTTAATACTCATCATTGCTGATGCTAAATCCATATCTAATTTTGAATAAATTGGAGCTCCTAATCCGACAGGAACACCTCTTGCTCTTACTTCAATAATAGCCCCACATGATGAGCCAGCTTTTCTTATCCCAAGTAAATATTTTTCCCATAATTTTAAAACTGTTTTGTCAGGACAAAATAAAGGGTTTTTTGTGATGAAACTGTCATTCCATTTTTCTGTGTCACATCCTAGTATTCCTAATTGTGTTACGGCTCCAATTACACTGTACTTTTTCCCAATAATATATTGCAAAACTTGTTTTGCTATTGCCCCTGCTGCCACTCTTGAAGCAGTCTCTCTCGCTGATTGTCTGCCTCCACCTCTATAATCTCTAATTCCATACTTTTTAAAATATGTATAATCAGCATGACCAGGTCTAAATTTATCTTTAATATTTTTATAATCTCTAGAACGCATATCTTTATTGAAGATAATCATTGAGATAGGTGTACCAGTTGTTTTGCCCTCAAATGTTCCTGATAAAATTTCTACTTTATCATCCTCTTTTCTTTGGGTTGTGAATTTTGACTGACCAGGCTTTCTTTTATTTAATTCTAACTGAATGTCTCTGATATTAAGCTTAATATTCGGAGGACAACCATCAACAACACATCCTATTGCTGGACCGTGAGACTCACCCCAAGTAGTAAATCGAAAAAATTTTCCAAATGTATTAAAAGACATTATATTATTATATAAATTATTTTGGTTAAATTATGAACGAAAAAAATTCTTTAGGGTTAGATAAATGCTTTCTAGATCTCGATAATCCAATACTATTATTCACTGAATGGTACAACGAGGCAAAGAAAACAGAAATAAATGATCCAAATGCATTAGCTCTAGGCACTATTAACGAAAAAGGTTATCCAAATGTACGAATGGTATTGCTCAAAGATTATGGAGAGGATGGATTTGTTTTTTACACTAACTTTAATAGTAATAAGGGAAACTCTATAAAGCAGAATCCAAACATTTCAATGTGCTTTCATTGGAAAAGTTTACTTAGACAAATTCGAATAGTTGGTACTGCTGAAAAAGTTTCTGATGAAGAAGCTGATAATTATTATAAATCCAGAAGTTACGGAAGTAGAATTGGTGCATGGGCATCAAATCAGAGTTCAATTTTAAAAGATAGAGAAGAGCTAAACCAATCTATAAAAAAATTTAAAGATCTCTATAAAGATGAAAATAATGTTCCAAGACCTGATCATTGGTCAGGATGGAGGTTAAAACACCACGAAATTGAATTTTGGTTAGATGGTGAAAATAGAATTCACGAAAGATTAAAATATATTAAAGAAAATAATGATTGGAAAAAAATTCTCTTATCACCTTAAAATTTTCTATTAATACTAAATGAAGTTAAATTTTTGAGTATAGTTTTTTCTTCACAATCTTTAAATATACTTAATGAATTTGATGCTAAACTTATATAGTGCTCCGCTTTCTTGTAACACTCATTAATTATATTATATTTTTTTACCAATGTAAGCACATATTCAAATTGTTCTTTAGATCTGATATTTTGTTCAAATATTTTTTTTAAAACTAATTTTTCATCTGAAGATAATTTTTGATGTAATAGAATAATTGGGAGAGTAACCTTGCCCTCAAAGAAATCTTTTCCTATCTCTTTACCAAACATTTTTAATTCTGAGTTATAGTCAAGTGTGTCATCTGCAATCTGAAATGTTAATCCAAGGTTCTTTCCATAGAATTCTAATGCATCTTTAAATTTATTGTCTTTATCAGTAATTATCGACCCAACTTTTGAAGATGCTGAAAATAAAGCTGCAGTTTTAGAAGAAATTATATTCAAATATGTATCTTCTAACATTTCAGAGTCACCTTTATGTTGTAATTGCAAAACTTCTCCTTGAGCAATAGTTGATGATGTAGAAGATAAAAGTTTTAATACTTCAATACTCCCATCCTCAACCATCATTTCAAAACATCTACTTAATAAATAGTCCCCAACAAGAATTGATGATTGATTTCCCCAAATTTTATTTGTAGTTTTTTTGCCTCTTCTTAAATCTGCGCTGTCAATTACATCATCATGCATAAGAGTTGCTGCGTGTATAAGTTCAACACATGCAGCTAGGTTCACATCTCTACTACCTTTTGTATATCCACACATTTTAGCACACTCCAGAGTAAGCAATGCTCTTAATCTTTTACCACCACTAGTCATGTGATAAGTAGTCATTTCTTTAACTAGCTCAACTTTACTATCTAATTTATAGGAAATTTTATCTTCAACTAAACTAAGTTTTTCATCAACAGAATTTAACAAATCTGTGTATGCATTAGATATTTGCTTTTTTAATTGAACTACTGATCCCATATATTCAAAATATTATATTAAGTTTATTAATATACTTATCAATTGACGCACCTATTTCTTCAACTATAAGTAGCTTTATAAATAAGTAAAATTTTTATAATCATTTGTATGTTCTCATTTTTTAAAAAAAAAAAAATTGTTAGTCATTTAAGGCTTACTGGTGTCATTGGAAATGTTGGAAAGTTTAAGCAAGGAATAGAATATTCCTCTCAAGAAGAAATGATAAAAAAAGCTTTTTCAGTAAAAAAAGCGGAAGCAGTTGCAATTTCAATTAATTCACCAGGTGGTTCACCCGTTCAATCACATCTAATATATAAATTTATTAGAGAACAATCTAAGAAAAATAAAAAAAAAGTATTAGTTTTTGCGGAAGATGTTGCTGCATCTGGAGGCTATCTAATTGCATGCGCAGGCGATGAGATTTATGCTAATGCAAGTTCAATAATCGGATCAATAGGAGTAATTTATTCTTCTTTTGGTTTTAAAGATTTAATTCAAAAAATTGGTGTTCAAAGAAGGGTTTATACTGCCGGAAAAAATAAAAGTACTCTAGATCCTTTTTTAGACGAGAAAGAAGAGGACATTCAAAGATTAAAAAATATCCAACTGGAACTTCACCAAGAATTTATTAATGTTGTAGAGGAAAGTAGATCAACAAAATTAAACAAAACGGATGTTGAACTTTTTTCCGGAGAATTTTGGTCTGGAAAAACATCCTTAAAACTTGGTTTGATAGATGGAATAGGGAACGCTGAACAAATACTAAGAGAAAAATTTGGTGAAGATGTTGAAATTAAAAAATTTGAAAAGTCTAAAGGATGGCTTGCCAAAAAACTTTCATCTTCAGAAGACCATGCGGATAAATTGATTAGTGTTCTAGAAGAAAGATCTATTTGGCAAAAATATGGTTTCTAAAAAAAAAACAAAAAATTTAAAACCATTTATTTCTTTTCAGGATACAATTTTAAATCTACAAAAGTACTGGTCAAAAAAAGGTTGTGTTATTTTACAACCATATGATTTAGAAGTTGGAGCAGGAACATTTCACCCCGCAACAACTCTAAAATCATTAGGTCCTAAACCTTGGAAAACAGCTTATGTTCAACCATCAAGAAGACCAACAGATGGAAGATATGGAGAAAATCCTAATCGTTTACAACACTACTATCAATTTCAAGTGTTAATAAAACCTTCACCAAAAGATATTAAAAAAATGTACCTTAATAGCCTTTCATCAATTGGTATTAAACATGAAGAGCACGATATCAGATTTGTAGAAGATGATTGGGAAAGTCCGACTTTAGGTGCTGCTGGTCTTGGATGGGAAGTATGGTGTGATGGTATGGAAGTTACTCAATTTACTTATTTTCAACAAATGGCAGGTATGGAATGCAATCCAATATCTGTTGAAATTACTTATGGATTAGAAAGATTATGTATGTTCATTCAAAATAAAAAAAATATTTTTGATTTAATTTGGAACGATGAAGGAGTTTTATATAAAGATGTTTTTCATCAAGCTGAAAAAGAATTTTCTGCCTATAATTTTGAGTATGCAAATACTGATAACTTATTTAAAATTTTTGAAATGCTTGAAGGAGAAGCAAAATCTTTAATTGAAAAGAAAATTTCTCTTCCGGCATATGATCAATGTTTAAAGTCAAGTCATGTGTTTAATATTTTAGATGCTAGAGGAGTTATAAGTGTTGCTCAAAGAGCAGAATATATTGCAAGGATCAGAGATCTGACAAAAGAAATTGGAAAAATCTGGGTAGAAACACAAAATTAAAATGTCTGAATTTTTTCTTGAGTTATTTAGCGAAGAAATACCTTCCAGATTACAAATTAATGCTAGGCATGATTTAATACAAATTTTAAAAAAATTTTTTGATGATAATGAAATTATAATAAAAGGTAAAATAAATATTTATTCAATTCCTAATAGACTCATTGTTTATATTAACAAGATATCTAAAGATGTAACAAAAAAAGCTGAGGAAATAAGAGGTCCTAATATAAATGCTCCAGAAAAGGCTTTAGAAGGATTTTTAAAATCCAATAAAATAGGTAAAGAAAAAGTTACCAAAAAAAGCACTGACAAAGGTATATTCTTTTTTTACAATAAACCATCGCAAAAAATTAAAACATACGATTTATTAAAAGATAATATTGCAAGTTTGCTTTTAAAAATTTCCTGGAAAAAATCAATGAAATGGGGCAACCATAATTTATATTGGGGAAGACCATTAAAATCAATATTATGCTTATTTGATAAAAAAATAATTGAGTTTAAATTAAACCATTTACATAGTTCAAATAAAACTTTTATCAATAAAGATCTAGAAGATGAAGTAAAAAGTTTTAATGATTTTAAATCTTATATAAAATTTTTTAAACAAAAAGGAGTAATAATTGATCAAAATAAAAGAAAAGAATTTATAACTAAAGAAATAAATAAGGTAACTAATCAAAAAAAAATCCATATAAACTTTAATGAAAAACTTCTAGAAGAAATTACAAATATCGTTGAAAAACCAAAAATTTTAGTATGTGAGTTTAACAAGAAATTTTTAGAAATTCCCCAAGAAATACTTATTATTACAATGCAACATCACCAAAAATATTTTCCAACATTTGATAATAAAAATAAAATAACAAATAATTTTATAGTTGTGGCAGATTGCAAGGACAGTAAAGGATTAGTTAAATTAGGAAATCAAAATGTTGTGGAAGCTAGATTGACAGATGCAGAATTTTTTTGGAATAGAAATAAGTCTCAAAATTTAATTAAGCAGGTATCTAAATTGAAGCAAATTAATTATTTTAAAGGATTGGGAAGTTATTTTGATAAAATACAAAGAGTAAGAAAACTTAGCGGAATAATATCGGATGAACTTTTAATAAGTAAAGAAAAGATAGAAATTGCCTCTTCAATTTGCAAAGTAGATTTGATGTCGGATTTAGTTGCAGAGTTTCCTGAATTGCAAGGTGTAATGGGTGGATACTTTGCTAGAGAGCAAGGTTTTGATGAAGAAATAAGCTTAGCTGTGTCAGAACATTACTTACCAAATGGTATTGATAGTAAAGTACCAAAAAAACCATATAGTATAGCATTATCATTAAGTGATAAAATCGACTCTCTAGTTGGATTTTTTGGAATTAATCTTAAACCAACTAGTTCAAAAGACCCTTATGCATTAAGGAGAATGACTATTAGTTTATTGAGGTTAATAATTGAAAATCAAAAAAAAATAAAATTAAGAGATCTAATAAATTATTCAATAAATTTGTACAAAGAACAAAATTACTCTTTTGACTCAAAATTATTAAATGATGAATTAGGAGACTTTATTTTAGATAGATTAAAATACTATTTGAAAGAAAAAGATATTAGATCGGATATTATTGAATGTTCTATTAATTCACATGGAATTGATGATTTACTAAAAATATTTAATAAATCATTAAATTTGAATAAAAATATTAAAAAAGATTTTGGTATTGATGTTATTGCGATTTATAAAAGATCTGCAAACATTTTGAATAATGAAAGAAAATCAAAATTAGATATTGTGGGTTCCGCTGATCCTGGTCTCTTTAAAAATGATTACGAAAAGAACCTCTATAAAAAAATACATACTATAAGAAAGTATTTTTCAAGTATAGGTAGAGAAGAGAATTATGATGAAAGTCTTAAAACTCTTTCAAGTGCTAAAACCGAGGTTAATGAGTTTTTTGATAATGTAATAGTTAATGATCAAGAAGAAATAATTAAGAAAAACAGACTAGAACTTTTAAAAATGTTGTGTAAAAGCTTCGATAATTATTTTAACTTTTCAAAAATAGAAGCATAAATGCCAAAATTAGTTTTTAATTTTAAATCTAAAGACACAAAAAAAATAAAAATCCCAAAAAATATTTTAGGAGGCAAAGGTGCAAATTTGTCAGAAATGGGAAGGATGGGGCTGCCTGTCCCACCAGGATTTACAATTTCTACTGAAGCATGTGATTTATTTTATAAAAATAAAAAGAAATTAAAGACTAAAATCATAAATGAAATAAATAGAGAGTTAAAAAACATTGAAAAAGACTCTGGTAAAAAATTTGGAGATTTGAAAAACCCTTTGTTGTTATCTGTAAGATCTGGTGCAAGGGTTTCCATGCCAGGCATGATGGATACAATTTTAAATCTTGGACTAAATGATAAAACTGTTATTGCTTTAGCAAATAAAACGTCAAATATGAGATTTGCAAAAGATAGTTATAGAAGATTTATACAAATGTATGCAAATGTTGTTATGGGTGTTCAAAGTTATAATTTTGAAGAACTAATTGAAAATTATAAACTTACAAAAGGTGTATTATTAGATACTGATTTGGATGAAAATGACTGGGATGGATTGATTAAAGACTTTAAAAATATTGTAAAAGAAAAAACCAAAAAGGATTTTCCTCAAAATATTAATGAACAATTAATAGGTGCAATTAGTGCAGTCTTTTTGTCATGGGAGAGTAACAGAGCAAAGGTTTATAGAAAATTAAATCATATACCATCTGAGTGGGGAACTGCAGTAAATGTACAGTCCATGGTTTTTGGTAATATGGGTGATGATTGTGCGACAGGTGTTGTATTCACACGTAATCCATCAAATGGAATTAATGAAATCTATGGCGAATATTTAATAAATGCTCAAGGAGAAGATGTTGTTGCGGGAACAAGGACCCCCCAACATATAACTAAGAAAGCTAGAGAAGATGCAAAAGAAACACTTCTTTCAATGGAAGAGTCTTTGCCTAAAGTTTACAAAAATCTAAAAAATATTCTTATTAAATTAGAGAAACATTATAAAGATATGCAGGATGTAGAGTTCACAGTCGAAAATAATAAGTTGTGGATGTTGCAAACTAGATCAGGAAAAAGAACTGCAAAATCATCAGTCAAAATTGCTGTCGATATGGAAAGAGAAAAACTCATCACGAAAAAAGAGGCTGTGCTCAGAGTACAACCAGATTCATTAGATACTTTGCTTCATCCAACTTTAGATGAAACAGCGAATTTAGAAGTAATAGCCAAAGGCCTTCCTGCTTCTCCGGGAGCAGCTAGTGGAAAAGTAGTATTTACATCTGATGAGGCTGAAAGATTAAATGGAATGATGCAAAATACAATCCTAGTAAGAGTAGAAACATCACCTGAAGATATCAATGGAATGCATGCAGCTAAAGGAATTCTTACTGCAAGAGGAGGGATGACCAGCCATGCTGCAGTAGTTGCAAGAGGTATGGGCAGACCTTGTGTATCTGGCTCAAGCGAAATAGAAATAGATTACCAAAATAAAATTTTTAAAACAAAAAATAATGAAATTAAAGAAGGCGATATAATTACTATTGATGGATCAACTGGTAGAATTATAAAAGGAGAAGTTAAAACCATTAAACCTGAAATTTCAGGAGATTTTTCTAAACTTATGAGCTGGGCTGATAAATTCAGAAAATTAAAAATTAGAGCGAATTCTGAAACACCTCTAGATAGTAAAACTGCTAGGGAATTTGGAGCTGAAGGAATAGGTCTTTGTAGAACTGAACATATGTTTTTTGATGAAGAGCGAATTTTATCTGTAAGAGAAATGATATTATCAAAATCAAAAGAAGATAGGGCTAATGCTTTAAAGAAACTCCTTCCTTTTCAAAAAAAAGATTTTATTGATATCTTTAAAATTATGAATGGTCTCCCTGTTACAGTTAGATTATTAGATCCACCACTTCATGAATTTTTACCAAAAAATCAAAAAGAAATTAGCGATGTAGCAAATGCTTTAAATATCAAAAGTTCTGAATTAGAGGGTAGAATAACAGAACTGCACGAACAAAATCCAATGCTCGGTCATAGAGGTTGTAGATTAGGTATATCATTCCCAGAAATATATGAGATGCAGTGTACAGCTATTTTTCATGCATTAGTTGAATGTAAAAAACTAAACATAAAATCTATTATTCCAGAGATCATGATACCTTTGGTATCAACTGAAGCAGAAATAAAAATAATGAAAGATTTAGTAATTAGAGTTGCAAAAGAAGTTGAAAACAAAACTAAAACAAAACTAAATTTTTTAGTGGGCACAATGATTGAACTCCCAAGAGCTGCAATCAAAGCAGATGATATATCTAGACATGCAGAATTTTTTAGTTTTGGTACAAATGATTTAACACAAACAACTTTTGGAATTAGCAGAGATGATAGTGGTAAGTTTTTAAATGATTATATTGATAATAAAATTTTTGATGTTGATCCATTTGTTTCTATAGATGAAGGAGTTGGCGATTTGATAGAAATAGCAACAAAAAAAGGTAGAAAATTTAACAAAAAAATTAAACTTGGTATATGCGGTGAACACGGAGGTGATCCTAAAAGTATCGACTTTTGTGCACGAGCTGGTTTAGATTATGTATCCTGTTCACCTTATAGAGTACCTGTCGCAAGGCTTGCTGCCGCTCAAGCTCAATTAAAAAAATTAAACTAAAATTTATATTTCCAATTTTAAGTCTAATGCATCGATTGAGTGAGTTAAAGATCCTATGGAAATTCTATCTACACCAGTAGAGGAAACATTTTTAACATTGTTTAAGTTAATACCTCCTGACGCTTCAGTTTCATAAAATTTCCCAGACATTTTGACTGCTTTTTTTAAATTTTTTAAATTCATATTATCTAATAAAATTCTATCAAATTTCAGACCCAATATTCTCTTTAACTGAGATAAATTATCAACTTCTACTGTAATTTTTTTTCTTCCTTTATTTTTGATGGCTCTTTGAATTAAATTTTCAAAATTTTTTTCAGAACTTATATGATTATCTTTAATTAAGTATTCATCACTTAAGTTAAATCTGTGGTTTGTTCCACCACCTAATTTAACAGCATATTTTTGGATTACTCTAAGATTTGGTATCGTTTTTCTTGTGCAGCATATTTTGGTTTTTTTTCCTACTTTTTTTACAAACATATTTGTTTTTGTTGCTATTCCAGAAATATGAGAAACAAAGTTTAATGCTACTCTCTCACCAGTTAAAATATTTTTTAGGTCACCTTCAATAGTCGCAACTACCTCACCTTTTTTAATTCGAGATCCATCTTTTTTTTTATTTTTAAATTTTATTTTTTTATCAATTAATTTAAAAGTTTCTTTTGCAAATTCTACACCACCCAAAATACCTTTTTGGTTACTTATCATTTTAACTTTTTTTTTTATATTTTTAATAATTAGTTCTGAAGTAATATCGCCTGATGGATATAAGTCCTCATTTAAAGCTAATTTACACGAAGATTTTATAAAATTTTTACTTAATTGAATTTTAGACACAGATTTTATCTGCCTATTTCTGCCATTCTCTCTACAGATTTTCTTGCTTTTTGAATTGTCTCATTTTCCAAAATTAATTCATTAGTTTCATTTTCTAAACAATCTAATATTTTAGGCAAAGTAATTCTTTTCATATGAGGACAAAGATTACATGGTCTAATAAATTCAACATTTGGATTATCAATTTGGACATTGTCACTCATTGAGCATTCCGTGACCATCATAACTTTTTCTGGCTGATTATCTCTTACATATTTAATCATTCCACTTGTAGAACCAGCAAAATCAGATGCTTGTATTACATCAGGAGGACATTCAGGATGTGCTATTATTTTTATGCCTGGATTAGCTTTTCTAATATCATTAATTTCTTGATCATTGAATTTTTCATGCACTTCACAAGTTCCCTTCCATGAAATAATTTCTATATCAGTTTGTGAAGCAACATATTTAGCTAAAAAATCATCAGGTAAAAATATTACTTTTTTTACGCCTAATGATTCTACAATTTTCACTGCATTTGCAGATGTACAACAAACATCAGTTTCAGCTTTAACATCAGCAGATGTATTTACATACGAGACCACTGGAACACCAGGATATTGTTTTTTTAGATTTCTAACATCATCACCCGTTATAGATGAAGATAATGAACAGCCTGCTTTCATATCTGGTAACAAAACTTTTTTTTCGGGACTCATTAATTTTGCGGTTTCAGCCATAAAATGAACTCCACACATTACAATTATATCTGCTTTTGTTTTTGCAGCTTCTATTGCTAACGCTAAAGAATCTGCAGAAAAATCTGAAATGCCGTGATAAATTTCTGGCGTTTGATAATTGTGAGCAAGAATTACTGCATTCTTCTCTTTCTTCAATTTATTAATTTTATAAATATAAGGCGCATGTGTAGCCCATTCTATCTCAGGAATTTTTTTTGATACTTTGTTATAAATTGAACTTGTTGCTTTTTTTATTTCACTGGTAAATTCCATAAAAAAAACTTATCAACTTGAAATAGAATTGTCATTCATTTAATCTGACGCATAACATGCGGTCATGCTGAAACTGGTAGACAGGCACGGTTGAGGGCCGTGTGGGCCTAGCCCATGAGAGTTCGAGTCTCTCTGACCGCACCAAAAACAAATATTTATTAAGGGGCGTTCTGTTGCCAGGTGCCCCAAACCCCGTAACTTAATTAATAAATTAATTAAGCTGCAAGTGCGTAACTTTCGTTAGCATTTATAAATTAGCCCTTCACGGCGGAACAATACCGAACGAAAGAATAACTTTTAGTCATCCGTCGATCCTAATTCACCCCCATAAGTTGAAAATGGTGGAGGTGGTGGGTACTGCCCCCACGTCCGTAATGGTTATTACGAAATTCGTTTATCGTCATAGTTGGAAAACCAACATTAATAATATAAAACCAAATTCAATAGATTCAATAAATTATTCATGAAGTTAACCGACGAACAAATAAAAGAAATAAAAGACCAACAATCTCAACAAAATTCAACAAAAAGAGTCACAGCTCCAGAACTTGAAAAAATTCTGTACGATGCAATTCCAATATTAGATCATGGTTTTATAAGAGTTGTTGACTATATGGGTGATGATACCTCCGTAGTTCAATCAGCTAGAGTTTCTTATGGAAAAGGCACAAAGAAAGTTTCAACAGATGCTGGTTTAATAAAATATTTGATGAGACATTGGCACAGCACTCCTTTTGAAATGTGTGAAATAAAATATCATGTAAAGCTACCAATATTTATAGCTAGACAATGGATTAGACATAGAACAGCAAATGTAAATGAATACTCAGCAAGATACTCGATTTTAGATAAAGAATTTTATCTACCTGAGCCTCAACATCTTGCTGCTCAATCACAGAGTAATAGACAAGGTAGAGGTGATATTTTAGATGGAGAAAAAGCAAAAAAAGTTTTGAATTTGTTAAAAGGAGATGCTGAACAAACTTATAATAATTATGAAACTATGCTTAATGAAAGATATGATGGATCAACAATAGACGAAAATGCCGTAGGTTTAGCAAGAGAGCTTGCTAGAATGAACTTAACATTAAATACTTATACTCAATGGTATTGGAAAACAGATTTATTAAATCTGATGAATTTTTTGAGGCTCAGAGCAGATCATCATGCACAGTACGAGATTAGAGCTTATGCTGATGCTATGCTTGATACTGTTAAAAAATGGGTACCAATAACTTATGAAGCTTTTATGGATTATAGGGTTGGTGGAACAGAAGTTTCTGCAAAAGGAAAAATTATTATTCAAAAACTTATAAAAGGTGAAAATGTTTCTATCGATGACACAGGTTTATCGAAAAGAGAATGGAACGAACTTATGGAAGCTTTTGATCTTAAAGATAAATTGATTTAATTTTTTCGGCAAACTTAAAATATATTTTTGATATCTCATGATTTGGTTTGCTTTCAACAATAGGTGAACCCAAATCTCCTTGTTTTCCAACTTCAGGATCAATTGGTATTTCTCCCATAAAATCTTTTTTAAATTCTTCAGCAGTCTTTTTGACACCCCCTTCACCGAATATTGCATATTTTTTCCCATCATCTCCAACGAAATGACTCATATTATCTATAAGTCCTAATATTTTTACTTTAAGTTTATCAAACATCCTTATTCCACGTTTTACATCCTGTAAGGCTATTTCTTGCGGTGTAGATATTATAATTACTCCATCCATGTTAATTTCTTGTGCAAAAGTCAATTGCGTATCTCCAGTTCCTGGTGGCATGTCAACAATTAAAAAGTCTAAATTTTCCCACAAAACTTTTTGTGTAAATGTTTTTATCGCAGAAATTACCATTGGACCCCGCCAAATCATTGGTGTTTGCTCTTCTGTTAAAAATCCTATGGACATACATTGAATTCCATATTTTAAAATTGGCTTTAATTTCTGCCCATCACTTTCAGGCTTTTCATTTATAGAGAATAATTTTGGCAATGATGGTCCATATATATCTGCGTCAAGCAAACCTACACTTAAGTCCATTTTTTTTAATGCCAAAGCAAGATTCGAGGCAAATGTTGACTTTCCAACTCCTCCCTTTGCACTTGAGATTGCAATTGTAAACTTTGTTCCAATAATTGGGTTCCTTCTAAAGGTTTTTGGCTCAGTTTTTGCCTTTGTTGTGTCACTTAAACCTACTTTTTTATTGTCCATAATTTACCATTACCTTGTTTTTACTAATAAAGACACTATATAGAGTGTCGTATTATGAGTGATTTTAGAAATCAAAGCCCATGGGGAACACCTCCAGGAGGAGGTGGCAGTGGAAATGGTGGATTTAGAAAAGGTCCTACTCCTCCAAATATTGATGAAGTTATAAGTAAACTACAATCAATAATAAATAAATTCCTGGGCGGTGGCAAAGGTGGTGCAAAGCCAATAATAATTGGTCTTATAATTCTTTTAATTGTTTGGACTTTAAGTGGTCTTTATAGGGTTTTACCTGATGAACAGGGAGTTGTTTTAAGATTTGGAAAATTTGTAAAAACTACACAACCTGGATTGAATTATCATCTTCCTTTTCCTATTGAAAATGTATTAACCCCTAAAGTCACAAAAGTTAATCGAATGGATATAGGATTTAGGTCAGAAAGAGACAGCGGATTTTCCTCAGGTGGAGTTGCAGATGTTCCAGAAGAAAGTTTAATGTTAACAGGTGATGAAAATATAGTTAACATAGATTTTTCAGTATTTTGGGTAATCAAAGATGCTGGTAATTTTTTATTTAAAATTCAAGATCCAGAAGGAACAGTTAAAGCAGCTGCAGAAACAGCGATGAGAGAAGTTATTGCACGATCTGATATTCAACCAATTCTGACTGAAGGTAGATCTCTTATAGAAGCTGACACTCAGGAAATAATACAAGAAATTTTAGATGAATACACAAGTGGAATTCAAATTACACAAGTTCAAACCCAAAAAGCCGATCCACCAGACCAAGTTATTGACGCATTCAGAGATGTCCAAGCTGCAAGAGCTGATATGGAAAGATCGAAAAATGAAGCAGAAGCGTATGCTAATGATGTAATTCCAAGAGCACGAGGAGAGGCAGCGAAAATTCTACAAGCAGCGGAGGCTTACAAAAAAGAGGTTGTTGCTAAGGCAGAAGGAGAAGCAAGTAGATTTTTATCAATATATAATGAATATGCAAAAGCCAAAAAAGTAACTCAAGAAAGAATGTATCTTGAGACAATGGAAGAAGTATTAGCTGATATTAATAAAATAATAATCGATAAAAATTCAGGTGAAGGTGTAGTGCCATACCTGCCATTACAAGAATTAAAGACGGGAACTAATTAATATGAAAGCTGGAAAATTTTTATTACCAATAATTATACTAATTGCTGCAACAATTTACTTTTCAGTTTTTATTGTGAAAGAAGTTAATCAAGCTATCGTTCTTCAATTTGGAGATCCTAAAAGAATTATATCCAAACCTGGAATTAATTTTAAAATTCCATTCATACAAAACGTTGTATTTTTGGATAAAAGAATTTTAAATCTTGATACACCACCGGAAGAAGTGATTGCATCAGATCAAAAAAGACTTATTGTCGATGCTTTTGCAAGATTTCAAATAATTGATCCTCTTAAATTTTATATATCTGTTGGGAATGAGAGAGTTGCAAGATCAAGATTAGCTACAATTATAAACTCTAGAATAAGAAATGTCCTTGGTCAGCAAGAATTACAAACACTTTTATCAGAAGATAGAACAAAACAAATGTCGTTAATTCAAGAAGGTGTAAATAATGAAGCAGAAAATTTTGGTATTAGTATTGTTGATGTAAGAATTAAAAGAGCAGATCTTCCACAAGCCAACAGTGATGCAATTTTTAGAAGAATGCAAACTGAAAGAGAAAGAGAAGCAAAAGAATTTAGAGCAAAAGGTGCAGAAATGGCAGTAACAATTACCTCGACTGCTGATAAAGAAGTTACTGTTATACTTGCAGACGCACAAAAAAAATCTGAGATTATGAAAGGAGAAGGCGATGGTTTGAAAAACAAAATTTTTGCTGATGCCTTCGGACAAGATCCTGAATTTTTCGCGTTCTATAGAGCTATGCAGGCATACCAAAAAGCATTAATTGGCGGCGAAACTTCAATGATACTTTCACCAGATAGTGAATTTTTTAAATTTTTTGGAAATATTGATCAAAAAGTAGAGTAAATTTAATGAGAGAATTGATCATCGCATTTGGTCTATTCCTTTTTATTGAAGGTATTCTTTACGCCATATTTCCATCAAAAATGAAAAATATGATTATGAAATTAAAAGAAGCCACTGATAATCAACTAAGAACTGGTGGATTAATATTTGCAGTGATTGGTTTTTTTATTATTTGGTACTTAAAAAGATGAGATTTCTAAAGATTTTATTACTAATATTATTTTCAATTAATATTCAAAATACTACTAACGCAGCAAACATGCCTGCATCTTTTGCAGATCTTGCTGAAAAATTAATGCCATCAGTAGTAAATATCTCGACTACAACAACAATAACTACAAAATCAAATCCATTTCCATTTGAATTTCCTCCAGGGTCTCCTTTTGAGGACATGTTTAAAGATTATGGAACTCCTCAAAAGAGACAGACAAGTGCGCTTGGATCTGGCTTTATTATAGATGAAAAAGGAATTGTTATTACAAACAACCATGTAATCCAAGGTGCAGAAGATGTTTTTGTTAGAGTTAATGGCGAAAAAAATATAAAGGCAAAAGTAATTGGAGCTGATCCTGGCATGGATTTGGCTGTTCTTCAAATAGAGTCAGATCAGAAATTTACCCCAGTTAAATTTGGAGACTCTGATACAGCAAGAATTGGTGATTGGGTTATTGCAATTGGGAATCCATTTGGCTTAGGTGGAACGGTTACCGCAGGAATAATCTCTGCAAGAAATAGAAGCATTGGACTTTCTAGATATGAAGACTACATTCAAACCGATGCATCAATAAATCAAGGTAATTCAGGAGGTCCATTGTTTAACATGGACGGTGATGTAATTGGAATTAATACTGCAATATTAGGTCAATCAGGTTCAATTGGAATTGGTTTTGCAATTCCTTCTAATAGTGCACAAAAGGTAATTAATCAATTAATTGAATTTGGTGAAACTAAAAGAGGATGGCTAGGTGTAAGAATTCAAACAGTCACAAAAGATATTGCAGATGTTGAAAAATTAGATGAACCAAGAGGAGCACTTGTTGCCAGTGTAGCTGAAAATAGTCCATCAGATAAAGGAGGAATTAAAGCTGGAGATATAATTTTAGAATTTGATGGTAAAAAAATAAACGAAATGAGTGAACTTCCGAGAATAGTTGCAGAAACTGAAGTTGGAAAAAAAGTAAAACTCAAAGTGTGGAGAAATAAACGTGAAATAACAAAAGAAATTATACTTGGAAGACTAGAAACATCTGAAGATTTTAAATCTCAAGGTTTAGTAACTGAAAAACCTAAGGAAGATGCAATAGAAGGATTGAAAATAAAAGTAAGATTACTAAATAAAACTGATATTAAAGAAAGAAATTTACCGAAAAATACAACTGGATTAGTTATCACTGAAATCGATAAAGATAGCCCGGTTAATTATCTTCAAGTAAATAATATTATTGTTGAAGCACAAAAGAAAAAGATCAACACGATTGGAGATTTAGATAATATTGTAAAACTAGCTTTAAAAAGTAATGATAAAAGTTTACTTATCGCAATTTACAATAATAATAACCAAAGAAGATATATTGGTGTTAAACTAAATTAATGGACCTAAAGTCCAAAATAATTCTTATTTCAGGACCAACAGCATCTGGAAAATCAAAATTTGCTATTCAGCTTGCAAAAAAAATTAACGGCGAAGTAATAAATGCAGATAGTATGCAAATATTTAAAGAATTAAAAATTCTTACGGCAAGACCTAAACAAGATGATTTAAAAAATATAAAACATCATTTATATGGATTTAAAAGCGTAAAAAATAATTATTCCACAGGAAATTGGCTTAAGGATGCCAAGAAAAAAATTAACAATATTAAGAAAAAGAAGAAAATTCCAATTCTTGTTGGTGGTACAGGTTTATATTTCAAAGCACTTATCGATGGTATTGTAAAAATTCCTGATATTCCAATCACTATTCGAAATAGAATAAGAAAAAGACAGTCAAAAATAGGACAAATTAAATTTTATTCTGAGCTTATTAAGCTAGACCCACTTTGCAAAAAAAAAATTAACAAAAACGACTCTCAAAGATCAATAAGAGCCTTCGAGGTAAAAAAGTTTACAAATAAATCTTTGTTTGATTGGTACAGTGAAACATACTCTGATTTTAATCAGGACAGTTTTATAAAACTACATATAGATTATCCTAGAGATAAATTAATTGAGAGAATTTCTTTAAGAACAAATGAAATGTTAAGAGATGGAGCAATAAAAGAGGCTAAGAGGTTTTATAAGTTAAGAATAAAGAAAGATTTATCATCTAATAAAGTTATTGGTCTAAGTGAGATTAAAGATTATCTGGAAAAAAGAATAAATCTTAATGAACTGAAAGAAAAAATATCAATAAAAACAAGGCAATATGCTAAGAGACAGTCCACTTGGGCAAGAGGACAAATGTCTGATTGGCGAAAAATAAAATTTGATAGAGTTAAATCATTTATAAAAAAATTTCCTAAATCTGCATAGATTGCTTGACCTATTAGCACAACTTCAGCTAGATTGTCTGAATGTCAAAATTATACTCTGGGGCTGAAATTGTATTTAAGTGTATGGAAGATCAGAATGTTGATCATATTTTTGGTTATCCAGGTGGTGCAGTACTACCAATTTACGACGAATTACAAAACTTTAAATCAATCAAACACGTATTAGTTAGACATGAACAAGGCGCAGGTCATGCCGCAGAAGGATATGCAAGATCATCAGGTAAACCTGGTGTTATTTTAGTAACTTCAGGACCAGGTGCAACAAACGTAGTTACAGCTTTGACTGATGCATATATGGATTCGATTCCATTAGTTTGTATTTCTGGACAAGTTCCAACTCATTTAATTGGTACAGATGCATTTCAAGAATGTGATACAACTGGAATAACCAGACCTTGCACTAAACATAATTGGTTAGTTAAAGATATAAATGATTTAGCTGAAACAATACATAAAGCATTTGAAGTAGCAACTACTGGTAGACCAGGACCAGTTTTAGTCGATATACCAAAAGATATTCAATTTCAAAAAACAAAATATAAGAAACCCAAAAAAGAAAATAAATTAAATGGTAAATCTCATAATCATTTTAATCAAAATAGTATTGATCAGTTGATTGATTTAATGAGTAAATCTTCAAAACCTATTTTTTATACTGGTGGAGGAGTGATTAATTCTGGACCTAAGGCTAGTGAACTTTTAAGAGAACTTGTTTATGCAACAGGTTTTCCTATTACATCAACTTTACAAGGATTAGGATCTTTCCCAGGTGATGATAATCAATTTTTGGGAATGTTGGGTATGCATGGAACTTACGAAGCAAATAATGCAATGCATGATTGTGATTTGATGATCAACATTGGTGCACGTTTCGATGATAGGATAACAGGGAAAATAGATGAATTTTCTCCAAAATCAAAAAAGGTTCATATTGATATTGATCCATCATCTATTAATAAAAATGTTAAAGTTGATTTAGCTATTGTTGGAGATGTGAAAACTGTGCTTTCATCTACTTTGAAAAGTTTAAAACAAAAAAAATCAAAATTTTTAAAATCAAATAAACAAAAAACTTCTAAATGGTGGGAAAAAATTCAAAAATGGAGATCAGTTAGATCTTTAGATTACATTGGAAGTGAAGAGACTATAAAACCCCAATATGCAATTGAAAGATTATATGAATTAACTAAAGATAAAGACTCATATATTACAACTGAGGTTGGACAGCATCAGATGTGGGCCGCACAACACTATAAATTTAACAAACCAAATCGTTGGATGACATCCGGTGGCTTAGGTACTATGGGATATGGTTTACCAGCAGCAGTGGGTGTACAAGTTGCTCATCCAAAAAAATTAGTTATTGATATTGCGGGAGAGGCTTCAGTATTAATGACAATTCAAGAAATGTCCACAGCTGTACAATACAACCTCCCGATTAAAATATTTATATTGAATAATCAATACATGGGAATGGTTAGACAATGGCAAGAACTTTTGCATGATAAAAACTACTCTGAAAGTTATACTGCTGCTCTACCAGATTTTGTTAAATTAGCAGAAGCATATAACTGTGTTGGTATAAGAGCAAAAACTCCAGAAGAGTTAGATGATAAAATTATTGAAATGTTAAATACAGATAGACCTGTAATTTTTGATTGTATGGTTGATAAAGTAGAAAATTGTTTTCCAATGATACCATCTGGAAAGCCTCATAATCAGATGATTTTAGGGCCCAAAGATCAAGAAAGTAAGAAGATTACAGGCAAAGGTAAGTCCTTAGTTTAATGCCTAATTCAAAATCAGCGTATAGTTTTTCAAATAAAAAAGAGAAATTTGATACACATATTATTGTTGTTTGGGTCGATAATGAAGCTGGTGTATTAGCTAGAGTAGTAGGTCTATTTTCTGGCAGAGGTTATAATATTGAATCTTTAGCAGTTGCCCAAGTTGATGAAAAGTTAAAGATATCAAGGATAACAATTGTAACTACAGGAACACCACAAGTTGTTAATCAGATTAAACTTCAATTAAGAAAACTTGTTCCTGTTCATAAAGTTGCAGATTTTAAAAGAGAAGATAAAGCAGTCATTTTTAAGGAGATGGCGTTATTTAAAATCGTTGGTCCAAATAATAAATTAGAAGGCGCATTGAAAGCTTGTAAAAAATATAATCCTGTATTACTAGACAAAACAAAAAAATCGAATGTTATTCAAATAACAGCCTTAAGACGAGAAATAGACAAAATGTCAAAGGATTTAAAAAAATTTGGATTGGTTAGTGTTTCAAGAACAGGAGCCGTAGCTATGACAAGAGGTGCAGATATATTTAAATAATTAATTAGGAGAAAAAAAATGAAAATGTTTTATGAAAAAGATACTGATGCAAATTTAATAAAGGATAAAAAAATCGCAATCTTTGGATATGGTAGCCAAGGACACGCTCACGCTTTAAACCTAAAAGATAGTGGAGTAAAAGAAGTTGTTGTAGCTCTTCGAGAAGGATCATCAAGTATTGAAAAAGCTGAGTCTAAAGGATTAAAAGTTATGAACCTTTCGGATGCTGCTGAATGGGCTGATGTTGTGATGATTTTAACTCCAGATGAATTACAAGCTACTATTTATAAAAATCATATTGAGCAACGTGTGAAAGAAGGAACATCTATAGCTTTTGCTCATGGATTAAATGTTCATTATGATTTGATAAAAGCTAGAAAAGATTTAGATGTATTTATGGTAGCACCAAAAGGACCAGGTCACTTAGTTAGAAGTGAATATGAAAAAGGTGGTGGAGTTCCGTGTTTATTTGCTGTTCATCAAAATGGATCAGGAAAAGCTAGAGATTTAGCAATGTCATATGCTTCAGCCATTGGCGGCGGTAGATCAGGTATAATTGAGACAACATTTAAAGATGAAGTAGAGACAGATTTATTTGGTGAGCAAACAGTTTTATGTGGAGGTCTTGTTGAATTAATTAAAAACGGATATGAAACTTTAGTTGAAGCAGGTTACGAACCTGAAATGGCATACTTTGAAACAGTTCATGAAGTTAAACTTATTGTAGATTTAATTTACGAAGGCGGAATTGCTAATATGAATTATTCTATATCTAATACTGCTGAATATGGAGAATACGAGTCAGGTCCAAGGATTATAAATAAAGAAGAGACAAAAAAGAGAATGAAAGAAGTTTTAGCTGATATCCAGTCTGGCAAATTTACCAAACAATGGATGGATGAATGTAAAAATGGTCAAAAAAATTTTTTAGCGACAAGAGCAAAACTAGCAGAGCATCCAGTTGAAAAAGTTGGTGCTACTTTAAGAGAAATGATGCCTTGGATTGCCAAGAAGAAGCTTGTCGATAGTGATAAGAAATAACTTGACGTTAAAATTGGCTTAATTCTCTCAAATTATTTTGCAATCTGAGCGAGAGCATGTATTATGCTCGAGCTAAAAAATACTATGTCAGACAAAGAAAAATTATACATATTTGATACAACCATGCGAGATGGTGAGCAATCGCCAGGCGCATCTATGAGTGTCGAGGAAAAAATTCAGATATCTAGGGTTTTTGATGAAATGGGAATAGATATTGTTGAAGCGGGTTTTCCAATAGCATCACCAGGAGATTTTGAGGCGGTTTCTGAAATAAGTAAAATAATGAAAAACTCAATTCCATGTGGTCTTTCAAGAGCACTAAAAAAAGATATTGATGCATGCCATGAGTCTTTGAAACATGCTCCAAGATTTAGAATTCATACTTTTATTTCTACAAGTCCCTTACACATGAAACACAAACTTGAAATGACAAATGATCAGGTTCTAGATGCAATAAAAGAAAGTGTTACATATGCAAGAAACTTTACCGACGATGTTGAATGGTCCTGCGAGGATGGAACAAGAACAGATATGGATTTTATGTGTAAAACAGTCGAACTTGCAATTAACTGTGGAGCCAAAACTATAAATATTCCAGATACTGTAGGATATTCTATTCCAGAAGAATTTGCAAAAACAATTAAACACTTAAAAAATAATGTTCCAAATATTGATAAAGCAATATTATCTGCACACTGTCACAACGATCTTGGCTTAGCAGTAGCAAACGCATTAGCTGGAGTTTCAGAGGGTGTAAGACAAATAGAGTGTACAATTAATGGAATAGGTGAAAGAGCAGGGAATGCCGCATTAGAAGAAGTAGTTATGGCAATTAAAACTAGAAATGATTTGATGCCATACAATACAGGAATTAAAACAGAATTAATAAGTAAAGCCTCTAAAATAGTTTCAAACGCAACTGGTTTCCCAGTTCAATTTAACAAAGCAATAGTTGGAAAAAACGCTTTTGCACATGAGTCGGGAATTCATCAGGATGGAATGCTAAAAAATAGAGAAACCTATGAAATTATGACTCCAGAAAGTGTTGGAGTAAAGAAAACATCTTTAGTAATGGGTAAACATTCAGGACGACATGCTTTTAAAGATAAATTATCTGATTTAGGCTATTCAGATCTTACTGACGATATTATCCAAGCTGCATTTGGAAAATTTAAAGTTTTAGCTGATAAAAAAAAGCATATATATGACGAGGATATAGTTGCGCTAGTTGATGATAGCCTAATTGTAGATAATAAAATAAATGCAATTAATTTAAAATCTTTAAAAGTTTTTGCTGGCACAGGAGAACCGCAAAAGGCCGAAATGACATTAGATGTATATGGCGATATTAAAAATACTACAGAAACAGGGGATGGACCGGTTGATGCAATATTTAAATGTATAAAAAAATTATTTCCTCACGATGTAAAATTATCTTTATACCAAGTACACGCAGTAACAGAAGGTACAGATGCTCAAGCGACTGTTAGTGTAAAAATTGAAGAAAATGATAGGACTACAGTTGGTCAATCAGCTGACACAGATACTTTAGTTGCATCAGCAAACGCATATTTAAATGCATTGAATAAAATGCTTATAAAACGTGAGAAAAAAGCGCCATCTCAAAATATTAAACATCAAAAAGTGAAAGGAATATAATTAAATGTCAATGTTTACTAATTTAAGAAAGTTTTGGAGCCAAGATATGGCAATTGATCTTGGAACAGCTAATACATTAGTTGTTTTAAAAAGCAAAGGTGTAGTTCTAAATGAACCGTCTGTTGTAGCAGTTGTTGATAATAAAGGAAAAAAATCAGTTTTAGCAGTAGGTGATGAAGCTAAAACAATGTTAGGAAGAACACCAGGTAACATACAAGCAATAAGACCTTTGAGAGATGGTGTGATTGCAGACTTTATTGTGACAGAAGAAATGATTAAACATTTTATTAAAAAAGTTCATAAAAAAACTTTGGCAAATCCTAGAATTTTAATATGTGTACCAACTGGATCAACACCAGTTGAAAGAAAAGCTATTCAAGATAGTGCACTTGCAGCTGGAGCAAGAAGAGTTCAGTTAATCGAGGAGCCAATTGCAGCTGCGATTGGAGCAGGATTACCAATTCAAGAAGCGACAGGATCTATGGTTGTAGATATTGGGGGTGGTACAACAGAAATTGCTGTTATGTCATTAGGAGGCGTTGTTTATTCTGAGTCATTAAGAGTAGCTGGAGATGCCATGGATAATGCATTGAAAGAATATATGAGAGAAGAATATAACTTGATGATAGGGGACAGCACTGCAGAAAAAATTAAAAAAGATATTGGAACAGCAATTCCAACAAATAATAATACTTATGCAGTCAAAGGTAGAGATTTAAGATCTGGAACCCCTAAAGAGGTAAACATCTCAGAACAAGATACTTCAGAAGCTTTAAATCCGATACTTAAAGATATTGTATCTGGAATAAAAAAAGCATTAGAAAATACACCGCCAGAGTTATCAGCTGATCTAGTTGATATGGGTTTAACAATGACAGGAGGAGGATCGCTTTTAAAAAATATAGATAAAAGATTCTCTAAAGAAACTGGTTTACCAGTAAATATTGCTGATGATCCATTGTCATGTGTTGCAATAGGAACAGGAAAGGCGCTAGACGATCAAGAAATATTTTCTACTGTATTATCTGAGTATTAAATATTATGTCAACAGAATCGAGTAGAGACGATTTTATTATTGCTATTCGTTCAGCATTTCTAAAAAAAGGAAATAGACAAAAATTTTCATTATTCACTCTATTAATTATATCTATTCTGGTTTTATCATTAGAGTATTTTAAAACCGGCCCAGTTAATCAATTCAGATCTATCACAAAGGATATAATATTTAGAGGTTCATATGTTGTGTCAAGTCCATTCAAATATGTAAAAGACAAATACTATCTATTTCAAGATCATATGAGCATGTATGAAGAATTTTCAGACTTAAAAATTAAGGATCTTGACCTTGACTCACTGAGAAAAGAAGTTGATTTTTATAAATCAGAAAATGCTCTCTTAAAAAAATTGATAGAAGAAAGAGATCTTTTTTCCAAAGAGTATATGTTAACAAAGATTTTATTAGACAAACAAAGTCCGTATTTAAAGTCTTTGATAATTAATAAAGGTCAAAAAAATGGAGTTAAATTAGGATCAGCTGTTAAAGATCGATTATATTACATTGGAAAGGTTGTAAATGTTAACTTTTTAAGCTCTAGAGTATTACTGGCTAATGATCTTAATAGTAAAATCCCAATCATTATTGAGCCAAGTGGCATCAATGCAATACTCTCAGGAAATGGAAATGATGAATATGCAGAACTAGAGTACTTACCGAAAGACAATGAAATAAAAGAGAACGAAATTGTGTATACTTCGGGTTCAGATGGCACAATTCCAGCATCAATTCCTGTTGGAAAAATAATAATTAAAGATAATAAAAAGTATGTGAAGTTTTTTAGCAACTTAAATCAACTAAATTATGTACAGGTAAATAAGTAAAATGGCTAGAGGAGATACAAAATTTTATCAATTTTTGTTAAATGGTTTTCCAATTATTTTATTATTTTTCTTTGCTTTGACAGGTTATTCATTTTCATTCCAGATTTTCAAAATTAATATAACTTTTAATTTTATTCACTTAATTGTTTTTTATTGGGTTTTAAGGAAACCTGAAATGCTTGGTTATGGCCTTATTTTTTTTGCAGGTGTAATTAATGATGTTGTACAAAACCTACCAATTGGTGTTTCATCAATAAATTATCTTTTACTCTGTGTTATTGCGTCTTTTTTTAGGACTAGAACTTTAGTTCCTAATCTAATTTATGATTGGATACTATTCTTTATCGCAATATTAATTATTAGCTCAATTCATTTCTCAGTATTAGCAATTTTTTTTGATGGAAGTATTAGTTATGGGGCTTTAATGTCAACGGCCTTTTTTTCTTTTTTAATTTATCCAGCAGTGGCAAAATTATTCAATCAAATTTATTTATTAGGTTTAAAGCAAGAAAATGTTGAATAGAGGGAGAAACATAGAGAAAGGCAGAGTTATAAAAAGGAGGATGTTTATACTGGCTGCAGCAAAAATATTACTCTTTGCAGGTATTTCATCAAGATTATATAATTTACAAATTTCTGATAGAGAAAAATATGAAATTTTATCAGATAAAAATAGAATACGTGAATGGAAAACTCCTCCTCAGAGAGGAATAATTGTAGATAACTTTAATAAAGTACTAGCAAGCAACGATAGAGTTTTTCAGCTACACTTAATACTAGATGAAATTAATGATTTTGATGTAACAATATTTAAAATCAAAAATATAATCGGATTAGATCAGTTTGAAATTAAAAAATTATATAAAAAGAAGGAAAGATTAAAACCTTGGGATACACTGGTAGTTTCGGACAATTTAACTTGGGAACAATTCTCAAAAATTAATTTATATTTACATGAATTAGAAGGTGCGAAACCTGTATTATCGACATCCAGGTTCTATCCTTATGCAAATGACTTAGTACATATAGTTGGTTATGTTGGTGATGCTAGTCCAAAAGATCTTGAAAAACCTGAGATAAAAGAAAATTTTGTTCCAGGTCTAAAAGTAGGGAAATATGGAATAGAAAATTCTCAAGAGAAAATGTTAATAGGTAACTATGGTATTAAAAGATACGAGGTTAATGCATCTGGAAAAAGAATAAGCCAAATAGACTATATTAAAGAAAGACAGGGGAACAAAGTAAACTTAACTATAGATATTGAAATTCAAAAATATGCCCAGGAGTTATTAAAAGGAAAAGCAGGCTCAATATGTGCAATGGACATATATACTGGAGAAGTTGTTGCAATGGCATCATCACCAACATACGATCCAAACAAATTTACGCATGGAATTAATCAAAAAGATTGGCAAGAAATCAGAAATAATCCTTTAAAACCTTTGATAAATAAGTCTATTGCAGGACTTTATTCTCCTGGATCAACTTTTAAGCCATTAGTTGCCCTTGCAGCTCTTGAGTATGGAATATTAGATCCCAATAAAATAGTAAGATGCAAGGGTCATAAGCATCCATATGAACTATACGGAGTAAAATATCATTGTTGGAAAAAAGAAGGTCATGGGTACATGAAGTTGAGAAATGCCATCAAACAATCTTGCGATATATACTTTTATGAAATGGCAAGATTACTTGGTGTAGATAAATTATCTATAATTGCAAAAAGATATGGACTTGGAACCAATGTACTTGGAGATCTTTATAATGATGAAAAGAATGGATTGGTTCCTGATACCAAATGGAAAAGACGTACATTGGAGCAAAGTTGGTATTTAGGAGAAACAGTAATTAATGGAATAGGACAAGGTTATATTCAGACTACGCCACTTCAGCTTTGTTTAATGACGGCACAAATTGCAAATGGAGGATATAAAATAAAACCCCATATCATAAAAGATGACTCTATAAATTATAAGGACGTAATAAATAAAATTAAATTGGATCAATCCAATTTTCCTTTGCATGAGAGAAATTACTTAGATGATATAAATGTTGAATATTATCAGAGAATGTATCACAAAAAGTCTAATATTAATTTTGTTTTAGATGCAATGTTTGGTTCTACAAATGAACAATATGGAACTTCATATAAATCTCGTTATGATGATCCCAAGTATCAATTTGCAGGAAAAACTGGAACGTCACAGGTCAGAAGAATCACTGATCTTGATAGAGAATTAGATTTAGATACCGAACAAATTGATTACAAAAAAAGAGATCATGCATTATACGTTGCTTTTGCACCTTATAAGGATCCACGATATGCAATAAGTGTTATTATTGAACATGGGGGATCTGGGAGTAAAGCTGCAGCTCCGCTTGCGAGTAAATTAATTAAAAGAATTATAGATAGACACAAATTACGAGAACAATTTAATAATGGAAATACTAGTTTAGCATAATGTTAAGAGAAAGAATACAAGCAAGCAATTATAGTTTTTTGGACAAATTAAAATCAATAGATTATTTATTAATTTTATTAATTTTAGCTATCGGATCAATCAGTGTATTTGCAATTTATTCTACCGAAGGAGGAAAATTTTCTTTTTATACAAAAAATCACATAATTAGATTATCTGTATTTTTTAGTTTATTTTTAGTTTTATCTTTTGTAAGGGTGTCAACTTGGTATAAAAATGCATATTTATTTTATTTAATAGGACTAATTTTATTACTCGTAGTTTTATTTTTTGGAATTTCAGCATCAGGAGCTACTAGGTGGATAAACTTATACTTTCTAAATTTACAACCTTCAGAATTAATGAAGATCGCAGTGATAATATGTTTTGCAAGATATTATCATAGAATTCAAAGTTCAGATATTCAAAGCATCAAGTTTTTAATTCAACCAATTATACTTTTAATAGTTCCTTGTTATCTTGTAATACAACAACCTGATTTAGGAACCTCTATTTTAATTGCAGGAAGTGGTATTGCGATAATCTGGCTGGCAGGATTAAATATTAAATACTTTGTTTACTCAGGACTATTGTTACTGGTCTCATTACCTTTTGCTATATCTATTTTAAAACCTTATCAAAAATCTAGAATTTTAACTTTCTTTAACCCTGATAGAGATCCTTTAGGAGCTGGATATCAAATAATTCAATCTAAAATAGCCATTGGATCTGGTGGCTTTTTTGGAAAAGGATATTTAAAAGGAACTCAAAGCTATCTAGAATTTTTACCTGAAAAACATACCGATTTTATATTTACACTTTTTTCAGAAGAGTTTGGGTTTCTTGGGTCAATTACACTTCTATTTTTATACATATTATTAATTTATAGAATAATAAACGTTGGGCTAGTCTCAAGGAGTTTCTTTGCAAAATTATATTGCTTTGGTTTTGCTACAGCAATTTTTTTATATGTATTTGTTAACATAGCAATGGTTTTGGGCATGCTGCCAATTGTTGGTGCACCATTACCCATAATGTCTTATGGTGGATCATCTTTGTTATCTATTATGTTGGGATTAAGTATTGTTATGAGTTGTAAAATTTATAATCAGGAACAAATATCAGTTTATTAGCTATTTTCCATCTATAGCAACAATCGTTAAATCATCTTTTTGAATGTGGCCTGCTCCCAAAATATCATCAATCATTGTTTTAAGTCTTTCATTAATTGGAGTTGATTGATATTTCTTAATATAATTTTCAAAACCTTCTGAACCTAACATTTCTCCATTTGGATTTTTTATTTCAGTTATTCCGTCTGTAAAAATGTACATTGAGCTATTTTCAAAAGGAATGGTGTGCTCAGGATATTTCGTTTTAGGCATGATGCCTAATGGTGGTCCAGCTTCTGAAAAATTACTAAAAGTACCGTCAGCAGACAATATCAATGGGGGTTCATGACCTGCACTTGAGAGAAGTAGCTCTTTTTTATTTGAGTCGTATATACCGATTAGCATTGTAACAAACATACCTCTTGAGATAGTTTCACATATTTCATTGTTTAGTTGAAATAATAAATCTGATGCTGAAAGATTAGTTTTACTTAAACATCTATAAAGGCTTGATGCTTTTGACATCAACAAAGATGATTTAATACCTTTTCCAGATACATCAGCAACCCCAAATCCATATTTTCCATCTCCTAAATCTGAAAAATTATAAAAATCCCCAGAGACTACTTTTGCTGGTATGTTGATACCTGAAATTGGAAAGTCTTTCTCTTTGTTTTTAGACAATAAAGATCTTTGAATCTCTCCGACTATTTCCACTTCTTTTTGAATTTTATTTTTTTCAACCATTTCTTTTGCCATTTTTGCATTTCTAATTGCTAAAGCAGCAGGAGCAGAAAGCGTTTCTAAAAGTTTTCTATCATCCTCTATAAATAGCTTGTCTTGAGTTTTCTTATTTAAACAATGAATAACCCCAATACATTCATTTGCGGCAATCAATGGTGAACACAAAACTGAGTATGTTGTAAAATTTGTTTTATTATCTAAGTCAAAATAAAATTCTGCAATTTCTCTTACATCTTTTCTAACATTTCCTACACGAATACACTTTCTTTGCTGAACAGCTTTACCCATAACACCATCTTTTAGATCTAATTCGTATTCATCCAAATAATCTTGATGAAGTGATGCAATACATTCAAACTTTTTCTTTTGCTCATTTATTAAAAAAATGTTTGCAGCTTCCGCATTCAGTCTTGCAATTATAACTCTTAATGCATTCATTAGGGTGTCGTTTAAATCAAGAGATAAAGCAAAGTCTTGATTCATTTTTGTGACAAGTTCTAAGTCGACATTAACTTGTTCAGCTTCTTTTTTAGGTTCGATCGGTTTTTTTGATTTAAATAGAAACATTTATTTAACTAGTATTTTAAGCAATTTTTGTTAAATTTTTCAACAATGGAGATTATAATTAATACACCTAATTTATACATCCACCTTCAGGATGCCGTGCTAATGGTTCAATATGTGATAGACGGATTAATTCATATTACATCAAACATTAAATTATAATCATATTCTGTGGATTTCATATTTGTACTTGTTCTAGGAGCACTTTGGGGAAGTTTTGCAAATGTTTGCATTTATCGTTTACCTTTAGAAAAAGGAGTTGTGTCTGGAAGATCATTTTGTCCAAACTGCAAAAAGTTAATTACTTGGAAAGATAATATTCCAATATTTTCTTTTTTATTTTTAAAAGGTAAGTGTAGATATTGTAACAAAAAAATTTCTTCTCAATATGTATTGGTAGAGACAATAAGTATTTTGTTTTTTTTAATTATTTACTTTTTTTATGGCGTTAGTATTACAACATTACTTTTAATAATTTTAAGTTTAAGTTTTTTAATAATTTTTTTTATTGATTTCAAACATTTCATCATCCCAAATGTACTAACGTATTCAATGATGTTTCTAGGTTTTATTAAATCTTTTATACCAAGTTTAAATCCCATGTTTCCTAATTATATAAATTCTTTAATTGGTGGAATATTTGGATATGGAATAATTTGGTCTATAATTTTTTTTTATAAACAAGTAAGAAAAAAAGAAGGCATGGGATTAGGAGATGCAAAACTTTTATCTGCAATCGGATTTTGGTTTGGATGGTTTTCCATACCTTTTGTCATTTTCCTATCGTCATTAATTGCATTATTATCGGTTGCACCAAGTTTGATAAATAAATCAAAAAAATTTTCTTCACAAATTCCATTTGGGCCTTATATTATTCTTGGAACATTGATATATTTGATATTTGAAAGTAATATTAGATCAATAATTTTTTATTAATCATTAAAATTTATGTTTGAAAAAATAATAAGTAATACTTCTGCAATAGTTGTTGGCAATTCTGAAAAAATTAAATTGACTTTAGCAGCAATCGTATCAGAGGGAAGTATACTAATCGAAGATTACCCTGGATCAGGCAAGACAACTTTTGCGAAAGCAATTACACAAAGTTTAGGTTTAAATTTCAAAAGAGTTCAGTTCACCTCAGATTTACTACCAAGTGATATACTTGGATTTAATATTTTTTTAGATGGTAAATTAAATTTCCAAAAAGGTCCAATTTTTACAAACATTGTTTTGGCCGATGAATTGAATAGAGGTAGTCCAAAGTCTCAGAGCGCATTTCTTGAGGCGATGGAAGAAAAAAATGTTTCAATTGATGGAGTAAGCTACAGTCTTCCCGAACCTTTTTTTGTTATCGCAACACAAAATCCTATGGATTCATCTGGCACAAGTTCTTTACCAGATTCTCAGCTTGATAGATTTATGATTTCATTTTCTTTATCTGATCTAAATGAAAACGATAAAATTTTGATGTTAAAAAATACAAGTAAATTAAATGGTGCTTCATCAAAAGCTGTTGATTGGGAGACAATCAAACAAAAAAAAGATCAGCTAACTATAAAAGATGAAATTTATAAATATGTTGTTGAAATAGAGCAGGTAATTCAAACGCTTGATCAAAAAATTTATATTTCTGCAAGATGTTTAAAGCAAATCTTAGATTTAGCCAAGGGTTGGGCAATTATTCATGAAAAAGATTATGTAACTCATCAAGATATTAAGGAAACTCTGCCCTACATATTAAGACATAGAATTAAATTTCTTAACCAGGAAGATAAGATGGCCTTCATTAACGAGGAAATACTTCAAAAAATTAAAATAACCAATGGTTAATCAGCTAGTACAGAGATTAACGAACTTAGACTTTAAGCAATTAATTAATCTAAATAAAAAACTTAAAATTTACATATATCCCAATCTTCAAGGTTTATTATTGGGACTGTTCGTATTTTTTTGTTTTTTAATATCTGTATTTTATGAAAATAACTCAGGACTTCTTATTTCAATTGTTATTTTCTTTATTTTCTTTATTTCAATTTTTGTATCACATCAAAATATTAATAATTTAAGAATAAATTTTCTTACAGAATATTTAGTTGAAGCAAATAAAATAGAATTTATAAATTTTAAGATAATTAATGACACAAAAGAGAAAAAATTAAATATCGATTTAGAGATCAATAAATCAATATTACAAAATTTTAATTTACCAGATAATATTAAAGAATTTAATATAAAATATAATAATGACAAAAGGGGTGTCTATTCTTTAAATAAAATAATTTTAAAATCAATATATCCATTTGGAATAATTAGGACAAAAATAAATTATCAACCTTTTAGTAAAGTATATGTATTTCCACAAAAATTAATTCCTAATCAAGAATTATTACAAGAATTTAAAATTCACCAAAATAATAATTCTGATGAATTTGATGGTATAGATGAATACAAGAAAGGAGATAGTTACTCAAAAATCGCTTGGAAAAAATCAACTATTGAAAATAAAAAATTTGTAAAAGAATTTAAGTCTTTTAAAAGCTCAAAAAAATCGATCCTAGATTTAAATAAATACAACCATATAGAATTTGAGAAATTATTAAGCTATTCAGTATTTATTTTAGATTATTATTTCACAAAAAAGCTAAATCTAACCCTTAAACACAAAGATAATGTGTTCGAATTAAACGAAAATAAAAACTCTCTAAATAAAATTTTAAAGTATATTTCAAATGTTAAAAATTAAATCGCAAAATATTAGTCTTCTTACTTATGTTATATTATTCTTTTGCTTAATTTCATTATCCACAGATTTACTATTAACTAATAAAATATTTTGGGGCACTTTATTTATTTTAAGTTTTGTATTTTCAAAAATACACTTTAAGTTTAAGTCAATAGTGGTTGGAATTTTTGCTTTGGGAGCCCTGTATATTCAATTGATCCTTAATCAATATGTTTTGTCTGAGGAATTTTTTCTAAATTGTCTTGGAGTTTTACTAATCGTAAAGTTCTCAGAACTCAACAATAAAAATAATCTTTTGTCATATAATTTAATCTCTATGATTATTGCAGTAGCAAGTTTAATTAAGGGACAAGATATACTAAGTACATTAAACTCGTTTCTAATCCTAATACTTTTAGTTGTTAACATGTATCTTATTCAACAAAAGGAAATTCTCGATTTCAGTTTAAAAAATATTTTAAAATATTTAGGCTTTGGTCTTAGTATATTTCCGATTATTATTATTTTTTATCTTGTATTTCCAAGGGCAGAGGTAAATTTCAGATTATTTGATTCATCTGTAAGTTCAGTAGGTATTCCAGATAGCATAGATCTTGGTTCATTTAGCCAGTTTTCGAACTCAGATGAAGAAGTTTTTACTTTAATAAATAACAATTTTAAGAAGGAAGATCTTTATTTTAGGGTCAAAATCTTTGATTATATGGAAAAAGATCAATCTTGGAGACCTTCCTCAAGTTACTATCTTTTTAGTGAATTTAAAAATTCCATGAGAATAAATGGTAATGAGGATTTAAATAAAAATTATCAGATTATTTTAGAACCATATAAAAAAAAATGGATACCAAGTTTAAAAAACTCAAAATTAATCACTAACGATATTCAAATTACAAAAGATTATTTTAATCAATCTTTTGTGAGTAGAGAACTAATTGACAGAAAAAAGAAATTAATTTTTAAAATGAATAAATCTGAATATTCCTTAGATGATCCACTTAAAAGTTATTATACTTTGTTACCAGAAAACATATCACCGAAAATAAAAGATTGGGTAGATAAAAATAATGTAAGCACTAAAGAAGAATTTATCGAAAAAATTTATAAAAGATTTTCTGATGGAACATATTTTTACAACCTTAGTCCTCAGATAAACTCAAATAATAAATATGAAAACTTTTTCTTTAATTCAAAAGAAGGATACTGCGAATATTATGCAGGAATGTTTGTATTACTTACAAGATTAGCACAAATTCCAAGTAGGATAGTGACAGGTTACTATGGTGGAGATTTAAATGAGATAGGAAATTTTTTTCAATTTAAACAAAAAGATACACATGCTTGGGCAGAAGTTTGGTTTGATGAAAGGGGATGGGTTAGAATTGACCCAACTAGCGCAATACCTAATTCTAATATTAGAAATTCATTAAATAATTATTTTGTAAATAATGATAAATTTTCAAGTTCGATATTTTCTAATAATTTTTTTAAAATAATTAATTTTTATTTTAATTATGTTGATTTTATATGGACTCAACATTTACTATCATATGACGATAACGAAAGAAAAAATTTTATAAAAGAATTATTAAGTTTAAATTTTTCAAAACTCATTATTTGGATATTCGTGCCAATATTATTATTTGTAAGTATAAAATTATTATATAATTTCAATTCAATTAAATTGATGAGGCTAAAATTGGATTTAATTCTTTTAGGAAAGAAAAGAAAACTTCAAATAAAAAATTCGGATACTATTCAAGAGATTTATCTCAAATTGATGGAAAAAGATAAATCAAAATATAAAAATTTCTTTAAATTTTACGAAAAGCAGATCTACTCAAATAACCAAATAAGTTTTATAAAAGCTTTGAAATTAATTTTTTAGTAAAAGATTTCTTTCAGTCTTAAGTTTATTATTTTCTTTTATTAATTGAATAATCATTTCTTTCATTATTCTATTCTCTTCAACTGCTCTACCGCTTATCTCAGCTAATCTCTCGTTTTCTTTAGCTAGCTGTAATTGATCAAATAATTTTTCTAGTTCTGGATCAATAGGTAGACCCTCTATTTTTTTGCTAATATTATTCTGAATTACTTTCGTTAATGAAATACTTACTTGGCTGTCTTTAAGTCCATTTTGTTCATTAAACTCTAGATTAAAGTTTAGACCAAAATCATCAGTATTTCTGCTGATATTTAAACCAGCTTTTACCGCTAAATCATCATCCATATAATGGGCCATGTCTTTTCTTTCACCGTCTGCAACAATGTCAATTTTCTCACTCAAAGTTTGATTTAAAGATAGGCCTGTATATGGCTTAAGAACGAAGCCATTTTCAAAAGATTTTGAATACTCAACATTAAATCCACCTGATAATACTTGATCAACAGCATCATCAACAGAAAGATCCCCATCTGTGAAGGATGACAAATAAGTAGGTAGTCTTCTTAGACCATATTTACCATCCACTTCAATATTTAAATTTTGACTATCATCAATTTCTATTTCTTTAGATGCTTTATAATTTACAGCAGCAAATTGACCGAGGTTTTCTTTTAAAATTGTTTGCTTTGTTTCAGTTTCAAGATCTAAATATTTATTTTGAGTTAATCCAAAAATTGAAACTACAGAAAATTTAAACTTCTCGTAATCAATTTCTTTTTTTAAACCAATAGCCAAATTTTCACTATCTAAAGACTCTCCGTTATTAAATTTTGCTTGCTGACTAGAATAACTTAAGAACGGTGTAAAGTTATCATTTTCAATTTTAAAGTCTCCAGTAACTCCTGTTGTTTCATTTTTATAAATATTGTCTCTTTTTTTTACAGAATAATATCCACTAGATTTTTTTTCTTCTGAAACCGAACTGAAAATATCATTTAAATTAGATAAAAATATTTCAGATCTATATTTTTTATTATGGCTATCAATATCTAAATCTTCACCATAAACGTATAAAAAACCATCTGTTTCAGAGTTGTCTGCATCTGGATCACTATTGCTGTCTAATATTTCATAGTTATCATTTCCACAAAGATTATTTGTGATTACCATATTTGTCTTATTATGAATTTCTATTTTTTGATCTTTTGAAATACTGCAATCTAATGTCATGGTAGTATTGGTACTATTTAATTCAATTTCACCATTATAAGTACCTTCACCTTTTGTAACTATTTCTAATCCCGTGTTATTTGAATTTGCCATAACAATAGAATTGTCACCTCCTGAAATAGTTCCTGAATTATTAATTGTTAAGTCATCAAAGTTTTTATTGGCGTGATAATCTCCAATTTTAATTCCGTCTGCATCACCATTAATTGCGCTAATTGTTCCAAAATTATTTAGAACTACATTTTCACCAGCTTCTACAGATGTTGAATCATTACCAAATCCAATTCCAAAGTGACCTGTATCATTCTCACCTGTTGATGTTATCGTTCCATGATTATTTATGGTAAGGTTCTTTGTTCTACCAGCTCCAATAGCAGCTGTTGTTGATTTTATTGTTCCAGTATTGTCGATAGTTGTTCCACCAGTGTTTCTAGCTATTTGTATTGCCGGTCCAAACGCCGAATCTATAGTTCCACTATTTGTAATTGTATGAGCATCGTCACTATCTCCTTGTCTATCAATAAGAACCGTGCCTGTATTAGTACCTGTATTTGTTGAGCTGATTGTTCCTGAATTTATAAATGTAACTCCAGAGCACTCTCTACAATAAATAGTATTTCTATCTGAAGTTATTGTTCCACGATTATCTATTGTAATATTTGATCCATTTTCAGCTAGTATACCATATCTACCTGCACTCTCGATTGTTCCTCCCTCATAATTTATAATTTCACTATCTGTAAGATATTTTGCGATAATTGGGTTATTACCTGATGTAGATTTAATTGTTCCTCCATCATAGTTATAAATTTTAACACCTCGACTTCGTGGGTTTCCTCCTCCTCCAGTGCCTAACAAAATTGTTCCTTGTGTTGCACTAATCATACCGTGATTATGCAATATTAGCCCAACTGCAGTAGAGCCCGAGGATGATAAACTAGATTGGCAATTATCGTTATTTCCAGCCTTATCACACCAACCAACATTTCGACCCTCAATAGCATTTCCTGCTTCAGCGCTAATTGTGGCACCCGCATTATTTGTGATTGTTATATTTTCTGCGTAATCTATATAAATTCCTTCATTATTGTCTGAGTTGATAGTTCCGTTATTAGTTATTGTTGTATTTAAAGATGACTCAGCATGAATTGCTTTTTGTTTATTAGTTCCATCTTCTGTTTGGATTGTTCCATCATTTGTAATCTGAACTCCAGTTTCATCCTCTAGATCAACAGCCTTATGGTCATTGTAGGTAATAGAACCAGCAGAAGTGACATTTAAAATATCATCATCTGCACAAGCTAATTGGTTGGTTGATGCGCTAGCTATTGTTGTTAAACAAGGACCAGCATAACTTATGGAACTAAACAAAAAGAATAAGATTATACTAAGTAAAATCTTTTTCATAAATTTTTATCGATTAATAGTTCTGTCTCCAAGAACTTCTGTAACTAGATGTTCCACCCGCAGCAGCTTCAATGCTAACTAAGTCTTTTATGCTTCCAGCAGATTGACCAGCAATGTTTGCAAATAGCTTACCAGCAAAAACTACAATTTTGGATAAAACACCTTGTCCAACATATTTACAAGCATCTCCTTTTCTCAAATTTTTAAGATTAGATGAGAAATTTGTTCCGCATTCATCATCAACTCCACAAATAAATGCATCACCGAGACTACATTTATTAACTGATGATGTTGGTTGATAAATTGGAAAATATACCAACCCACTTGATACAGTTGGTTCAGCAGTAACTTTCTGAGATTTATCTAATTTTATATACCAACCAGTATCAGTTGAGGTGGGACATTTATTACCTGTTTTGTCTTTTGTGGTATTTTTACATTTTGTTAAATCAGCAGCTTTTTTAGGAACCGCTACATCTCTATAATCTGGATAATGAGGATCTCTAATACCAATCATTAAGTTGTCTGTACCATTACTTGTATTTCCTATTCTCTCGTAATCTCCAGTTCCAGCATATAACCATAATGAATTAGTAGTTTGTCCAATTGTTGCATCCATAGAATGATACATATATCTACCATTAGTTTGGTTTGAACCTGCTTTAAATAATGTTGTGCTATCATACATCTTTAAAGCTTTACCTGTTCCATCATTTCTATTATTCGTTAAATTAAACTTAGTAATTTTTCCTTCAAGATCGCTGATGTAGACAAGCGCACCTCTAAAATCAATTCCTCTTGCGGTATCTGCAGTTATTACAACAGGTGATCCTGGTGTTGAATTAACGATATCATTCGTCAACATATCCTCTATGTCTATTCTTTTTTCAAGTTTACCTGGGAACGTTGTATCCTCAAGATTAACAATTGTTAAATTAGAACCAACACCGGAGTTTTGAACACCGTATCCTCCGCCCATAATTGCAACATAAATATCATCCTCTAAATTATTATCACCAGGACCTTTATTTGGCATTCTTATAATTCTAGGAGACGACCAAGTTCCACCTAATTCACTATAATCATATTCAGGTTGGGTTAACACTCCAGTTTGTGCGGAGCCAGGCTTAATATGTAAAGCCATATTCGAACTTTCTAAGGTACAAGCTGCATTTGGATTACTTGAACATGGATCTGACCCATAAAATTTTAATGTTTTGTTTATTAGTGTTATCTCAGTTGCTGCTTTTGTTTGAGCTTGCCCACCACCACTAGGCGGCGCAGGTATTGTGATTGTAGAGGACTTAACTGTAAAGTTATTAAACGGTTTATCGTCAATTAATATTGAAATATCAGATTTACTCAAATTAGGAACATCTAAAGTCCAAACATTGCTCTCCTGACAGTCAGTTGATTGATCACTTTTACATGTTAAGTCACCTTTATTATTCGAACTTACAGTAATAGACTCAAAGAAACTTGCTAAATCATAAATCTTTTTGATGTAATCATAACTTGAGATAGTTCCATTATGATCCATTACGTGGACTTTAGTTTGAATACCATCATTAAGCACTGAATATAAATGCATTGGTGCATCTCGATCTGTAATATCTAACACAGAAAATCCTGCACCACCCCTACCATATGGAACCATTAGTATTGTATGCCATTCTTTTTTGCTATCGTAAGGACCTTTATAAAACATATCATGCGCAGTAACGGATCCATCAACACCATAAATAGCATTAGATCCACCAACCCCACTTCTATTTAAATTTACGTTAACCATATTTGGCATTGTTGATGCAATGAATGGTGGAACAAATGCCCAAATTTCTTTACCAGTCTTTCCATCAAATGCATGAAGCATGCCGTCATTTGCGCCAACATAAACTGTTTCTTTTCTTGAAGAATGTTTTTGTGCAAATGAAGAATAATTTTTCAAAGATCTCCAATAAGCTTCTTGATTTCTTCCGGCAAAAGCTGTTTCAGCTGATGGTTTTGATACTACCACTAACTCTGAATGATAAATATCTCCAAGAGGGTTAGGTCTTGTTTCAGTTAAATTACAATCACCATCATAATCAAAATAATCTTGCCCTCTAACAAACTGTATTAGGCCTTTAATGTCATCTTCATTATCATTTTGAACTGAGGAAACATTTTTACATCTTTGTGTATTAGTAGGGTTATCACTTTTACTATGATAATTTGGCACTTCATTATTTGTATGAGTAAATAACTTATCAATATCTTGGTAATTTGATGTTACCCAATTATTTAAATTACTATAACCAGAATTTGCAGATGTGTTTGGTAGGTGTGTCCAAATTTTTCTGTCATCTGTATTTCTTTTTTCTAATAATTCAGCTGCATCCCAATTCTTTTTACCAACAACTCCATTAGAGTCTATGGCGGTACTTTTTAAGGTTCCTTTCCACTCTTTATTTTGCTCATAATCAAATTGTGCTTGATATAAAGATCCACCTTGTTCAATTGTTGCTGTAATTGCAGGTGCAGAGAAAGATAACTTCTGAGCAATAATTTGCGATATGGCAGCTTTTAATTGTGTCTTTAGAGATTGAGTGGTTCTTGCTACGATAACGCTATTAGTTCCACCTGTTTGTGCCATCCTATTAAAGTTTCTTACACCACTATTTGATAGTCCTGTTCCATAAGCTACAGTAAATGTTTTTATCTTATGTGAATTTAATAATTTTGATACTCTCCTTGCAGCACCGTTGTGATTATACCAATCTCCATCACCTATAACTAAAACATAACTATTCTGACAAGTTAAGTTTTTATCTATTGGAGATAAAGTACTATGCAAATAATATTCTTCAGCTTGTTTTGCCCAGTTGTCAGCATTTGTACCACCACCAGGCTGAACTGATTTTATGATCGAATTGATTTTTGCCGCCCCTTGTTTATGTGCTCTTACTTTTATACAGGCTCTACTAGTACAAGGAGTGGCTCTTCCGTTTGTTATATCGCCAGTCCATGATCTAAAACCAGACCCATAATTATCCCATGACCAGTAACCAAATCCAAAATTTACTCCTGCTGTTAAAGAACTATCTGTAACAATTGATTGAATAGCTTCATGGGCACCCGTCATTCTTGTTCCAGCAGAGCCTCCAAATTCTTTATCAAAATTTAAATCCAGGTCAAATGCTTGAATAGTTTGTTTATTATAATTGGAACTTAGCACTCTGTTGTTAACTTTATCTACTGTTAAACCCCATGGATAATACATTCTAACATTTCCAGTCTTTGATGCAGTTCTTCCATACCTTCCAACGTTTTTAATTGAGCTATAACCATTTCTTGATGAGTTTAATGTAACTTTAGCAACTCTATGATTTGTCCAATCATTACCATATAATATAAATTCATTTGATGGATGATGATCCATTCCATATGAGTAGTACCAATTGGATACAAAAATTCTGCTAGACCAATTTGTATTTATGCAACCGTTACTTCCAATGGTGTATCTGTAAAGGTAACGATAATATTGCGTATAAAAATGTTCTCTTTTATAATCTGGGGTCTGTCCATAATAACGACCGAAACGGTATAAATGACCAGAATAAGAGCAGTTTACTTTTGAAGGAGTTGCTCCAGATATATTGTACGTCAACATACCCCCATTTCCGGCAAGATACATAAAATTTTGAGCAATCGAAATTTGTCTTGGATTTCGTAAATATACGTTCCAATCACAGTTGCCGTTTGAAAGATCAATCCTAAAAAATCTATGTTGATAATAAGAGGCAACATATAATTTATTATTATGCACTTTCATATTCATAGGATAATAAGATCTGCAATTACCTGATCCTCTATAAATTCCATTACTTGCAAAGCTGGTATCATTTTTCTTTGTTGAATAAGTAAATTTTTTTATTCCACGTATCCAATATTGACCGATATAAACATCCCCACTATTATCTGTTGCAACACTGTAAGGATAAGAAAACCCATCTCCACTCGTCATTCTAACACTCATACTTCCAGACTTATCTAAAAGGATTAATACATTAGCTGGAACATCCGATATTCCAGAACCAGGCGGTAAATTTTTTGCAAAACCATTATTTGAAAAAAAAGATAAAATTAAAATGATTTTTAAAATTAAAAGTTTTAATTTCATAATTATTGTTGTTGCTCCATTTTCTCTAACTCAACTTCAAGATCATAGTAAAATTTACCTAATTTTTCATCATACTCTACAGTTGTTATCATTAACTCTTCTTCAAAAAGTTCTTCTTCACCAAGCATTCTTTTATATACAATGACATCATTATTACTTTTCTCCCAAATTTTGAAACTATCAAAAATTTGTGGATTTTGTCCTGTATCAAAATCACCATAAACTTTTTTAACATATCTCATTAATGTTAATTTATTATTCTCAGTGTTTTTACCATCATTCATAACAATCATTCTAATAGCTGCTAATTTTGCAGCATCTTCTGTTTCGCCTAAAAATACATATTCTACTGCAATATCATCATTTAAATTATCATTTGGACATAACTCTGGTGACTGAACTGGCATATAAAATTGACCTTTAAAACCTGGTAACGGTGGACCAAATTTATCAAAAATTTTTTTACCACTATCGCCAATATCAATTAAAAAATCACAAGCAGCTTGGACAGGTGAACTAAAAATTAAAAAAACTATAATAAATTTGATTAAATTTTTCATAAAAATTTAGAAATATTAGTATAACTCTTTATATTTGTCGTCATTTTATTTAGGTAATACAATCACACTTTCTAAAGCAACTACCATTCTTTCATTGCCTTTCTTTAAACCGCAACCATAAATTCGATAAGCCATTCCATCATTTCCTTTATCTGTGGATCCTTTTTTGACACTAGAACCAGTTCCTCTGAAAGGTGCAGCACCAATTCTTATTACAAAAAATTCATAAAAGTAATTATAAAGTTTTTCAGCTTCTTTTCTCTCATCATTAGTTGCAGAATTAAAACTATCACGTACTAATTTTCCAAAATTCCAACTTTGTGCGGCTACAACATCATAGAAATTTCCACTTAATCTAACCTTGTCTAAGTCCTTAAAGCTATTAGCACAGAAATTTTCTGTATTATAATAAAGAGAACTATTGCTAGAATTATAATTGATCCTATAATTAGCCATATTACCGTTCCATTGAGTGTTATTAGCTGGTAAATTTCTCTTAGATGTATCTCTAACATGATTTGAAGTACTCCAAGGTCCTAAAAATTGATTAAGTACATATTTTTCACCTTCTATCAAAGCTGTTTCAGCGATATAGAAAGTTTGCTGATACTCATCACTCTTATTATTACTTTGATGGTCACCTGCTGATATTACAATTAACGCTCCTCCCATTAATGACATTGCAAGCATTAAGACTAAAGATAATACCAGCGCAAAACCTTGTTCATTTTTTTTCATTATTCCATTCCCAAATTTCTTGCATGAGCAGTTACAATAATTGTATCTCTTAAATATTTGTCAGTTTTCTTTTTATTTCTAGTTGAGTCTTTTAATGCAAACACATCTCTAATTTTAGAATTTCTAAAAAAATTTTTTGTTGATCTAACAGTTAATGCGATATCAACAGTTTTAATTTTATAAATTAAATCTTTATTTACATTTGTTGCAGAAGGCGGTGGATTGATTAACATTCCTTTTTCGTCAACAGGATTAAAAATCATATCATCAACGTAGTCTACAACTAGCTGATCATCGTATGTTTTATCATTGTTATCTGTTGTAGGATCATCCCATCTGCCTGTTGTATTATTCCATTTAACTTTTTTTTTATAAACAGCAAAAGCATCGATTGGAGGGTATCCACCTCCACCTAATTGAGGTTGCGTTTTGTCAGGAATAGTAGATTTTTTGCATTTGTAAGTTATTTTATATCTCTCATATATGTATGCAGGTGTCCTACCTTGTTTATAATTTACATCTCCATAAACAATATCGATTTTATCACATTCTGAAAAATTCACATATTTAGTAATTAGAATTGGAATATGCTCATTTGATGTTTTGATATTATCATTGAAATAGGTAAATCCAGCATTTCTAACATCTCTCATGATCATTCCAACAACATCTCTTCCGGCTGTTGAAATTTTTGCTCGATCAGTAACTTGAGAGTAAGTATTATTAACTACGGTGTAAGAGGTGAACATAGCACCCATCATCACAACAGAAATTAAAATTCCAATTAGAATTTCTATTAAAGTTACACCTGCAATATTGCTTAATTTTTTTCTCATCAATTAAATTGAAAATATAAATACTTTTTCTTTTTGCCGTCGTTTAGATTGACTTCCATTTTTCCTAGATACCATTTTTCGTAAACACCATTGCCTTTGTAATTTGTAGTGTTGTTATATTTACAATTATTTGCTGCAGCATTGTTATTGCAGATTTCGTAAATTTTGAGAATTTTATTATCTTTATTTCCCTTACATTTTAGTCTTTCTCTAGAAAATCTTTTATCCCATTTTTGAAACTTGTTTTGTACTGCATTATTAAAATTAGTCGAAGATGTGCCTCTATTAGAACAGTTTGCCATACTCCAAGAATTATTTATTAAATAATCTTTAAATTTTACATCTGTAGTAGGAGAGTTTGAGTCTCTTTCAGAAATTAAGTCTTCTGCTACCATAGATACCAAATAATTTGCCTTTGTTCTCTCTCCAGAAACATCAATTGATTGAACTGAATAATTAACCATCTGAAAAACTGCAACAAATCCAATGCCTATGATTGCAGTTGAAACCAAAGCTTCAAGCAGGGTCATTCCTTTTTCTGATAATTTAGTTTTGCCTAGTCCAATCACTTCCACTCCATTTAAATTTACTTATATTACCAAATCTAGTCCATTCAACCAAGTATGCAGGTTTTTCCAATCCACCTCCTTGATCTAAAGGACATTTGCCACCATTACTTGCGTTTGATGTTGTGCAAAGTATCAAATATTGGTTTGTTGATCTATTTTCGACTGAAACATTTAAATTATTTTTTAAAGTTCCATGTGCTTTAAAATAACTTCCATCTTTTGAAAAACAAACAGCACCTTCTTTGCTAATATGTGTTGATATTTTTTTTGTAGTTTCGTCAACTTGGTTATTATCCCAATAACTACCACTAGAAGTATTGCATTCAATAGTTTGCGCATTATTTAATTTAATTGATAACGAGGTTGCATCCATTCCTTTTGAAACAAATTTTGTTGATGAGGTTCCGTTGGGTGTTACTCTAAATTGAACAAAGGGATAATTTCCTCTTTGGGATAAAGTATTTACAGATGAAAGCATAGTTGCCGCTTTTTCCATTGCGGCTCTTAACTCTCTATCTTGTCGCCAATCTGAAAAATTTGGATAAGCAACAGCGGAAATAATTGCTACTATTGTAATAACAACTAGTAACTCTAAAATTGTAAATCCTTTAATGTTCTGATCTTGCTGCACCTGGATCTATTTTCCCTGATTTCGCTAATTCTTCAAGAGATTTTTCCATGGTAATCATTCCATCTCTAACGGCAGTTTGCATTATACTTGGAATTTGGTGAATTTTTGCTTCTCTAATCAAGTTTTGTATAGGTGCGGTACATTTCATTATTTCAAATGCACCAACTCTTCCTGCACCGTCTCTAGTCTTTAACAATCTTTGGGTCACAACCATTTTAAGAGAAGTTGAAATTTGAGCTCGAATTTGTTCCTGTTGTTCAGGAGGAAACACATCTATTATTCTGTTAATTGTACTCGGTGCACCACTCGTGTGCAAAGTTCCAAATACTAAGTGACCAGTTTCTGCTGCTGTTAATGCAAGACTTATTGTTTCAAGATCTCTCATCTCACCAACAAGGATTACATCAGGGTCTTCTCTTAAAGCTGCTTTTAATGCCGCTGCAAAAGTTTCTGTTTGTTTTCCTACCTCTCTATGAGAGACAATACTTTTATTGTCTTTATGAATAAATTCTACAGGGTCCTCAACTGTGATTATATTTGCAGTTCTTGTTTTATTAATTTCATTTACTATTGCTGCAAGTGTTGTTGATTTACCAGAGCCAGTTGGACCTGTTACTAAAACTAAACCTTTATGAAAATCAACAATGTCATAGAGAGCTTGTGGTAAGTTGAATTGTTCCATATCTGGAATTTTACTTTCAACTCTTCTACAAACACATGCAGGTCCATTAATCGTTTTATAAAAATTCGCTCTAAATCTTAATCCACTAAGGGTAACAGATGTATCAAGTTCATGTGTTTTTTCAAATTTATTTAATTCATGTTCATTACAATTCATTGAAAGCAGATCTTTTAGATCTTGAGCTGTAACCACGACTTCATTGACTTTTACAATTTCTCCAGTTTGTCTATATGCAAGTGGAGATCCTGCTCTGATATGAAAATCAGAGATTTTTTTATTGTCTTTAGCTAGTTGTTCTAACTTTTCAAACATAAAACCCTTTGTACTATAAAATTGACTTGTTTTACCAATTAATTTTTGTAAAAAACCCAATTTGAATATCAGGTGTTTTTATTCTAGTAAAAGTTGAGTATAAAGTTAAAATTCGTTTATAAAATTTATGAAAAATCCTTTTGCAAATTTATTTAAAAAGAAAAAAAAAGATGATGCAAATGCACCTCCAGTACCTCAAGGAGGGGAAAGCAAAAAGAAAGAAGGATTTTTTAGTAAGCTTCTTAAAAATAGATTAGGTAAACAATCAATTAAAGGTGAGGAAATTTTAGGAGTTGAACTTACTCCTACAGAGATAAGATTATCGCAAGTTTCGAGCAACAAAGCCAATCAATGGGTTTTAGATAAATTTTATGTTCACAAATTTGAGGGTATTCCAGAAAATGGAACAGTACTTGAAAATCCTGACAAAGTTGCTGATGAATTAAAATTAGCTTTACAAAAATCCAAAATTAATACGACTAACGCTGCAATCGCAATTCCAGTAACTAGCGCAATTATAAGAGTTGTAACTGCACCTTTAATGACTGATGAAGAATTAAAAAAAGCAATAGATACAGACTCACTTTGGGAAAACTTAGTTCAATTAACTGATAATTTAAATGACTACTCTATATTCCATCAAGTAATAAATAGAGACAAAACAGGAAACACAATGGATATCCTTTTTGTAGCATCAAAATTATCAGACATTAATAGCTACACAGACATTATTAAAAAAGGTGGATTAAATGCTGTTATTATAGATGTTAAATGTTTCGCTTTAAAATCTGCTGTTGATCAAATTAATCAAATTGCAGGTTCAATTGAAGACTCTAACTTAACTGCTGTACTAGAATTTGGTTTAGATGAAAACTATGTAATGATACTTTACGAAAACAATCCAATTATAACTGATATTTTTATTAGAGCTCAAGATAGAAAAACACTTCAAGAAAGCAATAATCAAGAAGAGATGGATGCACTTGTTAGAAGATATATGACGCAAGTCAAACAAGCAGTTCAAGACTTTGAACAAAAATATGAAAAAAGAATTAGAAATTTAAAAGTTACTTCAAATCTACAAAATGTTGAAGATTATCTTGGTAGCTTTAGAAAAAATATGGTTAACACTGGATACAATTTATTTGATCCTTTTGATGGAATAAAAATTCCTGCACAATTAGAGAATGATATTAAAATGGACAACCGTTCATATTTTTCAACAGTGATGGGGCTTGCATTTAGAAAACTAGATGTCTTTGGTTACTATAAATTTGTTACAGCTGTTAAAAATATTAACCTTTTACCTAATAGAGAAAATATGATTGCTCAGAAAAAAGCAAAAGCTTTTTCAAATTTTGCGTTCAAAGGAGTAGTTGGAATAGTATCACTTATCTATGTAGTATTATTTGGTTTATCATTCTGGCAAATTACAGATCTTAATAAAAAAATAGAAGGTTATGATGAAATTTTACAAACGCATGAGCTTAAAACTTTAGAGAAAAATAAATATGCAAAAGAAATTGGTTTTATGCTTAAGTCACTTCAATTAAGTAAATCAATTAAGTCTAATAAAACAATAAGCTTTAGAGTATTAGCACAGATCGCTTCTGCAGTTCCAAAAAGAGTTAAATTTAGTAAAATAGAATATAATGGTACAGATTTAGTAGTTATTGAAGGAACAGCATTTAGTGATCAAGATATCTTAAAATTAATTAGCAATTTGAACAATAAAAAATTGATCTCACAAGCTTCATTGGCAAGTATGACACTGCCTCAAGGCCAGCAGCAGGGATCACAAACGATGAAGGGCTTTAAAGTAGCCTGTGTATTGGAGCAAGTATAATGGATTTAAAAAACATAACTATGGATGATCTAAAGCAGAAGCTAGCTGCTGTAGATAAAAAAACTTTAATCAAATTTGGATCTGGTTTTGGAGCAATAATTTTATTTTTAATAATTTACTATGTAATTTTAAATCCAATGGTCAAAGAAAGAAAAGCTAAATACAATGACAAAATAGCAAAGCAAAATGAGATCTCACAATTTGATAATGAAATAATTACTTTCAAATCAAGAATTAAGGAAATGAAACCAGATTTTGATAAAACTTCAACTCTATTTCATTCAAAAGCTGAAGTTGAAGATCTTTATGAAAGTTTAAGTAAGTATGCTGCTGTTAATGGATTGGTAATATCAAAAATTGAAAAGAAAAAACCTAAGCCAGTATTTAAACAAGGAGTTACTCAACAAGCAGAAAATAATATTACAAGAGATATGGTTTCTTATTATCAAATACCTGTAGATTATGAAATCAAAGGGAATTTTTTAGGTTACATAAAGTTCAAAAGAGCAGTTTCTAGACAAAATAAAATGTTAAATTTTGACAAAGAGACCATAAGTATAGTACAAAACGATTCAACTGGAGCGATAATGGCGCAAGGTGAATTAACAATAGTAGGATTACCAGATGAATTTTTTTAAAATTCTATTCATCATCATATTTTCTTTCATTGCAAACTTTGCGTTTGCCGATAATCATGATCAAAAACAAGAAGTCCTAGATGCAGCAAAAGAAATTGTTAAAGAAATGGAGGAAGATGAAGAAGTTCCATTAAACGATCCATTTGCAGGAAATGAGGGAACTTCATCTTCAACAAGCATACCACAAGATGAGCAAGATAATGAAATGAGCTTATATAATTTTAAATTAGCAGGACTTATCTCTGGAAAAGATTATAGTTACATTTCTTTAGTTAATTCTGGTGGAGAAGTTTTAACAATGACTTTGGGTCAATATCTTGGAGAAATACAATTAGTTGATCTGAGATTAACAGAGGCAATATTTAAAAAAGATGATGGTAAATTCATGATAATTGATTTTAATAATCAGGTCCGGGAGTCAGATGACTATTAAAAAAATATTAACATATGTTGGATTATTATTTTTATTAGTTGCATTAAATGCTTGTCAAAATTTGAAAAAATATGACAAGCCTTTCAAACACAATACACCTCTTATTAAAGATAAAGATATTGTAAGTAGTGGACAATCAGAAATCGCAAAAACTTTAGAAATGGGTCCTAAACCTATTGAAGGTGATGCAAAAAAACTTGGAAAAAGAAAAAAAATATCATCTGAGGCACAAAGAAATTACTTAATAATACCTGATGATTATCCATTATTAAAACAAAGAGTTACTCTTAAGTTTAAAAATCTAGATTATAAAGAAACTATGAAATTGATGGGTAAAATAGGAGAGATAAATGTACTCGTTGGAGATGAAGTTGCAGGAGCAATATCTGCTGAATTAATCGATGTCCCATGGGACAAAGCTTTTCAAGCACTTTTAGATATGAAAAACTATGCATCAGATGTTGATGTATCTAGCAACTTAATAAGAGTTCATTCTCCTGAAACGTTAACAGCACAAGAGACGTATAAGTCTGAAAGAGCACAAGCTGTTAAAAAGAAAGTAGAATTAGAAGATAGTGTTGAGCCAATATATTCTGAGATTTTCAGACTTTATTATATAACTCCAGCACAAGCTAAACAAACTATTGATGAATTGTTTACTTCAACAGCAGGTGAAAGTTCTTATACACCAATCCAAATTACCGAAGAAAAAACAACTCGATCTATAATAGTAAGAGGAAAAGAAAAAGATTTAGATGTAGTTGATAAAGTTATTAAAGAAATAGATATAAGAACAAAACAAGTTTTAATAGAAGCTTTTATAGTTGAAGCAAATTCTGATTTTGAAAAAGCACTAGGAACAAGACTGGGTGGATATTATCAAAGAGCTGGTAAAGTTGCCGGTGGATTATCAGGTGGAAGCGCTGGAAGTGCTTTAGGTACAGAACCAGGTGGAGCAGCTAATCTCGGTGATGCAACAGATAGTTTAGCAAACTTTGCAATCACAAATCCAACAAGTGGTATTGGAATATTAAGAAGAACAGGTTCAGGTGTTTTAAAAGCAGAAATTACAGCATTAGAAAGAATGGGGATGGGTAAAACTATTTCTAATCCAAAAGTATTCACTCTAGATAATCAAGTAGCAACCGTTACTCAAGGTGAGGAAATACCTTATGAAGCTCCGGGAGAAGGCGGAGGATCTCAAGTATCTTTTAAAGAAGCAGCTCTTAAATTAGAGGTTACTCCAAGTATTATTGGAGATGGAAATGTTTTGTTAAGTATTCAAGTTAATAATGATACACCAAACAGATCTGTAGCAGGTGACACACCAGCCGTTAATAAAATGGAAATTGTAACAAAATTGTTGGTGGCAGATGGCGATATAGTAGTAATTGGTGGAATTAAAAAGAACGTTTTATCAAAATCTAAAGATCAACTTCCAGCTATAGGTAATATGCCTGTAATAGGTAATCTCTTTAAAGGGACTGAAAATTCTGATAACCTAGATGAATTGTTAGTGTTTATAGCACCAAGAATTTTATAATGATAAATATTAGTAGAGAGTCTGAGATTAATTTAATTAATATTCTTATTGATCAGGATATTATTTCAGGGAAAGATTTAGTTGAGATTAAAAAAATATCTGGCGAAGGAGAAAAATCTCAGTTGGATGCAGTATTTGAGTTAAATCTAACTGATGAAGAAAAGATTTTAGACCTTTTAGTAAAAGACCAATCATTAGATGTAGTAGATTTATCGACAGTTGCTGTAACTGATGAATTGAAAGCTGTTCTTCCATCTAATTACATTAATATGAACTTTATAGCTCCTTTCAAAATTGAGGGAAAAGTATTGCACATTGCAATATCTGATATTTCAAAATTAAGTTTAATGAGAAATTTACGAACAATTACAAAAATGGATATAGAACTACATGCAGCAAAAGTATCTGATATTTCAAACTTCGTAGATAAATTGCTCGCAGATGGTGAAAGAACTATCTCTGATATTAGACAAACTAATGCCGAAAAGACTAAAACATTTGATTACGATGTAGACGAACAAGCAGAAGTTTTAGAAAAACCACCTGAAGAAGATATTGAAGCTATAGAAAACGAGTCTGAAGTAATTAAGTTTAGTACAGCAGTTGTAGCAGAAGCTATTAAATCAGGTGTTTCAGATATTCATATTGAACCTTATCGATTTACATCAAGAGTTAGATATAGATTGGATGGAATTTTACAAGAACAAGAACACTTTAAAAAATTTCTTCATTCAAATTATGGAGCTGTGGTTACAAGATTTAAGATTATGGGAAAATTAGATATTGCTGAAAGAAGATTACCTCAAGATGGAGCAATTCCATTTAAAATTGATGGAAAAGTAGTTGATCTTCGTCTTTCAATTTTGCCAACCGCAACTAATGAAAGAATAGTTATGAGGGTTTTAAATAAAGATGCAGGAGACATCAGTTTAGAACAACTTAATTTTGAAGAAAACGATTTAAAAAATTTAAGAAAAGCAATTCATGGCACACAAGGTTTGGTTCTTGTAACTGGTCCTACCGGATCAGGAAAAACAACAACACTTTATAGTATTCTAAAAGAGGTATCTAAACCTCACCTTAATATTTTAACAGCAGAGGATCCCGTTGAATATGAATTGGATGGTGTTGGACAAGTTCAAATTAAAGACGATATTGGTTTTAATTTTTCAACTGCCCTAAGATCTTTTTTAAGACAAGATCCAGAAATAATTCTAGTTGGTGAGATGAGAGATAAAGAAACAGTTGATATCGGATTAAAGGCTGCTTTAACGGGTCACTTAGTATTTAGTACACTTCACACTAATGATGCACCAAGCACCATTACAAGATTACAAAACATGGGAACACCGGATTATTTGATTAGTGCAGCTGTTTCACTTGTTTTAGCACAAAGATTAGCAAGAAAAACTTGTGCAGAATGTAGAGTACCAGATGAAGATATAACCCCTAAAGCTCTAGCTGATTTAGGGTTTACAGTAGAACAGGCTTCAAGAGCAAAAGTTCAAAAAGGCGGTGGCTGTCCTAAATGCAAAGATACTGGTTACAAAGGAAGAATGGGTATTTATGAAATTTTAAATGTTACAAAACCAATAAAAGAAGCAATTCTAAGAAAAGCAACCACACCTGAGCTTAAAGAAATTGCTTCAAATGAAGGTTTTAGGACAATGCAAGATATGGGAAGAGAATTAATCCTGACAGGTGATCTTAATTTTAGAGAGTATGATAGAGTTCTCTCTATGGAGTAGTAAATGTCAGCTGAAACTTTTTCTTACAAAGGAATATCTGCAGGTAAATATATTGAAGGTGAAATAGAGGCTATAAATCAAGAAGAAGCATCTTTTAAACTTAAAGAGCAAAAAATAATCATCACCAACTTAACCAAACTTAAAAAGAAAAAAGCTGAAAAAGAGAAGGGCAAAAAAAGTAGCTTTTCTTTTGGTAAGAAAAAAGTCACTCCTGCTGATGTAATGCTTTTCTCGAAGCAATTTGCAACAATGGTAAAAGCAGGTTTGCCAATTTTAAATGTACTTTCTATGCTTAGAGATCAAATAGAACACCCGACTATGAAAGAAATTATTGAAGATATTAGAAAAAGCTTAGAGGGTGGTATTACTTTGTCTAAATGTTTTGAGAAATACCCAAAAATATTTGATAATATTTATATAAATTTGATTAAAGCTGGAGAAGCCAGTGGTAAACTTGATGATTTCCTCTTAAAATTAGTAGATTCATTAGAAAAAAGAGAAAAAGTTAAAAAGAAAATTAAAAGTGCATTAACTTATCCAGTGGTTATGTTTACGGTTGCGATAACCGTAATGGTGTTCATGTTAATTAAAGTTGTTCCAGTATTTGCTGAAATGTATGAGGGAATGGGTGTTGCATTACCTACTCCAACAGCTGTTATCATGAATGCAAGTAATTTTATGAGAGGTGCTGGTGGATTAACACTCGGAATAGTATCAATAATAGGTTTTGTGATATTTAAATATACTACAACTAAAATTCCTACAATTAGATATAAGTGGCATCAACGAGTTTTAAAAATGCCAGTTTTTGGCGATATGATTTTAAAATCATTGATTGCTAGGATTGCATTAATAATGGGTAATCTTAGTGCAGCAGGAGTAAACCTTTTAGAAAGTATAGAAATAGCAAAACAAGTAAGTAATAATGATGTTGTCACACAAGCATTAGAAAATGTAAAAAAAGGAGTTTTCTCTGGGGACACACTTACAAAATTATTTTTAAAAGAACCAGTTTTTCCACCTACCTTCAGTCAGCTAATTTCTGTTGGTGAGCAAACAGGAAATTTAGATGAAATGTTTACATCTGTATCTTCTTACTATGAAGAAGAATTTGATACAGCTGTTGATAATATGTCTAGTTTAATTGAGCCAATCATGATTGTATTTATGGGAACAATGATTGGTGGATTAATGATTGCCATGTATTCACCAATCTTTAATGTTGGTGCAATTATCGGTGGTTAAGAATTTAAATTTTTAGTTAACACTAAATGATTTATCCAAGGCTTCTCACCCTCTTTAAAAACAACAGCATCCATAATTTGTTGAATAAAAAATGTTCCTAATCCGCCTGGTTTAATATCATCTATTTTTCTGTGTCTTACATTTTTTTCTTCAACTGGTCTTCCTTTGTCAAAAAAACCAATTTCAAGTTGACCGTTTTCAAGTGAAATTTTAATTTCCATTTTGTCATCTGTGTCTTCACCTTGATAAGCATGTTTAACAATGTTTTGTGCTGCTTCTGCTATAGCTAGTACTAATTCATCTTTTAAATCTTGATTAATATTTACTTTTTCAAATACTTCTCTTGAGAATGATCTAACTTCTTTTAAACTTGATGAACTAACAACAAAATCTCTTTGTTCAGTTATGGATTTTATTGCAACATTCATTTTTCAGTCCAAATTCAAAATTTGTTCAAGTTTTGCCATCATAATTACTTTGAGAACTGATTTACTAATTTCTTTCAGCACAACTTTCGTTCCAAGTTCAGTTGCTTTTTGGTGACTTTCAATTAAAACTGAGATTCCTGAAGAGTCCATGTATTGAACTTCTTTTAAGTTAAGATGAACTTCTTTTTTTGCCTCTATTAAAGGCATAATAATTTCTTTTGCTTTCTCGGTTACATCCATATCTATTTCACCATCAAGGTGAACGGTTGATATGTTGTCTTCTTCTGTAACTTTATATGACATAATTATTAATATTTATTAAATTTCCTTGCTAAATCAACAAAAATGACCCATTTTGATTACAATTGAAGTATAGATATTGCCTTTTAAAAGATATAATTTATATGTATACACATATTTTTATTAATTATAGGATCAAGAATTATGAAAAAAAATAATAAAGGATTTACACTTATAGAATTATTGGTTGTTGTAGCAATCATAGGAATTTTGGCAGCTGTTGGAGTTGTTGCTTATTCAGGCTATACAGCTGGAGCTAAAAAACAGGCAGCAAAATCTACACATAGTAACGTTGTTAAGTACATTTCAGCAGAACTACAAAAATGTAACTTAGGAGAAGCAAATGCAATGGGCGGTAAACTAAATTGTAGTTCAGTGACCCAAACAAATATAATTAGTGCAGCTACTGCTACAGATGGACCTTTTGCAGATTTCAAAAACCCTTATAAGACTGCTGATGCAGCAGTAAGAAGTGGTTCAGATACTAGTAAAGGCGGTTATGTTAATATCGCGGCTAATGGAACTGACAAATTAGACGTTAAAACTTGTTTCACAGTAGACGGAGAGTGTGGAACTTCAACTAACGTTATGACAAAAACCATTACTATTGAGTAATCATTAATTTGAAAGAAAATCTTATGACTTCCAAAAGCTCAGGCTTTACGCTGATTGAGCTTTTGGTAGTCGTCGCTATTCTTGGTATTATAGCTGCAATTGGTATTGTAAGTTATAATGGATATGTAAGCTCAGCAAAAAAAAGATCTGCTGAAAATGTTATGCAACAAATATCTTTGGGGCAAACTGAATATTACTCAGACAACGGATTTTATTACAGAAATAATAGTACTGGCACATCGTGCAATCCAACAAGTACCACATCAAGTGCAATAGAAACTAATTTATTAGGTGGTACTGATAGTATTACAAGTGAAATGGGTTACGAACTATGTGTCGCCCTTGATGCAACAAATTATAAAGTTTTTGCAAAAGAAAATGGTGGTAATTGTGAAATCACTATGACAGCACTTGGTGCTTTTGTAAGAACCAATTGCTAAACACCTCATGAACTATCAAGAAATTTTAGAAAAAGTAAAAGTAGCATTTTCGGGGGGATTACCAAAAAATGTTAAAATTTATTTAACTATAAGTTTAGCCTGGATAATATTGATTGGATATTTAACATGGTGGAATGGATTAAAAAGTCCAATGCTAGATAAAAGCTTTAGATGGGATGAATGGTTTTGGTTTGGGATAGTCCCAGCTGTATCTCCTTATATATTCTATTATATTTGGAAGAAAAAAGAATAATAACCTATTTTGAGCATCTATTTTCTATGATGTATACTTTTTTATAATAACCTAGAGGAAAAATATGGAGAGTGTTGATCTGCAGTCAGTAAAATCATTTGTTGATACCCTTTGGGTTATAGATTGTGCAATTCTTGTTTTCATTATGCAAGCAGGTTTTATGTGTATGGAAACAGGTCTTTCAAGGCACAAAAATAGCATTAACGTTGCTCTTAAAAATGCGGCTGACTTTGGTCTTGCGGTTGTAATTTTTTGGCTATTTGGTTTCGGCCTGATGTTCGGAAAAAGCTTTAATGGATATTTTGGAACTGATTTATTCTTTTTTAAAACTGATCAAGCTGAATACATGACATATTTTGTATTCCAAGCAATGTTTGTTGCTACTGCAGCCACAATTGTTTCAGGTGCGGTTGCTGAAAGAATGAAATTTAATGGATATTTAATAATTACAATTATTGCTACAGGAATAATATATCCAATTGTTGGTCATTGGGCATGGTCTTCTAGTTATTTAAATAATATTGATGCAACAAGGCAATTACTTGCTGTCACGGGACAAGTAAAAACAACTGGTTGGTTAACAGATATAGGATTTGTTGACTTTGCAGGAAGCACAATAGTTCATTCTGTTGGAGGATGGATTGCACTATCTGCTGTTTTAATTTTAGGTCCAAGAATAGGAAAATATTCAGATGCAAACAAAGGAAAATTCACAGGATCAAGTTTCCCTTTAGCAGTTTTGGGAACTTTAATTTTATGGTTTGGATGGTTTGGTTTTAATGGTGGAAGTAATGGAGCTATGGATGAAGCAGTTCCTTTAATTTTAATAAATACATTTCTTGCTGCTTCATTTGGATTATTAACTGGTTTAGGAATTTCATTTGCATTATTTAAAAAACCAGATCCTTACTATGTAATTCTTGGACCACTTGCTGGTTTAGTTGCAATCACAGCAGGATGTAATTCAATGACATCAGTGACTTCGATCTTTGTTGGGATCATAGGAGCGGTAGTTGCAATTTTTGTAAACGAATTTTTAAATAAATTTGAAGTAGATGATGTTGTTGGAGCAGTACCTGTTCATTTGGCAGCAGGGGTTTGGGGCACAATTGCAGTAGGATTATTTAGTGATCTTGAAATACTTGGAACAGGATTAACTAGATTAGAACAAATCAAAGCACAGTTTATTGGAATAGTTTCAATTGGTCTATTCTCATTTTTTGGGTCATATATTTTATTGAAAATTTTAAATTACTTTTATCCATTAAGAGTAAGTCCGTTACATGAAGAGTTAGGTTTAAATATTGCTGAGCATAATGCAACTTCTGTAGAACATGATTTAATTACAATTTTAGAAAAACAGTCTGAATCCGGTGACTTAACTATTAGAGGTCCACAAGATCCATTCACTGCAGGGGGTGTAATTGGACTTTATTACAATAGATTGATGAGCAAACTAGAGACAAGTGAAGCTGAAAAGAAAGTATGGAGAGACAGAATATCAAATGAAGTAAAACTTGCAGTAAAAGTACAAGAAAACTTTTTACCTAAGAGAAATTTAGAAAATTACCCTGTGCACGGAATTAATATTGCTGCTAGAGAAGTTTCTGGAGATTTCTTCAGTTTCTATCCCCATAATGATAGTGTTTACTTTATTATTGCAGATGTTGCGGGTAAAGGAATTCATGCCGGGATGGTAATGGCAAAAGCATCAACTCTTTTTGAAATAATGTCTAGAGACCAAGTAGATCCAGATGAAATGATGTTTCATATGAATAATGATCTGTTTTTAACTAAAACTGGAGGAATGTTTGTTACAAGTATATTAGGAGAATATAATATGAGGACAGATGAAATAAGATGGGTAAATGGAGGTCATCAGCCAGCTATAATTAGATCATCATCAGGAAATTATCAGCAATTTGAGAGCAACTCTCCACCCATGGGAGTAATACTTCAAAAAGATAAATCGATTTATAAAACTCACAAAGTTAAGCTAGAAAATAACAGGTTTTGCGCTTTCACTGATGGTTTATCCGAAAGCTTAAATAGCTCAGGTGAGGAAATAGGAATAGATGGATCAATTCAAATAATTGAGAAAAACTTCAATAAAGATATAAAAAAACAACTAAACGAAATCACAAAAGAAGTAATGAAAGCTGCAGGTGAAAATAGATTAAGTGATGATTTGACGTTAATTTCGATTGGAAAATAATATTTCCCCATTTTGATCTAATTTATTTTGTATGTTTTTTGTATAAATGATACGATTTATAAAAAACAATAAGGAAATTATGTTTAAAAAAATAGTCTTAACTATAGGTTTTCTATTATTTAGCACTAATTTATTTGCAGCCCAAACGCAAATCGCACAAGTAAATGGTATGATATGTATCAAGTGTCAAAAAATGGTCACTGAAGCATTACAAAAGGCTTGTCCTGATGCTACAGTTAATGTTTCTTGGCCAGAAGGGGTTGCGGTATCTACTTTTGCAGATAAATCAAATTTATCTGAGGATGAATATAAAAACGCAATTTTAGGTACTGGATTTGAAGTAGTTAAAGTAATTAGTGTTGATGGCATAATTACAGACGCTGAAGAAGCAAGAAAACTTATAGATTAAAAAAAATTTTATGACTGTAGCTGAACTCCAAATTTTGGTTGATAAGCTACAGTCTAAAATAAGTCAGTTAGAACTCACAAGTAAAGGAGCAATCAAAGCAACAGAGTTTAGATTAGAAGCTGTACTACAAGCGAATTTAGATACATTTTGGTTGTTAATTTGCGCTATTTTAGTTTTCTTGATGCAGGCTGGATTTATGTGTTTAGAATCTGGTTTATCAAGAAGTAAGAATAGTATTAACGTTGCTCTTAAAAATATTACAGATTTTGGAATAGCTGTTGTTACTTTTTGGGCTTTTGGTTTTGCATTGATGTATGGAACCAGTGTGATGGGCTTGTTTGGTAATAAATTTTATTTTTTTACAACCAAGGTCGCTGGTTATCAAACATATTTCGTATTTCAGGCAATGTTTGTTGCAACAGCAGCAACTATCATATCTGGAGCTGTTGCTGAGAGGCTTAGATTCTTCTCATACGTAATAATTACTTTTATAACTTCAGGAATTTTATACCCAATAGTAGGCCACTGGGCGTGGGCTTTTGATTTCACGAATCCAACAGTAAAATTTGGTTGGCTAGGTAAAATGGGTTATTTAGATTTTGCGGGTGCATCTGTTGTTCATTCTGTTGGAGGTTGGGTGGCATTAGCAATATTACTCATTATTGGAAGTAGAACAGGTAGATTTAGAAAAGATAAAGATAAAAAATTGTTTCAAGGAAGTAATACACCCATTGCTGCTCTTGGCGCTTTAATTTTATGGTTTGGTTGGTTTGGATTTAATGGTGGCGCAAATGGAGCAATGGATTTAAAAATTCCATTAATATTAATTAATACCTTTTTATCAGCATCATTTGGTTTAATCTTTTCAAGTGCAATGGGTATTATCGTAATGAAAAAACCAGAGCCATTGTTTATGATTACAGGTCCTTTGGCTGGTTTAGTTTCGATTACAGCAAGTTGCGCCTATGTTAATCCATCAGAGGCAATATATATTGGAGCAATTGGAGGAATTTTATCAGGCTCAACAATTATTTTATTAGAAAAATTAAAAATTGATGATGTTGTTAGCGCTATACCTGTTCATCTAGTAGGAGGTATGTGGGGAACTATATCAGTTGCGATATTTGGTGATTTCGAAATGATGGGATTAGATAAAACAAGATTAGAACAATTAACAATTCAAATCATAGGAACATTTAGCATTGGTGGATTTTGCTTTTTTGCTTCATACATAATTTTTAAATCTATAAATTATATTTATCCACTTCGAGTAGGTAAAATCCAAGAGGAGCTTGGTTTAAATATATCAGAACACAACGCATCAACAGATACTCACGAATTACTCGAAGTACTAACCAATCAAGCAAAAACCGAGGATTATTCATTAAGAGCTCCCCAAGATCCATTTACTGATAGTGGTATTATTGGTACCCAATACAATTTTTTGATGGAAAAATTAGAACAAAGTGAAAAACAAAAAAATAAATGGAAAAACCGAGTTTCATCTGAAATTAAATTAGCAATGAATGTGCAGAGACGTTTAATGCCAAATAGAGATTTGTCTAATTATCCAATTTATGGACTAAATATTCCAGCCAGAGAAATTTCAGGAGATTTTTACGATTTTTATTTACACGATGATCTTGTTTATTTCACATTGTCAGATGTTTCTGGCAAAGGAGTTAATGCTGGTATGGTTATGGCTAAGGCAATTACTTTATTTAAAATTTTTTCTAGATTAAAATTTAAACCTAATGAAATCCTACTTGAAATGAACAATGATTTAAATGAAACTAATCCGCCAGGCACCTTTATAACCTCAATAGTCGGATGCTATAATATTAAAACAGACATTATTGAAATTGCAAATGCAGGTCATCAACCAGCTTTGTTGAGAAAAGGAAAGGATTTTGTTGAATATTCATCTTCTTCTACTCCTCTTGCAATAGTAAAACATAAAAATGAAAATGTTTATAAGCTAGATACTTTTAAATTAGATGGGGGAAGAATATATTGTTTTACTGATGGTTTTTCAGAATGTCTAGACGAAAATAAAAACGAAATAGGTATTGATGGAGTTAAGAAACTTTTACTTAATCATCAAAATTCTTCTTTACAAAAAGAACTTGAAAATTCTACAGAGGAAATAAGACTTAAAAGTCTCAAAAAAGATTACAAAGAGACTGGTATAAAAGCAAATAACGATATACTTGATGATGATTTAACTATCATCGGAATTGGGCATTGAAAATTATAGAGCAAAATTTTAATACAGATTCTAACGAATAATTATCAGATATATCAAATACGGTAATTAATACTGCTGTGGATAATTAGCTAAGTGACGACTTAACCTTAATATCTATAGGTAAATAACAATCTAAGTAAAATAAACCCGCGATCAAATATCATATATAATAAGTATATCTTAGAAAATATATTTCTGATGTGGATGAAAAAAATCTAAAAATTGGAATTATTGGTGCTGGAATACAAGGTGTTTGTAACGCTTTATTTCTACAAAAAAAAGGTTTTCAAGTAATACTTTTTGATAGAGAGGAGCCAGGAAGTGCGGCATCATATGGAAATGCTGGTCACTTTTCTCCTTATGCGTCTGTTCCTTTAAACAGACCAGATGTCATAGCAGATGTTCCATCAATGTTAATTAGTTCAAGAGGACCATTAGCTTTAAAGTGGAACTATGTGCCGAAGATGATTCCTTGGTTTGCAAGATTTATATTAAATTGTAGAGAAGAAAAAATGATGCATACAGCTAAAAATATGCATCAAATTTTAGATCAATCATTACCAGCATTCGATGAATTATTTGACGAAATTGATTTAGAGGGATTAGTTGAAAATAATGGAATTCTCTATGTTTGGAATGATCAAAATATGAAAAGTAGAGAATTAGAAATAAGAATTAGAGATCAGCTTGGTGTAAAGCAACAACTAGTAAATAAAAAAGAAATTCACGATTTAGAACCAAACTTAAAACCATTTTATCATGGCGGAGTATTTTATGATTATGCAAGACACGCAAGAAATCCTAGAAAAATTTTAATAAAGTTATTTGAAAGTTTTGTAAACAAAGGTGGAAAATTTTTAAAATTAAATATTCAAGATATAGATTTTGACGAAGAAAAACCTGTTTTAAGAACAGAAACGCAAAGATTTATTTTTGATAAACTTGTTATTGCATGTGGAGCATTTTCAAAAAGATTAACTGATAAATTACATGAAAATATTCCTTTAGATACTGAAAGAGGCTATCACGTTCACTTCAAAGATTATGATCATTTAATTTCAAGACCAATTGTTTATGCAAATAGAGGCTTTGGAATGACTCCAATGGAACAGGGTTTACGTGTTGTTGGTACAGTAGAATTTGGAGGTTTAGAAAACTCCCCATCTAAATCTAGAATAAAAAACTTGATATTAAACGCAAAGGATATGTTAGATGGGTTACCAGAGCATAAAGATGAGTGGCTTGGATTTAGACCCACATTACCAGATTTTCTACCAGTTCTAGGTCCTTCAAAAAACTATAAAAATGTTTTCTATTCATTTGGTCATCATCATTTAGGTTGGACACTTGGTGCAATATCAGGAAAAATTATATCTAAAATGATCTCAGGTGAGAATACTAACTTAGATCTGCAACCATACAGTTCAATAAGGTTTAGTTAAAAGTAATCTTTTATAGTAATCTATCTAATGCTTGAAAATAAAAGTAATGTCATAATTGCATCGATTTTGCTTTTTTTAGCAGCTTTGTTTTGGTCCGGAAATTTTATTGTTGGAAAGATTGCAGGTTTAAATGACATACCTCCAATATCGTTAAACATATTAAGATGGTCCTTGGCATTTCTAATTTTACTACCTCTCACTTACAAAGAGATGCTTGAAAAAAAAGAATTAATTTTTAAAAATTTTTATCTATTATGTTTTCTAGGTATAACAGCGGTCAGTATTTTTAATTCAGCTCTTTTTTATTCTTTGAAAACTACACAAGTAATTACCGGCGTACTTATGATTTCTACTGTTCCAGTAATGATCATTTTATTCTCTATTATTTTAAAAATAGAAAAAACAAATACTTTTCAAGTTGTCGGAGTTATTTTTTCTTTATTAGGTGTGTTATTTATAATTTCTAAAGCAGATTTTGAAGTCTTTAAAAATTTAGCTTTTGAAAAAGGAGATTTATATGCGTTATTTGCGATGATATCCTGGTCACTTTATTCTGCTCTTTTAAAGAAAAAAAATTATGGATTATCTCCTATAACTTTACTTCAAGTTGTTATTGGTCTTGGTGTAATATTTCTTATACCAATGTATGCAATAGATTATATTTACATTGGTAATCGAATTATAATTAATACAAATTTCATTCTTGTTTTATCTTATGTTGTTTTGTTGCCCGGCATCATTTCTTTTTTTTTCTGGATAAAAGGTGTTGCTTTAATAGGCGCTAATAGAGCAGGAATTTATTTACATTTAATGCCAATTCTTGCAGCAATTCTAGCGATGATAATATTTGATGAAGTATTATTATTTTATCATTATATCGGTGGAATATTTATTATTTCAGGGATATTACTTTCAAACAAAAAAAATGCATAAAGTAGCTATACTTGACGATTATCAAAACATTGTAAAAGATTTTATTGATCTTAAAAAATTATCTTCAAAATATGAATTTCAAATTTTTAATCAGCCTTTTGAAAATGAGGATGATGCAATAGAACAACTGAAAGAATTTGAAGTACTTTTTATAATGCGAGAAAGAACAAAAATAACAAAACAATTAATAGAAAGTTTAAAAAAATTAAAACTAATTGTTACAAGTGGAATGAGAAACAAATCTATAGATTTAGATGCTGCTAAGAAAAATAAAATTTTGGTTACTGGTACTGAAATCAATAGCAACCCAACACCAGAGTTGACTTGGGCATTAATTTTGGGACTTGCAAGAAATTTTAAAACGGAAATAGATAATATGTATCAAGGTTACTGGCAGTCAACAATTGGAGTGGAGCTTAAAGGTAAGATATTAGGTTTACTTGGATTGGGTAGAGTAGGTTCTGAAGTTGCTAAAATTGGTAAAGCTTTTGGTATGCAAATTATGGCTTGGAGTGAAAATTTAAACTTAGATAAATGCAAAGAGCTTGATGTTTTGCCATGCAGCAAGGATGACTTAATCCAAAATTCAGATTTTCTGTCAATTCATGTTCAAGGAGGAGATAGATATAGAAATTGTATTACTATTAAAGAATTTGAGAAAATGAAAAAAACCTCCTACTTAATAAATACCTCAAGAGGTGAAATAGTTAATGAAGATGATTTAATTATAGCATTATCAACAAATATTATAGCTGGCGCAGGCATAGATGTTTACGAAAAAGAACCGCTCCCTGAAAGCCACAAGCTTAGATTCGTACAGAATGCTCTTTTACTTCCTCACATTGGTTATGTAACTGCCGAAAATTATGAAACTTTCTACACTCAAATGATAGAGAATCTTGATAGTTTTATATCTGGTAAACCAAAAAGGGTCATTGAGTAAATTAAATTAAGACAATTTTTAAAGATATAAATTTTAATTTTTTGTGTATAATTAATTTGATGAGCAAAGAATTTAAAGCTAATCAAAATCAAAAATTAGATAATCAAGAGTTAAATGATTGGTTAGACTCTCTTGATGCAGTAGTTGAAAATCATGGTAGAGAGGGTGCCAAACTAATTTTAGAAAAACTTGAGAAAAGAGCAAAAGATTTAAGAGTATTATATTCACCAGTTCCATATTCACCATACAGAAATACGATATCTCAATATGATCAAGGAATTTATCCTGGAGATTTAGCAATTGAGGAAAAAATAACAGCAATTTTAAGATGGAATGCTTTAACCATGGTTATGAAAGCAAATAAAAATTATGGTGGGCTTGGAGGACATATAGCAAGTTATGCATCTTTTGCTGAAGTATTTGAAACTGGATTTAATCATTTTTTTAAAGGTGGTGATGAAGCAGATTTAATTTTTTATCAATCACAGTGTACAACTGGAATATATGCAAGATCTTTTTTAGAGGGAAGATTAACAAAAAATCATTTAGAACATTATAGACAGGAATTAAATGAGCAAGGACTGTCTTCATACTGTCATCCTTATTTGATGAGAGATTACTGGACATTTACCACATCGTCCATGGGCATAGGTTTAGTTAATGCAATTTACCAAGCTCGTTTCATGAAATATTTAGAAAATAGAAACTTATTAAAAACTAATAAAAGAGTTTGGGGTTTATTTGGAGATGGTGAAATGGATGAACCTGAAAGTTTGGCTGGATTATCTATCGCCTCAAGAGAAAAATTAGATAATTTAACTTTTATTATAAATTGCAATCTTCAAAGATTAGATGGACCTGTAAGAGGCAATGGACAAATAATTCAAGAACTTGAGACAATCTTTAAAGCTAATGGATGGAATGTTATAAAAGTTCTTTGGGGATCTGAATGGGATAAGATTTTTCAACAAGATAAAGATCACTTGTTATTGAAACGTTTTGCTAAAACTGTAGACGGAAAATATCAAACTTTAGGGGCAAGAGATGGTGAGTATAATCTTAAAAACTTTTTTGCAGAGGATCCAGAAGTTTTAAAATTGGTTTCTTCACTTAGTAAAGATGAAATTGATAAATTAAAAAGAGGAGGTCATGATTTTAAAAAACTTTATGCTGCTTTTAATGCTGCAGTTAATAATAAGGGCAAACCTACAGTTATTTTAGCTAAAACTAAAAAAGGTTATGGAATGGGTAAAGCTGGCGAGTCAAAAATGACTAACCACCAGCAAAAAGAATTAAATCTTGATGCATTAAAAGAGTTTAGAGATCGTTTTCAATTAGATATTCCAGATAATAAACTAGAAAATATGGAGTTTTATAAACCAGATGAAAATTCTGAGGAAATAAAATACTTAAAAAAAAGAAGGGAAGCTCTAGGAGGGTCTTTACCTAAAAGAAGCTTTAAAGAAGTAGAATTAGTTACTCCAAAAATTGAAAAACATTCAAACTTTTTATTCGAAGAAAGTGATAGAGAATATTCAACAACGACTGGACTGGTAAGATCTTTAGGAAACATAATGAGAGATAAAGAGTTTGGAAAAAGGGTCGTACCAATAGTTGCTGATGAAGCTAGGACTTTTGGAATGGCTAATTTATTTTCACAAATTGGAATATATTCACCAGAGGGTCAGTTATATGAACCAGAGGATGCGACTTCTATTTTGAAATATCAAGAATCAAAAACTGGACAATTATTAGAGGAAGGAATTAATGAAGCTGGAGCCATATCTTCATGGTTAGCTGCAGCAACTTCTTATAGTAATCATAATTTTCCAATGATGCCGTTTTATATTTTTTACTCAATGTTTGGTTTTCAAAGAATCGGAGATTTGATTTGGGCGGCAGCTGATCAAATGCCTAGAGGATTTTTAATTGGTGCAACAGCTGGCCGAACTACTTTAGCTGGAGAAGGATTACAACACCAAGATGGACAAAGTCATATAATTGCATCAACATTTCCAAATTTAAAATCTTACGATCCTTGTTTTGCAAGTGAGCTAGCGATTATTTTTGATGAAGGAATGAAAAGAATGATGACAGAATGTAAAGATGAATTTTATTATATTACTGTGAATAATGAAAAATACTCTCATCCAAAAATTGATATAAAAAATAAAGATGGAATAATTAAAGGTGGTTACCTTTTTAAAGATAATTCTAATGATAAAATTAATATAAATTTATTAGGATCTGGACCAATATTTAGAGAATGTATCGAAGCCTCTAAAATACTTAAAGATGAATTTGGAATTGGTTCAAGATTGTACAGCATAACAAGCTATTCAGAGTTAGAAAAAAATGCTAAATCAGTTTTAAGACAAAACACATTGTCCCCTGCAAATAAAAAACAAAATTATTTGCAGCAGCTAATTTCTAATGACGACCCTATAATTGCTACTTCAGATTATGTAAGAGCATATTCACAATTAATCTCTAGTCACATAAATAATAAGTTTTTAGCAATGGGCACTGATGGTTTTGGAAGAAGTGATACGCGAAAAAATTTGAGAGACTTTTTTGAGGTAGATAGCAAACATATAGTCGCTAGTTCTTTGTATTCACTTTACGAAGACAATAAAGCTCCATTAGAAACACTAGAAAAAGCAATTAGTAAATATAATCTCAACAATAATAAGAATAATCCTTGGGAAATATAGTTCCTACTAATTTTTATGGAATTACCTGTCGTCAATCATAAAGATTATGAAGCTCAATTAAATGAAGATAATAAATTCCCTATAAAAAAATTTGGAGAATTAGCTAAAGTGTTAATTAAAAATAAAATTGTTAAAAATTTCTATATTCCAGAGCCATGTTCAGTAGAAACTTTAAAAGAAGCACATACAGAGGACTATATAAATAAGATAAAAAATAAAACTTTAAATAAAAACGAGATTAGAAAAATTGGTTTTCCTTTGGTTGATAGTGTTGTCAGAAGATCATTTATTGCAACAGGAGGAACCGTGCTTGCTACAAAGTTAGCATTAAATTATGGTTTAGCTTGTAATACAGCAGGAGGGAGTCATCACGCAACATCTAATGAAGGAGCTGGATTTTGTGTTTTTAATGATGTCGCGGTAGCAGCCAAATATTTAACCTCAAGAGGATTAGCAAATAAAATATTAATTATTGATTTAGATGTTCACCAGGGTAATGGCAATTCTGAAATATTTAAAAATGATAATCAAGTCTTTACATTTAGCATGCATTCGAAAGTTAATTATCCAGCAAAAAAATCAGTAAGTGATCTTGATATTGAATTAGAGGAAAATTTAGAAGATAGAGAATATATTGATATTTTAAAAAATAACTTAAAATATTTGAATGAAGAAGAGTTTGATTTTGTTTTTTATATCGCTGGAGTTGATATTCACTATAATGACAGGTTGGGTAAACTAAAAATTTCTGATAATGGTATATTTGAAAGAGATGAATTAGTTATTGAAAATTTTTTCTCAAATAAAATTCCTATATGTGGAGTATTAGGAGGCGGATATAACGAAGATTTTAACAAACTAGTAGAATTACATTCTAGTTTACACAAAACATGTGCTAAATTTTTATAATGAAAAAAAATTCAAATTTAACTCCAGAACAAGAAAACGTTTTATTCAATGAAGCAACTGAACCTCCTGGTTCAAGTGAATTAAATAATGAAAAGCGAGAGGGTACATATCACTGCGCTAACTGTGATGCCGAATTATTTAAATCATCAACAAAATATGAAAGTGGATCAGGATGGCCATCTTTTTACAAATCTCTTCCAGATGTATTTGATACCAAAACTGATCATTATATCGGTTACGCTAGGACAGAGTATCATTGCAAAAAATGTGGTGGACATCACGGACATATATTTGATGATGGGCCACAACCAACTGGAAAAAGATACTGCAATAACGGAGTATGCTTAGTTTTTAAGCCAGATAATTAATTGTAATCAAAATAAAAATAAATTAAAATTTTAAGGATGTATTTATTAAATAAGTTAATTTTTGTAACTTGCTTGTCTCTATTCACGACTTTTGCGTACGCAGATACAAGTAATGATATAATAAATAAACTTTCAGACAAAGTTTCATCATTTGTTGAGAATACTTTAGGAGGAGACACTGAATTCTCTTTAGAGTTTCCAGAGAATGATGAAGTGGAATTAGAATTACTTAAATTTAAAGAATTAGATAGTTCTGAAAATCAAAATTCATTTTCACAATTGAGTTTGCATACTCAGGAAGTGAACGATGATACTAGATTTATCTTGAACCTAGGTTATGGCCAAAGATATATATCTTCAGACAAATCAATGATCACAGGAATAAATGCATTCGTTGACTATGACACAGAAGGTCATGCAAGAACAAGTTTGGGAGTTGAGGCAAAAGCTCCAATTTTAGAATTAACAGGAAATTACTATCTAGGTTTATCTGGTGTAGAGACGATAGATGGGACAAAAGAAAAAGTATTAGATGGTTATGAACTAAATTTATCATCTCAATTGCCATTTATGCCCTGGACAAGAATTAATATCCAAAATTATGATTTTGAAAAAGATAAAGCATCTGACAATACTGGTGGAAATCTAGTTTCGTTAGAAATGAATTTATCACCTAGTATACAATTTGAGGCTTCTAGAAACTTTATAGACACAAATGGTGTTGAAGATGAGAATTCTTTCAAAATTATGTATTACAATCCTCCAAGAAATAAAACATCACTTCAGGACGGGTTTTTATCAGCGAGTGCTTTTGAAAAAGGTGATGTCGAAGCAAAAATGAAAGACAAAGTTAGAAGAAGAAATGCAATGACAATTGAAGTACAGGGGGCAGTTGTACTAACTTGCTCAGGAGGTGGTTGTAAATAAAAAATTACTTATGAAAAATTTAATCAAATCAATATTAATTTTGTTTATCTCATTTTATTCATTTAATACATTTGCAGCAACAGGAGCTGCAACAGAATATAAAGTTACAATGACAAAACTCGAACTCTGTGAAACTGGAAGCACCACAGCAAATTGTTTAAATCCATTGACTATATCACCATCAGGAACATCTGGTGCTGTAGATATTGCATCAGTCAGTGCAGGAGCCACAGCTGGATCTTATGGAAATATTGCAAAAGCAAAAATAGGAACCTTATATACTTACATTCAAATTACTATGAGTAGACAATTTTCAATAACAGGAACCGCAGGCAGTTGTGCAACTAAAGCAGGAGAAACAGGAAGTAAAACTGCAGATGCAAAAGGGCAGACTGGAGGAACTCCTGGATCATCAACATTATATGTTCCAGATAGCAATGCTTATGATGATCATATGAATGGATCAGTGGACTCATTGGGTGCAACAGTTTCAAATGATGGAGTAGTAGGAAGTAATGATGAGTATTTTCAATACAGAAAAATTATATCAGGAGGCGGATTAAAAGTTAAAGCAGGAGACTTTCCAACAGTAAAAGTAGCGTTTGATGTCTCAAATGCAGTTGGTGAAGGTACTGGTGGTGCAGCTGCATGCACTGCTAATGTTATGTATGCAAATGAACCGGGAATGACAATATCATTTGTCGATTAAAATATTATTCTAAAGAACTTAAAAGTTTTCCAGTTTTCTCTAATTCTCTTAATTCCTGATAGCCTCCAACATGATAGTCATCAAAAAATATTTGAGGAATAGTTCTTCGTCCATTTGCTCTCTTAGTCATTTCGTCTCTTAGACCTTCTTTTGTTGATATATCTATCTCATTATAATTAAGGTTATTTCTAGATAATAATCTTTTTGCTGCATCACAAAAGTTACACATTGGACCAGAGTAAACAGTTATATTTTTCATAAAGCAATATATAAGTTATGTTTCATAAATTACTATAGTAAGTAATCATTTTTATTTATTTTTGACTTAATCTGTTTTCTTGAATATTCAAATTTTTTTCTATGTTTTATACTTTGCGAGCTAGCTCTTCTTCTCCAGAGTCTAAATGAAGATGGTTTTAAAGATCTCCTCATAATCTTAATAACTTCACCTTCAGTCTTTCCAGTTTTTTTTTCAATTTCTTCAAAAGTAATCCGGTCAGCCCACGCCGCCCATATAACCCAATCTGGACTCTCCAAAGGGGGTTCTGGATTTTTTACTCTGGTTGTGGGTCTGTGACTTTTTTTCATCAAAATTCAATAAATTGCTAAAATTATTTTAATGCAAATATTTAAAGCTATGATATTATCACTTTTAGATAGTCCTATCTAGCCATCTTTAGCTCCCGGTTTTTTAGGACTATCCTTAAAATGCTTCCCTTAGACTTTATCCTTTTTTTACAGATCATTATTTTTATGTTTATAACTCCTGGAACACCTAGAATTGTAATTATTTCTTACTCAATGAATTATGGTGTTCAAAAGTGTGTTTGGACTGCGTTAGGAGATGTAACTGCAAATATAATTCAGGCAACTCTTGTGATATTTGTTATTGGATCTTTTTTGTCAGACAATCCAACAATATTAAATACTTTAAAATGGTTAGGTATAGCGTACTTGACGTATCTTGCTTATGATATTTATAAATCGAGACCTAAAGATATAAACACAAAAGATATTTCAGATAAAAGTTTTTTTTCATTTTATAAAGATGGTTTTCTAGTTGCGGGAACAAGTCCTAAGGCTTGGATGTTTTTTCCGTTTATATTCCCACAATTTATTGATTTTAATTCTAATTATATTGTTCAATTTATAATTTTAATTACTACATATGTCGTTTTAGATTTTTTATCTTTGGTTGGTTATGCAGTCTTAGCTAATAAGTTAATTGTTTGGATAAAAGCCAATCCTAAAATTATAAATACAATTTCTGCTTGTGTAATTATTTTGATTGCAATAATTATTGCATTTACCCAACAATACTAGGTTATATTGCGCTACTACTCCCACTTGCAATTAAATAATTTTTGTTATTTATTCAACCTTTATTAATTAATTAAAGGGGAATAAATGAAAATAAAAAACATTTTAATTACATTTGTTTCTGCAATAGCATTATTATTTTCAACTTCAGTTGTATCATTTGCAAAAGTAGTTGGAGATAAAATTATTTTAGGTGCTGCAATCTCTTTAACTGGAAAATATTCATCTAATGGTGTTCATACTCAAAACGGCTATAACATGGCTGTTGATAGAATTAACAGCATGGGTGGAGTAAAAGTTGGAGGAAAAACTTATAAGTTTGACATTATTTATTATGATGATGAATCAAATCCTAAGAGAGCAGCTCAGCTTGCAGAAAGATTAATCTCACAAGATAAAGTAGAGTTCATGCTTGGGCCATATAGTTCAGGTTTGACAAAAGCGATTGCACCAGTAACTGAAAAATATGGTGTACCAATGGTTGAGGCTAACGGTGCTTCTAGATCTTTGTTCACGAAAGGTTACAAATATCTATTTGCGGTATTAGCGCCAGCAAACTTGTATCTTGATGTAGCAATAAGAACAGCTGTTGAGTTAAATGGTGGCAAAGGTGTAAGAATAGCACAAGCTTTTGAGCAAGATGCATTCTCGCAAGACGTAAGATTAGGTATTTTAGATGCCGCTAAAGAAACTGGATCTGAAATTATAATCGACGATAAACTTCCAAAAGAGCTTAATGATATGGCTGCTACATTAGTTAAAGTAAAACAAATGAAGCCAGATGTATTGGTTGTTTCAGGTCATACTAAAGGAGCTTTAACAGCTATAAGACAAATTTCAGAAATGAAAGTTGATGTTCCAATGTTGGCAATGACACACTGTGATGCTGCAAAATTATCAAAGCAACATGGTAAAAACTCACAATATGCATTATGTGCTTCACAATGGCATAAAACATTAACTTACAAAGATGATTTCTTTAAAGATGGTATGACATATGCGGCAGATTTTGAAAAAGAATTTGGCTATGATCCACCATATCAATCTGCAGAGTCTTCAGCTGCATTGTTAGTATTTAAAGATGCTTTTGAAAGAGCAAATACTTTTGATCAGAAAAAAGTAAGAGATGCTCTTGCTGCAACTAACATGCAAACATTTTATGGAAATATTAAATTTGCACCTGGTGGTCAAAATGTTGACAAACCAATGGTACTTTTCCAAGTAATGTGTGATGATGCTGGTAAGTGTGAAAATAAAGTTGTTGCTCCATTAAAATGGGCTTCAGCCGAATTAATACACCCAGTACCAAAGTGGTCTGAAAGATAAAAAAAAATAATTAAGCCCCCTATAAATAGGGGGCTTTTTTTTATAGAAATCAAAATTAAATTATGGATTTTTTAGTCTTCCAATATCCAATGATAACCATTCAAGCATGTCTTGATGGACTTTTACTTGGAATATTATTTGCATTAATTGCTTATGGAATGGCACTCCAATGGGGTGTTATGAATATAATTAACATTGCACAAGGAGACCTTGTTATATTGGGTGGTTACATTGCATACTTTATGTATCTTTACGGAATTCATCCAGCTTGGGGAGTTATTGTTTCTCCTATAATTATGTATTTTGTTGGAATTGCAATTTACAAACTTGTTATAAATAAAGTTGTCGATAGAGATCTGTTCATCTCAATATTGGCAACCTTTGGAATTAGCATTCTTTTTATGCAGTTAATGAACTTTGCATTTGGTGCAGATGTTGTATTGGCTAACTCAGGATATGGAACAACTATGTTATTTGATAATAATGTTGTTTTACCAAACTCTAAAATATTTTCTGCTTTTATCAGTATTGTCTTTGCAATTTGTTTAGTAGTTTATATGAAAAGATCAAAATTAGGTCGTGCTATTAGGGCAACAGCTCAAAATGCAAGAGCTGCAAAGATTTTAGGTGTTGATACTGAAAAAGTTTATGCAGCAACTTTTGGAATAAATGCAGCATTATGTGGTGTAGCAGGAGCTTTAATTTCAATAACTTTTACAATTCATCCTTATATGGGATTACCATACACTATAAGATCATTTATGATTGTAATTGTTGCAGGATTAGGAAATTTACCTGGAGTAGCTATGTCAGGTATGGGATTAGGAATATTTGAAGAATTTGCAGATTACATTCTTGGCACAGAATTTAGAATTGGTTCAGTATTTTTATTATTAGTTTTAATTTTAGTTTACAGAAGATTTAAACTTTCAAGAAAGAGAGAGTATTTAAAATGAGAAAAGCTAAAATTAAGGATGATAATGGCAAATTGATAGAAGTGGATATTGTAAAATTTAAAAAACATTTAGATCAATATCATTCAACAGGATCTAGTCTTCATGAAGAAAATGGACATTATTTTACAGTTGATAAAGATTTTAGAGATAAAATAGAGATTTTATATGAACAAAAATAGTTGGATTTTATACATAGGAATTTTGGTATTTGGTTTAGTTGCACCATTTATTTTTCCAGCATTTAAGGTTCAATTATCAATTCTATGTGTATTGATTGTTCTAGCAACTACTTGGAATATCCAAGGTGGTGAAATGGGCTACAATACATTTGGAAATATTCTTTTTTATGGTTTGGGAATGTATCTTTGTGCATCCGTTCAAGTTGGTATGTTCTTTCCATTAGCTGAGTGGACTGAAAGCGGTGGTGAAAAAACTTTCGTTCACACACCTTCGCAATTCTTTCAAGGCATGGCAGCTGGCCTGGTAGTTGCCGCTGTTGTTCCTACAATAGTTGCAGGATTAATTGGTTATGCAATTTTGGGATTGAGAGGTCATTACTTTGCTATTTGTACTTTAGGTTTAGGAGTTGCAGCTGGAGAAATTTCCGGTGGTATTGAAATTATTGGAGCTGGACAGGGTTTTACCACTCCTCCTTTTCCAAATATAGGAGGTCTTGAGGCAAGAGGTGAATTTTTTTATTTTTTAAGTTTTGGAGCACTTGTATTAACTTTTATTGCTGTAAGAGCAATTTACACAACAAGGTTTAGATTAATTCTTAATGCAATTAGAGATAATGAAGACAAAGCTGAAGCAATGGGAATTGAGACTATGAAATACAAAATAACTGGATGGATGATTTCAGCTTTCTTTTGTGGTCTTGCAGGAGGAATAATGGGAGGTCTAGTTGGTTATATCGACTCAACAGATGTTGCATTCGACGGGAGAGAGATGGGTGTTTTTATGGTTTTAATGGCAATCCTTGGAGGTAAGGGAACTCTATGGGGCCCAATTATTGGTGCAACTTTATTTCACTTTTTTAAAGAGGGTTTTTGGACATTCTTCCTAGGTTGGCAGTATGTTGCGTTAGGAGTTTTAATCGTAGTGATAGTAATTTATTTCCCAGAGGGATTAATGGGATGGTTAAGAGAAAAATATCCAGAAAGATTTGGTGAAGTTGTCGATGAAGCTGATCGAAAAGCGCAGGTAGAGTTAAAATGAGTATTTTAGAGGTCAACAATGTAAGTAAATCATTTGGTGGTGTTAAAGCTAATGTTGATATTTCTATGTCAGTTGAAAAAGGGAAAATAGTAGGACTAATAGGACCTAATGGATCAGGAAAAACTACTTTATTTAATTCAATAGTTGGAACTTATCCAATAGATAATGGTTCAATTAAGTTTAATGGAAAAGAAGTTTCAGAATTACCTGTTCCAGTAATTGCAAAACTGGGATTATTAAGAACATTTCAACAAACTAGAATTTATGGAAAATTAAATTGTGTAGATAACATGCTTATCAGTCACAAAGGCAGTGATGAAAGTTTGTTTAAAATTTTCTCTAAAATTCCAAAGGAGCTCACAGAAAAAGCAGAAAACTTACTTAATTTTGTTGGATTGTATCAAAAAAGAAAACTCAGAGCAGGCGACTTATCTTTTGGACAACAAAAGTTATTAGAACTTGCAATGGCACTAATGAATGAGCCAGAAATGCTATTATTAGATGAGCCAACAGCAGGTATAAATCCTACTTTAATTAATGGAATTATTGATAGACTAATCAAAGTTAATCAAGATTTTGGAATAACATTACTTGTTATTGAGCACAATATGAGAGTAATTATGCAATTAGCTGAAGACATATTTTGTCTTGCTCACGGCAAAATGCTTGCAAATGGCACTCCAGAAGAGATTAAAAATGACAAAAGAGTAGTTGATGCATATTTGGGGGCCCAATAATGTCTAATCAATATGAAGTTTTAGGAAAAGCACCTGGTGCAGAAGATTTAAAAAACTTATCTTCTGAAGATATTCATTTAACAATAAAAAATTTGAACGCTGGATATGGTAAAATGGAGATTTTACATAATTTTGATTTATTTGTAAGCAAAGCACAATCATTATGTTTAATTGGTCCTAATGGAGCAGGCAAATCAACAATACTTCATTCTATATATGGATTTACGAATATTTTTTCCGGTAAAATAGAAATTGATGGAAAAGAAATAACAAATTTAACTCCAGCTGAAAAATTAAAGTCAGTTGGTATAGCTTATATTCTGCAAGATAATTCAGTTTTTCCAGATATGACTGTTGAGGAAAATTTGTTAATGGGTGGTTTTATCAAAGATAAAACAGAAGAATCATATCAAGAAGCAGAAAAGATTTTAGATAAATATGAAAGATTAAGGAATAGAAGAAATCAACCGGCAAAAGTATTATCAGGTGGAGAAAGAAGATTATTAGAAATATCTAGAGCTTTAGTAATGAAACCTTCTGTTCTATTAGTTGATGAGCCTTCTATTGGATTGGAGCCAAGATATATTGATATGGTATTTGAAATTTTGGGAGACTTACAAAAAAATGAAAAGAAAACAATTATTCTAGTTGAGCAAAATGCCAAAAAAGGTTTAGAGTTTTCTGATATTGGATATGTATTAGTATCTGGCCAAACGGCAATAGCCGGAAGAGGTGATGATTTACTTAAAAATGATGATGTTGGACGTCTATTCCTAGGCGGATGATTAATTCAAAATATTTTTTTAAAGGAATTCTTTGTGCAAAAGAATTCGATAGTCCTGCAATTGCTCTTGGTTTAAGCTTTTTAGCAATTGGTGCTTTATTAAAAAATTTAGGTTTTACAATTCAAGAAAGTATTTTTTCTACCTTTTTAACTTATGCATTACCTGGCTCGCTTGTGATGGCAGAATCGATTTTGATTGGCGTTTCGTTACTAAATTTATTTTTTGCAGTTTGGTTAGTTAATGCAAGATTGTATCCGATGACTGTATCTTTAATGCCATTGTTAAAGCACCAAAGTCAACCAAGATGGAAGTATTATCTTTCATGTCATTTTGTTGCAGTATCTTCGTGGTTAATTCTTAAAAATAATTATAAAGATATTGAAAAAAAATATAGAGTCGATTTTTGGATAGGAATTGGAACTGCAACTTGGTTGATAGCAATTTTTTCAACTATCTTAGGTTATTACTCTGCTGATTTCTTAAATAGAGAAATGATGATTGGATTAGCTATAATTAATCCAATTTATTTTACTTGCACAATGATAGGAGTGATGAAGTCTATACAATTAAATGTTTCAATAATTTTAGGAGCTATCTTAGGACCTTTATTTTATTTTATCAGTCCTGATTGGTGTGTTTTGATTGGCGGGTTTGTAGCTGGAACTGTTGCTTTCGTAATTGGAGAGAAAAATGTCAGCTAATATTGTTTTAATAATAGTTATTACATCTTTAGCTACTTATATCTCTAGGTTTTTAGGAGCTTTTACATCTGAAATAATAGATGAAAATACTAAAATTTATAGGTGGTTTAATTATTTAGCTTATTCGACATTGGCTGCTTTAATTTCTAGGATGATAATATTTCCAGCTGGTGCACTTTCTGACAGTAATTATTTGTCTAGATTTATTGTTGTACTTTTTGCAATAATAATTTTTAAATTAACTAGAAATAATTTAGTTTACCCAACTTTATTCTCTGCTATCATAATGTTTTTATTAAGTAACTTTACGATATAAATGAAAAAAATTATTCTACTATTGTTATTGATTTTAATTCCAGGTATTTCACAAGCAGCATGTGATGATCCTTTAACTGATGGTGTTGATTATACCAATTGTAGATTTTCAGATGGACAAGATTTGCAAGGTAGCTATTTGCCTAACTCAAATTTATCATTTGCAAGTTTTATACAAGTTAATTTTGATAAAAGTATTATGATGAATTCAAATTTATCATTTGGAACTTTTCCAGAGTCAACATTTGTTAGAGCCAACTTATATGAGTCAACTTTAGTTGGTGGAAATTTTGAAAAAGCTAATTTTACCGGAGCCAATATGACAAGAGTTGATTTTATGGGCTCAACATTAATTGAAGCAAATTTTCAAAATGCAAATCTAATGGAAGCTAATTTTACCTCATCAAATATGACCAATGCTAATTTTGATGGAGCAAATTTAATTGGAGCAACATGGACTAATGGTGAAACATGTGGACCAAATTCAATTGGAGTTTGTAACAAATAATTATAATGGATAGCTTAGACACTATTCAAGGGTTTGATATTTCATTTAGTGATTATTCCAAAAGAATAATCAATATTAAAATTGAAGATGAAATTATAGATAAACTAATATTTCCTTTTAAAAAATTTGATATTACAGCTCTTGAATATAAACCTTTTACTAGATTTACACTTGCAAAATCTTTAGATGATTCAACAGGTGGAAAGCTAGGAAAATTTATAAACTCTATATTGAGAGATAGAGACACAGGTTGTTTCATAATAGGACCTAAAAATAAATCCAAAAAAATTGATAACAATTTTCTGATTAAACTATCAACAGCTGTAACACACTTACTAGGTAATCCAAATTTTGATTCAATGGCTGGAAAATATTATGCGAGATTTCATGTTAAACATGAGGACAATAGCGACTCATATCTTAGAAAAGCATATACTAATATGGATCTTCATACTGATGGAACTTACGTTAAAGAAAAAACTGATTGGTTATTAATGTTAAAAATGGAAGAAGAAAATGTTCAAGGAGGTGAAACTGCAATGTTACACCTTGATGATTGGGAACATTTAGATAGCTTAACTAATGATAAAGTTGGAAAACAAAACTTTATATGGGGTTCTCCAAAAAGTAAAAATGTTGATTACAAGGTGGAACATCCTGTTTTTTCAGAAGACGAAAATGGGAAACCACAAATTTCTTATATAGATCAATTTCCTGAGCCTAAAAATATGGAACAAGGGCTATTTCTACAAAAATTATCAGACTCATTAGAGGGAAGTCAAAAAAAGATTGTAATGCCTTTACCAGTTGGCTTTTCAGTAGTTGCAAATAACTATTTCTGGCTTCATGGTAGAAAACCATTTGTAGAAAATAAAAAATTATCAAGAGAATTACTAAGAATTAGAGGTTCTTTTTTTACTAATTAATTAATTTTAGTGATAATAATCACTTAGTTTATCATGAAAATCGGATTTATTGGTACAGGACATATCTCAAAATCAGTAATCAATGGAATACTGGGATCAAAATTAAAAATTAATAAAATAATTGTTTCAAAGAGAAATTCAAAAATTTCAAGTGAACTTAAAAGAAAAAGTAAAAAGATAAAAATATCTACTGATAATCAGGATATTATAAATCAATCAAATTGGGTTTTTTTAGCAGTTACACCAACGATTGGAAAAATTATTCTTCCAAAACTAAAATTTAAAAAAGGTCAAACGATAATAAGTTTTATATCAACTATAAAAATGACTGAATTAAAAAAATATATTAAAGTTAAAACTAAGATTATTAGAGCAATTCCTTTGCCTCCAATTTCTCTTAGAAAAGGACCAGTACCAATTTTTCCACCAGATAAACAAGTTAGAAATTTTTTTAATAAGCTTGGCACATCTGTAGAAATCAAAAATGAAAACCTATCACTAAATTTTTGGTCAACTTCATCAATGATGGCACCATTTTATGAATTACTACAAACTCTGAGTGAATGGTTAGTAAAAAGGGGAATTAATAGAAGTGACTCTCAAAAGTATATTACCTCGTTATTTATTGCTTTATCTGAGGATGCAAAAATTAATTCAAATAAGGATTTAAAAGTACTTGTTAAAAATTCACAAACTCCAAAAGGTTTAAATGAGCAAGCTGTTAAAGAATTAAGAAAGCTTGGATTTTATAAATCTCTCAATAAAACAGCAAATAGCGTCTTAAATAGATTAAAAAAAAGTAAGTAAAATGTCCGAAAATATCTTACAGGTAAATAATCTTACAAAATTGTTCGGAGGACTAGCAGCAGTATCAAATTGCTCATTAAATATTAGATCGGGTTCAATTACTGGAATAATTGGCCCAAACGGTTCGGGAAAAACAACATTATTTAATTTAATAGCTGGAAATTTAAAATCAAATGATGGAGAGGTAATATTTAATGATGAAAATATTACTGATGTACCATCACATGAGTTGTTTGGCAGAGGATTATTAAGAACCTTTCAGATTGCACATGAATTTTCAAACTTAACAGTTTTAGAAAACTTAATGATGGTGCCATCAAATCAAAGCGGAGAAAATTTATTAAATGCGCTGATTAAACCCGGACTAGTTAAAAAAGAGGAAAAAGTTATTAGAGAAAAAGCCTACGAGGTTGTAGATTTTCTTAATTTAACACATTTAGCCAATGAAAGGGCAGGAAATCTTTCAGGAGGCCAAAAAAAATTATTAGAATTAGGAAGAACTATGATGGTTGATGCAAAATTGGTTTTACTTGATGAAGTTGGAGCGGGAGTTAATCGAACACTTTTAAAAGATCTAGGAACTGCAATATTAAAATTGAATAAAGAAAAAAATTACACTTTTTGTATGATAGAGCATGATATGGATTTTATAAGCAGAATGTGTGATCCAGTAATAGTAATGGCAGATGGTTCAGTTTTATTCGAAGGAACATCTGAAGAAGTGAAAAAAAACGAAAAAGTAATTGAAAGTTATTTAGGAAAGTCAAACTTAACAAAAAAAGAAAATTAATGGCATACTTTGAAGGAGCTAAAATGACTGCAGGTTATGGGGATGGCCCTGATATTATTAGTTCATGTTCCATAACTGCCAATAGGGGAGAGATAGTAGCTATTCTAGGTCCCAATGGTGCTGGCAAATCAACAGCAATGAAAGCGATGCTCGGATTATTAAAATTAAAATCAGGCACTGTAACTTTGAATGGTGAAGATATTTCAAAAATTAATCCTCAAGATCGAGTAAAAAAGGGTATTTCATTTGTTCCACAAACAAGAAATGTATTTGCAGAATTGACTGTAAGAGAAAATTTAGAGATTGGTGGCTTTTTGACAGAAGGGAGTTTAGAAAATAAAATTGAGAGTATTTATAGTTTATTTCCAATTTTAAGTGAAAAAAAATCCCAAGTCGTCGGACAATTATCTGGTGGACAACGTCAGCAAGTCGCGCTTGGAAGAGCTTTAATGAGCGATCCGTCAGTTCTTATGTTAGATGAGCCCACAGCTGGAGTTTCTCCAATTGTAATGGATGAATTGTTTGAACATATAATCAAAGTTAAAAAAACAAATGTTGCAGTTATTATGGTCGAGCAAAATGCAAAGCAAGCATTAAGTATTTCAGATCGAGGCTATGTATTGGTAACTGGTCAAAATAAATTTGAGGGATCCGGTAATGATTTACTTGAGGATCCCGAGGTTCGTAGATCTTTTTTGGGAGCATAATGGATTTCTTAAATGCAATAATTTTACTTTTTAATTTCACAGTGATACCAGCGTTAGCTTATGGTTCACAATTAGCATTAGGTGCAATTTTTGTTACTTTAATTTATGCAGTCTTAAGATTTGCTAATTTTGCAACTGGAGACATGATGTCTTTTGGAACAATGTTTGCTGTTATTCTAACATATTATTTTCAATCCTTAGGTATAGGATTAGGTGTTTTGCCAACAGCACTTTTAACAATACCTTTTGCCATCTTAATGATGATTTTATATATGTTAATCATAGATAAATTTGTTTTCAGTTATTATAGGGTAAAGAAAAGTCCTCCAGTTCAGTTTGCAATGGTTAGTGTTGGTGTAATGTTTGTTACTCAAGCTATAATCAGAATAATCATTGGACCATCTGATAGAAGATTTTTAGATGGTGAAAAGTTTATAATTAAAGCAACAGAATTTAAAGAAATGACTGGTCTTGCAGAGGGCATAACTTTAAAATCAACACAAGCAATAACAATCACAGTAACTTTAATAGTAGTTTCAATAATGTTTTGGTTTTTAAATAGAACAAAAACAGGAACAAGCATGAGAGCTTATTCAGACAATGAAGATTTAGCATTATTGTCTGGTATAGATCCTAAGAGAGTTGTTTTGATAACATGGGTCATTGCAGGAATTTTAGCAACTATAGGTGGAGTATTATATGGTTTAGATAAAAGTTATAGACCTTTTGTTTATTTTAATAATATGCTTCCAATATTCGCTGCAGCAATTGTTGGAGGAATCGGAAACCCGTATGGGGCATTTTTTGGGGGTTATGTAATTGCATTTGCTGAAATTTTACTTACATACTCTTATAAAAAATTCGTTGCATATTTGTTACCTTCAAGCTTGGAACCAAACTCTCTTATGCAACTTCTTTCTACAGACTATAAATTTGTAGTATCATTTTCAATATTGGTAATTGTTTTATTAATAAGACCGTCTGGTATTTTTAAAGGGAAAACTATATGAGAAATTATGAAAACGTAATTTATGCATATATAATAATGTTATTATTAATCATTTGTGTTGGTCTCTTCCAATCTTGGTCAATTGCCCTTACAATCTTAAATTATTGTTTGATCTCAGCAGTAATGACAATAGGAGCAAATATTCAGTGGGGATACGCTGGTTTAATTAACTTTGGTATAATGGGTTATACCGCCTTAGGTGGTTTAGCGGTCGTACTTGTCTCCGTCGATCCTGTTAAAAAAGCATGGCAGGTTGGTGGATTAAATATTTTAGGTAGTATTTGGATAATTGTAGCAATTGTATTTATAACGAGATTTATTTTAAAAAGGTTTGAGAAATCATTAATAAGAAATTATTCCATTGCTTTTCTAATTATAGCTGGAGTTATTTTAATTAGAGTTACTGCAACGCCAGGAATAGAGGCTATAGAGTCTGTAGATCCCGCTGTGTCAGGATTTTTGGGAGGAATGGGGTTGCCTGTGTTAATGTCATGGATTATAGGAGCTCTTCTTGCAGGTGCACTTGCGTTTATTGTTGGAAAAATTGCTTTAGGATTAAGAGCGGACTATCTTGCTATTGCAACACTTCTTATTGCAGAGATAATTGTATCAATTATTAAACATGAAGAATGGCTGGCTAGAGGTGTAAAAAATGTTATCGGTCTAAAAAGACCAGCTCCATACGAAGTTGAATTACAAAAAACTCAATGGTTCAGGGATTTTATTGAAAAAATCTACTCAAATAAACTAGAGTTAATAAATACTATTGCTCAGAAAAAAATTGTTCTAAATCAACTAATTATTGATGCATCATCAATTTTTGTAAAACTATGTTTCACTAGTTTGTTTTTATCTGTAGTTATTATCTTACTAATTGTTACTCAAAAAGCTTTATATTCTCCATGGGGGAGAAAAATGAGAGCTATTAGAGATAACGAAGAGGCAGCAAGCGCAATGGGAAAAAATATAGTTAAAGAGCACTTATTTATATTTATCTTAGGTTCAGCAATAGTAGGTTTGGCAGGTGCAATGATGGTCACAAATGATGGTCTTTTTACTCCAGGAAGCTACAGACCAATGCGTTATACTTTTGTAATATGGGTAATGGTTATTGTTGGTGGAACAGGTAATAACTTTGGCGCTATTCTTGGTGGATTTGTCGTCTGGTTTTTGTGGGTGGAAGCAGCACCAATATCTTTATTTTTAATTGATTTGTTTACCGCTCATCTTCCAGAGACCAACATGATAAGATCACATCTAGTTGAAAGTGCTCCATATTTTAGATTTTTATTAATAGGAATAGGATTACTTTTAATCATGAGATATAGGCCTCAAGGAATAATACCAGAAAAAATAATCAAACAATAAAATGTATTATATTCTTCTAGGTATAGTAATAGGATTAATTTTTTATTTATCTGACAAATATCTTTTTTAAAACCCCAGCAAGTTAGTCGAACTGGGGTTTTAAGATTTTAGTTATCTTTGAGCTTTATTTTGAAATTTTCCGCCTTTTATTTCTTTCTCTAAAAAAGATCCAAAAGCTTCACCAACATCAGTTAGCTCAACTGCGGTAGCACCTTCATAATTTATTTCTTTACCCTCAGCAAGCAAATCTAAAGCCTTTTTTAATTCTCCTGGAAAAATTTTAACTCCAGGTGAATTTGCTACGCTCATTATGTTGCTTTGGATTACAGATCTATCTGCAGAACCTCCTGCTTGCATTGCTAATGTCATAAGCGCTGCAGCATCATAGGATTCACCTGTATATGGTCCTGAAGAGTCAATTCCTGCTGCTTTAGCAACTTCTCCAAACAATCCAGCTCCCTTACCCATTGATCCAGGTAATGAACCAAATGATTTGTTTAGACTATCTCCAAATCTATCAGTTAGCGAGTCACCAATCATTCCATCTGATAAAACAAATGTATCAAAAGCACCGGAATCTAGTGATCCTTGTATAATCATTCCACCACCTTGATCAAGGTAACCTAATACTGCAACTGCATCACCACCAGCAGCTGCTAGTGTTGCTACCTCAGCACCATAATCTGCTTTACCTTCTTCATGTGAAGTAACCACAGTTACATTAATTCCATGCGCTTTGACGGCACCTTCATATACATCGGCTAAACCTTTTCCATAATCATTATTAGTATAAGTTATTGCAATACTTTTAACTCCTCTGTCTTTAGTAATGTCTGCAAGTACTTGTCCTCCTCTAGCATCAGATGGTGCAGTTCTAAAAAAGAAACCATTATCAGCAAGGTCTGTTAAACCTGGTGATGTTGCAGAAGGCGATATCATTACTACTCCATTTGGAACTGCAACATTTTTAGCTATTGCTCCAGTTACTCCTGAACAGTCTGCTCCCATAATTGCATTTACTCCACCTGAAACAAGCCCTTCTGCTGCTGTAACTGCAGCAGCTGAATCAACGCATGTCGAGTCTGCTCTTTGTGTTGTGATAGTTGATCCATTTAACAGGGATCCTGAATCAGAAGCTTCTTTAAAAGCAAGTTCTGCTGAAGCAGCCATTGCAGGTGTTAAAGATTCAATCGGTCCAGTAAATCCTAAGATAATTCCAATCTTTATATCTTGTTTTACTCCAACTTTAGTTTGCTGTTGCGCAAAATAAAAAATCGCAGCAACCACAATGATTGCTCCAATAATTATAATTCCTAAGTTATTTTTCTTTGTTTCTGCCATATTATCCTCTAATTGTTAACAATTTATATAATCAAAATTAAATCCTATTAAATTATTATTTCAATGAGAAAATTATCTCAATTTTCGAACAAATACTGACAATTTTAACAATTATCTATTAGGAGTGTCTGTCGCAATCATTTGACCTCTGACTTTTTCTCTAAAGTAAATATACACTCCTGCAGAAATAATAATAGCTGCCCCAAGAAACGTTCTTGGTTCAGGTATTGTTTCAAATAATATGTATCCTGCAATCATAGCAAAAATTATATAAGAGTATTCAAACAAAGATACAATTGAAGGTGAAGCAATACTATAAGCTGAAAAGACACAAAAGAAAGATATAGAAGCAACAACTCCCATTACAAAGACATATGGCCATGAAGCCGAAGGGTTAGTAAACCATTCTCTAACAATAAATTGTAAAGTAGGATCAGAAAAATTATTAAATTTTCCATCTCCACTAACTAGATAAATAATTAAACTTATAATAACCGCAAAAATATAAAGCAAAGTCATTTGAGTATAAATATTATCTTTATCAGAAGTATATTTTGTAATTGTCATCGAGCAAGCATAACAAAGTGCACATCCGACAGGTGCTAATTTGAAAAAATTAAATTCCTCAAGTGTTGGATTAAGTACAATTAGTACTCCTATAAAACCTACAACAATTGCACTCCATCTTCTAATCCCAATTTGTTCTTTTAAGAAAAACTTAGCAAACATAGACATAAAAAAAGGACATGAGAAAAACAAAGCACTAACCATCGCTAAAGACATAAAAGTTAAAGAAATATAAAAAAAAGCAAATCCAAAAAAGAAACAAACAACCCTAATTAATGTCAAAAAAGGATAATGTGTTTTAAGAGTAATCTTTTTTTTTGTTATTAAAAAAAAAGATATTAGAATAGATGCTTGTATTAAAGTTCTTCCCAAATATAATTCAAATAATGCAATATCTTCAAAAATAAACTTTATTAATGAGTCTTGAATGGAAAAAAAGGCCATTCCAGTCATAATAAAAAAAATACCCCTTGTATTATTGTTTGTTTGCATATCGCACCTATATCAAAAAAACTTTAACCTTCATAATTAATAAGATACTCTTAAAGAAATGAGTGATTTTGAACCAATTTATGGTGGATGTATTTGTGAGAGTGTAAAGTATTCAATAAATAGTAAACCTCTTTTTACTCAGGTCTGCCATTGTTTAGATTGTAAAAAATTAACTGGATCATCTTATGTAATGAATACTAGCATTTTTGAAGATTCTTTAAAAATTAGTGGTGAACTTTTAAAAGCCGAATTGATTGCAGGGAGTGGGAAAAAATGTACTCATTACTTTTGTAAAAAATGTGGGGTTTATATTTATGCTGATTATGAATTTGCAATTAGAAGATTAACAGTTAGAACAAAGACTCTTTTGAAACCGAAAGATTTTCCACCTCAAGCACATATATTTGTAAAAGATAAGGATCCATGGATAAATATTGTTAACAAAGATATTTGCTATGATGAAATGTATGATCCAAAAATAGCTTGGCCTAAAGAAAGTTTAGATAGATATAAAAAATATCTTGAGACTAATTAAGGATAAAATAAGCCGCTCTTTCGCCTATCATTAAAGTTGGTGCATTTAAATTACCACTTGTAATCTCTGGCATAACCGAGGCATCTGCAACTCTTAAATTTTCTAAACCGTGAACTTTCAATTTTTCGTCAACTACCGCCATTTTGTCCACACCCATTTTTAATGTGCAGGATGGATGATAAGCTGTCTCGGCTTTTGATCTAATATACTCTGTAATTTGCTCATCATCAGTTGCACTTTCACCTGGACCTATTTCTTTTCCAGCGTAAGGTTTCATTGAATCTTGACTTAAAATCTTTCTAGCTACACGAACACACTTAATTGTTTCTTTTAAATCATATTCATCTTTTAAATAATTAAATTGAATTTTTGGGTAATCGTATGGATTTGAGCTATTTAATTTAATATGTCCTCTACTTTTAGGTTGGTTCAAACTTGCATGTAATTGATAACCATGTCTGTCAGGATCAACTAATCCATGATCGATTACAAATGCTGGAAAAAAATGAAATTGAATATTAGGATAGCTTTTGTCTTCTGAAGATTTGCAGAAACCACCTGCTTCTAAAAATGAAGTAGAACATGGACCACTTTTTGAAAGAAACCATTGAATACCAATTTTAAGCATATTTATTTTGTTAACATAAGAATAGAGCGTATCTTTAGTTTTACATTCTTGCTGAATGTAGGTTTCTAAATGGTCTTGTAAATTTTGACCTACTCCCTCTAACGAGTGTACAATATTAATTCCTTTATCTTTTAAATCTTTTTCAGGTCCTACACCTGATAACATCAATAGTTGTGGTGAATTGATTGAACCCCCGCTTAAAACAACTTCTTTCTTAGCGTAAACCTTTGTGACTTTATTTTTAATATTTACTTCTATTCCAACTGCTTTTTTTCCCTCAAAAATAATCCTTTCAGCAAAAGAATTAGTAAAAACTTTTAAATTTTTTCTTTTTTTTGCTGGCTCTAGATAATATTTAGAAGCGCTAGCTCTTTGACCTTTATGAATTGTAATATCATACATTCCAAATCCCTCTTGATCTTCTCCGTTCATATCTTTATTTTTTTTATAACCTGCTTCGACTGAAGCATTAATAAAAGCACTAAACAACGGATTTTTGTTTTTGGATTGATTTACTGGTAAAACTCCTTTCCCACCTCTGAATTCATTCTCTCCTTCGGACCACGTCTCAATTTTTTTAAAAAATGGTAAAACATTTTCATAAGACCATGATTTCAAGCCAAATGAGGCCCATCTATCATAGTCGTTTTTATTTCCTCGAACATAAACCATTCCGTTATGTGCAGAACAACCACCTACCATTTTTCCTCTTGGGCAAAATAATCTTCTATTATTTAAATTTGGCTCTGGTTCTGAATAATATTTATAATTATATTTGGGATCGTGCATTGCATATAGAATTGCCAAAGGCATATTAACTTTCCAAATATCACTAGATCCACCTGCCTCAAACAAGGCAACATTAAATTTCCCATTTTCACTTAATCTATTTGCAAGAACACATCCTGCTGTACCAGCTCCAACAATTATGTAGTCAAAATTCATTTACTTTTTAAGTTTATCTGCAAGTACTAATTTATCTGATTTAAAACTATTTTTATTTTCGTTAATAAAATCATCCATAATTTTTATTTTATCTTCTTCAAATTCTGTAACTTTTCTTTTTTTAAGATCGATATAAAGAGATATACTTTCTGTAGTTGCAGCAAGTTTTCCTGTTTTTTTTTCGATCATCTCACATTTTAAATGTAATCTTTTCTTATCATGATCAAAGAAGGTGCAAAAAACATCAACTTCTTCATTTTCTTTAACTTCATTATCGTAAGTTGTTCTTGTTTCAACAACCATTGTACTTCTTTTATTTATTTGTGCTTTAGCTCCGCCCATATCAAATTTATTAAGCATTGTTTCCCATGCTTCATCAAAAATTAAAACATAATAAGCCATGTTCATATGCTCATTATAATCTGTCCAATCTTTTATTATTTTTCTCGAAGCCAAATGAAATGACATTTTATCAGCTTTTGTTTATTTTATTTGCTACTAACAATTTTCTTTGCATCTCTCTTAAAACAGGTCTTTCTATCAATTTACCATCTATTACAACCAAACCTGTGTTTGCTTTTTTAAATTGATTCATAATTCTTTTAGCTTTACTTATTTCTTCCTCTGTTGGAGTAAAAATTTCATTTAAAATACTTATTTGCTTTGGATGAATAGATCCTTTCCCAGTGAATCCTAAGTTTTTAACAAACTGTGCTTCTTTTTTCATTCCTTCCATATCTTCTAAATTTAAATAAGGAACATCAATAACATCAACTCCTTTACTTGCACCAGCATGAACCAACCTTGATCTTGCATAAACTAAATTCTCTAATTTGTTTTCCACTCTCAATTCTGCTGCCATATCCTCTCCACCAAAATATAAAGCAACTATTCTATCGCTAGAATGTGCAATATCATAAATACTTTCAAGAGCTTGATTAGTTTCCATGATAACATGAAGATCAGTATCTAAACCACAATCAGTAAGCATGTCATCAATAAATGTAATTTCGTCAGGTGTTTTAACTTTAGGCAACATGATAGCTTTAACTTTTAGTTTATTTGAAGCAATAGCTTCTAAGTCTAAAAGACCATTTTTAGTTCTTTGACAATTTAATCTAACAACTAATTCAACATCATTTTTTACCTCTAGTGACTTTAATGCTTCAATAGTATTTTTCCTTGCCTCGTCTTTATCTTTCATGGCAATTCCATCTTCTAATTCTATACAAACCATATCAGCACCTGAAGCTAGGGCTTTTGGAAACATCTCTGGTTGAAGACCTGGTGTAAATATAAAGCTACGTCTAACCCTTAGTTTATTTAAGTCCATTTAATTTTTATTTCTTATAATTGTTAATGATATGATATTATATTTTACTAGAAATAAAAATGAACAATAAGGTCTTCATCTCATGTGCAGTTACAGGATCTGGTGATACAGCAAGTAAACATCCTGATTTACCTAAAACTCCAGAGCAAATTGCAAAAGCAGCAATAGAGTCTGCTAAAGCTGGTGCTGCAATTGCCCATATCCATGTCAGAGAGGAAGATGGAACTCCAAGTAGAAGACTTGAACTTTATAAAGAAGTGGTTGACAGAGTGAGATCATCTGAAACTGATGTAATTCTTAATCTCACAACAGGCATGGGTGGTGATTTAGATATCGGCCAAGGCAAGAACCCTTTAGACTTTGGTCCAATGACAGACATGGCAAATGTAATGGAAAGAATTGCTAATGCAGAACAATTTCTTCCAGAAATATGCACACTTGATTGCGGAACCTTAAATTTTGGAGATAGTTCAGTTATCACAGTCAACACACCTAACGATTTAAGAAAAGCTGCAAAAAAACTTCAAGAAATAAAAGTTAAACCTGAAATAGAAGCTTTTGATTTAGGAAATATGTGGTTTGGTGCTCAATTATATAAAGAGGGATTATTAAGTGATCCACCTCTTTTTCAAATGTGTTTGGGAATTCCATGGGGAGCACCGGCAACACCATTAGCTATGCAAGCGATGAAAGATATAATGCCTAAAGAAGGTATATGGTCAGGTTTTGCAATATCTAAAAACGAAATGCCATATGTTGCTCAAACTGTAGTAATGGGAGGTAACCCAAGAGTTGGTTTAGAGGATAATTTATATTTATCCAAAGGTAAATTGGCAACAAATCCTCAATTAGTTGAGAAAGCTATAAGGATCGTTACAGATCTTGGTGTTGAGATTATGTCACCTGCAGAAACAAGAGAAAAATTAAAGCTTGTAAAACACAAGTAATGTCAAAAATTAAAACTGTAGGAATAGTTGGAACTGGTGTCATAGGGACTGGCTGGATAATAAGAAATTTAGCTCACAACAAAATTGTTCATGCATATGATCAAAACAAAAATCTCAAAAAATATGTTTTAAAAGAAATAAAAAGAACTTCAAAAAGTATAAAAAAACTTTTTGGAAAAAAAATTTTAATTAAAAATTTAAAATTCTTTAATTCTTTGGAAAAGGCTCTTTCAAATGTGGATTTTGTTCAAGAAAGTGTATTAGAGAATTATAAAGTTAAAACTGATTTAATCCAAAAAATCTCTAGATATGTAAAATCAAATGTAATTATTTCTTCAAGTTCGTCAGGACTTTTGCCCTCTAAAATTTTTTCTAAGAGTAAAAATCCTCAAAGAGGCATAATTGGACATCCATTTAACCCAGCGTATTTATTGCCAGCAGTTGAAATAGTTCCTGGAAAAAAAACTACAAGAAAGTTTCTTTCAGATGCAAACAAATATTACAAATCAATCTCAATGAGGCCAATCATGCTTAAAAAAGAATTACCAGGTTATTTATCGGATAGACTTCAAGAGGCATTGTGGAGAGAGGGTCTACATATTATTAATGAAAATTATGCAACAACACAGGAATTAGATCGTGCAATAGAAGATGGACCAGGTCTTAGATACTCAATAATGGGCACCTTTTTAACCTTTCATCTTGCTGGAGGTAATGCAGGAATGAAACATATGTTAAAGCAATTTGGTCCAGCCTTAAAATTACCTTGGACAAAATTAAAAGCTCCAAAGTTAACAAATAAATTATCTGATAAACTTATATCAGGTACAAAAAAACAAGCTAAAGGTAAATCAATTAATATGCTTTCAAATATTAGGGACCAATATTTAGTTGATGTATTAAAAATTAGAAAAAAATACGAGAATAAAATTAGAAATTGATGAAAGAAAAAATTTTTGTAAATAAAACTGGTGGATGTATCTGTGGAAATATAACTTTTAAGGTTAAGCTTGATGAAGTCCCTTTAGTTTTCAATTGTCATTGTATTGATTGTAGAAAAAAAATAGGAGGAATAATGACAATTATACTTCTTAGAGATGGAGCAATAGATATAGATAAGTCTAAATTAAAAATTTATGAACATGAAGGTGGCAGTGGTAATAAAATTAAAAAACATTTTTGTGGGAAATGTGCTGCTCCTATTTTAACTTATGTAGAAAAGTATAAAAAATACTATTTATATGCAGGTTTACTAGACGATATTAGTTTTTTAAATAAAGCAGAGAACATACACTATAAAGAGTCTCATTTTCCATTTATGGAAATAAGCGAAAAAAATATTAAAGTTTAAATACTAATGCATTCTTAAAGTATTGCCGTCTACAGCAATTACTTGTCCTGATATCCTTGGTGCATCATTCGAAATTAAAAAGCTACAAATTCTTCCAATATCCTCTTCATAGACCCATGTATTCATTGAAGTCATTGAAACAAATTCTTTTTCTATTAATTTTTTTGAAATATTTAAAAACTTCGATTTATCCCTTATTACTCTACCCATTCTATCTCCCTTTATTGTTCCAGGACAAATAGCGTTTACTCTAATTTTAAATTTCCCCAGTTCCATTGCCAGTGTTTTGGTTATACCAACAACTGCCCACTTACTTGCACAGTAAGGGGATCTTAATGGAAATCCAAATATACCTGCGGTTGATGATAAATTAATTATAGCTCCACCTTTATTTTTTTTTAGCAATGGAATTGAATATTTTGAAAAATAAAAATGGCTAATAACGTTTACCTTTAATGTATTTTCCCAATCCTTGCTTTTTAATTTTTCAAGTGTCCCGGTTGGTCCAGCAATTCCAACGTTATTTATTAAAGCATCAATTTTTTTTGTTTTTTTTAATATTTTGCTAAAAAAATTTTTTACTTGGTTTTCATCCGAGGCATCGCACTGAAATACAAATAATTTTTTATTATTGAGCTTGTGCTTCTTGCATTTATTCAGAAAAGTTGGATTGATATCACAAAGATATACTATTGCACCTTTATCTAAAAATATTTTTGCTGAACTCCATCCAATACCCGAACCTCCTGCGGATATGATTATTTTTTTATTTTTTAAGGTTATGCTCATTTTTAATTTTAAAAGATAATTCAAACTAACAATTCTTCCAACTATTAATATGTCAACTAATAATTGAATTGAGCATTAAATTATTTTATATTGATATTGATTATGCACTCAATTTCAAAAATCTCAAAAAACGGGACTTATCTTCAAGTAATTTGGGATGACGGAAAAGAGAGTAAATTTAATTATATGTGGCTGAGAGATAATTGCCCCACAGCACACGATAAAGATTCTAGGCATCGAATGTTTAATATTTTAGATGTATCAGAAAATATAAACCCAAAAAGATATAATCTTAATAATGATGGTAAATTAGAAATAGAGTGGAGTGAGGGAAATCATGTAAGTCATTATGATATTAATTGGCTTAGAGAAAATTGTTACACAATAAAAAATAATGAAGAATACAAATCACCTTATCAATTGTGGGATAGCAAATTAGAAAAAAATATTGATAGTATATATATAGATCATAATGAAATAATATCTTCCGAAGAGGGATTAATTAAATGGTTAGAGCTTCTTCACTATAAAGGAATAGCTATAGTTTATAATGCTCCAGTAGAAAAAAATTCTGCATTTCCAGTTTTAAATAGAATTAGTCACACAAGAGAGACATTTTTTAAAACACCTTTTGAAGTTATAAATATACCAAAACCAAATAACTCAGCTTATACAGCTCATGCACTTCAAAATCATATGGATTTACCATGGTTTGAGAATCCTCCCGGGTATCAATTTTTACATTGTTTAGTTAATTCAGCAAAAGGGGGTGACTCATCAGCAGTAGATGCATTTGCAGTAGCAGAATATTTAAAGAAAAATGATAAAGATACTTTTGATACGCTAACAAAAATTCCTTTAAAGTTTAGAGACAAAGATTACACACAAGAAGCTCATAGAAGTTTTTATGGTACTGCAATAAGTCTAACAAAAGATAGCGATTATAATGATGTTAGATTTAGCACTGCAACAATGGATGCTTTAGATTGTCACCCAGATCAAATGGATAAAGTTTATAAATCACATCATAAATTTGGAAAACTTTTACACGATGACAAATTTCAAATAAAATTTAGACTAAGACCTGGAGATATATATACATTCAATAATAGAAGGGTGCTTCATGGAAGAACTGAATTTGATCCAAATTCTGGACACAGACACCTGCAAGGTTATTACATGGATAGAGATGAAATTGTGGGTAGATTAAATTATCTTAAGAAATAAAAAAAGGGCTTTGAAAATATCAAAGCCCTTTTATCTAATTTATTTTAAAGTTATTATGGAAGCCAACTTTTCCATTTATCTGGATTATTGTCTAACCACTCATTAACAACTTCTTTAACATCTCTTCCATTTTGATCAACTTCAACTAACATTTTAGCTTGGTCGATATTTTGTAAAGACATTTTTTCAAAGAACTTCTTAGCATCAGCATGTTCAGCGCTAGCAAAAGTAGCTGGGTTTCCATAGTTCATAGTGTAATCTTTAGCCCAACCAGTTGCTGGCCATGCAGCAGTTCCACAATCTTTCCAGTTATTTGCTTCAGTGAAGCTGTCACAAACTTTGTGATCTGGAAGTTGTACACCAACCATATCATAAGCACCAAAAAACCAATGTGGCGACCATAGATAAAGTAGGAATGGTTCTTTTCGCATGTAAGCAGCTTTTGCTTCTGCGATAGCAGCGGCCTCTGTTCCAAGTTCATCAGCTTGGAAGTCTATTCCTAAAAGATCAAGTCTTTTTTGGTCATGACAGTTCCAACCTGCAACCGGACATCCAATAAGTCTACCTCTATTACCACTTTCAATTGTTGCAAATTTTGCTTTGTGTTTATTTAAGTCTTTCCAAGTTTTAATACCTAGTTCTTCAGCAGCGTATCTTGGTATCCAGTAGTCTGACATACCGATTATTCCTGCTGTTCCAAGTAAGTCTACACTTCCATCACCACTATATGTGCCAACGACTTTACCCTCGTATATTAAGTCCTCATTTAACATAACAGTGTCAGCTTCAGCGTAACTTGGCCAACTTTCGCAAGCGAAGTCTAGCTCACCTGCAGCGATTGCTTCCCATAAACCAGTTCCTGAAGGAAATACAGTTTGTTTAATTTTGTATCCCATTTCTCTTTCAAGAATTGCTACGGCAACTTCGCAAGTAATTATCCCACCAGTCCAATCTGCTATAGCTGCATGAAGTCTTTTGGCTGCATTGGCTTGACCAAAGCTTCCAATTAACAGAGCTACAGAAAGAATTAGTGCTGATATCTTTTTTGATAACTTCATTTATTTCCTCTCTTTTTAATTAATTAAAAATACATTTTAGATCAAAATGTATAAGTATGTAAACCACGCAAATAGTACTATTTGTCTTAACTTATTAAGCCTAAAGCCTCTCTTTGTTTCTTAGTCCACGCAAGTGTAATTCTATCAATAATAATAGCTAACAATACAATTCCAATACCAGCTGCCAATCCTCTTCCAGTGTCGGATCTCGCAAGACCATTAAATACCTCTAAACCCAAGCCCTTACCACCAATAAGCGGTGTAACTATTTGCATAGCGAAAGCCATAATTACAGTCTGATTAAATCCGATAACTAAACTTGGAATAGCTAATGGGAATTTAACTTTATTTAATGTTTGAATAAGTGTTCCACCAAATGATCTCGATACTTCAGAGTAAGTACCAGAAACCTGTGTTAAACCTAGTGATGTTAATCGAATTATTGGTGGAATTGAATATATTACTGTAGCAATGACAGCTGACACTGTTCCACCACCAAAAAACATTAAAACAGGAATTAAATAACAGAAATAAGGAAGTGTTTGCATTGCATCCAACACTACGTTCTGAATATTTCTAAATCTTTCATTGTAAGATGCAATTATTCCAAGAGGAACTCCTATAACAAAACACAGCACAACAGAAACAAGCACTGAAGATAAAGTTATCATTGATTGAGTCCATATTCCACATGCACCAATAAATAGAAGAAGAACTGCAGTAATTATTGCAAATCTTATTCCAACAGTTACATAACCTAAAGCTGAAAATACTGCTAATGTATACCACCAAGGTATTTGAGTTAGAAAAACATCTAAAGGTCTTAACAAATTTAAATAAACAAAAGCTCTTAAACCTTTTGCAAAAGAAATAAATCCAGGATTTACAGTCAAGCTTTCCACTGCGTTACTAATTGGTTGTCTTATTGATAATTTCCATTCCTTTGGAAATGTTCCTATTTCTAAAAAGTAATTATCTATAAATGCAATTAGAAATAAAACTAGAAAATAAGGAATAACATAATATCTTTTGCTAATGAATTCTCCGATGTTTTCTCCCGTAGATTTATTAAAAATTGAAACTAAGACTCTAATTACTGTTGCTATAGCAGATGTAACTATTTGACATATGATTTTTAAAATCTTATTTCCAAAACTTAATGGAGTTTCTAAAATTTTTGCGATTTGATATTTTTCCCAACTTTGAGGAAGTAAATAAAATCTTTGAACATCTGAAGGAAGTCTTTCTTTATCTTTACTAAACGCTAAACTAAATCTATCAAACATTATCGCCATGAATAAAATACATAGCCCACCTTCCATTGCCCAGCCAACATCCAATCTTCTTATTGCTTGCCAAACTTGACCGCCAATACCTTCAGCACCTATAAAACATGCAAGAACAACTAATGCCAATGCCATCATTATTACTTGGTTAATACCCATCATTATACTTGGTAAAGATAATGGAATTTTAATTTTAAATAACAACTGAAGTTTACTTGAACCAAAGGAAGTGGCAGACTCTATAGTTTGAGCTGGCACTTGTCTTATGCCAGTATTCGTCAATCTTATTATTGGAGGCATCGCATATATCATGGTAGCCAATATTGCTGGCGCACCTCCTATCCCAAAAAAAAATAATGCTGGGAACAAATATACAAATGCTGGCATGACTTGCATAGTGTCTAAGACCGGCTTCATGAAATTTTCAAATCTATTACTTTGTGAACACAAGACACCCAGTATAAATCCAAAAAATACACATAATAAAACTGATAAACCCATCAATGCTACTGTTTGCAAAGATGGTTCCCACATTCCTGTTGCTCCCCAAAAATAAACTACAAAAGATGAGTAAATTCCCAATCGCAAACCACCTGCAATTATGCAGGGTATTATAATTATTGTTGCAATTAAAATCCAAGGAGATTCAAGCAAAAAGTCTTCTAAAAAATAATAAGTTTCTTTTATATAGCTTGCTATAATTTTAGTGACCCATCTATAATTTTTTTTTAAATAATCTTCTCCGTCATTCACCCAAGCTGTAAATGTAAATTTATCAGTGACTTCTTTAGGAAATTTTGAAGGCCCTTCACTTTGAGTAGATAGCCAAAGTGCTACCAAAAAAACAACTCCAATAATTACATAAGTTATTATGTTTTTTGATTGATTTGATTTATCTATTAAATCAGTTCTAGTAGCCATGTTCGCAAGTTAAAATAAATAATTTTACATTTAAAGTAAAATATTGTCTATTTTTAGGGTAATATTATTTATTAAAAATGGCTGTAGAACAAAAAATCACTTGTACAAATATATGGAAATTATTTGGACCAGACGAAAAAAGAATTATTAAAAACCTTGATAAAAATTTAAGTATTAAGGAAGTTCAAGAAAAGACCGGACATGTTGTTGCTGTTAAAGATGTCAGTTTCTCAATTCAAAAAGGTGAAACATTTGTAGTAATGGGATTATCTGGTAGTGGAAAATCAACACTAGTGAGATGTATTTCGAGATTGATTGAACCAACAGCTGGCATTGTGAAAATGGATGATGTTGAAGTTACAAAAATGAGCGCAAGTGAATTATTAGAATTAAGAAGAAATAAAATGAGCATGGTTTTCCAACATTTTGGTTTATTTCCTCATAGAACAGTCTTAGAAAATATTGGTTATGGATTAGAAGTAAGGGGAACAAAAAAAGATATAAGAACAGAAAAGTCAATGGAAGTTTTAAAAATGGTTGGATTAGATGGTTGGCATAATAATTATCCAAGAGAATTATCTGGAGGTATGCAGCAAAGGGTAGGACTTGCAAGAGCGTTAGCTGTGGACCCTGAAATATTAATCTTTGATGAACCTTTTTCAGCTTTGGATCCTTTGATTAGAAGAGAAATGCAAGATGAGCTTTTAAAGATCCAAGAAAAGCTTCAAAAAACTATGGTATTTATAACTCACGACTTTTTAGAGGCAATTAAAATGGGAGACCACATTGCTATCATGAAAGATGGAGAAGTTTCACAAGTTGGTACACCTGAAGAAATTGTATCTAATCCAAAAGATCAATATGTTAAAGATTTTTGTGAAGATGTTCCTAAATATAAAGTATTGAGTGCTGGCAAAGTCATGAGAACAGAATGCTGCAATGAAACAAAAAATTTATTTGAGAATGGAAAAGATAATATTTTAGATAATTCTAAAATTGAAAATTTAATAGATAGGCTTATTGATAATGATAAAACTTATCCAGTAGTTTGTAACGAAAGTGGAAAGCTATTAGGTGAAATAGATAGAGTAATAGTCATGAAATCTATGAGATCAAATCAATAAATTTGCTTATTACCTTCTATCGATTTATTCTTAATATTATCTCTCCATATAATAATCATACCAGCAAAAATAATTACTATTACTCCAGGAAATAATTGGCTCCATGGAGCTTCATTAAAGAAAATCCAACCAAGAATAAAAGATGACGGTATACCAAGATACTCAAATGAAGCTATTTTACTTGCTGAAATTAAACGATAAGAATAAATAAACAATATTGCTGCTGTACCACCCAAAACTCCGGTCATAGTCATCAAAATAAAATCTTTAAAATTTTTAATTTCAACATGTCCTGTAGTTACAAAAAATAATATTAAACCACCAATAACATTAAATATTAATGTGTATAATTGAATTTTAGCAGTTGAATGATTGCCTTGAATGAATTTTAAAATTATGACAGTGAAAGCCCATGCTATAGCGGTTAGAATTGGAAAAATTGAGTACAAACTAAAAATTTCACTTGTTGGTTTCATTATCATAACTACACCAACAAAACCAATTATAACTGCTGACCATCTATAAATACCAATTTTTTCACTCAATAAAATTATTGATAGTATTACTATAAAGAAAGGCGATGAGAAGGTTAACGTCATAGCTGTCGCAAATTCCAGATTTACTACTGAGATAAAAATGAATACATTCATAGAAAGAAAACATATTCCTCTCAAGCAACTCAATATCAAAAACTTATTTCCTAAGTTTTTGAATATTGTTGAAAATTCATTTGTGAATAAGATCAATAATAACAAAGGTATAATTGCTGCTACATTTCTAAATAAAGTTAATTGAATTATTGAGTATTCATCACCTAAAAATTTAATAATAACCATGTAAAGATCTATACATAAAATTGCTAAGAGCATTGTAGCAATTGCTAAATATGTTTTTTTTAGATCTGTTTTTTCAGATGAAATTTTCATTTAATAATATTGAAATTAGTATAAGTTTTTAAAATATTATGCAAAATTTTAAGCTTAATGAAGAATTTTTATTAAATAATCAGGATTGGACATTCCCAACTTTTACAGCTTATGGACCTGGAAGATTTAAAGAAATTGGAAAGTTTTGTAAAAATTTTAAAATAAATAATGCATTGATCGTTACTGATAGTGGTAGTGTAAATTTACCATTTATAAGTGATTTACAAAATTTACTTAATGATTCAAAAATCAAATCAGATATTTATTCAAATATATCCCCAAATCCTAGAGATGATGAAATAGATTCTGGATGTAAAAAATTTCGTGAAGGCAATCATGATGCAATAATTGCAATAGGTGGTGGAAGTGCAATGGATGGAGGAAAAGCAATTTCTCTCACAGTTGATAGTGGTGTGCCCTTATGGGATTTTGAATTTGAAAAAGAGCCGCCAAAATTAACTATGGAAAATCCTTTTCCAAAAATAATTACTATTCCAACTACAGCAGGAACGGGCGCTGAAACAGAAGTTACTGCCATGGTCACTCATCTTGAAAAAGGAATGAAGTTTTGTTTATGGCATCCAGATGCCCGACCATGTTTAGCTTTAGTAGATCCAGAGCTAACTTTAAAATTACCACCAAATCTTACTGCTTGGACCGGTATAGATGCAATGATACATGCAATTGAAGGTTATAGTGTTCCTATGTTTCATCCACTTTGTGATGGTTCTGCATTAGAAAGTTTAAATTTAATTTCAAAATCACTTTATGCAGCTGTCGAAGAACCTGATAATCTTTTAGCGAGAGGAGGAATGATTATTGGATCTTATTTGGGTGGAATAGCTTTCTTAAAAGGTCTAGGTTTAGTTCATGCAATTTCACACATGGTTGGTGCCGAATATAATACTCATCATGGATTGACTAATGCAATTATACTTCCCGCAGTCATGAAATATAATTTGCCTGGATTAGAAGAAAAAGTAAAAAGAATGTCTGAGGCTATGCAATTTGAAAACCATTCAATTGAAAGTTTTCAAGACAACTTAAATATAATTCTAGATAGATTAAAAATCCCTAAAGGATTAAATGAATTAGGAGTGCCAGAAGATTGCCAAGAGAGAATAGCAAAGAAATCAATGTTAGACCAAGCTTATGGACAAAATCCTAAAAAGGCATCATTAGATGAGGTCAAGACTTTAGTTTTAGAGAGTATTAGACAAGCAAGATAGGTTTAATTAAGTGCTTGAGAATTTTTCTGTCCATCAAATAATTTCAAAAATAAAAAAAAGAGAAATTAAAATAGCAGAGGTAGTAAATTTCTATTTAGATAGAATAAAAAAATTCAATCCAAAATTAAATGCTATTATTTCACATATAGATGAAACAAAAATTACCGAAGAAGCAAAATTAAAAGATGAAAATTTTAATAGTGATAATGATAAAGATGATATCTATGGTCTTCCAATTGCAGTTAAAGAACTATTTGATATTAAAAATGAGGTAACATGCTATGGATATAAAGATTTATTAAAAAATATCCCAAAACAGGATTCTTTATTAGTAGATAATTATAAAAAAAACGCAATTTTAATTGGTAAAACAAATCTCTCTGAATTTGCTGTTGGTTGTCATACTACTAACAGAGTTTATGGAGCCACCTCCAATGTTTATGATTATAGTAAGTCAGCAGGAGGGTCTTCTGGTGGTGCAGCAGCAGCTGTTGCAGCAAATTTAATTCCTTTTGCAGATGGCACAGATATGATGGGATCTTGTAGAAACCCAGCAGCATTTGCAAATATTTATGGATTAAGACCAACACCTGGTGCGATTGCAGAAGATAGATTTGAAATTAAAAATTTAAAAGATTTTCCTTTAATATCTACAACTGGATGTTTTGCTAGGACTCCCAATGACATGGAATTTTTATTTAACTACATAAAAGGGAAGAATGTAAAGGATAAATTATCTTTCGATCTTGAAGATATAAATATTAAAAAACTTTCAGATTTAAAAATTGGATGGTGCATTGATCTAAACGAACAATATAAGTATGAAGATGGAATCATCGACTTATGTGAAAATATTTTAAAAAAATTACAGTCAAATAATTTAAATATTGAAGATTTAAAAACTGAAATTAATTCAGAAGAATTGTGGTATTCTTGGACAATATTAAGAGCCAAATTTTTGTATGAAAACTTTTTGTTATATAATTTAAAAAATTTAAATGAATTACCTTCTCAAGCATATTGGGAATATGAAAAAGGGAAAAGCATCAAAACAAACGATGTTTTAAAAGCAATAGAAATAAGAAATAAATATATGGATAAAATACAAAACCTATTTAAACATTATGATTTTTTAGCATTACCTTCGGCTCAACTATTTCCTTTTGAAAAGAACCTAAACAATCCAGAATTTATCAATGATAAAAAAACTGACACTTATCATAGATATATGGAAGTCTATACATTATCAAGTTTGCTTGGTTTGCCAACTATATCTATTCCAGTTGGTTTTAATAATAAAGGGCTACCAATGGGAATGCAGATTATAGCAAATGTTAAAGAAGATAATAAACTAATTAACTTTGCCAAATCTTATGAAGAAATTTTTAACTTTTCAAAATTTAAACCAGAATTAACGGAATAATAATGACCAGACACCCTCATCATTTTAAAATTTCATTTGCATTAGCTATTGCTGCTGGTTCATGGGGAATTTATTGGTTACCTCAAAGAATACTAGAAGATGGAGGTTTGACTGGTGGCTGGGGAACAATTTCCCAAATGGCGGTTGGAATATTAATATTATCACCAGTCGCAATTTGGAGAGTTATAAAAGGAAAGTCTATTGGATTGGAATTTCCTCTGACTGGTTTTTTTGTTGGAAGTGGATTTGTTTGTTATGCTCTTAGCTTTCTTCTTACTGATGTAGTTAAAGCATTAATCATGTTTTACATGATACCTGTTTGGACAACAATATTTGAAATTATATTTTTAAAAAAGAAATTTGGTTGGAAGAGGGTGATCACATTAGGTTTGGCACTAGGAGGTTTATGGATTGTATTTAGTCAAGAGAATATAATTCCGTTACCTCAAAATGCAGGGGATTGGTTGGCCCTTGCTGGAGGTGCACTATTTGGTGCTGGTTTAATTAGAATGGAAATAATTAAAACCGATGGCGTCTTTCCAATTATATTCACATTCTTTTTTTATGGAGGTTTAGCCAGTATACCTATTGGGTTATTCTTAGTAGATTATTTAGGACCAGTTCCATCAGTGGAGGTTATCATGTCAATGTCCACTTTTTTATTACTTATCTCGATATTTTATTTTATTCCTACAGGAGTAATAATCTTTTGGGCTCCAAGCAAACTAGGAGCCGGCTTATCATCTATTTTATTTTTAGCTGAAATAATTGTTGGTGTTGTTAGTGCTAGTATTTTAACAAATGAACCTTTTGGTTGGAGAGAAACAATAGGTAGTATTCTAATAATTCTTGGTGGTGTAATTGAAGTTGTATATGTTCCAAAGTCAGAGAAGAAATTAGCATAATGGATATTAATGAATTATTGAAATCAAAAAAAAAAGTCTTCTTAGATGGTGGAACAGGCTCAGAAATTCAGAGACTTGGCGGAACTATGGGACCAGCTTTTTCTGGTTTAGCAAATGTTTTCTCACCAGAAATAGTAATCAAAGTACACGAAAGTCATATAAACGCCGGATGTGATATGATAACAACCAATACTTTTGGAACTGCAAGGCATTGTCTTGAGCCTTCAAATTTAGGAGATCAGACTATAAAAATTAACATTGATACAGTTAAGTTAGCAAGACAAGCAGTCAAAAATTCTGGAAAAAAAATTAAAATTGCTGGAAGCATGTCAACATATTTAGCTTTGGCTGAAAATGAATTTAGACCTGACACAAAATTTGTACCATCATTTGCAAAAGAAGAAAAAAATTATAAAGAACAAGCAAAGGTATTAAAAGAAGAGGGAGTCGAAGTGCTTATTCTTGAAATGCTTTTAGATATTGACCACGCTAAAATTTTGCTTAATGCAGCTTTAGAAACAGGTTTACCTGTCTGGGTTGGATTAAGTTGCTGCATAAGTAAGTTTGATGAAACCGTAGTAGGTAGAAATTTTAGAGCTGAAAAAGAGAGATCTATTATATATGACCCTTTAAAATATCCTGATGAGCCAAAATTCCTTCCTGAAGATAAAATTATAAATTTCGCTAAAATAATTAATTCACTCAAATCTATCGGTGGAGATGTTTATGGCATTATGCATAGTTGGTTTATTGATACAAAAGAGGGAATGAAAGTTTTAAAATCAAATTGGAATGGGCCAATTATGTTCTATCCAGAAATTCATAAATTTGACACGAGTACTATGCAAGCATTAATAACTGAAAATGAAATTGAATTTGTTGATAAGTGTTCTGAGTTAATAGACGATCAGGTAAAAATTATTGGGGGTTGTTGTGGCGTCACAGATAAACATTTAAAATCCTTGATAACAAGATTTTCTTAAATTAGTAATCTTTACTAATTATTTGGTCTATCATATTTACCATATCTTTTTTATATTTTTCATTTGTTGCAGATTTAGTCTCTAAGACAGAAAAAAATGCAGCAACAACTTTTGTTTTCAAATTTATTCCTAAAAATTGGCCCCCATACCCAGAGTGACCAATCCAGTTACCGCATTTCATTAATGAATTAACATAACAGACAAATTTATCTTTAGATAATTGAATGTATTTGGGTCCCTCACTATTAATAGTTTTACTCAAAAAAGTTTTAGAACCAATATTTTTTCCATTTATACCTTTTCCAAACCTAGAAAAAAGTAAACCCATTCTTAAAAAATCTCTTGTAATTAAACTTCCGCCTCCAGACATCCACGGTGTTCCAAATCTATCTGTTCCTATATACAATCCTTCTTCAAATCCTGTTGCTTCAACTGTTTCCAACAGCCATTGTCTTAAACTTTTTTTACTTACTTTTTCTACAATTAGTCCAATAACATCGGTATTAGCTGATTTATAATGCGCCAGATCGGTATAATTTTTTAAATCTCTGCTTTTTAAAGATTTGATTGAATTTAAATACTGTTCCTGGCTTTGAATGTTTTTGCCTTTAATCGGCAGTCTCCATCCTCCCACAGGCTCATGTAAAAATGAAGACGAATAAGCTTTTGTATAATCTTCGCTATATAGATTTACAATGTTCATGTCTAAAACGTCTTTTACTTTTGCATTTGCATAACCACTGCCAATTTTTGGCAAGTAAAATGAAATTTTCTTATTTAAGTTAATTAGTTTTCTGTCTATCAGCTCTCCCACAAATAAATGTATAAACATTTTTGTAATTGACATAATTGTTTGAGGCTGATTTGTAGAAAAGTCCTTTGCGTACTGCTCGAATAAAATATCCTGATCTTTGCCAACTATTAAAGAGCAAAAAGCTTTATTTTTAGTTACCTTTTTTACAGAAGATAATTTACCAATTCTCTTATTAATTTTTTTTTTTAATTTTAAAACAAAATCTGATCTAAGGTATATTCCATATCTATTAATTTTATATAAATTTCTAAAACCCAACCTCCTTTTATTTGGGAGATTCCATTGAGCTTTATTATCTTTTCTTGTAACTAATTCTGGATTTTTTTCTGAAATAATTTTTTTCAAATTAGTACTTTTTATCCAAACTTAAGAGATTTATTTTTCTCGTACTTTTGATGATAGCCTTCTGCTTTACAATAGTTTTTTTCTTTGGAAATTTTTGTAGTAACTTTTCCATCTAATTTCTCATTCATTTCTTTTAAAATTTTCTCTGCTGTATTTTTTTCATTATCATTATTATAAAATATCTCAGAGCGATATTGAATTCCTACATAAGTTCCTTGTCTATTCTTTTGAGTTGAGTCATGGAGTTTAAAAAATAATCTGACCATGTCTTCATAGCTTAAAATATTTTCATCATATTGAACTTTGACTACTTCTATGTGACCTGTATCCCCACCACAAACTGCTTTATAAGTAACATTGGGATCATCACCTCCGCAATAACCACATTCGGTAGATAATATTCCTTTTATACCATCGTATTTAGTTTCGTCCCAAAAACAACCAATACCACCAATAAAAGTTTTCATAATTTTACAATATATTATTACTTCAAAATTGAAACAGCTTTTATCTCTTCAACTCCTATACCACAACAACCACCAACAATTTTTACACCTTTGCTAAACCATTTTTTTGCAACTTCCAAATAATCATTGGGCGAAAAATCATCCACAAACTTCCAATTTGGTTTTTCGTAATAGCCTTTGTTAGGGTATGCACCAATAACTCCATTATAATTTTTTAATGCAGTATCTAAAGCTGCACTCGTTGTTTTAATATCTGAGTGAGCAATTAAAATTGGCCCCTTATGGAATTTACTAAAATTTTTCAACGATTCTTCTAAATCCTCGTAAATTTCAGTTTTATTCTTCACATCATCATAACCAAGTGTAATATTTTTTGTATTCTGATCTATTACACAGGAAATAGAAAGCCAAACAGGTAACTTTATATTTGAAGAACACTCAAGCATAGTCTCAACGATTTCTGCTTGAGATGTCATTGCTTCTAAAATTATTAAATCAACACCTTCATTTGATAAAATTTTAATCTGTTCAGTAAAACTTGGTTTCATATTCTTTGTTCCAAGTTTAAGAAAACTTCCATAACTCGAAACACTTCCTGCTAAACAGACGCTCTTTTTTGAATTATGAATTGCTCGTTTTGCAATTTGAACTGCTTGTTTATTTAATAATTCAACTGAGTCTTCATATCCATGTTTTCTAAGAGAAATTGGAGTTGTGGCATAAGTATTTGTTGTAATAACATCAGCACCTGCATCAATATAATTTTCATGTATTTCCTGTAGATATTCTGGGCTATCTACCGAACATTTTCCACACCAAAGGTTTTTATCCATTTTAGCTCCTTTTTTTTCAAGTTCGGCACCTATACCTCCATCAAGTAAAACAATTTTTCCTTGATCGATTTTTTCTTGAATTAAAGTGTAAGACATTAATTGTTTGTGAAAGCACAAATTTTATTATTATCAAGATCTCGAATATATGAATAGTAAACTCCAGAACCTTCTGGTCTTTCACCTCCAGCTCCTTCACTTTTTCCTCCCGCCTTAAGCCCAATCTCATGAAACTTATCAACTATATCTCTAGATGATGTGATAAATGAAACTTGCGTTCCATTTCCATTAGTTGCCTCTTTCATATTGACAGGTTTGGTTACATAAAACTCTATGGTTCCATCACCATTTTTTTCTGTGTAACCAGCACAAACTTCATCTTTATAATTTCTTTCCAGATTTAAAACTTTTAAGACTTCATCATAAAAAATTATTGCTTTTTCTAAGTTATTGGTTCCTACCATTACATAACCAAGCATTTTAATTTTTCCATTCAGTAATAGTTTTTACCTCAAGATATTCATGCAATCCCCAAGTTCCACCTTCACGTCCATTTCCAGATTGCCTATAACCACCAAAAGGAGTTCCAGAATCTGCTGCTTTATGATTTACATATACAATTCCAGACCTTAATTTTTTTGAAACTCTTTTTGCCTTTTCTTTATCCTCTGTTTGTAAATAGTTTCCTAATCCATATTCTGTGTCATTTGTAATTTGGATAGCTTCCTCTTCATTTTCAAAAGGAATAATTGACAATACTGGTCCAAATATTTCCTCTTTTGCAATTCTCATATTATTATTAACATCAGTGAATACTGTCGGTTTAATAAAATAACCCTTCTTTAAGTCTTCAGGTTTGTCGGGACCACCTGCTACTAAAGTAGCACCTTCTTCAATACCACTATTTATTAAGCTCTGAATTTTATCAAATTGAGTTTTTGAAATTACAGGTCCTATATGATCACCGGCTTTTGAAGCAAGATCAACTTTAATTTTATTTGCTTCGTCTGCAGCTTCTTCAACAGCTCTTTTATAAATTGATTTTTCAACAAGCATTCTAGTTGGAGCATCACAGGATTGACCAGAATTACTCATTACGTTTCTAATGCCATCTCTAACTGCATCAGGATATGCATCAGCAAAAACAATATTTCCACCTTTACCACCAAGTTCAAGACAAACTCTTTTTATAGTTTCAGCAGCATTCTTTGTAATTAATTTTCCAGCTCTAGTGGATCCTGTAAATGAAACCATATCAACATCAGGATGTCCTGATAAGTCAGTTCCAACACCAGACCCATCGCCATTCACTAGATTAAAGACTCCAGCTGGAAATCCAGCCTCATTTATCATCTCTGCAAATAGCATTCCTGACAATGGTGCAATTTCAGATGGCT
>CABYFB010000005.1 GCA_902518165.1 uncultured Pelagibacteraceae bacterium
TCCAAAAGGACTTAAAACTTTCATTAATTTTTTATATTTTTGTTGGATTAGGTTGTCCTTTATAAACAACTTCTGGGTCAAATTTTTTTTCTTCTTCTTCAAATTTCATTTCGATTTGTCTTGCATTATCAATTTTACCCAAAGGAACAGATCTGTAAAAACAGGATCTGTAACCGACGTGGCAACTAGAACCTTCACCAATATCTACAGTCATCCAAACTGCATCTTGATCATCATCAATTCGAATCTCTTTTACTTTTTGAACAAACCCACTTGTTTTTCCTTTATGCCAAATTGATTGTCTTGATCTGCTCCAGTAATGAGCTTCTTTAGTTTCAATAGTTAACTTGAAGGCTTCGACATTCATATACCCATGCATTAATATTTCTTTTGTTTTTGAGCATGTTGTAATGACTGGAATCAATCCATCATTGTCGAATTTAGGAGATAAAAGCTTACCTTCTTCTATTTCTGCTACATTTTCTCTTTTTTTAAACATATATGTGGAATTATCTAACATAATAATAAATATATTAAATATTTTAAAATTAAGGTTTTATATATATAAAAGCACGTCATGAAATTAGTAAAAAACGAAAACGAAAAAAAAATTAATGAAGTAACTGATAAAGAAGCTGAAGAAGCTTTTGTCAAAATCCTTAAATGGTTAGGTGAAGATCCTACTAGAGAAGGTTTATTGGAAACTCCAAAAAGAGTTACAAAAGCATTTAAAGAATATTTCAAAGGCTACAAAGAAGATCCTAAAGCAGTTTTAGATAAAACATTTGGTGATGTTGAAGGCTATAGCGATATGGTTGTTCAAAAAAATATTTCAGTACAAAGTCATTGCGAACATCACATGGCACCAATTATAGGAATTGCTCATGTAGCATATATTCCAAATCAAAGAGTTGTGGGATTAAGTAAAATAGCAAGAGTTGTAGAAGTATTTTCAAAAAGATTACAAACACAAGAAAGATTAACCGTTCAGATTGCTAATACTTTAATGGAGTCGTTGGATGCAAAAGGTGTTGCGGTTACAATAGATTCAACTCATCAGTGTATGACTATGAGAGGTATAAAAAAAGAGCAAGCTACCACAGTTACAAATTTTTATCTTGGACAGTTTAAAGACGATTTAAGTTATCAAAATAGATATTTGCGATTTATTGCAAAATAATATTTACTGATAAACATGGCGGACTCATTTAAAGCAGTTGTAATAAACAATCAGAACGAAAATTTTACAAGAGAAGTCAAAGAATTAAGTTTAGACCATTTTAAAGATGGAGAGGTGCTAGTTAAGATAGATTATTCTGATCTTAATTGGAAAGATGCAATGATACTAAAAGATGGCGGTAAATTAGTGAAAGAGTATCCAAGAATACCTGGCATTGATTTTTCTGGAACTGTTGCACAAGGTGATGGTGAAGAATTTAAAGAAGGAGACAGAGTTATATTAACAGGTTGTAGAGCAGGTGAACTTTTTGATGGTGGATATTCTCAATACGCAAAAGTTAAAAAGGATCATATTACAAAAACACCTGAAGGAATGACAAATAAACAAGCTATGATTTTAGGAACTGCTGGTCTTACAGGTTTGTTATGTGCTTTTGCAGTTAAAGCAAGAGAGGAACTATTGATGCAGTCAAAAGTTAATGATGTATTAGTAACTGGTTCTACAGGAGGTGTTGGAATGGTGGCAGTAATGGTTCTTGCTAAAATGGGAATTAACGTTACAGCGATAACTGGTAAACCAGATAAAGCAGATTATCTAAAAGAACTTGGCGCTAAAAACGTTATAGATCGTAAAGAATTTGAGGGTGAAGCAAGATTAATAGATAAAGGAACATGGGATGGAGTTGTAGATACTGTAGGTGGTAACATTTTATCTAATGCAATAGCTCAAACTAAACCAAAAGGAATTGTTGCTATATGTGGAAATGCTAGTGGCAATAAATTAAACACCTCAGTAATTCCATTTATATTAAGAGCAGTCAAATTATGGGGAGTAGACTCTGTTAATATCAGTAAAAAAAGAAAAGAGTTTGTGTGGGGAGAATTTCCTGCTTTGCTAGATTTTAATATTTTAGAAAAATCAGTAAATACTATTGGATTAGATGAATTATTAAATGTCTATCCTGATATATTAAAAGGAAATTTAAAAAATAAAATAGTAGTGGATGTAAATAAATAATGGATTGGGATAAATTAAAGATATTTCATGCAGTTGCTGAAGCAGGCAGTTTCACTAGTGCAACAGTAATTTTAAATCTAAGTCAATCTGCAATTAGTAGACAAATTCAATCTTTAGAAGAGGATTTAAAAGTTAAATTATTTGAACGTCATGCTAGAGGTTTAACACTAACTGAAAATGGAGAATATGTATTTAAAACAGCACATGAAGTTATTTCTAAATTAAAAGAGGTGGAAACAACCTTAGGAGATAAAAAACACAAACCTTCTGGAAAACTGTCAGTAACAACAGTAGTTAGTTTTGGAACAACCTGGTTAACACCTAGAATCCAAGAATTTATGCAATTAAATCCAGAAATTGAAGTTGAACTCATATTTGATGATAGAGAGTTAGATTTAAGCACGAGACAAGCAGATATTGGTATATTTATGAGAAGACCAAAACAGCTAAACTATATTCAAAAAAAGCTGATTGATATCAACTATCATATATATGGATCACCAAAATACCTTGAAAAACATGGATATCCTAAGACAATTAATGACTTGAATAAGCATAACTTTATTTCCTTTGGTAGAGGAGCTCCATCTCCTGTTTATAATCCAGATTGGGCATTAAAACTTGGAATGAAAGATAATAAAAAAAGAAAAACTGTAATGAGAGTGAATAGTGTTTATGGTTTACTATTAGCTGTTCAAAGCGGTGTAGGATTAGCTGCAATACCAGATTACTTAACTGTCAAACAACCAAATATTGTTAAAGTTTTACCAAGTGTTCAAGGTCCAACTACAGAGGCACACTTTGTATACCCTCAATCACTTAAAAATGTTGCTAGAGTTCAAGCTTTTAGGAACTTCCTTTACAGTAAAATTTCTGAGTGGGAATTTTAAATAAATCATAATAAAAACAGTACTAATTGCGATTGATTATCAATTGCGACAATATTGCAATTGATAATCATTTTCATTGAGAATAGTTATCATCCGCATTGCAGGACAAATTACGTTTAATATAAATATAAATTTAAGGAGTAAAATGAGAAAATTAACAATAATTTCATTGTTTTTTGCTTTAATTTCAAGTTTTACGATTGCAGCTGAGGTCAATATTTTTAGTGCAAGACACTATGATTCTGACATTCAATTATATGAAAAGTTCACAGCAGCAACAGGAATTAAAGTAAACGTAGTATCAGGTAAAGATAAAGCCCTGCAGAAAAGAATTACAGAAGAGGGAGCAGACTGTGTTGGAGATTTATACATCACAGCTGATGCTGGAAGATTAGGTGCATTTGCAGCCAAAGGCATGATGCAAAACGCTGGTTGGTCAAAAGCTATTAAGGATGCTGTACCTGCACAATTTAGATCTAAAAAATGGACTGGAATAGCTAAGAGAGCAAGAATAATTTATTATTCACCTGAAAGAGTAAATGCAAATGAACTAAATGGCATGACTTATGAAGGTCTAGCTGATCCAAAATGGAAAGGTAGATTAGTAATAAGAAAATCTAACAACATTTATAACCAGTCTTTAGTTGCTTCACTAGTTAAGAATAATGGTAAAGCTAAAACTGCAGAATGGTCTAAAGCTGTTGTAGCAAACATGGCAAGAACTCCAAAAGGTAACGATCGTGCTCAAATCATGGCTGTAGCTGCTGGAGAAGCTGATATAGCTGTTGCAAACACATACTATCATGCGTTGATGTTATCTGGAAAAAAAGGTGCTGAACAACAAGAAGCAGCAAAAAAAGTAATGCCTTTTTTCCCTAATCAACAAGATAGAGGAACACACATTAATATAAGTGGAGCTGGTATGCTTAAACATGCACCAAACAAAGCTAATGCTGTAAAATTAGTTGAGTTTTTATTATCAGAAGAGGCTCAAAATCATATTGTGAATAATACTTTTGAGTATCCAATGATCGGTGGTGTAACACCTAATGATTTAGTTCCAGGCAAAGAGATGAACTTTGTAATGGATACTAAAACAAGTGTTAAGTCATATGGTGCAAAACAAGCAGATGCATTAGAAGTAATGTTGGCTGCAGGTTGGAAGTAAATGATAGCTGCTAAAAAAAAATTTACTACGGAAGTTGATTATAATAAATCTTCCAAAGCCTGTCCTGTATGTGCTTCGGAGTGTGAAAAAATCAATAAACGTGTAAATAATAGAAAATTGTCTGAAATTAAAACTAAGGAGGTTCCGCATATCCTAAAAGTATTTAATTTTTGATTTTCTAAAGTTTGTGCCTATGGTTTGGTCTCCTAAGCCATGGGCACTTTTGATTTTCATGATTATAAGGCGGATTATAATATATGAAATTTAATTCCTGGTACTTATCATCTTTTATAGTTTCATTTGTTGTTGCAATTCCAATTTTAACTGTGTTTGCAAGTTTCTTCCAAGAAACAAGTAATTACTTTGATATTTTAAAAAATACATTTTTAATTGAATATATTTATAATTCCTTAATATTACTTTTAGGAGTTTTGTTTCTTACATTAATTTTAGGTGTTGGCTGTGCATACGTAGTTTCATTTTATGATTTTCCAGGCGTTAAATTTTTTAAATGGGCCTTAATATTATCTTTTGCAGTACCTGCTTACATTTATGCTTATTCATTAACTGCTTTTTTTGAAAACTTTGGAACACTATATTCCATATTAAAATCTTTATTTGGTCCTGGTGAATATAATAGATCAATCCCCAAATTTGATGGTATGCTTGGTGCTATCTTATCAGTTTCTTTCTCACTATTTGGATATGTTTACGTTCTAACTAGAGCATCTTTTCATTATCAGTCTCAAAATTTAATCGAATTAGGACAAAATCTAGGTTTTTCAAAATATAAATCTTTCTTTAAAATCATTCTACCATCAGCTAGACCAGCAATAGTTGCAGGATTAGCCTTAGTTGCAATGGAAACTCTATCTGATTTTGGTGCAGTTTCATTTTTTGGAATAGCTACTCTTACTACTGGAATATACGATTCATGGATATCTTTTGATGATTTAGCTTTTGCAAATCAACTCTCATTTTTTTTACTATTATTTATTCTAGGACTTTTTTTTATTGAGAATATCTCAAGAAAAAAAGCTCAATATCACTCTCCAGTTAAGGGAGGAATCAAAGAAAAGAAGAAAATTAAATTAAACTTTTCAAAAGGGTTTTTAGCATTCGGATTTTGTTTTTTAGTTTTTTTAGTCAGTTTTTTATTCCCTGTTTTACAAATGTTGTATTGGACAATAATTTTTCCAAAAAATTTATTTGATTTAAATACTTTTCAATTATTTATAAACACAATTTACCTGGTATTTTTATCAAGTGTTGTTCTAGTAATTTTTTCATTTATTTCAAATTATGGAAACAGAGTAACTAAAAGTAAATTCTTAAATTATCTTACAACGTTTTCTATTACTGGTTATGCAATCCCTGGTGTAATTTTAGCTGTAGCATTCATCACTTTTATTGCTTGGTTTGATAATACTTTTATAAAAGCCTTTGAATTTAATTCTATAAAGAGAGTATTTATAGGATCTATTTTTGGTTTAGTAATAGTTTATTTTATCAGATTTTATTCTCTAGCTTATAACGGTTTGAAAACTGGATATGAAAGAATAAATAGATCAATTGATGAAAGTTCTTATCTCCTTGGTTACTCAAAAATAAAAACTTTCTTAGGAATTCATGTACCTTATTTAAAAAATTCTGTATTTTTAATAGGGATATTAATTACTATAGAAGTAATAAAAGAATTACCTATAACTTTAATATTGAGACCATTTAACTTTGAAACATTCGCTACAACAGCATATATTTTTGCATCTCAAGATCTTTTAGAGGCAGCAGCAGTTCCATCATTATTCTTGATATTAATTGCAAGTACATTTATTTTGATTACATCTAAATTTATTTTGAAAGACTAATGACTGATAATTTTTTTGAAATTGATAATGTCTCTTTTTCTGCTGGCGGTAAAAATAAAGTTAATAATGTTTCTTTAAAAATTGAAAATGAGGGAGATATTGTTTGTTTACTTGGTCCTTCTGGCATAGGTAAAACCACAATATTAAGAACTATTGCGGGTTTAGAAAAAATTAATAAAGGTAAAATTAATCTAAAAGGCAGAACTATTTCATCTCAAAATATTCATATCGAACCAGAAAATCGTAATATTGCTTTATCATTTCAAGAGAACAGCTTATTTCCTCATTACAATATAGAAAAAAACATTAATCTTGGTTCAGATAGAGTGAAAGATGATAAAAAAATACAAACTAAAGAAGTAATTAATTTTTTAAACTTAAACAAAATATTAAATAAATTTCCGCATGAGATTAGCGCCGGTGAAGCCCAAAGAGCTTCTTTAGCAAGGTCATTGGTCTCTCAACCAGATTTACTAATGCTTGATGAGCCATTATCTAATGTAGATCAAAGCTTTAAGGAGGAAATCCAAGTTGAATTAAAGCAAATTTTAACAAATTCTAAAATAACAACAATAATTGTAACACACGATTCTTACGAAGCTTTTTATCTAGGCAGCAAATGCGGAATAATATTAGATGGTGAATTAAAGCAATATGACGATCCATATAACGTCTATCATTTACCAAATTCAGTAGAGGTAGTTAATTTTTTAAATAGAGGAACTTTAATACCAGCTGAAGTTACTAGTCCAAAAAGTCTTGAAAACGAGGATTTAGGAACAATCACAGGAAATTTTGCAAGACCGTTCCCAATAGGATCTAAAGTAAAACTTTTAATACAGCCAGAAGACTTACAACATGATGATGCAAGTAATCTTAAACTTGAAGTAGTAGATAGAAAATTCAGAGGTTCAAATTTTATTTATACATTAAAAACATTAAGTAATAAATTAATACCAGTTTTTGTGCATTCTCATCATATTCATCAACATGAAGTTGATGAAAAATTTGGTATAAAAAGACCCATTCATATTGATCATATTGTTTGCTTTTGAATTTAATTATATAAATTCAAATGCATATGAAAGAGTTACCTAAAAGCACTAAAGTAGTTGTCATTGGAGGTGGTGTTGCTGGAACATCATGTGCTTATCATCTTGCAAAATTTGGATGGAAAGATGTGGTTTTGCTTGAAAGAGATTTACTCACCTCAGGAACTACTTGGCATGCAGCAGGTCTTCTAGGTCAATTAGGTGCATCATCAACAATTACAAAAATAAGAAAATATTCTTTAGATCTATATAAAGATTTAGAAAAGACTACAGGATTATCAACTGGAATGAAGCAAAATGGTGCAATTACAGTCGCATCTACCAAAGAAAGAATGCAAGAATTATTAAGACAAGCAACAACTGCTCAATTGTCAGATGTTGAAGTAGAAGTTCTAGATAAAAAACGTTTGAAGGAATTGTACCCCGTTTTGCATAGTGAAGATATTGTAGGTGGTGTTTACATGCCAAAAGATGGTCAAGCAGATCCAGTTGGAGTAACCAATGTACTTGCTAAAGCTGCAAGAATGGAGGGCGCAAAGATTTTTGAAAAAACTCCTGTAAAAAAAATTTTAATTAAAAATTCTAGAATTAGCGGGGTAGAGACTGATAAAGGTGTCATTGATTGTGAATACGTTGTTATGGCAACAGGAATGTGGTCAAGACAATTAGGTGAAGAAATAAATGTGAGTGTGCCTTTGTATCCAAACGAGCATTTTTATATCATTACAGAACCAATAAAAGATTTACCTAAAAATCTTCCGGTATTGAGAGATTATAATGCTTGTTTATATTTAAAAGAAGATGCAGGGAAAATGCTTGTTGGTATTTTTGAACCAAAGGCAAAACCGGCTTTTAAAGATACAGGAAGAGTGCCAGACAATTTTTCGTTTGGTGAACTGCCAGATGATTTTGATCACTTTGAACCTTTCTTAGAAAAATCATTTCATAGATTGCCAATGTTAGAAAGTGCAGGAATAAGAAAATTCTTCTCTGGTCCGGAGTCTTTTACTCCAGATACTCAATATTTACTAGGCGAAACCCCTGAAGTTAAAAATCTATATACATGTTGTGGTTTTAATAGCATTGGAATTGCTAGCTCAGGAGGAGCGGGGAGAGTTACAGCTGAATGGATGATGAATGGACATATTAATGAAGATTTATTTTCAGTAGATATTAAAAGGTTTCAAAAATTCCACTCATCAAAAAAATTTATTATGGAAAGGGTAACAGAAACACTTGGTGATCTTTATGGTATGCATTGGCCATTTAAACAGCACAATACATCAAGAAATCAAAAGCTTTTACCTTATCACGAGGAATTAAAAAATGCTGGAGCTTGTTTTGGAGTTGCAGGAGGTTTTGAAAGACCAATGTGGTATTCATTAAATGGTAAAGAGCCTAAGTATGAATATAGTTTTAATTATCAAAATTGGTACCCATCAGCAAAGCATGAAACTTTAAATGCAAGAAAAAATGTTGGACTTTTTGATTTTTCAACTTTTTCAAAGTTTGATTTAAAAGGGGAAAAAACTCATCAAGAACTTCAAAAGTTATGTACCGCTAACATTAAAAACGAAATTGGTAAAACTACATATACTCATATGCTGAATGAAGATGGTGGAATAGAAACAGATTTAACTGTTGTATGTATGGATAAAAACTTTTTTAGAGTTGTAAGCTCTGCAGCTACGAGAGAACACGATAAATATCATATATTAAAGTATTTAGATGAAGATGTATCATTTAAAGATGTAACAGAGGATATTTGTTGTCTAGGATTATTCGGTCCAAAGACTAGAAAGATGATTTCGAAAATAAGTAATGATGATTTTAGTAATGATGAATTTAAGTTTGGAACTGGGAAGTTCATCATGATAAATGGTGTTAAAGTTTGGGCTCAACGACTTTCTTATGTTGGTGAATTAGGATTTGAGCTTTATGTTGACTCAAGTTTAGCTAAGGATTTATATGAAATTCTAATTGAAGAGGGAAAAAACTTCGAACTATCTCATTGTGGAATGCATGCAATGGATATTATGAGAATGGAAAGTGGATTTGTTCACTGGGGTCACGATATTTCGCCAGAAGAAAATCAGTATCAAGCAGGTTTAAAATTTGCAATTAGTTATAAAAAAAATGTAAACTTTATTGGAAAAGATGCCCTATTAAAAATTAAAGACCAAAAATTAGATAAGAGAATGATGATGTTTACTCTTAAAGACAGCAAACCTGGTGAGCCACTTTTACTACATGAAGAACCTATTTATATGGATGATAAAATAATTGGTAGAACAACTTCAGGAAATTATTCTTTTTGCTATGATAAAAATCTTTCTTTTGGATATGTCAATTCTGGAAATACAGTTGAAACATTAAAAGACAAAAATATATATATTGAAATTGAAAAACAAAAATATCCAGTTGAGGTGTTGGAAAAACCTTTAAACAATAAAAATTTTAAGAACTAAGTTTCTTTTTTCTACTTTCGGCCTGAACAAATAAAACTCCAAAAACTATTATTCCAATAACTCCAAAAGTTTTATTAAAATCAAAAGGTACTCCAAATATATAAAAATTGATTAATGTTGACCAAATTAATTGTGAATATTGAAAATTAGTTACAAAAGATAAATTTGATAGCTGAATTGCAAATATAATTAAAAGGTGGCTAGTAAAACCTAATACACCTAGAAACACTAGCCAAATCCACAAACTTTTATTCTCAATTGGTGTCCAGTCAAACATTACATAAATAGAGAAAACAATGGCCCCTACAACAGCAGCATAAAATAACGCCACTAAAGGATTATTATTACCAGAAATAAATTTTGTAAAAAATTGATATAAAGCCCAACATACTGGTGGTACCAAAGGAAAAATTAAGTCTAAACTTAATACCTTCATACTTGGACTCATTGAATAAATTATACACCCAAAGCTTAACAACATTAAAACTATACCTTTAGGTGAAAGAATATCTTTTAAAAATAACGCTGTTAAAATTGATACTATTAGTGGAGCTGAAAAGAAAACTACATAGATATCTACAAGGTCAAATTTTTGTAAAGAATGAATGAAAAAAAAAGTAGCAAAAACCATGAGGATCGATCTAATGATATTAATTTTAAAATTACTTTTTAGGTTTAACTTAGGTTTTAATATTGCAAATAAAATTAAAATAATAACAAAGTGAAAAAAAAATCTGCCCCAAATTACTTGATTTAATGGCATTAATGTTCCCAGATATTTTGCAGTAGAGTCTTGGCAAACTAAAATAAAAAATCCTGATATAGATAAAATTATAACTTTGGTAATAGATTTATTTTTAAGAAAATTCATAATTTTGATTAAATTTTAGACTGAACTAAGATTATCTAAAATTCTTTTTGAGCACTGTTCTGTATTACTAGACCCTTGAAGATCTTTTGTTCGACTGTTTTTATCTTTAAGAGTTAATTCAATTGATTTTACTATTCTATCAGAAGCTTCTTTTTCACCCAAGTAATCTAGCATCATTGCAGCTGACCAAATCTGTCCCACTGGATTGGCTATCCCTTGGCCCGCAATATCTGGTGCGGATCCATGTACAGGTTCAAATAATGATGGGTATTTATTTGTTGGATTAATATTTCCAGATGGTGCAATTCCAATAGTTCCAGTACAAGCTGGCCCTAGATCTGATAAAATATCTCCAAAAAGGTTTGATGCTACTATCACATCAAAACGTTCAGGACTTAAAACAAATCTAGCAGCTAATATATCAATGTGATACTGATCAGTTTCCACATCAGAATAGTTCTTTTTATTCTCATTAAATCTTTCATCCCAATAAGGCATTGTAATTGATATTCCATTTGATTTTGTTGCACTTGTTAATTTTTTTCTTTTTCTTTTTTTAGCTAATTCAAAAGCAAATTGTTGAACTCTATCTATTCCATATTTTGACATTACTGTTTCTTGGATAACAACTTCTCTATCAGTTCCTTGATACATTCTTCCACCAACTGATGAATATTCTCCTTCAGTATTTTCTCTAACAATTATCATGTCAATATCGCCTGGCTTTTTATTAGCTAATGGAGCATTTACACCTTCAAAAAGTTTTACAGGTCTTAAGTTAATAAATTGATCAAATTCTCTTCTAAATTTTAACAATGATCCCCAAAGTGTTATGTGGTCAGGGTATTTATCTGGCATACCAACTGCACCAAAGAAAATTGCATCATGTTTAGTTAGCTTTTCCTTCCAGTCATCTGGCATCATTTTTCCATGTTTTTCATAATAATCACATGATGCAAAATCATAATCTTCAATATTTAATTTAAATTGATGTTGTTGAGAAATTTCTTTTAATATTTTTTGCGCTTCAGGTACTACTTCTTTACCAATACCGTCACCAGAAATTGACGCTATAGAATACTCTTTCATTTATTTTACAAATGTATCGTTAAATTGCTTTGTAACTCTTACAAAAGTCGTACATTTACTTAATTGTTTTAATGAGGGTGCGCCAACATACGTGCAACTACTTCTAACACCACCTAAAATATTTAAAATGGTGTCATTAATTTTACCACGGTACTTAACCCTTACTGTTCTACCTTCACTGCTTCTATAATCAGATAAACCACCATAATGTTTTTTATTAGCAGTTTCAGAACTTGATCCATAAAATTCAACATATTTAGAACCATTAGATTTTACTAATTTCCCTTTACCTTCATCGTGACCTGCAAACATTCCCCCAAGCATAACAAAATCAGCTCCTCCACCAAATGCTTTAGCAACGTCACCTGGACATGTGCATCCACCATCTGCAATTATATGTGCACCTAATCCATGAGCTGCATCTGCGCATTCTATTACTGCACTTAACTGAGGATAGCCAACTCCAGTTTGTATACGTGTCGTACAAACACTACCTGGTCCAATTCCAACTTTGACAATATCAGCACCTGATAAAATTAATTCTTGAGTCATATCAGCAGTAACAACGTTTCCTGCAATTATTGTTTTTGTTGGATATTTATCTCTTACAGATTTTAAAAATTTACTAAAATGCTCTGAATAACCATTTGCTACATCAATACAAATGAATTTAATGAAACTAAATTCTTTTAAAACTTTATCTAAATTTTGAAAATCCTCTTTTTTTGTTCCAATACTTAAAGCTACATTTGGATATATTGATTTAATTTTTTTAAATTGTTTTATTTTTTTTACATCATGCTGTTTTGTTAAGCATGTAATCATTCCGTATTCAGATAATTTTTCGGCAACACCAAGCACGCCCACACCATCCATATTAGCTGCCATTATAGGAATTCCAGACCATTCATTTTTACTGTATTTAAAACGATAAGTTCTTTTTAAATTAACATCTTTTCTACTTTTAAGAGTGCTTCTTTTAGGTCTAAAAAGTACGTCGGAATAATCTAGTTTTAGCTCTTCTTCAATTCTCACAAAAATGAAGGTATACATTCAATGAATGATAATTCAATTTAATAATTGACCTTATTAACGTTGTATTTGAACAATTTTAAAATTATTGATTAAATTATTAATATATAAATTAGAATAAATAAATGTTTGAAGGTTTTAAAAGTAAATACGTCAAAGTTAAAAAGGGGAAGGTCTTTTGTAAAATTAAAGGAGATGGAACACCTTTATTATTACTTCATGGTTACCCTCAAACGCATTTAATGTGGCACAAGACAGCTCCTGAGTTATCAAAAAATTTTACTGTAGTTGCAGCAGACCTAAGAGGTTATGGAGACAGTTTAGCTCCACCATCTGATAATAAACATTTTAATTATTCTAAAAGAGAAATGGCGAATGACATGAAACAAATGATGGTAAAATTAGGATATCCTAAATTTTTTGTTGCAGGCCATGACAGAGGGGGAAGAGTTGCTCATAGATTGGCAAGAGATCACAGAAAAAACGTGCTTGCTCTTAGTGTTTTAGATATTTGTCCAACTTTAGATATGTACGAACTAACAACTAGAGATTTTGCAAAAGCTTACTTTCATTGGTTTTTCTTAATTCAACCAAAATGGTTACCAGAAAGAATGATAATGAGTGATCCAAGGAAATGGATGAAGAATTGCTTGGACAAATGGTCTGGCAATCATAAATTTGGAAAAGTTGAAGAGGGTTACTTAAAGTGCTTTAAGCAACCAAAGAGAATTCATGGATCATGTGAGGATTATAGAGCATCTGCTACTATTGATCTTGATCATGACAGAAACGATCGAAAGAAAAAATTAAATATTCCTGTTCAAGTTTTATGGGGAAAAAGTGGAGTTATAGGTAAACAATTTAAACCAATCAAAATTTGGCAAAATTATTCAAATAAAAAAGTTGTTGGAGTTGCTGTTAAATCTGGACATTTTATACCAGAGCAAAATCCCAAAGAAACAATTAAACAATTAAAAAGTTTCTTTTTAAAAAATGTTTAAAATTATTCCTAATAAAAAAAACATAGGTGCAGAATTAATCTGTGATTTGAATAAAATTAATAATTCTAAATTAAAAAAAATAAAATCTGCCTTATCGAAATATGGGATGATTTACTTTAGAAATCAAAAATTAAATTCTGATAATTACGTAAAATTTGCAAAAAAATTTGGGAAACTAGCAAACTACCCAAGACTTAAAGGATTGAATAAAAAATATCCTCAAATAACTGTTGTTCAGAGAAAATCTACTGACAAAGGCCCTAGTTTTGGCGAACAATTTCACACAGACTCAATTTATACAAAAAAGCCGCCTAGATTTACAATGTTGTTATCTAAATTAGTTCCAAAAAAAGGTCAGGCAAACACAGATTTTTGCTCTCAATATTTAGCTTATGAAAAACTACCTGCTAACTTTAAAAGAAAGTTTAAAAACGAAAAATGTGTATTTTCATCAGAAGGACCTATTTCTGTAACAAGATTGGAAAGAGAGAAAGAAAAGGGGAAAAAAGCTAAAGAGCTTATTTCAAAACATAATTTGATAAGAAAAATAAATAGTAAATACACTTTATATTGTAGTCCAGGACACTTTATTCGGTTTAATAACAGTAAAATTGATAAAAAATTAAAAACTTATTTATTCAAACACCAAGTAAAAAAAAGTTTTCAATATACTTTGGAGTGGGAAAAGAACCAATTAGCTATTTGGGATAATAGATCTATGCTTCATCAAGCAACAGCTTTTAAAGGTGATAGAATTATGCATAGAATTACTGTCCAATAATGTTTCAGGTATTTTTAGGCTTAACTCCATTTATAGGCATTACTCTTATTGGTTATCTTTTAGGATACATTAAAATATTTGATTTACAAAAAGCTAGAATATTTAACTTATTCTCATTTTATATCGCAGTCCCTGCTTTAATTATAAAACTAGTTGCCCAAAGTGATGTTGGTGAAATAGATGTGTCTCAAATTTCATCATATTTTTTAATGCAATTAACAAGCGGAATATTTGCTTTCTTATTAACCAAAAATACTTTCAAAAGATCAATGCAAGAATCTATTATTTGGGCTCTAACAGTTGCTTTATCAAATCACGTAATATTAGTTTTACCTATTGCTGAAATATTCTTTCAAGGAAGTACGATAACTCAAATATCAGGTATTATTTTAATGGATAGTGTAGTTTTAATATCCATAGTTAGTTTCTTTTTAGAACTTACTGTAAAAAAAAAAATTAAATTATTTCAGTTTTTAAGAAATTTAATTTTAAACCCTATGATATTAGCAATTTTAATTGGATTGATAATAAGAATTTCAAAGATCAATATTGATGAAACTCCATTTGAGTATATTCTTCAAAGACTGGCAGCATGTGTGATGCCAGTTGGATTATTTGCAATTGGTATTATTCTATCTTTTTACTCAAAAAAACTTTTCAATAAATTAACAATCACTATCTCAATATTAAAACTTATTATATCACCACTGATTTTGCTAATTTTAGGGTACACATTCTTTAACTTATCAAATCCAATTAATTTTGCTGGAGCCTTGTTAGTTAGTGTCGGACCATGTGGGGCCACCTCAATTGTTATGTGCTCAGCATACAATGTAAGCCCAGAGAATATAATTAAGGCAATATTTATTTCAACATTTGCTTCAATATTTACTTTTTTATTTACTATAAATTTATTAAATTAAAATAATGTCAAAAAGGTATAGCGGTAAATCATTTAAAGACTCTAGTGTAATGAAAAAAGCCAAACTTTCTCTTAAGGAAAAAAGAAAAATTAAAAAAGATAAGAAAAAGAGTAAGTGAAATCTTGTTTGCATCAAAAAATAAAAGTAGTATAAACCAACAATTATTTACGGCGGGGTAGCTCAGTTGGTTAGAGCGCGGGACTCATAAGCCCGAGGTCAGTGGTTCGATCCCACTTCCCGCTACCATCAATGACCAGGAAAATCTAAAAGATTTTCAACTTTATATCCTTTTTTTAAAAGATTATCAGTACCACCAAGATCAAATAGATTAATTACAAAAATAAACCCTGCAACTTTGCTTTTTGATATTTCAATTAATTTAGCAGCTGCCTCCGCGGTACCTCCTGTAGCAATTAAATCATCAATAATTAATACTTTATCATTTTCATTGAAAGAATCTTTGTGAACTTCAATGGTTGCAGTTCCATACTCAAGCTCAAAATCAACAGAGTGTACTTCTGCAGGTAATTTATTTTTTTTTCTGAGCATTATGAATGGTTTATCTAAAGTATATGAAATAGCGGAAGCAAATACAAAGCCTCTAGATTCTACAGCGGCTATTTTATCAAAATTAAATTTTTTTGATCTTTCAACAATTTGGTTGATACATTCTTTAAATGCCTTTTCATTTTTTATGAGAGTTGTGATGTCTCTAAATAGAATGCCCTTTTTAGGATAGTCTTGAATTGATCTAATATGTTCTTTTAAATCCATAAAACTTAATTATAATCTAAAATGTATTATGGCAAATAATAAATTAGCAATTATCGGTGGAAGCGGCTTATATGATGTTGAAGAGTTTAAAGATAGAGAAACTCTTGATTTAAATACTCCGTGGGGGAAACCCTCTGATTTAATTTTAAAGGCAAAATATAATAATAAAGAAATTTATTTTCTTCCAAGACACGGAAAAGGTCATTTTATTTCTCCATCAAAAATAAATTTTAGAGCAAATATTGATGCACTTAAACAACTAGGAATCACAGACATAATTTCTGTTTCAGCCGTTGGATCTTTAAAAGAAGATTTGTCCCCAGGTAAATTTGTTATCGTTGATCAATTCATTGATAGAACTTTTGCAAGAAATAAAACCTTTTTTGATGATGAAATTGTTGCGCATGTATCAATGGCACACCCAACCTCAAATGGGCTGATGAATGCTTGCGAAGATTCTATTAAAAAAGAAAATATACCTTATCAAAGAGGTGGAACTTATGTTGTAATGGAAGGTCCACAATTTTCTACATTAGCAGAGTCAAACCTATATAGATCATGGAAAGCAGATGTTATTGGAATGACAAATATGCCAGAAGCTAAACTAGCAAGAGAAGCTGAAATCAGATATGCTTCAGTATCGATGGTAACAGATTATGATTGTTGGCATCCAGATCATGAAAATGTTGACGTTCAACAAGTAATAAAAGTACTTTTAGATAATGCAGCAAAAGCGAAAAATATGATTAAAAATTTGATAGATAACTTCGAAATTCACATAGATCCTAATGACCCAACTAATAATTGCTTAGATGTAGCAATAATTACTGCTCCAGAAAAAAGAACGCAAAAAACTAAAGATAAATTAAATACAATCGCAGGAAGAGTTCTTAATAAATGAAAATTAATGGTGTTGAATATAAAACAATTTGGTTTGATGAAGAAAAACAGGTTGTAAAAATAATAGATCAAACAAAGCTTCCACATAAATTTATAATAAAAGAATTAAGTTCAGTTAAAGACGCGATAAATGCTATAAAAACAATGGAAGTGAGAGGCGCTCCATTAATCGGAGGTACAGCTGCATTTGGATTGGTTTTAGCCATAAAAGAAAATAACAGTTTAGATTTTATAAAAAAAAGTTCGGAAGAATTAGTTGCTTCTAGGCCAACGGCCATAAATCTTCAGTGGGCAGTTCATAGAATGAATAACAAATTGTCATTTGTTGAACCTGGAGATTTATTTAATGTTGCACTCAACGAAGCTAAAGAAATTTGCAAAGAAGACGAGAGATTTTGTGAAAGTATTGGTAAAAATGGATTAAATATTATTGAGGATATATATAATAAAAAGAAAGATACTGTAAATATTCTAACGCATTGTAATGCTGGTTGGTTAGCTACAATAGATTGGGGAACGGCAACTTCACCTATTTATCATGCACATAAAAAAGGAATACCAATTCATGTTTGGGTAGATGAAACTAGACCAAGAAATCAAGGAGCAAACCTTACATCATATGAACTTAATGAAGAAGAAATTCCAAATACAATTATAGCAGATAATACAGGTGGAATATTAATGCAAAGAGGACAGGTTGATATGTGTATTGTTGGAACAGATAGGACATTATCAAACGGAGATGTATGTAATAAAATTGGAACATATTTAAAAGCTCTTGCAGCTCATGATAATAAGGTACCTTTTTATGTTGCTTTACCAAGTTCAACGATAGATTGGAATTTAAAAAACCCTAAAGATATTCCAATAGAAGAAAGAGATCCAAAAGAACTTTCTCATGTGGATGGAATTAACAAAGATAATAAAGTTGATAAAGTTTTAATATATCCTGAAAAAAGCAAATCATTAAATTTAGCATTTGATGTAACACCTGCTAAATATGTTACTGCATTAATAACAGAAAAGGGAGTTTGTGATGCTTCATCTGAGGGCTTAAAAAAATTATTTAATTAATTATCTTAAAGAAGCTGCAATATTTCCACCATCTACAGTTAGCACTGCTCCAGTTGATTTTTTTGATATCGCAAGATGATAAAAAGCTTTAGCGACATCATCTGCTTTAACTTCGCTTAAGAGTAAATTACCACTCATATATTGATCCGTGGTTACTTCTCTTGCCTTTGCTCTTTGTTTAATCATTTTATCATTTAATAAACCACTTCTAATTCTATCAGCATTAACACCATTTGATCTAATACCAAGGTGTCCATAATCAACTGCATATTGTTTACATAAATTTAAAAGTGCAGACTTAGGCAATCCATATGGTCCAAAATTTTTACCAGGATTAACTGACTGTTTAGATATATTAAATAACAAACATCCATTTATATTTTGTTTTTTCATAATTTTTACAGCCTCTGAAGCACAATTTTGGTGTGAGAAAAAATTATCTTCGAAACTTTTTCGAAGTACTTCATCATTAACTTCTGCAATTGATCCGCCCATAGCAGTACCAGCATTAGATATTAAAATATCTACACCTCCATATATTTCCAAAATTTTACTAAATGCTTTTTTTACACTTTGTTTGTTGGTTACATCACAGTGAATACAAAGATCACTTATTTTTGTCTGTAAATCATTTATCTTACTTTTATTAATATCAAGCAAAACAACTTCTGCTCCGTATTTTTTAAATAATTTATAGGTTGCTTTACCAATTTCACCAGTGCTACCAGTGATAACAACAACGTTGCCTTGCAATTCTTTTTTTGCTTTATTTAACTTTGCTTGTTCTAAGGACCAATACTCAACATCAAATAAGTCTTTTTTCGATAAAAATTTATATCTGGATGTTTCTTCAACACTTGAAATTACATTGGCATTAGTTTGAGTTAAATCACCTGCAATTCTTGCAGCTTTTAAGGTATCACCTACAGTAAATAAACCAAAATTCTGAATAAGAATTACTCTAGGAGATGTATCAAGCATTACTTTTTTTTCTTTAGTTTTTTTCTTATTAGATTCAAAATATTTTTTATATTTTTGGCGGTATTCTTTGAATTTTTTTTCAGCTAAATTTTTAAATTCATTCAAAGTACAATTTGGTTTTGGTGACATTATCAAAGGAAATGGTTTAACTCTTATAACATGATCAGGAGTAGCTGTTCCTTCATTTGAGTATCTATTTATATCTTTACCATTAATAAAATAATCTAACTTACTATTTTTTTTAAAATTTAAGATAAATTTATTATCATTTTTCTCAGATAAAAGACCTCTCAATATAGGAGCTACATCCGCAGTTGAGAAATTAAATTTAGTTTTTTTAATTTGTTTTATTTTTTTCTTTTTTAGTTTGGTTAAAGTTTTTTCAGCATTAGATATATACTTTATCATTAAAGTGTAAGCATCTTTTGCATTATCAGCAAATGTGAAAATGCCATGGTTTAATAAAATCAAACAATTTATATTTGGATTTTTAGAATAAACTTCATTTATTTTTTGTGCTAATTTAAATCCTGGCATTACATATGGGACTATTGCAGTTTTTTTACCAAATATTTTTTTTGATAATATTTCTCCATTTGGTCTATTAGTGATTTTCATAATTGCATCAGAATGAGTGTGATCAACAAATTTAAACGGTAAAAATGCATGTAAAAAAGTTTCAACTGATGGATTGGGCGATTTTGTATCTATCAAATTTTTTTTTTGAAAAGCAACCATGTCATCATCAGAGAGCGTTTTCTTTTTTTTCATAGTAAGCAAAGGATTTAATTTAACAGCTGGCAAACCCTCTGGTTCAATTTCAGCCATATCCCATCCACTGCCTTTTACGCAAAGAACATCATAATATTTACCATCTATATCTTTGATTTTGGTCTTGACTGAAGTATTGCCACCACCATGCAAGACCAATTCTGGATTTCTTCCTAGAAGCCTAGTTGTATAAACTCTTAAAGCCATATCTTCAGAATGACCTAATTTCTTATACTTTTTAATATATTTTTTAGCTTCGTTTTCTGACCAATTGTTTTTCAATGTTTATCCTCGATAAATTATTATAATAGTTTTTTGTTTGAAAGAAGTAAAAAATTTCGTTAGTTAAAAAAGATATATATTAGATTCTTATGGAAAAAGTTGGGGAACATATAACACTGGATATAGTTGGAACTAAAAAGGAATATACTCCCGAATTTTATGAAAAGTTAGTTTATAAAATTGCTAAAGCAGCAAAAGTAACAGTTTTAAAAATTTCTAAATATAAATTCGAGCCACAAGGATTTACATTGGTTGCTTTGCTTGCTGAAAGTCACATTAGTTTTCATACTTTTCCAGAAAAAGAAATTGTAAGCTTTGATTTTTTTACATGTGGAAAAGTATCACCAAAAGTTTCTCTAGATATAATAAAAGACGAGATGGAACATACAAATATCATAATTAAAGAATTTAATAGAGATACTATTGATCTTTATCATGACAATTATAGTTCTCCAGGTTTAAAAAAATCATATGTTGTTAATAGAGTTTTAGAAAATTTCAAATCTAAAGTAGGTCAATATATTGAAATACTTGATTTAGAACAATTTGGAAAAGCTTTATTTATTGATAATGAAATACAAGTAGCTGAAAGTGACGAACATTTGTATAGCTCAAACTTTGTAAATTCAGGTCTTAATTTAAATTCAAACAAGGAAAAAGCTGCAATTATTGGTGGAGGTGACGGTGGTGTTGCAAGAGAATGCATTTCACAAAATTTTGGCTTTATAGATTGGTATGAATTAGATCCCGAGGTTGTTGATGTATGTGATAAACATCTGAGCAAAATTGGTGAGAAGGCTACAGAAAAGAATTCAGTTAAATGTGTTTGGGGGGATGCTTTTGAAAGTATTAAATCTGTCAAAGACAATACTTATGATCAAATATTTGTTGATCTAAATGATGATCAATTTTGTATAGATTTGGCTGCAAAAAATATGTCATCCTTAGAAAGAATTTTAAAACCTAAAGGTGTAATTACCGCTCAAGTAGGAAGCCAAGACAAAAAACCAAAACAAGTTGAAAATTGGTTAAATGTTTTTAATAAAAATTTTGGAAATACAAAACTTTCAAGAGTTTATATACCTAGTTTTGATTGTTCTTGGAATTTTTCCTCGTCAATAAATCATTAATTTTTCTTTTTAAAACAATAATTTTATGAAATAATCTTCAAAATTTTTGGAGGAAAAAATGAAAAAATTAAAAGTATTAGGACTTGGTATTTTGATATCGTCATTTCTAACAATTTCTTCAATTGCAGATCAAATTAAAATAGGAACCGAAGGCGCATATCCGCCTTGGAATTCTAAAGATTCAGCTGGAAATTTGATTGGCTTTGAAGTCGAATTAGCAAATGAATTATGTAAAATAATGAAACATGATTGCACAATTGTAGAGCAAGACTGGGATGGAATGATACCAGCTTTAGTCTCAAGAAAATTTGATGCCATCATGGCTGGAATGTCAATAACTGGTGAGAGAATGAAAACAATAAACTTTTCTCAAGGTTATGCTGATGAAGTTGCATCATTAGCTGTTATGAAAGGATCAAAAAACGAAGGTCTTAAAACTATGTCAGCTATAAATTTATCTGATGTAAGTGCTGATGAACAAGCAACACTAGATGTTTTGACTAAAGCATTTAAAGGTAAAACTATAGGTGTACAAACAGCAACAATTCACCAGAACTTTCTAGAGTCTGGTTTAATGGGTAATGTAAAAATTAGAACTTACAAAACTCAAGATGAAGTAAACTTAGATTTATCTGCTGGTAGAATAGATGCGGCACTAGCTGCAGCAGTTGCTTTTACAGATTATGCAGAGAAATCTGGTAAAGCAGTTGTATTAACTGGACCAACATTTGCAGGTGGAGATTTTGGTAATGGTGTTGGCGTAGGTATTAGAAAAGGTGACTCTAAACTTTTAAATGATTTTAATGCAGCAATTGATAAAGCTAGAGATGATGGCATTATTAGTAAGCTTGCTATAAAACATTTTGGTTTTGACGCTTCTATGTAATAAATTATTTATGGGTGGCTATAATTAGCCACCTATATTATGGAACTTCTATATTTTGGTGATAAAGGTTGGGGAGACGAGTTATTCTTTGCAACCTTAATGACAATTGCGGTCTCAATAACCGCAATGATAATTGGCTTTATATTTGCTGCTTTATTTACTCCATTAAAATTATCTAATAATAAATTTCTTAATTCTATTGGTAATGCATACACCACTGTTATTAGAGGTGTACCAGAGCTTCTAGTAATTTATTTATTTTTCTTTGGTGGAAGTGGAGCAATTATGTTTGTTGCTTCAATATTTGGTTATAATGATTACATCGAAATTAATGCTTTTTTAACTGGTTCATTTTCAATAGGGATAATATCGGGAGCATACTCAACCGAAGTATTTAGAGGAGCCCTACAATCAATCGATAAAGGTCAGTTTGAGGCTGCAAAGGTTTTAGGTTTTAATAAATATATTTACTTCTTTAAAATTATTTTGCCTCAAATGCTAAGACTTGCAATTCCAAACTTAAGCAATGTTTGGCAAATTACATTAAAAGATACTTCTCTTATATCTGTAACGGGTTTAGTTGAAATAATGAGACAATCCTATATTGCAGCTGGTTCAACTAGAGATCCATTATTTTTTTACTCATTTGCAGCAGTTCTATACTTAATGCTTACATTTTTAAGTATGCAATTATTAAATAGATTAGAAACAAAATATAGCAAAGGTTATTAATGGATATTGAATTAATGATAAATAGTTTTCCTAAGTTGTTAAACGCAACTTTGATTACTCTTAAACTATTATCTGTATCTCTAATTCTTGGTCTTTTAATTGGATTAGGTTTTGCAATCTTGAGAATGAATAATAATAAGTTGATTAATAAATTTGCTTACGGGTATTCATATATTTTTAGAGGAACACCTTTATTGGTTCAAATCTTCATAATATATTTTGGATTAGGTCAAATTGAATATTTAAGAACAACCTTTTTATGGGTAGTTTTAAAAGAACCATACTGGTGTGCGATAATAGCATTTTCACTAAATACAGGGGCTTATACTTCTGAAATATTGAGATCAGCTTTTCAAACTATAAAACCGGGATATTTAGAAGCTGGAAAAAGTTTAGGTATACCTTCAAAAATAATTTTTACAAAAATACAAATTCCTATTGCAATTAAACAGTCTTTACCAGCCTATGGGAATGAAATTATTTTGATGCTTAAAGGAACATCTCTAGCAAGTACAGTCACACTAATGGATTTAACAGGTGTTGCAAAATATATAATTTCAACGACATTTAAACCAGTAGAGGTGTTTATTGTTGCAGGAGGTATTTACTTGTTTATGACTTTTATAATTCATAATGTAATTAAATATTTAGAAAAAAAATATGGGTTTCAAACATGAAAATAGCATGCATACAATTATCTAGTGGAGAAAATTATAAAGATAATTATAAAGATATTCTTAAATATGTAAATCAAGCTATAAAAAATAAATCAGATTTAATCATTACACCCGAAACCTCCTCTTTGATGTCTAGCAGTAGAGAAACATTATTTAAATTTTCATTTGAAATGAATAAAGATCCAATTTTAAAGAAAATTAAAGAAGTTTCAAAAAAATATAAGAAATGGATTTTACTTGGTTCAATTTGCGTTAAAGTTAAAAATAAACTCAGAAATAGATCGATACTGGTTGGACCAAATGGAAAAATTGTCAAATATTATGACAAAATTAATATGTTTGATGTTAAAATTCCGAATAAAGAACAGCATAAAGAAAGCAAAACTTTTAAAGCAGGAAATAAATTAGTAACTGCTAATTTACCTTGGGGTAAAATAGGTTTTACAATATGTTTTGATCTGAGATTTCCAGAACTTTACAGAAATTTATCAAAAAAAAATTTGAGTTTTATTGCTGTTCCATCAGCTTTCACAAAATTTACTGGACAAAAACATTGGTTAACACTTTTAAGAGCAAGAGCGATTGAAAATTTTTGTTATATATTTGCACCAGCTCAAACTGGAAAAAATACCCCTAAAAGAGAAACATTTGGTCATACGGCTATTATTTCACCAGATGGAAAAATATTAGCATTAAAAAAATTAGGTAAGGGAGTGATATATTCAAAAATTAATCCTAAGCTCTCCATGGATTTAAGAAAAATAATACCAACTCTAATTTAATTTCTACTATCCACAATCAATGTATCTTTAGATCCACCACCTTGAGAACTGTTAACTATAGTACTACCTTTTTTTAGAGCAACTCTAGTTAATCCACCCGTTGTTACATAAGTTGATTTACCTGTTAAAATAAAAGGTCTTAAATCTAAATGTCTAGGCTCGATGTTATCAGGTGTAATCGTAGGAACAGTAGAAAGAATTTCCAATGGTTGTGCAATGTAATTTCTGGGATTTTTTTTTATATTTTTTATCATTTCTTCTTTTTCTGCTTTAGAAGCTTTAGGACCAATCATAATTCCATAGCCACCCGATGCATTTGAAGGTTTGACTACATATTTGGAGATATTATCTATAACGTGTTCTCTATTTTTTTTATCTCCACAAAGAAGAGTTTCAACTTGATCAATAATTGGTTGTTCTCCTAAATAGTAAATGATCATTTTATTAACATAAGAATAAACTGCTTTATCATCTGCAACTCCTGTTCCTAAAGCATTAATAATTCCAACATTTCCTTTTCTCCAACATTTGAAAACACCAGGCACACCTAATAAGGATCCCTTGAAAAAAACTTTTGGATCCATAAAATTATCATCTATTCGTCTATAAATACAATCTACCTTCAAAGGGCCTTTAACTGTTTTCATGTAAACATGATCGTTTTCAACAAATAAATCTTTACCCTCCACCAATGCTATTCCCATTTGTTCCGCTAAAAAAGAGTGTTCAAAATAAGCTGAATTATAAATACCAGGTGTTAATAAAACCATGTGTGGGTTATTAGTTTTTTTTGGAATACACTCTGTCATACAATTATATAATTTATTTGCATATTGATGAACTGAAGAAACTTTATATCTTGTAAATAGTTCTGGAAAAATATCTCTCATTACCATTCTATTTTCCAGCATATATGAAACTCCAGACGGTACTCTTAAGTTATCTTCAAGAACTAAAAAATCCCCATCAATGTTTTTTATAAGATCAATCCCAGATATATTTGACCATGCTTTGTGTTTTGGTGAGAAACCTTCACATTCTTTTAAATATAGAGGAGAATTAAAAATTAATTCTTTAGGTATTACTTTGTCTTTAAATATTTTTTTTGCATTGTAGACATCATCGATAAATAAATTTAGTGCCTTAACTCTTTGTGCAAGTCCCTTTGCAACCTTTAACCATTGACTTTTTGGTATAATTCTAGGAATGATGTCTAAAGGCCATTTTTTCTCTTCAGCTCTATTGTTTGCAGCATAAACTCTAAAATTTATTCCTCTAGCGCTTATTGTACTTTGACAATTTTTTTCTATTTCTTGTAATTTTTTTTTTCCATATTTTTCAAGTATGCCTGCAATGATCTTAGCATGACTTCTCAACTTCTTCTCTTTACTGATATATCCATCAAAAGTTGATTTAGAATCGTAATTTTTCCAAAAATCAGACATATTAATTTAATTTTTTTACATAAGAGTTAAATAAGCAAATGATTAAATTCGATATCTGATATGAAATAAATGGGTTTTATTGTAATCACATATAATTTAAACATTTAACTTATTATGACTTATTGTATTGGCATTAAAACAGAAACAGGACTAGTTTTTGCATCAGACTCTAGAACAAATGCTGGATTGGACAATGTAAATATATATTCTAAAATGCTTACACACGATGTTGGAGATAGAACAATAGTAATTGTTACATCAGGAAATCTTGGAACTTCTCAAGCAGTTTATAATTCAATAAAAAAAGATTTAAAAAGCGAAACAGGTATTATGAATTTAAATACTTGTAGTGATTTTGAACAAATTGCTTCCTACATAGGTTCTCTCAATATTGAAAATTCATCTCCTCAAGGAATTAATACTGATAGCGTTTTATTAGGTTCAACTTTTATTGTCGGTGGTCAAATAAAAGATCAACCTCCTGAATTATACTTAGTTTACCCTCAAGGTAATTATATTCGTCCAGCAGATAGCAAACCATATTTAGTAATAGGAGAAGTGAAATATGGAAAACCTATTTTAGATAGAGTAATTACTCCAAATGTCTCAATTGGAGATGCATCGAGATGTGCACTGATATCAATGGACTCTACATTAAAAAGTGATTTAACTGTTGGTCCACCAATAGATTTTGCTGTGATAAAAAAAGATGAAATCAAAATAGCATCGCTTAAATGTTTAAATATGAATGACCCTGAATTTTCCAAAGTTTGTAATCAATGGTCACAAGGTATTTTTAAAATATTTGATTCTTTTCAAAGGTTTGACTGGGAATAAAATTAATATTTGGTGTATTCTTTAATTTCTTTAATTTTAGAACCAGTTTTATTATTTATTTCTAATTTTAATTTTGCCCTTTCATCATTTAGGAAGTGAACATCTCTTGATAATTTTATAAATTTTTCACCAAAATCAGAATTTTTTTCACATAATCTTTTATTATCTTCTATTACCCAAAGCTTTGAATTAATTTCTTTTAGTGAATTATATAAACTTTCAATTTCACTGTAATTTTTAATATTTGTATTTAATTGATCTTGTAAAATTTTATATTCATCATTTATGAAATTTAGTTTTTCAGGATCTTTAATTTTTTTAGATTTAATTTCTAAAATTGAAATTTTATCCAGTAATTCTCCAACTGATACTTCTACTAAAATTTTATTCATATAAATCGATATTATGTTAAGTTGTTAAAAATATGTCTAATATACTTATTATAAAACATGGATCTTTAGGTGATATAGCGCAAGCAAGTGGTGCAATTCAAGATATATCTGATAACCATCCAAATGACGATATTTATATACTATCAACCAAACCTTATCATGATTTATTAAAAAAGAATCCAAATATAATAGATGTTATTTTGGATAAACGACTCTCTAGATTTAATTTAATTTATTTATATTTATTAATGAGAAAAATAAAAAAATATAAATTTATTAAAGTTTACGATCTTCAAAATTCTAAAAGAACAAGTTTTTATAAAAAAATTCTTTACCCTAAAGCTTCTTCAGATGTTTGGTCCTCTTCTGAAACAACTCTCCCAGAGGGAACTAATAAGACAGATTTTGACAAAGATACTGTTTTAAATCGTTTTGAGCATCAGTTAAATGCGTCTGGTATCAAAACTGATAAAGTAATCAAACCAGATTTTTCATGGAGTTGTGAGGATATTTCAGATATCAAAAAAAAATATAATTTAAATAAGTATATAATTTTATTCCCTTTTTCATCATCTCACTTAACTATAAAAAGATGGCCGTATTACAATGAATTGATAAAAAAAATTAAATCCTTTTTTAGAGATGAATTCCAAATATTAATTGCCCCCGGTCCAAATGAAATCAAATTAGCAAATGATATTGATGCTAATATTATTTTAGATAATGATAAAGCATTAAGCATTTCTCAACTTTCGTCATTAATAAAAGATAGTTATTTTGTTATATCTAATGATACTGGGCCAGCACACATGGCTGCACATTTAAATGTAAAAGGATTAGTTTTATTTGGATCACATACTACTGCAAAAAAAGTTAGTATTGAAAGAAAACATTTTAAAGCAATCCAAGTTTCAGATTTGTCTAAACTTTCAGCAGATAAAGTATTTCAAAGAATGCAAGAAGCAATTAATTAGTTTTTCTAAATTTTGATAATAAAAAAGGTAAAAATAAAACTATTATAAAAATTCTTAAAAAATGATGGTAGCTCACAAATATTGGATCTATGTTATAAGCAACACTAATAACCACCATTTCATGAATTCCTCCAGGCGCAAAACTTAAAAAAGTTGGGATAAATTCAAACCCTATATAAGTGAGCAAATAAGCAGTTATCATTGCAACAATTACCAAAATTGAACTAACTATTATTCCATGAAATATAAAAAATAATAACTCATTAATTTTTAATCCGTTTAATCTGGTGCCTAAAGCAGTGCCTAGAAATATAAATGCAATATTTATAAATGCATCTGGAAATCTGGCATTAATTATTTCAAAAGTATAAAAAGCACCAGATAAAGCCATTGCACCAACTAAAGTGGGTGATGGAATTTTATAATTTTTTAAGATGTTTGCAAAAATGAAACAGATTATTAATAAAAATAATATTTCTAAAAAATATCTTTCATTATAGATATTTTCATAATTGTAACCGGTCATTTCTGAGAAACCTAAATTATTAATAAAAAAAATTGGAACAAAACTTACAATAAATATCACCCTAGTAGCCTGAGGGATCAAAACACCTTTATCATTTTTTGATTTACCAAATTCTAATAAAGCTGCAGATATTGGAACAAATGCACCCGGAAGAGCTGCTAAAACTGAAATGAATTTACTAAATTTACAAACTTTAAAAAAATAATAACCAGCAAGAATAGTACTGACTATTGTGCATATTAACATCGCTAATGACGAAAAAATCCATAGATGAATTTTATACAATAATGTTACATTTAAAGTTCCGCCAAGAATTATACCAACAATTAAAAATATAGGATTTAATAATTTCGTTGGAAAAACTATTTTAAAATTTGTAAATGCGAAACATAAATTTAAACCTAGAGATCCTAATAACCAGGGCAAAGGTAGGCTAATTAAAGTACCTATGTATCCACCAACAAGTCCTATAAATAGAGCTTTATAACTACCTAATAAAGCTAAAATATATTCCTTTATTTTTTTGGAAAAATTATATTTGAGCATTGACTAAAATTTATAACTTATGTTTAATGATCGTTTCATAAATATAATAAGAGAGGAAATAATGAAACTAATTAAAACTTTTATTTCAGTTTTATTCTCTGCTTTCCTTCTATTTTCATCAACAAGTTCATTTGCAGTTGAAAAATTACATTTTTTAATTGGCGGTGGTGCTGGTGGTGGATGGGATGGAACTGCTAGAGGTACTGGAGAAGCATTAACAAAAGCTGGTTTTTTGAAAAGTGCATCATTTGAAAACATGTCAGGTGGTGGAGGTGGTAAGGCTTTGGCTTACCTAATCAATAACGCTCCGAAAGATACAGTTTTAGTTCAGTCAACACCATTGGTGTTAAGATCTATTACAAGACACAAAGGTTATATAAAAGGTACTGGCACTTTATCTTATAAAGATGTTAAACCAATTGCAGGTGTAATTGGAGATTATGGTGCAATAGTTGTTGCAAAAAATTCACCTATCAAAAATTTCAAAGATGCAGTTGATCAATATCAAAAAGATCCGAAGTCTATTAAAATGGCTGGAGGATCTGTAAGAGGAAGCATGGACCACTTAATAGGTGCGTTAGCTTTCCAAGCAGCTGGAGCAAATCCAAACGATGTGATTTATGTTCCATATGATGCTGGTGGAAAAGCACTTGCTGGACTTTTATCTGGCGAAACTCAAATACTTTCAACAGGTTTGGGAGAAGTAATGGGTGCCAGAGATCAAGTAAGAATAATTGGTATTACAGCTCCTGAAAGAGTAGGTGATGCACCAGAAGCTCCAACATTAAAAGAGCAAGGATATGATGTTCAGTTTGTTAACTGGAGAGGTTTCTTTGCACCAAAAAGTATGAGCATGAGTGACTATAACAAAATCTCTAAAATGCTTGGCGACGTTCAAAAAACACCAGAGTGGGAAGCTGTTAGAAAAAGAAATGCATGGGTAAATATTTATAACCCAGGTTCTAAATTTGATGCATTCTTGGAAAAACAAACGGTTGAGATGACAGCTCTGATGAAAAAACTTGGAGTAATATAATCTTTATAGATTATTAAAGAATGTAAAGCAGTGAGAATAAGTCCTACAAAATTTATCTCACTGCTTTTTCTAGTTTTATCAGTATTTTATCTATACACAGCTTACAACATTCAAGTATTTGCATTTGATGAGAACGCTCCATTCAATGCTAGGACTTTTCCAATATATTTAGGTTGGGCTGGAATAATTTTATCAAGTTTAAAAATAATATTACCTGAAAAAGTTACTACAGAGGTAAATCATAAACACTTAGATTATAAAAGTATAATCTATCTAATAATTATCTCACTAATATATGCAGCTGTAATTTTGAAAATTGGATATTTTATATCAACTTCTTTATTTCTTTTTGCATCTTACTATTTCTTAGGTGAAAGAAGATGGGGGTTAATGTTTATTTTATCTTTCCCATTTGTTGCTGCATTTATGTATTTGTTACATGGATTATTAAACATTTATCTTCGTGATCCGTTTTTAAAATATATCGGAGTTATGGGATGATAGAAGGTATACTTATCGGATTATCAACTGCTTTATCTCTAACAAATATTTTAATGGTGATGGTTGGATGTTTTGCAGGAACAATAATTGGAATGTTACCTGGACTTGGACCAATGACTGCAATTGCATTAATGATACCAATTACTTATGGCTTTGATCCATCAACAGGTTTGATTTTGATGGCTGGTGTTTACTACGGTGCAGTATTTGGAGGATCAACATCTTCAATTTTATTAAATGCTCCTGGAATACCAGGAACTGTTGCTACTGCTTTTGATGGTTATCCAATGGCACAACAAGGTAAAGCTGGTAAAGCTTTAGCGATAGCAGCATATAGTTCATTTGCAGGTGGAACAATTTCTGCAATATTTTTATTAGTTGCAGCCCCTAGTTTGTCAAAAGTAAGTTTAGCTTTTAGATCACCTGATTATTTTGCATTAATGATCTTAGGTTTAACTGCCATTTCTGCATTTTCGTCAAAAGGACAGTTTTTAAAGGCAATGATGATGGTAGTTTTAGGATTAATGTTAGCAACTGTAGGACAAGACTCGTTGTCAGATATCACAAGGTTCACATTTAATAATATGAATCTAACTGATGGAATAAGCTTTGTATTAATCGTCATGGCTACATTTGCAATGAGTGAAGCTCTTACAATTATTTTTAGAGGAAAAGATCCAAATAGAGCTGCAAAACAAATTTCATTAACAGAACTAGGTTCAATTAAAGTAAATAAAGAGGAAACAATCAAAATGGCTAAAACGATACCTAGGTCATCTATATTGGGTTTTTTGATAGGTGTTCTACCTGGAGCAGGCGCAACTATAGCATCTTTCTTAGCTTATGGAATGGAAAGAAATTATGTGAATGAAGAAGAAAAACAAAAATTTGGAAAAGGTAGTGTTCATGGTTTATCCGCACCAGAAACTGCTAACAATGCAGCTTGCTCTGGATCATTTGTTCCATTACTAACATTAGGAATTCCTGGGAGTGGCACAACAGCTGTAATGCTTGGAGCTCTTTTAGGATTTGGTATTCAGCCAGGACCAAGACTTTATCAGACAAACCCTGAAATTTTTTGGTCGGTTATCATGTCAATGTATATTGGTATGGTTGTACTTTTAATTTTAAATTTGCCATTAATTCCTTATATAGCTAGAATTTTAGCGGTACCTAGAAATTACTTAATACCTTTAATTTTATTTTTCTCCGTGACTGGAATTTATTTAATGTCATTTAATAATTTTGATATTTTTTTAATGATAGGTATTGCAGTGGTTGCAACTTTTTTAAGGCTCTATGATTTTCCCATGCCACCTTTAATATTAGCTTTTGTACTAGGGGGATTAATGGAGGAAACATTGAGAAGGTCACTTTTAATAAGTGATGGTTCACCTAATTTTTTATGGGATAGACCAATAACTCTAATAATATTATTGATCACAATCACAATTGTTGGGTGGCAAATTTTTTCAACTTTTAGAAAAAAAAGTTAAATATATATTTTATCAGCTAGACCGTAGCAAAGAATTCCACTTAGAACTGTTAAAATTCCCGATGCAATTACTCCTTCGCTATTTGTTTTTTCGTTATGTCCAAGCTTATTGATATAAATTGTATATATCCCAATTAAAAAATATAAAACGTTTTGAGCAAAAATTAATGTAAAGAAACCCCATGTTCCTGCCAAACCATCTGCTTTAATTAACATTATGTATAGTGCTACTAAAACTGATGCAATAAACGGTGCTCCAAAAAATCTAACCATCACAGCTGCAGAGTGATCTATATTGTATTGATCTAAAAATGACTTTGTTGCAACAACTGTTCTAAAAGCATAAACGGCGTAAACGATAAAATGAACAACAAAAATACTTAAATAAATTATTCCATTAAATTTATCTAACATGTTTTAACTTTATAAGATTCTTTTGTAGTTTTCAATTATCTTATCCCAAAGAAAATTTTCAGAGTGTGTTTTGCACTCTTTTCCAAACTCAATATATTTATTACCTACAAATAAATTATCTATGCTTGAATAAATATCATCTAGGCTATTGCCATCGCAAATTAATCCTGTTTTATTATGAACAATTGCATCAGAAGCACCACCATCTTTACCACCTATAGATGGAATCCCATATTGTGCAGCTTCAATAAAAGAAATTCCAAAGCCTTCAACTGAGGTTTTGTGAATTATTGATGGCATTATAAAAATGTTTGATTTTGCAATTAATGCATTTTTTAATTCATTAGATATGTCGCTTAAAAAATTTACATATTTATCAAGTTTTAATTCTATCACTAATTTTTTTAAATTTTCTTCTTCATCTCCGTATCCTATACAGGTGTAAGTAATATCTGGATATTTCTCTTTTAAATTCCTAATAGCCATAATAACTTTTTCATGATTTTTTCTTTTGTCAAATCTAGAAACAGTAATTAGCCTTTGTTTTTTTCCTTTAAGCATTTCTTCTGCTTGTTTAAGGTCATCTTTTGGAATTTCTTCAACGGGATCTATACCTGGATTTATGACTATTAATCTTTTTTCTTCAACTCCAAGACTAACCGCTAAATTTTTTGTAAAGTTTGAGTTTGCCACCACATGGTCAACTTTATTTAAAACTTCTAAAACTTTTTTGTTTAATCTAGATCCTTTAGGGTGATTAATTTCTTTAGAATGAATTAGACATATTTTCTTTTTTTGGGATTTTATAAGTTCTAAACTTTTCCAGTGATCTGCAATGATACAATTCACATTTTTATTTTCATTCAAATATTCATTTATAAGCAAAGATTTTCTATATTTTCTTAATAATTTAACTCCACTAACTCTTTCAATTGTAAATGAAACTTTGTCATCAAATTTTTTATGATCTTCGTGATAATCGGCAAAAACTTTAACCATATCAATTTTTGATAAAGATCTTGCTAATCCCCACATCAGATTTTGCATACCACCAACTTCAGGAGGGAAAGTTCTAGTTATTATTAAATACATTAATTAGATGACCACTTAATACCACAACCCATACTTGGGAATTGTTCTTCGGGACCTTTACCAGTTTCTGAAACTTGTTTCATAGCAATAAATAAATCACTATCTCCTGATCTAACAGGTTTTAGTTCCCTTAATTCTCTTATTCTTCCTCTATATTGAAGACCAAAATTTTTATCATAACCAAAAAAATCTGGAGTACATACAGCATCATATTTTTTTGCAATTTCTTGTGTTTCATCAATCAGGTAAGGAAAATTAAACTTATGTTTAATTGCAAACTCTATCATTTTTTCAAAAGAATCTTCTGGATAATTAATTGGATCATTAGAGCATATTGCAACTGAATTTATTCCTAAATCGTTAAGTTTAGTACAATCCTCCACCACATCTTTTATAATTGCTTTTACATATGGACAATGATTACAAATAAACATTATCAACGTTCCATTTTCACCTTTGATATCATTTAATGATATTAATTTGTTCTCTGTAGATTTTAATTCAAAATTTTCTGCTTTTCTTCCAAAATCACATACTGGTGTTTTAATAGGCATAATGTAATAATATATAAATTATGTTTTACGATTTGGAAGATAAAAAACCAAAAAACTCTGGCGAAAATTGGGTAGCACCGAATGCAACTATAATTGGAGATGTCACATTAGAAAAAAACTCCAGTGTTTGGTTTAATGCTGTAATTAGAGGAGATAATGAAAACATTCATGTTGGAGAAGGTTCAAATGTTCAAGATGGAAGCGTTTTACATACCGATCCAGGTTGCCCTTTAAGAATTGGTAAATACGTAACTATCGGTCATATCGTTATGCTACACGGATGTACGATTGGAGATAATAGTTTAATAGGTATTGGAGCTGTCATTTTGAATAATGCAAAAATTGGAAAAAATTGCATCATTGGTGCAAAAGCATTAATAACCGAAAACAAAGAAATTCCGGATAACTCATTAGTAGTTGGAGCCCCAGGCAGGGTAGTTCGAAAACTTACTGATGAAGAAATAGGTAAAATTGCTGAGAACGCAAAACATTATCAAGATAATTGGAAAAGATACGTAAAAACTGTTTTTTAATATGCCAGCTGGTTATGTAATTGCACAATTAAGAGTAACTAATCCAGAAAATTACAAAGAGTATATTGAAAAAGTTAATCCAATTGTAAAAAAATTTGATGGAGAGTTTTTAGTTAGAAATGGTGAATATCAAATATTTGATGGTAAAACTAATTTTCCAAGAATAATAGTTCTAAAATTTCCAAGTTATGAAAGAGCGCTAGAGTGGTATAATTCTGAAGAATATAAACCTATAAAACAGATTAGACTCGATAATTCTGAAGGGACAAATATAATAATTAGAGGATTATGAAAAAAATATTATTAGCATTATTAATTACATTATTTAGTTCATCAATATTCGCATCAGATGAAAAACCTGGTAGATTTTTTGAAGATCAACCAGATGTAACTGATGATTATCAAATTCATTTTATTTATTTTCTTGCAAAAAAAACAAAAGATAATGAAAGAGACATAAATGGCTGGATAGAAAAAGAAGTTAAAAAAATAGATGATTTATTTTTTAAAATGACTGGCAATAAGCAAAGATTAAAATTTGATTATCGACAAGATGGCAAACTAGATATCTCATTTGTAAGAATGGATCGTAAAGCTAGAAAAGGTGGATGGAATGTTAATTATCCGGATTATTACTTGCAAAAACAAGGATTTAATAATCCAAAAAAATTATATTTCTCATTTACAGATGCGGCAAGTGGAGATGGAGGTCAAATGGGACCTCATCATGGATACTTGTTTATAAAAAGAGCATCAGGTCAAATTACTAAAATTTCAATTCATGAATTACTTCATGGCAATGGATTTGCTATGCCTTGTACTAAAGGAGTTAAAAATGGATCACATTTAAGTACTGGTATTCTTAGTCAAAATCTTTCAAAAAAATTTGGAAAAGGAGTTTACGATCACAATGATCCAACTTGTCCAGATTTAAAAGACTCTGTTTATTTAACTCCAACCTCAGATAATCCATTTGATCCACTTCAAATTGCTTGTGCTTTAGGTCAAAAAAAAAGAGGCAATCCTCCTGGAAATTATCAAATTCCAGAAAGATATACTCATAAAAAATTGCATAAAGGACGAAAAAATGAATGGTGTACCTATAAGTTAACTGAGTATGCCAAAGAAGATTGGTTTAAAAAATGGAAAGAATAATCTTGTAAAATTTATTACTTATCACTTAGTTTTAATATTTTAAAATATAGTTTTAATTGAGGAAATCTTTTGTTTAAAATTGCTTTAATTTTTTCAAACGAGTCTTTATGAATTTTCTTTTCTACAAGCGAACTAAATTCTTTTTTTCCATTTACTATTTTGGCTGCACCACAATCTTCGTGATTAATAACTATTAATTTATTAATATTATGCAACTTTATCGAAGTTGATAAATTATCCAAAAAGGTTGATTGCCATTTTTTAAATTTTTTAGAAGTTACACCAATGGCTGCTCCAGCAATAGTAAATGAGCTATACTTTCCAGTTAATTTCTTTTTTTTTAAATAATTAAAAACTTTTGGCTGAAACCTTGGATCCATACATGACAAAACCATAGCTTCATATTTTTTCATTATGGTACCAACCAAGAATCTTTACTATTATTAATGTCAAATCTAGCTCTTCGATGACCTTTTGCAGCTAAATATAACCACTCAATAGATTTAATTTTACACTGTATAACAGTAAAGTTTTTATATCCTTCTTCGCTTTGTTCTTTTGTATAATCAAAATTATCTAATTCAGGTTTTAAACCAGATGTTGGAAAATCAGACTCTGTACCTGGTCCATTATATACTAAGTAACATTTACGACTTATATGCTGGGTTTTTTCCCAAGATTGTTTTGTTATATCATTATTATGATTGATAATTGCTTCAACTTTTAATCTAACCTGAATTTTTTCATCTTTATCGTAAAATAACATAGAAGAATTAGGATTTTTTTCTAAAATTTTAATTTTATCAGATCTAATATCACTGTGGAATTGCACTAAATTATTTTGTTCATCTGATTTTCTAAGAACAACAATTCTACTTTCGATATTGTTTTCACTTCCACATGAAAATACAGGTATTCTAAAAGGAGACGATCTATTAGTAACTGCATCAGTTAACATTAACCAAATTTTCTTTTTAATTTCAGAAAAATCTTCGTAGTAGGGAACAGTGGTAGACACAATTACTTTTTCTTTTTTAATCTAGCTATTAAACTTGAGCTATCCCAACGGTTTCCACCCATTTTTTGAACTTCAGCATAATAACCATCAACAATTTCAGTTACTGGTACAGGTGAACCATTTCTTTTTGCTTCTTCAATACAAATTTTTAAATCTTTTCTCATCCAATCTACAGCAAATCCGTAATCAAATTTATCAGCTACCATAGTTTTATATCTATTTTCCATTTGCCAAGATTGAGCTGCACCTTTTGAAATAGTTTCCATAACTTTATCCATATCTAAACCTGCATTAATTCCAAAATTTACTGCTTCAGATAAACCTTGAACTAAACCACCAATACACATTTGATTAACCATCTTAGTTAATTGTCCACTGCCTGATGGTCCAATCAAAGTTACTTTTTTACTATAACAATCAATTATTGGCTCTGCTTTTTTAAAATCATTATCATCTCCACCAACCATGACAGTTAATATCCCACCTTCAGCACCTGATTGTCCTCCAGATATAGGTGCATCTAAAAAACCAAATCCTTTATCTTTTGCAGCTTTATAAAGTTCTCTAGAAATTTCAGCAGACACTGTTGAATTATCTATATATATACTTCCTTCTTTAGCATTATGAAATAACCCATTATCACCTAAAGAAACTTGTCTTAAATCATCATCATTCCCAACACACGTAAAAATAAAATCAGCATCTTTAGCAGCTTCAGATGGTGTATCAGCCATATTACCTTTGTATTCACCAATCCATTTTTCTGCTTTTGATTTTGTTCTGTTAAAAACAGTTACATTATGTCCTGCTTTTGATATATATCCTGCCATTGGATAACCCATTACACCAAGACCTATGAAAGCAACTTTAGAAGTCATATTTTTTTATGTTTAAAAATTTAAGTTTAAAAGTAATTGTATTTGGTTTTATATTTACATTTTTTTCAAGTTTTGGACAGAGTTTTTTTCTTGGAATATTCAACACAAGTATAAGAGAGACACTATCGATAACTCATGGACAATTTGGCTCAATATATGCATCTGCAACATTGTGCAGTAGTTTACTACTAATATGGGTTGGAAAGAAAATTGATGATATAAATATTTTCCGATTTGCAATCTATGTAACATTACTTTTATCTTTTTCTTGTTTTTTCTTTTCAAAAATTTCCTCAATAATTTTTTTATTTATTGCAATTTTCTTAATGAGATTTTCAGGACAGGGAATGATGTCTCATACTGCAACAACAACAGTTTCAAGATATTTCACAAAATCAAGGGGTAGGGCATTAAGTATTTGTTGGTTTGGTTTATCTAGTGCTGAATTTATTTTACCTGTTTTAATGGTATTTTTGTTGTCATTAACAAATTGGCAAAATATTTGGACAGTGATTGCTTTATTAATTTTAATATTTTTACCGATTGCATCATTCTTTCTAGTTCGAACTGTTAAACTTGATACAAGAGAAAGCACCGAAGGTGAAGAATTTAAAGAGGAAAATATTAAGCAATGGAAAAGAGTTGAAGTAATAAAAGATTACAAATTTTATATAGTAAGCATGAATATGCTAGCCATGCCTTGGATTGCAACTGGTGTATTTGTTTATCAGTCATTTATTACTGAATCAAAAAACTGGGGACCATTTGTAATTGCTCAGTCTTTTATGTCTTATTCAGTATTTTCAGTAATTACTCTTTTAATATCTGGTTTTTTAATTGATAAATTCACAAGTCGAAAACTTTTAATTTTTATGAATATTCCTTTATTTCTATCGACTTTTGTAATTATTTATTTTGATGCACAATTAGCTGCATTTATATTTTTAGGTTTAATTGGAATATCAAATGGTTTGGCAAATGTTTTGGGATCTTCCACTTGGGCTGAGGTTTATGGTGTAAAGCATATTGGATCTATTAAAGCTTTGACCACTGCACTTATGGTTTTTTCAACAGCTTTCGGAACTGCTCTTTTTGGTTTTTTAATTGATATCGGATTTTCAATTGAAAAAATTGCTATAATTTCTGCACTTTATATACTTATTTCTTTTATTCTTCTTTTTTTAATTAGAAAAAAATTAAATCCAATTTTAGTGTAAAAATACTTGATTTTGTTGATCTTGGAGTATATTTAATCGCCCATGGCAAGAGTTACCGTTGAAGACTGTATAGATAAAGTAGATAGCCCTTATGAATTAGTTTTGGTTGCTAAAGAAAGAGCTACTCAACTGAATTCAGGAATTGAACCTACATTAGATAGAGATAACGACAAACATACAGTTATTGCTTTGAGAGAAATAGCTGAAGAAACAATTAAAGTTCCAGATTTAACTGAAGCTGCAGTTTACAAACTAAGAAAACATGTAGAACAAATTGATGACACTGCTGAAGAAGATGAAGATATTGGTGATGATTTTGAGAATTTATACAAAGGTGAAATCTCAAAAAGTGGTGTACCAATTCTTCCTTCTAAAAGAGCTAGAAAAATTCCTGAAAAAATTCAGGTTTCAAAAGAAGATCTTGCTGAATTATCACCATCAGCTCAACCTGATGTTAATGTAGAAGCTCCAAGTGAGGCTGAAGAAAATGATGACGTTTCACTAGATCAAGTTTCAGAAGCAGAAGAACAAGTTTCAGATAACGTAAGTGACGAAGAAAATAATTCTTAATTAAGAAAACTCTTTTAATATTTGTTCCCTGTGTTCATCAAGATCAGGAATGTCCCCTCTAGTACTTTTATCTTCGTATGAAGACATTTTTATAGGATTGCCTGCTAATCTAAAATCACCAACTACTTTATGATAGGCTTTAACAATCATGTTTCTTGCTTCGACTTGAGGATTTTCTACCGCTTCTTTAATATTAAATATTGGTCCACAAGGTATCTTTAATTTTTCCATTTCACTTACCCATTCAGAAGTATTTTTTGAAGAAAGTTTATCTTCAAAAATTGATTTAAGTTCATTCATATTTTCACATCTGAGTGAATTGGTATTAAATCTTTTATCACTGACCATTTCAGGTATTCCTAATACTTCACAAAGTTTTTCATATAATTTATCGTTACCTGCAGCAATGATTATATAACTATCTTTTGTTTTAAATGCCTCAAACGGAGCGATTGAAGGATGTCTAGATCCCATAGGTTTAGGAATTTCATTTTTAGATAAATATCTTGCAATTGCATTTTCTAAAATCGCAATTTGGCAGTCTAACATTGAAACATCTATAAACATTCCCTTGCCTGTTTTTTGTCTATCATACAAAGCTGCATTAATTCCGATTGCAGTAAAAAGGCCTGCTGTAATATCACCAATTGATGTTCCAACTCTTGTTGGTTCACTATTTGGATGACCTGTAACACTCATCAGTCCACCCATTCCTTGAACGACCATGTCATAAGCGGGTAATTCTTTTAAAGGTCCGGTTTGACCAAAACCAGATGCAGATGCATATATTAATTTTGGATATTTTTTGCTTACATCTTTCCAACCATATCCCCATTTTTCTAAAGTACCTGGTTTAAAATTTTCTACTAAAATATCTGCTTTTGCTAAAATTTTATCAAAGATTTTTTTATCATCTTCATTTTTTAGATTTAGAGCAATACTTTCTTTTCCTCTATTCAGTGACATAAAATATGCTGAATAGTCTTTTACAAAAGGTCCAAACTTTCTTGAATCGTCACCAATTTCTGGTGCTTCTACTTTAATTACACGTGCACCGAGATCAGATAAAATCATTGTACAGTATGGACCTACTAAAACCCTAGTAAGATCAACAACTAATAAATTTTTTAAAGGACCATCCATAATAATAAGTATGTCATTTCCTTATATTGACTCTTACTCTCAAGTTCAATTTAATATCTACATTATAAATAAAAAGGGGAAAACTATGTTAAGAAAAATAACATTATATTTGTCTTCAATAATTATAGCTTTTTCAATAGTAGGATCTGCATATGCAGTTACATTAAAAGCAAGTCACCAATGGCCAGGAACACCAAGAGCTGATGGCTCTTTTGACCCACGTCATGAAATGGTACAAATTATTGCTGATGAAGTAAAAAAAGCAAACGTTGATTTAGAAATTAGAATTTATCCAGCTAAGTCACTTTATAAGCCAAAAGAACAGTGGAAACCTATGACTACAGGTCAATTAGATATTTCTGCTTTCCCATTAGCTTATGCATCAAAATTCCATCCAGAGTTTGATGCTACATTAATGCCAGGAACTGTAAAAAATCATGAGCATGCATTGAGATTTAATAAAGGTCCAATGATGACTGAGATTAAAAAAATAATCAGTGATGCTGGTGTTGTAGTACTATCTGATGCATGGTTAGGTGGTGGTTTCGCATCAAAAACTAAATGTATCAAAAATCCAAGTGATGCTAAAGGACAAGTGATGAGAGCTGCAGGAAAAGCTTTCAACCAAATGTTAGAAGCTGCTGGTGCAGGTATTCAAAGTATGCCATCATCTGAAATTTATACTGGATTACAAACTGGTGTATTGACAGGTGCAAATACTAGTTCAGGAAGTTTTGTAAGTTACAAAATTTATGAACAAGTAAAATGCGCAACTCCTCCAGGAAAATTTGGTTTATGGTTTATGTATGAGCCAATTTTAATGTCTAAGAAAAGCTACAATGCTTTAAATTCTAGCCAACAAGTGGCTTTAATGAAAGCAGGTAAAATTGCTGAGAAATATATGACAGCTCAAGTAGAAAACTTAGATAAAAAGTTTGAGGAAGCATACAAAGCTGCAGGTGTTAAATTAGTGTATATGGATGCTGATGATCATGCTGCATGGGTTGATATTGCAATAAAATCATCTCACAAAGCTTTTGCTGAAAAAGTTCCAGGTGGCGATAAGCTAATGGAAATGGCTTTAGCAGTTAAATAAAATAATATATAAAGAACCCCTATTTATTGTCTATAAGTAGGGGTTTTTTTATGAAAGAAAAATACTTAAAATTCTGTGATTATGTTGCAAGAGCTTGTGGAGCTTTTGCTGTATTAGCTTTACTGTTATCAATTCTTGTAATTGTAGAATTAGTTTTTGAAAGATACTTTTTTCAAAGAGCAATAACATGGCAAACTGAGCTAGTTACAATGCTTCTAGTTGCTTCAACATTTATTGGAAGTGCATATGTTTTAAGTGAGAAAGCTCATGTGAGTATGGAGTGGATCTATGATTTCTTATCAAAAAAAAATATATTAAGACTTAAAATTTTTACCTCATTAGTCAGTTTATTATTCTTCTTAATTTTATTCTATTTTGGTTTTTTAATGGTTGAGGAAGCGTTTACTAAAAATTACTCAACAGGAACGGTTTGGGATCCTCCATTGTGGGTACCATATTCTTCAATGATGATAGGTGCTGCATTAATGATTTTACAATATATAGCAGAAATTATTAAGCTTACAGACGAAAAGGAAACTAACTAATGGATCCATTAATAATTGCAATAATCGTTGCTGTTTTTACTTTGATAGTATTATTTTCCGGAATTCCAATTGCTTTTGGTTTAAGCTTTGTATCAATAGCTCTTTTAGTTGCTTTCGAAGGTTTCCAAATGTTAGATGTTTTTGCTGAAACTTTCTATGCAGGTTTAAATTCGTTTGTTCTGCTTTCAATACCAATGTTTATATTAATGGGGATGGCAGTTGCTAATTCTCCAGCAGGAAAAGATTTATATACAGGATTGGATAGATGGCTATGGAGAGTACCTGGAGGTTTAGTTATTTCTAATATAGGAGCTTGTTCAATTTTTGCAGCACTAAGTGGATCAAGTCCTGCAACTTGTGCTGCAATTGGCACTATGGGAATTCCTGAAATGAGAAAAAGAGGATACTCAGATCAAATTGCAACGGGAACTATAGCAGCCGGTGGAACATTAGGAGTATTAATTCCTCCAAGCATTGTTTTAATTGTTTATGGAATAGCAACAGGAACATCAATTGGAAGATTATTTTTAAGCGGATTGATACCTGGATTTATGCTTGCAGGTATGTTCGCTATCTGGGCACTAATACACAGTTACTTTATAGATAAAGACTCAGCTAAAGCTTTAAAAAATAGAACGCCTCCAACGTTTAAAGAAAAAATTGAAGTTCTGCCAAGGATACTTCCTTTCTTAGCAATCATTGCTGGTGTTTTATATGTTTTATATGGTGGTGTTGCTACTCCATCAGAGGCTTCAGGGGTTGGAGCCTTTTTAGTTTTTGTTTTGATTGCAGTCGTCTACAAAATTTATCAACCAAAAAAAATATGGAATATTGTTAAAGTTTCAATGAAAGAAAGCGTAATGATAATGTTTATTATCGCAGCGTCTTATCTTTTTGCATTTACATTATCACAACTTTATGTAACTCAATCCTTAGCCCAAAGCATGGTAGAGATGAGCTCTAATAAATGGGTGGTATTTATTTTAATAAATATATTTCTTTTGATTGCAGGTTTCTTTTTACCTCCAGTTGCCGTGATTGTTATGACTTCAGCAATATTATTGCCAGTTATAACTCAACTGGGATTTGATCCGTACTGGTTTGCAATTGTATTTACAATTAATATGGAAATTGGTCTTATTACCCCTCCCGTTGGATTAAATCTTTATATAATAAAAGGTATAACACCAGATGTTAGTTTGTCAGAAATTTTAAAGGGATCGATACCATTTATGATAATTATGGCTTTAGCTATACTTATTTTATGCATTTTTCCTGAGATTGTAACTTGGCTACCTGACAAAATAATGGGTAAAAGTTTAGGTTTTTAATATATAAAAAACACCATGTTAAATATAAAAAGAATATTCGAGACGATCGCTGATGCTGGTCAAAAAATTTTAGAGAAAAAATCATTAAAAAAATTCTCTAAAAAAAGAGATTTAATTGAGCTATGTGATGACTTGTTATCATCTAAAGGAGCGGCATTCGGAATTACATTAGCAAGAGATATTCTTTTTAGATATCATAACTTATCTAATGAAGATAAATTAAAATTCTTACTTCAAGTAAATGAAAAATATAAACCTGATACAGTAAATATTGACAATGCTATAAAAGACTATACCGAAAATAAAAATAGTAGATCAATTTTAAATTTATCAAGAATTACATCAGGAATTAGAAAAGAATTGTTTATTAGATTAAACATGGCTCCTAATGGAACAGCTGAGATTGTTTCTTTAAGAGAAGATCTACAAATGTTTTTATTAAAAAATCCTGAATTAAAAGAATTAGATTACGATTTGATTGATATTTTTAAAAATTGGTTCAATCCTGGATTTTTAAAATTAAGAAAAATAACCTGGGACACAAAAGCTGCAATATTAGAAAAATTATTAAAATATGAAAAAGTTCATTCAATGAAAGATATGAATGAATTGAAAATTAGATTAGGAGAAAACAGAAGATTTTTTGCTTATTTTCATCCAGCATTAGAAGATGAGCCAATAATTTTTGTTGAGATTGCGCTAACTAAAGGACTAGCTAAATCTATTCAAGAATTAACAAGACCTAATGATGGAAAAAAAGAAGATTATGATACAGCAACTTTTTATTCAATTAGTAACTGTCAAGAAGGGCTTTCAAGAGTTACATTGGGTAATTTTTTAATCAAAAGAGTTGTATACGAATTGCAAGAAGAACTACCTGATGTAAAAAATTTTGGAACTCTATCACCTATGCAAGGTTTTGCTGATTGGGTTAAATCATCTGAAAATGAGAAAATAAGTGAGATAGTTCAAAAAGATAATTTTGTTAAAGTTGAGTTTCTAAAATCACTAGATATTAAAATTGGAGATAGAAAATTTATTGATAATAAAGATTTACTTACAAAAATTGCTTTAAATTACTTGGCTGTACAAAAAAATAATCTAGGTTTTCCCATTAATGATGTTTGTAGGTTTCACTTAAAAAATGGAGCTGAAATTGATGATATCGTTATTAATGCCAATGTTTCCGATGTTGGTTTTAAAAGATCATTTGGAATAATGGTTAATTACAAGTATGAACTCGGTAAAATTGAGCAAAATCATCAAGAGTATGTAAACGAAAAGAAAATTAATATATCAAGCAAACTTAAAAAATATGTCTAGATTAAATAGAACTGTTTCTGTTGCTCCTATGATGGACTGCACAGACAAACATGAAAGATTTTTCTTAAGACTAATTAGTAAAAACGTTCTTCTCTATACTGAAATGATCGTCTCTGAAGCTATTGATAGAGGAGATAAAAAGAAACTACTAGAATTTGATATGAGGGAAAAACCTGTAGCTCTGCAACTTGGTGGTTCTTCTCCAAAATTATTAGGAAATGCAGCATATTTAGGTGAAGAATTTGGTTATGATGAAATAAATTTAAATTTAGGTTGCCCAAGTAAAAAAGTTCAAAAAAATAGATTTGGAGCTTGTCTAATTCAAGAACCAAAACTTGTTGCTGATTGTCTAAGTGAAATGATTTCAAAAACTTCATTACCAGTAACTGTTAAAACCAGGATTGGATATGACAACGTTGATCAATATGAAAATTTATATAATTTTATAAATATTTTAAAAGATACTGGTGTTAAAACATTTATCATACATGCAAGAAAGGCAATGTTAGGAAAATTTACACCTAAACAAAATTTAAATATACCACCGTTGAAATATGAATATGTAAATAGATTAAAAAAAGATTTTCATCAATTGGAAATAATAATTAATGGAGGAATAACTTCTACCGGTCAAATTAAAGAACATTTAGAAAATGTAGATGGTGTTATGATTGGAAGGTCAATTTATCATTCCCCTTATATGTTAGCAGATATTGAGAACCAAATTTTTAAAAATAATGATATTTTGACAAGACAAGAAGTAATTGAGAAACTAATTGAGTATGTAAAAGAAGAAATTAAAAAGGGTACAAGATTAAATCAAATTATGAGACATACTCTTGGTTTGTTTCATGGACAAACAGGTTCTAGTTTTTGGAAAAGATATTTAAGTGAAAATATGTGTGTAAGAGATGCCGATGTTAAGAAAATTGATCACATAATGGATAAAGTAAAATTTAATCCACAAAGTATATCGGCAGGTCAAATTGAATAATACTCTTCTTGAGATTAATAATATTTATTTTATTTTTTTAATGATGGCAGCTGCAGTACCAGTTGGTTTTTTTGCAGGATTTTTTGGAATTGGTGGAGGATTAATTTCAGTTCCATTTTTATTTTTCGTATTTGAAGCATTTAATGTAGATAAAGATTATTTAATGCATTTATCCGTAGGGACAGCCTTCTCAATAACAATTTTAACAGCAACAGCCTCAGTATTAACTCATAGAAAATATAATGCTGTTGATTTTAATATAATTAAAAATTATGGAACATTTGTAATAATTGGAGTTTTCACCGGAACATTAATGGCAGCATTGATGAATACCAAAACATTATTATTCTTTTTTTCTGCCGTTGTTTTCTTTTTTGGAGCTTACTTGTTGTTACAGAGTGAAAAGAAAAAAAAGGTAAAAAAAAAATTTAATATATACCCAAGAATAATATTTGGTTTTTTGTCAGGATTAATTTCTGCTCCTATGGGAATTACCGGAGCTATGATGAATGTCCCTATATTAAGATATTTTGGCTATCCAATTAATTTAGCAATTGGAAGCTCTGCAGCTATTGGATTTATAATAGCTTTGTTTGGATCAATAGGATTTTTTACATCTGGTTTGATGTTAAAAGCCGATATCCCACTTAGTATTGGATTTATAAATATACCTGCATTTATAATTTTTGTTCCAATAACCACATTTATGGCAAGGATTGGAGCAAAAACAGTCCAAGATTTAGATAGAATTAAAACTCAAAGGTTATTTGGTGTTTTTCTTTATGTTATTGGTACTTTATTTTTATATAGATTTTTAGTGACTTAGGAGACGAGGTGGTTTCAGTCTCCCTCCGCCACCTCAATTAAATAATAATCGATTCTCTAAAACTTTCTTAACTCTTTATAGTTGAATTTTAAATTTTTTGATCGTAATCCCCAACTTTACCAGTTTTTTTAATTAAATTATCAATAAATTCAAAGATTTTTATCTTTCTTTTTTCAGAAGTTGCGCTTTCAATTACTATTACTAATGAGGGTTTATTGGAGGATGCTCTTATTAATCCCCAGGATCCATCTTTAAAAGAAAATCTTATTCCATTTACTGTTAGTATTTCATTAATTTCTTGATCATCAATTTTTATTTTATCTTCTTTAATTTTCTTAATTTCCTCAACCAATTTATCAATAACCTCATATTTTTCGCTATCTTTACAGTATGGACCCATTGTAGGACTTTGATAAGTTATTGGTATTTCGTTGAGAATTTCGCTAATCCTTTTTTCACTTTTATTTAGTAATTTACAAACTTGGATTGCAGAATTTATTCCATCGTCGTATCCGTAACCTAGAGGCTCATTAAAAAAAAAATGTCCGCTTTTTTCAAATCCAGCTAAAGCTTTTTCAGCATTTACCTTTCTTTTGATATGAGAGTGTCCTGTTTTCCAATAAATTGTTTCACAATTATTTTCTTTTAATACTTTATCATTTAAATATAGACCTGTGGATTTTACATCAACAATAAATTTACTATTTTTATGATCTTTTGAGAGATTTCTAGCAATTAAAAGGCCTATTTTATCTGAAAAGATTTCGTTACCTTTATCGTCAATAACACCAACTCTATCTCCGTCACCATCAAATCCAAATCCTATGTCTGCATTATTATCTTTTACAGCTTTTGAAATTGCATGTAACATTTCTAAATCTTCAGGATTAGGATTGTATTTTGGAAAAGTCCAATCCAGATTGCAATCAAGTTCAACGACTTCGCACCCAATACCTCTTAAAATTTCTGGTGCAAATATGCCTGCTGTTCCGTTACCACATGCAACAACTGCTTTAATTTTTTTATTTAGTCTGTTTTTTGTTATTAGCTCATTTTTATATATATCCTGAAAACCATCAATTTTATTTATATTTCCCTTACCATTAATAAATTTTTGATTGAGAGTAATATCTTTTAGTTCTTTCATTTCTTCAGGTGCATGGGTAAGACCTTTTTTGATACCCATTTTTACACCTGTCCAACCATTTTCATTATGACTAGCTGTAACCATTGCAATTGCATCTGAATTTAAATTAAATTGTGCGAAATAAACCATAGGAGATAAGGATAATCCTATATCTTCGATTTTGCATCCAGTTGAAACTAAACCTTCTTTTAATTTTTCTTTAATATGTTCACTGTAAGATCTGTAATCTTGACCAACTATAATTCTAGGATTGTCTTTTTTCGTATGTTTAATTATTTGAGTTCCAAGACCTTTGCCAAGTTGAACGATTCCATCATCATCTATGTCTTTTTCGTATACCCATCGTGCGTCATATTCCCGAAAGCCGTAGGGATCAATTTTTCCCGAATTATTCATGTGGATATATGTACATTTTTTTAAAATTTTTATTGATAAATATTTAATAAGTTCTATAAATGTTCTATTGATTTACAATTTATATAGTATATCAGGTAAATCTACACACTATATCTAGTTATTTACTAGATTTTTTAGTATAAAGATAAAAAGGGAGTTTAATGAACAAAATATTGTCTCAGGCAATCAGGAAGGCTGTCTCTGATTATAAACCGGCTGAAAAAATCAGCAATAATGACAAAAGACCAGACTTATTTTCACTAAATAACAACACAGAGTTGTTTCAAAATTCTAAAGGGATAACTATTAAAATAGATAGATCTAGAGATAATAATTTAACAGATTTCGGAAGAGCAACACTAAGTGATAGATACCTTGGAGAAAACGAGTCTTTCCAAGATTTATTTGCAAGAGTTGCAAGCCATTATGCAGATGACAACTTGCACGCGCAAAGACTTTACAACTACATAAGTAATTTATGGTTCATGCCAGCAACACCAGTTTTATCAAACGGTGGAACAAAAAGAGGTTTACCAATTTCTTGTTTCTTAAATGAAGCAGGGGATAGCTTAACAGGAATATTAGATCTATGGAGTGAAAATGTTTGGTTGGCTGCTAAAGGTGGAGGTATTGGAAGTTATTGGGGCAACTTAAGATCTATTGGAGAAAAAATTGGAAGAGTTGGAAAAACTTCAGGCATTATTCCTTTTATAAAAGTTATGGACTCTTTGACAATGGCGATCAGTCAGGGTTCTTTAAGAAGAGGATCAGCAGCTTGTTATCTTCCAATTGATCATCCTGAGATAGAAGAATTTATTGAAATGAGAAGACCAACAGGTGGTGATCCAAATAGAAGATCATTAAATTTACACCACGGTGTTTTAGTTTCAGATGCATTTATGAGAGCCGTAGAGCTAGATGAACAATGGGCATTAAAAAGTCCAAAAGATCAATCAGTACAAGCTACTGTTTCTGCAAGAAATTTATGGATTAGATTATTAACTGCAAGAATTGAAACTGGAGAACCTTATATTGTTTTCATTGATACGGTTAATAGAATGATACCTCAACATCATAAGCTTGCTGGTTTAACTGTTAAGACATCTAACTTGTGTAGTGAAATAACTTTACCAACAGGAATTGATAAAGAGGGTAGAGATAGAACGGCAGTATGTTGTTTATCATCTTTAAATTTAGAAACTTATGATGAATGGAAAGACGATGAAAACTTTGTTCCAGACATAATGAGATTTTTAGATAATGTATTAACGGACTTTACTGAAAAAGCACCTGAGTCATTTAGTGATGCTGTTTATTCAGCATTGAAAGAAAGAAGTGTTGGTCTAGGTGTTATGGGACTTCATTCATTCTTTCAACAAAAAATGATTCCTTTTGAGTCAGTGATGAGTAAAGTTTGGAATAAAAAAATATTTGAAAGCATCCAAAAACAAGTTGATCAAGCTTCAAAAGATTTGGCCGATGAAAGAGGTGCATGTCCAGATGCTGCTGATTATGGTATTAATGAAAGATTTTCAAATAAAACTGCAATTGCTCCAACTGCTTCAATTTCAATTATTTGTGGCGGAACATCTCCAGGAGTTGAACCAATTGCAGCAAATAGTTATACACATAAAACTTTGTCTGGATCATTTAATGTTAGAAATAAATATCTAAGTAAATTATTAGAGAAGCACGGTAAAAATGATGATGAAACATGGTCAAGCATAACAACCAATCAAGGCTCAGTTTCTCATCTTGATTTTTTAACACAACAAGAAAAAGACGTATTTAAAACAGCTTTTGAACTAGACCAGAAATGGATTGTGGAATTAGGTGCAGATAGAACACCTCATATTTCACAAGCACAATCAATAAATATATTTATACCTGCAGATATTCATAAAAGGGACTTACACCAAATCCATTTCCAAGCTTGGAAAAAAGGATTGAAGAGCCTTTATTACTGTAGATCTAAATCAATACAAAGAGCGGAAAACGTAAACGATGCAAATTCTACAGATGTAACTGCAAATGTTTACAAATCTAAGAAACAAGAAAATCAACAACCAGAATATGAGGAGTGTTTATCATGTCAGTAGAAAGTCTAAAAGATACAAAACAAAAAATTATAGAACCAAAAAAAATGGGTCTATTAGTTGAGAACCCAGTTTATAAACCATTCAGATACCCATGGTGTTATGATGCTTGGTTAACTCAACAAAGAATTCATTGGTTACCAGAAGAAGTTCCACTTGGTGATGACGTCAGAGATTGGCAAAAAAATCTTTCAGAGTCAGAAAAAAATTTATTAACACAAATTTTTAGATTTTTTACTCAAGCAGATGTTGAAGTTAATAACTGTTATTTAAGACATTACACAACTGTATTTAAACCTACAGAAGTTTTAATGATGATGACAGCATTTGCATCCATGGAAACAGTTCATGTAGCAGCTTATTCACATCTATTAGATACTATCGGAATGCCAGAGTCTGAATATTCTGCATTTATGAAATACAAAGAGATGAAAGATAAATATGATTACATGCAAAACTTTAATGTAAACTCAAAAGAAGATATCGCAAAAACTGTTGCGGTATTTAGTGCCTTCACAGAAGGTCTTCAGTTATTTGCAAGTTTTGCAATTTTATTAAACTTCCCAAGACACAACAAACTCAAAGGAATGGGTCAGATAGTTACTTGGTCAGTAAGAGATGAAACTCTTCATTGTAATTCTATGATTAGAATTTTTAAAGAGTTCATTAAAGAAAACCCTGAGATTTGGACTCCGAAACTTAAAAAAGAACTTTATGAAGCTTGCAGAACTATAATTGAACATGAAGATGCATTTATTGATCTGGCTTTTGAAATGGGTCCAATGCAAGGTTTAACTGCTCAAGAAGTTAAAGATTATATAAGGTTCATTGGTAATAGAAGATTAACTCAGTTAGGTCTTGAGCCAATATATGATGTTCAGAAGAATCCATTAACATGGTTAGACACAATGTTAAATGCTGTAGAGCACATGAACTTCTTTGAAGGTAGAGCCACTGAATATTCAAAAGCATCTACACAAGGCAACTGGATAGACGCTTTCTCCTAGGATTGAGTGATAGTAAGTCCCTGTATAAGTATTTGTAAGACTGATCCAGTATCAGGTCTATGTTACGGATGTGGTAGATCTGATGAAGAAAAGAAAATCTGGAAAGACCCTAAAACAACTGATGATTGGAAAAATAAAAATCTAAAAGAAATAGAAAACAGACTTTCAGGTTGGCAATTAGAGAGCTTTAAAAGGTCTTACAAAAATAAAATTGAAAAAGGTGTCTCTTTATATAAAGAAAAGCAAATTAAATAATATTACCTTTGATTTAGAAGCATTACTTTTCTGTATTTACTTCCTTTGTATTTAGCCAATGGTCTAATTAATTTATTTGATGAATGTTGTTCCATTATATGGGCTGACCAACCAGTAATCCTTGAAATTACAAATATTGGTGTAAAGAAATCAGTATCAAAACCCATTAAATGATATGTTGGTCCTGTTGGGTAATCTACGTTTGGATGAATATTCTTTTTACTGATCATTACTTTTTCAACAATATCGTAAATCTTTAAAAACTTTTTATCTTTTTTAATTTTAGCAACTTTTTTGAAATACTCTTTCATGGTAGGAACTCTAGAGTCACCACTTTTATAAACTCTGTGCCCAAAACCCATCACAACCTCTTTTTTCTTTAAGGCATTATTGATCCATTTTAAGGCATTCTCAGGTTTTTTGATTTTATTCATCATATGCATAACCTCTTCATTAGCGCCTCCATGCAAAGGTCCTTTTAAACTTGCAATGGCACCTGTTATTGCGCCATGAATATCAGATAAACTACTTGTTATTGTTCTAGCAGTAAAAGTTGAAACATTAAAACTGTGTTCTGCGTATAAAATTAAAGATACATCAAACGCTTTTACAATTTCTTTTTGAGGAACCTTTCCAAAACACATATAGAAGAAGTTTTCTGCAAAAGTTAATTCTTTTTTAGGTTTAATAATCTTCTTACCTTTTCGTATTCTATAAAAAGCTGCTAAAGCAGTTGGAGTTTTAGCTAAAATTCTTAAAGCTTTTCTTGTATTTGCTTCTTGAGAATTATCTGTAGTTTCTTTATCCTCTAATCCCATTACACTAACCGCTGTTCGAGCAACATCCATAGGATGAGACTTTTTTGGCATATGTTTGATTATTTCGTAAAGATTTTTTGATAAATCTCTATGTCCTCTTTCAATTTTTTCAAATTGTCTTAGCTCTATACTGTTTGGTAAATCACCCTTTAAAATAAGATATGCAGCTTCTTCAAATCTGCAAAATTCACACAGATCTTGAACAGCATAACCCCTATAAGTTAATGAATTAATCTCAGGCATAACTTTAGAAACTTCTGTTTCATCAACAACAATTCCTAATAAACCTTTTTTTACTTCTTCACTCATTATTCATGTCCCTCAGTACTAAAATTATATATCTTTTCGTCTAAAGAGTTGTATTTTTCATACTCAACTAGATCATATAATCTTTTTCTGGTTTGCATCTTATCTATAATATTATTTTGATGTCCATCCGCAAAAATGGCACGTAGACCATCCTCAACACTTTTCATTGCTAGTCTTTGTGTAGTAACTGGATAAATTACAATATTGTAACCAAGCTCTTCTAATTGTTTAAAATCTAGCAGCTTCGATTTACCAAACTCAGTCATATTTGCTAAAAGATAACAATCCAGGGATTTTCTAACTTTTTCAAACTCAGCTTCATCTTTTAATGCTTCTGGAAAAACAATTTCTGCACCAGCATCAATATAAGATTTGCAACGTTCAATCATTTTATCAATACCCTCTACGCTTTTAGCATCAGATCGTGCGATGATTTTAAAATTTTTGTCTGATCTTGCTTCTACACATTCTTTGATTTTTTTTGTCATATCCTCTTTTGATATCAATTCTTTATTGCCTAGATGACCACATCTTTTCTGTTCTATCTGATCTTCTAAATGAATTGCCGAAATACCAAAATTTTCAAATGTTTGAACAGTTTTTTTACAAGATTTAAAACCTGTATCGACATCAACAACTGTTGGAAGATTTGTAACACGTGCAATTTGCTTTGATCTGTTACTTACATCATTAAGAGTTGTTAATCCTATATCAGGATATCCCAAATCATTAGACATAACACCTCCTGATACATAAACTCCGTCGTATCCAATTTCTTCAATAACTTTTGCTGTTAATGGATTATATGCACCTGGTATTCTTAAAATTTTATTTGATTTTAGTTTATTATCTAAATCAATTCTTTTCTCTTCAGGTTTTTTTTCAACAAAGTGCACTAGAATATTCCTTTTTTATTATTCGATTTTAAGTATCTTCTGCTTACTTCAATATTTAGTTTTGTAAGCTGATTATTTTTTAATTTTTTTAAATTTTGAACATCTTTTAAAAATCTATCACTTTCTTTTTTAGAAATAATATTTTCTGTTAAAATTTTAAATTTATTTATATAATCTTTTCTTTCAAAAGGTCTTTTACCGTAAGGATGAGCATCTGCTCTTTCTAATTCCTGAATAATTTTTTTCCCATTATTTAATGTTACTATAACCTTTGCACCAAAAGATTTCTTTTTTGGATCAGGATCATGGTATTTCTTTGTCCATTTTTTATCCTCATGAGTTTTAATTGATCTCCATATTTTAATTGTGCTTTTTTTATTAGCTCTCTTTTTAGTATAAGACTTTACATGATGCCAATTTGCATCTTCTAAAGCTACTGCAAAAATATACATTATTGAGTGATCTAAAGTTTCTCTACTAGCATTCGGATCCATTTTTTGCGGATCATTAGCTCCTGTCCCTATTACATAATGCGTATGATGACTTGTATATATATCTATCTTTTTAATTGTATTTAAATTATCAATTTTTTTATTAAGTGCTTTTGCAATATCAATTAATGCTTGAGCTTGATATTCTGCAGAATATTCTTTTGTATATGTTTCGAGAATGGCTTTCTTTTCTTCGTTTTTTTTAGGCAAAGGAACAAAATATTTAGCATTTTTTCCATCTAATATCCTTGCAATTACACTATCCTCACCTTCATAAATAGGACTCGGAGCTCCTTCACCTCTCATCGTTCTATCTACAGCTTCAATTGCTAATTTTCCTGCATGAGCTGGAGCATACGCCTTCCAACTTGAAATCTCACCTTTTCTTGATTGTCTTGTTGAAACACTCACATGTAATGCTTGTTGAACAGCTTGATAAATAGTTTCTGTATTTAATTTTAACATAGATCCAATACCAGCAGCAACACTTGGTCCCAAGTGAGCGATATGATCAACTTTGTGTTTATGAAGACAAATAGCTTTTACAAGATTAACTTGTACTTCATAAGCAGTTATAATTCCCCTTAATAAATCATTTCCATTTTTTTTTAATTGTTGTGCCACTGCTAAAAGAGCAGGAATATTATCACCAGGATGACTGTAATCAGCTGCTAGAAATGTATCATGAAAATCTAATTCTCTAACAGCAGTTCCATTTGCCCACGCAGCCCATTCACAATCAAATTTAAGTTTTGAATTTATGCCAAAAAGATTAGCTCCATTTTTTCTAACATGTTTTTTTGCCATTTCTCTTGCAGATATTACAGGTCTTCTATTTAAGGAAGCTATAGCAACAGAAGCGTTATCAATAATTCTATTAATAACCATTTCTACTGAATTTTTATTTAATTTAGCATTATCACTTGCCATCTCTGCTATTTTCCAAGCAAGCTGTTTCTTCTTTGGAAGATTTATTTTTGACGGATATACTTTAATTGTATGCAATAACAAAATAACTCCTAATTTGTGATTTTGTTTTAATAGTTAAAATAAATTAATCAATATTAAAGATATTGAGATACAATTTTTTCAATACCTACAAAGTCTTTTATTAAGTGATTATGATAAATTTCATCAATATTTTTTTCAGTATATCCATCTTCTAATAAAATCATTGGAATATCCGCCGCTTTAGCTGCATTTGCATCCGACTCACTATCACCAATCATAATTGATTTATTTTTACTACCATCTAAAATTTCTATTATTGTTGTTATATGTCTCGGATCAGGTTTACAATAATCAAAAGTATTATAACCCGCAACATACTCAAAGTAATCATATATCCCAATTTTTTTTAAAAGATCTACTGCAAGATGTTCCGTTTTATTCGTACATACAGCCATTGATATATTTTCTTTTTTACACCAATTTAAAAAATCTTTTACACCAGGCATCAGAGTACTTTCATTTAAAATATTTTTTCCATAATAAGAAATAAATTCATCTGTCATTTCATTTTTAATTTTCTCATTAATCGAAGTTAATTCTTTTTTGGCCTGGCTCCATATAGATCTACCAATCATTGCCCCAGCTCCTTGACCAACAGTATTTTTAAGTTCATCAAGAGATTTTGTGGGGTATCCAAATTTCTTCATAACATGGTTATGAGCAAGCATTAGATCAGGTGCTGTGTCTACTAACGTGCCATCTAAATCAAAAACAACTGTGAATTTTTGTGTCATTTAAAAAGTATTAATAAGAAATAAATTGTGAGTTAATTAATTTAATACCCAGTTATATACAACTATCTAATGAATAGTCAAAATTTACAAAATAAACTTAGAGATAAATTTTTAAAAAAAGGTGTCAAAATGAAGGGGCCTGAGACAGTTTTTTTTTCTAAAGATACTAAAATTGGAAAGAATGTAGAGATAGAACCTTATGTTGTCTTTGCTGATAAAGTTCAAATAGGAAACAACGTTAAAATTCTGTCTTTCTCTCATCTTGAGGGTGTTAAAATAGAAAGTAACGTGAGTGTTGGTCCATATGCTCGTTTAAGACCTGGAACAAAAATAAAATCTGGATCAAAAATTGGAAATTTTGTCGAGGTAAAAAAAACTACAATAAATAAAAATTCTAAAGTTAATCATTTATCATACATTGGTGATGCTCAACTGGGAAAAAATGTTAATATTGGAGCTGGAACAATAACTTGTAATTATGATGGAAGAAAAAAAAGTAAAACATATATTAAGGATAAAGTATTTGTAGGTTCAAATACATCTTTAGTAGCACCAGTTACTTTAAATGAAAAAAGTGTTATAGGAGCAGGTTCAGTAATTACAAAAAACGTAACTAAAGGTTCTCTAGCACTAACAAGACCAAAGCAACAAGAAAAAAAAAATTATAAAAGGAGATAATAGGCAATGTGCGGAATAGTTGGTATTACAAGCTCTAAAGAGGTTACTCCAAGAATTATAAGATCATTAAAAAAACTTGAGTATAGAGGCTACGACTCTGCAGGCTTAGCAACTCTTTCAAATGGAAATATAAATGAGGTCAAATGTGAGGGTAGAGTAGACGCTTTAGAGAAAAACATAATACAAACTAAAATATCTGGCTATATTGGTATCGGACACGTTAGATGGGCCACACATGGTAAACCTAGTTCAATTAATGCACATCCTCATTCATCAGAAGATGTATCCGTAGTTCACAATGGTATAATTGAGAATTCAACTATTCTAAAAAAGGTATTAGAAAATAAAGGTTATAAGTTTAAATCTCAAACAGATACAGAAGTAATAGTTCATTTAGTAACTGATTATTTAAAAAAAAATAACCTTAAAAATACAATTATAAAAGTTTTAAAAAAATTACACGGTAGTTTTGCACTAGGAATAATATTCAAAGACCAACCAGACTTAATAGTTGGGGCAAGAAGAGGATCTCCTCTTGCAGTTGGTTATGGTCCTAACGAACACTACCTTGGTTCAGATTCTTATGCATTAAAGTCAATGACTAATAAAATTTCATATTTAAATGATGGAGAATTTTGCATATTAAAAAAAGATCAAGTTGAATTTTTTGATGCTGATGGAACTAAAGTAAACAAAAAAATTTTAAATCTTTCTAAAGATGATCAAAATTATGAAAAAGGAGATTACAAATATTATATGGCCAAAGAAATAGACGAGCAGCCAATCACTTTAAAAAATTGTATTAATGAGTACATAGACAAACATAATAAGGATATAAATATCTACAATTTTCCATGGAAAATAAGTGAAATTTCATCGGTAGTTTTAATTGGATGTGGAACAGCCTATCACTCATGCCTTATTGCTAAGTATTGGTTTGAACAAAATACAAGTTTAGATGCTGGTGTTGATATAGCATCTGAGTTTAGATATCGAAAAATTAAATTTAAAAAAGATTGTCTTTATGTGTTTGTTTCTCAATCAGGAGAAACTGCAGATACATTTGCTGCGTTAGATTTGTGCAAAAAAAATAATGTTAAAACATGTGCTGTCATAAATGTTGTTGAAAGTTCAATTGCAAGAGACGCAGATCTAGTTTTGCCAATTCATTGTGGTCCGGAAGTTGGAGTTGCCTCTACAAAGGCTTTTTTAGGACAAATGTTAGTTCTTTATTTATTGTGTACTAAACTTTCTTATGAACAAAAATCAATTAATAAAAAGGATTATCAAAAGAAGATAAAAGATTTGTTATCTTTATCTAAATCAGCAAAAAATACACTAAATATTGAGGATAAAATTCAAACACTTGGAAAAGATTTTGCTAATTCTAAAGGATCAATGTTTTTGGGGAGAGGTTATTCATATCCAATTGCACTTGAAGGCGCTTTAAAACTAAAAGAGCTTGCTTATGTTCATGCTGAAGGTTATCCAGCAGGGGAAATGAAACATGGACCTCTTGCACTTATAGAAGAAGGTATGCCAGTAGTTGTTATTGCCCCAAGAGACGAGCATTACAAAAAAACTATTTCAAATATGCAAGAAGTTATATCTAGAGGGGCAAAAGTTTTATTAATAACAAACAAAAGTACTGATGAAATTTATTCAGAAAATATTTGGGAGCAAATAGAAGTTGATGCTATATCTGATGAACTCGTTCCTTTTTTGACTACTATACCTTTGCAAAAGTTAGCTTATTACTCTGCATTAGATAAAGGATACGATATAGATAAACCAAGAAACTTAGCTAAATCTGTCACTGTTGAATAAATAATAAAGTCTGATAAAACAATTCTGAGTTGAAATGAAAAATTGGAAAATAAATAGTTGGAGAAAATATCCTGTTAAACATATTCCTCAATATGATGATGAAAAGGAATTGGAGATAGTTTTAAATAAATTGAAAACCTTTCCTCCACTAGTTTTTGCAGGTGAAACAAGACATTTGAAAGATCAGTTGGCAATGGTCAATGATGGAAAAGCTTTTCTATTACAAGGCGGTGATTGTGCAGAAAGTTTTGCAGAATTTCATCCAGATAATATAAGAGATACCTTTAAGGTTATTCTTCAAATGGCATTGGTGATGACTTACTCAGCATCTTTACCTATTGTTAAACTTGGAAGAATTGCTGGACAATTTTCAAAACCAAGAAGCGCACCAACTGAAAAACAAGGAGATAAAGAATTACCAAGTTATTTGGGAGACAATATAAATGCAATAGATTTTAATGAAAAAGCTAGAAGACCTGATCCAAAAAGAATGTTTAAGGCCTATTCTCAATCTGCATCAACTTTAAACCTTTTAAGAGCATTTTCAAAAGGTGGTTTTGCAGACTTAAATAAGGTTCACTTATGGAATTTAGATTATATTAAGAAAAGTCCCCAAGCTAAGAAATTTAAAGAATTAGAAGATAAAATAGCAGATGCATTAGCTTTTATGGATGCTTGTGGAATTACATCTGACTTTAATAATAGATTGTACACAGTTAATTTTTGGACTTCTCATGAGGCTTTACACTTACCTTTTGAAGAAAGCATGACAAGAGTAGACTCAACCACGGGTGAATATCACGATACTTCAGCTCACTTTGTTTGGATAGGGGATAGAACAAGACAATTAGATGGAGGGCATGTTGAGTTTTGTAAAGGCATAGAAAATCCAATTGGTATCAAATGTGGTCCAACTTCTAAACCTGATGAGATTGCAAAAATATGTGAAGTTATAAATCCTAAAAACGAAAAAGGAAAAATTACTCTAATTTCAAGATTTGGTCATCAAAACGTTGAAAAATTCTTACCAAAATTAATTAGAGGTATTAAAAAGGAAGGTTTAAATGTTGTTTGGTCATGTGATCCAATGCATGGTAATACAATTAAATCAACTACTGGTTTTAAAACGAGACCGTTTAATGATGTTGTAAGTGAAGTTAAAAATGTATTTGCAGTTCATCAAGCGGAAGGTTCTTATGCAGGTGGTCTGCATGTTGAAATGACAGGGCAAGATGTGACAGAGTGTACAGGTGGAGCAAAAAAAATATCCGATGCAGATTTATCAAGCAGATATCATACGCATTGCGATCCAAGATTGAACTCCGATCAAGCTATAGAATTAGCATTTTTAATTTCAGATGAGATAAAAAAGAATAGTTTGTATTCTAAAACTGCAATTAAAGCGGCATCTTAACACTTTAAAAAATAATTTATTTTTCTATATTCTGTTTATGACTCCTAAAGACAAAGTAATTCATATTAAAAGCTGGATATCAGATTATGTAGATTCGATGCCAAAAAAAGCTCAATCTTTAGTAATTGGTATTTCTGGTGGAATAGACTCTTCAGTCTCAAGCACATTAAGTGCAATGACAGGTTTAAAAACAATTGTTTTATCAATGCCTATTAAACAAAAATCTGCACAACATGATCTAAGTTTAGCACATCAAGAATGGTTAAAGAAGAATTTTAGCAATGTAGAGGGACACACATTAGAATTAGATAGTTTATTCAAAACATTCGAAGGAACACTAAATAATTTTGGTAGTGAACACGGGATGGCAAACTCTAGAGCAAGATTAAGAATGACAACGCTTTATCAAGTAGCTGCTGCAAATAACGGAATAGTTGTGGGAACAGGAAATAAAGTTGAGGATTTTGGAGTTGGTTTTTATACAAAATATGGTGATGGTGGAGTAGATATTTCTCCAATTGCAGATTGCAATAAAACTGAGGTATGGGAGCTTGGTAAAGAACTTGGAATTTTAAAAGAGATTATTGATGCTCCTCCTACAGACGGTTTATGGGATGATGGTCGTACTGATGAGGGACAGCTTGGTCTGTCATATAAAGAATTAGAAGAAGCAATGGATAATGAAAATTCTGTAAATCGAGATAAATATAATTCAATTCGAAGTACAAATTTGCATAAAATGGAACCTATTCCAGTATGCAAAATTCCTAATTAATCAAATACATTCACAAATCCACAATTTAGGTATATTCCTAGTTGTATGGCTAAAGATATATTTTTAACTAATAGTCTAGGTGGTAAGAAAGAAAAATTTACTCCCAAAAATGAAAAATCCATAGGCATGTATGTTTGTGGTCCTACAGTTTATGACGATCCACATATTGGTAATGCAAGACCATTAGTTGTTTTTGATATTCTGTATAAAATTTTAAAAAATAGATATGGATCAACATCTGTAAAATATATCAGAAATATAACAGACATAGATGACAAAATAATTAAAGCATCTAATGATCAAAATATTTCTATAAACGACTTAACTTCAAAAATTACTGAGAATTTTCATAAAGATTGTAATTACTTAAAATGTGAAAAACCAAATAGCGAACCAAAGGCAACAGAAAATATAAAACAAATGATTCAAATGATCGCAGAACTAGAGAAAAAAGGATTTGCATATTTAAAGGATAAACATGTTTATTTTGAAGTTAAAAAATTTAGTGATTATGGAAAACTATCTAATAAAAAGTTAGATGAATTAATAGCTGGATCACGAGTAGAGGTTTCAGAAATAAAAAAAAATCCTGAAGATTTTGTATTATGGAAACCATCAACAGACAAAGAGCCATCATGGGATTCTCCTTGGGGCAAAGGTAGACCAGGTTGGCATCTAGAATGTTCGGTTATGTCAAAAAGATATTTAGGGGAAGAATTTGATATTCATGGGGGTGGTAGAGACTTGATTTTTCCTCATCATGAAAATGAGATTGCTCAATCAAGATGTGCAAATGAAACAAATTCATTTGCAAATTATTGGGTTCATAACGGATTTATAACACTTTCTAATGAAAAAATGGCAAAATCTCAGGGAAACATATTAAAAATAAAAGATTTTAAAAATAAATATAATGGTCAAGTTTTAAGATTAGCATTAATCAGTGCTCACTATAGACAAGGATTAGATTGGAATGAAAAACTAATATTAGATTGTGAAAAGACTTTAAGTAAATGGTACTCAGTCTACTCAGATGTTAAAAAAAGTAAAATTTTACCAGATGAATTATTAGCTCCTTTATATGATGATTTAAATACTCCTGGTTATATTGCAAATTTACATTCTTTATATAGCAACGCTTCAAGTGGAACGAACGAAGATAGAGCAACTTTTGTAAAAGCTTGTAACTTTATAGGTTTATTAACTGATACTCCAGAAGAGTGGCTACAAACAAAAAAAAATACAATTTCTCTTTCAGAAGATGAAATTAATTCAAAAATAGTTGAGAGAAATAAAGCAAGAGAAGAAAAAAATTATGAATTAGCTGATAAAATTAGGAAAGATCTTTTAGATAAGGGTATTTTAATTGAAGATAAAAATGGTACAACCTCGTGGAAATTAAAATGAGCAAAGAAAAAATCTATATATTTGATACAACTCTTAGAGATGGGGCACAAACTCAAGGAGTAGACTTTTCATTAAATGAAAAAGAAAAAATTGCTAAATCTTTGGATAATTTAGGAGTTGATTACATAGAAGGCGGTTGGCCAGGAGCAAATCCAACTGATACAGAATTTTTTAACATGAATCATAATTTTAAAAATTCAAACCTTACAGCTTTTGGTATGACTAAAAAATCAGAGCATAGTGCAAAAAATGACCCAATGTTGTCATCCCTGATTAATTCAAAGAGTTCATCAGTTTGTTTATTTGGTAAAAGTTGGGATTTTCATGTGGATGTTGCCCTAGGTATTTCAAACGATCAAAATTTAGAAAATATTAGCGAGAGTGCAAAGCATATAGTTAATTCAGGTAAAGAATTTATGTTTGATGCTGAACATTTTTTTGATGGTTATAAATCAAATCCTGAATATGCAATATCATGTTTAAAAGCAGCACATGATAATGGCGCAAGATGGATTGTTTTATGTGATACTAATGGAGGGACATTACCTCACGAAATTTCTAAAATCGTTGAAGAGGTATCAAAACATATACCTGGTAAAAATCTTGGAATTCATGCTCACAACGATACCGAAAATGCAGTTGCTAATAGTTTAGTAGCTGTCCAAGCAGGAGTAAGGCAGGTTCAGGGTACAATTAATGGACTAGGAGAAAGATGTGGTAATGCAAATTTAATGTCTTTAATCCCAACTTTTTTTTTAAAAAAAGATTTTTCAGACAAATATGAAATTAATATTAAACCTGAAAACATTAAAAATTTAACTCAATGTTCAAGATTATTAGATGAAATATTGAATAGAAAACCTAACAAACATTTACCTTATGTGGGCGCTTCTGCATTTTCACACAAAGGTGGAATGCATGTATCAGCTGTACAAAAAGATCCAAAAACTTATGAACATATTAATCCTGATGAAGTAGGTAATGCTAGGAATATTGTTGTTTCTGATCAATCAGGTCAATCTAATATAATGTCTAGATTAAATGCAATTGGTATTAATATTAAAAAAGACGATCCAAAAATTAAAAAACTTCTTCACGAAGTAAAAGATAGAGAGTTCATAGGATATAGTTACGATGGTGCTGATGCATCTTTTGAGCTTTTAGCTAGAAGATTGATGGGTGAAATACCAAGATATATTTCAATTAATGAATATGATGTTTCTGTTAAGAAAGATTCTACTGGAGAAGTAATATCATTTGCAAAAGCAAAACTTGAGGTGGATGGTCATGAAATATTATGTGAAGGTGAGGGTAACGGACCTGTTAATGCTTTAGATAATGCAATTAGAAAAAATGTAAATAAACTTGAAAAGTACTCAGAATACTTAAAAGATCTAAAATTAGTTGATTATAAAGTTAGAATTTTAAATACAGGAACTGGAGCTGTTACTAGAGTTTCAATAGAAAGTGCAGACTCAAAACATGGTAATTGGTTTACTATAGGAGTTTCTCCAAATATTATTGATGCATCTTTTAAAGCTCTAGTTGATAGTTTAGACTACAAGCTATTTAAGGATAATGCTCCTGCAAGTACTTGATGTCATTTAAGAATATAACTTTCATTTTACATAAACCTCAATTGTCAGAAAATATAGGAGCTTGTGCTAGAGCTATAAAAAACTTTAATTTTAGTAATCTTTCAATTGTTAATCCAAAACCCTCATTTCCAAATGATAAAATTATTGCAACATCTGTAGGGGCAAAGGATATTATTAAAAAAGCAAAAGTATATGAAAATTTAGAAACATCATTAAGTAATTTGGATATATTAGTTGCAACATCTGCAAGATTTAGAAATAAAAATATTAAACATATATCAATAACTGATCTAAATAAGATTAATTACAAAAAAAAGGTTGGTTTTCTTTTTGGATCAGAAGCATCTGGATTATCAAATAATGAAGTTAGTTATGCTGATTATACTTTACAAATTCCAAGTAATAAGAATTTTAGATCTTTAAATTTGTCTCATAGTCTAATTATAGTAGCTCAAATAGTAAGTGGCCTACTTTCAAATAAAAAGTTTACTTTTGAAAAGTCAAAAAAAATTAAAAGTGCAAATAAGAATGACATTCATAGAATGTTGAATTTATGCATTAATAATTTAGAAAATAAGAATTTTTTTCATCCACCAGAAAAAAAACCAATCATGATGGAAAATTTAAGAAGTATTTTCTATAAACTTAATCTTTCAGAAAAAGAAACTCGTATTTTATCAAGTGTATTTGCTGGTTTAAGTAAGGAAAAGGTTGATTGACAAAACATAACTTAGGCTTATAAGACCTCATACTAATGACAAAAAGATTAAACTCTAAACATAAAGTAGATAGAAGATTAAAAGTAAATTTATGGGGGAGACCCAAAAGTCCTTTTAATACAAGAGCCTATCCTCCAGGACAGCATGGACAAACAAAAGCTGGAAAACCTTCAGATTACGGAATTCAACTTCAGGCAAAACAAAAATTGAAGTCTTATTACGGAAACATGAATGAAAGACAGTTTAGAAATGTTTATAAGAAAGCTATCATGAAAAAAGGCGATACAGCTGAAAATTTAATTGGATTATTAGAGAGAAGACTAGATGCTGTAATTTATAGATCAAAGTTATCAAACACTATTTTTTCATCAAGACAATTAATTAATCATGGTCATGTTAAAGTTAATGGAAAAAAAGTTAATATAGCAAGTTACCAGGTTAAAGAAGAAGATACGATTGAAATTAGAGATAAATCTAAACAACTTGCTTTAATTGATATTGCTCTTGCTAACAAAGAAAGAGAAGTTCCAGAATATTTACAATTAGATGAAAAAAATAAAAAAGTTAAATTTGTTAGAGTTCCATCTTTTGAAGAAGTTCCTTATCCAGTTGTAATGGAGCCAAACTTGGTAATTGAATATTATTCCAGGTAAAAACTAACAATTATATATCAATTCATAAGCGTCATATTAGATATACATCTTAATTAGTTATACTAGCTGCAGTTTTCATGTAAAATATATAATTATGAGTTTATTTAATTCTTGTCGTTTATTTTTAAAACTCATTTTATTTTTAATCTTAATTGGGTTGAGCGAAAATTCTTATTCGGTCACTGTTTTAGGAACGGGTACTAGTGCTTTGGTAGGTGATGATCTTACTGATCCAGAAAATGATGGAGTTGATGGAAGTAATCTTAATTGGAACTGGAGCTCAATTAGTGCCAGTAGTGAAAATTATTGGCATGCTGAAGGGGCATATAATGTATTTGATAATAAAGTTGGAGCATCAAATGATAAGTGGTGTTGTAACGGACCCACGCAATGGATACAAGTAGGTTTTTCACAAGCCTACGTCCTCGATAGTTTTACAATTACATCAGGAAATGATGTTCCTAGCAGAGACCCAGACGTGTGGAAGATACAAGGTTCAAATGATGGATCGAATTGGACAGATATTTATGTCTACAATAATAATGGAACCTCCCCGTGGGGCTCAACACGATTACAAGTACGTTTATATGAAGGTGGCGGTGTTGATTACAATACTCCATCAGCATATTCATATTTTAGATATTATGTGAGTTCAATTGTTTCTGGCAGTATGCACCAAATTAATGAAATTGAATTTTTTGGAACAGCTGCAGATACTACGGCACCAACTCTTAGTTCATCTACTCCTGCTGACAATGCAACCAATGTTGCAGTCGATGCAAATATTGTTCTTAATTTTGATGAAAATGTAGATGTTGAGAGTGGAAATATTACTATAAAAAAAACGTCTGACAATAGCACAATAGAAACTATTGATGTTACAAGCAATCAAGTAAGTGGTAGTGGGGGAACGCAAATTACTGTTAATCCATCATCCAATTTAGCTGGATCAACAGAGTTCTATGTTTTAATTGATGCTACAGCTTTTGATGATAGTTCAAGTAATTCATACGCAGGGATTTCAAGCACAACTGCATTAAGTTTTACAACTGTTGATACAACGGCGCCAACTTTAAGTTCGTCTAGTCCAGCTGATAATGCAACTAATGTTGCTGTGGATGCGAACATAGTTCTTACTTTTAGCGAAACTGTTGATACTGAAAGCGGCAACATAACAATTAAAAAAACCTCAGATGACAGTACTGTTGAAACTATTGATGTTACAAGCAACAAAGTAACTGGAAATAGTAGATTACTTATGATTGGAGGTGGAAGTAGTGGTACAGTAATTACTATAAATCCAGCATCTGATTTTGATGGTTCGACCGAGTATTACGTTTTAATTGATAGTACTGCTTTTGATGACAGTTCAAGTAATTCTTATGCCGGTATTTCAAGTACAACTGCGTTAAGTTTTACAACAGTTGATACAGCAAATCCTACTTTAACTACTTCCACTCCTGCAGATAATGCAGCCAATGTAGCTGTTTCATCAAATATAATTTTAAACTTTGATGAAAATGTAGATGTTGAAAGTGGGAATATAATAATTAAGAGAAGTTCTGATGATAGCATTTTTGAAACAATAGCTGTAACTAGCGATAGAGTAACAGGTACAGGTACTTCAAAAATTATTATTGATCCAATAAAAAATTTTAAATTTAATACTTCATATTATTTAATAATAGCTGCAACCGCATTTGACGATACCACTGGAAATTCATATGCAGGTATATCAAGTAAAACAACACTTAACTTTATTACTAAAAAGGGTAAAATTTTTAATAAAACAGTAAAAACACTAATTAAAAATCAAACTGCAGCTGCTATCAATTCAATGTCTCAATCAATGAATAGAGTTAATAGTAGAATGAACTTCATAAGACCAATGCAAAATAATTCTTTTAATCAAAATATAGAATTAGCTATGAATTTAAATGATCCATTTGCAGATAGAATATTTGATGCATTAGCAATTAAATACTTAAAACCCAAAAAAGAAACAAAAAAATGGGCCGCATGGTCTGAAGGAAACATTTCGTTTGGAAGAATAGGTCATAGAGGAGAAAATCTGGGACAAGATATACATAGCGATGGTTTAACCTTTGGTATCGATAAGAAAATTAGTGCTGCTAGAACTTTTGGAATGGCAGTAAGTCAATCTTGGCAAAAAACTCAGGTTGGAAGTAATGAAGCTAACATGGATGCATCATCAACTTCTATAATTGGATATGGAAGCATAAAACTAAGGGAAAGGACCTTTATTGAGACTGCAATTGCATTAGGGGAAATGGAAGTAGATCTAAAAAGATCAGTAGATGGTGGACAAAACAAAGGTACAAGAGATGGTAAACAAATTTATGGAAGTTTTACTTATTTATTTGAACCTAGCATGGAATATATTATTGAAGGAGTAAACACAAACTACTACTCAAGGATAGATTTTGGATATACTATGCTTGATGACTACACAGAAAGTGGTGACGATGATTCCGTTTTTTATGACGATCAAAATGTCAAAAGTGCAACTTTGTCGTTAGGTTATAACTATTCAAAGTCTGTTGAAATAGAAAGTGGAATAATAACTCAACTATTTAAATTTGAATTTGGAAAAAGTACAACCGAAAATTCATTGTCTGAGGCTTATTACATTAACGATGCATCAACCATTTATGCTAATGCAATTGCTGACCGGGATACTTATCATGGTCAAGTTACACTAGGTTTTAATATGAATTTAAAAAATGATTTAAATTTAAATGTAAGTTTAGATCATTATAGAAATGATAAGGATACTTTTTTAAATAGTTTAACTATCAATTTTAGAAAGTTATTTTGATCAGTTCTTTGTTTTAAAATTTATTCCTTTAGACTCAAAGAGTTTAGCAAGTTCTCCACTCTCATACATTTCTTTTACGATATCGCATCCGCCAATAAACTCATTTTTAACATATAATTGAGGAATTGTTGGCCAATCACTAAATACTTTTATACCTTCTCTCAGCTTTTGATCTGCTAAAACATTTACGCCTTTAAAATTTACTTCAAGAACCTTTAAAATATTTGAAGTTGCCATTGAAAATCCACACTGAGGTGCATCTGGAGTACCTTTCATAAAAAGACATACATCATTATTTTCAATTTCACTTTTTATTAAATCATTTGTTTCTTGTTCCATTTAAATTTCCTTTGTTTTAATTGCTAAAGCGTGAAGCTCATTTCCCATTTTACCTTTTAAAGAATTATATACCATTTTGTGTTGTTCTATTTTACTTTTACCTGAAAATTCAGCTGATGTCACTGTAGCAGAATAGTGATTTCCATCACCCGCTAAATCTTGAATTTCAACTTTTGCGTCAGTTAATCCTTCCTTAATTAAACTCTCAATTTCTTTTAAATCCATTGCCATTAGCTATCCATATACTTCTTTAACCAATATTTATGTGCATCTGCCAATTCTTCAATAGGCAAATTGATGTCATCTTTATATACGATGGATTGTCCATTAACTGTCCCTAATTCATCGAAATGTACTGAATATTTGTTTAAAATATCATTTACTTTCTTCAAACTAGCCTTAGGTATTTCGATAATATAACGAGCCTGATCTTCACCAAAAAAATATTCATATTTATTTGTTAAACCCTTAAGTGTATTAATTGTTATTCCTTTTTTTCCTTTAATACACATTTTTGATACTGCTGTTAAAATTCCACCTAATGATACATCATGGCAACTCACAATAAGATTTTTTCTAGATAAATCTAATACAGTCTCACCAATGTTTTTTTCATTAAATAGATTAACAGTTGGTGGAGGACCTTTTTTTTCATTTAAAAGCTCTCTTGCAAAAATACTTTGATCTAAATGCCCATCAGTTTTACCAATTACATAAACTAAGTTTCCTTCAGTTTTAAAATCCATAGTGAGCATTTGTTGATAATCAGAGATTAGTCCAACACCTCCAATTGTCGGTGTAGGTTTGATACCTTTATCTTTTGTTTCATTATAAAATGATACATTTCCAGATACGACTGGAAAATCTAGATACTTACTTGCTTCTGTAATTCCTTCAACACATTCTACGAATTCACCCATATTTTTTTCTTTTTCTGGATTTCCAAAGTTTAAACAATTTGTAATAGCAATAGGTTTAGCTCCAACCGAAATAAGATTTCTGTAACTCTCACAAACTATTTGTTTTCCTCCAGTTAATGGATGCGAGAAACAATATAATGCGGATGAATCTACTGATGCTGCTACCGCTTTATTAGTACCATGAACTCTTACAACGCCAGCATCACCTCCAGGTTTTTGAATTGTATCACCCATTACTGTGTGGTCGTATTGATCCCATATCCATTTTTTATCTGAAATATTTGAATTACTTAAAATCTTCTTTAGACAATCTGACAGTTTTAATGATTTAAATTCATCTTTATCAAATTTTAGTTTTTGTGGTAATTTAGTTTTTTTCCAAGGACGATCATAAATTGGGGCATTTTCAGCGAGGAGATCAATTGGTATTTCGGCAACTTTTTTACTATCAAATATTAATTTTATTTTTTTTGAATTAGTTGTTTTACCTATAACAGCAAAATCTAGGTTCCATTTATCAAATATTTTCTTTGCGTGTTCTTCTTTTCCTTTTTCAAGAACTATAAGCATTCTTTCTTGACTTTCAGACAACATTATTTCGTATGGAGTCATTTTTTCTTCCCTACAAGGAACCTCGCTAAGATTTAATTCAATACCAAGATTTCCTTTTGATGCCATTTCTACACTTGAAGATGTTAGTCCTGCTGCACCCATATCTTGAATTGCAATAATTGAATTGTCAGCCATTAATTCTAAGCATGCTTCAAGTAATAGTTTTTCTGTAAATGGATCTCCAACTTGAACTGTTGGTTTTTTTTCCTCAATTTTGTCATCGAAGGTTGCTGAAGCCATACTTGCACCATGAATTCCATCTCTTCCAGTTTTCGAACCTACATATATTACAGGTTTATCTAAACCAGCTGCTTTTGAATAAAAAATTTTATTTTTATTTACTAAACCAAGGGTCATGGCATTCACTAATATATTTCCATTGTAAGACTCATCGAAAGTTGTTTGACCAGCAATTGTTGGAACTCCAATACAATTTCCATATCCACCTATCCCTTTAACAACTCCTCTTAATAGGTTTCTTGTTTTTTTATGTTGTGGTGAACCAAAATGAATTGAATTTAGATTTGCTATTGGTCTTGCTCCCATTGTAAATACATCTCTCATAATTCCACCAACTCCAGTTGCTGCACCTTGATAAGGTTCAATAAACGAAGGGTGATTGTGGCTTTCGATTTTGAATACAATTGCATCATCATCTCCAATATCAATAACACCGGCATTTTCTCCAGGTCCTTGAATGACTTGTTTTCCTTTGGTGTGCATTTTTTTTAAATGTTTTCTAGAAGACTTATAGGAGCAATGCTCGTTCCACATTGCAGAAAATATTGCAAGCTCAGTTAAATTAGGTGTTCTCTTAAGAAGTTCACATATTTTAGAAAACTCTTCTTTTTTTAATCCGTGGTCTATTGCAACTTCTTCTGTAACTTCCATTATTTAAAATTATCTAAAATATTTTTGAAAAATAATGAACCATCTTCACCTGATAAATATTTGTCTATCATTCTCTCAGGATGAGGCATCATTCCCAATACATTTTTATTTTTATTAAATATTCCAGCTATATTTTTAATTGCTCCGTTAGGATTAGCTTTTTCATTTTCTGTGCCATCTACTCCACAATACGTAACAGCTATTTGATTATTATCCTCCAATGATTTTAATTCATCATCACTACAAAAGTAATTTCCTTCATTATGGGCAATATGAAGTTCTAAAACATCTTTCTTCAAATCTTTGAAATATTTATTTTGTTTATCTTTAACTTTTACATAAACATTGCTGCATATAAAATTTAGAAACTTATTTTGTTGTAAAATTCCATTTAGTAGTCCAGTTTCAGTTAAGATTTGAAATCCATTACAAATACCTAATACTAGACCTCCAGAATTGGCAAAATCAATTACTGATTTTATAATTTTTGATTTAGAAGCAATACTTCCACATCTTAAGTAATCACCATAAGAAAAGCCACCTGGCAATACGATTAAATCTGATTTTGGAATAGATTGATCATTGTGCCAAACCATTTGATTTTTAAAACCAAATTTTTTAAGAGCTACATCCATGTCTCTATCACAATTTGATCCAGGAAAAATGATGACTGATGATCTCATTTTTTAAACTATTTTGTAATCCTCAATAACAAGATTGGCCAATAGCTTTTTACACATATCATCTACTAAAGACTTTGCTTTTTTTTCGTCTTTCTCATTAACTTCAATTTCAAAATATTTACCTTGTCTTACATCTTCTACATTCCCAAAGTTCATACCATTAAGAGTTTGTTGAATAGCTTTTCCTTGAGGGTCTAAAACTCCATTTTTAAGAGTTACAATTACTTTAATTTTCATTACTTCTTTTTAATCTTTACTGCTTGTGGCTTAGTGTATTTTAATGGTCTTATATTTGATTGTTCATGAAGTATATCTAATCTTCTAGCAACTTCTTGATAAGCTTCAATTAGATTACCAAGGCCTTTTCTAAATCTATCTTTATCTAATTTTTTATCACTATTTAGGTCCCATAGTCTGCAGGTATCAGGACTTATTTCATCTGCAAGTATGATCTCTTTTTTTCCATTTTTTTCATATCTTCCAAATTCTACTTTAAAATCTACAAGCTTAATTCCAACACCTCTAAACATGCCTTGAAGAAAATCATTAATCCTACTTAATTCTTTATTAATTAAGTTTAATTCATATTTTTCCATCCACTTAAAAGCTAAGATGTGTTCAGTGCTTATCAGAGGATCACCTAAATCATCATCTTTCAAGCAATACTCTATTAATGGGTTATCTAAAACTGTTCCGTCTTCAATGCCTAATCTTTTAGTTAATGATCCAGTTGCAATGTTTCTTACAATAAATTCAATAGGTATAATTTCAACATGCTGGACGAGTTGTTCTCTCATATTTAAACGTTTTACTAAATGATTTTTGATACCAACATTATTCAACTGAGTTAATATATGTTCAGAAATCCTATTATTTAAAATTCCTTTACCATCTATAACTGCTTTTTTTTGATTATTAAATGCAGTTGCGTCATCTTTAAAATGTTGGATAACATATTTTTTATCATTACTTGCAAAAATTATTTTTGCTTTACCTTCGTATAATTTTTTTCCTTTTTTCATTATTTGAATACTCTTTTAAATATATAATTTACATTTTTTAAGTGTTTGTCATAAGTAAAAATTTTATCTAATTTTTTTTCACTTATTTTACTAGTGATCGATTTATCACTTTTTAAAAGTGTTAATAGGTTTGTATTCTTTGCAAAACTAGCTTTTGCATGAGACTGAACCAATCTATACGCTTTCTCTCTAGCAATACCTGATTTAGTAAGTTCTAACATTACCTCTTGAGAAAAAACAAGACCTCTTGTTAAGTTTAAATTTTTTATCATAGTTTTTGGATAAACAATCATTTTCTCTAAAATTCCTGACAGTCTAACTAAAGCAAAATCTAAAGTTATATTTGCGTCTGGACCAATATTTCTTTCAACACTAGAGTGAGATATATCTCTTTCATGCCACAAAGAAATATTTTCTAAAGCTGGTATTACGTAACTTCTTACCATCCTAGCAAGTCCTGTGAGATTTTCACTTAATATTGGATTTTTCTTATGAGGCATAGCAGATGAGCCTTTTTGATCTTTTGAAAAGTATTCTTGTAATTCATAAACTTCTGATCTTTGTAAATGCCTTATTTCTGTTGCAACTCTTTCAACAGATCCAGCAATAATCCCAAGAATTGCAAAATAATGCGCATGTCTATCTCTTGGAATAATTTGAGTTGAAATTGGCTCAGCTTTCAATTTTAATTTTTTTGCAACATAAGTTTCGACTTTAGGATTTATATTTGCAAACGTTCCTACAGCTCCTGAAATTGCGCATGTTGATACATTTTCTATTGCATCTTTTAATCTTAATCTATTTCTTTTAAATTCTTCATAAAATGAAGCTAATTTTAGACCAAATGTAATTGGTTCCGCATGAATTCCATGACTTCTTCCAATACAAGGGGTTATTTTATATTTTTTTGCCTGTTTTTTTAGAACATATAAAATTTTATCAATATCTCTTAATAAGATCTTTCCTGATTGAACCAATTGAATATTTAAAGTTGTATCTAAGACATCAGATGAGGTCATGCCTTGATGAAGATATCTCGCTTTAAGACCTGCTTGTTCTGTGATTGATGTCAAAAAAGCAATTACATCATGCTTAACTTTTGCTTCTATATTATGAATTCTTTTAACTTTAATTTTACCCTTTTTTTTAACTAATGAGGCAACTCCTTTAGGTATAATTTTATATTTTTCCATTGCTTCAGCTGCAGCTATTTCTACATCTAGCCAAATTTTATATTTGTTTTCTTCAGACCAAATACTGACAAGCTCTTTTCTAGAATATCTTGATATCATTAATTATATGGGGGCCTCGTATAACCTTTAACAGATTCTGTGAAAATTTCATATGAATCTTCTGTGATACCAACAGTATGTTCAAATTGAGCTGATAATGATTTATCTTTAGTTACTGCTGTCCACCCATCATTTAGAACTTTTGTATCATATTTTCCGTAATTTATCATTGGTTCAATAGTAAAAGTCATACCAGGTATTAGTTCTTTGCCAGTATTTTTAGAACCGTAATGAAGTATATTAGGAGGTTCATGAAATACATTGCTTATTCCATGCCCACAAAAATCTCTTACAACTGAATAACCTTTGCTTTCAACATAAGATTGAATTTCAAATCCTATATCACCAAGTTTTTTACCTGGTTTTAAAATAGATATTGCTTTCATCAAAGAGTCATAGGTTGCTTCGATTAAATTTTTTGCCTTAACTGGAACATTTCCAATTTCATACATTCTACTTGTATCCCCATAATGATTATCAACGACTGCTGTCACATCAACATTAACTGCATCACCATCTTCTAAAATTCTCTCAGAGGGTATTCCATGACAAACTACATGATTTAATGATGTGCAGAGTGATTTTTCAAAACCTCTATAAAACAATGGAGCTGAATAGCCACCATTATCTTTAATAAATTCATAACCTAATTTATCGATCTTATCTGTTGATACTCCTGGTTTAATATAATCTGTAAGCATGTCTAAAGTTTTAGATGCAAGCTTTCCAGCAACTCTCATCTTTTCAAATTTTTCTTTATAATCACTCATCTATAATATTAATTTTTTTTTCAATTTTAATCTCTTTAGAGCTAATTTTGCATCTATAAGCGAGAAATTTAACTCCTGCTTTTTTTGCTTTTTTGTAGTTTTCAAAATAAATTTGATCAATATCTTTTGCAATTCTAAAGTTATTAATATTTTGAATTTGCGTTAAAAATAAGACATATGGTTTATATCCTTTTTTAATTGATTTAATTAGCATATTTAGATGTTTTGTTCCTCTTGAAGTTACTGCATCAGGAAATTCCGCAATATCATTTTCTCTAAATAATGTTACATTCTTTACTTCTATTAAATAGCTGTCACATAAAAAATCAAATCTTGTATCATCACTAAATTTAAATTCTGGTTTAATATTTTTAATAGTTTTAAATTCTGATAATAATTTATTTTCTAATCCATGATTAACGATTTTGTTTGCTCTATGAGTATTAACCCCAACGTATCTTTTTTTTGCTTTAATAATTTCTAATGTAAATTTTAGTTTTCTTTTTGGATCATCGTGTTCCGTCACTAATACTTCATTTCCTTCATCCAAGAGACCCTGCATAGATCCTGTGTTAGGACAATGTGCCGTTATAATCTTGTTATTTACTTTTATATCGGCGAAAAATCTTTTATATCTTTTTAATAATTTTCCTTTAATAAGGCTATTTGTAAATTTCATATAAATTTACTTATATTTACATATGCAAAATAAAAAAGAGATAAATGCTGGTATTTTAATTATCGGTAATGAAGTTCTTTCTGGAAGAACACAAGACGTTAATACAAGCACATTGGCAATTTGGTTAAATTCATTAGGCATACCTGTTGCAGAAGTTAGAGTAATTCCTGATGATGAAAATATTATAATAAATACAGTTAATGAACTGAGAAAAAAATATTCATATATATTTACTACAGGAGGAATAGGGCCCACTCATGATGATATTACAGCAGAATCTGTTTCTAAAGCATTTAATATTGAATACGGTTTTCATAAAGAGGCTTTTTCAATACTAGAAAATTATTATAAGCCAGGAGAATTTAATGAAGGTAGACAAAAGATGGCTAAAATGCCTGTTAGCGCTAATTTAATTTTAAATCCATCTAGTGGTGCGCCTGGCTTTTATGTTGAAAATGTATTTTGTCTTCCAGGAGTTCCATCAATTATGAAGGCTATGCTTGGAAGTTTAATTAATCTTTTAGTTGGTGGAGAGCCAATATTAAGTGAAACAATTAATTTAAGAACTGTTGAGAGTGAAATAGCTAAATCTTTAACAGAGGTCCAAAATAATAATTCTGAAGTTGAAATTGGAAGTTATCCTTTTTTTAAAGCTGGAAAATTAGGAGTTTCTATTGTTATGAGATCAGTAGATAAAACAAAAATTGATAAATGCAATTCAGAAATACTTAAATTTGCAAAAGATAAACAAATTGAAATAGTTGAGCGTTAATTATGCTTTATTTTGCTTACGGGAGTAATCTAAATCATTTTCAAATGAAAAGAAGATGCAAAGACTCAAAATTTATTAAAAAGATAAATTTAAAAGGATATACACTTAATTTCAGAAGCAAGTATCGTGCAGCGGATATAGAAAAGAAAAATAATTCAATTGTGCCTGGTGGATTGTATGAAATATCAAAAAGTGACGAAAAAAAATTAGATATTTATGAAGATTATCCAATTCTTTATAAAAAAATGTATTTTAAGTATTACAACAATACTGTCATGACTTATATAATGCCAAAAAAAACAATTTTTAGATATCCAACCGAAAGATACCTAAACGTTGTTAAGCAAGGCTATAAAGATTGTAAATTAGATCAAAAATATCTCAAAAAAGCTTTAGTGAACTTTTAATTAATGCTTTCAAAATCAAAAATATTTTTTAAAGGCACAGTTGCTGTTTTACCTCACATGTTATCGGTAATTCCTTTTGGAATTATAACTGGAGCTATAGGTGTTGAATTAGGTTTCGATCCAATTTTAGTTTATGCAACTTCTTTGATTATTTTTGGTGGTGCTTCACAGATAATATTTATGCAACTTTTGTCTGGTGGAGCCTCCTCATTAGTAGCTATTACATCAGTTGGAGTAATAAACTCTAGACATTTATTATATGGAGCAGTTTTATCTGAATATCTTGAAAAACTAAGTTTTATAAAAAAATTATTTATATCTTATTTTATTGTAGACCAAGGTTTTGCAGAATCTAACAAGTACATTAAACAGAATAAAAATTTATCTAATCCACATTATTATGTTCTTGGTACAGGAGTAACACTTTGGTTTTGTTGGCAGTTATCCACAATTAGTGGAATTATATTGGGCTCATTTATTCCTGAAGTATTGGGTTTAAAATTTGCAATTCCTCTTACCTTTTTAGCAATTATTGTAAATGACTTAAGAAAATTAGATCATATTTTTGTGATGTTGGTATCTGGATTTGCATCATTAATTTTATTTGATGCTCCTTTTAAGTCTTACATAATATTATCTCCAATAGTTGCTCTAATTGCTGCCTTTTTAATGTTGAGGTTTAAAAAATGACCTGGCTTTCAATTATAGTATCTGGAATTGTAACTTATTTCTCTAGGATGGCTATGGTCGCTTTAATTGATAGAGAAATGCTTGGAACAAAAGTTAAAGAAGTTCTTAATTATGTTCCAGCAGCTGTATTTCCAGCAATAATATTTCCTGGTGTTTTTTTTAATGATTTTGGTTTGTTTGTAGAAATCACAGATCCAAAAATTTATGGTGCAATTGTTGCTTTAGTTGTTGGATTTTACTCAAGGAGTGTAATTGCTACTATTGTTTCAGGATTATTATCTTATTGGTTTATTATTTTTTTCTTATTAAGATAGATCTGTGTATTTATATACTAAACTTCAAAATTTAAAAAAACCAATTAGAGTTGCTTTTGTCGGCTGTGGGAAATTTGTTTCAATGTTTCTAGCTCAATATAATCAATTAAACAAAATCATTATAGATTCAATCATAGAACTTGATATTGAGAGAGCAAAAAAAAATTGTTCAAATAGTGGACTATCTGAAGATACTATAGAGAAAATAAATTTTGCAGATAATTTAGATAAAGTTTTAGATAGAGAAATTAATGTGTATATTGAAGCTACAGGCAATCCTATTTCTGGCACTATTCATGCAAAAAAGATAATAGAAAACAAAAAAAATGTAATAATGGTTAACGTAGAGGCAGATGTTTTATGTGGAAAATATTTATCTGACTTAGCCAAAAAAAATAATGTTATTTGTTCAATGGCTTATGGTGATCAACCATCCTTAATATTAGAACAAATTGAATGGGCAAAATTAAATGGTTTTGAAGTTGTATGCGCAGGAAAAGGTACAAAATATCATCCATCTTTTGAATATTCTACACCAGAAACTGTTTGGGGACACTATGGTTTAACTAAAGAGAGAGCTGAAAATGAATCTGGTATGAACCCAAAAATGTTTAATAGCTTTTTATGTGGAGATAAATCATCAATTGAAATGTGTGCAGTTAGCAATGCAACAGAGCTAAAATGTCCAGATAATGGATTAACATATCCTCCTGTAGGTGTTTACGATATTGCTAAAAAATTAATTCCAAAATTAGAGGGTGGTTTATTAGATCATACTGGTCAAGTAGAAGTTATCTCAAGCATTGATTTAGATAAAAAAGATATTCCCAACGATCTTAGATGGGGAGTTTACATTGTTATTAAAGCTCAAAATGAATATGTAAAAAACTGCTTCAAAGACTATGGAATGGTTACGGATTCTTCTGGAAGTTATTCAGCTATTTGGAGACCTTATCATTATATTGGATTAGAATTAGCACAATCAATTTATTCTATTGTGCTTGATCATAAGGCAACAGGTCATACAAAAAATTTTAATGCTGAGATAGCTAGTATTGCAAAAAAAGACTTAAAGGCAGGACAAAAACTTGATGGAGAAGGGGGTTATTGCGCAAGGGGAAGGTTGATTTCTTCTAAAAGATCCAAACAAGAAAGAATTTTACCTATGGGTTTTACTGATAATGCAGTTTTAAAAAAAGACATTAAGAAAGATGACTTTATAAGTTTAGAAGATGTTGAGCTTGATTTACCGAAAGAAATAATTGAAGCAAGAGAATATCAATTTAATTTAATTTAAATTTTTTTTTTAATCTCTCATATATTTCGTCAGTTACATTTTCCCATTGATTAAATTTTGTTTGATTTATTTTTACTAGAGAATTATAAGGGTTGATTTTATCAAGCGCTCCCCATCTCCAATCAGGATAAATATTAAATATTCCCCAAGTTTCTTTATTTAAAATAGCAGAAATATGTAATATTGCTGTATCTACTGATATTACTAAATCTAAATTTTTTATAATTAATGAAATTTCAACTAAATCATATTTCCCAAAATCTTTAATTTTATCATTATTAAAATATTCTTTATCACTCTGCCAAATTTCATTTTGTAAACAATAAAAATTAATATCAAGATCTAAAATTTTTACTAAATTTTTTAATTGTATAGATCTAAAAGGTTGATTTGGACCAAGGAATGAGCCAGTCCAAACTAAACCTACGTTTGGTTTATCTGAACTTAATTTATTTTTCCAATCTTCATTACTATCAATATTTTTATTAATTAAGTGATCATGTGAAGTAAATTTTTCTAAATAGAAAAATTTTATTAACGAACCTAAAGAGATTTTATAATCAAATTCTTTATTTATAAAACTATCTCTAGTTTCAATTTTTAGATTAATTAAATCAGTTCTAAATAAATTTTTAATACTATTATTCACTATAAAAATTACTTTTTTTGCGATTTTTGTTAAAGAATAGACATATTTTGAAAATTGTAGAGTATCTCCAATTCCTTGCTCATAAAATACAACAACACTTTTATTCTCAAGTTTTTCTCCATTCCACTCTTTAATTTCTTCTAGATAAGATGTAGTTTTTGATCCTCTGCTTTCATAGAATTTCCAACCATCTTCAAAGTTTCCCTCTCTTAGAGATCTAATACCAATATAATTGAAAAATTTGTTATCTTTTTTAATCTCATTTCTTATACTATTCAGCAATAGCTCTGCCTGTTTGAAATTTCCCATATTAAAATATAGCTCTATTAAAATTATTAAAAATTTTGATTTATCTTTATGGTCATTTAGAAGTTCTATTGCTTTATCAAATTTTTCTTTAAAAATATAATATTGAGCCTCGTTATAAATAAATTCTATATACTTACTATCTAGTTTCTTTGAAATTTCAAAATACTCGTCTGACTTATTTTCATCTTTAAGTTTGATGTAATTCAAAAGAATATTATTAACTATAATTTTATCATTTTTTACAATTTCATGTGCCTCTAAAAAGTATTTGAGGGAAGTTTTTGGTTTATTGTTTTTTAAATAGATATTTCCAATATTATTGAGAGCTTTTAATTTATTTTTACCATTTATATTTTTACATTTTTCGTAATTTTCAATTGCTAATAAATTATTATTGTTTAATTCATAGGCATAAGCAAGCTGATAAACAAATAAATCACTTGTATTATTTAAATCACTTAGTTTTTGAGCAATATTTATTGCTTCTGAATAGTTTTTTTTTCTAATATTAATAATGTAAAGATTTTTTAGAGGATCTTCAAACTTTTCATTTAAGTTATGTGATTTCTTAAAGTAGTCTTCAGCTAGTTCTTGATTATTTTTTAATGAATAAATGACACCAATAAAATTATTAATTAAATATATATTTTCTTTGATACTATAATCCTCACACTGTTTTAGTGCTAAATCTAATTTTTTTGAATTTATATTTTCAACTATCAGCTTTAAATCATTCATTAATTTAAAATAAATTATATTAAAAATTTTACATTTTAAACTTGTTCAATTATAGATATTACCATAAATACTCATGAAAATAACTCATGCCCTCGTGGTGAAATTGGTAGACACAAAGGACTTAAAAGGCAGAGGATTAACAATTTAGTTAGTCTCTGGTAGTCCCTAATAGTCTTAATCCCTTATAATCCTATAACTTTAGAAATTGATAGATTATTTTTTATTGGAAAATATGAATAATAAATTCTCTCAAACTAGAAGTAGACTAGAAGTCAGGTGTATAGATATATATAGTTTAAAATTGAGATATGTTTGAACAAACCTTTAAGAACATTGATGATATACTTTGGAAAGATGCTGGTTGTAGCACAGAGCTAGATTATGCAGAACAATCTTCATGGATATTGTTTCTTAAATGGTTGAATGATTATGAAAAAGAGAAAGAAACAAAAGCATCATTAGAAAACAAAAAATTTAAGCCAATATTAGATAAAGAATATCAATGGTCATCATGGGCAATCATTAAAACAAAAGATGGTAAAGTTGATTTTAATAAAATTCTTACTGGCCCTGATTTAAAGAAGTTTGTTGATGATAAATTATTTCCATATTTATCTTCTTTTAGAAATAAAGCCGAAAACTTTGATACTCTTGAATATAAAATAGGAGAAATATTCTCAGAACTTAAAAATAAACTTCAAGATGGTTACACTTTAAGAGATGTAATAAATGAAGTTGATAATCTTGAATTTAAAAGCAGCGATCAAAAGCATGAATTGAGTGCTTTATATGAAAATAAGATTAAAAATATGGGTAATGCTGGTCGTAATGGTGGTGAATACTACACGCCAAGACCTTTAATTAAATCCATCATTAAAGTAATAGACCCTAAAGTTGGAGAGACTGTTTATGATGGAGCAGTTGGTAGTGCTGGATTTTTAGTAGAAGCATTTGAACATATTAGTAAATCAAAATCATTAACTACTTCGGAACTTAAAACTCTTCAAACAAAAACATTTTATGGAGCTGAGAAGAAAACCTTGGCTTACATCATAGGTATTATGAATATGATACTTCATGGAATAGAGAGTCCTAATATAATTCATCAAAATACTTTAGAGACTAATATTCAAGAGATACAAAACAAAGACAGAGTTGACGTGATACTTGCTAACCCTCCTTTTGGTGGTAAAGAGAAAGCAAACATACAAGAAAACTTTCTAATTAAAACAGGAGAAACAGCTTATTTGTTTCTTCAGCACTTTATAAAGAAACTTAAAGTAGGTGGAAGATGTGGAGTTGTTATTAAGAATACTTTTTTAAGTAACACAGACAATGCAAGTATAGCACTTAGAAAGCAATTACTTGAAGATTGTAATTTGTTTGCAATCCTTGATTTACCTAGTGGAGCTTTCCTTGGAACTGGTGTTAAGACAGTTGTTTTATTTTTTGAAAAGGGAAAACCAACAGAGAAACTTTGGTACTACGAGCTTAATGCTGAAAGAAACATGGGCAAAACTAATTCATTAAATGAAAATGACTTAGTAGATTTTATTAAATTATCAAAAGAACAAAAACTAAGTGATAATAGTTGGAGTATAGATTTTAACGAAATTAATAAAGAAACGTTGGATCTAAGTGTTCAAAACCCAAATAAAATTGAAGAAATAGACAACAGAACTCCAGAACAAATTATTTTTGAAATTGAAAAATTAGATAAACAAAGTTCAGTTATTCTTAAAAAGATAAAAGATTTATTATGAACTTAAAAACATCAAAGCTAGGACATGTATGTGATATTCGCTCTGGTAATAGTATTCCCGCTAAAGAAAAAGATGATTTGTATAGAAATGTTAGCGAAGGTATGCCTTACGTTGCTACAAAAGATATTGGTTTTGATGGTTCGATTAATTTCGAAAATGGGATAAGAATTCCTGTACAATTTGCAGAGAAGTTTAGATTATCTGAAAAAAATTCAGTTCTAATTTGTGCAGAAGGAGGTAGTGCTGGAAGAAAAATAGCATACTCCAATCAAGATTGTTACTTTGTCAATAAACTCTTTTCAATAAAACCAAAAGCTGAAATTGACTCAAAATACATTTATTTTTATATACAGAGTGATGAATTTCAAAAAAAATTTAAAGAATCTTTACATGGACTAATAGGAGGTGTATCACTTTCTAAATTTAAAAATTTTCAAATTACATATCCCCCACTTGTAGAACAACAACGTATCGTAGCTAAACTTGATGTGGCATTTGCTGAGATCGATAAAGCCACTGTAATCAATCAAAAAAATATTGAAAATATTAACCGTCTATCATCTGAAATAATTAATGATTTAGTACAAGATTTATTTAGCAAAGTTAAATTAAAAAAACTTTCTGATGTCTGTAGTAAAATCACCAAAGGTTCATCACCCAAATGGCAAGGAATAAAATATGTGCAGAACCCTGGTGTATTATTTATTACTAGTGAAAATGTTGGAAACAATAATTTAAGAATGGATAAAATAAAATATGTTGAGAAAAAATTTAATATAATTGAAAAAAAATCAATTTTAGAAAAAGGTGATGTATTAACAAATATTGTTGGTGCTTCTATTGGAAGAACAGCAGTATTTGACGAAGGTGATTTAACTTTAGCAAATATAAATCAAGCAGTTTGTATGCTTAGAACAATTAAACAAGAGCTTAATCCTTATTATCTATCCTATATTTTGAATTCTAATTTTTTTTTGAATATTCTTCATAGCGGTGAAAAGTCAATGGCACGTGCTAATATTAGTTTAGGATTCATCTCTAACATAAAAATACCAGTACCATCATTAGATAAACAAAATGATTTTATAATAAAATGTAAGAATATTTATAGTACTTGTTTAGAAAAGATTTTAAATTTAGAAAAATATAATGAAAACATTAAAAGATTAAGGTTTTCACTTCTTAAACAGCAACTAAATTTTAGAGAAGTAGCATGAACGAGGCAGATACAAGACGTGAATTAATTGACCCCAAAATCAAAAAAGCTGGTTGGGGAGATATAGATAGAAGTTATGTAAGAGCTGAATTTCAAATCACTAATGGCGAGATTAAGCCTGGTGGAATAAGAGCTGGAATAATAAAAGCAGATTATGTTTTGATTTATAAAAACAGAAAACTTGCAGTTATTGAGGCTAAAAAGGATGAGCTCCCTGTAAGTGATGGTGTTGGTCAGGCAAAAGATTATGCTCAAAAGTTAAAGATTTTAACTACCTACTCTACTAATGGAAATGAAATCTATGAAATTAATTATTCTAAAAATGAAAAAGGAGAAATGTTTATTAAATCTGAGGGACTAGTTGATAAATTTCCTTCTCCTGAAGAATTATGGGCTAAGACATTTAAAGAAAAAAATGAATGGTCTAGCAAATTTGATGCTATTAACTTTGAACCATTTAAGGGTAATAGAGAACCTAGATATTATCAAGAAATTGCAATCAATAATGCTTTAGATGCAATAGCAGATAAACAGCAAAAAATACTTTTAACTCTTGCAACAGGTACAGGTAAAACAGTAATAGCATTTCATATTGCATGGAAATTATTTCAGTCCAGATGGAATATTCAAAGAGATGGAAAAAGGATTCCGAGGATATTATTTTTAGCTGACCGAAACATATTGGCTAACCAAGCTTTCAATTCATTTAGTGCATTTGATGAAAATGCTTTAGTAAGAATTACTCCTCAAGATGTAAGAGATAAAGGTCATGTACCTACAAATGGTTCTGTATTCTTTACAATTTTTCAAAGCTTTATGTCAGGGCCAGAAAATAAACCTTATTTTGGACAGTACCCTGCTGACTTTTTTGATTTAGTTATTATCGACGAATGTCATAGAGGTGGAGCAAAAGATGAGAGTAGATGGAGAGGGATATTGGAATATTTTTCTTCAGCTGTTCAAATAGGTTTAACAGCAACCCCTAAAAGAAAGTTTAATGCAGATACCTATGCATACTTTGGTGAGCCTGTTTATACATATTCATTAAAAGATGGAATTAAAGACGGTTTTTTAACACCATTTAAAGTTAAGAGAATTCAAACAACAATGGATCAATATGTTTATACAGGCGACGATGATATTTTAGCAGGAGAAGAAGAAATAGCTGAAGGTGAAGTATTTGAAGAAAAAGATTTTAATAAAAAAATAGTTATTGAAGAAAGAGAAAAAAAAAGAGTTCAGTTAATGCTTGATAGTATTAATCCAAAAGAAAAAACTTTAGTTTTCTGTGCAAGTATAGCTCATGCTGGAATGGTAAGAGATTTAATTAATCAAGTTTCGGTTAATCCACCCGCTGATTATTGTGTGAGGGTAACAGCTAAAGATACCAAAACAGGAGATACTCATCTTAGACAGTTCCAAGATAATGAAAAAACATTGCCAACTATTTTAACGACTAGTCAAAAACTGAGCACTGGTGTTGATGCACTAAATATAAGAAATATAGTTTTAATGAGACCTGTAAACAATATGATTGAATTCAAACAAATCATTGGAAGAGGAACAAGATTATTTGAAGATAAGTTTTATTTTACTATTGTTGATTTTGTTGGAGCGTCTGTAAACTTTTCAGACCCTGAATGGGATGGTGAACCTATTCCTGAAGAACCACCAGAGGAAAAACCAGAAAAACCTTTTGAACCTGGTGAAGAAGGTGGAGATGAAGGACCGACAGAACCAAAGCCCCCAAGAGAAAAAATAGTGATTAAGCTTGCTGAAGGAAAAGAGTTAACTATTAAATCAATGTCTACTTCTCTATTCTATTTTCAAGGACAACCAGTTACTGCAGAAGAGTTTATAAAGAAACTATTTAATACTATTACCTTACCTAGCATCTTAAAAAGTGAAGAGGAATTAAGAAAACTTTGGTCATCACCAATTACGAGAAATAAACTTTTAAAAAAATTAGAGGATAATGGTTTTACCAAACAAGATTTAAAATCTATCCAAACACTAATTGAAGCTGAAGATAGTGATATATTTGATGTATTAGAACATATTGCCTACAGCAAAAAACCTATTCAAAGAACAACAAGAGTAGCTAATGCAGAGAATAAAATTCACAGCAATTTAGATAGTAACCAAAAAGAATTTATTGATTTTGTTTTAAGTAAATACGTTGAAGGTGGAGTTGATGAACTTGATATTAATCGACTAAGTGATTTAGTAATTCTTAAATACAATACACTTCACGATGGTCAAAAGGTATTAGGTGATGCAGACAAAATTAAAAATACTTTTATAGATTTTCAAAAATATTTATATTAATAATTTTAAAAGAATTTATGACTTTAGAGGAGTTAAAAAAATACGTTTGTGATAAAGGTAGATTGTATCCAAAAAATTGGTCAGATTATCTTGAAATATTAGAGATCTCAGCAGGTCATCCATGTACACCATTAGTATTGGGTGGATCAGATGCTACTAATGAAGAAAAAAGAAAAAGATTAATCTTACAAATTGAATTTGCATCAAAAAATGAAAGGATATTTAACAAACTAAAAAATAACATACTTAATTTGAAAGAAACAGATTGGGTTTATGAATGATATAGGATTTTATAGGATAACTAGAAGCAAACTAGAAGTCAGGGAGATAAAATAAAAAAAATTTACTTATTCATCTTGTTCAATTATAAATATTAGCATAAACACTCATGAAATTCACAAATGCCCTCGTGGTGAAATTGGTAGACACAAAGGACTTAAAATCCTTGCCCTTTTGGGAGTGCCAGTTCGAGTCTGGCCGAGGGCACCACTAATGGTTAATCCTTTTGTAATTTCAGACAAAAATTCTAGATCATTTAAAATTAAAAACGCAGTCTTAAAAAAAATACATACACATTCTTTATCAAAATCTAATTTAATAATTGTGATAGGTGGTGACGGTTTTATGCTCGAAACTTTAAAAAAATATAATAAATACAAAAAACCTTTTTATGGAATAAATTCTGGAAATTATGGTTTCCTTATGAATAAATTTTCGGAAAAAACAAATTATAAAAATTTAATCAAAGGAAGATTAGTCTCAATATCTCCATTAGAAATGAGAGTAAAAAATAAATCAAATATTATTAAAAAATGTATAGCAATTAACGAAATTTCAGTGCTTAGACAAAGTAGACAAACAGCATCATTAACTATTTCAAATGGTAAAAAACAAATTATAAAAAATTTAATTTCTGATGGTGTTTTGGTGTCAACACCTGCTGGTAGTACAGCCTATAATCTTTCTGTTCATGGTCCTATTCTTAGCTTAGACTCTAACAAGTTATCAATCAGTCCAATCAGTGCTTTTAGACCGAGACGATGGAAAGGAAAAATAGTTAGTGATAAATCTAAAATCACAATTAAGAACTTAAATTATTTAAAGAGACCTATAAGTGCTGTTGCTGATAATATAGAGGTAAGGAATGCAAAATTAATATCAATTAAAACTAACAACAACATTAAATTTAATTTAATATTTGACAAAAATAGAAGTCTTCAGAAAAAAATTAAAATCGAGCAATTAAGAAATGAAATAAATTAATGGTGCCCCCGCACGGACTCGAACCGCGGACCTATTGATTACAAATCAATTGCTCTACCAGCTGAGCTACAAGGGCACGAAGAGTTTTGTATTATGATTTTTAATATTATCAAGTTTTATTTTTATATTGATTTATGTGATGAAAAACTATTGCAGCGCTATTTGATATATTTAAACTCTCTATATTTTTGTTTATATCTATTTTTACTGAAAAATCTGTATATTTTTTTGTATGTTCTCTCATACCAAATCCTTCTGAACCAAAAAGTAAAATGTTATTTCCATCCCATTTAATTTCATTAAATTTTTTTTCGCTTTTTGCTTCAAAACCATAAATCCAAAAATTATTTTCCCTTAAATATTTAAGAGTGGTATTTATATTTGATACTTCGAATATATTTATACGCTCCATGCATCCACTGGCAGATTTGTACATTAGCTTGCTTTCTGATGGAAAATGTCTCTCTTTAATAATTATTCCATCGATATCAAATGATGCAGCACTTCTAATTATAGAACCTATATTTCTAGGATCTGTTACCTCATCCAAACAAGCAAAAGTTAAATCGTTCTTTATTTTAATAAATTCTTTTAAGTTTTTTTTTTCAAAATGTTCTACTTCAGCAACATATCCTTGATGAGTAATTCCGTCTTTTGAACAGTACTTATCAAGTTCTTTTCGAGTTTTGAAATAAATTTTTAAATCTTTGAGAAGATTTTTTCTTGAACTTAATCTGTGTATATTTTTTTTACTTTCCTCAGTAAGAAAAATTTTCAAAACTTTTCTTTCGGGATTTTTTAATGCCTCTATAACCGCATGTTTTCCAACTATAAAAAAAGATGATTTGTTCACGATAATTGTTGAATTTAGACTAATTTTTAAGCAATTTTCTTATATTTCACGTATTGCATTTGTACAATAAAAATATATAAAACGCATGTTGTTTAAAGCTTTATTGAACATGGGGTGCTTCCCCCTAAAACTTTGTTAAGGAGGGGTACCAAAGCGGTCAAATGGGGCGGGCTGTAAACCCGTTGACTTCGGTCTTCGAAGGTTCGAATCCTTCCCCCTCCACCATTCAATAAATATTTTTTATAACAAGGAGTGTACTTGGGTGTTGCGGGTGTAGTTCAATGGTAGAACGCTAGCCTTCCAAGCTGGATGTAAGGGTTCGATTCCCTTTACCCGCTCCAAAAATTAAATTAAGGAAAAAAATAAAAGAGGTAAACAAGTAATGTCAAAAGAAAAGTTCGTAAGAAATAAACCGCACTGTAATATTGGTACTATTGGTCATGTCGATCATGGTAAAACAACATTAACTGCTGCGATCACAAAAGTATTAGCAGAGTCAGGCGGTGCACAATTTACTGCTTATGATCAAATTGATAAAGCTCCAGAGGAAAAAGAAAGAGGAATTACAATTTCAACTGCTCACGTTGAATATGAAACTGAAAAAAGACACTATGCACACGTTGATTGCCCAGGTCACGCAGATTATGTAAAAAACATGATTACAGGTGCCGCACAAATGGATGGAGCAATATTAGTAGTTAACGCAGCGGATGGACCAATGCCCCAAACAAGAGAGCATATTCTTTTAGCAAGACAAGTTGGCGTCCCAGCAATAGTTGTTTATCTAAATAAAGTCGATCAAGTTGATGATAAAGAGATGATTGAACTTGTTGAAGAAGAAATAAAAGATTTACTTACATCATATAAATTTCCAGGAGATAAAACTCCAATAGTCAAAGGTTCTGCGTTAGCAGCCGTTGAAGGTAGAGATGATGAAATTGGAAAAAATTCAATAATGGAGCTTATGAAATCTGTTGATGAATTCATTCCACAGCCAGATAGACCAAAAGATAAAGATTTCTTGATGCCAGTTGAAGATGTTTTCTCTATTTCAGGAAGAGGTACAGTTGTTACAGGAAGAGTAGAATCTGGGGTAATTAAAACTGGTGATGAAATAGAAATTGTTGGAATAAGAGAAACTAAAAAAACAGTGTGTACTGGTGTAGAAATGTTTAGAAAGCTATTAGATTCTGGTGAAGCAGGTGATAACATTGGTGCACTTTTGAGAGGTGTTGAAAGAACTGACGTTGAGAGAGGTCAAGTATTATGTAAACCTGCATCAATCACACCACACACTAAATTTGAGGCTCAAGCATATGTGTTAAAAAAAGAAGAAGGTGGAAGACATACTCCTTTCTTTACAAAATACAGACCTCAGTTTTATTTTAGAACAACTGATGTTACAGGTGAAGTAGAGTTACCTGCGGGTACAGAGATGGTAATGCCAGGTGATGATGCTAAATTTACAGTTAAATTAATTACACCCATCGCAATGGCCGAGAAGTTAAATTTTGCTATACGAGAAGGTGGAAGAACAGTAGGAGCTGGAGTAGTAACTAAAATTATAGAGTAAACTCCATAGGAGTGTAGCTCAATTGGTAGAGCGCCGGTCTCCAAAACCGGAGGTTGGGGGTTCGATTCCCTCCGCTCCTGCCATATAAAAATTATGAAGAACCCTTTAAAATTTATTCAAGATGTAAAGCAAGAAGCTTTTAAAGTTACTTGGCCAACTGGCAAAGAAGTTATCCAAGGATCTTTAATGGTAGTAGCAATGGCCATCGTTGCGGCTTTATTTTTCCTTTTGTTGGATCAGGTACTTCAATTTTTTTTAGAACTAGTTTTAAAGGTAAATCTATAATGAAAAATTGGTATATTGTTCAATCTCACTCAAGTTTTGAAAATAAAGTTGCTCAAGAAATAAAGGAAGAAGCAACAAAAGCAAATCTTTCAGATAAAATTGAGGAAATTATAGTTCCAACACATGATATTACAGAAGTTAAAAGAGGAAAGAGGGTTCAAAGAAAGAAAAAATACTTTCCTGGATATGTATTATTAAAGAGTGAAATGGATAACACAATTTATCACATGATTAAAAATCTTAAAAAAGTTAGTGGATTTTTAGGAACTAAAGGTACGCCAATACCTGTATCTGAGAAAGAAATTGAAAAAATACTTGGTCAAATTAAAGATGGAGTTGTGCAACCAAAATCAGGTGTTGAATATAATGTAGGTGAAAAAGTTCAAGTTATAGATGGACCTTTTGCGTCATTCAGCGGTTTAGTCGAAGATATTGATGAAGAAAAATTAAGATTAAAAGTATCAGTATCAATATTTGGAAGACCAACACCTGTGGATTTAGAATATAGTCAAGTGGAAAAGGCAAGCTAATGGCAAAAAAAGAGATAAGCGGTTATATAAAGTTACAGATTAACGGAGGGCAAGCCAATCCAGCTCCTCCTGTTGGTCCAGCTTTAGGTCAAAGAGGAATAAATATAATGGAATTTTGCAAGGCATTTAATGAAAAAACAAAATCATTCGCAGGAAAACCTGTTCCTGTAATAATAACTGTATACAAAGACAAAAAATTTGATTTTATAATTAAATCACCACCTGCTTCACATTTTATTAAAGAAGCGGTAAAATTAAAAAGTGGATCAAAAGAACCTGGTAGAAATATTGTTGCAAAAATTTCAAAAAAACAGTTAAAAGAAATTGCTGAAAAAAAAATGGCAGATTTAAATGCACATGATGTTGACGAAGCAGCAAAAATTATTGCTGGATCTGCAAGATCTATGGGTATTGAGGTTGTAGAATAATGTCATCAAAAAGATATAAAAAATTACCTGAAAAAACTAGAGATTTACAATCAGAATCAATGGATAAATTAATTCCTGTTTTAAAACAGAATTGTACAACAAAATTCGATGAATCTTTAGATATAAGTTTGCAAATTAATAATAAGCAAAAGAAAAGCGAGATCAATATTAGAACAGTTATTAATTTACCTGGTGGGAATTCGAAAAAAGTAAAAGTAGGTGTTGTTTGTGAAGAGAATAAATTACAAGAAGCAAAAGATGCAGGAGCTGAAGTTGTTGGTGGCGATGAACTTATAGATCAAATTAAGTCAGGCAATATAAATTTTGAAAAATTAATATGTACTCCTGGCATGATGATTAAACTTTCAAAACTAGGAAAAGTTCTTGGTCCAAAAGGTCTAATGCCAAATCCAAAATTAGGATCGGTAACTAATGATGTAAAAAAAGCTATAACAGATGCTAAATCTGGACAAGTTGAAATAAGAAATGATAAAGATGGAAATATAGGTTTGAGTATAGGAAACAAATCTTTTTCGGATGATAAATTAATATTGAATTTTAATGCGGTATTAGATGCATTAGAAAAGGAAAAATCAAATAATACAATTAAAGGTGATTTAATTAAGCAAGCCTTTATAACTTCAACAATGGGAGTTTCATACAAAATTAAATTAGGTAAGAGTATTTAGTTATGATGAATAAAGAGCAAAAGAAACAGTATATATCTGATATGACAAATCAGTTTGAAAAATCTGAAGCTGTAATAGTTACTCATTATCAAGGTTTAACAATGAATCAACTTGATGACTTAAGAGCTAAAATGAGAGAGCATGGCATAAAATTTAAAATCACAAATAATAGAATAACAAAATTGGCTCTAGAAAAAACAAGATGCAAAGATCTTTCAAACTTGTTTTCAGGTCCCACTGCTGTAGCTTTGTCTGAAGATGCAATAACTTCTGCAAAAATATTGACAAATTTCTCAAAAGAAAATGAAAATTTAAAAATTCTAGGTGGAATCATGGGATCCGATATTTTAGACGTTGCTGGCGTCAAAAATGTTGCTACCTTACCTTCATTGGACGAGGCTAGGGCAAAAATAGTAGGAATATTGAGGTCTCCAGCACAAAAAATAGCAAGTATTTTACTTGCGCCGGCGTCAAAAATCGCTATTTTAGCGCTCGAAAAATCAAAAAAATAACCAGGGACAAGATTTACTATGGCTGACTTAAATAAAATTATAGACGACTTATCAAGTTTAACTGTTGTAGAGGCAGCTGAACTTTCAAAACAACTTGAAGAAAAATGGGGAGTTACTGCAGCAGCAGCTGTAGCAGCAGCACCAGCAGCAGCAGGAGCGGCACCAGCGGAAGAAAAAGATGAATTTACAATTATGCTTACATCAGCTGGAGATAAAAAAATTAATGTTATAAAAGAGGTTAGAGCTATCACGGCTTTGGGACTTAAAGAAGCAAAAGATTTAGTTGAAGGTGCACCTAAAGAAGTCAAAACAGGTGTAAATAAAAAAGAAGCAGAAGAGATAAAGCAAAAACTCGAAGCAGCTGGCGCAAAAGTAGAACTAAAATAAATTAGATAGGATTATTTACTGGTTAAATTTTAATCAGTAGTTGAGATGCAATTATCTTTTACAGAAAAGAAAAATATAAGAAAAAGTTTCGGAAAACTTAAAGAAAGTTTATCTATTCCAAATCTTATAGAGGTACAAAAGAATTCTTATAAAGAACTTACTGAATTCAAACAAGATGTTGAGCAACACCTTGTTAAAGGTTTCGACAGAGTTTTTAAAAGCATTTTTCCAATTGAAGACTTAAATGATAAAGCAACACTCGAGTATGTTTCATATAAATTGGAAAAACCCAAATTTGATGTAGAAGAATGTATAGCTAGAGGGTTGACTTATTCTGCGGCTCTCAAATGTACTCTTAGATTAGTTGTGTATGAGATTGATCAAGAAAATAACACAAAAGATATTTTGTCAGCAAAAGAACAAGAAGTTTATATGGGGGAAGTTCCAATGATGACAAATAGTGGAACTTTTATAACCAATGGAGTTCAAAGAGTTGTTGTTAATCAAATGCACAGAAGTCCAGGTGTATTCTTTGATCACGACAAAGGAAAATCCCATGCTAGCGGAAAATTATTATTTAATTGTCGTGTAATTCCTAATCGTGGATCTTGGCTAGATTTTGAATTTGATGTTAAGGATCTGTTATATTTTAGAATTGATAGAAAAAAGAAAATATTAGTCTCTACATTATTACAAGCTTTAGGATTTTCAAAAAATGATATTGTAGACGAATTCTATCAAAAAGAAACATTAAATTATGTTAAAAATTTAAATAAGTGGAAAACTAAATTTGATCCAGAAAATTATAAAGCCAAAAATTTTTCAGAGGAAGTAATTGATGCAAAAAATAATAAAGTTGTTGTAAAATTAGGAGAAAAAATAAATTTTTTAACCGCAAAAAAACTTTCAAATGATGGTCTTAAAGAAATTTATGTTTCTAACGAGTCATTGTATGGTAAATTTTTACATAGAGATATTACTGTTGGTGAAGATGTATTTAAAATTGGAACAGAATTAAATGAGACTATAATTAGCAAAATTATTGAAGCTGACATTAAATCCTTAGATATTTCTAGAACCAACTCGATAAATAAAGGTCCATACTTATTATTAAGTATTTTCAATGACAAAAATGAAAATAAAAATGATGCAATTACAGAAATTTATAAGGTTTTAAGACCTGGAGAGCCTCCAACAATAGAGATAGCTACTCAGATATTTAACAACTTATTTTTTAGTTCTGACAGATATGATTTATCAGATGTTGGAAGAGTAAAAATGAATTCACGATTAGAGCTAACTTGCTCTGATAAAATTACAATTTTAAGAAATGATGACATACTAGCAATAATTCAGAAGATGTTAGACTTAAGAGATGGCAAAGATGAAGTTGATGATATAGATCATTTAGGAAATAGAAGGGTTAGGTCAGTTGGTGAACTTGTAGAAAATCAAGCAAGAATAGGCGTCTACAGAATGGAAAGAGCTATTAAAGAGAAAATGACTACTTTAGATGTTGAGTCAGCGATGCCCCAAGATTTAATCAATGCAAAACCTTTGACTATTTCCCTTAAAGATTTCTTTGCTACCTCACAACTGTCTCAGTTTATGGATCAAACTAATCCTCTTTCAGAAATCACTCATAAAAGAAGAGTATCGGCTTTAGGACCAGGTGGTTTAACAAGGGAAAGAGCTGGATTTGAAGTTAGAGATGTTCATCCCACTCATTATGGAAGAATTTGTCCAATTGAAACCCCTGAAGGACCAAACATTGGTCTAATTAATAGCTTGTCGACATATTCAAAAATAAACAAATATGGTTTCATTGAAAGCCCATATAAAAAAGTAAAAGATGGTATTGTACAAAACAATATTGAATATTTATCAGCTATGGAGGAGACCAAATTTACCATAGCACAAGCTAATTCTCTTATTGACAAAAATGGTAAGTTTACTGAAGAATTAGTTTCATGCAGACAAAACTTAAATTTCATTTTAGCTAAACCGGATAGTATAGACTATATCGATGTTTCTCCAAAGCAACTTGTATCAGTAGCTGCCTCTCTAATACCTTTTTTAGAAAATGACGATGCTAATAGAGCATTAATGGGTTCTAATATGATGAGACAAGCAGTTCCATTGTTAAAACCAGAGGCACCACTTGTAGGAACAGGTATAGAAAGTGATGTTGCTTTAGATTCAGGAGTAACAATTGTTGCAAGAAGAGATGGTGTTGTTGATAAAATTGATGGTAAAAGAATAGTAATAAAAGCTTCAAGTGAAAAGGACTATTCAAAATCAGGTGTAGATATATATAATCTTCAAAAATTTAAAAGATCAAATCAAAATACTTGTATAAATCAAAAACCATTAGTTAGAGTTGGTGATAAAGTGAAATCTGGTGATATTATAGCCGATGGACCATCTACAAAAGTTGGAGAATTAGCATTAGGTAAAAATGTAACTGTAGCTTTTATGCCTTGGCAAGGTTATAATTTCGAGGACTCAATTTTAATTTCAGAAAGATGCGTAACAGATGATGTGTTTACATCTATTCATATAGAAGAATATGAAGTTATGGCTAGAGATACAAAATTAGGTGAGGAAGATATTACAAGAGATATTCCAAATGTTAATGAGGAATCTTTAAAAAATTTAGACGAGTCAGGAATAGTATATATTGGGGCTGAAGTAAAACCAGGAGACATTTTGGTTGGAAAAGTTACTCCAAAAGGAGATACAGCTTCAGGCCCTGAGGAAAAATTACTAAGATCAATCTTTGGAGAAAAAGCAATAGATGTTACTGATACATCATTAAAAATGCCAAGTGGAAGTGGCGGCATAGTAGTTGATGTTAGAGTATTTAATAGACATGGAATAGATAAGGATGAAAGATCTATAACTATCGAAAGAGCAGAAATCGAAAGTGTTCAAGAAGATAAAAAGGTTGAAGAAGAAATTTTAGAAAGAAGTATAAAACAGAGATTATCATCAATATTAAATGGAACAAAAATTAACAAAAAAGTTAAAGATGTTGAGGCAAATACAGTTTTATCTGAGGAGATAATCAATAATTTGCCTGTTTCCGATTTATTTAAAATATCAATCGATGAACAAGATAAACTATCTTCTTTGTCCCAAATTAAAGATCAATACAATAGTGCCAAACAAGATATTCAAGAAAGATTTGAAGATAAAGTTTTAAAAATTAGACAAGGTGATGATTTATTACCTAGTGTTATGAAAATGGTTAAAGTTTTTGTTGCTATAAAAAGAAGACTGAGACCAGGAGATAAAATGTCTGGAAGACATGGAAATAAGGGTGTTGTAAGTAAAATAGTTCCAGTTGAAGATATGCCCTATAGAGAAAATGGAAAGCCTGTAGATATAGTACTTAACCCATTAGGTGTGCCAAGCAGAATGAATGTTGGTCAAATTTTAGAAACACATTTAGGATGGTCTTGTACTGAATTAGGTGAAAAATTAAATCAATTGGTAAATGAAAACCAAAAGAAAATTGAAAAAACACAAAAAATTATATCTTTTTTAAAAAATGTATATGGAAAAGAAATTTTCGAAGAAAATATCGAAAATTTAAATCAATCCGAATTTGAAGATTTATGTTCAAATATAAGATATGGTGTTCCAATATCCACACCTGTATTTGATGGAGCTAAAGAAAATGATGTTACTAAAATGCTAGAATTAGCTGAATTACCAAACTCGGGTCAAACTACACTTTGGGATGGAAGAACCGGAGAGAAATTTGACAGACCTGTAACAGTAGGGACAATTTATATGTTAAAACTTCATCATCTAGTTGAGGATAAAATTCATGCAAGATCTACTGGACCTTATAGTTTAGTGACTCAACAACCTCTTGGTGGTAAAGCACAATTAGGAGGTCAACGATTTGGTGAAATGGAAGTTTGGGCATTAGAGGCCTATGGAGCTTCATACACTTTACAAGAAATTCTTACTGTTAAGTCAGATGATGTTGCTGGAAGAGTTAAAGTTTACGAGACTATCGTAAAAGGAGAAGAAAATTTTGAATCAGGTATACCTGAATCATTTAATGTTTTGGTTAAAGAAATTAAATCTCTAGCACTAAATGTGGAGCTAAATTAATATGAGTAAAGAATTAACGGATCTATTTAAATCTTCAGAAATTTCAGAAGCTCAAAATTTTAATAGCATAAAAATAACACTTGCTAGTCCAGAGAAAATTAAATCATGGACTTATGGAGAAATCAAAAAGCCTGAAACAATAAATTACAGAACATTTAGACCAGAAAAAGATGGACTATTTTGTGCAAGAATATTTGGACCTATAAAAGATTACGAATGTCTTTGTGGCAAGTACAAGCGAATGAAATTCAGAGGTATCATTTGTGAAAAATGTGGAGTTGAAGTAACTAAATCTAATGTAAGACGTGAAAGAATGGGTCATATCAATTTAGCGACTCCAGTAGCTCATATATGGTTTCTGAAATCTTTACCTAGCAGAATATCCCTTGCAATAGATATGAAACTTAAAGAGGTTGAAAGAGTACTTTATTTTGAAAACTTTATAGTTATTGAACCAGGCTTAACTGGTCTTAAAAAAAACCAGCTTTTGGGTGAGGAGGAGCTCATAAAATATCAAGATGAGTATGGTGAAGAGTCATTTACAGCTGGAATAGGAGCCGAAGCAATTTTAGAAATACTAAAGTCGATAGATTTAGAACAAGAAAAAGAAGCATTAATTAAATCAATTAAGGAAACTAAATCAAAAGTTTCAGAGGAAAGATCTATTAAAAGATTAAAATTAATTGAGTCATTTATTGAGACTGGAAATAAGCCTGAATGGATGATTTTAACAACAATACCAGTAATACCACCGGAGTTAAGACCATTAGTTCCTTTAGATGGAGGAAGATTTGCTACATCAGATTTAAATGACTTGTACAGAAGAGTTATAAATAGAAATAACCGTTTAAAAAGATTAATGGATCTAAAAGCTCCAGATATAATTGTTAGAAATGAAAAAAGAATGCTTCAAGAGTCCGTTGATGCATTGTTTGACAATGGAAGAAGAGGAAGAGTAATCACAGGGACAGGTAAAAGACCTCTTAAATCTTTAGCAGAAATGCTGAAAGGTAAACAGGGAAGATTTAGACAAAATTTATTAGGCAAAAGAGTAGATTACTCAGGTAGATCGGTGATCGTAGTCGGACCAGACTTAAAATTACACGAATGTGGACTACCTAAGAAAATGGCTTTAGAATTGTTTAAACCATTTCTATATGCAAGATTAAATAAACTCGGGCTTGCTTCTACAATAAAACAAGCGAAGAAACTTGTTGAAAGAGAGAGAAATGAGGTTTGGGATGCTTTAGAATTAATTGTAAGAGAACACCCTGTAATATTAAATAGAGCTCCAACCTTACATAGGTTAGGTGTGCAGGCATTTGAACCAAAATTAATTGAAGGAAATGCAATTGAATTGCATCCATTAACATGTGCAGCCTTTAATGCAGATTTTGATGGTGATCAAATGGCAGTTCACGTTCCATTAAGTTTAGAGGCACAATTAGAAGCAAGAGTTTTAATGATGTCTACAAATAACATTTTAAGTCCATCAAATGGAAAACCCATAATTGTTCCAAGTCAGGATATGATTTTAGGAATTTACTATCTTTCCCAACCTCCATATCAAACAGATAGAGTTGATGGATATTTTGTAAACACCTCAGAAATTGAGCATGCTTTAGAAATAGGTCAAATTAAAGTTCATTCAAGAATAGTTTCTAGATTTGAAACAGTTGATGAAAAAGGTAATACAAAATACGAAAAACATATAAGCACAGCAGGAAGGTTTCTTTTAGCAAACCTAATTCCAAAAAATATAAATAATAAATTTGCTCTAGTTGACAGATTACTACCAAAAAAAATAGTTTCTGAGGTCATTGATCATGTATTCAGATTTTCTGGTCAAAAAAGTACAGTAATATTTTGTGATAAATTAAAAGATCTTGGGTTCAAACATGCTTTCAAAGCTGGAATATCATTTGGTAAAGATGATTTGGTAATTCCAGATAACAAACAACAATTAATTGATGAAACTAAAAAACTAATTTCAGATTATGAAAATCAATATGCAGAAGGATTGATAACAAGAGGTGAAAAATACAATAAAGTTATTGATGCTTGGTCAAAATGTACGGATAAAGTTGCATCTGAAATGATGAAAAGAATTTCTGCTACAGAGATGACAGAAGATGGTCTAAAAATTAATTCAGTATTTATGATGGCAGATAGTGGCGCAAGAGGTTCTGCGGCTCAAATGAAGCAATTAGCTGGTATGAGAGGTTTAATTGCTAAACCATCTGGAGAAATTATTGAGTCACCAATTACATCAAACTTTAAAGAGGGATTAACAGCTTTAGAGTATTTTAATTCAACACACGGTGCTAGAAAAGGATTAGCAGATACAGCATTAAAGACAGCAAGCTCAGGATACTTAACTAGAAGACTTTGTGATGTTGCTCAAGATTTGACTATCACTCAAGTAAAATGTGATAACCCAAGCTTTATAAAACTTACCGAGGTCTTAGAGGGTGGAAATATAATGGTCAGTTTATCAGAAAGAGCTCTTGGGAGAGTAACCGCAAAAGACGTTAAAAATCCATTAACCGGTGAAGTTTTAATAAAGAAAAATAGCATGATCGATGAGGCTGCATGCGAAAAAATTGACTCTGCAGGTGTAAAAAACTTGAATGTTTATTCAGTAATGACATGTAGTTTAAAAGAAGGTGTATGCGCCACTTGTTATGGTAGAGATTTATCAAGAGGTAAAATGGTTCATGTTGGTGAAGCGATTGGAATGATATCTGCCCAATCTATCGGTGAACCAGGAACTCAGCTTACAATGAGAACTTTTCACGTAGGAGGAACAGCATCAGTTAAACAAGACTCTCAAATTGTATCTAATAATGATGGTATATTGAAAATTGTTAACACAAATCTATTAGTAGATTCGAAAAAGAATTTAATTGTAATGGGTAGAAATACTGAATTATCAATAGAAGATGATAATGGATTACAAGTAGCTGCATATAAAGTTCCATATGGATCAAAACTTTTCTTTGAGAATGGAGATAAAGTTAAAAAAGGATCAAAAATATGCGAGTGGGATCCTTACACAACACCAGTTATTGCCGAAAAAGATGGTGTAGCAAACTATGTAGATTTAATAGATGGTGTATCTATTGCGGAAACAACTGATGATGCAACTGGAATTTCTACTAAAGCAGTTGTAGATTGGAAAACTCAATCTAAAAATACAGATTTAAAACCAAGAATTACTTTAAGAGATTCAAAGGGAAATGTTGTTAAAAAAGCTGATGATAATGAAGCTAGATACTACCTAGTTCCAGACTCAATTTTATCCGTTAAAGACGGACAAAAAATTTCGGCGGGTGATGTAATAGCTAGATTGCCTAAAGAGACTACAAAGACTAAAGACATTACAGGAGGTCTGCCGAGAGTAGCTGAATTATTTGAAGCAAGAAAAGCAAAAGATAGCGCAATTATCGCAGAGAATGATGGTAAAGTAATATTTGGCAAAGAAGTAAGAGGAAAGCAAAGAGTAACAATTGAATCTGAAAATGGCGATACTTCAAGTTATTTAATTCCAAAAGGAAAACATATTAATTTTAATCAAGGAGAAAAAATAAAAAAAGGTGAGTACCTCTTAGATGGTCAACCATTACCTCATGACATTCTAAGAATATTAGGTATAGAAGAATTAACTGAATATTTCGTAAATCAGGTACAAGATGTTTATAGGTTACAAGGTGTAATAATAAACGATAAGCACATTGAAGTTATTTTAAGACAAATGTTGAAAAAAATTGAAGTTAAAACACAAGGTGACAGCTCATTACTTCCTGGAGAAATTATCGATAGAATAAGATTTGAAAATATGAATGAGCAGTTAATTAAAGATGGTAAAAATCCAGCAGTAGGAGAAAGAGTTTTAATGGGAATAACTAAAGCTTCACTTCAAACAGAGTCGTTTATTTCAGCTGCTTCTTTCCAAGAAACAACACGAGTTTTAACAGACGCTGCGATTAAAGGTAAAGTAGATAAACTATCAGGATTAAAAGAAAATGTAATTGTTGGTCGATTAGTTCCTGCTGGAACTGGATCTGTTAAAAATTTGTGGAACAAGAAAGCTCGTTTAGACGATGAAAAATTCATTGCTGAGAACGAAAAGATTGAGCAAGCAGAAAGTCCTGTAAATCAATAAAAATTTGTCATTTTTCCATGTCTTTTAATTTGACAAATGGAATTTCTATAGTATTTTGTGCGTGTTTTTGGTTGGAATGTAGTGACTAGTGCACTAAACGCTGCCACAAATAACCTGACAGTTATTTCATCTAAAATCAAACTTATATAAAATTTTATGCCAACAATTAACCAGTTGTTAAGAAAGGGACGAGAAAAACAAATCGCTAGGAACAAAGTTCCGGCGTTACAAAAACAACCTTTAAAAAGAGGTGTTTGTGTAAAAGTTTATACAACTACACCTAAGAAACCAAACTCCGCACTAAGAAAAGTTGCAAGAGTTAGATTGTCAAATGGTTTTGAAGTTACAGCATATATTCCTGGAGAAGGACATAATTTACAAGAACACTCAGTAGTATTAATAAGAGGTGGTCGTGTTAAAGACTTACCTGGTGTAAGATATCATATACTTCGTGGTAATTTAGATACCCAAGGAGTTGCAAACAGAAAACAGAGACGTTCTTTATATGGAACGAAAAAAGGTAAATAAACATGTCTAGAAAAAGAAAAGCTCCAAAAAAAATTCCAATTGTAGACCCTAAATATAAATCAGTAATAATTCCAAAATTAATCAACTCTATAATGTTAGATGGAAAAAAAACTATCGCAGAAAAAATTGTTTATGATGCAATTGATAAAATTAAAACAAAATCAAAAGACGAACCTTTAACAGTATTTAATGATGCAATAAATAATGTAAGACCAACTGTAGAAGTTCGATCGAGACGTGTTGGTGGTGCTACCTACCAAGTTCCTGTTGAGGTTAAAGCTAAAAGATCACAAGCACTAGCGCTTAGATGGATTATTGATGCATCAAGAAAAAGAAAAGATAAAAAAATGTCAGATAAATTATTTAATGAAATTTTTGATGCTTATCAAAAAAGAGGTTCAGCAATTAAAAAGAAAGAAGATACACATAAAATGGCAGAGTCAAATAAAGCTTTTGCACATTTTAGATGGTAAACAAAATGGCAAAAACTCATACACTAAACAAATATAGAAACATTGGTATTATGGCCCATATAGATGCTGGTAAAACTACAACAACAGAAAGAATTTTATATTATACAGGTAAGAGCCATAAAATTGGTGAAGTTCATGATGGTGCTGCCACGATGGATTGGATGGAGCAAGAGCAGGAAAGAGGTATTACAATAACATCAGCTGCAACTACTTGTTTTTGGAGAGAGCATAGAATTAATATTATTGATACTCCAGGTCACGTAGATTTTACAATTGAAGTTGAAAGATCTTTGAAAGTTTTGGATGGTGCTGTTGCAGTATTTGATGGTGTTGCCGGTGTTGAACCACAGTCTGAAACTGTTTGGAGACAAGCTGATAAATATAAAGTTCCAAGAATTTGTTTTGTTAATAAACTTGATAGAACTGGTGCAGATTTCTTTAGATGTGTAGATATGATTAGAGATAGACTTGGAGCTAAACCTTTAGTAATGCAGATACCTATTGGAATAGAGGCATCATTACAAGGTGTTGTTGATTTAGTTAAAATGAAAGCAATTGTTTGGAAAAATGAAGACCTTGGTGCCGAATGGGAAGAGAAAGATATTCCAGATGATCTTAAAGAAATTTGTGACAAATACAGACAAGAATTAGTTGAGACAGCCGTTGAGCAAGACGAAAAATTAATGGAGGCCTATTTAGGTGGTGAGGAAATTAAACAAGAAGATTTGACTAAATGTGTGCGAAAAGGATGTTTAAATTTTGAGTTTGTTCCTGTTTTAACCGGCTCAGCTTTTAAAAATAAAGGTGTTCAACCATTATTAGATGCTGTTGTGGATTACTTACCAAGTCCAGAGGATCTTGGATCTATTATGGGCACAAAACCAGGATCTGATGAGGAAATTGAAATGAAGTTCGAGGATAGTGCGCCTTTTTCAGCTTTAGCTTTTAAGGTAGCAACAGACCCATTTGTAGGAAGTCTTACATTTATTAGAATTTATTCAGGCACAGTTAAATCTGGAACTGGAGTTTATAATACTTCTTCAGATAAAGAAGAAAGAGTTGGAAGAATGCTTCTAATGCATGCTAATTCAAGAGAAGACATTAAAGAAGCAAGCGCAGGTGATATAGTTGCTCTCGCTGGATTAAAAAATACAATAACAGGTCATACATTGGCAAATAAAGATGCACCAGTATTACTTGAGCCAATGGAATTTCCTGATCCTGTTATAGAAATTGCAGTTGAGCCTAAATCAAAAGCTGATCAAGAAAAAATGGGTGAAGCATTAGGAAGATTAGCCAAAGAAGATCCGTCATTTAGAGTGTCATCCGATGAAGAGTCAGGTCAAACAATAATTAAAGGTATGGGTGAATTACATTTAGATATTATTGTTGATCGAATGAAAAGAGAGTTCAAAGTAGAGGCAAATGTAGGAGCACCTCAAGTTGCTTACAGAGAAACAATATTAAATGCTGCTGAGTTTGATTATACACACAAAAAACAGAGTGGGGGAGCAGGACAATTTGCTAGAGTAAAATTATCTGTTGAGCCGCTAGAACCAGGTAAGGGAAGAGAAATTGAAAGCAAAATAAAAGGTGGAGCAATACCAAAGGAATTTATACCAGGTGTTGAAAAAGGTGTAGAGACAATAGCTGACGGTGGTATTCTCGCTGGGTTTCCTTTAATTGATTATAAAGTTACAATCTTAGATGGTTTACACCATGATGTAGACTCAAGTGTTTTAGCTTTTGAGCTTGCTTCAAGACAATGTTTTAAAGAGGCATGTTCTCGAGGAACTCTAAAACTTTTAGAACCAGTAATGAGAGTAGAAGTTGTCACTCCAGAAGATTATATGGGAGATGTAATAGGTGATTTGAATAGTAGAAGAGGTCAAATAAGTACACAAGAGCAAAGAGGAAATGCAACAGTAATAACCGCAATGGTGCCATTAGCAAATATGTTTGGTTACATAAATAGCTTAAGATCTATGTCACAAGGTAGAGCTCAATACTCAATGTTTTTTGATCATTACGACAAGGTTCCACAAAATGTTCAAGACGAGGTAACCAAGAAAACAGGTTAATTATGGATAAACAAAATATTAGAATAAAATTAAGAGCGTACGATAACAAGGTCTTGGATCAGTCCACTGAGGAGATAGTAAATACTGTTAAAAGAACAGGAGCTAATATTAAAGGTCCAATTCCTCTACCTACAAAAATAGAGAGATATACTGTTTTAAGATCACCACATATTGATAAAAAAAGTAGAGAACAATTCGAAACTAGAACTCATAAAAGATTAATTGATATTATTGAACCTACACCTGCAACAGTTGAAGCACTAATGAAACTTGATTTAGCATCAGGTGTAGATGTGGAGATTAAAATATAATGGATAATTTAGCTTTAATTGGAAAAAAAATAGGTATGTCAAGAGAGTTTTTTAAAACTGGCCAATCAGTTCCAGTTACTGTGTTAAAAATGGAGACTGGAAGAGTAATAAATGTGATTAACAAAGAAAATAGAGGATATAATGCAGTTCAAATAGGATTTGGAAAAATAAAAAATTCAAAATTAACCAAAGCAATGAAAGGTTATTTTGCCAAAAAAAATACTGAGCCAAAAAAAACACTTAAAGAGTTTAGATTAGAAAGTACTGAAAATTTCAAAGAAGGAAATGAAATTGGATTGGAAATATTTGAGGATGTTAAATTTGTTGATGTTAAATCTAAGACAATTGGTAAAGGATTCGCAGGAGCAATGAAAAGACACAATTTTGGTGGTTTAAGAGCATCGCACGGTGTATCGATTTCTCATAGAGCACATGGCTCGACTGGTCAGAATCAAGACCCAGGTAAAGTTTTTAAGGGAAAAAAAATGGCTGGTCATATGGGGGACAAAATTAGGACTATTCAAAATATTGAAGTTATAAAAACGGATAAGGAAAATAACTTGCTATATTTGAAAGGTTCAATTCCAGGATCAAAAAATACTGAAGTTTTAATAAGAAAATCAGTCAAAGATATTAATAAAATGTCGATAAATCAGAAAATAGAGCAAATTGAAAAACAAAAAAAATCTTCTGATAAAAAGAAAAAGTAAATGAAAATAGATAAATTAAGTATAGATGGAAAAAAACAAAGTATTGAAGTGCTAGATAAGATATTTAGCTCTAAAGTTAACAATCAGTTAGTGAGTAGTGTGATTTATAAATTAAATGCAAATTTTAAAGGTAGAAAAGCAAAGACAAAGCAAAGAAATGAAATCACAGGCTCAACATCTAAAATTTACTCACAAAAAGGCACAGGTAATGCTAGACATTCTAGTAAAAAAGCACCTATATTTGTAGGTGGTGGTATAGCTCATGGTCCAAAAGGTCAAGATTCATACAAAATCAGAAAATTAAATAAGAGTGAAAAAAAAATGAGTATAGCTTCACTTATAACAGAAAAAAATAAATCAAATAATGTGATTGTTTTTGATGATTTTGGAAAAAAAATTGAAAAAACGAAAGAAATGTTTGAACTATTAAAAAAATTTGATGCAAATAATTCATTATTAATTGTTGATACAAAATCAAAAGAAAATATTCTGAAATCGACCAAAAATATTCCTAATGTCAAATTAACAGATGCAAATCATTTCAGTGCATTTGACTTAGTTAAATATAAAAAAGTAATTTTTACTGAAAGTTCAATTAAAGAATTAGAAAAAAGGTATCAATAATGGATAAACTAAGCTTATACGATAAAATCTTGTTTCCTGTTGTAACTGAAAAATCAACAAATTTATCAGAACAAAATAAAATTGTTTTTAAGGTACCTCAAAGTGCTAATAAAAAAACATTAAAAGGATCAATTGAAAAAATTTTCAAAGTAAATGTAACTAAAATTAATATTATTAATAAAAAAACACTAATTAAATCTACTAGAGGAAAAAAAGTTAAAAAAAAGGGTTTTAAAAAAGCAATCATTACCCTTAAAAAAGGTCAAAATATTGACTTAACAACAGGTATTTAAATTATGGCTTTAAAAACATTCAAACCTTACACGAAATCTACTAGAGGAACGATTTTAACAAGTAGAGAAGGGCTTTGGAAAGGCAAACCTTATAAGCCATTAACAAGTGCGAATTATTCCTCAAAAGGAAGAAATAATTATGGTCGAATAACTTCTCGGAATCATGGGGGTGGACATAAACATAAATATAGAAAAATTGATTTTTATAGAAAAAAAAATGACATGAAAGCAGTTGTAGAAAGAATTGAATACGATCCAAATAGATCATGCCATATAATGTTAGTTAAATTTGAAGACAATAAAAAATTTTATTATCTTGCTCCACAAAAAATAAAAGTTGGTGATCAAATTCAAAATGGTGCTTCTTCGGAGATTAAAATAGGAAATTGTTTACCATTACAAGATATTCCAGTAGGTATTGATATACATAATGTTGAAATACAGCCGGGAGCTGGTGGAAAAATAGCAAGAGCAGCTGGTTCGTCTGTAACTATTTCAGGTATAGATGGAAATTATTCAATAATAAAAATGACTTCAGGTGAAGTTAGAAAAATAGATTCAAGAGCAATGGCTACAATTGGAGTGTTATCAAATCCTGATCAAAAAAACATTAAAATTGGTAAAGCTGGTCGATCTAGATGGCTGGGAAGAAGACCACACACAAGAGGTGTTGTTAAAAATCCTGTAGATCACCCTCATGGTGGAGGTGAAGGAAAATCTGCAGGAGGCAGACATCCTGTTTCTCCTACTGGACAATCCGCCAAAGGATTAAAAACAAGAGACAATAAGAGAACTGATAAATTTATAATAAGAAGAAGAAAGAAGAAGAGAGCTTAATTTATGGCAAGATCTGTTTGGAAAGGACCGTTTGTTGAGGAAAGTTTAATTAAAAAAGTTGAAAAGATTAAAAACGATCCTAATAAAAAACCAATTAAGACATGGTCTAGAAAGTCAACAATAATACCTGACTTTGTTGGTTTTAGTTTTTTAATTTATAACGGTAAAAAATTTATACCAATAACTGTATCTGAAGACATGGTAGGACATAAATTTGGAGAATTTGCTCCAACAAGACAGTTTTTTGGTCATACACCAGCTGATAAAAAAGCAAAAGTTGAGGGTGGAGCAAAAGGAGCTGACAAGAAATAAATATGAGTAAAAATAAAGATATAGATTTAAAACAAGTTAGATCAATAAATAAGAATGTAAGATCTAGTGTAAGAAAATTAAAACCTATACTTAAATCAATAGTTGGTAAAAAAGTAGAAATTGCGATTAGAGATTTATCTTTCTCAGAAAAAAGAATTTCTAAAGATGTTAAAAAAACAATTTCATCAGCAATTGCTAATGCAGAAAATAATTTTCAATATGATATTGACAATTTATTTGTTAAGGAGGCTTTCTGCGGAAAACAGGTAATAATGAAAAGATTTAGAGCTAGAGCCAAAGGTAGAGCTGCAGAAATTATGAAACCATACTCAAACGTAACAATAGTTTTGAGTGAACAATTGAAACAAAAAGAGAAGGAACATGGGACAAAAGGTTAATCCGGTAGGTTTAAGATTAGGTATCAATAGAGGATGGGATTCCGTTTGGTACGCAAAAAAACAAGATTTTGGAAATTATTTAATTGAAGATTTTAAGATCAGAGAATTCATTAAAAAGAATGTAATTAACTCTGGTGTTTCTAAGGTCATGATAGAGAGATCAGCAAAAAAATGTTTCGTAACAATTTATACTTCTAGACCTGGATTTGTGATTGGAAAAAAAGGAAGTGATATAGAAAAAATTAAAGGAAAATTATCAAGATTGAGTGCAAATGAAATAGTTCTAAATATTAAGGAAGTTAAAAAACCTGAGACAAATTCCTTTTTAGTCGCCGAGAATATAGCTCAACAGTTAGTTAAACGTGTTTCGTACAGGAGAGCAATGAAGAGAGCAATGCAATCTGCATTAAGATTAGGAGCTAAAGGAATTAAAGTGTCTTGTAGCGGAAGACTTGGTGGAAACGAAATTGCAAGAACAGAATGGTTAAGAGATGGAAGTATACCATCCCATACTTTAAGAGCAGATATTGATTACGCTGAAGCTGAAGCTTTAACAACTTATGGAATAATTGGAATTAAAGTTTGGATATATAAAGGAGAAATTTTTACAAAAGAATTTAGCCAAGAAAGGAACAAAACCTAATAATGTTACAGCCAACTAGAACAAAATTTAGAAAAGCACATAAAGGAAGAATACACGGTAATGCCTCAAGATGTAATGCTATGAATTATGGTGCATTTGGCTTAAAAGCAATCCAGCCAGAAAGAATTATATCCAGACAGATAGAGGCAGCTAGAGTAGCATTAACAAGACACATGAAAAGACAAGGTAGAGTTTGGACAAGAATGTTTCCTAATATACCTGTATCAAAAAAACCTACTGAAGTAAGAATGGGTAAAGGAAAAGGCTCACCTGAATATTGGGCATGCAGAGTTAAACCAGGAAGAATTTTATTTGAGGTTGACGGTGTAACTGAGGAAATTGCCAGAGAGGCATTATATAAAGCATCGGCAAAACTTCCAATTAAATGTAAATTTATTAAGAGGATTTAATGAAAAAAAGTGAGATAAAGAAAATGACCAAAGAGCAAGCTTTGAAAAATATTGAAAAATTAAAAAAAGATCTTTTTAACTTTAGATTTCAAAAAATTAATGGTCAGATAAAAAGTCCATCAAAAATAAGTGAAACAAAGAAGAATATCGCAAGATTGAAAACATTAGTAGTGAGAAAAGATGCCTAAAAAAGTATTAAATGGAATAGTTGTCAGCGATAAGCCAAATAAAACTATAACGGTTTTAGTTGAGAGAAAATACCAACATCCAGTATTAAAAAAAGTAATTAAAGCTAGAAAAAAATATAGTGTTCACGACGAAGAGAATAAATACAAAAACGGTGATAAAGTATCTATACAAGAGTGCAAACCTTACTCAAAGTCGAAAAAATTTGAAGTGATAGGAGTTTCTAAATGATACAAGTTCAGACAGAATTATTTGTGGCCGATAATACCGGTGCAAAAAAGATTGAATGCATAAAGGTATTAGGTGGTTCCAAGAGAAGATATGCAAGTATTGGTGATACTATTGTTGTAGCAGTTAAAGAAGCAATTCCAAAAGGAAAAGTTAAAAAAGGTGCGGTTCATAAAGCTGTTGTTGTTAGAGTTAAAAAAGGAATTCACAGAAATGATGGATCCAAGGTAAGATTTGATAATAATGCTGCTGTTCTGACAGATGATAAAGGTGAGCCAATAGGCACTAGGATTTTTGGACCAGTGACTAGAGAATTAAGAAATAGAGGACAGATGAAAATAATTTCGCTGGCACCTGAGGTATTATAATGATTAAAAAAGGTGTTAAAGTAAAGATATTGACTGGTAAGGATAAAAATAAAGATGGAGATGTCATTGAAATTGATAGAAAAAATAACAGGGCAAAAGTTAAAGGTATCAATATGGTAAAGAAACATGTGAAAACTACAAAAGAAAAGAAAGGTGGAATAGTTTCAAAAGAAAACTTTATACATCTTTCGAACCTAGCAATATTTGATACTAAAAATAAAAATGAGGCTAAAAAATAATGATACCTAGATTAAAACAGACTATATCCAAAGAAATAGAACCAACATTGAAAGAAAAATTTGGTTATAAAAATTTATACATGGGTCCAAGAATACAAAAAATAGTTTTAAATATGGGTTTAGGTCTTGATGGAAATGATCAGAAAATTTTAAAATCGTGCCTAGAAGATTTGGCAAATATTACTGGTCAAATGCCTGTAATAACTAAATTCAAAAAATCTGTAGCAAATTTTAAAACAAGAAAAAATACTAGCGCTGGCTTAAAGGTAACTTTGAGAAAAAACAAGATGTATGAATTTATTGACAGATTGACAAATATAGCTTTACCAAGAATAAAAGATTTCAGAGGATTAAATCCAAATGGCTTTGATAAATATGGAAATTATACTTTTGGTGTTAAAGAACATATTATATTTCCCGAAGTAAATTTTGACAAAGTTGATAAAATTAGAGGCTTAGACATTACAATTGTTATTAAATCTCAAAAAATAGAACACAGTTTTGAATTATTAAAACATTTAAATTTTCCATTTAGAGAAAAAAGGAGTAATTAATGGCTAAAATGAGTGCAATTAACAAGAACAATAAAAGAATAAAATTATCAGATAAATTTTATAAAAAAAGGTTGAAACTAAAAAAAATAATAATGGATAAAAAATTATCCTTAGAAGAAAGATTTAAAGCACAGCAAAAATTATCAAAATTACCTAGAAATTCTGCGAAAGTTAGAGTTATGAATCGATGTCAAATTACAGGTAGACCGCATGGCGTTTATAGAAAATTAAAAATTTCAAGAATAGCCCTTCGACAACTTGGTTTAGAGGGTAAAATTCCTGGAATGGTAAAATCGAGTTGGTAGAAAGGAAAATATGAGTTTAAGTGATCCAATAGGAGATATGTTAGCAAGAATTAAAAATGCTCAAGTGAGAAATCATAGCAAAGTTTCTTTGCCTTCGTCAAAATTTAAATCTAAAATTGCAGATGTATTAAAGGCAGAAGGATATATCATAGATTATAAAATCAATAATGAAAAAAAACCTTCTATCGAGATTAATTTAAAATATAACTCAGGAAATCCAGTTATAAATACTATTGAAAGAATTTCTAAACCAGGTAGGAGGATTTTTTCTAGCGCGAGTAGTCTGCCAAAAATAAATAATGGTCTTGGTATTGCTATTGTATCTACACCACAAGGAGTTATGACAGATGTTGATGCAAGAAAAAAAAAACTTGGTGGTGAAATTATTTGTAAGGTGTTTTAATGTCAAAAATAGGAAAAATAAACATACCAATCCCGGAAAAAGTAAAAGTTTTATTATCTGGTAATACAGTTAATGTTGAGGGACCCTTAGGCAAACACACAATCAAATTAGATTTGGAAATGTTTGAACTAAATATTACAGAAGGTAAAGACGTTTCAATAAAACCAAAAAAACTTGATGATACATCTAAAAGATTATGGGGCATGAATAGAAGTTTAATTAATAACGCCATTATCGGAGCAAGTAGTGGTTACGAAAAAATACTTGAACTTACAGGAGTTGGCTATAGAGCTGCACTAAAAGGCAATGTTTTAAATATGCAACTAGGATTTAGTCATGACATTAATTACGATATTCCTGAAGGTATTAAAATTGCTGTTGAAAAACAAACAACGCTAAAAATAAGCGGTTCTAATAAACAACAAGTGGGTATGGTTGCTTCACAAATCAAAAGTATTAGACCACCCGAGCCTTATAAAGGAAAAGGCATAAAAGAAAAAGGTCAATATATTTTAAGAAAAGAGGGTAAGAAAAAATAATGAGATTAAGCACAATCGAAAGAAAAAGATTTAGAGTAAGAAAAAAACTTAAAAATGTTTCTAAAGATAGATATAGATTAAGTGTTTCAAGATCTACAAAAAATATAAGTGCACAAATTATAGATGATGTAAAAAATATTACATTAGTTTCCGCTTCATCGATTGATAAAGATATTAAAGCACAAAAAAAAAACAAATCAGAATTATCCACTATTGTTGCTGAAATATTGGCCAAAAAAGCAAATGAAAAAAATATCAAGAAAATTTATTTTGACAGAGGAATTTATAAATATCATGGAAGAGTTAAAATTTTTGCTGAAACATTAAGAAAAAATGGAATGGAATTTTAAAATATGGAAAAAAATACCGAATTTGTAGAAAAACTAGTTCATATAAACAGAATAACTAAAGTTGTGAAAGGTGGAAGAAGATTTGGTTTTTCAGCTTTAGTAGTAGTTGGTAATCAGAATGGAAAAATTGGAATTGCTCATGCAAAAGCCAAACAAGTTCCTGATGCAATCAAAAAAGCAAATGAGTTGGCTAGAAGAAAATTGATACAAATTCCTTTAAGAGATGGAAGAACAATCCATCATGACATATATGGTAAAGACGGTGCTGGAAAAATTAAATTAAGATCTGCACCCAAAGGAACTGGTATTATAGCAGGTGGACCAGTTAGAGCTGTATGTGAAGTACTAGGTATAAAAGATATTGTTGCTAAATCTTTAGGCACAGCAAACCCGCATAATGTAATTAGAGCTTGCATAAAAGCATTATCAAAACAAAACTCACCTAAAAATATTTCAAATTTAAGAAATAAAAAAATTTCAGAAATAATTGAGAAAAGAGGATAATGACATCATTAAATACATTAAATAATCACAAAACTAGAAAAATTCGTGTTGGCAGAGGTATAGGATCTGGTAAAGGAAAAACTTCTGGAAGAGGTGTTAAGGGACAAAAATCAAGATCTGGAGTAGCTATAAAAAGTTTTGAAGGTGGTCAAATGCCATTATACAGAAGATTACCCAAAAGAGGTTTTAATTCGGTTAATAAAAATAAAAATAAAGTAGCAGTAATAAATCTAGGTGAATTACAAAAATTTATTGATTCAAAAAAAATTGGCGTAAATGACAAAATAAACATTGACACTTTTAAAAAATCTAAATTATTTAGAAAATCAATTAATAAATATAAAATTTTATCAAATGGGAATTTTAATTCTAAAATTGATATTGTAGCAGATTACTCTTCTAAAATTGCAAAAGAAAAAATTGAAAAAGCTGGCGGTCAAATTACTCTTAAAAACCAATCTGAATAATGAGCGCGTCAACTCAATCAAATGATTTAAGAAATAGAATTATATTTACACTACTTATACTCGCAGTTTATAGATTGGGTACTTTTGTTCCTCTTCCAGGAATTGATCCTGATCAACTTCAAATAATGATGGAGGGAAACCAAAAAGGATTATTAGGCATGTTTAATGTTTTTGCAGGAGGTGCTGTAAGTAGAATGGCAATTTTTGCTCTCGGAATAATGCCTTACATATCGTCTTCAATAATTGTCCAATTACTTACTGGAGTTTCCGACTATTTTAAAAATTTGAAGGCTCAAGGTGAGATGGGAAGACAAAAAATTACTCAAATAACTAGGTATGGAACCGTTTTGTTAGCAACAATACAGGGGTACGGATTAGCTGTGGGATTAGAATCATCAGCGGACTTAGTAATTAACCCAGGAATATTTTTTAAAATTTCAACAGTTACAACAATTGTTGCCGGAACCATATTTTTAATGTGGCTTGGTGAACAAATTACACAAAGAGGTATTGGTAATGGTATTTCATTAATTATCTTTTCAGGTATTGTTGCTGAAATTCCTAGAGCTTTAGTTACAACATTCGAATTAGGACGAACTGGAGCAATTTCAACTGTAATGATTATTTTTATATTTTTATTACTTGTGGTAACAATAATGTTTATTGTGTTTATGGAAAGAGCATTAAGAAAAATTCTTATTAATTATCCTAAAAGACAAATGGGGAATAAAATGTACGGTGGAGACTCCTCACATTTACCATTAAAAATTAATTCAGCTGGTGTAATACCAGCAATTTTTGCTTCAGCACTACTATTGTTGCCAGTAACTTTTTCGAACTTTAATGTTTCTCAAAATGAAACATTTTTAAATATTTCTTCATACTTTTCTCAAGGTCAACCATTGTACATGTTATTATATGCATCAGGAATAATATTTTTTACATTTTTTTATACGTCAATTACATTCAATCCAACTGAAACTGCTGAAAATTTAAGAAAATATGGTGGATTTATTCCAGGAATAAGACCAGGTGAGAGCACAGCTCAATATATTGACACAATACTTACCAGACTAACAACAATTGGTGCATTATATCTTGCATTAGTCTGCTTAATGCCAGAATTTCTAATTGCTAACTATCCAATTCCTTTTTATTTGGGCGGTGCATCAGTTTTAATTGTTGTTGTTGTTGCCATTGATACTGTCACACAAATTCAAACTAGGTTGATGAGTTCTCAATATGAGCAACTTATTAAAAAAACAAAATTTGGTAGATAAGTGAATATAATATTGTTTGGCCCTCCAGGAGCTGGAAAAGGCACTCAAGCTAAATATCTTGTAAAAAAATTAAACGGTTATCAAATTTCTACCGGAGATATTTTAAGAGAGGAAATTAAAAAAGACACAGATATAGGAAAAAAAATAATAAATAATATGAACGAAGGGAAATTTGTTAGCGATGAGATCGTTAATAGCCTATTAAAAAATCATGTTTTTGATCCTTACAAAAAAGGAAAATTAATATTTGATGGCTATCCTAGATCACTTAGCCAAGCTAAAAATTTAGATTTATTGCTAAATAGTTCAAATCAAAAGATAGATTATATTTTCTTTTTAAATGTAAACAAAGAAACTATTGTGGAAAGAATAAAAAAAAGGAAAATTCTAGAAAGAAGAACTGATGACGATGTAGATACTACATTAAAGAGATATGATACATATATTGAAACTACTAGACCAGTATTGGATTACTATTCAATAAATTCAAATTTTCATGAGATTGATGGAACGATAGAAATTAATCAAATAACTAGTAAAATAGAGGCTTTTTTGAATGTTTAAGACATTGACTTTGACTAATCTTCTTATATAAAAGGCACAATTTATCACTAAAATTATGGCTCGTATTGCAGGTGTAAACATACCACAAAATAAATTAGTTCATGTTGGACTTACATATATTTATGGAATAGGAAATAAGTTTTCTCAACAAATTTGTACTGAATTAGAAATACCTAAATCAAAGAGGGTAAATGAACTAACTGATGATCAAATTTTAAAAATCAGGGAGTATATTGATCAAAGATTTACTGTTGAAGGTGATTTAAGAAGAGAAACATCATTAAGTATAAAAAGACTAATCGATCTTGCTACCTATAGAGGATCTAGGCATAGAAAAAAGCTTCCTGTTAGAGGTCAAAGAACAAGATGCAATTCTAGAACTAGAAAAGGAAAAGCTATTGCAATTGCAGGTAAAAAATTAACCCCACTTAAAAAATAATGAAAAAAGAAGTAACTGAAAATAAAGAACAGAAATCAGAAGTTAAGACTAAAAAAAGTTCCTATTCTAAAAAGAAAAAAGGAAAAAAAAATATTCTAAATGGAATTGCATATGTGCAGTCTACTTTTAATAATACAATAGTCTCGATCGCAGATACTAATGGAAATGTAGTTTCCTGGGCATCTGCTGGTCAGAAAGGCTTTAAAGGCTCTCGTAAATCAACACCATACGCAGCACAAGTTGCTGCTGATTCAGCTGCAGCCAAAGCTTTGGAAGTAGGCATGAAAATTTTGTCCGTTGAAGTTAAAGGCCCTGGTTCTGGAAGAGAGACTGCTTTAAGAGCATTACAGGCTAGAGGATTTAAAATCATATCAATCAAAGATACAACACCAATGCCACACAATGGTACGAGACCACCTAAAAAAAGGAGAGTTTAATGGAGCAAACAGAGGTAAATTCAAAAAATTGGAAATCATTAATTAAACCAACAAAACTAGATGTTCAATTAAGTGATGATAAAGCATTTGCAAAAATCACTGCCGAACCTCTAGAAAAAGGATATGGGTTAACACTTGGTAATTCATTAAGAAGAATACTTTTATCCTCTATTAGAGGAACTGCTGTAACTTCTATACAGATAGATGGTGTATTACATGAATTTACATCTATTAAAGGTGTTAGAGAAGATGTCACTGATATTGTATTAAATATTAAATCTTTAGCTTTAAAAAGTACATCTGATGATCCAAAAAAATTAATACTTGACGCTAAGGGACCTGGAGAAATAAAGGCATCCGATATAACTTCTGTTGCTGATATTGAAATATTAAATCCAGATTTGGTTATTTGTAATTTGGATGAAAATACTAAATTTCACATGGAAATGTCTGTAGGTACTGGAAAAGGATATGTATCTGCCGATATGAATAAACCAGAGGAACCACCACTAGGCTTGATTCCAATAGACTCATTATTCAGTCCAGTTAAAAAAGTTTCTTATTCAGTTAGTACAGCAAGAGAGGGAAAAGCCTTAGATTATGATAAATTAACAATGGAAGTTGAAACAAATGGATCAATCTCAGCAGAGGATGCTGTTGCTTATTCAGCAAGGATTTTTCAAGATCAACTAGGAATGTTTGTTAATTTTGATGAGCCACAAGAAGTTATTGTAAAAGAGCAACCTACAGAGCCAGAATTTAATAAAAACTTGTTAAGAAAAGTTGATGAATTGGAACTTTCAGTAAGATCAATGAACTGTCTAAAAAATGATAATATTATCTATATTGGTGATTTAGTGCAAAAATCAGAAGGAGAAATGTTAAGAACACCTAATTTCGGAAGAAAATCATTAAATGAGATTAAAGAAGTGTTAACAGGTATGTCATTATATCTTGGAATGGAAATTCCAAACTGGCCACCAGATAATATTGCTGAATTATCTAAAAAGCTAGAGGAAGCTATCTAATGAGACATAAAATGGGCTATAAAAAGCTCAACAGAACTTCTGAACATAGAAAAGCTTTAATTAAAAATATGCTAAACTCATTAATAAAATATGAGCAAATTACAACAACTTTACCAAAAGCAAAAGTTTTAAAACCTCAAGCTGATAAAATCATAACACTTGGAAAGAATGATACACTATCTAATACAAAAACACTGATCTCAAAACTTCAAGATATCAAATCTACAAATAAAGTTAAAAAAACACTTTCTAAGAGATACGAAAATAGAAAAGGTGGATATACAAGAATTATTAAGGCAGGGTTTAGATATGGTGACAATGCACCAATGGCGGTAATTGAATTTGTTGATAGGGATGTTGAAGCAAAAAGGGTTGATAGAAAGAAAAAGAACCCAACTAAAGATACACCGAAGGTAGAAGACAAAAAGCAAGCTACAGCTTAGTTTTTAATTCATATTTTATTGATGTTGTAAAACAATTATTTAATATTTTATATTGACGAAATGAAAAATATAATTTTTCAAATAATTATAATATTTATTTTTACAACTAATATTTTAAAAGCAAATCCATCAAAAATTGACGGTTTAAAATTTTATACATTAGGCGATGATAACATGCCTTGGTTTAATTTAGATAATGAAAAAGATTTAATTGACTTATCAAATATTGACTGCCAATGGAGTCATGGAAAAAAAACAAAATGCAGAATACACTTATCACCTTTGTATAACTTTCCTAAAGATGGATTGTTAATTCAAAATAAAATTGTTAGATCTGGCAAAATTGCTTGGAAATTTAAAAACGGTGATGGTGATTGCGGTCAACAAAGAAAATCAGATGAGTGCAATACCTTTAGAGAAAGATCTGAAGTCAGCATGTTAGGGTTAAAGTCTAAAAATACATGGTTTAAATTTAGTATTTATATTCCTGACAATAGTGAATTTACTATTCCTATAAGTAATACTATATGGCAAATACATTCTAAAGCGGGTCCAGTAAATTTTATGTTTAGAATAGCTCCAAATGGAGATTTACAATGGACAGATTTTGTAAATCATAGTTTTGGAGGTTTTGACACTTATAAAATTTTAGAAGCAAACAATGTTAAAGGTAAATGGAATGATTTTGTTGTTAATATGGAATTTGTTGATTGGCCAAATAAGAGTTTTATTAAGATTTGGGCAAATAATGAACTTGTAGTTAATTACAATGGATTGACAAATAATAATATAAGTAAACAGTCGTATATGAAGTTTGGTATATACAAAAGTAATATCAATAGGTTTAATATAATGCATAAAGGCAATCCTCCAAAAAGAGCTGATACAATTGTATATTATGATTCCATAGCTATAGCTAAAAAGTGCAAAGACCTTAAGCTAGATCAAGAAAATAATAGTTGTAAAAAATTAAAATAAAAATGAAAAAATCAATTAACGTAGATAAATCTTTTAATGACATGCGTATTGATAGATTTATTCGAAATCATTTAGGAAAAATTCCACAAGGACTTATTGAAAAAAACCTAAGAAATGGAAAATTAAAATTAAATCAGAAAAAAGTAAGAAGCTCCCAAAAAGTTAAAACGGGTGATAAACTTAATATTTATAATTTAAATTTTGAAGAAAAAATTGAGCAACTCAAAAAAAAATATAATCCTAGTATTGAAATTATAAAAGAAAATGAAGATTTAATTATTGAAAATAATAACAATTTTGTTGTTCTAAATAAACAATCAGGAATTTCAGTGCAGGGTGGTACAAAATCTAAAAAAAATATAATTGATATATTTGCAAAAAGTAATTTATTCAGAGATGAGAAACCTTATTCTGTTCACAGATTAGATAAGGATACTTCTGGTGTTTTTATAATTGCCAAAAATAGAGAAACTGCTCAACTACTTACCTCACTTTTTAGATTAAGAAAAATTTATAAAACTTATTTAGCAATATGTAATGGTGAATTAATTTTAAACGATAAAGGCATTTTAAAAGATGATTTAATTAGATTTGAAAATAAAAAAAAAATTGTTGAAAAAGCTGAAACAAAATATGAAATTTTAGATAAAAATAATAATGCAACCTTTATTCAGTTAAATCCAATAACAGGTAGAAAACATCAATTAAGAAAACAATTATTCAATTTAGGAAATTCAATTATTGGTGATAAAAAATATAATTCAACAAATAATTCGAAAGTAAATAATAAAAATTTGATGTTACATTCATATGAAATAAAATTTAAAATTAATAAAAAAAAATATACATTTAGAGCAACACCTCCAAATTATTTTAGAAATACGTTAAAAACAAAAAGACTCAATTTTTAATGTTTAATAAAAAATTTTTTATTAAATATTTATCAATATTTTTATAATTTTGTTTTTTAATCTTATTTAAATTTGAAACTCCTCTGTCTCTGATACCGCAGGGAACTATCTTTTTATATACATTAAGATTGTTCGATATATTTAATGCAAATCCATGATAAGCAATCCATTTTTTTACTTTTATACCTATTGCTGCAATTTTATCTATTTTTCCAGATTTGTGCTCAAACCAAATTCCAATATTTTTTCTATCAGCAAAACATTTTATATTGTAAATTTTTAGGGTATCTATAATTGTTTTTTCAATTGCAGTTATTATTTTTTTTATATTTTTACCTCTTTTGTTTAAGTCGATCACAAAATAAAAAACTAATTGACCTGGACCATGATATGTTATTTTTCCACCTCTATTCGTTTTAATAAAGTTTATGGATTTATCTAAAATCTCATTATGATTAAAACTTGTCCCACCTGTGTAAATCTCTTCATGCTCAAGTATCCAAACAAGTTCATTATTTTTATTTTCTTTGATTTGCTCCAATCTATCTTCAAGCATATCTATCGCAGATTTATATTTTATTGGTTTTACTGACTTTTTGATCTCTATTGTCATTATAAATTTGTATTATTTATATTTTGTATTAATAGTGCCAACTAAATTATAGGTAAATTTTATGACTATAGTGAAAAAAATAAAAGATAAAAAAGTAAACTTTGAATTTAACAAAGAATTCATTAAAGTTGTCACAGATAAAATTGCCTCAAATGATGCCAAATTTATTACAAATTCGTTCAATGCTATGCATCCAGCAGATGCTGCTGACATAATTGAACATTTAAGTCAAAATGATAGAGAAAATTTAATAAAATTAAATAGTTTCAAAGTTGATCCTGAAGTTTTTGTTGAATTAAATGAGTCAATTCAGTCAGAGATGATTGCTTATTTATCATCTGATTCAATAGTAAACATATTAAAAAATTTAGAATCAGACGACGCAATTAAGATTTTAGAAAATGTAGACGAAAAAGAAAAAAATACAATCCTTAGTTCATTACCTCCAAAAGACCGATTTGCATTACTTGAAAGTTTAAGTTATCCAGAAGACTCTGCTGCTAGATTAATGCAGCGTGAGTTTACAGCTATACCAAGTAACTGGTCTGTAGGACAAACAATAGATTATCTAAGAGAAAATAAAGAACTTCCAGAAGAATTTCTCGAAATATTTATAGTTGATCAAGAATTCAAACCTATTGGTACAGTACCTTCTTCAAGAGTATTAAGAACTCCAAGAGATACAAAAATGATGGCTATAATGGCTGAATCTCAAACATTAATACCGGTTGATATGGATAGAGAAGAAGTTGGTAATTTATTTGAAAATTACAATTTGAGTTCAGCAGCTGTAGTAGATAAGTCTGACAAATTAGTTGGGATGATAGCATATGATGATGTTCTAACTGTGTTAAAAGAAGAAGCTGAAGAGGATGTACTAAGATTAGCTGGAGTAGGTGACGAAGAAATAACCGATGGAGTAATAACAAAAACCAAGAGAAGATTTAATTGGTTATTATTAAACTTGTTTACAGCCTTTCTTGCAACCTATTGTATTAGTTTATTTGGCGCCACTATAGAACAAATGGTTGTTCTAGCTTTTTTAATGCCAATTGTAGCATCAATGGGTGGTAATGCTGGCATGCAAACATTAGCTGTCACAGTACGATCGTTAGCAACACAAGATTTAACAAAAAATAATTTTACAAATAATATTATTAAAGAATTCAATATTGGAGTTTTAAATGGAGTTATTTTTGCAATTATAAGTTCTTTGATAGTTCAACTATGGTTTAATGATATTCAGCTCTCACTAATAATTTCAATTTCAATGGTTTTAACTATGATAGTTGCCGGTCTTTTTGGTATTTTAGTGCCAGTTACCTTAAATAAAATGAAAATTGATCCTGCAATTTCCTCTAGTGTATTTGTTACAACAATAACAGACGTAATTGGATTTGTTTCTTTCTTAGGTGTAGGAGCTTATTTTTTATAGTCAAAAATTATCAATCAATCTTACTCCATTAATATGATAGGCAATAAATAGTCTATATTTAGATTTAAAATTATCTAATTTCATTTTTTTCTCATCTCTAAATTCAAGATAATCAATTGTAATTTTAAATTTATTTTCAAGCTCATATTTAGATTTTGACAAATCCACAAATTTATTATTTTGAGAGAGCTTTTTAATCTTATCCAATTTGATGGCTATTTTTGACGCTTTTTTTATAGATGATTTATTTAACAATTTGTTTCTTGTGGATAAAGCAATTTTATTATTTTCTCGAATGGTGGGACAACCAACAATATTTATTTTATATTTTTTTCCTAATATTCTTTTAATTAACATGTATTGTTGAAAATCTTTTTCGCCCATATAAACATGCTTTGATTTAATAATAGATAACAATCTATTCATAACGTTTAATACACCTTCAAAATGACCTTTTCTATATCTAGCACACAAAATTATATCAGATTTATTAAGTTTAAAATTCTTCATTCTATTTTTATAAATTTCATTGACCTCTGGTAAAAACAAATAGTTAACTTTTAGTTTTTTTAATATTGAAATATCTTTTCTTATATTCCTAGGATAATTCTTAAAATCTTTTTTTTGATTAAATTGTGTTGGATTGACAAAAATACTTACTATCGTTTCTTTGTTATTTTTTTGTGAAATTTTTATTAAAGATACGTGGCCTTTATGAATTCCCCCCATTGTAGGCACAAATCCAACATTTATGTAATTTTTTACTGCCTTATTTAGTTCAAAAATATTTTTTAAAATTTTCATTTTTAATAAATTTGATTATAAGTAAAACATCTTAATGATTAAACAAGCTATTATTCCTCTTGCTGGTTTGGGTACACGTTTGCTACCTTTGACAAGTATTTTTCCTAAAGAATTGCTTCCAATAAATGGAAAACCAGGAATTGAGTATATTTTAGATGAATGTATTGAAGCTGGTGTAAGTGAAATAATTTTTATTATTTCAAAAAAAAAAGAGATGATAAGAAAATATTTCAATAATGATAATTTTTACAAATCAATAATTAAAAAAAAGAAAGATCCCAGAATAATTAAAGAGTATAAAAAAATTCTTTATTTTAGAAAAAAAATCAAATTTGTTTATCAAAATAAACCCATGGGAACTGGTGATGCTTTACTCAAAACAAAAAAGTTTATAAAAAATGATTATTTTTTAATGTTGTTACCTGATGATTTAATTATGAAAAAGAATTGCTCAAAAGATATGATAAAAATTCATAAAAAATTAAAAGGATCTGTAATGGCTAGCATGAAAGTTAAAAAAAAAAATGTAGATCGTTGGGGAATTTATTCAATTAAAAAAAATATTGACAAATTAAATTTTAAAATTGCAGATGTAATTGAAAAACCCAATATTAAAGATGCACCTTCGAATAACGCAGTAATAGGTAGATATATATTATCAAAGAAAATTTTTCATTATTTAAAAAATCAAAAAAAAGGTATAGGTGGTGAAATACATATTACAGATGCAATAAGACGAATGATATTAGATAAACATTTATTCATTGGACATCATTTTAGAGGTAATTATTTAGATTGTGGATCTCTGAAAGGTTATATTAAATCTGGAATTGAAATTTCTAAGTTATGAAAATTTGTATTATAGGATCTGGTTATGTTGGTTTAGTTAGTGGGGCTTGTTTTTCTGATTTAGGTAATACAGTTACTTGTGTTGATATTAATAAAGAAATTGTAGAAAAATTAAATAAAGGAATAATACCAATTTATGAACCTGGTCTTCAAGAATTGGTTGAAAGAAATTTAAAAAAAAAAAGACTTTTATTTTCAACAGATATTTCTAGCTCAATAAAAAAGTCAGATATCATATTTATTTGTGTTGGAACTCCTACCAAAAATAATAAAGCTGACTTGAAATATGTATTTAATGTTACCAAAAGTATAAAATCCAATCTAAACAGGTATAAATTAATAGTTACTAAATCTACAGTCCCTGTTACCACAGGTGATAAAATTACAAAAATCTTAAAATCAAATAAAAATAAAAATAAGTTTGATGTTGTATCTAATCCTGAATTTTTAAGAGAAGGTGAAGCTATTAGAGATTTTCAATTCCCAGATAGAGTTGTTGTCGGTACTAGCAGCAATAAAGCAAATAAAATTATGAAAAAATTATATCTACCTTTAATTAAGAAGGGTGGAAGATATTTTCATACTTCTAGACGATCAGCTGAACTAATTAAATATGCATCAAACGCTTTTTTAGCAACTAAAATTACATTTATTAATGAAATAGCTAATTTATGTGAAAAATCAAACATTGATGTTAAAGAAGTTGCAATTGGTATGGGTTTAGATGAAAGGATTGGAAGCAGATTCCTTCGTGCTGGTCCTGGTTATGGCGGATCATGTTTCCCAAAAGATACAAGAGCCCTTGTTTCAACTGGTCGTATGTTTAATACAAATCTTTCAGTTGTAAAATCAGTAATTGATTCAAACGATAAAAGATTTAATTTGTTACTAAATAAAATTAGCAAGATTACGAACAACAAAATAAAAAATAAACATATCACTTTTTTGGGTGTTACTTTTAAACCAGGCACTGATGATATGAGAGAATCACCATCTTTAAAAATGATACCAGTCTTATTAAGAAAAGGTGCAAATATAAATTATTACGAACCAACAGGTAAGAAAAAAGAATTTAAATCAAAAAATATAAATTATTTTGAAAATATAAAAGATGCTTGTAAAAGTGCAGATTTAATAATTATTCATACAGAATGGAATGAATTTAAGCAACTCAACTTTAAAAAAATTACAAAAAAAAAAAATTTTAAAGTTTTTGATATGAGGAATCTTTACTCAACTTCTGAAATGAAAAAAAATAAAATAAATTATTTCAGTATTGGTAGATAATTAATTAAGATCAAATATTGCATCAACTTCAACTGCAACACCTAAAGGAAGGCTATTAGTGCTGACAGCAGCTCTTGCGTGTGATCCAGCTTCATCAAATACACTTTTTATTAGATCTGAGGCTCCATTTATGACTTTTGGCTGTTCAATAAAATCATCAGTAGAATTAACATATCCAGTAAGTTTCAAACATGATTTAATTTTGGATAAATCATCACCACATGCTTTTTTTGCTTGAGATATTATACTTAATGCACATCTCTTAGCTGCCTCATAACCTTCTTCAGTATTATAATCTTTTCCGAGTTTTCCCTTAATTAAATTTCCATTTTCATCAATTGATATTTGACCAGATATATATAATAAATTTCCAGATATTCTTGTGGCAGCATATGATCCAACAGGATCATTAGCTTTTGGTAATTTAATATTTAAATTCTTTAAATTTTTATCTGCTGACATTATTTGGTTTTCTTTTTCTTTTTATTTCTATCGTATTCTTTTCTTTTCTCAATTAAAATTAATGCTTCTTCCATAGTTAATTCAACAGGATCTTTTTCTTCAGGTATAGTCGCATTTAACGATTTGTATTTAATGTAAGGACCATACTGACCTTTCATGATTCTAACTGGCTTCTTATCTTCAGGGTGATCTCCTAAATCTTTTATCATAGATGATGAAATCCTTCCTGGTTTAGCTTCAGCAATTAATGTAACAGCTCTATTTAATCCAATTGTGAATAATTCGTCAACATTTTCTAGTCTAGCAGATTTATTTTCACATTTAAGGTAAGGACCAAATCTTCCAACATTCACAGTAATATCTTTATCATTTTCAGGATTTTTACCTAAACTTACTGGTAACGAGCATAAGTATTTTGCCTTATCTAAATCAATATTTTCAATCTCAATTCCTTTGGGGATAGAAACATTTTTTAAATTATTTTCTTCTTTCTTTAATTTTCTTTTTTTCTTTTTAGTTTTTTCATCTTCCTCTATGATTTCTTTCTCAAATTGCAAATATGGACCAAATCTTCCATTTTTAAGAAAAATATCTTTACCTTTATCATTTTTTCCAATGAATTTAGGCTCTGCTAGTGTCAATTGTTGTGCTGCTTTAGATTTTGATAGTGGTCTTGTAAATTTGCAGTCCGGATAATTTGAACACCCAATAAAAGCACCACCTCTAAAACTATTTTTTAAACTTAATTGTCCAGACTCACAAAGCTTGCATTTTCTATCAATATTTCCATCCTTATCGACCTCAAATATTAGTGATCCAAGACTTTCATTTAATAGGTCTAATACCTCTCTTGTTCTTTTTTCTTTCACACCTGAAACATTAGAATTAAAGTCTTTCCAAAAGTTCTCTAAAACTTTTATCCAATTTTCTTTACCTGATGTTATATCATCTAATTGATCTTCTAATTTTGCAGTAAAATCATAATCAACATATTTGGTAAATAATTTTTCTAAAAATGCAGAAAGTAATTTCCCTCTATCAGTTGGGAAAAATCTTTTATTATTTATGTCAGCATAACCTCTATTAGCTATTACTGAAATAATACTTGCATAAGTAGATGGTCTTCCAATTCCTAGCTCCTCTAATTTTTTAACTAGACTTGCCTCTGAGTATCTAGGTGGTGGTTGTGTATAGTGCTGTTCATCAATATGATCTTCAAACATTACATCACCTTTTTCAACATCTGGCAAAATATTTTCATTATCATCATCATTTTCATCGATCTTATAAAGTTTAAGGAAACCATCAAATTTTAATGTTGAACCACTAGCTTTGAATATGTTTTTATCGTCATTAGAATTGATTGTAATAGTTTTTCTATCAAATTTTGCCGACTGCATTTGTGATGATAAAGATCTTGACCATATTAAATTATAAAGTTTATATTGATCAGTACTTAAGTATTTTTTTATATCTTCTGGTTTTCGAATTATTTCTGTTGGACGTATAGCTTCGTGAGCTTCTTGAGCATTCTTTGCTTTTTTGCCACTATAATTTAGAGGTTGTTCCGGTAAATATTTATCACCATAATTCTGAATTATAAAATCTCTAAAAGATGTTATCGCATCTTTTGAAATATTAGTTCCATCTGTTCTCATATACGTAATTAATCCTACGGTTTCACCTTCAATATCAATTCCTTGATATAGTCTTTGAGCAATTTGCATTGTCCTTGATGCTCCAAAACCAAGTTTACTCGATGCTGTTTGTTGTAATGTTGATGTAGTAAAAGGTCCTGATGGATTTCTGTTATAAGTTTTTGAGCTTATATCTGTTATTGAGTATTTTTTGTTTTTTATTCGAGATAAAGCATCATTAATATCTTGTTTGTTTTTAAATGAAAATTTTTCAACTTTGTTTCCATCTAATTGAGAAATAGTTGTATTTATTTTTTCATTTTTGTTATTTTTAAAAATTATATTTAAAGTCCAAAATTCTTTTGGTTGAAAAACTTCTATTTCCTGTTCTCTTTCGGTTAAAAGTCTTAAAGCTACAGACTGGACTCGACCAGCAGATTTAGAGCCTGGTAATTTTGTCCATAGAATGGGGGAGATATTAAAACCTACTAGATAATCTAGAGCTCTTCTTGCCATATAAGCATCAACTAAATGTGGCTCTATTTTTCTTGGATTATCTATTCCATTTGTAACTGCTTTTTTTGTTATTTCGTTGAAAACAACTCTTTCAACTTCTTTATCTTTTAATAATTTTTTTTCTTCAAGAAACTCTTTTACATGCCAAGCTATTGCTTCACCTTCTCTGTCAGGGTCAGTAGCTAGAATAATTTTTTTTGAATCTTTAGCACTATCTGTAATTTCTTTTAAATATTTTTTTGAAAAACTATCTACTTCCCAAATCATTTTAAAATTATTTTCGGGATCAACAGATCCATTTTTCGAAGGGAGATCTCTTATATGCCCATAGCTTGCAAGAACTGTATAATTTGATCCTAAATATTTATTAATTGTTTTTGCTTTTGCTGGACTTTCAACGATTACTAGATTCATATTTAGAGAACGTACTTAAAACAGTTAAACTGTCAAATTATTAAATTTTTGTCTTAGTTTCTTCTTTATTTATCAAGCGTTTAACGTTTTCTCGATGAGTGTAAAAAATTAAAATAAACATTATGAAATAAAACATAATGTTATCATTGCTATAAAAAAATATAAAAATAGGAACACTTAATGATCCAAGAATTGATCCTAATGATGAGTATTTAGACATTAAATATGTAATTAACCAAACAATACCAAAAACAATACCTAAAAAATAATTTAAAATAATCAATATTCCAACATATGTTGCAACACCCTTACCACCTTTAAATTTTAACCATATTGGAAAAACATGTCCTAAAAAAACAGATAATGAACAAATGTAAATAAATTCTGGATAATTTAATTTAATATAAATTATTGGAAAAACCGCTTTTAAAATATCTAGTAATAAAGTTGAGTAACCTAAAAATTTATTACCAGTTCTTAAAACATTCGTGGCCCCTATATTACCTGATCCTGTTTCTCTTATGTCTTTTTTTAAAAAAATTTTTGTTAATAAAAAACCAAAAGGAATAGAACCTAATAAATATGATAAAAGTGATAAAATAAAAATTTCCATTTAAATATTGTAAAGCTCTTGTCCTTTTACGTATGTATTGGTTACTTTTCCTTGTAATCTTTTATTTTCAATTGACGTATTTTTTGATTTAGAAACCAAGTTTTCTTGCTTTACTATCCAAGGTTTATTTATATCCACAATACAGAAATCTGCATCATTACCTACGGATAAATTACCTTTATTAATTTTCATAATTTTTGCTGGATTTGAGGTTAATGCAGCAATAATTTTTTCAAGTTTTACAGATCCATTGTGATATAATTCTAATGACAAGGATAATAACGTTTCAATACCAGTTGCTCCTGTTGCGGCTTGAGCAAATGTTAATCTTTTTTGCTCCTCATCTTCAGGTTTGTGATCTGAAACTATTACATCGATTGTACCATCATTTAATCCTTGCACTAAACTTAATCTATCATCCTCCGTTCTAAGTGGCGGTGACAATTTTAAAAAAGTTCTAAAGTCACCAATATCATTTTCATTTAAAGATAAATTATTTATTGATACCCCACAGGAAAATCTTACTTTATCTTTTCTATCTTTAATAATTTCAACTGCTTTTCCTGATGAAATCTGAGATATGTGATAACGACAATTATATTCTTCTAATAATGTTAAATCTCTCTCTATAATTATTAGTTCTGCTATTTCTGGGATACCTTGCAAACCAAGTTTTGTCGAAATTATTCCATCATTTATCATGCCATTTTCAGCTAATTCTTGATCTTCCGCATGTTGCATTATTAAAGATCCTAAATCTTTTGCTGAATTCATTATTCTGGACATAACTCTTGTATTCTGAATTGTTTTAATTCCATCTGTAAATGCTATTATCCCTTTACTTTGCAGAAGACCAAACTCTGTCATATTTGTACCTTCAGTACCCTTTGTTAGAGATGCTGTGGGAAATATATTTATTTTTGATTTATCTCTACCTCGTCTTTTTAAAAAATCTACTATTGAAACGTTGTCGATTATTGGATCAGTATTAGGCATAGTTACAACTGAAGTTACTCCACCAGATAATGCAGCATTGCTTAAAGTTCTAAAATTTTCTTTATATTCATAACCTGGCTCGCCGACAAATACTCTCATATCAACTATACCTGGGAAAATATAATTTTCTTTTAAATCAATAACTTTTTCTCTACTAGGAATGTTGTTTTTATTCACCTTTTTGCCAACACCTTCAATTTTTCCATCTTCTCCTATTATTAATCCTCCTATTTCACTTATGTTGTTATGAGGGTCAATTATATTTGCGTTAATAAAGTATTTTTTTTTCATCATTCACAAAAAATTTTTAAACATGCCATTCTTATTGCAACACCTAATTCAACTTGTTCTTTTACAACACTCATATTGGTGTCATCAGCTAGTTTTGTATCAATTTCAATACCGCGGTTCATTGGACCAGGATGCATAATAATTGAATCTGATTTTGCATATTCTAATTTATCCTGTGTTAGTCCATAGTATTCATAATACTCTCTATTAGATGATAAGAATGAACTACTCATTCTTTCATTTTGAAGTCTAAGCATCATTACTATGTCGCAATCTTTTACACCTTTCTTCATATTTGAAAAAATATTAACTCCAAATTTTTCTATATCTTTTGGTAAAAGGTTTGAAGGAGCTACAATATTAACTTCAGCACCCAACATGTTTAGCAGGTAAATATTAGATCTTGCTACTCTTGAATGTAGAATATCTCCACAAATTGCAACCTTTAATCCTTGAATTTTTTTTTTCCTATTCAATATAGTTAATGCATCAAGTAATGCTTGGGTAGGGTGCTCTCTCCTTCCATCACCAGCATTTAAAACAGCACAATTAACTTTTTGAGATAAAAGATTACAAGCTCCAGAATCTTGATGTCTAATAACTATTATATCAGGATGCATTGCATTTAATGTCATTGCAGTGTCTATTAGCGTTTCACCTTTTTTAATTGCTGAGTTTGTTATATTCATTGACATAACATCCGCACCTAATCTTTTTCCTGCTAGTTCAAATGAGCTTTGTGTTCTTGTTGATGGTTCAAAAAAAAGGTTAATTTGTGTTTTTCCCTTAAGTAAATCTAATTTTTTATTTTTACTTTTGTTTAATTCAATAAATTTTTCAGCTTCTTTTAAGATTAAATTAACATCATTTATTGATAAATCTTGAATACCTAGGAGATGCTTTTGAGAAATTTTAACAGCTTTAGTTTTAGTTGCCATTAAAACCAACTCTATAGCCACAAAGGTTGATTAATGCAAGTATTAATTATTAATAAAATCTATGGCACCCTGCAAGATAAATGCAGCAGCATTTTTATCTATATTTTTTTCTCTTTTAGTTACGTTAATACCTAAATTTTTAGTTAATTTAAACGCCCCAACTGTTGATAATCTTTCATCCCAAAGACTTATTGGAAGATCAATTTCTTTTGATATTGCTTTTGACACATCATTGACTGATTGAGAAGATTTACCAAAGGTTCCGTCCATATTTAATGGATTACCAATGATTATTCCCTTAATATTATTTTCTTTAATAATATCCTCCAATTCATTGATAAGATCCTCGAATTTGGATTTGTTTATTGTTTTAAGCGGTGTGGCAATTTTTTGATTTTCATCACATATAGCTACACCAATTCTCTTTGAACCTAAATCAAGACCAATTAATCTAGATGTATTTAGCTGTTTCTTTTTAAATTCCTCAATTGTGATCATATTGTATATTATTTACTTAAGTGATAGTTTGCGGCAATATTTTTACCATATGAGTATAGATCTTAAAACAGTAAAGCACATTTCGAAATTAGCAAGAATTTCTATTGATGATGAAAAAGCTAACAAATTAAAGGGCGACTTAAACAATATATTCGAATTTATAGAAAAATTAAATGAATTAAATACTGATAATGTTCAAGCTTTAACATCAATTGCTGAGACCACCCTAAGATTTAGAAAAGATGAAATTAAATCAGAAAATATCAGAGAAAAAATTTTAAAAAACTCGCCTGAAGAAAATAAAGATTTTTTTGTTGTACCAAAGGTTGTTGAATAATGTCAGATATAACAAGTCAAAGTTTATTCGAATTAACATCGAATATAAAAGAAAAAAAACTATCTTCAGAAGAAATTACAAAAGCATTTATAAACCGCGCTGAAAGATCAAAAAAATTAAATGTTTATGTTACGGATAATTTTGAAAAAGCAATAGATCAATCAAAGAAATTTGATTCTAATCCTAATTTTGATTTTAAACTACCAGGTATTCCTATTGCTGTTAAAGATTTATTTTGTACAAATGGAGTTAGAACAACAGCAGGAAGCAAAATATTAAATAACTTCGTTCCCACATATGAGTCTACAGTTACCCAAAATTTGTGGAGTCAAGGAGCAATACTTCTTGGTAAACTTAATTGTGATGAATTTGCTATGGGCTCTTCAAATGAAACTAGTTTTTTTGGAAATGTTCAAAATCCGGTAGGAGAAAATTTAGTCCCTGGTGGATCTTCAGGAGGTTCTTCTGCAGCTGTTGCTGCAAATTTAACCCCAGTTACCATTGGAACAGATACAGGTGGATCTATCCGTCAACCAGCCTCATTTACAGGAACTGTTGGACTTAAACCTACATATGGAAGTTGTTCTCGTTATGGAATTGTAGCATTTGCTTCATCTTTAGATCAAGCAGGACCTATGACGAAAAATGTTAGAGATTGTTCTATGCTTTTAGAGGTGATCTCTTCATTTGATCAAAAAGATTCAACTTCAATTGATTACAAAAGAAATTATTATTCAAAAGAATTAACAAAAGATATTAAAGGAAAGAAAATTGGTATTCCTAAAGAATATAGGGTTGACAATATGCCTGACGAAATTGAACAACTATGGAAAAATGGCATCTCATATGCAAAAGATTGCGGAGCAGAAATTATCGATATTTCGCTTCCACATACTAATTACGCATTACCAACTTATTATATTGTTGCACCAGCAGAGGCATCTTCAAATCTAGCTAGATATGATGGTGTAAAGTATGGTTTTAGATCTCTTGGTCAAAATTTAATAGAAATGTACGAAAAAACAAGATCTGAAGGTTTTGGTGATGAAGTTAAAAGAAGAATTATGATTGGAACTTACGTTTTATCTTCTGGATACTATGATGCGTATTATCTAAAAGCGCAGAAAGTAAGACAATTAATAAAAAAAGATTTTGATGATGCCTTTTCTAAAGTTGATGCAATTTTAACTCCATCTACACCAAGCTCAGCATTTAAAATTGGTGAAAAAACAAATGATCCAGTATCAATGTATTTAAATGATATATTTACAGTTCCAATAAATCTAGCAGGTTTACCAGGTATTTCTATACCAGCTGGTAAAGATAAAAATAATTATCCTTTAGGCCTTCAAGTAATTGGAAAACCTTTTGATGAGCAAAATATACTTAATATTTCGTACGCATTAGAGGATAAGATTAATTTTAAAAATGATATTTCAGACTGGTGGTTAAGTGAGTAAAAATAGTGAATATCTTATTGAAAGAGAAAATAAACAATATGAAGTGATAATTGGTTTAGAAGTACACGCTCAAGTTACTTCAGAGTCTAAACTTTTCTCGCAATCATCAACAAAATTTGGTGCAGAACCAAACACACAAGTTAGTCTAGTGGATGCAGCATTTCCAGGAATGTTGCCAGTTATAAATGAATTTTGTATTGAACAAGCAATTAAAACTGGAATAGGACTTAAAGCCAAAATAAATAAAAAATCTGTCTTTGATAGAAAAAATTATTTTTATGCAGATTTACCTCAAGGATATCAAATTTCTCAATACAAATATCCAATTGTCGGTGAAGGAAAAGTAATTTTGGATATGCCGAATGGTCAAAAAGAAATTGGGATCGAAAGATTACACTTAGAGCAAGATGCAGGTAAAAGTATTCATGATATTGATCCAAATAATACATTAGTCGATTTAAATAGATCTGGAGTGGCTTTAATGGAAATAGTAAGTAAGCCTGATTTGAGATCTCCAGATGAAGTCAACGTTTATATAAAAAAATTAAGATCAATAATGAGATATTTAGGAACATGTGATGGCAATATGCAAGAAGGCTCTTTGAGAGCAGATGTTAATGTATCAGTAAGATTAAAAGGGGAGATTGAGTTCGGCACCAGGTGTGAAATTAAAAATGTTAATTCAATAAAATTTATGCAAATGGCAATAATATCCGAAGCAAATAGACAAATAGATTTGTTAGAGGAGGGGAAAGAAATAGATCAAGAGACAAGACTTTTTGACACTAAAAGAAATGAGACAAGATCTATGAGATCAAAAGAAGACGCGCATGATTACAGATATTTTCCTGACCCAGATCTATTACCGCTTGAAATAAGCCAAGAGTTAATTGAAAAAATAAAATCAGATATACCTGAATTACCAGATGAAAAGAAAAAAAGATTTATAGATAAATTTAATCTTTCGCCGTATGAAGCAACAATTTTAGTATCTGACATTGAAACATCAAATTTCTTTGAAGAAGTTATAAAAAATTCTGATGTTAAATTAGCAACAAACTGGATTACAGGTGAATTATTTGCAGTTTTAAATGAAAAAAATTTAGAAATATCTCAAAGCCCAGTTAGTGCTAAAAATCTATCAAAACTTATTAACCTTATAAAAGATGGAACCATATCAGGAAAAATAGCTAAAACGGTTTTTGAGCAAATGATAAATGGAGATCAAGATCCATTAATAATAGTAAAAGAAAAAGGTTTAAAACAAGAAAGCGATCCAAAAGCGATAGAGGAATTGATAAATAAAGTTATTGAAAATAATTCAGATAAGGTCGCTGAATATAAGTCAGGTAAAGATAAATTATTTGGCTTTTTTGTTGGTCAAGCCATGAAAGAAAGTAAAGGAAAAGGCAATCCTCAATTAATAAACAAAATATTAAAAGAAAAGTTGAATGGATAAAAATTTCATAATTGATCAAAATATGATCAATTATATTTTTTCACATACAAATAATCTTCACAAAGTACAAAAAAAATTATTAAAATATAACGAAAAACTTGGTCATATTAAAAAATTACAAATCTCAATTCTGCAAGCTAACTTCATACAATTTATCATAAAAATTAATAACTATAAATCATATTTAGAAATAGGGACTTTTACAGGTTACAGCATTTTATCTGCTGCACTTGCTTTACCTAAGAATTGCAAATTAATTGGCATAGATAAAAATTTAAAAACCAACAATGACGCAATTAAGTTTTTTAAAGAAGCAAAGCAAGATAAAAAAATAAATCTTATTTGTAACAATGGAAAAATTGCTCTTGAAAATTTGATTAAGAAAAAGGAAAAATATGATGTGATATTAATTGATGCAGATAAAGAAAATTATATAAATTATTTTAAACAGTCTCTTAAGTTAAAAAGTAAAAAGGGTATAATTTTAATTGATAATACACTTTGGAAAGGAGACGTTGCAAATCCAAAGAAAAAAGACAAATTAACTATAAAAATAAGAGAATTTAATAAATACATAAAAAAATCATCTATTAATAAGTATATTTTACCAATTGGTGATGGTTTTACAGTTTGTTGGTAATTATGTTTGAAATCGTATCTTTTTATAAAATATCAAAACTTAATAAATTAAAAATTATTAAAAAAAATATTTTAAAAGAAACTAATAAACTTGATATTAAAGGTCTTATAATATTATCTCCTGAAGGAATTAATGGCACAATATCAGGTAGTCAAAAAAATATTAAACTTATAATTACAAAAATAAAAAATATCTTGTCAATTGATAAGTTTGATATTCAAAATAAAATTAATTCAAAAATATTACCATACTCAAAAAATAAAGTTAAAATAAAAAATGAAGTGGTTCCAATTAATGAAAAAATTAATTTTAAAAATTTTTTTAATAAAAAGTATTTATCACCTAAAAAATGGGACGAATTTATATCTAAAAAAAATATTAAACTGATCGATGCTAGAAAACCTTTTGAATATAAGATTGGTACATTTAAAAATGCGCTTAATCCAGAAACTAAAAATTTTAGAGACTTTAAAAATTATTTATCAAAATTTAATAAAGATCAATCAATAGGGATGTTTTGCACTGGTGGTATCAGGTGTGAAAAAGCATCTAATTATCTTAATAATAAAGGTTTTAAAAATGTTTATATGCTTAAGGGTGGTATCTTAAATTATTTTAAAAAAACTAATCCAAAAAAAAATAAATGGAATGGTGAATGTTTTGTTTTTGATAAGAGAGTAACTATTAAAAAAAACCTAGAAATTGGAAATTATACTGTTTGTGGTGGTTGTAGAATGCCATTGCATAAAAAACTAACCAAATCAAAAAAGTATAAAATAGGCCTATCATGTCCAAATTGCTTTGATAAATTGACAAATGATCAAATAAAACGTTTCACAATGAGGCACAATCAAATGATAAATACAAAAAAAATAATATCATGAATATATTAAGTGATGACATTAAAAAATTAATTAAAAAATTAGCAATACCTGCATCGGTAGGTACACTCTTTCAGACGTTATATAATATTGCTGATACATATTTCGCAGGAAAAATATCACCCGAAGCTTTGTCAGCTTTAACAAAATCTTTTCCAATTTATTTTATTATTATTGCCTCATCTATTGGTATCACAGTTGCAGGTACATCACTGATAGGTAATAGCATTGGAGAAAAAAATAATAAAAATGCTTCAATTTATTTCTGCCAATTAATTTTCTTTTCTTTTTTGATAATTCTGTTGATTACTTTTATTGGTTTAAATTATGCATCAGACCTTTTTTCAATTATGGGTTCAACTAACGAGGTAATAAATCTTGGCTTACAATATACAGATATCATTTTCCTTGGCTCGTTTATTTTTATTTTAGTTGTTGCATTAAATTCATTACTTCATGCAGAAGGCGATACGAAAACTTATAGAAACGCTTTAATATTATCTTTTTTTTTAAACATATTGTTAAATCCAATTTTAATATTTGGATTTTATTTCATACCAGCTTTAGGTATGAAGGGTATTGCAATAGCAACTCTAATTGCTCAAACGGTCGCTTTTTTAATCATATTAAAAAAAGTTTTAAAAAGTAATTTATTTAAAAACATACTTATTTCTTATTTTACTCCTAAATTTTTTTTTTTAAAAAGTATTTTTTTTCAATCTATGCCAATAATAATTTCAATTTGTGGTTATTCTATTGCTTCTGCTATTGTATTCAAATATGCAGGTTTATCAGGAGAATATGCAGCAGCTGGTTATGGGGCTGGCACCAAAATAGAACAAGTGGTTTTATTACCAATCTTGGGAATAAATACAGCAATTATCACAATTATTGCTCAAAATTTTGGTGCACAAAATATTTTAAGAATTAAAGAAACGTACTTCCAAGCTATAAAATATGCTTTCATTATAATGATTATTTCTTCTTTTATTATTTATTTTGGTGCTGAAATGATAACAAAATTATTTTCAAAAGATTTAGAGGTCGTTGAATTTGGAAAATTATATTTGGAGATTTCAGCCTTTGTGCTGCCAGCTTATCCAATATTTTTTTTATCAAATGGTTTTTTTATGGCTTTAAAAAAAGCTGAAAACGCATTAATTGCTAATATCTGCCGAAATGGAATTTTTCCATTTGTCGTATTTTATACTGCAATTTATTTTAATTCTGACTTTTCTGAATTTTTTTGGTTATGGGTAATATTCAATTGGATTTTTTCTCTGATGTATCTTGGTTATACTTATTTTTATTTAAATTATAAATTAGACAAAATTAGAGCTATCAACTAACCATTCATAAAGGTGTTCTGAAAACGATCTTCTTACAAATAAATTAACATTATTCTTTGATTTGTGGTGAAGAATTACATCAATATGATTTACTATTGTTTGAGTTGATGAACCAACATTATTTTTAAATTTTTCGAAATTAAAAGGTGATCCAGATGATAATAATTCAAATATATTTTCTCCTTTTATATTTATGCAAATTAATTGTGAAGAGATATCAGTAATTGATCCAAAATTTAAAGACGAAATATCTTTATAAAGTTGATCAAAAATATTTGTAATATTATTTTCATCAAAATATATCATCCATTCATCCGGACTTAGCCACAAAACATCATAGTTTTCATTTGATGAACTGGTATTTGACTCAGAAGGTAAAATAATAGATAGAATTTTACCCACTTTGGTAAAAAATTCTTTATTTTTTCCCCTGACATTAATTTTAATTTTTTCTTCAGATAAATTGATTTCGATATTATTTTTATTATTATTTGAAATATTTGGATGTAAGATTTCAAGCATTTAGTCTTTTATTCTCCTTATCTAAAAAAATTGTATCAGAAACAGTCACATTAATATTTTTGTTTTCCATTGGAATAATTAACTTTTGACCTTTCATTGTTTTACCACTTTTAACTACAGCCAAGGCAATTGATTTATTTAGGTTTGGACTAAAATAGCTGGAAGTTACATGTCCTAGCATATCCATAGGATTTGATTTAACATCTGAAACTATTTGAGCACCTTCTTCCAAAATTTCTTTTGGATCATCTGTAAGTAGTCCTACCAATTGCTTTCTATCTTCTCTAATAGTATCACTTCTATATAAAGATCTTTTACCAATGAAGTCATATTTCTTTTTACTTACAATCCAGTCCATTTGTAAGTCTGAAGGAGTCATCGTGCCATCTGTATCTTGTCCAACAATTATGAAACCTTTTTCAGCTCTAAGTAGGTGCATTGTTTCGGTACCATAAGGTGTCAAATTAAATTCTTTCCCAGCTTCTATACACATTTTCCATAATGAATGTCCATATTTTGACTCTATATTAATTTCATAGCTTAATTCACCCGTGAAACTTATTCTCATTATTCTACAATTTATATTTTCTAGTTTAGCTTCTTTAAATGACATATGAGGAAAGTTTTCATCACTTAAATCTAAATTTGGAAAAAGTTTGTTAAGAATTTTTTTTGAATTTGGGCCACAAATACTTGCTGTAGAATAATGGTCTGTCACTGAAGTTAAATAAACATCTAACTCTGGCCACTCCGTTTGTAAATAATCCTCAAGTTTGCTTAATACATTTGCAGCTCCCCCAGTAGTGGTTGTCATTAGGTAATGATTTTCAGATATTCTTGTAGTAACACCGTCGTCATAAACCATGCCATCCTCATTTAACATAAGTCCATATCTACATTTTCCGATTGCAAGTTTTGACCAAGCATTTGTGTAAACTCGATTTAAAAATTCTGATGCATCTGTTCCTTGGATATCAATTTTTCCGAGAGTTGATGCATCTAAGATGCCCGCATTATCACGTGCGGCTTTACTTTCTCTTTGAACAGCATCATGCATATTTTCCCCGTTTTTTGGATAGTACCAAGGTCTTTTCCACTGACCAACATTTTCAAATTCTGCATTATTTTTTACGTGCCATTCATGCATAGATGTTTTTCTTACTACTTCAAAAAATTTTCCAACATTTCTCCCAACTAGTGTTCCGAAGGTTAATGGTGTGAATGGCGGTCTAAATGTAGTTGTTCCTAATGTACCCATTTTTACACCAGCTGTATCGGCTATAATCCCAAGTGCGTGCATATTAGATAACTTTCCCTGATCTGTTGCCATACCAGTCGTTGTATATCTTTTTACATGTTCAATTGATCTAAAGCCTTCTTTTAAGGCTAATTTAATATCTTTTGCAGTTGAGTCATTTTGAAAATCTATAAAGCATTTTGTTTTACCTAAAGGTATTTTATTTGGTAAAAGCCATATATTTCTTTTATCATTTTCTTTAGAGCAAATAATATTTGTATCCTGGTAATCTTGATTATCTATATCTAAGAATTTATTAATTTTATTGACTGTTTTATCAATAATATTTTCTAAATCAAAATCTCCATTGCATGAACCAACAGAAATTTGATCTTCACTATTTTCTTTTGGTAAGAATACTTGGTCTTCATCTCTAAAATCTAATTTACCTCCTGATTGAGTATGCATATGCACCATAGGTGTCCATCCACCACTCATACCTAAACAGTCACAACTTAATTTAATCTTATCACCTACAGTTGTATTTCCATCTTCTGATAGTTTCATTATTTCTAATGAATTTATTTTTCTGTATCCAAAAGTATTTGTTACGACATAATTAAAGTATATTTTTATTCCTAGGCTTTCTGCTTGTTTGATAAGTTCAGAGCTAGCAGATTTTCTTAAATCAACAATTAAATTCTTTATACCTTTTTTATGAAGTGAAATTGAAGTTTCGTATGCACTATCATTATTCGTAAATAATATTATGTTTTCTCCACAGGTAACACCATAATAATCCAAGTATTTATTTATTGAATTAGATAATAATATTCCTGGTCTATCATTATTATTGAATACAAGTGGTCTTTCAATTGATCCAGTTGCAATAACAACTTTTTTTGCTCTTATTTTCCATAATCGTTGTCTAATCTTATTTTTCTTTTTTTCCTCTGGTAAATGATCTGTTAAATTTTCTTTTGCTAAAAGAAAATTGTATCCATGATAAGCTGCAATACTTGTTCTTGTCTTAATTGTTAAATTACTTAATTTTTTAATTTCTTGAATTTCATTTTTTAACCATTCACTTGATAATTTATCATCAATCTTAATAGACTCATTGTTTTGATAAATTGTAGAACCACCTAGTATTTTTTTGTCATCTACTAATAAAGTTTTTAAATTATTTTTTGCAGCCATTTTTGCAGCAATAATTCCTGAAACTCCACCACCGATTACTAATACATCGTAGTGAACATATTTGTGATCATAGATATCAGGATCTGGTTCTGTAGGAGATTTTCCCAAACCCGCAGATAATCGTATTAATGGTTCATATACTTTTTTCCAAAAACTCTTTGGCCACATAAATGTTTTATAATAAAAGCCTGCAGGAATTAACGGTGATATAAAATTATTAATACCTCCAATGTCAAATTTTACGTTAGGCCAGCAATTTTGAGAACTTGCTTCTAATCCTTCATGCAATTCTAACTCGGTAGCTCTTACATTTGGTTCTGTTAGGTCTTTTTTACTACCAATTTGACAAATTGCATTAGGCTCTTCTGCTCCACAAGAAACTATACCCCTTGGTCTGTGATATTTAAAACTTCTACCGACTAAATGAATTCCATTTGCCAAAAGTGCAGATGCCAAGGTATCACCCTCATATCCAAAGTAAGTCTTGCCATCATATTTAAATGAAACTCTCTTAGTTTCATCAATATATTCAGTTTTATGAATTCTATAATTGGGCATTACTTATAATTAACAGGAGGTTTTTCACCCATTTTATAAACAGATAATATTTTATCATTCGATGTGTCTCTAACGACGTTGAACCATTTTCTGCATCCGTGAACATGATTCCATCTTTCAAATTGAATACCTTTAATATTTTTTCTCATAAATAGATATTCCGCCCATTCATCATCGCTAAGTTCAGTGGGTTGCTTTGGTCTAACTATATGAGCTTCGCCACCTGAAGAAAATTCACTTTGATCTCTCTCTCCACAAAATGGACAATTAATTAAAAACATTATTAATGTGCAACTGCTGCAGCACCATGTTCATCAACAAGATCACCGCTTACAAATCTATTTAAATTAAATGCTGCATTTAATTTATGTGGCTCATCATTTGCGATTGTGTGAGCAAACAAATCTCCTGATCCTGGAGTAGCTTTAAAACCACCAGTACCCCAACCACAATTAAAATATAAACCTTTTATATTAGTTT
>CABYFB010000006.1 GCA_902518165.1 uncultured Pelagibacteraceae bacterium
TAACTTCTCAAGGACATGATCTTAGGAGCACTGAAAAAAATTTACAACTTTACCATCAGTTATCAGGAAGAGCAGGTAGAACCGGCAAACCGGCTAATATTTATTTCCAAACATACAATTTAAAACCAGAAGTTATAAATCAAATTACAAATCAAGATCCTTTTAAATTTCTAGAAAATGAATTAAATTTAAGAAAGAGGAATAATCTACCACCCTACGAAAGATTTATCGCTTTAATCTTATCTTCATCAAATGAAAAAAAACTTGATATAGATGCCGTAAAACTTAAAAATATTTTATCAAAATCTATAGATGCAAAAATTTTAGGACCAGTAAATGCTCCAATATATAGAATTAATCAAAAATTCAGAAATAGACTATTAATAAGGGCAAAAAAAACATCTAATGTTCAGAAAAAATTGAAAGATGTATTGAAAGATTTTCAACTCTCCAAAGGAATGAAACTTTCAGTTGATGTTGACCCTATCAGCTTCAATTAGCCCATTAAATCTTACCATTTTTCACAATCTGAGCCTTGAAGACTGATAATTCGTATGTTATCTAAGCGAAATTTTAAACATCTTCACAATTGAGAGTATAAATTGAGCGAAAATAAAATATCAATAACTTCTAATAACAGTTATGCCCAAGCATTATTTGAGCTGGCTAACGAAGATAAATCTCTAGCAAAAGTAGAGGAACAAGTCGTTGCAATTAGTAGTCTCATAAATGAAAGTGAAGAATTTAGATATTTAATCAAAAACCCTACGACTAGTATTGAGGATTTAACTAAAGTTATTGAAACAATTTCTGAAAAAAACAATTTTGATAATCTTTTAAAAAGATTTCTAGTTTTTTTAATTCAAAAAAGAAGATTTTTTTATTTAGAAAAAATTTTAAGTGACTTCATAGAGGTATGTTCGAAAGCTAGAGGTGAAATAAAAGCAGAGCTTTTTTCAGCTAAAGAACTTAATGAAACAGATATTTCTAAAATTAAAGAAGAGCTATCTCAAAACTTTGGAGCAAAGATACAGTTAAATTATAAATTTGACCCAAGTTTAATTGGTGGCTTGGTATTAAAAGTGGGAAGTACAATGGTAGATAATTCTATTAAAAATAAACTGCAACAAATTCAAAAACAAATGATAGAGGCATAAATGGAAATAAATCCTTCAGAAGTAACAAAAATATTAAAAGAACAGATAAAAAAACTTGGCGATAGAGCTGAGGTTTCAGAGGTCGGACAAGTATTATCTGTTGGAGATGGAATTGCAAGAATTTATGGCTTGGATAATGTTCAAGCAGGAGAAATGGTTGAGTTTTCTGATGGCTCTAAAGGAATGGCATTAAACTTAGAGAGTGAAAACGTTGGTGTTGTTATATTTGGCGATGATAGAGAAATTAAAGAGGGTGATACTGTAAAAAGAACTGGTGCGATTGTTGATGTACCAGTTGGAAAACAACTTTTAGGAAGAGTTGTTGATGGATTAGGAAATCCAATTGATGGAAAAGGAGCTTTAGATAAAAGTTTAGAAAGAAAAAGAGTTGAAGTTAAAGCTCCAGGAATTATTCCACGACAATCAGTTGGAGAACCAATGCAAACAGGTTTAAAAGCAATTGATAGCTTAATTCCTGTTGGAAGAGGGCAAAGAGAACTTATAATTGGAGATCGTCAAACTGGTAAAACTGCAGTAGCTATCGATACAATTATCAATCAAAAGAAAATTAATGAGTCAGACGACGAAAGTAAAAAACTTTATTGTATATATGTTGCAATTGGACAAAAAAGATCAACCGTTGCTCAGATTGTAAAAACTTTAGAGGACGCTGGCGCAATGGAATATACGACTATAGTTTCCGCAACAGCCTCAGACTCTGCGCCTCTTCAGTTTTTAGCTCCTTACACAGGATGCACTATGGGAGAATATTTTAGAGATAATGGAATGCATGCTTTAATTATTTACGATGATTTATCTAAGCAAGCAGTTGCATATAGACAAATGTCATTATTATTAAGAAGACCACCGGGGCGTGAAGCGTACCCTGGGGATGTGTTCTATTTACATAGTAGATTATTAGAGAGAGCTGCTAAATTAAGTGATGAAAATGGCGGAGGTTCTTTAACTGCGCTACCAATTATTGAAACACAAGCAGGTGATGTTTCTGCATATATTCCAACAAATGTAATATCTATTACAGATGGACAAATATTTTTAGAAACTGAATTATTCAATCAAGGAATAAGACCAGCAGTAAACGTTGGATTATCCGTATCTAGAGTAGGATCAGCTGCACAAACTAAAGCTATGAAATCTGTAGCTGGATCAATTAAATTAGAGTTAGCTCAATACAGAGAAATGGCAGCTTTTGCTCAATTTGGATCTGATTTAGATGCATCTACACAAAAACTTTTAAATAGAGGTTCGAAGTTAACTGAACTTTTAAAACAAGGACAATATTCTCCCATGACAGTTGCAGAACAAGTTATATCAATTTTCTGTGGTGTAAAAGGTTATTTGGATGATATTGAACTTAAAGATGTAGCCGACTTTGAAAATAAAGTTCTACAAAAGTGCAAATCTGATAAGCCTGAGATTATGGAGTCTATTGCCAAAACTGGGAAGATTGAGGAAGACATTGAAAAACAATTAGTAGAATTAATTAAAGGAATTAAATAATTATAAATGCCAAGTTTAGACGATCTCAGAAAAAGAATTACGAGTGTTAAATCAACTCAGAAAATAACAAAAGCTATGAAAATGGTGGCTGCAGCTAAGTTGAGAAAAGCACAAGAGAATGCTGAAAAAGGCAGACCTTATTCAGAAAAAATGAACAATGTAATTTTAAATCTTTCAAAAAGTATAACAGATAAAGAAAATGCTCCCAAGTTACTGGTTGGGACAGGTGAAGAGAAAGTTCATTTATGTATTGTTCTTACTGCTGATAGAGGTTTATGTGGAGGTTTTAATACCAACATTATAAAAAAAGCAAAAAATTATTTCGAAAAAATAATATCTGAAAATAAAACTTTGAAAATTATTACTGTTGGATCTAAAGGATATGATCAACTTAAAAGACAGTATAAAAGTTATATTGTAGAGAACATTTCTTTCAAAGAGTCAAAAAATATAAATTACTTTGATGCAGATAAAGTAGGAAAAATTATAATTGAAAAATTTGAAAAAAATGAATTTGATGTTTGCGCAATATTTTACAATAAATTTAAAAATGTAATCACACAAATTCCACAAGAACAACAAATAGTTCCACTTAATGAAGATAAAGATGATAAAGATGTTTCTGGTAATGATAATGACTATGAGTTTGAACCAGATGAAGATGAGATTTTAAGTAATTTATTGCCGAAAAATATTTCAACGCAAATATTTAAAGCAATGTTAGAGAATTCTGCCAGTGAGCAAGGTTCGAGGATGACAGCAATGGATAATGCAACCAGAAACGCAGGCGAATTGGTTGATAGGCTTACAATTGAGTATAATAGAAGCCGTCAAGCAGCAATAACAAAAGAGTTAATTGAAATTATATCAGGAGCAGAAAGTTTATAATTATGAGCAAAAAAGGAAACATAACACAAGTAATTGGTGCAGTCGTTGACGTAAAATTTGATGGAGAACTGCCAGAAATATTAACAGCCTTAGAGTGTGATAATGGAGGTAATAGATTAGTTTTAGAAGTAGCGCAGCACCTTGGAGAGTCAAGTGTTAGAACCATTGCTATGGATAGTACAGAGGGACTCAAAAGGGGTGATGAAGTAAAAGATACAGGCGCTCCAATTCAAGTTCCAGTGGGTCCAGAAACATTAGGACGAATTGTAAACGTTATAGGTGAACCAATCGATGAGAAAGGACAAATTTCTACTAAAGAAAATTGGCCTATACACCGACAAGCTCCTTCTTTTAATGATCAGTCTACAGAAACAGAAATTCTAGTAACTGGAATAAAGGTTATCGACTTATTAGCACCTTATGCCAAAGGTGGAAAAATTGGATTGTTCGGTGGAGCAGGAGTTGGAAAAACTGTAATTATAATGGAACTTATAAATAATATAGCTAAGGCCCACGGTGGATTTTCAGTATTCGCTGGAGTGGGAGAGAGAACTAGAGAAGGGAACGATTTATATCACGAAATGATCGAGTCAGGAGTGATCAAGCCAGAGGGAACTGGATCTAAAGCAGCATTAGTTTATGGACAAATGAATGAGCCTCCAGGAGCTAGAGCTAGAGTAGCTTTAACTGGTCTTACTGTGGCAGAGTATTTCAGGGATCAAGAGGGTCAAGATGTTTTATTCTTTGTTGATAACATTTTTAGATTTACTCAGGCAGGTTCAGAAGTATCAGCTCTTCTAGGAAGAATTCCTTCAGCGGTTGGTTATCAGCCTACTCTTGCAACAGATATGGGAAACCTTCAAGAAAGAATTACAACAACTAATAAAGGATCAATTACATCTGTTCAGGCAATTTATGTACCTGCAGATGATTTAACAGATCCAGCTCCAGCAACTTCTTTTTCACACTTAGACGCAACGACTGTACTCTCAAGACAAATTGCTGAATTAGGTATTTACCCAGCTGTTGACCCTTTGGATTCTACTTCTAGAATTTTAGATCCAAGAGTTGTTGGTGATGAACACTATCGAGTAGCAAGATCTGTTCAGAAAATTTTACAAACATACAAATCTTTGCAAGATATTATTGCAATTCTAGGAATGGATGAGCTATCAGAGGATGATAAACTTACTGTTGCTAGAGCTAGAAAAATTCAAAGATTTTTATCACAACCTTTCTTTGTGGCTGAAGTATTTACAGGATCTCCAGGTAAACTTGTAGATTTAGAGTCAACAATTAAAGGGTTTGACGCAATATGCAAAGGAGAATACGACCATCTGCCTGAAGCTGCTTTTTATATGGTTGGCACAATAGAAGAAGCAATAGAAAAAGCTGAAAAAATGGCAAAAGATGCAGCTGCTTAATGAGTAATCTCTTTAATATAGATATTGTTAATCCAGAACAATCTTTTCTTTCTAAAGATAATGTATTTGAGGTTGTAATACCTGCTGTAGAAGGAGAGATTGGTATTCTTAAAGACCATATTCCAATTATCTCTTTTTTAAAACCAGGTATAATTAGAGTATTCTCTGAGTCTGAGGAACAAAGTTTCTATGTTGAAGATGGTATTGTCGAATTTAAAGACAATACATTATCTGTATTAACTAGTTCAATTTTTGATTTAAAAGATGCTGATAAAAATTTTGTATCTGAGTCGATAAGCAGTGCTGAAGCAGAATTATCAAAAGATAATATTGATGATCAAAAAAGATTTCTTTTAAACCACAAAGTCGAAGTTCTAAAATCTATAAGTATCAATTAACTACTTTTTCTAGTTCTTTTTGAATTTCTTGGTAAACATGAAGTTTAAAATCTACAACTTTAGTTGTTAAATCTTTAATATCTATCCATTTCCAATCTAAAAATTCAGGATGTTTAGTTTTAATGTTAATTTCATTTTCCTCTCCACTAAACTTTACAATAAACCACTTTTGCTTTTGGCCTTTATATTTTCCTTTCCAAATAATTCCTAAGAGACGATCTGGAAGATCGTAAGTTGTGTATTTGCTTATTTCTTTAATTAGCTCTACTGACTTTATGCTTGTTTCTTCTTTAAGTTCCCTCAACGCTGCATCAAAATAATTTTCACCTTCATCAATACCGCCTTGAGGCATCTGCCAAAAATCAGCAGGATTATCAATCCTTTTTGCAACAAATATCTTATTTTCCTTATTTAAAACTGCGATACCAACACCATTTCTTAATGGAAGTTTTTGAAATTTTTCTTTCATTCTTAACCATTTAATAATTTAAGAGCAAATTCCAGCTGGTTATCGGTATCTGTATTTATTCTAAATTCATCTGAACCTTCAGCAATAACTATATCTGGATTTACACCTACTCTTGAAATTGATTTACCTGATGGGAGATAATATTTAGAAACAGTAAGTCTTATGGCACCTTCATTTTCTAAAGGAATAATTGACTGAACTGAGCCTTTTCCATATGTACTCTCTCCTACTAATATTGCTCTTTTATGATCTTGTAGTGCTCCTGCAACAATTTCAGATGCTGATGCAGACCCATAATTAATCAAAATAACCATTGTTTCTCCATCAATAATATCTCCTTTTTTTGCAAACCATTTTCTATTTTCATACTTTCTTTTACTTTTTGTTGAAACTATTTCTCCATTTTCTAAAAAATAATCTGAAATCTTTATTGCTTGAGATAACAATCCACCAGGATTATTTCTTAAATCTAATATATAATTTTTAATTTTCTTATTTTTCTTAAATTCTTTGATTTTATTTTTTATTTGTTTACTACTATTCTCATTGAATGATGTTAATCTTATATAAGCTGTTTGATCATCTTTAATTTCTGACTTTACAGATGCAACTTGTATAATTTCTCTTGTAATTGTAAATATAAGTGCTTTTCTTTCTCCCCTTCTTCTAACAGTAATTTCGATATCAGATCCAACTGGACCTCTCATTAATTCTACAGCCTCAGAAAGAGTTTTTCCTTGAACTTGAACATCATCGATTTTAACAATGTAATCTCCAGCTTTAACACCAACCTCCTCAGCTGGTGAGTTATCAATTGGAGAAATTACTTTTACGACACCAGCCTCCATACTGACTTCAATTCCCAATCCTCCAAATTCTCCGCTAGTCTCAGTTTGCATATTTTTAAACGAGTCTGGTGACATATATGCTGAATAGGGATCCAAAGATTGCAATACACCGTTTATAGCAGCATCCATTGCTTCACTCTGATTTACTTCATCAACATATTCTTTATTAATTTTATCTAAGACTTCACTGAATAAATCAATTTTTTTGTAAATATCGTTTTCATTACTCAAAATTGGATTTGTAAATATGAAAAAAAATAAAGAAGTTATTAAGTATACTTTTTTCATATGATCAGTTTTTCTTTAGGAATTAATTCTGACCACATTTTTTCTAATTCGTAAAATTTTCTTTTTTCAGGATTAAAAATATGAACTATTAAGTCTATTCCATCTACAAGCTTCCAATCATTGCTATCTTTTCCTTCAATCTTACAATTATTCACACCATTAATTTTTAATTTTTCAAAAACTTGTTCAGATAATGCTTGAATATGTCTTGATGATGTACCACTAGCTATAATCATGAAGTCCGCAACTGATGATTTTCCTTCGAGATCTATTGAAACTATGTCTAAGGCTTTATTAATATCAAGCGTTTTGATTATTTCATCTTTAAGAGCTGATATTTTTTCCATTAATTAAATAAAGAGTATCAAATTTTTCTTAATTGAGAAGATGAAATATTGACTTTATTAAACTTTATAAATTCAACTGCTTTTTTATTATATTTCTTAAATGATTTAGATCTAAAAGCCTTTGATTTGTATCCATTTCGATCAAATACCAATATTTTGCACATTTTAGTTATTGAATTGTACCCTTTCCACTTATGAAAATTTATTAGGTTATCGGCCCCCATTAAAAAAAATATTTCTGAATGTTTAAATTTTTTTTTTAAATATTTAATTAAATCTACTGTACGATTAGATTTTATTATTTCTTCAAAACATTTAACTTTTATAAATTTATTATTTTTATTAATTTTTTTTGCATAAGCTGTTCTTTTATATAGATCATTTGGATTATTTTTTTTAAATGGATTTTGTTTTGTTATAGCCCATATAACTTGGCTCAAATCATAATTTTTTTTTGCTAATTTAGAAATTCTTACATGACCAACATGCGCTGGATCAAACGATCCACCGAGTACACCAATCTTTTTATTTTCTAATTTGCCCTGTACCATAAACTTCATATTTATAACTTACTAACTGATTTAGACCTACAGGACCTCTTGGTGGCAAGGTGTTTGTTGAAATTCCAACCTCTCCACCAAAACCAAATTCTCCTCCGTCAGCAAATTGTGTTGATGAATTTTGAATAGCAATAGAGCTTTTTACATTCTTAATAAAGAATTTTGCTGTATTTTTGTTTTTGGTTACTATTGCATCTGTATGCATAGTTCCATATTTGTTGATATGGGCAACTGCTTCTTTGACATTATTCACTAATTTAACTGAAATAATCGGTGAAAGGTGTTCTTTTGACCAAGTATTATTATTTGCAGGATATGTTTTGCCTTTAAATAATTTACTTATTTTTTTATCAGCTAAAATTTTACATCCACTATTAGCTAGTGAATTTAAAATTAAATTCACTGATTTCGATTTACTTTTATGTATTAAGAGAGTTTCAGTTGCACCACATATACTAGTATTTCTCAACTTAGCATTTAATACTATTTTGTTTGCCATATTATCTTCTGCCTCTTTATCAATATATGTATGACAAATTCCCTCCAAATGACCAATAACTGGAACCTTTGAAAGTTGTTTAACTTTTTTTACTAAATTTTTTCCACCTCGTGGTATTACAACATCAATGGAGTTTTCCATTTTTGATAATAAATAATCGACGAGTTTTCTGCTCTTGTTATTTATAAACTGGACATAATTTTCGTTTACTTTATTTTTTTTTAGAGCTTTCCTAAATAAACTTACTAAAATTTTATTACTATTGTAGGCTTCGGAACCACCTCTTAATATAACAGCATTTCCAGATTTAAAACATAGTGCTGATACATCCGAAGTAACATTTGGTCTACTTTCAAATATTACACCTATAACTCCTATTGGTATTGTAACTCTTCTAATTTCAAGTCCATTTGGCCTTTTCCATTTGGAAGTTACTTGATCTATAGGATCTTTAAAAGAAGTAATAGTTTTAACAGAGTCAATTATACTTTTTAATTTATTATTACTAAGAGTGAGTCTTTGAATTAAGTTTTCTTTTAATTTTTTTCCTCTTGCATAAAAAATATCTTTCTTATTTTCGCTAATAATTTTATTCTCATTAATCTCAATTAATTTTACAAAATCTTTTAAAACTTTATTCTTTTTTTTTGGACTAATACTTGAATTCAAAGCTTTTCTAGAATTCAATCCAATTTTTTTAAGTAGTTTACTCATTAAATTTTAACCATATCATCTTTATGTATAACTTCAGATTTTGTAACATAGCCTAAAAGATTACTAATTTTGTTAGAATGTTCTCCTTTTATTTTGGATATCTCATCAGATGTAAAACTGCTCAACCCTCTAGCAAATTCTTTGTTATTTTTATCTAAAATTCTAACATGATCACCTTTAACAAATTTTCCTGAAACTTTTCTAATACCTGCAGCTAATAAACTTTTTCCATTTTTTAAAGCATTTAAAGCACCATCATCTATGATAATTTCTCCTTTTGGAGATATAGAGCTAATTATCCATTTTTTTCTTGCATCTAATTTAGATACTTTTGGCAAAAACCATGTCCCAGAATTATGTTCCAGTATATTTTTAATTGGTCTTTTAATTAAACCATTTGCAATAGCCATATAGCAACCTGAGACTTGACAAACTTTTGCAGCATCAATTTTCGTTTTCATTCCACCAGTACCATACTCACTTGTGCTTTTACTTGAAAAATTTTCAATTTTAGAATCAATATTTTTTATTTCTTTAATCAATTTAGCATTTTTATGAATTTTTGGGTTTTTAGAATACAATCCATCAACATCAGATAGTAATATTAAGCAATCTGCACCTGATATTTGAGCAACTCTTGATGCTAATCTGTCATTGTCTCCGTATTTAATTTCAGAAGTTGCAATACTATCATTTTCATTAACAACAGGTACAAAATTAAGCTCAAATAAGTTTTCGAAAGTTCTTTTAGCATTTATAGCTCTTCTTCTTTGTTCAGTATCTTCTAAGGTAATTAGAATTTGAGAAATATTTATTTTATTTGAGCTAAATGTCTTTTTAAAAAGATTCATTAATTCTATTTGTCCGATTGATGCAACAGCTTGGCTTTTATCAAGCTTTAAAGTTTTTTTATTTAATTGTAATTTTTTACACCCTAAAGCAATTGCTCCAGAACTCACTATAACAACGTTTTTTTTAAGTTTTTGTAACTCTTTAATATCTTTAGCAAATTCCAAAAGCCATTTTTCTCTAATAATTTTATTGTCATTTATTAATAAAGATGAACCTATTTTTATTACTACAGTTTTGGAGTCCTTAAGATACATAGTTTACCAACTTTGACTTTATATCTGATACTGATTTTTTATCCATTGTTGACATGAAAAAGATATTTTTTTTTAATTTATTCTTGAGTTTTTTTATCTTCTCTTTTTTTTCCTCTTCATCTATTAAGTCAGTTTTATTTAAAACTACTATTTCTTTTTTTTTAACTAAATCTTTACTGTATTTTGATAATTCTTTTCTGACTTGATTGTAAGAAATAAATAAATCATCTTCAGTTATATCTATTAAATGCAGCAAAGTTTTGCACCTTTCTATATGTTTTAAAAATTTTATTCCAAGACCAGTTCCGGTATGAGCGCCCTCAATTAAGCCTGGTATATCTGCTAAAGTAACTTCTTTGTCATCATAACTAGCAACCCCAAGATTTGGATTAATTGTAGTAAATTTATAGTTTGCTATTTTTGGATTTGCACTCGTCATTGATGCAAGCAAGCTGGATTTCCCAGCATTGGGCAATCCTATGATACCGATATCAGCAATTGTTTTTAATTGAAGCCAAATCCAAAATTCCTCTCCTTGACCCCCTTTTGTAAATTTCTTTGGGGCTCTATTGGTTGAGGACTTAAATCTTGTATTTCCAAATCCTCCTTTACCTCCGCTTGCTACTAAAAATTCCTCTTTCTGACTTTTAAAATCATAAATAAGTGTTTTATTATCTTCTTCAAATACTTGTGTTCCTAAAGGTACTTTTAAATATAAATCTTCACCACCTTTCCCAGTTTTGTTTTTTCCGCTGCCATCCTTTCCTCTTTCAGCTTTGAAGTGTTGTTGATACCTGTAATCAATCAAAGTATTAAGATTTCTTTCACTAATAAGAATTACAGATCCTCCTTTCCCTCCATCGCCGCCATCAGGGCCACCAAACTCTATAAATTTTTCCCTACGAAAACTTGGAGATCCCGACCCTCCGTTGCCAGCTTTTACATATATCTTAACTTGATCTAGAAATTTCATATAACAACTATGTGAGTGTTGTATCTATTAATTGGGCTTTACAGAAACGTAAGTTCTATCAGATTTTGATTTTTTAAACTCTACTTTACCTTTAACAACTGAAAATATCGAATGGTCTTTACCCATGCCAACATTTTCTCCAGGAAATATTTTAGTTCCCCTTTGTCTTACAATAATGTTACCAGGCACAACCATCTCGCCACCATATTTTTTCACACCAAGTCTACGACCTGCACTATCTCTTCCGTTTCTTGACGATCCACCTGCTTTTTTCGTTGCCATAAATTACTTTTTATTTAGCTGCTTCCTTAGTTTCAACTGTTTTTTTTGATGGTATTTCTTTTCTTTTTTCTGCTTCAGAAATAACTTTACCATCTTTTGAATAGATTTTACTTATTCTTACCATTGTAAATTTTTGTCTATGACCATTTTTTCTTCTCGAATTTTGCCTTCTCCTTTTTTTAAAAATAAGAACTGTTCTATTTTTTCCATTTTTTATTAATTCAGCTTCAACTTTAGCTCCACTAATTGTTGGCTCTCCTAACTCTAAATTTTTATCATCTCCGTAAGCTAGTATTTCATTAAACTCTATTTTTGAATTTTCTTTTGAATCTTCGAGCTTTTCAACCTTGAGAATCTCTCCAGCTTTCACTTTATACTGTTTACCACCTGTTTGAATTACCGCGAATGACATAGTTAGCTCTAATTTTTATAGTCAGCAATATAGTCTGGGTTGCATTATAGTCAAGGTTAATAACTTAGAAATTATCCTTTAAATCCCTCAATTTTTTGAAATTTTCTAGATCGTTTGACTTAAGAAAAATGTTACAATTAAGTTCCTCACCAATCGTTGATGGCATACTAGTTTTACCTTGTTTAATTTTTTCTTTAATTTCTTTAATTTTGTTTAGTAATTCATTGTTATTGGAATCTTGTGCTAAACAAAATTCAGAATTCTTTAAAGTATATTCATGTCCACAATAAATTTTTGTATCTTTATCTAAATTTTTTAAAACTTGTAGTGAGTTGTACATTTGCTCATAACTCCCTTCAAAAATTCTTCCACATCCCATAGAGAATAAAGTATCTCCTGTAAAAATTAACTTATTTTTAAAAAAATAAAAACAGATATGACCTATTGTATGGCCAGGGACATGATATATTTTTGCTTCAAAAATATCCTTCTTCCAAATTTCACCATCACTTAAGCAAATATCAATTTGAGGTATTCTATTTTTATCTCCAATATAACCTATTACTTCTGCATTAAATTTTTTTTTTAATTCTTCATTCCCGCCTACATGGTCATGATGATGATGTGTATTTAATATATATTTTAAATTTAATTTATTTTTCTGTAAATAATTTATAATTGGATCTGCTTCACCAGGATCAACAACACAACAATTTCTATTAGCTTCATTAATTAAAATGTAAGAAAAATTATCTTCCAGACACTTAATAATTTCCACTTTCATTTAACTTTCTATTAAAAATATACCTAAGTGAGAGTCAAGATTTTTATAATTTAAATTTGATTCATTTATTTCTGAAATTCGACTTTTTTTTAAAGCGATAGACTTAAATATTTTAATATTCTTAGTACTGCAAAAATTATAAAAATCTTTAATTGTGCACATATGTAAATTTGGTGTATTGTACCATTCATGAGGTAAATTTTCTGTTACAGGCATTGTGCCTTTAAACAATAATTGTAGTCTAACTCTCCAGTAACCAAAATTAGGTATAGTAACAATTACTTTTTTTCCTACTTTAAGTAATTCATTAATTACCAATTCAGGATTAAGAAAAGCTTGTAATGTTTGGCTTAAAATAACGTAATCAAAGGATGATTTAGGAAATTGTTTTAAATCGCTTTCAGCATTCCCCTCTATAACAGTTAATCCTTTTGACAAACAATTTTGAACTTTTTCTTTAGAAATTTCTAATCCACGAATATCTTTAGTTTTGTTTTCTTGTAAAAATTTCATCAAGTCTCCATTGCCACAACCGACATCTAGAACTCTAGTATTTTCCTCTATCAAATTAGATATAATGTTAAATTCTTCTTTCATTTATAACTTTGTAGGTTGAATTAATGTAATCGCCAAGTGTCTTTAGGAAACTTGGAACATCGAGCAAAAATGAGTCATGCCCCTTATCAGATTCTATTTCAACAAATCCGACATCTGCACCAATAGAATTTAGTGCTATAACTATTTCTCTATTCTCCGATGTTGGATATAACCAATCTGATGTAAATGATATTACAAAAAATTTTGTTTTAGTTTCTTTGAATGCATTAGATAAGTTTTCTTTGTACTGTTTGGATAAGTCAAAATAATCCATTGCACGAGTTATATATAAATAACTATTAGCATCAAATCTATCAACAAACACAGATCCTTGGTATCTAAGATAACTCTCAATTTGAAAATCTGCCTCAAATCCATATCTTAAGCTATCCCTATCTTGCAATTTTCTTCCAAATTTTTCCTGCAATCCTTTTTCAGAAAGATAAGTAATATGTGCTGCCATTCTTGCAACCGCTAACCCTTTGTCAGGATTTAATTTGTAATTACTATAAAATCCATTTTCCCACTTACTGTCAGCCATAATTGCCTGTCTTCCTAATTCATTAAACGCTATGTTTTGTGCCGAGTGACTAGATGTGCAAGCAATCGGTATTGCAAGTTTTGCTTTATCTGGAAAATTGGCAACAAATTGAAGTACTTGCATTCCACCCATTGAACCACCTACTACAGCAAAAAGTTTTTCAATTTCTAAATATTTAATTAGCTCATATTGAGCGTTAACCATGTCGTTAATAGTTATAATTGGAAAATCAGTTCCTATTTGTTTACCAGTGGACTCATTTATTGTACTAGGTCCGTAAGATCCCATGCAGCCTCCAATAACGTTTGCACAAATCACAAAAAATTTATTTGTATCAATTGGCTTATTTTCTCCAACAACATAACTCCACCAACCATCTTTATTAGTAATTGGGTTTTTTCCAGAAACATATTGATCTCCAGTCAAAGCATGGAAAACTAATATTGCATTACTTTTTTCACTGTTTAATTCCCCATATGTCTCATATGCTATTGGAAAGTTATTAATTTCCTTACCACAATCCAATTTAAGGGGATTTGATATAATTATTTTTTTTGTATCAATATTCTTATTCATAATAATTTTACTGATTGAATTGTGAGAAAAAAAACATTTTAGCGGTTTTTTTATAGCGCTCGCAATTCAGTATAAATCAGCGCATGCAGCTTTTACTTCAAAGGAATTTATATGTCAAATATTGCTCAATTAATTATTGTTTTATCTAGTTAAAAGACTATTTATAGTGAGATATTTATTATGACAGCGCTAAGATTTAAAAACATAAAATTACAGAGTTACAAACCAGGAAAATCCTTATTGGTTGGTAATAAAAATATTATTAAGTTATCTGCAAATGAATCTGCTTTAGGTGTCAGTAAAAATGTTGAAAAAATTGTTAAGTCTAAATTTGATATATCAAAATATCCAGACAGTAAATTTTTGGAATTAACACAAAAAATATCAAAGAAATATGGTTGTGATAAATCCAAGATAATTTGTGGTTCTGGTTCTGACGAAGTAATTCAAATGCTTTGTCAATTGTTCCTTAGAGAAAATGATGAAGTTGTTGTTCCTCAGTACAGTTTTCTCATGTATAGGATATACTCCAAAATCGTTGGAGCAAATGTAAAATTAGCTAAGGAAATTAATTTTAAGGTTTCAGTTAAAGAAATTCTTAAAAAGACATCAAAAAAAACAAAAATTGTTTTTATTGCAAATCCAAATAATCCAACAGGCACATATTTAACAAAAAACGAGCTATTAGACTTAAGGAGAAGATTAAATAAAAATATTTTATTGGTTGTTGATGATGCATATTTTGAATATATGAAAAATAAGGATTACAAATCTGGAATTGAGTTATTTAAAAACTCTAAAAATGTATTTATTTTAAGAACATTTTCAAAAATCTACGGTCTAGCTTCATTAAGAATAGGTTGGGGGTATGGCGATAAATCTATAATTAAGGAATTATATAAAATTAAACCGCCTTTTAACGTAAATAAATTTGCACAAATTTGTGCTGTTGAATCACTTAAAGACAATAAATTTGTTAAAAAATCAGTAATACATAATCTTAAATGGTGTAAAAAAATTAAAAATGAGATGTTAAAATATAATATTGCTACAAACAAAATATCTGGAAATTTTTTTTTATTAGATTTCAAAAAAGCAAAATTTACTGCAGATACAACTTTAAAAAAATTACAGAAATATGGAATTATACTAAGAGAAATGAATTCATATGGCATAAAAAATTGTCTAAGACTTACAATTGGCAACACAAAAGAAAACCAAATATTCCTTAAAAGAATGAAAACTATTTTTAAAAATGTTTAATAATATTCTTATTATTGGTTGTGGATTGATAGGCTCATCAATATTAAAGGCGTCAATACAAAAAAAAATTTCTAAAAATTTTTTTGTATTTGAAAAATCTAAAAAATATAAATCTATTATTAAAAAATTTAACAAAAAAATTAAATTTTTAACAAGATTAGATAAAAATTTAAAACAAATTGATCTTGTGATTTTAAGTACTCCTATGAGTGAATATCCTAAATTTTTTTCTTCATTAAATAAAAATCTGAATCATAATTCAATTATAATTGACGTTGGTTCAACAAAAAAAAATCTAATTACTCTAAAAAAAAAAAAATTATCAAAAAATCTTGATTGGGTGATGAGCCATCCTATCTCAGGATCCGAAGTTAGCGGGCCCAAATATGGTAATGCTAATTTGTTTAAAAATAAATGGTGCATAATAATTAAAGATAAAAATGTTCCAAAGCAAAAAAAAATAGAGAGATTTTGGAAATCTTTAGGATCTAAAATAATTATTATGAACCCAGATAATCACGATAAAATTTTTTCAGTAACTAGCCACCTACCTCATTTGATTGCTTATAATTTAATAAAAACTGCTCAGGATTTTCAGAAAAAAAAGAGTAAAAATTTGATTAAATTTAGTGCAGGTGGATTAAGAGATTTTTCAAGAATTGCCGCATCCAACGAAATCATGTGGAGAGATATATTTTTTGAGAATAAAACTAATATGATTGAAGCAATAAATCTTTTTATGAAAAATTTAAAAGATTTTAAGAAGAATATAAGCAAGAAAGAAAATTCAAAGATAATAAAAAAATTAATCAATTCGAAAGTAGTAAGAAAACAAATAATTTCTCAAAAACAAGATATTTCTAAACCTGATTTTGGTCGAGAATAACTCATATTCTTATTACTTTTTTTACATTTAATTTCGCAGTTTCTTTAATTAGTTTTATCGTTTTTTTAATCGGCATTATGATCACTCTTTTTTTTGGACCATAAGCGTGAATAAGATCATTTGTATTGATGCATATAGCAACATGCCCTTTCCAAAAAATAATATCACCTTTTTTAAATTTTTTTTTGGATTGCACACCTTTTTTCAATTTGACTTGATCAATCGTATCTCTTGGAAAAAAATTATTATTAAATTTATAAAATATTTGTAATAGAGCTGAACAATCAATTCCTTCGAATGTTTTTCCACCCCATTTATATTTACAGTTTAGAAAACTTTTAAATATTTTTACAAAATCAGTAATTTTTTTTTGGACTGGAAATATATCCTTTGATCTTAGCCATTTATCTTTTTCATACATGATAAAATTTTGATTTCTTTTTAAAATTTGTATTTTGCTCGCAAATGGTAAAAACTTATTTGATTTCTTTTTTTTATTACCTAAATAAATTCTTGATTTCAAAATTCCAACTTTATGAGTTGGATTAAATTTTTTGTAGTTATCAATTTTTTTTATAAAACCTGAGTATTTGTCATATGAACTTTTTATTTTAAAATAATTATTTTTTTTACCAATTATTTTAAACTTCTCACCGTAGATAAGTTGAGAGCTTAGATTAGAGTTCTTTAGTGGCTCTTCTAATATATTAACTGAAGGTTCTTTTAAAAAAAGACTATTTTGCACCAATTTTAATCTTGTTCCTTATAAACCACAAACAAATTAAAGATGGAATAACCATTAAAGTAGTTATTATAAAAAACGTTCCCCAGTCTCCATTTAGCCAATCTACTAAAGCACCCGATGAAGAAGCAAGTGTAGTTCTTCCTGCAGTTCCAATTGAAGCTAATAGTGCATACTGTGTAGCAGTATATGTCCTATCAACTAAAAGAGATATAAATGCTACAAAAGCAACAGTTGCAAATGCTGCAGATATATCATCAGCGATAACTGCTAAAGCAAACAACCACTCAGATTTTCCTGTCCATGCCAACGCAGCAAATAATAAGTTTGTCGCTGCCATAAATCCACCGGCAACAAACATTGTTTTGATTGTACCAGCTCTCATAGCAAATATTCCACCCAATAAAGTAAAAACAACTGTTGTAATCCAGCCCAACGTTTTTGAATATATTGCTATCTCACCTTTTGAAAATCCAACCTCTTTATAAAAAACTATGGACATTCTTCCAAGAAAGGCTTCTCCTATTTTAAACAGAAATACAAAACCCAGTATGCCCACTGCAATTGAGAAACCATTTTTTTTAAAAAAACTAATTATTGGACCTCCTATTGTACCAGTAATATAAGCAATAAATTTTGTTATTACATTATTTGATCCAAGTTTTGATTGTATTATTTCGTCTGTTTCTTTTTGTTTGTTCTGCCTATCTGTTGTTATAGGCTCGTGTATGAACATTAAACCTATATTCATCAGGATTACTACAACACCAAGAACTAAAAAAGTAGTTTGCCAGTAATCTTCAATTCCAATGTTTTGAAAAAATTCGGCAGTAAACAATGCTATAACACCACCTAACTTATATCCGGTCCACCAACCAACTACAGCCATAGCAGCGCCTGCTGCCATTGATTTTCCTTCATCAGCATTGATCTGTTCAATTCTTAATGCATCAACTGTTATATCTTGTGTAGCCGAAGCAATTGCAATAATTAATCCAACACTAATTAGTAATGCTAAATTTTCTGTAGGGTTAATAAAACTCCAAACAATTAAGCTAAATAAAATTATAATTTGCATTAGGACAATCCAACCCCGTCTATGCCCCAATCTTTTTGTTAAAAATGGAATTTGTATTCTATCAATTATTGGAGCCCATAAATAATTAAAGGCGTAAACTCCAAATATTAAACCTGCCCATCCAATAGTTGACCTACTTAATCCCTCTTCTTTAAGCCAAAGACTTAAACTACTCGCAATCAATACCCAAGGAAAACCACTTATTGCACCAAGAAGTAAAATTCTTAGCATTCGAATATCTTTGTAGACTAGAATAGATTCTGACCAAGTTTGTTTTTTTTCAAACATTAATATTTTCTCCAAAACGATGGAATGAATAATACTAGAATTGCAAATAATTCCAACCTTCCAAGTATCATTGCACCACTAAGTACCCATTTAGAAAAGTCAGAAAGGCTAGAAAAGCTACCATTTGGTCCAATAATATCACCTAAACCTGGCCCAACATTTGAAATCGATGTGGCCGCCGCTGAAATAGCAGTTATAAAATTTAATCCATCAAGTGATAAAAGCGCAGTCACTACAAAAAATATTAATATGTAAAGAAAAACAAATGAGATTATTGAATCCATAAACTTTTCATCTACATTAGTATTTTGGTATTTAATCTTAAAAATTCCCCTTGGATAAATTATTTTTTTTATTTGGTTTGATATAAATTGATACAAAATTTGAACTCTAAAAATCTTTATTCCACAAGTTGTAGAACCGGCACATCCTCCAATGAACATTAAAATTATGAAATATACTAATGGAAATTGACCCCAATTACTAAAATTTTCTGTAGCATATCCTGTTCCAGTCAATATAGAAATTATATTAAAGCTTACAGACAATAAACTTATCTCAGTTAAGCTTTTGTTTATAACAGATAAATAAAAAAACATTAAAAGAATTGAAATAATAACTAAAATTATAAAAGTTTTTATTTGACCGTCTTTAAAAAATATTTTTCTATCTCCAGCTAAGTATTTGATGTAACTAATAAAAGGTATGCTTCCAAGAATAATAAATATTATTGCATTAATTTCTATTAACGAGCTATTAAAATAACCTATAGATTCATTATAATTTGCAAAACCTCCAGTCGCTATTGTTGTCATTGCATGCACAATGCTATCGAAAAAACTCATTCCAAATATAAAATAAAAAAAAGCACAAGCTAAAGTTAATAAGGAATATACAGACAATAATCTTAGAGAAACTTCTTTAGTTTTAGGAAAAATTTTTTCAGAAGTATCATTAGATGAAATATTGAAAAGTTGCATACCCCCTATATTCATTAAAGGCATTAAAGTTATTGCCATTACGATAATTCCAATACCACCAAACCATTGTAACATTCCTCTCCAAAGTAATATCGCTTTAGATGTTTCATTTAGATTTGTGATAATTGTAGATCCTGTTGTTGTAATCCCAGACATGCTCTCAAAAAAAGCATCTGTAAAACTCAAATCTGTACTAGAAAAAATTAAAGGTAAAGAACCAAATATAGCAATACTTAACCATGAAAGTGCTGTGAGTAGAAAAGCTTGAGGTAAACTTATCTTTTTATCGTGATCATAATTAGAAATGAAAAATAAAAAACCAAAAACAATAGTAACAATCATTGATCCGATAAATCCTGCATCAATTTGATCAAATATTAATTGAACCAAAATAGGTACAATCATTGAAAGACCTAAAATAATTTGCAAAACACCTAATGTAAAAAAGACAGTTTTATAATTGGACATTTTGAAAGGACATTATTTTATGGTAAATAAATTTCAACTCTATATGAATTATTAAAAAGGCTGATATTAAGGATATTTAAGTAGTTGTGATAGACAAAACGAATTTTGACAAAACAAACGCTTGGCCATTTGTTGAGGCTAAAAAGCTATTAAGAGAGAGAAAATCGAACATAGAAAAAAAAAATAAAATAGTTTTACAAACTGGTTATGGTCCTAGTGGTCTACCTCATATAGGTACATTTGGAGAAGTTGCAAGGACGACAATGATTGTCAACGCTCTTGATCATTTAACAGATATTCCAAAGGAAATTATAACATTTTCTGATGATATGGATGGTCTTAGAAAAGTACCTGAAAATGTTCCAAATCAAGAAAAGCTTAAAAATAATCTTCACAAACCTTTAACGGATGTCCCTGATCCATTTGAAAAGTTTAGTAGTTTTGGAGAACATAATAATAATATGTTGAAACAATTTCTTGATAATTTTAAATTTAAATATTCATTTAAAAGTTCTACAGAACTATACAAGTCTGGTTATTTTAATGACACCCTAAAATTAGTTCTAGAAAATTATGAAAAAATTATGGAAATAATTCTTCCTACTTTAGGCAAAGAAAGACAGAAAACCTATTCCCCCTTTTTACCAATATGCCCAGAAACTGGAAAAGTTCTTGAAATACCTGTTTTAGAAATTGATACTAAATCTTCTAAAATCATATTTGATAATAATGGATTAAAATTGGAAAAAAGTATTTTAGACGGTAACTGCAAATTACAATGGAAAGTTGATTGGGCAATGAGATGGTACGCTTTAGATGTTGATTTTGAAATGTATGGAAAAGATTTAATTGAGAGTGCAATTCTTTCAACTAAGATTATTAAAAAATTAGGTAAATCTAACCCATCTGGTTTTGCTTATGAACTTTTTTTGGACGAAAAAGGTGAAAAAATATCTAAATCAAAAGGTAATGGAGTAACTATAGATGAATGGCTGAATTATGCATCTCCTCAAAGTCTATCTCTTTACATGTATCAAAATCCAAAAAGAGCAAAAAAATTGTACAGAGAAGTTGTTCCAAAGGCTGTTGATGAATATCTAGATTTTATAGAAAAAGGAAAAACTCAAAATGATTTACAGAAGTTAATGAATCCAGTTTGGCATGTACATAATGGATCAATGCCAGAGGAAAATACAATTATGACTTTTTCAATGCTTTTAAATTTAGTTGAAACAAGTAATGCTGACAGCAAACAATTACTTTGGAAATTTGTAAAAAAATACAAGTCAGAAATTAATGAAAATGATCATCCAATTTTTGATAATTTAATTGGGTATGCAATAAAATATTTTAATGACGTTATAAAAACAAAAAAAATTTACAAAACTCCAAATGAAAAAGAGAAAGTTGCACTGAAAGCATTAATTAAGTCTTTGGATAATTGTAATGATAAAATGGCTCCTGAAGATATTCAGACAAATATTTTTACTGTAGGAAAAGAAAATGGTTACAAAGAAAATTTAAGAGAATGGTTTAAGCTTATCTATGAAGTTGTATTTGGTGACGAAAATGGACCCAGAATGGGCTACTTCATTAGTTTTTTTGGAGTAAATGAAACCAAAGAATTGATAAGAAAAAAGGTTGAAAATGTTTAATCTTATAAGACCTTTTATATTTAAATTTAGTCCTGAAGTTGCACACTCTCTAGCAATAAAGGCTTTAAAGTTAAATCAGATACCAGCTATAGATAAAACAACCAGAGTTACTATCCAAACTAAATTTTTAAACAAAGCCTTAAATTCTCCTCTAGGTGTTGCTGCTGGATTTGATAAAAATGCAGAAGTTTACAATCCTTTATACAAACTAGGATTTGGTTTTGTTGAGGTAGGTACAATTACACCTAAACCACAAATAGGAAATCCTAAGCCAAGAGTGTTCAGATTGGAAGAAGATGAGGCTTTAATTAATAGACTTGGATTTAACAATATTGGATCAGAAGAAAGTAAAAAAAATATTGAAAATAATTCACCTAATGGATTACTTGGTATTAATATAGGACCTAATAAAGATACTGAAAACAGAGTTAAAGATTATTTAATTTGTTTCAGAAAATTTCATAATTTAGCAGACTATATTACAATTAATATCTCCTCTCCTAACACAGAAAATTTAAGAAACTTTCACAAAAATGAAGAGTTAGATAATCTTTTAAAATGCATAAATGAAGAAAAAAAAAAATTAAATTCAAATGTGCCAATAGCAGTCAAAGTATCTCCTGATATTGATGAAAAAAGTATTGATGAAATCTCAGAACTTTTTTTAAAACATAATGTTCAAATAGTTATAGTTTCAAATACGACAGATAGAAATAGAGAAAATATATCTAATATAAATAAATTAGAGAAAGGCGGTTTGTCTGGAAAACCACTTGAAAATATTTCTAATGAATTAATTAATAAATTTTTTAAATTAGTTGGAAAAAAAATCTTAATAATTGGAGTTGGAGGCGTTGACTCTGCCGATGGCGTTTTTAATAAAATTGTAAGCGGTGCAACTCTCGTGCAATTGTATACAGGTATGGTTTATAAAGGACCAACTATTGCTTCAAAGATTAATAAAGATCTTGACGAAATTGTAAAAAGAGAAGGTTTTAAAAATATTTCTGAAGCCATTGGAACTAAAAATTAATCTTGACTGGTATTCTTTAAGACCATATACATCTTGAAAATTTATGTCTAAAAAATGCGAACTTACTGGTAAAATCCCTCTAAAAGGCCATAATGTTAGTCACGCTAACAATAAAACTAAGAGAAGATTTCTTCCAAATTTAAAAAAAGTAAAATTTAAAAGTGAACTTTTAAAAAAATCTCTGAGATTAACAGTTTCAAATGCAGGTGTTAGATCTGTAGATAAAAAAGGTAGCTTTGATAATTTCTTAAAATCTGCAAAATCAGGGGATTTATCGTTAAGATTAAAAAAGCTTAAAAAATCAATAATTGCAAAAACAGTATAATGAATAAAGTTTTCCTTACTCTCTCATTTTTAATGGGATTGGTTGTGCTAGCATCTAATTATTTAGTTCAATTTCCTATAAAATATTACGGTTTAGAGGAAATTTTAACTTACGGTGCTTTTAGTTATCCAATTGCATTTTTAATTACAGATTTAGCCAACAGATCCTTTGGAAAATTAGTAGCTAGAAAAATTGTCTATATAGGCTTCACAATTGGAATTTTGTTTACTTTAATATTTTCAACTAATTTTACTGATCTTATTTCTATAAGAATAGCAATTGGTTCAGGAACAGCTTTTATAATTGCTCAACTTTTAGATGTTCAGATATTTGATCAATTAAGACAAAAAAAGTGGTTTATTGCACCTTTAACATCTTCTTTGATGGGTTCAACAGTTGATACTTTTTTATTTTTCTCAATATCATTCTATGGAACGGGAATTCCTTGGGTAACTTTATCGTTAGGAGATCTTGCGGTAAAAATATTTGTTGCTCTAGTAATGTTGATACCTTTTAGATTATTACTCGGTACACTAAAAGCAGCATAATTAGATTTTAGGTTCTTGTTGGGTCATGCAATGTATTGCACCAAACCCCCATATCAATTTGCTACAGTCAACTGTTTCGATTTTTCTATTTCTAAAGTAATTTTTGAAAATTTTAATTGCAATATTGTCTTCTTTTACTCTAAATATTGGAAGAATTATTTTTTTATTACAAATATAAAAATTCATATAACTTGCAGGAACTCTTGTATTCTCAATATAAATTGGTGAAGGCATAGGAACTTTTATAATTTTGAATTTCTTTCCTTTCTCACATTTACTTTCTTTCAATATATTTAAATTCTTATTTAAGTTTTTATAATTTATATCTTTTTTATTATTTTCAACCGCAGTCATAATCGTATTTCTTGAAACAAATCTTGATATGTCGTCAACATGTCCATGTGTATCATCGCCTGCAATTCCTTTTTTAAGCCATATAAAGTTTTTTATATTTAAGTATTTATTAAACATTTTTTCGTAGTCTTTTTTTTTAAAATTTTTATTTCTTTCTTGAATTTTGCTTAACAAACATTCTTCAGTTAATAGAATTGTACCTGAGCCATTTACATCAAATGCCCCTCCTTCCATGATTATTTTTCTAATTCTGTCTTTTTTTTTGATTATTGGATCAATCTTTCTACAATTAGCAATTTTACTAATACTATTATTGATTTTATTGTCGTTTTTATAATTTTTATACTTTGACCATCCGTTAAAACCAAAATTTAGTATTACTTTTTTCTTTTCAACTTTATTTGTTATAAATATGGGTCCAGAATCTCTTAACCATATTCTATCAGTTTTAATATAGTGGAAGTTGATATTTTTAATTTTATTAAGTTTTATTAATTTTTTTATATTTTTTATATTTTTGCTAACGATTAAATTAATTTTTTGATTTTTTGAAATTTTTTTTATAATTTTTAAAATTACTTCAGGAATAAATTGATATAGTCCAGGCCAATCATTTTTATTATAAGGCCAAGCAACCCAAACTGAATTTTGAGGCTCCCATTCTGCCGGCATTCTAAATCCATTAAAGTTTTCATTCATCTGCAGGATTTTTTAGTATGCCTTTATAAAAATCGATTCTTCTATCTCTAAAAAAAGGCCAATGCTCTCTGGCTGAATCAATTTTTTTATAGTTTATGTCGCGAATTAAAATTTCTTCTTTTTTATTCCCAAGTTTTCCAATTATTTGCCCACTAGGATCTATGATCATTGAGTTTCCCCAGAATTCTATTTTCTTCTTACCTTTTTTTTCTGTTCCAACTCTATTTATAGCAACCACATAAGTACCATTTGCGATTGCGTGAGATTTTTGCATTGTTATCCAGGAGTCTATTTGAGATTTTCCAAATTTTTTTTTCTCTTTAGGATGCCATCCAATAGCAGTAGGGTAAAAAATTATTTGTGCACCTTTAAGTGCAGTCAATCTTGCAGCTTCTGGGAACCATTGATCCCAACAAATTAAAGGTCCAATTTTACCAAATTTTGTTTTAACAGATTTAAAACCTAAATCTCCAGGAGTAAAATAAAATTTTTCATAATAACCAGGATCATCTGGTATATGCATTTTTCTATATTTTGATAAAATTTTACCTTTCTCGCTAATAACGATACTAGTATTATGATAGAAGCCATGTGTTTTTTTTTCAAATAATGAAATCATTAATACTATTTGTAAATCTTTGGCTAATTCACAAAATATTTTTGTAGTTCTGCCAGGTATTTTTTCCGCTAGCTTAAAGTTGGAATGACTTTCTATTTGACAAAAATAATTTGATAAAAATAGTTCTGGTAAACAAATTATTTTAGCTTTTTTTGATGCTGCTTTTTTTATATTTTTAATAGCTGAATTTATATTTTTTTGAATATTATCTGAAATTTTACTTTGAATAATTCCAATTTTTACTTTTTTGATCATCAATCAAAATATTTTGGAAAAGTTTTTTCTGTCTCTATTTTTCCACTCTCCAGTATGATAGGCGTCACTTGCAATTAATGGTAAAACACTGGTAGCTTCAGCAAATACCATTTGTTCTTTGGTAGTATCAACCTTACCCCATGAACTTGCTTCTTTTAATGTTGAACTACTGCAAGCTCCATCTCTTGAGTCAGCAACAGTAATTTGTATTGCATATTTGTGCATATCTACATTTTTTCCCAAAAGTTCAGCACAAATTACCGTGTCTTGTATAAAGTTTTTAGGAACTCCACCACCAATCATAAATAATCCTGACCCTTTAGATTTTATTTTAATCTCTGTTAATTCTCTAAATTCTCTAATTGAGTCTATTGTAATATGATTTTTTGGATTTCTCTCTTGATGCATGACTAATCCAAAACCTGCACTTGAGTCTGTAAATGCAGGACAGAATATAGGTACATCGTTATCAAAAGCTGTTTCAATTAAAGAACCTTTCTTTTTAGAATTAGTTTTTAGATATTTACCAATCTCTTTAATAAATTCTCTAGATGTGTAAGACTTCGGCTCAAGTTTGTCTGCTATTTCTCCTATTGTTTTATCACAAACTTGGAGCTCCTCTTCATCGATGTAAGTATCATAAATCCTATCTATATAATTGTCTCTAAGTTCATTATCATTTTGATATTGTGATCCTTGGTAATGTTTAAATCCAAGCGCTTCAAAAAAATCCATATCTATTATAGATGCTCCAGTTGCTACAATTGCATCTACCATGTTGTATTTAACCATATCTCTATAAATATGCATACATCCAGCTGCAGAAGTAGACCCTGCAAGCGTTAAGAATATTGTACAATCTTTATCTTTAAGCATTTCATTATATATTTTAGATGCATTAGCAGTTTCCCTGGAAACAAAAGACATTTTTTCCATAGATGATATAATTTTTCTTGAGTCAAATGATGTAATATCAATATGCTCAACCTCTTTACTTAAAAAGTCTTTCTTTCTGTTATGATTAAGATTTTTTGTATCTGACATTATGCAACAAGAAACTCTTTATTTGTTTCTTTGTCATACATCGTCATAATCGGATCATCATAAACTTCGTAAATACTATCAGAATAATATCCATTAAATTGAGTTCTAAATGTCAAACCGTATGCTCCCAATTGACCTAGTTCAATGTAATCACCTTCTTTTATATTATTAGGTAGAATGAAAGGTCCCTTCATATAATCCATGCTATCACATGTTGGTCCATAAAAATCAAATGAAGTCAATTTTTTTGATATAATTCTTCCACTTGTAATTATCCTTGATGGATAAACTATATTAGGCACACCTGCATCAAATAAAGTTCCGTATGTTCCATCATTAATATATAGCTTTTGTTTTTTTCTTAAGTTTACTCTCACAATTGTCGAACCACTTTCTGCAACAATTGCTCGACCTGGCTCACATATAATTTCTGGTTTTTTTTCTAATTTTAATTTATTTAATGAATTTTTTATTTCCTCAAAATAAGAGTTTAATGATTGAGGAATTAAGTCAGGATAGATTGTTGGAAATCCTCCACCTATATTTATAAAATCTGGAACTATTTTTGTTTTTTTTATTATATATTTAATTTCGTTAATCCCTTTTGAATAGGATATTGGATGCATACATTGCGAACCCACATGAAAACTTAATCCTATTTTTTTTGCATACTGTTTTGTTAATCTATAAAGCCCTATTGCTTCAGAAGTTTGTGCGCCAAATTTTTTAGATAAATCTATTTCTGCGTGTTCATTGGAAACTGCAACTCTTACAAATAACTCCAAATCCTTAGCTTGATTAGTACTATTAAGAATTTTTATTAATTCATCTTTTGTATCTATTGAAAAAGTCTTAATATTATATTTGAAATATGCTTCGTTTATACTTTCCTTGCTTTTTACGGTATGCATGTAGGAGCATTTTGCATCTGGGCTAACACTTCTAATTGCCTCAACTTCTTTAATTGAAGCGATATCAAAATCATTAATTCCGCTTTCCACGATAGTTTTTAATACTAATGGATGCGGATTAGTTTTGACTGCATATAGGATTTTACCAGGAAATTTATTCTGAAAAAATTTAGAAGCTATGTTTATAGAATCTCTTCTAATACAATAAACAGGTTCTGTTGGTTTCAGTTGGTTAACTAATTTATCAACTGATTTAAATTTTTGCATTTAAAGCTCCAAAAAAAATTTAACAAAAAAAACCGGCATAACTGCTATGCAAGTTTATATAAAACGAGCATTTATGCTGAAAATGATCCAATGTAAAGTAAAAATGTACCCTTGAAATAATTTAGAATGTTTCCATATAAGGCCCATGCCAGAAGCAGAAGTATTAAAAAAAATAACAGAATTTGAGGATAAATCTCTACTTATAGTAGATGATGATAACCCTTTTAGAGAAAGACTAGCTCGAGCAATGGAGAAAAAGGGCTTTTCTGTTTCACAAGCAGAGGGTGTAAAAATTGGAATAGAGTCTGTGAAATCAAAAAAACCTGCTTTTGCTGTTGTTGACTTGAGACTAAACGATGGAAACGGACTAGAAGTTGTAAAAGAAATCCAGAAAAATAACTCAGAAAGCAGAATAGTAATGCTTACTGGTTATGGAAATATACCAACTGCAGTAGCAGCCATTAAAGAAGGTGCAATAGACTATTTAGCTAAACCAGCAGATGCAGATGACGTAGAAAAAGCACTTTTAGCTGATCCAAATAAAAAAGCTGCGCCACCAGAAAATCCAATGTCCGCTGATAGAGTTAAATGGGAACATATTCACAGAGTTTTTGAATTATGTAACAGAAATGTATCTGAGACTGCAAGAAGACTCAAAATGCATCGAAGAACACTTCAAAGAATTTTATCAAAAAGATCTCCAAGGTAATTCTAAATATATTTTCTAAGTTTAATAATTTTGTTAACTAAAGCTGTTAGTAATAATATCTTAAAAAATTCAGCATAAAGAAATGGGTAAACACCAAATTCTAATATTGGTTTATCCCAACCGATTAGATTTCCAAGCCACAAAATACCCAAAATATATATTACTGATGTTGCAATTATAATTTTTAAAAAATTTAATATATGGTTTTTATCGTATGTAAATAAGCCTGCTATCAGACATGCAAATATAAAACCTATTAAATATCCCATAGTTGGACCAGCAAAATAAGCTAATCCTATTCCTTTCTCTGGTGAGTTAGAAAATACTGGTAATCCTATAATTCCTTCTATCAAATAAAAAAATACCGAAAGTACCCCGACTTTATATCCAAAGGAAATTCCTAAAAACAAAACTATAAATGTTTGCATAGTCATAGGAACTGGATAAAAAGGTATTTTAATTTTTGCAGATATTGTCAATAAAATAGAACCTATTAATGCAAATATTACGATTTTAATTATTCTATTATTAGAAATTGAATTTACTAATTCCATTAGCTTTAAATTACTATTTTAATAAAGTTTAATCCACTAATATTTATTAACAGGATGTTTTATTCTTACTATAATACGTCAATTTATTATAAATTAAATTATGGGTAAAATTAAAAAAACAGATCATTTCTATCTTATTGATGGGTCCGGATACATATTTAGAGCCTATTATGCATTGCCACCATTAACACGAAAAAGTGATGGTTTGCCAGTTGGAGCAGTAAGTGGATTTTGTAACATGCTGTTTAAATTATTAGAGGACTCTAAATCTAGCGAAAATTTAGAAAAACCAACTCATTTTGCAGTAATCTTTGACTCTGCAAGAAAGAATTTTCGAAACGAAATATATTCAGATTACAAAGGAAATAGGTCTGATGCTCCCGATGATCTAATTCCACAATTCGATTATATTAGAAAGTCAGTATTAGCATTCAATTTACCCTCTATAGAAATGTTAAATTACGAAGCTGATGATTTGATAGCCACCTATGTAGAGCAAATATTAGACGAAGGTGCAAAGGTTACAATTGTATCATCTGACAAAGATTTAATGCAACTTTTCAAAAAAAAGGTTCGTATATACGATCCAATGAAGAATAAATTTATATCTAATGACGACGTAATCAATAAATTTGGGGTTGGTCCGGATAAAGTAATTGATGTTCAATCACTAGCAGGGGATAGTACAGACAATGTACCTGGCGTTCCAGGTATTGGTGTAAAAACAGCAGCAGAATTAATTAAGGAATATGGAAATTTAGAAAACCTTCTCAAAAACGCAAATAAAATAAAACAGAATAAAAGAAGAGAAACACTTTTAGAAAATAAAGATAAGGCTCTGGTAAGTAAAAAACTGGTCACATTAAAAAATGATGTTCCGGTGAAAGACAAATTAACTGATTTTGTTCTAAAAAAAGTAGACGTAGACAAGTTATACAATTTTTTGAGAGAAATGGAATTTAATAGGTTATTGAGTTCGGCAATTTCGACGTATGGTCAATCCCAATTTAGTGATGAAATAGAAGTCAAAAAAGAAACATCTAAAATATCAAAAGATAAATATGTTTTGATAAAAAATTTATCTGAAATAAAAGATTGGATGCAAGAAGCCGAAGAAGCTGGTGAATTTTCTATTGATACTGAAACAGACTCTCTTGACCCACATCAGGCAAATTTAGTTGGTATCTCAATTTCTAGCAAAATAGGTAAAGCTTGTTACATTCCAACAGGTCATATTGATAAAAATAATCTAAATGAAAAAGATGTTTTAAGAATTTTAAAACCATATTTAGAGGATAAAAGTTTAAAAAAAATTGGGCAAAATATTAAATTCGATTACATAATATTTCGTAAAAGGAATATAGATATTCAAAGCATGGAAGATACAATGTTGATGTCATACGTATTAGATGCTGGGAAAAATAGACATAATATGGATACCCTTTCAGATATTCATCTTGGTCACAAAACAATTAAATATAAAGATCTTGTTGGATCTGGAAAAAAAGAAATTAAATTCAGTCAAGTAGAGTTAAATATTGCAAAAGATTATGCGGCAGAAGATGCTGATATAACTTACCGTTTATATAAAATATTTTTGAAATCGCTTAAATCAGAAAAATTACTAAATATTTATGAAATTTTCGAAAAACCTTTAATTAAAATTTTAGCATCAATGGAAATCAATGGCATAAAATTGGATAATAATTTTCTTAAAAAATTATCTGTTAAGTTTGAAAAAAAACTTCAAGATTTAGAAAAACAAATTTTTAAAATTTCAAAAAAAAAATTTAATATTGCATCGACTAAACAGTTGGGTGAAATAATGTATAATGACCTCAAAATTGCATCGCTAAAAAAGACTAAAAAAGGAAGTTTTGCAACTGGTGCAGCAGTTCTAGAGGATTTAGCTTACAAAGGGAATGAATTTCCTAAATTGGTTTTAGAATGGAGGCAATCTAGTAAATTGAAAAATACATATTCAGATTCTTTACCAGAGCATTTAAATCCCAATACAAAAAGAGTGCATACATCTTTTCTGTTAGCAGCAACTACAACAGGTAGACTTGCATCTAGTGATCCAAATTTACAAAATATTCCTATTAAAACTCAGGAGGGCAAAGATATTCGTAAAGCCTTCATATCAGAAGAAAATAAAAAACTTATATCAGCAGACTATAATCAGATCGAAATGAGAATTTTGGCTGATCTAGCTGATGTAAAAGAACTAAAAAAAGCTTTTAAAAATAATGAGGATATTCACTCATTAACCGCTAGCCAGGTTTTTGGTGCAGACATAAAAAAAATTGACGCTGATATGAGGAGAAAAGCGAAAGCTATTAATTTTGGAATAATTTATGGAATATCTCAATATGGTTTGGCCAAACAAATTGGTGTATCAAACAATGAAGCTGAAGAATTTCTAAATTCATATTTTATTAAATTTCCAGAAATTAAAGAATACATGAATAACACAGTTAAATTCTGTAGAAAAAGTGGATATGTAAGAAATATTTTTGGTCGAAAAACTCATATTCCAGGAATCAATGACAAAAATTTTAATGTTAGAAATTTTCAAGAAAGGGCAGCTATAAATGCACCTATCCAAGGATCTGCATCAGAAATAATGCGACTTGCTATGATTAGAATCAACAATGAGCTTGATACTAAAAAAACGAATGAATTTAATATGTTGCTTCAAATTCACGATGAATTGATTTTTGAGGTAATTGATAATGGCACTAAATCTGCTTCTAAAAAGATTAAAGATATTATGACAAGTGTGAAAGATAGTGATTTGCATTCATTTTCAATACCATTATCGGTAGATGTAAACATAGGTGATAACTGGGGAGAGCTTCATTAATAAACATTTAATTGCCCAATTTTAAACATTTTAGTATTTTTATAGTTAAACATGAAACATACAATTGCCCTTGTTGATGATGATAGAAATATATTAACTAGTTTAAGTATTGCTTTAGAGAAAGAGGGTTTTAATATTCAAACTTATTTGGATGGAGAAAGTGCCTTAATTGGTTTGTCAAGAAATCCCCCAGACCTTGCAGTTATAGATATTAAAATGCCAAGAATGGATGGAGAAGAATTGTTAAAAAAATTGAGAAAAAAAACATCTATGCCAGTTATCTTTTTAACTTCAAAAGATGAAGAGGTGGATGAGCTCTTAGGACTAAAACTAGGGGCAGATGATTTTGTAAAAAAATCAGGTGGTTTTTCAACTAAAGTTCTTATTGAAAGAATTCGTGTCCAACTTAGAAAAAAAGATAATAATTTAGAGGATAATCGAAATATAATTTCACATGGAAAATTAAAACTTGACCCTTCACAGCTAGAGTGTGAATGGGATGGCAAGCAATTACCAGATAAATTAACAACAACAGAATTTTTAATTGTAAAGGAATTAGCAAAAAGACCTGGAATTATTAAAGAAAGATCTCAATTAATGGATGTTGCTTACAGAGAAGACACAGATATTGAAGATAGAACAATAGATAGTCACGTAAAAAGGATTAGAAAAAAGTTTAAAAAAGTAGATAATAACTTTTCAGCGATAGAAACCAGATATGGTAGTGGTTATCGTTGGAATGTTAAATAATGGCTACTTCAAAATCTAATAATCAATCTATTTTAAAAAAATTCTTAGTTATCAACTTTATTGTTTTTTTAGTGATAGGTGTATTAACATTATTTTATCTTAACACAGTAAAACCTACGCTCATTAAAAATAAAACTGCCTCGCACATAAAAATTATTGATAATACAACAGAAAATATTGATCGTTTAAAAATAAATTTTTCATCTGAAGATATTAGAGAGTTTCTGTTTTCCACTAAATTTTTATTTCAAAGTATAGATAGAGTACAGATATTTGATAGTGAATTTAATCTATTGGGAGATACCGACACATTAGACTTAGATCCAAATGCTTTCTCAAGAAGTCTAAACATAATTGAGATGAGTGACTTAAATAATCAAAGTATTCAAAATAAGAATTTCGAAGAGAGTAATAAAAACTTTGAAAGTAAAGAAATATTTGAAGATTTAAAAAAGTACTCTTATTCATCAGATTATGGAAAACCATTAACTTACTCTAAAGAAAACTATGATCAATTTTTATTAGTAACTGTTAAAAATGTAGTCAGTGAAAACAAAACAATAGGCTATTTAGCTATTACTGAAAATGCCAATGAAATAAAGGTTGCAATAGATGAAAGAAGAAATTTTATAATCAGAACTGCTTTGCTTGTCGCATTAGTAATTTTAATTTTTTCATATGTATTAAATAGATACTTCTTAAAACCAATTAAAAATTTGGTTCAATATACAAATATTATAAAAAATAAAAGCAAGGAAAAGACCAATATTGGAAATATAAAAAAAAGAAATGATGAATTGGGCAAATTATCAAATTCTCTTGATGAAATGACTAATGAATTAAACAAAAGAATTACTACAGCAGAAAACTATTCAACAGATCTTTTGCATGAAATCAGAAATCCTTTGGCATCTCTAAAAAGTGCCTCTGAGATAATTTCTGAAACAAATGATAAATCTCAAAGAAACAAATTAATTAATATAGTATCACATGATGTAGAGAGAATCGAAAGATTAATAACTGATTACTCTCAAATGCTAAGAGATGAGGCTGCAATCTCCTCTGAGAAAATGCAAAAATTAAATTTAAAAGAGATTGCCCAATCTGTTGTTGATGATTTTAACAGTATCTATGAAACAAAAAAATCGATTGGAATTAAATTAAAATCTAATGGAATTAAAAATTATAGTATCTTAGGGATAGAAAATAGAATTGAACAAATTATTGCAAACTTATTAGAAAACTCAATTTCTTTTAGTGAAAATAATCAAGAAATTACCGTTGAAATATCAAAAGATAAAAATGAAAAAATTAAATTAGTTGTCGTTGATCAGGGATCTGGATTTAGTGAAAAGGATACAAATAAGATATTTAATAGATTTTATAGTAATAGACCCGAAAACTTTGGAGAACATTCGGGTTTGGGATTAAATATTGTCAAAAATTTAGTTGAAATTCATGGTGGTGAAATCAACGCATCTAATAATAAAGATAAAGGGGCAAGAATTGAAATAATTTTCCCAGAAGTATAAATCTTTGTTGATATATTAATTAAAATTGTTAAAAGCCTCTTTCTATGGAAGATTTTAAAGTAAAAGATATATCCCAAGCGGAATTTGGAAGAAAAGAAATTTCACTGGCTGAAACCGAAATGCCAGGATTAATGGCTCTTAGAGAAGAATATAAGGGTAAAAAACCTTTAAATGGAGCTCGGATTGTTGGTTGTTTACACATGACAATACAAACAGCTGTCTTAATAGAAACTTTAGTTGAGTTAGGAGCCGAAGTAAGATGGTCCTCATGTAATATTTTTTCGACACAAGACCATGCGGCAGCAGCAATTGCAAAAGCTGGCATTCCTGTATTTGCTTGGAAAGGCGAAACAGAAGAAGAATATTGGTGGTGTGTAAAGCAAACTATTGAAGGCAAAGATGGCTGGAAACCAAATATGATACTTGATGATGGTGGTGATCTTACAGCATTGATGCACAAAGATTATAAAGAATTATTAGATGATGTTAAAGGTTTATCAGAAGAGACAACTACAGGAGTTTTAGCATTAAAAAAAATGGAAATTGAAGGTAATTTACTTGTCCCAGCAATAAATGTTAATGACTCAGTAACAAAATCTAAGTTCGACAATTTATATGGTTGCAGAGAAAGTTTAGTTGATGGAATTAAAAGAGCAACTGACGTCATGATGTCAGGTAAGGTAGCTATTGTAGCTGGATTTGGAGATGTTGGAAAGGGAAGCGCCGCTTCTCTTCGTCAAAGCGGTGCAAGAGTTATGGTTACAGAAACAGACCCAATCTGTGCTCTCCAAGCTGCAATGGAAGGTTATGAAGTAGTTTTAATGGATGAGATGATAAAAGAAGCCGACATTGTTGTTACGGCAACAGGAAATAAAGATATTGTGACAGCTGACCATATGAGAGAAATGAAAGATAGAGCAATTTTATGCAATATTGGTCACTTTGATAATGAGATCCAAGTAGATGCTCTCAAAAATTATAAATGGGATGAAATAAAACCACAAGTTCACGAAATTACATTGCCAGATGGAAAAAGAATTATTTTATTAGCAGAAGGTAGATTAGTTAATCTTGGATGTGCAACAGGACACCCAAGTTTTGTAATGAGTGCTTCTTTTACAAATCAAGTAACAGCTCAGATAGAATTATGGAATAACTCAGATAAATATGAGAAAAAAGTATATGTTTTACCTAAACATTTAGATGAGAAAGTAGCCAGACTTCATTTAGAAAAAGTTGGAGCTAAATTAACCAAATTATCAGATGATCAAGCAAAATATATAAGTGTAACACCAGAAGGACCTTATAAACCAGATGCCTATCGCTACTAAAAGTAGCAAAATAGATATTTCAAAAGAAATTATCACACAAAAAATTGCTGAAAAAATTGCAAGTAAAGTTAGCAAAAATACAACTTTGCTTTTTTATGGAAACATCGGAGTAGGTAAGACTACATTTATTAGGCATCTAATCAATTATCTTCAAATAAAAAATGGTTTAGAAACAACAGAAATACCTAGTCCAACTTTTAATATTATAAATGAATATGAGATCAATTCTTTGATTGTTAGACATTTTGATCTTTACAGAATTAAAGATAAAAAAGAATTAAATAATTTAGGAATTAATGAAAATTTAGAAGATTATGCTAGATTAATTGAATGGCCTGAAATCTTAGGTAAAAATATAGAAAGTACTTTTACATTAAAATTTGAATATGATGAAAAGCTTGAAAATAGGTACTTAATTATATCTAATAATATTGATTTTGATTTTAATGAATTTGAAAAAATTTAAAAAACTATCAGGAGATGCATCTTTTAGACAATTTTATAGAACAAATAATTCAGTTTTAGTTTATAGCAAAATTCAAAAGCGATCAAACCTGTTAAATTATGATGCAGTTAACAAAATATTGATTAAAAATAAAATATTAGCCCCAGTTTTAATTAGTCAAAATTATAAAAAAAACTTTATAGAAATTGAGGATTTCGGCAATAAAAACATGTTGGGTAAAATTAAATCCTCCAAAAATAAATTAAATGAATACAAAAAAATACTAAATATTCTATATCAAATTCAAAAAATTAAAAATTTTAAAACTCAAAATTTTCTTAAAAAAAAATTTAATTTATCAAACTATTCCAAAGCTAAAATACTTAAAGAGTCATACCTTTTTTTGGATTGGTACTTAGCAGCAAATAAATTAATTATTCAAAAAGGATATTTAAAAAAAAATCTCAAAAAAATAATAGATAATTTGTATTTAAATTTAAAAATCAAACACAAAGTGTTTGTACATAGAGATTTTCACGTCTCGAACATGATGTTTTATAAAAATAAAATCACTTTAATAGATAGTCAAGATGCTGTCTTGGGTAATCCAGCATATGATTTGGCCTCACTTATTGATGATGTAAGAATTAAAACTTCAAGCAGTTTTAAGTCAAATATTTTAAAAGTATTTCTTAGTAAATTTAAGTATAAAAATGAGTCTGAATTTATTAATGATTTTGAAATTTTATCTGTTTTAAGAAATCTAAAAATAATTGGTATATTCACAAGACTTGCAAAAAGAGATAAAAAAAGAAAATATCTAAAATTAATACCTTATGCGTGGAAATTAATTGATAATCGTATTAAAAATAATCCAAATTTCCATGATTTAAAAAATTTTCTACAAAAAAATCCTAGAATAAAAAAAATATGAAAATTAAAACAGCAATAGTTTTATGCGCAGGATTTGGAAAAAGATTAATGCCATTAACTGAGAAAACACCAAAACCACTCTTAAAAATTAATGAGATTAGCTTATTAGAAAATACTATAAACTTGATAAAAGTATTAGAAATAAAATCTTTAAAAATTAATACTTTCTATTTAAGTGATAAAATAAAAGATTTCATTTTTTCAAATAATTTTGGTTTAGAAATTCAAATTATAGAAGATGGTAAAGAAATATTAGATACAGGGGGCGGTCTTTTAAATGTAGTAAATAATTCAGTTGAAACAGATTTTATAGTTTTTAATCCTGATACAATTTGGAACGCTGAATATGCAAATGAAATTAAGAAGATGGAAAATATATATTTTAAAAATAACTTAGAAAATATTTTAATGGTTGTAAAAAAAGATTTAAGTTTTGATAAAAGATTTAAAGGCGATTTTTTTATGGATGGCAATAATTTAAAAAAGAACAATGATAAAGATTATATTTATACAGGGTGCCAAATTATAAATAAAAAAATATTTAAAGATTTATCAAAAAAAATATTTTCAATGAATGAGATTTGGGATAACTACATTAAAAAAGAAAATTTGTATGGTTTCGAGAGTAGTATTGAGTTTCTTCATTTAACGGATAAAGATATTTACAAAAAACTTCTTCAAAGAGGTTAGAATTTAATTAAATCTCTAGATCTACTCTGATCTAGGTATTTAGCTTCTTTTATATTCTTTTTTTCAAATTTCAAAAGTAGAGGATTTCCTGTTGGTATTTCAAGATTAGAAATTTCGTTGTCATCAATTTTAAATAAATATTTTAAAAGTGATCTAATAGAATTACCATGAGCAGATATAATTATGTTATCCTGCAATTTTTTCTCTATGTTTTCGACAAAATAGGGCACAACTCTTTCATAAGTATCTTTAAGAGACTCTGTATCTGGAATTAGGCTAAGGGGTATATCATTGTAAATACTTATATTTTTTGGATGGTATGGACTATTTATATTTAAAGGTTTTGGTGGATTATCCCAAGATCTTCTGAATTTGTGAACCTCATCTTCTCCTAGTTTTTTTTTCATTTCATCTTTATTTAATCCCGTAAGTGATCCGTAGTGTCTTTCATTTAATTGCCAAGCCTTAATTATATTATTTGGTTTTACTCTAATTGTATTTAAAATGAGTTTTAAAGTATCAATCGATCTTAGTTGATAAGAAGTATAAAAATGTTTTATTTCTAAATTTAATTTTTTTATGAATTCACCAGCTTTACAAGCTTCTAATTTACCTTGTGGTGCAAGTTCAACGTCGACCCATCCTGTAAATCTATTTTCTAAATTCCATTCGCTTTGACCATGTCTAACAAGTATTAAGTGACTCATTTATGAAAATTTAATATAGATTAACTATGAATTACATAAAGCAGTTTTTTTATTTGTCTAACGTAGTTTTATTTATTTTTTACTTATATCCTGGTAGTATTTTTGGATGTTTTATTTATAGTGATTGTAAAATTCAACCACAATTAACAAGAGATTTTTTAGTATCTTCAAATCATGTTTATGTTTTCCTTATTATATCCATTCTAGGATTAATTGCTTTTAAGCATAAATTAAAAAATATTTATATTTACCTTATTTGTGTTTCTATTTTTTTAGAAATCCTGCACTTAATGATTCCAGAAAGAGGATTTGAATTAGGTGATTTGTTTGGTAATATAATAGGTGTATTTATATCATTTTTATTTTTTATAATAATTTATAAAGGTAGGCTGCAATGAGTTCATTCGATGAGAGAAAAAAAGGTTTTGAAAAAAAATTTGCTCATGATGAGGAAAAACAATTTAAAATTAATGCAAGAAAAAATAAATATTTAGGAGAGTGGGCCTCACAAATTTTGGGATATGATGAGGAAAAAAAAAATCAATATATTCAAGATGTAATTAAAGCTGATTTTGCTGAGGCAGGTGATGAAGATGTGTATAGAAAGCTTTACGGAGATTTAAAAGATAAAAATATATCTGAAGACCAAATCAGAAAAAAAATGCAAGAATGTAATGAAAAAGCAACTACTGAAGTTAGTTAGTTTTTTATTTTTATTTACATTTGTAGCAACAAATTATTTGCTATCAGAAACAATCCTAATTTCAGATAACATTAAAATAATTGATGGTGATACAATTTTATTAGATAATAAAAAAATTCGTTTTTCAGGAATAGATGCTCCAGAAACTAAATTTAAAGGAAAGCAACAGTTTTGTTTAAAAAATAAAAAAAAAATTAATTGTGGAAAAATTTCAAAAAATTCTCTCACAGAAAAAATTATAAATAAAAAATTAAAATGTCTAATCGAGCCTCAAAAAGATTATTTTGGTAGGTATTTAGGAGAGTGTTTTATGAATAATGAGAGTGTTTCAGCTTACATGGTAAGAAATGGATTAGCCTTCGATTATCCAAAATATTCAAAAAAAAAATATTCTAAAGATCAAATTTATGCAAAAAATAATAAGTTAGGTTTATGGAGTATGGAATTTGATTATCCATGGATATGGAGAAAAAATAATAGATAATTTATATTAAACTGTGATTCTTTTTAGAAAGTTTTATTTATTTTTTGGTCTATTATTTTTAACTGCTTGCTCATCGATACCTCAAAATACATCAGATGGCTGTTCAATATTTTCTGAGAGATATCTTTGGTATAAACACGCAAAAAAAACTGAAAAAAAGTGGGGAACACCAATCAACTTACAATTAGCAATAATAAAAATGGAATCTGACTTTGATTGGCTTGCTAAGCCTGCGCGTCAAAAATTATTTAAAGTTATACCTTATAAAAGACCTTCCAGTTCATTTGGATACTCACAAGCTATTAAAGGTACTTGGAAACAATATAAAGATGAGACTGGAAATAAATATGCTTTAAGAACTAGATTTAAAGATAGTGTTGATTTTATCGGCTGGTATACAAATAAAACAGAAAAAATTTTAAAAGTTTCAAAAAAAGATGCTTTCAGACAATATATTGCTTATCATGAAGGCTGGGGAAATTATAAAAATTATAAAAGCAATCAGAAAGTTATTGTATTGGCAAAAAAAGTAGAGGGATATTCAAATAAGTTCAAGAAACAGCTTAATAAATGTAGTCAATCTTTAACTACTAAAAAATATATTATTTTTTAATCAATTGCTTTTCTAGCTCCAGATCTACTGCATCTATTCTCTTTGTGTTTTTTGCTAGTGTTAAATACATAGTTGGAGTTACATATAATGTAAAGAATGTAGAAATAATCATTCCACCAAAGATTGTTGATCCAACTGCTAATCTAGATGCCTCACCTGCGCCCGGACCTATGTTACCTACTATAAGAGGCAACATTGCAATCATGGTGCTTAATGAAGTCATTATGATTGGTCTTATTCTTAATTTACAAGCTTCCATCAATGCTTCCTCAATTTTTGCACCTGTTGTTCGAATTTGGTTAGTATAGTCAACGATAAGAATACTATTTTTAGTGGATATACCGATTAATATAATCAAGGCGATTTGCGAAAATATATTTATCGAACTATTTAGAAATAAAATGAATACAAGACCTCCAAAAACTGCAAGAGGCACAGTCAATATAATAATAAAAGGATGAACAAACGAATTAAAAGTAGCAGCCATTACTAAATATGCAGTTATTAATGCTAAAGCAAAAATAAGAAATATTTCGTTACTTGTCTCCTTTAGTTCTTCGGACTTACCCTTCCAAGTTATTTGATTTTGAGGGGCAACTCGCAACATTACGTCTTCTAAATATTTTATAGCTTCAGACAATGTATATTCTTCAGATAAAGCTGCCGATATAGTTACTGCTCGTTGTCTATTATACCTAGGTAATGACTCAGCAGTTCCTTTCTCTTCAAATTCTACCAGACTTGCAATAGACACTAATTTTCCTGTAGTTTCTGATCTTACAAAAATCTTTGATAAGCCATCTTTATCTCTTCTATCTGCTAAATACTGCTGAAGAATAATGGGGTATTCTCTTCCTTCTTTATTATATGTTGTAACTCTCTTTCCACCGTATAATGTTTCTAGCGTTCTGCCAATATTTTCTATTGAGACTCCTAAATCATTTGCTCGATTTTTATTTGTGATTAATTTTACTTCAGGTTTATTTTTTGTGTAATCACTTTCAATTCTAAACATATTTCTATTTCTTCTTAGTTCTCTTAAAACTTGACTTTGAATTTGTTCTAACTCTTCATAACTTGTCCCATAAATCACCATTTGAACTGGTTTATTATAGCTAGAAACTCTTATAGATTGAGGTGATATAGGAAACGCAAACGTCTCAGGCACACTAACAACTTGTCCAATAGCTTCTCTTAAAACAACTTGTGTACTCTTTTCTCTATTTTTCCATTCATCTAAAAGTGCAATTATAATAAAAGAGTTATAAGAGGTTGCAGATTTACCAAATCCTGGGACCCTCATAATTAATCTTTGGTAAGGGCTGTCTTCTGCTTGTAACAATTTTAATATTCTTCCCTCAATTATTTGGGCTTTTTCTTGTGTGTACTCGAATGAACTTCCTTCATCTGTAGAACCAATTATTAAATAAGCCCCTCTATCTTCTAATGGTATCAATTCTTTTTTAGTAAAGTTAAATAAATAAACTGAAGCTGCAATTAATAGAATTATAAATATCGAAATTGTTTTCTGTTTATTAATCCAAAATTTTAAGGTGTCGATATAAAATTCTGTAAAAGATTTAAATCCATTATTGAATTTATTTACAAAAAAATTAATTTTTTCTTTTTTATTTAAAAACTTACTTCCTAACATTGGTGAAAGTGTTAAAGCCACAAATGAAGAAACAACAATTGAGAAAGATAGTGCTATTGCAGTTTCTTTAAACAAGGTACCAGCTATACCCTCAATAAAAATTAAAGGTAAAAAAACTGCAACTAAGATTAAAGTTGTAGCTATTATCGCAAATGTTATTTGTCTTGAACCTTTATAAGCAGCTACAAGTGGCGTTTCTCCCTTTTCAATTCTTGTATAAATTGCATCTGTCATTATTACAGAATCATCAGTTATTATTCCAATTGCTAAAATAAAACTTAAGAGGACAAATATATTTATAGAAAGATCAAATATATATAAACCTAAAAACGAACCAATTAAACTTACTGGCAAAGCTACAGCTGGTACAATTACAGCTTTTAGGTTCCCCAAAAACAAGTAAATTATTACCACCACCAAAATAAAAGCAATAATTAAACTTTTATAAACCTCCTGTATTGCAGTTCCTACGTAAGTTGCTCTATTAAATGCTATTTCTAATTTTAAACCATCTGGTAAAGATTGATTTAAAACTTTTATTTTCTCTTTGATTTGATTTGAAAGTTCGACAGTTGATGCTCCACTTTTTGCATATATTCCAATCCCAACTGTTTTTAAATTAGCTGCATTTTTTCTTTGAGCTTTAAATAAAGTTTTCTCAGAAACTGGACCAAGCTCAACATTTGCAATATCAGAAAGGGTTGTGACTTTATCTTTGTTTTTCTTAAGAGGAAGCTGCTTGATTGTTTCAATGTTAGAGTAAGACTTATCAATATTAAGAGTTAAATCTTTGTTACTAGCTTCTAAAGTTCCAGCGGGGATGTTTATGTTTTCATTTCTTAATGCTCTCTCGACTTCCTGAATAGTAAGATTATTGGCTGCTAATTTGATAGGATCTACCCAAACTCTTACACTTAGCTCTCTTAATCCACCGACTAAAATTCTACCAACATTTGGTACACTCGAAAAGGCATCTATAAGATATCTTTCTGCATAATCACCCAAATCTAAATCATTCCAAGTTGGTGACGATAGCGCAACCCACATTGTAGTTGTAAAACCTGCTGCTTGTTTCAAAATTTGAGGCGGGTTTGCTTGATCTGGCAAATTGTCCGCAACTCTTGATACTCTTTCTCTTATGTCATTTGCTGCATCATCTAAATCTATATCTGTATTAAAATAAATATTTATTCTACTTCTTCCATTAAGCGAACTAGAATCAATGTTCTTAATTCCTTCTGCTCCTCCTATAACATCTTCTATTTTTTGTGTTATCTCTTCATCAACAATTTCAGCTGAAGCCGATTTATAATCGGTTTGTACCTGTACCACTGGAGGCTGAATACCATCTGGTAATTCCCTAACAGGTAATTCCCAAAATACAAAAATTCCAAAAATAATTAGTATCATTGACATTACCCATGCAACGACAGGTCTTTTAATACTAACTTCAGTTATATACATGTATTAATTATTTTTTATTTTCTTGTTTTTCAGACTCAGACTTTTTAAATATATTTAATTTTTGTAACCACGCAAACATACCATTCTTGTTTTCTTTAGTATCTTTTTTCTTTTTTCCACCCCAACTAGATTTGTTTTGATTTGCTACTTTAGCACCTTTTTTTATAGGTCTTATTATTAAATTTGGTCTAACTTTTTTTGTCCCTTCAGCAACTACTTTGTCTCCAACATTTAGGCCACTTATGACTTCAACAAAACCAAGATATCTATCACCGGTATCTATATTTGTTTTTATTGCTTTATTTTTTTCGTCAATTTTATAGATAAATATATTATCACCTTCCACTATTGTGCTGGTATCTGGTATACTCAAGCTTTCTCTTGTATCATATTTTATTGAAATTTCTAAAAATGAGCCAGGCAAAATTTCACCAGATGTATTATCCATTTTAATCCTAGTTGGTAATGATCTAGTATCTTCACTAATTCGACTAGCTAACGAGTCAACTTCACCTTTATAGGTTTTATCTTTGTATCCAGAAAATTTTATATCAACGGGTAAACCAACTTTAATAAATGGTACAAACATTTCAGGAATATCTACATCACAATAGATAATACTGGTATTTTCGAGATTAACCAAGATTGAAGACTTTGAAACTTCGATATCTTCTGAAAATTCTCTTTTTCCAATTGTTCCATCAAACTGAGCGGTAATTTTTCTATTTTTAAGTTCTGCAATTACATCACCCTTTTTTACTCTTTGATTAAAGTTGATAGGTTTAAGTATTTCATACTTCTCAATTTTATAGGATTGTGTTTTAAATGGTCTTGCTGTTCCGTATGTGCTTATTAAATTTTCAAAAACTCTATTTTCAGCTGCAGTAACAATTATTCCTGGAGGTGGTCTTTTACTAAATTTCTTTTTAAAATGATTTCCAATCATTGTTCTACCAACAATCACTGTAGCTATGATTAAAAAGAAAATTATTATTATGCTTGTAATTTTTGTTGATCTTTTCATATTTTATATTTTACCATATTCTGCCCATGAGCCATCATAAATGACTGGAAGATACTTATTATTTACTTGAGAATATGCAAGTGCCAAAACACAAGCTGTGATCCCAGAACCACATGAAAACACTACATTTATTGGGTCATTTAAAGATAAATCTTTAAAATAAGACGAAATTTCAGTTTTACTTTTAAAAGTAAAATCGTCATTGATAAGAGTTTTAAACGGTAAGCAAATTGAATTAGGTATTGAACCACTTCTTACATTTTTTCTTGGGTCTGGAGTTGTGCCATTAAAACGATCTTTGCTTCTCGCATCAACTAAATCAAATTTTTTTTTAATTATATTTTGGTCAATCTGATCTTTGCTCTTAACCATTCCATTATTTTCTTTTGCTTTATAGCTAGTTGTTTGAATAATTATATTATTAGCAGAAGTTATTCTTTTTTCTTTTTTCCATTTATTAAAACCTCCATCTAAAACATGTACTTTCTTTTTATCATGGCCAAAGTAAATTAAATTAAACCATACTCTACAAGCACTTAAAACATCAGAATTATCATAAATCACAATTTCGTCTTCGTTAGATATGCCCATAGATGATAGTATATTTTCCCACGAACTAATGTCCGTTAACATATGTGGTAAGTCAGTTGATTTATTACAATTTTTGTCGATATCAAAAAAAATTGCATTTGGTATATGCTCTTTATTAAATTCTTCTTTACCACTTCTATTTGTTGCTGGCATATGCCAAGAGCCATCAATTATTTTTACATTTGAGAGATTTTTTTCTAGCCACTCAGTTGATATAAGTGACATTAGAAACTTTTTTCCAAATATTTTTGATGATAATCTTCGGCTTTGTTATAATTTTTTGATTTTGATATTTTGGTAACGATTTTACCCTTAAATTTTTCATTAATTTCTTTCAATACTTTATTAGCGATTTTATTTTGATTTTCATCATGAACAAATATTTCACTTCTATACTGAGTACCTACATCTAGCCCTTGCCGGTTTAAAGTAGTTGGATCATGAAATTCAAAAAAATTTCTTATTATTTCTTCATAAGAAATTTTAGTATTGTCAAATTCAACTTTAACTACTTCTGCGTGATTGGTGTCACCATAACATACTTCTTTATAAGATGTCTTCTCAGTATTACCTCCACAATATCCAACCTCTGTATTTATTACTCCATCTAACTTGCTAAATTTTATTTCGGGTCCCCAAAAACATCCAAGTGCTAAAGTTGCTATTTCCATTGCTAAAAATTTTTATTAATCTAAAGTTATTATCATGCTTTCCAAAAATCAATTAGGCTTTTTTTACATGTTTTTATCAATATGTGCCTTTTCATTTATGGATGTAATAGTCAAGTGGTCATCAGATTATCCAATTGGACAGGTAATGTTCTTTAGAGGTCTATTTGGTATTTTGCCAATAATTTTTTTAGTTCCCAAGACAAGATTTAGAGATTTTTACAAAACAAATAGATCAGGATTACATTTAATTAGATGTTGTTCAGGACTGATAGCTTTAGCTGCAATATTTTTGGCACTAAGAAACCTACCACTTGCAACAGTGACAAGTATTTCATTTGCTGCACCTATATTTACAACTTTGTTATCAATATTTTTACTAAATGAGAAAGTAGGAGTATATAGATGGGCCGCAGTATTTGTTGGTTTTATTGGTGTTTTAGTAATTACCCAACCAGGATTTTCTAGCTTAAATATTTATTATTTATTTCCAATAATCTTTTGTATTGGAATGTCCTACGTTGCAATTACAATTAGAAAACTTTCATCCACAGAACCAGTCTGGTTGATCTCATTCTTTTTTTCTTTTGCAATTACAATTGTTGGAGTTTTATCAATACCATTTGGGTGGATTATGCCAACTTTCAATGATTTCTTGCTATTATGTACAATTGGCTTGTTGGGAGGAACAGCTAACTTATTGTTAAGTCAATCTTATAAATTATCTGAGGTTTCTCTGGTTACACCTCTTAAATATTTAGGATTAATATTTGCGATATCTTTTGGATATTTTATTTGGGATGAAATTCCCACAATTAAAACATTGATGGGTGCTTCACTGGTAATAATATCATCTATCATTATATTTCGAAGAGAAATATATTTAAATAAACAAGTAACGGTAAGTAGAAATGAGTAAGGCACCGACATATTGGAAAAAAGCTAGAACATATCTTTCAAAAAAAGATAATATTATGAGATCATTGATTAAAAAATATAAAGATAATAATTTAACTACTAGAAAAGATGTCTTTTACTCTTTATGCAAAAGTATAATAGGACAACAAATAAGCGTTGCTGCAGCAGCCTCTGTTTTTAAAAAATTTGAATTGGCATGTAAAAAAAAAATTAATCCAAAAATTGTTTCAAAGCTTAAAACATCACAACTTAAAAAATGCGGTCTTAGTCGTCAAAAAATAAAGGGTATCTTGGAAATGTCTCAAAAATTTAAAGATAAAAGTTTTAATCCAAGATTAATTTCGAAAATGAGCGATGAAGAAGCAATTATATACCTATCAACTTTAAGACAAATTGGAAGATGGTCAGCAGAGATGATTTTGTTATTTACTTATAATAGGTCTGATATCTGGCCAGTTCAGGATATTGGGTTATTAAGAGCAATATCAAACAACTATAAAAAAAAGTATTTTCCACCTGAAATTTTTGTAAAAAAGCTTCAAAAAAGATTTTCTCCATACTGCTCTGTTGCCACTTGGTATTTGTGGCGTTCAATTGATGACGATACTATTCAGTATTAGCACCCTCCACAATAAACATATGTCTTTTTGTAGTTTGTTCTGCATAAGACCAAGCTTTTAAATAATCTTCTGAGTCATGACAAGATATGGCCATGTCATAACTGGGAAATTCCCAAATGACGGTCCTTAATATTTTGTCACCACTATAATATTTTAGTTTGCCTCCTCTAACTACAGGAGTACCACCAAATTTTTTTATAACTGGTATTGCATTTTCACCATATTTTTTTAGGTTATCTTGATCTGAAATCTCTGTATACAAACTCACCCAATATGCCTTCATATTTACCCCTTTTCTAAGTTATTCCATTCCTTCAAATATCATATGTTCTCTAATTACATTATCTTTAAGATATGTTCTTGCCTCAACATATTCTTCAGAATCGTAGCATTTTTTAGCAGTTTGCACGTCTGGGAACTCTGCAAGTGCTATTCTAACCATTTCTCTACCCTCAAGTGCAATGTTATTAGCGCTCCGAGCTAAAATTTTTCCAGAATGTTTTAATACAGCTTCCTTTGCTTTATCTGCATATTTTTTCATTTTTTCAGGGTCTTTAATTTCAGTGTAAGTTGCAATCCAGTAACCTTTCATAATTCTCCTTTTTAATTTTTTTTTTTTATGTTACCAAATTTTATGGCAGAAAAATTAATAATCAATTATGAAGATTATAAATTAGCAGTTGAAAAATTAGCTCTTACAATCGAAAAAAATTACAAACCATCTGTTTTAGTTGGAATAATGAGAGGTGCCGCACCTATAATTGACATGCTTTCAAGAATATTTAAGCTGCCTACTGCTTATGTTGTTATTCAAAGTTATTCTGGAGAAACTGTAGAAAATAAACAGGGCGAACTTATTTTTGCAAGAGACATAAGCTCGATAGCTAAAAATGAAGACTTTAAAAATGTTTTATTAGTTGATGATTTATCTGATACTGGACTTACATTAAATGAAAGTATCAAATGGTTAAAAAATTACACTCCAGTAAAAAACCATATTCAAGAAATAAAAACAGCGTGTCTTTGGAAAAAAAAATCTTCTTCTTTTACACCAGATTTTTGCCCAATCTTGCTAGATGGTGATCCGTGGATAGTTCAACCATCAGAATATTATGATGAAATAGACATCAATGGTTTAAAAAAAAAACACTCATGAAAAAAAAGGCCAACTTGCAAAGTTGGCCTTTTTTATTTTTTGTCTAAAAATTATTTTGGAATATCTCCTTCAACACCTTTAACATAAACATTCATTCCTAATAACATTCCGTCGTCAGCAACTTTTCCTTCTGCAACAAGGATGTTACCTTTTTGATCATATATAGGACCTGTGAAAGAGTGAATTTTTCCAGATGCTAGATCTTTTTGCAGCTGTTCTGCTTCTTTAACAAGATCAGCGCCCATTCCTTTGTTGTATGGTGACATCGCAACCATACCTTCTTTTAATCCATGCCAAGTATCTTGTTGACTCCATGTTCCATCTCTTGCAGCAATTGCTCTTTCAACATAATAAGGAGCCCAATCGTCAATAATTGATGTTAAAATTGATTTTGGCGCAAATCTCTGCATGTCACTTGCTTGTCCAAATGACCAAATTCCAGCTTTTTCTGCCGTTTGGACTGGTGCTGTACTATCTGTATGTTGCATTATTATGTCTGCACCTTGATCAATTAATGCTTGCGCCGCTTCGGCTTCCTTGCCAGGATCATACCAACTAAATACCCAAACTATTTTTGTTTTGATATTAGGATTTACTTTTTGAGCAGCTAAAGTCATTGCGTTTATTCCTCTTATAACTTCAGGAATAGGAAATGATGCTATGTAGCCAATAGTGTTAGTTTTTGTTAATTTTCCAGCAATATGACCCAAAATAGTTCTTCCTTGATAAAATCTTGCAGAATAAGTTGAAACATTTGAGTGTTCTCTTTTGTATCCAGTTGCATGCTCAAATTTTACGTTCGGAAAGTCTTTGGCGACTTTGTTGGTCGCGTCCATATATCCAAAGCTAGTGGTAAATATCAGGTCATGGCCTGATTGAGCAAGTTGTCTGATTACTCTCTCTGCATCAGCACCATATTTAACACTTTCTACATAAGTAGTTTTTATCCCAGCAGCTTCAACAGCTTTTCTTCCTTCATCATGTTGGTATGTCCAACCATGGTCTCCTGTTGGACCGATGTAAACGAATCCAACCTTAAAGTCTGCTTTTGCACTTATACTAAAAGTAATTAAAAAAATTGCAGAAATTAAGTATCTCAAAAAGTTTTTATACATTTGATTTCCCCTTTAAATTTTTTTTTATGATGTTTTTAAGTTAATCAAAAATATAAAAAAAAAAATGTTTATTTTCGAATAGCTAACATTACTTTTCTTTATAGAATATTCTTCCCAAAGAAGTTGGAGTGTTTAGTTTTATTTTTCTACTATCGCGGGAGATTACAACTAAAACTATTATTGTCATCAGGTAAGGTAGTGCAATTAAAAATTGAACTGGAATTCTAAATCCAACAGCCTGCATATGTAATTGCAATATTGATATTCCACCAAAAATTATTGCACCAATTAAAACTTTTATTGGACTCCAGGTTGCAAATACAACTAACGCTAATGCTATCCATCCTCTACCGGCCGTCATATTTTCAATCCACTGTGGAGTGTATATTAAAGATAAATAAGCTCCAGCTAAACCACACATGCCTCCTCCATAAAGAATACAACAGTATCTAACCAGAATAACATTAATACCTTGATTTGATGCCGAAACAGGCGAATCACCGACAGCTCTAACAATGAGACCTAACTTTGTTTTTTTTAAAAAATAACTTGTTAAAAATGGCAAGACAAACGCGAAATATAAAATTATTGAATGTCCAAATAGTATTGGACCAAAAAAAGGAATACTTTCTCTTAAACTTGAAAATAAAATTGGAAAATCTTTTCCAGGAATACCAACAAAATCTTTTCCCAGCATTGCTGAAAGACCAATACCAAAAATTGTTAGTGCTAATCCGGTTGCAACATGATTTGTCAGCAGTGATTGTGTTAAAAATCCAAATATTAATGAAATTACAACACCAGACAACATTGATCCAATAATTGCAATAAAAAGGTTATCTGTTATTACCATTAAAGCAAAACCAGAAATTGCTCCTATTATCATCATTCCTTCTACGCCTAAATTCAAGACACCAGATCTTTCAGTGATTAATTCACCTGACGCAGCAAGAATTAGCGGCACTGAAGATGCCATAATCGATCCTATTAAAATACCAATAAAACTAATGTCTAAGCTCATTTTTACTAAAATTTTGAAATTTAATTTTGAAAAAAAGTAAATAATCAGATGCGAGTAAGAAAAATAAGATCATACCCTGAAATACTTGACCAGTATATTGAGGTATTTGTAAAAAAATTTGAGCTGTTTCTGCGCCTAAATAAGTCAAAGAAACTACTAATGACGCGAATATTATACCAAATGGATTAAGACGACCTAAAAAAGCAACAATAATTGCTGTAAAACCATAATCTGGAGATATCATTCTATGAAGTTGTCCAATAGGCCCAGTAATTTCCCCAACACCAGCCAATCCCGCGCAAGCGCCACTAATCATGAAAACAATCAAAATCATAGTCTTTCCTTTAAAGCCCGCATATTTTGCAGTTTTTAAACTTAGACCAGACACTTTAATCTGAAAGCCTAAATAAGTTTTATATAGAACAAACCAACTAACGAGAACTGCTGCAAGAGCGATAAATATTCCTGCATGAATTCTTAAACCCTCAAATAACAGTGGCATTCTAGAAGAGTCGCTAAATTGTCTTGTTTCAGGAAAATTAAATCCCTCTGGATTACTCCATGGACCAACTACTAAGTAATCTAAAATTAACTTTGAGACATAAACTAACATCAGACTAACTAAAATCTCATTAGTATTAAAATAAGTTTTAAGAATTGCAGGAATAAGTGCAAAAATCATTCCTCCAATTGCTCCTGCGATAATAATTAAAGGTAATATGTAAAATCCATCTTGATTATAAAATAAGAGAGCAACACCCCCTCCTACAATTGCGCCAAATGTTAATTGTCCTTCAGCACCAATATTCCAATTATTACTTTTGAAACAAAATGATAAACCAATGGCAATCAAACATAATGGCGTTGCCTTAAGTAATAATTCACTAAAACCATATAAATTAGAAATAGGTGTTATAAAATAAAACTTAAGTGCTTCAACTGGATTAAAACCTAAAGCATAGAAAATAATACCACCACCTATAATTGTTAGAATGATTGCAATAAATGGAGTAAAAAAATACAATGTCGTTGGAACATCATTTCTTTTTTCAATTCTAATCAATAGATCCTCCACCCATTAAAATTCCTAATTTTTCTGGAGTCACTTCATCTGAAGGCATTATATTTGAAAGTTTGCCTTTATAAATAACTGCAATTCTATCGCTAAGTTTTAATAGTTCCTCCGTATCTGTAGAAATTAAAATCGTTGATTTTTCTTGATCATTTATTTTTATAAGTGTTTCATGAATATAATTGATAGCACCCACATCGAGCCCCCATGTTGGATTGTAACAAATTAATAATTCTGGAGCTGTGATTAATTCTCTTCCTAAAATAAGTTTTTGTAAATTTCCACCTGATAGAAATTGACTTTTTAGTTCTACGTTGTCAGTATTTACTGAAAAATCAGACAATATTTTCTTTGAATGTTCTTTAATTTTTCTTTCATTTACCAAACCTTTTTCAAAAAAATTTGACGACTTGAAATTATTTAAAGCAACGTTTTCATAAATTTTTAATTCAGGTACAGCTGCTTGAGATATTCTATCTTCTGGGGAAAAAGCCATTAAATACTCTCGTCGTTGCTTTGGATTTAGTTTAGCAATTTCCTTATTTCGAAAAATGATTGATGTATTAGGTGTAATTATTTCCCCACTCAAAATTTGAAAGAGTTCGTTTTGACCATTGCCAGAAATACCCGCTATACCCAAACATTCTCCTTTCTTCACAGAAAAATTTAGATTAACTAAATTTGTTTCAAAAGGATCATCGCTATAAAAATTTAAATGTTTTACTTTAAATATTTCATCTTTATTTTTGGAAATATTAATTTTTTTCTTAATTTTCGCTAGTTTTTGACCAACCATCTTATTTGCGAGAGTTTCAACTTTTTCATTTTGTGTTTGGCTAACAGATACAACCTTGCCTTTTCGCATTACTGCAACCTCATCGCATAAAGATAAAACTTCTTTTAATTTGTGAGTTATGTAAATAATTAATATTCCTTCATCACAGAATTTTTTTAAAGATATAAATAATTCCTCTGTTTCCTGCTCAGTCAAAACAGATGTGGGTTCGTCCATGATTAGAACTTTAGGGCTTCTTAAAAGACATCTTATAATCTCAACTTTTTGTTTTTGTCCTGCTGATAAATTTAATACAGGAACATCAAGGTCAATATTAAAATTATATTTTTTTAATATTTTATTTATTCTTACCCTTAAACTTTTATTATCTTCAGTTGCATCTATACTTAAGTTTTCAAATACTGATAAAGTTTCAAATAAATTGAAATGTTGAAAAACCATTCCAATTTTATTTTTTTTGGCATCTAGTGGAGAACTTAATTTTAAATTTTTTTCATTTAAAAAAACCTCACCGTTATCTGGGTTTATTACACCAGACAAAATTTTTACCAATGTGGATTTGCCAGCTCCGTTCTCTCCTAATAATGCATATATTTTTCCACTTTTAAATTGAAGAGATACATTATCGTTAGCTACACATCCTGGATATATTTTTGATATATTTGATATTCTCAAGTCTGTTGCCATAGCATTTCTTTAATATAATAAATCAATAACTCAATAATCTTTAAAATTTCCTATCTTTTCAAATTTGTATTAAATTCAAACAATTTAATGAAAGTTTTGAACAAATTGTTAACATAATTCAACTTTAGGTATGTATTAATGATTATTGCTATTAAAAATAATACTTTATCAAAAAAACTTATTGCTCTGTTTATCACATTAACAATAATTTTTTTAACTGGATGCCAGACAATTAAAAAGAAATCTGATGAAGTGGCTGAAAAAGAGAATGAAAAATTTGGCCAATTCGTTGGCAAAGAAGTTAATGAGATGAGATTAGAATTAGGCTCACCATCAGAAGATTTTGTCAATGAACTTGGAAATGAAATGCTTATCTACAAAACAAAAAAGTATGGAATTCCTTGTGAAAGAAAATTTGAGGTGAATGCATCAGGAGTTATTATCGGATTTAGCTCTAGTGGATGTATTTAGTCTTGTGGGGACTAGCCCCACAAGCAAGGTACTTATTTAATTTCAATAAGTTTCTTTTTTTTATGTTCCGGAATAATCCTTTCACATGCAATTGTTAAAAGACCATCTTTTAACTCTGCACTATTCACTTTTACATCATCAGCAATTGTGAATGATCTCGCAAATTGTCTTTGCGATATACCTTTGTGGATTATCTCTCCATCTTGGTTTTTGTTTTCACTTCTATCAACTTGTTTAGTTCTTACAGTTAATAGATTATCTTCAAACTCTACCTCAACATCTTTTTTGCTAAAACCAGCTAAAGCAACCTCAATTGAGTAGTTATCTTTGCCAGTTCTTCTTATATTGTAAGGTGGGTAGTTTGATTGCACACTTAAACCACCATTGCCCAACATGCTTTCGAATTGGTCAAACATATCGTCAAAACCAATTGAGAAAGGTCGAAGTGAGTTGAAAATTGATAGATCCTTACTTGTCATATTATCCTCCTTTAATTAAGCAAGTTTATTTATTGTTAGCCCCATTAGGCGACTAACAAGATTCATATGGTAATTAATTTTGATATTTCAAGATCAAGTGTTTAATTTTCCAGCTATTTTCAAAGCAAAAGCGTAGTCTACTGCAATCTCCTCAATTGCTCCATCTCTTCCAGATTTTCCTCCATGACCTGCATTCATTTCTGTTTTTAATAAAAGTAAATTGTTATCCGTTTTGTAATCCCTTAATTTTGCAGTAAATTTTGCCGGCTCATCAAATAATACCCTGTTATCACTAAGACTTGTAGTTATCAAAATGTTTGGGTAATCCATCTTTTTAATATTGTTATAAGGTGCATATGAAAATATGTAATCAAAGTGTTCTTTTTTATCTTTAGCATTTCCAAATTCATCAAATTCGCCGACTGTTAATGGTAACGAATGGTCTAAGTTCGTGGTCAACGAGTCAACGAAAGGAACAGCCATAACAATACCCAAAAATAAATCAGGCGCTTGGTTAACAACCGCTCCCATTAGAAGACCTCCAGCAGATCCACCCATTCCAATAATATTACCTTTAGATGTAAACTTTTTTTCAATTAAAAATTTTGCAGAAGCGATGTAATCTTCAAATGTATTTTTTTTGTTTAATAATTTTCCCTCTTTCCACCATTTCATTCCTTTTTCCATACCACCTCTAATATGAGAAGTTACCCATATAATATCTCGATCAATTAAACTTATTCTGGTTGAGGAAAAACTTGGTGACATAGAACTTCCGTATGATCCGTATCCATATAATAATAATTTTGCAGATCCATCTAATTTAGTTTTTTTATGTCTTGTTATGGTAATAGGAACCATTCTTCCATCATGAGATGCACACTCTAATCTTTCAACTATGTAGTCATCAGAATTATGGCCACTAGGAATCTCTTGTTCTTTAACTAATTTTTTCTCCTTTGTTTTAAGATTGTATAGGTAAGTCCTTCCAGGAGTTTTTGGTGATGAATATGATAAATAAACTGTGTCAGTATTTCTATTTCTTTGGGTTAATGAAACACCAGGCACTATAACTTTTTCATCTGAAAAAAATATTTCTTTTTCTTCATTATTTTTTGGATTTCTTAATATTAATTTCGATAATGCATTAGAAGTTTCAGATCTTATAATCCAATTATTTAAGAAAATTAATCCACCAATTAAAACCTCTTCTCGTGCAGGTATAAATGTTTCCCACTCCTTTTTTTCTAAATCATTTGTCTTTTCGATCTTAAAATCTTCCGCATCTTCATTTGTATGTTTATAGAAATTACCATTCCATGAATTGACCGAATATATTATCCCTCTTTTTCTTTTATCAATTAGTTTTGGTTTTGGAATTATTTCATCTGCTTTAAAGTAATACTGTTCGGACGTATTATGATCAGATGATGTAATAAAAAAATACTTTTCATCAGAGCTAAGACCTATTCCTACAGTAAATGCCTCACTTTCTTCTTTAAATATAAGAATATCTTTACTAGTAGGAGCTCCAATCTCATGCCTGTAAATTTCTCTTGGTCTATGATTGTCATCAAGCTTAGAGTAAAAAATATATTTGTCATCTAAGCTAAATGTTATTCCACCACTTGTATTTTCAATTTTTTCACTAACTTGCTCTCGACTTTTAATATCTCTTATATGTATGGTGTAATATTCAGATCCTTTTAAATCTAATGAATAAGCTAGTAATTTATCATTATAGCTAACTTCTAAGTCTCCAAGCCCAAAATATTCTGTTTTAAGCTTTTCTTTTTCTAAATCACCATTCCAAATTTCTTCTATTTCATCAGAATCAATTTTTTTTCTTAACTTTATTGAATAATTTCCTTTTGTTGTTGTTTTTGTCCAATAACTATATCTTACATCTTTAAACGGAAGAGACTCATCATCAAGTTTAATTCTTCCTTTAATCTCATCGAATAAAACTTTTTGAATTTCTTTTGTATCTGACATTTGATGACTAAAATAATCATTTTCATCTTCAAGATATTTTCTCACCTCTGGCAATAATTTTGAACTATCTTTCAATACTTCAAGTATATTTTCCTGATGTATCCAACTATAATCGTCTTCCCAAGTTACGTTGTGACAAGATTTTAATTCTGGTTTTTTTTTAAGCTGTGGTATTTTCATTTAAATTTAATTAATTTATGAATATTTTTTTTGCAATACTAATAATCTTTATAATTCTTTATATTTTACTCAATTGGTTTGCCAAAACCTCAACAAAAAAAATATCAAAATTTGTAAGAACATTTATTATAATTTCATCAATATTGTTAGCGGTAATAATGGCATATGCAGGGAGATATATATTTTCCTTACCATTTATGTTGGCTATTTTGCCTTTAATTAAAACGAAAGCAGGTATTTCTTTATTTCAGCTATTTAGATTATGGGGACTTTTTAGAGTTTTAAAAAATTCTGGCAGATTTAATTTTAATCAATTTAATCAAAATATGTCATCTCAGAATATGAGTTTAGATGAAGCATATAGAATTTTAAATTTAGATCCCAAAAAAAAATATACAAAAGATGAAGTGATGAATTCTTATAAAAAAATTATGAAAAAAATTCATCCAGATAGAAGTCCAGAATTAAATAATATTGCTACTTTAGTGAACCAAGCCAAAGACACAGTCTTAAAATCGGTTGTTTAAGTATAACTTAGTATTGATTTGTACACTTGTTCGACCCTAATTAAATTTGGATCAATTTCACTTCCATGTGTAATATTATTAACATCATATCCTTCAGGAATAATTCTAATATGATTAGGAGTATAATCCGTATATGCTTTTGGCGAGTCCAATAAAATCACAAGGCTTGGTTTGCCAGATTGTGATGAAATATGTGAACCAAATGAATCATTCCCCACATACATATCTGCAGAAGCTATAAAAGGTATTACTTCTGAGATATTTTTGTTACTAAGATCTGTAATATTATCTCCTTCAACCTTATCCATTATTTCTTGAGCAATTAATTTTTCATTAGGACCACACAAAATAAAAAAATTAAATTTATTTAGTTTATTTAACTCATTTATTAGATTTGAGTAATTATCAGTGCCCCATTTTGTTGTTGGACCTGAAGATCCAGCTCCTACTACAATGTTAAATTTTGATTTATCAAAATAAGTTGAGACACTTTTAAGTTTATTTTCATTTATGTGAATTTTTGTGTATGTTTGACATTTCTCTATATTTAATACACTAGCAGTAAACTTTTGTGCTGCGTTGATTAAATGAAGATTTTTCTTTTTAAATAAAGGATAGTGATAAATATCTTTTATTCCAGCTAACTTACACGCGATGAATATTCTAGGACTAGGATAATAAATAAATATTTTATCAAAATTGTATTTTTTTAATTCCGATGAAAAACTAAATATATTTTTAAATTTATTATATTTTTTATCTATTACTATAACTTCTTTAATTTTAGGATCATCCTCTAATGCATCCGACAAATTATTGCATAACGTAAAAACTGTAATAGGTCCAAACTTTTTAGATAACTGATGCAAATAACTAAGATGCAACAAATTTGCTCCAAGACCTATATAGCTAAGATAAACACAAACTTTCATAAGTATTTAGAATATATTTTTTTATTATTTTTTTCTTAAATCTATTCTATAATTATAGTCATATAATTAAGTTATGATTAATGGAATATATGCAGCTACATTGTCAGTATTAGATAAAAATCTGGCGTTAAATAGTGAAAAAACGATTAAATATGCTGAAAATCTAATCGACAAAGGTTGCCATGGAGTAGTTTTTTTTGGAAGTACTGGACAATCACAACTCATATCTCTTTCGGAAAAAATTCAATTAATCAATTTGTTACCAAAAAGTAATTATAGGGATAAATTTATAATTGGAACCGGTCTTAATTCGCTAGTCGATAATATTAATTTGATAAAAATAGCCAAATCAAATGGGTTTAATAAATTTTTAATTATGCCCCCTGCCTATTATAAGTATAGCGATCACGATGTGATTAATTTTTACTCAAGAATAATAGATGAAATTAATGAATGTAAAATAATTTTATATAATTTCGAAAAACTCTCAGGATATAAATTTAGTATTGATTGTGTTGAAGAGCTAGTAAAAAAATTTCCAAGTCAAATAGTTGGAGTAAAAGACAGTTCTTATAATTTATATGAAAATTTGAAAATAGATAATTTTGCAATAATGCCAGGTTCAGAATCAAAATTATTGAAAGGACTTGAATTAGGTTGCTCTGGAATAATTACAGCAACAACAAATGTTACTTCAATTTTGGCAAGAGATGTTTACGATAAATTTCAAAATGGATCGGATCAATCTTCAAACGAAAAGTTGTGTTTAGTGAGAAGTATTTTTGATAAATATAATTTGATTTCAGGTTTACATACCTTCATGGCACAAATTGATCAGGACTATCAGAATTTAATTCCACCATTGAAGTTATTAAATGAAAATGAAAAAAAAATATTTTTTGCTGAACTTCAAAAGCTTGATTTTGACTTTAAGCACTTAAAAGCAGCATAATGAAACTTATAAATTTTTTAAATGATTTGTTCAAAGAAGATGGCTTTATCCTAATAGATTATAATTCTAATAGGTATGTAATAGGGAAACCTTTGAAAGAAACTCCAATAGAGTTGCAATTACTAGATAAAAGCTTGCACCAAAAATTACTTTTTCATCCTGATTTATATTTTGGTGAAGCATATACCAATGGCTCTTTAAGATTAAGAAATGGAACCTTGACGGAATTTCTTGATATAGCTTTTAAAAATATTGGGAGAGCAGATATTAATATTTATGGAAAGACATTAAATAAAATAAAGGGAACTTTAAAATATTTAACAAGTTTTAATAAAATTGTTAAATCTAAACAAAATGTTGCACACCATTATGATATTTCAGAAAAATTATATGATTTGTTTCTCGATAAAAAAAGACAATATTCATGTGCATACTTCAAAAATGAGAATGATACCTTGGAAACTGCTCAAGAAAATAAAATTGATCACATAATTAAAAAACTTCACATACAACCTAACCAAAAAGTTTTAGATATTGGATCTGGTTGGGGAACGCTTGCAATTGACATTGCAAAAAAAACAAAATCTTCGGTTACTGGAATTACACTTTCAGAAAATCAATTAAAATATAGTCAAGAAAAAGCTAAAGAATTAAATTTAGATAATCAAGTTGAATTTAAATTAATAGATTACAGACAATTGAATGAAAAATTTGATAGGATAGTCAGTGTTGGAATGTTTGAGCATGTTGGAAAAAAATTCTATCATACCTATTTTAATAGAGTGTCTCAAATGTTAAAAAAGGATGGAGTAGCTTTGATACATACAATTGGATCAAATCTTCCACCTAGAGACCCACAGCCTTGGATAACAAAATATATATTTCCTGGTGGATATACCCCTAGTTTGAGCGAAATAGCGAGGCCAATAGAGGATTCTGGACTAATAGCTACAGATATAGAGATTTTAAGGATGCACTATGCCCACACTTTAAGAAACTGGAAAGAAAGATTTTTATCAAAAAAAGAAGAAGTTTTAGAAATGTTTGATGAAAAATTTTTAAGGATGTGGGAATTTTATCTTACAAGTTGTGAAATGGCTTTTAAATGGGGAGATCAAGTTGTATTTCAACTTCAGCTAACTAAAGATATAAGATCTGTGCCTAATACTAGAGACTATATTTATTAAAAATTAGCTGATAAAGCTGTATTTCTTAAATGAAAAAAAAGAAAAAAAAACCTAAAAAAAAAAATTTAAAAATAAAGGTTAAAAAATCAAAAAATAGATCTAAGTTTAAATTTAAAAAAAAAAAATCACAATTTAAAAAAAAAAAATTTAAATTAAAAAAAAAAAAGACAAAAAGATTAAACCAAAGAAAAAAAATTAAAAAAGTTAAAAAAAAGATAATTCCTGAAAAGGGTATAATTTCAAGAACAGTTAGACTTGAGGAAGAATTAAAAAACAAGTTTTCTTTCAAATTTAATTTTAATTTATTGGCAATAGATAAATTAATCCAAAAGTTTTTTCAAAGTATAGAATTTAGATTAATTCGTTTTAAAGAGATAAGGGCTGAGGAAAAAAGACAAATTAAACTAGAGAAAATTGAGCAAGCAGAAAAAGAAAAAATCGAAATTGAAAAACAGAAGAAATCAGATGAAGCTGCCTTTCTAAAAGAAAAAGAAATTCAGCTAAAACAAGAACAAAAATTAGAAAGAGAAAGAGCAAAAGATATAAAATTATTTTTAAGAAAAGAACAGGCCATACTAAGAAAAGAGCAGGCGGAGAGACAAAAGAAATTTTTGCAAGAATTAAAATTAGAAAAACAAATAGAAAAGTTTAGAATAAGAGAGGTAAAAGAATTAGAACAACTAGAAAAATTAGCTTTAAGAGAAAAGAGAGAGGATTATTCAGGATTACAAGAGCGTATCGAAAAATTAAAATTAAAATATCAACAAATAAGAGATCAGAAAATAAGAGAACGAGTCGAGGCGTTAGGCGTAGAAACACAAGAAGGAGACGATAGAGCAAAATTACTTCAAAGAGAAAGGGAGTATACTTTAGCTAGGCAAAAAATTGAGTTTGCACTTGAAAGCTTCTACAGAAGTGCGAATAGTTTAGTTTTTCAACTTAACAAAAGATATATAACTAAACATATGTCTATCTTGAGATGCATAGACAGAAGATTCGAAACTGGAGAGATATTTATAAAATGGGATGAGACAATTGATGATGAGTGGTTAATACTAATTTATATTAAAAATAATTCTCCAGATGAAGGTATAGTAATTGAAGATAAAACAAATGAAGAAAAAAATATTTCACATGAATTTAAACCAAGTGAAATTTTTAAAGCCTCAGATTTTATGGTAGATTCATTAACGCAGCTGATTGCAAAAAAAAGGTCTAAGAATAATTAAATTTGTTGGTCTTTGATAATTTTTTCTATTAACTTTATATTTTCTCCACTTCTGATTAATGGATAAATAGATTTTGCTTTTCTCAAGTCATCAACTGCTTTTTCATATTGTTTTAAGCTTAAGTATATTTGTGCTCGTCCGGATAATGCTCCAAAATGTCTTGGCTCCAGATCTAAAACTTTCTCAATATCGTCTAACGATTTCTCATAATCCCCTAATATAAATAGTAATGTTGCTCGTTTATTCCAACCTTCTGCCCATTTTGGGTCCTCATTAATCACATCTGTAAATAGTTTTAATGCCATTCTATACTGCTGATGGTACATGGAATAAGTTCCGTTCTCTAATTTGTTCGTCAGATAATCATTGTTTGGGTGTCTTGTCCAATTATTCCAAATTTGATCCTCTAGCTTTTCTGCTTGTTGTAAATTTTTTGCATTAAGCAATTCTTTAAACAATATATTTAAATTGTCCGAATACACATTATTTGTACTGACAAATAAAATTATAATTATAAAACTTATATGTTTTTTAATCACTGACATATACAGATACTCCTCTAGAATTAATGTCTACATCAAATTTTTTATGTAATGGTGGAAAAGCTCTTTGAGAACAATCTAGTCTATCACAAGTTCTACATGAAACTCCCACTGGTATCTCTGATTTTTTATCATTCAAATCTAAGTTTTCCGTATAAACAAAATCTTTTGCATATTTGGCTTCACATCCAAGTCCAATAGATAACATACTTTTTTTTTGTCCATATCTTCCTATACCTTTTTCAACTGTTCTTGCTATACATACATACTTTTCGCCATTAGTCATTTTACTTACTGCAGCCTGTATAACACCAGGTCTAGAAAAAGCCGAATATACATTCCATCGAGGACAAGCACCACCATAACGTGGTATTTCTATACCTGACAATGAAAATCTTTTTGAAATATTACCAGCGACATCAACTCTCAAAAAATGAAAAGGAACCCCGGGTAATTTGGGATCATTCAAACATGTGACCCTATGTGTGACTTGTTCGAATGAAGTTGCAAAAGTATTTTGCAATAACTCTAAATCATATTTAAGTTTTTTACATTCAGAATGAAATAATTTGTAGGGCATTAAAATTGCTGCACCACAATAGTTTAATAAAGCAACTTTTGTTAATTTTTTCGACTCTTCATTTGGATAATTAAAAGTATCAAGATAAGAATTTATTATATCACTTGCTCCCTCTTGTACAATTTGAGCTGCAGCATGTAATTTCTTTGTTTCCAAAGATAAATAATCAGACAATAGTAACTTTCTATTTTTGTTATCATAAATTTTTGAGAATGGTTTTCCTTCCTCAGGAATTATATCTTGCACTTTAATTTTATACTCTGATTTTAAATAATCACATAAAGCAATATATCTTGTTCTATTATTTTGTTTTATCTGTTCAAAGATTTGATTTGCAAATTCCTCTAGTTTTGGAAAAAAATTTCTATTTTCTTGCAAAAAATCTGAAATTACTTCTCCAGGAAATGAGTTTTTTCTATTATCTACAATTTTTCCTGAAAGTTTTTCAATTTTGTTAACTAATTCATGATCTTTTTTTTTCAAAATGTCTCCTAATCTTATAAGAGCTTTACCAATTTTTGGATTACTATTTGCAAGATCTTTAACTTCTGGACCAACTATATCCAAATCTTCAAAAAGTTGATCATCAAGCAATTCTGAAATTGTGTTGACCATATTGATATCTGATTTATTTGTTAGATCGCTAATGTTGATGCTTAACTCCTCACAAATTTTTAAAAGTAATTCCCCGTCAATTTTTCTTTTACCACCCTCGATTAAAGCCAAATAACTTGGTGAAATGTTAAGTTGTGAGGCTAGTTTATTTGCCTGCATACCTAGCTGTCTTCTAAAAGCTTTTATTTTTGGACCAATGTTTAATTCTACTTGACTCATTTACTATTTGTAAACTTTGTAAATTATTATTTACAAAAAATTTATTGTATTTACTAGAGTTTTAACATTTTTAGTGGATTTTGTAAATATTGTAAATTATAAAGTTTACATGGACAAAAATACTATAAAAAACATTGAAACTAGTTCTCAAACTACAAATCACCAAGAGCACCAAGAGCATAGAAGCAGAGGGGTTTATTTAAGAGATGACCACTGCGATTGGGGATCAAGTGGAATGAATGAGTTTACAGAAGAATATAACGAAAAGTAAAAAGAATTAGTTTTTTTAAAGGGGGAATAATGTCAGCCGAGAAAATCTCGTACGAGTTGAAAAGATTTGCAGGAATACAAAGAGATTATAAGCCAGAAGAAGTAGAAAGGTTAAGAGGATCCATTAAAATTGAGTATTCAATGTGTAAACAGCAATCTCAAAAACTCTGGAGATTGTTAAATACAGAGCCATATGTAAACACACTTGGATCTTTGTCGGGAAACCAAGCCGTTCAACATGCAAAAGCAGGTTTAAAAGCGATTTATTTAAGTGGTTGGCAAGTTGCAGCAGACGCAAACAGTGCTGGTGAAATGTATCCTGATCAATCTTTATATCCTTACGACAGTGCACCTAAATTAGTTGAGTCTATGAATAATTCTTTAATTAGAGCCGATCAAATTCAGCATATGGAAATAGCAGATGGAGATATGAATAGCAGCGAAAGAACCGACTACATGTTGCCAATTATTGCAGATGGCGAGGCAGGATTTGGTGGACCGTTAAATGTATTTGAGTTAACAAAAAAATTTATAAAAGCTGGCGCAGCTGGAGTTCATTTTGAAGACCAACTAGCTAGTGAAAAAAAATGTGGACATATGGGTGGTAAGGTACTTGTTCCTACTGGAACCATGGTCCGAAATCTAAAAGCAGCAAGATTGGCAGCTGATATTGCCGACGTTCCTCTCATTATTCTTGCAAGAACAGATGCCAACGCTGCGAAACTAATAACAAACGATTTTGATGAAAATGACAAACCGTTTTTAACAGGAGAAAGATCACCTGAAGGTTTTTATTATGTAAAAGATGGTATTGATCAAGCAATCTCAAGAGGTTTAGCTTATGCACCTTACGCGGATTTAATATGGTGTGAAACTGCAACACCCAATTTAGAAGAAGCAAAAAAATTTGCTGATGCAATACATGCAAAATTTCCTGGCAAGATGTTAGCTTATAATTGTTCTCCATCATTTAATTGGAAGAAACATTTATCTGATGATGACATTGCAACATTTCAAACTAAAATTGGGATGATGGGGTATAAATTTCAATTTATAACTTTAGCAGGTTTCCATACGCAAAACATCGCTATTTTCGAGCTTGCAGAGAAATATAAAAAAGAAGGTATGACTGCTTACTCTAGAATACAACAAAATGAATTTGCTAGAGAAAAAGATGGATATACCAGCGTTAAACATCAACGAGAAGTTGGAACTTCTTATTTTGATGCAGTTTCCAATACAATAAGTTCTGGAAAGAGCTCCACAACAGCAATGGAAGGCTCAACAGAATCTGAGCAATTTTAATTACTCTTTAGCTTTTGGATTTGATCCCAGGCTGAATTAATAGCTCTCATTTTCTTTTTACTTTCTTCAATAACTTCTTGAGGAACTCCTTTACTTAGAAGTAAGTCAGGATGATGTTCTTTACTTAATTTTAAATATCTTTTTCTAATATCTGCAAGATTATCATCAGGTTTGCTCTCTAATACCACATATGGATTGAGTTTATCTGATGATTTCCTACCCTCAACTATTCCATTGAACTGGGCATCACTAAGACCAAATAGTTGAGAAACATGTTGTATCATCCTAAATTCTTGATCACTTATATTTCCATCAGCTTCTGCAATATAAAATAATATATTAATGACTTCTTCCAACACATTTATATTTCCCTGATATATCTGAGCTATTTGTTTTGCATATGGTTCGTAACCAGTGCTTTCTTCTTTAGCTTTATTAAAAATTTTTCCAACTTGATCTAATTCATGTTCTGGTATTTTGAGTTTATCTTTTACCGCTATTAGTTCCTCTCTACTAACCTGACCGTCTGCTTTACTCAGTTTAGCTGATAAAACTATAAGAGCTAATGCAAAAACTTGTTGAGGTTGCGCAAAAGATTTAAATGACGATCTTGATCTTGATACTTTTCCACCAATTAAGGAACCTAATAGCATCCCAAACGGTCCTCCTAAAGAAAAACCGATCATCCCACCAATTAAACTTCCCCAGATAGACATATAAAAAAAATTTAATATAATTTAATATATTTATGTTCTCAACTTTTTTAGCTTTAACATTTTTATTTTTAATGTTTATGTGGTCATTGGCTTGGGTAAATTATTACAATAAGCTAGATAAAAGATTTGGTTCATCTTTATGGAGATGGAGTTATGATTATCCAGTGCCAGGTGATAGAGACATTTCTTTTCTTGATGATAAAAAATTTGTTATTTTAAGAAGAAAGAGAAATAGAGCAGTTACAGTTATGTATTTTATTTTATTTTTCTCTTTTTTTATATTTTTATCTTTTATAACCCAGATTTTATACGCTATTCAACATTAGTTTAGTTGGTGTTTATTTTTTAAATACAAAAAGAACGCTACAATTTCATATCCAACATAAAATAACTGGTAAATGACAGGGAGTTTAAAAAATTTATAAAGAAACTTGTATTTTGGAATACTTTTCCAAATAAGTAAAAAAGCATCAATACCAACATAGATTTTTCCATCTTGTTCTACATGAAGTCTTCTTAGAAGCTCTTTATCAGTTTTTTTTGTTTCTAATTCAGCATTTTTATTTTTAGTTATGTCTATCCAATTCAAATTTTCTATGTTTTCTTTTTTATAAATATTAATTTCTGCTCTGCAGATTTTGCATGAATTGTTAAAAAAAACCTTCATAATTAAACTATATTTGAATATTTTATTTTTACAAATGTGCCAAATAAGCAGTTGATATATTAATAATCACTACTACATTCTTCGAATGTCAAATTTCTTCAAAGAAACAGATATAGATACATCACAAGCTGAAGCAATTGTTACTGAAACCTTAAAAAATTGTGATGACGGAGAATTATATTTAGAAAATCATAAATCTGAGTCTATTGTTTTAGATGATAATAAAATAAAGAGTTCAACTTATAATTCTGATCAAGGATATGGTTTCAGAGCTGTTACAGGCGAAGTTGTTGCATACTCTCATTCTAATGATATTTCAAAAGAGTCACTAAGAAAATCAAGCGATAATTTAAAAGATACGTTAAAGTCAAAAAAAGGAACCTACAACCATGAAATTCCTAAAACTAACAGCAAATATTACGAAAATATTAATCCTATTGAAAGCAAGACTTTCGATTCAAAGATAGATTTGCTGAAAAGTGTTAATAACTATTTAAGATCAAAAGGCTCAATTGTAAATCAAGTAACTGCAAATTTTTTAGGTGAACATAAATCAATAGAAATTATTAGGTCTGATAATCAAATTTTGAAAGATGATAGACCATTAGTCAGATTCAACGTTTCCGTTGTTTTAGAAAAAGATGGAAAAAAAGAAACAGGTGTTTATGGAGTTGGAGGAAGACAAAGTTATGATGATTATCTAAAAGATGGAAGCTGGAAAGATGTTTGTGATGAAGCTTTTAGAATCGCAAATGTCAATTTAGAAAGCAAACCAGCGCCAGCAGGAGAAATGAAAGTTGTTTTAGGTCCTGGATGGCCAGCAATTTTAATTCACGAAGCAATCGGACATGGTCTTGAAGGAGATTTCAATAGAAAAAAAACTTCAGCTTTTCATAATTTAATGGGGCAGCAAGTAGCAAGTGAAGGAGTTACAATTGTAGATGATGGCACATTACATCAAAGAAGAGGAAGTTTAACAATAGATGATGAAGGAACGCCTACTGAAAATACAGTTTTAATAGAAAATGGAATTTTAAAAAACTATATGCAAGACCGTCTGAACGCTCGTTTAATGGGAACTAAGTCAACAGGTAGCGGAAGAAGAGAAAGTTATAAACATGTGGTTTTACCAAGAATGAGAAACACAATGATGTTGTCAGGTAAATATTCACAAGATGAAATGATAAGTTCAGTTGATAAAGGTATTTTCGCTGTAAGTTTTGGGGGAGGACAAGTAGACATAACTTCAGGAAAATTTGTTTTTAACTGTACGGAAGCATATGAAATCAATAATGGCAAAATAGGATCACCAATCAAAGGTGCTACATTAATTGGAGATGGACCGTCAATTTTAAAAGAAGTTTCATTAGTTGGTAATGATATGAAATTAGATCCAGGTATTGGGACATGTGGTAAAGCTGGACAAGGTGTTCCAGTAGGAGTAGCTCAGCCATCAATTCTTATAAATAAGATGACTGTTGGTGGAACAAAACTTTAATCTAAATGATAAGGGATCAGGAATTTTTAAAAGATATAGCGTCTTATTGTATTGAAAACGCTAAAAAACTAGGAGCAACAGATGTGGGTGTAAAAGTAATTCACTCTGTCTCAGAAAATGTTAGTTTTAGAAACAAAAAGTTAGACGAGTCAAATAGAGCAGATAGTTTTGCTGTCAATTTAACTACTTATATAGAGAAAAAAAAATCAAGCATTAATTCATCAGATTTATCTAAATCAAACTTAGAAAAACTAATACAACGTTGTATTGATGCTACAAAAATTACTCCATCAGATGAAAATAATTCGTTACCAGATAAAGATTTAATGTCTAAAGAGATAAGAGACCTTAATCTCTATGATGAAACACATTATCCAAATGATAAAAAGATTGAATTTTTAAAAAAAGTTGAAGAGACAGCATCAACGGACGAAAAAATAGTTAATACTGAAGCTGGTTTTACCGAAAATAAAAATAATTTTATACTCGCAAACAGCAATGGTTTTTTAGGTGGATACAAAACCTCAAATTTTTCATCTTCGTGTGTAGCTGTATCAAGAATTAATGGTGCAATGGAAAGAGATTATGAGTTTGGTAGCACAAGATTCTTGAAAGATATGATGGGACCAGAAGAAATTGGAAAAATAGCTGCCGACAAAGCAATAAAAAAGTTAGGTCCAAAAAAAATCAAGAGTGAAAGAATTGGCGTTATATTTGATAAAAGAATTTCCAAAGGAATACTAAGCACACTAGCAAGTGCAATTAGTGCGAGTGCTATTGCAAGAGGAACTTCTTTTTTAAAAGATCAAATCAATTCTGAAGTTTTTCCAAATTCAATTAATATCATTGATGATCCAAAAATTGAAAAAGGATTAGGTTCCCAAAACTTTGATAGCGAAGGGGTTGAAACCAATTCTTTGAAACTAGTTGAGAATGGTATTTTAAAAAATTATTTAATTGATACTTATTATGGTAAAAAGTTAAATTTAAAATCTAATGGTAGGTCTGGAGGAACAACAAACTTATATTTTGAAAACGGTACCTTAAGTTTTAAGGATTTGCTAAATTCAGAAAAAAAGTTTCTATACATAACAGAGACTATAGGCCATGGAGGCAATATTATTACAGGAGATTATTCAGTTGGAGCTTCAGGATTTATGGTTGAGGATGGAGAATTAACTTACCCAGTAAGTGAAATAACTATAGCTGGAAATTTTAAGGAAATGTTTAAGAATATTACTTTAGCAAATGATTTAGAGATGAAGTACTCAACAAATGCTCCTACTTTGTTGATTAATCAAATGACAGTAGCGGGAAAATAATTATTGAATTTTTTTTAGTCTATATTCCCATAGACCCATTCTTTTATAAGCCACTTTTATAATCAATGCTTTTTTTTTATCGTACCATATTTCAAAATTTAATTTTTTATCATCAGATAGATTTGGGTTGGTAGAAAAAAGTCTAAAATGTTCTACATCATATTCTTTATTATAAAGTTTAATTTTTCCTTTTCCTAAAAATTCTATGTTTTGTTTTTTTACACTTCCAGATAATGGACTTATTTGTGTTTCAGTTTGCAAAATTCTATGATTCCACCAATGACCGATTATATTTTCTCTATCCGCCTCACCCTTATATGATGATCCATCAATTATAAACTTCTCTTTTTTTTCATCAAAAATTAAATTTACATATTTTCTCTTATTGTTTTGAAATGTTTCTGAGTTAAATGAAATTAATTGGTCTCCAATATATTCTTCAATACCTCTACTATTTATTGAGAATACTGTAACACCCAATAATTTCACTTCAAAATTGGTTGTATTTTTTACAATAAATTTATTTTCTTCTTTTTTAAACGTGAAAATACTTTCTCCAATTTTTTCATCATCTTTAAATATCTCCATTTCTATGTTTGAATAATTTTTATAGTGATCAGTATGTGCTTGCAAAAAAAGAGGAGATAAAACTAATAATATTACTAAGAATTTTCTCATTATTTCATATTATTTTAACTAACTTGTCAGAACTTTATATAGAATTTTTATGTTTAAAAGATAAATAGTCTAAAGAATTATGTTTTTAACCATTAAAAATATTCCCTCAAAATCCTGGAGCTCAGAAAAACCTTTAAATTTAAAACCTAAATTTACAACTTTTTTACTTTTATGTATTGGTTTGTCTTTGTTTGGGTTGGGTGAGGGCCTTTTATTAGTTTCTACTACCGGTAATTCTCCATGGTCTGTTCTTGCAGAAGGGTTATCAAACAGATTAAATATTTCGATTGGTTTATCTACATTAATAATAAGTATTGTTGTTTTAGGGTTTTGGTTTCCACTAAAACAAAAACCAGGAATTGGTACAATTTTAAATATTTTAATTATAGCAGCCATAATTGATTTGACGCTTTTTCTTTTTGATCCTCCTTTAGCTACTTTTTCAAAATATATTCTTGCTGTATTTTCTGTTTTACTTGTCGGTTTAGGAAGCGGCATATACTTAATTGCAAATTTAGGTCCTGGTCCTAGAGATGGATTGATGACAGGTCTAACAAAAAAAACACAACTTCCTATTGCTTTAATTCGAGCTACTTTAGAAATTTCAGCTGTTATATCTGGATGGTATTTGGGAGGAACTGTTGGTTTGGGTACTATAATATTTGCATTTGGGATAGGTCCTGCTGTAGCTTTAGGAATTTATATTGTGGATAAAATTACGAAGTAAAATATTTTTGGTGGACAATTAGTCGATTGTTAATATTGAATAAAAATTGTAAGTATAAATTATGTCTATAAAAAATTGGATGAAAGAATCAGCAAATATACTATTTGACGATAGTAAAAATGATTTAAGAGCACTTCCCAAAACTGTGAGACTACAAATATTATTAGTTTTGAGTTTTATATGGACAACAGTATTTAGTTTATACGTATTTTCATATGCTACTTTTGCATTTGGTTGGGCGGGGACCTATGTTGCTCATATAGGTTTAATATTTGCTGTTTATTATACGTTTAAACAATTTCATAGAGCTGAAGCAAAAGCTGTTAGTGTTTTTAAGACAAAAAACTTTGATCCATTTAAAATCATGACAATTGTTTTTGTTATAGTTTTTATTTTTGTTTTCTCTAAAGGAATTGAAGTATTGACAAGAACAAACTCTTACTCAATTCCATATGATGGACCTAGTAAATCAGCATTTGAAAAGTGGTTACCTTTTACAAAAAAAGAGAAATAAACTTTTATTTTCAACCAAAAATTGAGATTTAAATTATAGTATTTTATTTTTTTCTTCAGTATTCTTTTAAATTAAATAACTATGCTTAAATTCATTTCTACAATTTTTTTCTTACTAATATTATTTCCCCTAAATAGTAATGCTAAAATTTTAGAAAAAGAGTATGTGGCTATTTTTACTAAATATAAAGTAAACAACAGAGATGTTGCTCAAAGAATAATTAATAAATGCATAAAAGAAACAGGAAGAGATTCTCTTGGTAGAGAGAATATAATAATTACAACTAATAATAACGGTGAAAAAGTTATAGATCATAAAAATGAGAAAGCATTTTTAAGTTGTACTTACACTGGTATTTTAAAAGTTATTAAACCTACAGTAGGAAATAGTTTAAAAAAAAATGCAGTAGAAGATCTATTACTTAATAATGAAATATCAATTTCTGTTGATGGATTTAGAGGGGCATCAAGAAGATTTGTATTTGAAGTAAATGGATATACTCGTTACGATTCTTTAGGAGAAACAAAGTCAACTGATGGATGGAGATGGAGTAAAACCGGTCAACTTAGAGTATTCATGGATGGAAAAAAAACAACGTGGAGAATATCGAAAGACCTTAATGCTTTATCAATAAAATTCTCCAAAGATAAAACAATTAATTATTTTTTAAGTTATGAGAAAAAATTATTTGCAAAAAAAAGAAGAGAGAATGAACAAAAGATTGCTGAAGCAAA
>CABYFB010000007.1 GCA_902518165.1 uncultured Pelagibacteraceae bacterium
TTAAAAAACGATAAATTAAATAAAAGAATAATAAATAATTTAAAAAATCATAATTTAAATAAGGAATATATTTTTTCTACGGTAAAATCTGATCATCAAACTTTTGAAGAAAAAAGATATTGGCGAGGTCCAGTTTGGATAAATTGTAACTGGTTAATTTATGAAGGGATAAAAAACAAAGACAAAGAGTATTCAATTAAAATTAAAAATGAAACAATATCTTTAATTGAAAATAAAGGTTTTCATGAATACTACAACTGTAATGATGGTTCGGTTATGGGGGCAAACAATTTTTCTTGGAGTGCTGCTTTATACTTAGATCTAGTGATGCAAAAAAATGAAAATTAATTGGAATTATCCTACTACAATTTGGGTTGGGGAGAACAGAATTCAAGATTTAGGCTTAGCTTGTAAAAATCTTAAAATTGATAAACCATTATTTGTCACAGACAAGGATTTAATTAATCTAAAAATGGTTCAAGATATAATTGTAGATTTAAAAAAAATCTATAATCATCTTCAGGTTTTTTCAAATTTTTCAGGAAATCCAGTTGGTGAGAATGTAGAGGAGGGAGTAGGACAGTTTAAAAAATTAGGTTGTGATGGAGTTATTGCATTTGGTGGTGGTAGTGGTCTTGATGTAGGTAAAGCCATTGCTTTTATGTCAGGACAGTCTAGACCAATATGGGATTTTGAAGATATTGGTGATTATTGGAAAAGAGCAGATGAAACTAACATTGCACCTATCATTGCTGTACCCACTACAGCAGGAACAGGATCAGAAACTGGCAGAGCATCAGCCATAATCAATAAACAAACAGGTATAAAAAAAATTATTTTCCACCCGAAATTTTTACCTTCAATAGTAATTTTAGATCCTAATTTAACTTTAGATCTTTCTCCAAGATTGACTGCGGCTACAGGTATGGATGCTTTGGCACACAATTTAGAAGCTTTTTGTGCACCAGGCTTCCACCCGATGGCTGATGGAATTGCGATTGAAGGAATGAAATTAATTAAAAATTCATTAATTAAAGCAGTAAAGAACGGTAAAGATTTAAATGCTAGAGCAGAATTATTAGCTTCAGCTAGTATGGGTTCTACCGCTTTTCAAAAAGGGCTTGGTGCTATTCATTCTTTAAGCCACCCTATTAATGCGCAATTTAATGTTCACCACGGTTTATCAAATGCAATCTTTATGCCTTATGTATTAACTTTTAACAAAGAAATGATTGAAAAAAGGATAATTTCTATATGTGATTATCTCGAACTCGATAAAAGTTTTGACAGTTTTTTACACTGGATTTTAGAACTAAGAAAAGAATTAAATATACCACATAAATTATCAGAAATTGTTGATGTAAATAAAATAAATTTAGAGCAGCTATCAGTTATGGCATTAGAAGATCCTTCAACTTCTACCAATCCAAGGACAATGAGTAAGGATGACATGAAAGCACTTTATGAACACAGTATTTCGGGTAAATTATTTTAATGAAAAGAATTCTTATAGTTGAAGGTAACCTTAGAGAAGAAAATCAAAGCTTTACAGATGGTGGAATTAAAACACATACTGAAAGTTTAAAAGATAGTATTAGTTATTTTACAGATCAATTAGAAATTGATGTTGTTAATCCTTCCTCGGATGAAAACATTAACGAAGTAGCTAAAGATTTAACTAAATATCATGGAATGATATGGGGTGGTAGTAGTTTAAATATTTACAATGACACTCCAGAAATAAGAAGACAAATAAATTTTATGAGGGAATGTCAAAAGAATATAAAAAATATATTCGCAATATGTTGGGGAATGCAAGTTGCTGTGACCGTTGCTGGTGGTGAAGTAAAGAAATGCCCTAATGGAGCTCACAGGGGAATAGCTCATGATATAGAAATAAATGAAAATGGACTTAAACATCCACTTTATAAAAATAAAAATAAAAAATTTAATACTCCTGCGTTTAATTTTGATGAAGTTGTAAAATTACCCGAGGGCTCTACTTTACTTTCTTCAAACCCAATAAATAAAGTCATGGGTATAAATTTTAATGTAGGTCAAACCAATGTATGGGGAATTCAATATCACCCAGAGATAACGTATGCCAAAATGATAAGCTTAATTCATTTTAGGAGAGATCGTCTGTTAGAAAAAAAAGCCTTCATTGACCAAACGGAAATAGATTCTCATGTAAAAATTATAGAAGATGAAAATAAAATTTCAAATAAAGATGCAAGGATGAGAGAATTAGAAAATTGGCTAAATAATTTAAATTAGAATAACCCTTCTATTTCACCTTTTTCATTAAGCTTAATAGAGTCTGCTGCAGGAACCCTTGGTAGTCCAGGCATTGTCATGATGGCTCCACATATAACAACAATAAATTCTGCACCTGAAGATAATCTTACTTCTCTAATTGGTAACGAGTGACCTGTTGGAGCACCTTTTGCATTTGGATCAGTAGAAAAACTATATTGTGTTTTAGCTACACATATCGGTAAATTTCCATAACCCGCTTCTTCAAAAGATTTTAATTGATCTTTTATTTTGCTGTCAGCAACAACTTCGTTTGCTCGATAAATTTCTTTTGCAACAGTTTCAACTTTCTTAAGTAAAGGTGTTTTTTCATCATATAAAAATTTAAAATTTGCTTTTTTTTGATCAATTAAATCTACAACATGTGTGGCAAGTTCTTTTGTTCCTTCACCACCATTTGACCAATGAGTGCATAAAGTGGCTTTAACTCCCATATTATCACAAGCATTTATTAACTCTTTTACCTCATTATCAGTATCAGCAACAAAATGATTAACAGCAACCGCTACCGGTAAACCAAATTTTTTTACGTTTTCAATGTGTCTTTCTAAATTTACTAAACCTTTTTTTAAAGCGTCTACATTTTCATTTTTTAAATCATCTTTAGCTACACCACCGTGCATTTTTAATGCTCTAATTGTTGCAACAATAACTACACACTCAGGTTTTAAATTTGATTTTCTACATTTAATATCTAGAAATTTTTCTGCTCCTAGGTCTGCTCCAAATCCAGCTTCAGTAACAACATAATCAGCTAGTTTTAAACCTGCTTTAGTTGCTATCACAGAGTTACATCCATGAGCAATATTCGCAAAAGGACCACCATGAATAATGGCAGGGTTATTTTCTAAAGTTTGAGTTATATTAGGTCTAATTGCTTCTTTTAACAAAACAGTCATTGGTCCATGAGCATTTAAATCTTTTGCAAAAATTGGCTTCCTATCTCTAGTATAAGCAACTGTAATATTACCTATTCTCTTTTCCAAATCTTCAAGATCATTAGCCAAGCAAAAGATTGCCATTATCTCTGATGCTACTGTAATATCAAAACCATCTTCTCTTGGAAAACCATTGGCAACTCCACCTAAATTAATATTGATAGATCTTAAAGATCTATCATTCATATCCATAACTCTTCTCCAAACTACTCTTCTTACATCTATGTTTAATTTATTGCCCCAATAAATATGATTATCAATTAACGCTGAGAGTAAATTATGAGCAGATGTAATTGCATGGAAGTCTCCCGTAAAATGTAAATTGATTTGTTCCATTGGAACAACTTGAGCATATCCTCCACCTGCTGCTCCGCCTTTCATTCCAAACGAAGGACCTAAACTAGGTTCACGTAAACACACTATAGAATTTTTACCAATTTTATTTAATCCATCATTTAAACCAACTGATGTAGTGGTTTTTCCCTCACCTGCAGGAGTTGGTGTAATAGCAGTAACTAAAATTAATTTTCCATTTTTTTTATCTTTTAAACTATCTAAATATTCTAAATTTATTTTAGCAATATGACGTCCCATAGGGCTAAAAGCACTTGGTTCGTCTGGAACATTAATTTTACCCAAAATCTCATTTATGGGTTTCATTTTTGCTTCTCGTGCAATTTGGATATCTGATTTTGACATAAAACTAATTACTTATTAATGAGCAGAATTACTATCCTTTTTTGTCACGTATTTAAACATCTAAAAAATATATATAAAAAAAATTAGCAAAAACTTATATTTAATTTTATAAAACTTACGGATGCAGAAATATTCAGTATTTAGTCTAATCAAAAACGCTTTCTCCAATCACCAAAATTGGGAAGTTGCTTGGAAAGATCCAACTCCAAAAAGTGAATATGATGTAGTCATCATCGGAGGTGGAGGACACGGTCTTGCTACTGCATATTATTTAGCAAAAGAACATAATATTAGAAATGTAGCTATCATTGAGAAAGGCTGGATTGGTGGTGGAAATGTTGGTCGAAATACAACGATCATAAGATCAAATTTTATGTACGATGCTAATGCAAGATTTAATGAATTTGGAATGGATTTATGGAGAAACTTAAGTCAAGAACTGAACTTTAATGTGATGTTTTCTCCAAGGGGAATAATAAACTTAGCCCACTCTGATGCTCAAATGAATGCATATGCTCGTAGAGGAAACTCTATGAGATTAAATGGAATAGATGCAAAGTTATTGGATAGAGATGAAGTTAAAAAATTAATTCCAATGGCTGACTTTAGTGATGAAGTACGTTTCCCAATTTTTGGAGGCTTAATGCAACCAAGCGCTGGTACCGCAAGACATGACGCTGTTGCTTGGGGTTATGCACGTCAAGCAGATGATATGGGAGTAGATATAATACAACATTGTGAGGTCACTGGTTTTGATGTTGTTAACGGAAAGATAAAAGGAATTAGAACTTCAAGAGGAGATATTAAAGCAAAAAAAGTTGGATTATGTGTTGCGGGTAGCACAAATATTTTAGCTGAAAAATTAAATATGACACTGCCAATAGAAACTCATGTGCTGCAAGCTTGTGTTTCAGAACCTGTAAAACCATTATTAGACGGAGTAGTAACTTTTGGTGCAGGCCACTTTTATATAAGTCAATCAGACAAAGGTGAGATGGTAATGGGAGGTGATCTTGATGGATATAATAGTTATGCTCAAAGAGGTAACTTGCCAACTATACAACATGTATTGACAGGTGGCTTAGCTTTGTTTCCATTTTTAAGTAGATTAAAAATGTTAAGGACATGGGGAGGAATCATGGATATGTCTATGGATGGTTCTCCAATAATTGATAAAACTCATATTGAAGGTTTATATTTAAATTGTGGATGGTGTTATGGAGGTTTTAAATCAACTCCTGTCTCAGGTTGGACATTTGCTCATACAATTGCAAAAGATCAAGTTCATGAATTAAATTCAGAATTAAGATTAAATAGATTTTCTACAGGCCATCTTTTAGATGAAAAAGGTTTAGGAACTAAAACTTGGATTGGTTAAAAAATGTTATACATCAAATGTCCTTATTGCGGTTTAAGAGCACAAAAAGAATTTTCATATGGAGGTGATGCAACTGTAAAAAGACCTAATATAAATGAAGAAGTATCAAGTGAAGATTGGGATAATTTTGTTTATATGAGAAAAAGTCCAAGAGGGAAACATATAGAGTTATGGCAACATATAGCTGGATGTAGACAATGGATTAAGGTGCAAAGAGACACCGCTACACATGAAATTTTTCAAACAGCAAAAGTTACAGAAGAAATAAGATGAGCCAACCATTTAGATTAAATAAAGAGGGATTAATTAATCGAAACAAAAAAATATCTTTTACTTTTAATGGTAAAAAATTATTTGGATATGAAGGTGATACAATTGCATCTGCTTTGATTGCAAATGGAATACACTTAGTTGGTAGAAGTTTTAAGTATCATAGACCCAGAGGATTTTTTGGCGCAGGAGTAGAGGAGCCAAACGCAAAGCTTCAAGTTGAATTCAATGGTCATTCAGAACCTAATGTTAATGCAACAGAAATGGAACTCGTTGAAGGTTTGTCTGCAACGAGCCAAAACTGTTGGCCATCAGTAAATTTTGATGTTGGTGCAATTAATAATTTTTTAAAAATGTTTTTCCCTGCTGGGTTTTATTACAAAACATTTATGTGGCCTAAAAGTTTCTGGTACAAAATTTACGAACCTTTCATTAGAAAGGCCGCAGGATTAGGGGTTGCTTCGATAGAAAAAGATAAAGAAAGATATGAACATAAATTTGAGTATTGCGATTTGTTAGTTACTGGATCCGGACCCTCTGGATTAGCAAGTGCTTATGCTGCTGCAAAAAATGGAGCAAAAGTAATTTTAGCTGAGGATAAACCAAGATTTGGAGGAACACTTTTAACTGATGACGTAAGCATCGATAATTTATCAGGAAAAGATTGGGCAGAAAAAATAATTACTGAATTAAAATCTATGCCCAATGTCACTGTAAAAAATAGATCTCAAGTTTTTGGTTATTATGATCATAACATGCTGGTAATGTTTGAGAGAGTTAGTGATCATTTAGAGAAAAAATCAAAATTCACCCCAAGACAAAGACTTTGGTATATTAGAGCCAAAGAAACAATTTTATCAACTGGTTCAATTGAAAGACCAATTGTGTTCGGCAACAATGATACTCCAGGAATTTTTTTATCAGCAGCTGCAAAAGAATATATGAAAGTCTATGGAGTATTGGTTGGAAAGAAACCTTTAATATTCACAAATAACGATAGTGCATATGAAACAGCTTTAGAGTTCAAAAAAAATAATGTTGAACCAATTATATTAGATACAAGAGAAGAACATTCATCAGAATTAATTGATGAAGCTAAATCAAAGGGAATTGATATAAGATTTTCTCACGGTGTTATTGTTGCTAATGGTTACAAAAAAGTTAAATCTGCAAAAATTGGCAAACTGAATAAAGATAAAAATTCTTTTGAGAAAATAGAAACTGTAGATTGTGATTGTATTTGTGTGTCTGGATTTTGGACACCATCTGTACATTTAGCATCACAGTCAGGAAATAAACTTAAGTATGAAGAAAAAATTGATGCATTTATTCCAGATAAGAAAAAACAACATGAGACCTCAGTTGGCGCAGCAAATGGATCATTCACATTAGAAGAAAGTTTAAAACATGGTTTTGAAAATGGTTCAAATCTTTCCGCAAAAATTACAGAGACTAAAACAGAAATCTCAATTCCAAATGTAAATGAAAAGAAATACGGAGCTCATGATAAATTTTGGTGTATGCCGTTACCTAAGAATGAAAATCCAAAAAGATTTGTTGATTTTCAAAATGATGTATCTGTTTCTGATATAGAAATCGCACTAAGAGAAGGCTACAGATCAATAGAGCATGTCAAAAGATACACAACTCTTGGAATGGCAACAGATCAAGGCCGTACAAGTAATTTAAATGGCCTTCAGCTGGTATCTAATATAGAAAATAAAATAGTTCCTGAAGTGGGACACACAACATTTAGACCACCTTTCACACCAATTACAATCGGGACAATAGTTGGTCGTGAAGTAGGTATGGAATATATGCCGACTAGAAAAACCCCAATGCATGAATGGCATGAGAAAAATAATGCTGTATTTGTTGATGCAGGTGCTTGGAAAAGACCTCGATATTATAAGCTAGGAAGTGAAACTTTATTTGAAGCTTCAAAGAGAGAGGCAAAAAATGTTAGAGAGAATGTTGGTATATGCGATGTAACTACATTAGGAAAAATTGATATTAAAGGTCCAGACGCAGCAGAATTTTTAAATAGAGTTTATACAAATGCTTGGATGAAATTACCTGTTGGAAAAGCAAGATATGGATTGATGCTTAGAGAAGATGGAATTGTCATGGACGATGGAACAACAACAAGAATTTCAGAAAATCATTATCATATGACAACAACAACTGCACAAGCTGCAAATGTTTTATCTCACTTAGAATATTATCTTCAAATTGTTTGGCCAGAATTAAATGTAAATGTTGTCTCTACAACTGAGCAATGGGCAGGGGCTGCAATTGCTGGACCTAAATCTAGAGACATGTTATCAAAATTATATCCGGACTTAGACGTATCAAATGAAGCTTTGCCTTTTATGAGCTATAAAGAAGCAGAATTTTTTGGTGTTCCATCAAGAATTTTTAGAATTTCATTTTCTGGTGAGCTTGCATATGAGATTAATGTCAAATCAGATCATGGCATGTTCATGTGGGAGAAAATGATGGAAGTAGGAAAAGATTTTGGAAATCAGCCTTATGGAACTGAAGCTTTGTCAACATTAAGAATAGAAATGGGACACGTTGCAGGGCCAGAATTAGATGGTCGAACAATCCCATCAGATGTTTCATTAAATGGATTAGTTTCAAAGAAAAAAGATTTTATTGGCAAAAATTCTTTAGGGAGAGAAGCATTTAATGTTGAGAGCAGACAAAAAATTGTTGGACTTATTCCAATTGATAGAAAGTCTAGTATTCCTGAAGGATCTCATATCGTCCAAGATCAGAATGCAAAATTACCAAACCCTAAACTTGGTCACGTTTCTTCTTCTTGTTGGAGTGTAGAAAATAATAATCCATTTTCTCTGGCAATAATGAAAGATGGAAAAAATATGATAGGTAAAAAGTTTTTTGCGGTATCACCATTAAAAAATAAATCAATTGAAGTAGAAGTTATATCTTCACATTATGTTGACCCTGAAGGAAAAAGAGTTAGATCATGAAAAATGTTTCTGCACTAGAAAATATTCATAAACATGGATTGTTTGGCAATCACGATAGTAAAGATGAGCTAATAAATATTAGAGAAATCAAGGATGTTTTGATTTATCAAATTGTTAAATATAAAAAATCTTCAATTAGTATTGATAAAATAAAAATAGATAATTTAAATTTATCTGAGACACTTTTGGTTTCTTCAAATAAAAATACAAGAATTTTATGGATGGGACCTGATAATTGGTTGGTCGTTTCAACGAATAAAGAAATAGAAAAATCTATTTTAGAAAACCTAAGTCATGATGATTTTGCATTAACTGATCTATCTCATTCAAGAACAATACTTGAATTAGAAGGTTCTTTGGTAGATGAAGTATTGAAAAAGGGTTGTCCGTTAAATTTAGATGGTCTTGATGAAGGAAAATGTTCTAATTCTGCTTTTCATGCAATCACAATAACTATTGATTTTATTAGTTCAAATCCAAGAAAAGTAAGAATATTTGCTTTAAGAAGTTTTGGAGAATCTCTTTATCATTCAATAACTGATGCTTGTTTAGAATTTGGCTATAAAGCTGAATAAAAATTATTCTGAAGTTTTAAATTTAGTCTTTTGAATTATAACCACAAACACAATTGGAATTATTAAAGTTATTAGTGTTACTGTTATCAATAAAATACCTAGATCTGAATAATCGGCAGTGGTAAGAATAGCGTTTGTTACCTTATCTTTTACTTCTCTAGTAATAACATAAATTTCATTTAAATATTTAGTCCCTAAAGCACTTGCTGATAAAGCAAGATTTGTAAAAGATGCGAATACTGCAAAGAAAGTTGCTTTTAAGTGCGACGGAGCATTTTTAGCAATCCATGCAAGCAAAGGTATCATTGAGACTTGTCCCAAAGGTGACTCAAGTGCAGTATTTAATATTGCAATAAACTTGGCATCAACAACTCCATTAGTAATTGATGATGTCCAATTGTGAAATCCATAATACATACCAACACTTGGTAAAAATAAAATTGCACCTGCAATGGATAAAATCACTATTATTTTAGCTATTGAGTTGTTTGCCATAAATGGTCTTAATAAGATAATCCCTACAAGGGTCAAAACTGAAGCAATAAGTGATAACACTGAAAAAAATTGTTCATTGAATTCAAGTACATCAATTTCAAACCAAGATAAACCTGGACCAGGTCCTGGCATTGCTCTAAAAATAAAAATTATTATTGCTGTCCCTACAACAGTAAGTCTTAAATCCTGAGGAAGTTCTTTAACTAATTTATTCATTAAAAATAGAATAATTGCCATTGAACCTACAAAAACAATTTCTTGAGCAAATGGCACTTTGAATGATCCAATACCTAAAGTGAAAATAACAAAAACTAAACTTCCACCTAATATCCACCAGTTTACTTCAGTTTTCTTTGATGGAGCATAATCTTGGTCACCCTCAAGACCTTGTTCAATAAGTTTTCTTTTCTTTTGATTTTTTAAATATGAAGCGAGAAATATTCCAAGAACGGATACAATTGGTATAATTAAAGCATATATATAAATTGAACCGTATAAACTTATCTTATCTGCTTGTTCAAGATCGTCTACTCCTTTAAAGAGGATAACGTTAGCTAAAGCAACTAAAACAGTTCCACCAATTATTGCAAATCTTCCAAGAGTTTGCATTGTTGTATGCATAAGTTTGATTTCATCTCTTGAAAATTTATTTCCACTATCATCAACTAAAGGAACTGCTTCTACAGTCATAGCATCGGCTACAACATCTTGCACAACATAACCAATCGGAGCAAGCAAAACACTGATCACAAACCATGTTTCTACTGAAAGAATTGAGGACATCCATTCAGTATGAATTATTAAACCGTACATTATAATTAAACTTAATGAGATTAAGGATGCTCCAACAAAAACCATGTAATTTTTTTTATTCCAGATTAGATCAACAAGATGACCTAAAGGCATCTTCAATGCCCATGGAATTCCAGCCCAAAAACCCAGTCCAGCAAGAAAAGCAGCAGATAAGTTTAGATAGTCTTTAACAAAAAAAGTTCCAACAATACCTGTTAGTCCTGAAATACCAGCAGCAAGATAAATCATCAATGGTGGTAGATAGGTCCACTTAAACTGTCTTCCTAAATCTATTAAAGTACTATCTATAAATCTCAAAATTTTATTACTCATAAATTATTCTGTTAAATTTAATAATATTAATCCATTTTGTTTAGTTTCTTTACACCAAAGTTCATAACTTTCACAAACTCTCCACAAATGATCAAATGCTCTTTGAGATAATTCCAAAGGAAAGTGACTTTTTGCATAATATAATTTTGGGATTTTCATTAATTGTTTAATCATAGTATCTTTTTGTATTTGTAAAAGTCTTATAGTTTCTTGATTAATCTTTTTTTTTGTAGATTTATCTACGTAGTCATTGCTCTCAAGTTCTTTAAACCATTTATCATGAAAATTTCCTGAACTAATTTCATTATAATCATCTGATGCAATAAATATTTCAAAAGCTTGAATATTAGTTAAATTTGGATTTTTAATCTTGATTTCATATATCTTTCGATAAATGATTTCAGCAACATATAATACAAATGGTCTTGATTTATCAGCTTCCAAACTAATCTCCTCAAATGTCTACTGAATAATAGCACGAATTAGGATCATCTTTATAGTGCGCAAAAGGCCCACACTCTTTAAAACCAAAACTTTTAAAAAGTTTTCTAGCGGGCGCAAAAAAATCACCCGCACCAGTTTCGACACTTAGTTTAGTAATTCCTATTTGTTTAGATTTTTCAATAAGATGTGAAATTATTTTTCCACCATATTTTTTATTTCTAAATTTATCTGAAACTCTTATAGATTTAAATTCTCCATGCGTTTCATCAAATAATTTTAAAGCTCCACAACCAATTAATTCATTATTTTCCCACAAACTCCAGAATTTTATACTTGGATCCTTTAATCCAGGTATATCTAATACATGCGAACTCCCCTCAGGAGAAACTGATCTCAATTCAATAAAATGCTTAGTTAGCAACTCATTTACTTGCGGATCATCAAAATTATTTTCTATTGATTTCATAGTTTCGAAAAACATATAATCTAAATTTAGATTAAACCAAGAAAATTAAATATGTGTGGAAGATACGTAATAACTAGCCCCGTTACAAAAACAAAAAAACTTGTTAAGTCAGCTATACAAGTTGAAGATAATGAAAATTATAATGCACATCCATTTCAAAAATTACCTGTAATTAAAAAATATAATAATGGAAATACTCTAGAAAATTTAAAGTGGGGAGTAGTACCTAGCTGGGCTAAGCAAAAAGATTTTAAACCTTTAATAAATGCAAGACTAGAAACTATAGATGAAAAAGTGTCTTTCAAAAAATTAATTCGACTACATAGATGTGTAGCTGTAGCAGATGGTTTTTATGAGTGGAAAAGAGAAAAAGAAAATAAAACACCTTATTATTTTTTAAGAGAGGATAAAAAGCTTATGTATTTAGCGGCTATTTATGACAACGATCAATTTTGTTTAATAACTGAGGATGCAGATGAAAATATTAAAGAAATACATCATAGACAGCCTGTTATAATCAATGAAAATGATGTTAATAGATATTTAAATCTTGAATTAACAGGATCGAGTTTTCTGAAAGAGTGTAAAAAAACAAAATTAAACTTTCATGAAGTTTCAAAGGAAGTTAACAAACCCACAAACAATAATATTTCTTTGATCCAAACAATTTCTTAAAACTATTTTTCTATAGTTGTTAAATGTCCCATTTTCCTTTTAGCTTTAACTTCTTTTTTTAAATAATCATAAAAAAATTCATTTTCTTTAAATTTTTTATTTTTATATTCTAATATATCTTCACCAATCAAATTAAGCATTTTTGCATTATAAATTTTTTTTGTTTCTAATTTTTCAAGTCCACATACAGCTCTTATATGATTTTCAAATTGGCTAATGTTGTGTGAATTTATAGTTAGGTGTCCAGAATTATGTACTCTTGGTGCAACTTCATTAGCATATAAATTATTATTTTTATCTATAAAGAATTCAACGCACATAGTACCAATATAATCAAGCTCTTCAGCCACTGTTTTTGCCCAGTCCAATGCTTTATTTTTAATTTCATCACTTATATCAGCAGGAATTTTGGAGTGTTTTAAAATCTGGTCTTCATGATAATTTTCAATTGGATCATAAATTTCATATTTTTGATGACCAAATCTTGTAACCACTACTGAAATTTCTTTTTTTAAATTTACTATCTTTTCTAAGATGTAGCCTTTTGAAAAATCAAAATCTTCATTTAAATCATTTGCATTAATTATTTTATATTGGCCCTTTCCATCATAACCAAGTGTACAAGTTTTCAATAAACCAGGCATTAATCTATCGTTTATCTTTATATCATCTAAATCTTTTATGCTTACAAACTGTGTTGTAGTTATATTATTTTTATTTAAAAACTCTTTTTCAGTCATTCTATTTTGAATTAATTTATTTATTTCGGGGCTTGGTAATACAGATTTGGTTTCATTAATTTTTTTTAATATATCATATGGGATATTTTCAAACTCATAAGTAACAAGATCCACTTTTTCTAAAAAGTTATTGATAATATTTATGTCTTGGTAGTCTCCATAAATAAATTCATCTGCAAAATTGATTGCGGGTGCATCTTTATCATCTGATAAAATAACCGTTTTAATATTAAGTTTTTTTGCTGCGGATGCTAATAGACTTCCTAATTGTCCTCCACCTATTATTCCTAGATCAGGTTTAGACATTAATTACTTTGGTTTTTTTTTTACTTTTGATGTTTGTTTTTTTCGCCAATTTAAAAGTGTTTTTTTTACATTGTTATCATACGTAGCTATAATTGAAGCAGCATATAAACCAGCATTGATTGCACCATCTTCTCCAATAGCAACTGTACCAACAGGAATTCCTTTTGGCATTTGAGCGATTGATAGTAGACTATCTAAACCTTTTAACTTTTTACTTTCAATGGGAACACCTATGACTGGAATTCTAGTTATTGCAGCAATCATACCAGGTAAATGTGCTGATCCTCCTGCCCCGGCAATAATAATAGAAATATTATTATTTTCTGCTTTCTTTGCATAGGCATAAAGTCTATCAGGCGTTCTGTGTGCAGAGACGATATTTGTCTCATAATTAACTTTTAAAATCTTAAGAACTTTTTCACAATTTTTCATTGTTTTGTAATCAGACTGACTGCCCATTACAATTGATACTTTATGTGATTTTTTTTTGTATTTCATGAAACCAATATCAATTTACAGATATTTCCCTTAAATTGCAATTTTTAGCTAAGGACAGTTTAAGTTAGTGACAATCATAATAATAATAATAGTGTATACCAAATATGAATTATCGAATTGATAATCTTCAGTATTGTAAATGGTCTAGAGAAATCTTTGAAATAAATAATAAAGCTGGATTAAATGCGGTTCACGTAACGTTAGTTTATCATGAAGACTATGATGAATTACAACAAAGAATACATGAGTGGAATAAACATTTTGAAGAAAATAAAGATCTTATATTTCTAGGCAATAACTACAATGATATTACAAAAGCAAAAGAAGAAAACAAAACTGCAATTTTTTTTGGATTTCAAAATTGTTCTCCAATTGAAGATGACATAGGTCTTATAGAAAAAGTACACTCACAAGGTTGTCGATTTATGCAATTAACTTATAACAACCAATCATTATTAGCCACTGGATGTTATGAAAAAAATGATAGCGGAGTTACTAATTTTGGAAAAGAGGCTATTAAAGAAATGAATAGAGTAGGTATCGTTGTTGACATGTCTCATTCAGCAGAGAAAAGTACACTTGATGCAATTGAAATTAGTCAAAAACCAATTGCGATCACTCATGCAAATCCAACTTTTTGGTTTGAAGCAAAAAGAAATAAATCTACAGAATTATTAAAAGTTTTATCTGATAGTGGAGGAATGTTAGGATTGTCATTGTATGCTCACCATTTAAAAGATGGAACGAATTGTAAAATAGAAAGTTTTTGTGAAATGGTTGCAAGAACAGTTGAAATTATGGGTATTGATAATGTTGGAATAGGATCAGACTTATGTTTGAACCAACCAGACAGTGTAGTTGAGTGGATGAGAAATGGAACTTGGTCAAAATCAAAAAATTTTGGTGAAGGCAGTAAAGATAAACCTGGTTTTCCAAAACAACCAGATTGGTTTTTGGACGCAAGAGGATTTAATAACTTAAATACAGAACTAAAAAATAGAGGTTTTCAGGAAGAAGAGATAAATAAGATACTTGGCAATAACTGGTTTAATTTTTATAAAGGAATTAATTAATGCAAGTTCCACTAAGAGATCCTAAAATTGTAATGAAACTTTCTAGGCTTGGATCGTTTCATCAATCTAAATTATCTTTTCTAAGATCATTTTTAAATGAGTTCAAAGATTGGAAATATAACAGAGATTTGTTTGACTTGAATGATAGGGGATATGGAGTAGCTATTTATTCATTTTCAAAAGATAAAAAAACATATTCTTTAGTTTGTTTTGCTAATGAGCTTAAAGATGAGGAAAGATCTGATAGAGTAATAGCAACCAAATGGGATGCTGCATTTGCTTTGTATGATGGCATTCCTTCAAAAATTGATATTGATAGACTTTCACAAAATGTCCCTAAACAAGAAGTAGGGAGACTTTCTTATAAAGAACTAACTCTCTCAAGAGCAAATAGATCAGTTAGAGCATTTAATTATGTGGTTGAGTGTTTATCAAAAGGTATCCAGCCAAATACTAATGAGCTTTCAAAAGTTGGATATTTGTACAGAACAACTGCAGTATACGGCTCAGGAAAATTTGGATTAGCAGACAGGTTTAGAATTAAAAATAGAGATGAAATAAATGGTCCTTTTAGATTGGAAATGATGTTAGTTTACCTTGTAAGACAATTCACTTTCGATCAAGTCAATCATATAGCTAAACATAAAAATCCTAAAGACGCAGTAGAATTAGACTTGGATATTTGTAGAAATTTAGGAATTGGAAATTCAACTGGATTAGGAATGGCACCATTTATTGTTAACCACCCTTCATTGTTAAATAATTGGATTCTAGCTAAAGAGACAGCTTTAAAAAAAATAAGAGAAATAGAAAAAGTATCAGATGAAGAGTTTAAAATTTTTTACAACTGTTTAACAAAATCTTTAAAAAATGTAACTTCATGGAATACTGACAGCGAATACCAAAAGAAAAAAATAAACAATTTAATTAATGATTTACAAAATTTAATTAATTATTTGAAAGATAATATTGATAAATCAAATTTTTATATATTTGATAAATTATATAACTGGGCAGAGGAAAATTTATCTGAAGAAGGAATTGAGTATTTGGTTTCTATAATGATGGAGCCATATAATGAAATAACTGATCCTTTAATTTCTCAAATGAGTTCAGACGAGGATATTAGTTTTAATATACCTATAGATAGAACTATAAATGATCTAAGAGAAATAATTGAGAAAAATTATTCAGATATTTTAAAAATTGATTTTTCAAAAAATGAAAATAATAAAAAATTTTGGTTCATTTCAAAAAATAAAGAAGAGCCTAGAATTGGAGATCGGTTTGAAGATAATGGTTCAGAACTTGAGCAGCCTACAGCTATTGCTAGAGATATAAAAAAACTTTATGAAACTATTTTTACATTAAAAAACAGCTTAAAAATTGGTAAATTTCTAGTACGGAACAATGATTTAAGACATATTGTAAGAAGAGTGTTTATAGCAGAGAAATATCCATATTCTGAAATTCAAGATAACACCATCGGCTCAAAATTAGTTCCTATTGATATGTTAAGACTTAAACTATCTTTTTTTGGTGCAGTAAAGTTTGATCCAAGATCTGATAAATGGTTAAGGATTTGTATGTTTCAAGGAGCACCATTACCAAATGAACTTAATTCATTTAATCAATATTGGATATATAACTAAAGTAATTAATGAGAAGTTATAGTGAAATCGATACAATTGTTAAACGTTCAACTAAAGCAAAAGGTTTCTCTTGGGGTGTTGCCGAAGAAATAGGAAAGAACATTAAACAACTTGAGTTATTTGGTTTACCAGGAATAAAACATATAAATCAATATTTTAAGATTTTTAATAATGAGAAGTTTGAAAATTGCCAATCTTTTAACAAAAGCAACAGACCTCAAAACTTTTACTGTCCGATTAAACTTGGATTAAGTTTTTTTGATCAATCTATCTCTATCCAAGATCTAAATGATATAGAAATTGAAAAAATGGCTTACCCATTGATATTTTTGCCGTTTGTCAGCAGATCTTCAGAAATAACAGGAAAGAGAATTTTTTTAAAGATAGATCAAAAAGAATTTTTATTAAATTTTAATCAATCAATTTATTCAAATTACTTAAGTAGTGAGATTGTAGAAAAAGCTGATGTAATTAAAATTCAATTCTTAGAAAATAAGAATAATTTTTCTGAAGAAGATTGGAAAGAATTAACAAAATTATCAGAAAACACATTTGTGGAAGAAACAGATGAGTTAAAACAAAAAACTGCAGGAGCAGGATTAACAGATAATGACTGATAACTTTGAATATAAATTAGACAAATCAGATAATAATGAATTAAATGATATTTGTGATGAATGTAAAAAAAAAGATGAAACAGTAACTCAAAATTTAATACTAACAGGATATAAACTTTGTAACTCCTGCAGAACATCAAAAACTTTATTTCCGCTTTAAATATTTGTACTTATAGGTAATGAATTAATTTTTGTCATTACAAATGAAATTGTCAAAAAAGAAATAATTAAAAAAGACAAAAATACAATTCCAAATGCTTTTAAATTTGATTTTAAATTTAAAATATGTCGTGTTGCAATGATTAATGAAGCAAAAATCCAAAATTGAGTAAGAAAAATAATTAAAAGAACCAGTTCTGGTGTAACTGCAAAAAATCTTATCAGGCCTGGAGCGTGAGCGTACCCAACAGCTATAAGAACTCTTTTAAATGGAATTTTTCTATCTTTATCAGGAAAAATTTTAACGCCAATTACAAATATAAAAATTGCCCACACCAGCCATGTTAATAATGCTGTTAAACCAGATATACCAACTGATGTTTTTACAATCGTGTTAGCTGCAATAGCACCCGCAACCCCATCTAAAATCATAATTAGAATTGCAAAATAAATTCCAGCTTCTCCATAATATCTTGGAGTTCTATAAAGAGTTTTATCAAGCTTTAACGATTTAAAAACAATATCTAAAAACTGAGCAAACATTAATTATCTTTATTTTTTTTTTTGCGCCTTATACGAAACGATTAATGGGAATATTATTAGAGCAATAGCGATTATAATGCAAACAACTATGAAAAAGGTTTTCGTCATATTTAGGGGGAATTAAATTCCCCCTAAAAAAATTTTTATCACTTACTGACTACTTCTCTTGTATTTGCGTTGTAAGATTCTGTAAATGGAACATCAACTACAACTGCATCGACCGGTTCTCCAGGTTTATCAGAATATTTTTCTGGTAGGTGGACTTTAAATTTCGATCCAACCTTACCCTTTGGAAAACCATTTGCATTTAGCGTGCCATCAAATGGAACGTATCCCATGGCAATATTTTTCCCTTTTTCTGGGTGATACCAAGGAGAAGTTATAAATCCTACAGGCTCACTGCCGTTTTCTGAAATTAACCAAAAATCTGGAGCATATTCTTCAATAGGTTTTCCTCCTAATTCAAGTCCAACTAATTGAAGTTTGTAAGGTTTATGACCTGCTTTTAAATCAGCTTTCATTTTCTCGAGAGCTTTTTTACCAATGTAATCTGCTTTTTTGTTCCATTCACCTTTACCAGATAAAGAAACTTGATATCCAAGATTACATTGAAATGGATTATGCTCATGATCCATATCTTGTCCCCATGAAAGAATTCCAGCTTGTATCCTTCTATGGTGTGCAGGAGCAATTACCATTAAGTTATGTTTTTTACCTGCTTCAAGAACAGCATTCCACATATCTTCGGCATATAAAGTTGCTTCTCTTAAATATATTTCAAATCCAGACTCGCCTGAAAAACCTGTTTGAGAAATTATACAACTTCTTCCACCAACTTTTGCAGAAGCCAATCCATAAAAAGGCATGTTATCAATATCAACTTCACTTCCACAAAGATCTTTCATCAAAGCTTTTGCTTTAGGACCTTGAATTTGTACAGGACAAGCATCTATTTCATTAATTTGAACATTAAACCTTTCATCTGCATTTACTCCTTGCAGATATAATCCTATATCACTATCTGATAAACTAAACCAAAATTCATCTTTAGAAATTCTTAAAAGAATAGGATCATTTAATACTCCTCCATAAGAATTACACAAAATTACATATCTTCCTCTCATTGGAGAAATTTTTGTAGCATCTCTTGTAATTACATAATCAACAAATTTTTCTGCATCTGGTCCTTTAACTTGTATTTGTCTTTCAACTGCAACATTCCACATTGTTACATGGTTTTTAATTGCTTCGTACTCAACCATTGCACCACCATCTTCAGGTTTAACATAACCTCTTGGATGATAAATTCTGTTATAAACAGTTGCTCTCCAACATCCTGCTTTCATAGATAAATGCCAGTATGGAGATTTCCTTACTCTTGTTGATATTAGCATCTCAACTTTAGTAGGTCCGCTTTGCCTTAAATTGTATGGTACTTTTCTATCAGACTGATCTACTGATGTTGTATGTCTTAGTTTACTATAGTCAAATTCATTAGACATAGTTATTCTCCTTCAACCACTTGTTAGTTTCCTTCAAGCCGCCGAATGTATAAATGTGGAAATAATCAGTATGCGATTTAACTTTCCCAATTAAATCATTAGGGTCTTTAGGTTTCAATAAATCTAACGCCTTACTAAAATTAGATTTAAGAAAGTTAATGGAATTTTTTGCCCCTACAATATTAGCAAATTTAATTAAGCTAGATATTTTCATTGGCCCAGTTATTCCAACATGAACTGGTATTGTTTGTTTTGAGATAAAATCTATAATAGGCTGAGTATCCATTAGCCATTGTGTAACTATATAATCAGCATAAGGCTTTTTATCTATCATAGCTTTTTCTAAATCAGAGTCGGATATATCAGGACTCCCCTCGGGATGTCCAGCAATTCCAATCTTGATGCCATCAAAAAACCCTGTCTCTAACATTTGATATGAGCTATCAAATTTTCCGATCGGGTCACGACTTCCACCTATCACCAAGACCTGCTTAACACCCAAATCTTTACATCTAGAAACATAATCTTTTAGATGATTTTCATCATTTATTGACCTTGCTGGGAAGTGAGGAACTGGATTAAATCCCTCTTTAACTAACTCTCCAGATTGTTGAGCGGTCTCTTTATAATCACCTCCAGGTAGCATTGTAACATAAACATCTTTTACCTTAGGCAACGTACTTAAATCAGTTTTAGGACCTATTTCTAAAGAAAAATTCATAACTAAATTCTTAATTATTTTATATTCCGTGTCTATAAAAATATTAAACAGTTGAACACATTGTAACCCATTGTCATGATCAGAAAATTTAATTAAATTTAGTCATGGAAAATAAATTATCTCAAATTACAGAATTTTTCTCCAAAACAAGACAGCAAACGCTATCTCTGTGCGAGAACTTAGAGGCTGAGGATATGGTCATACAGCCCAGCAAAAATGTTAGCCCACTTAAGTGGCATCTTGGTCACACCACATGGTTCTTCGAAAAATTCATCTTGTCAGAATTAGATGATAGTTACAAACCTTTTAACAAAGATTACAATTACATATTTAATTCATATTATAATTCTGTGGGTGAGTACAATCCTCGAAATAAGAGAGGTTCACTAAATAGACCCATCTTAAAAGATGTTGTAAAATATAGACACTATGTAACTGAAAATATTATTGATTTTTTAAAAAGGACAAAAAATAACAGGACATCATTTTTAGTTGAACTAGGTTCAAATCACGAACAACAGCATCAAGAATTAATGTTAATGGATATTAAAAATATTTTTTACAACAATCCATTGATGCCGACTTATAATTCTAACGATGATAAACCAACTGCTAAAGAAGAAAATGAATTGACATTAGAAACTAGTAAAAAATTTAAATATGGAAATAACGAGGATATTTTTTGTTACGATAACGAATTACCAGCATCAGAAACACAATTAGATCCATTTAAAATATATTCATTTGTTACTAATGGAGAGTGGAAAGAATTTATTAATGATGGAGGATATAAAAACCATGAGTATTGGTTATCTGATGGATGGGATTTTGTAAATAATAACAAATTACAAAAACCAATGTATTGGATAGATAATAATAATTATTTTACATTAAACGGTGTAAAAAAAATTGATAATGAAAAGCCAGTTTCTCATATAAGTTTCTATGAAGCAGATGCATTTGCAAGATATAAAAACAAAAGATTACCAACCGAATTTGAACTAGAGTATTTTTTAAAACAATCTGAGAAAAAAGGTAATTTTTTAGAAAATAAAATTTTCCATGAAGTGGAAGAAAAAGCAGAAGATGTTTATGGAAATTTATGGGCTTGGACAAGTAGTAATTACACACCTTACAAAAAATATAAACCTTATGAAGGAAATCTAGGAGAATATAATAATAAGTTCATGTGTAATCAGTTTGTCTTAAAAGGTGGCTCACATTCTACGTCTATTAATCATGTCAGAGCATCTTATAGAAATTTCTTTTACCCAAGTGATACTTGGCAGTTTTGTGGTGTCAGACTAGCTGATGACATCTAGTGACTAATTTAAAATTAATAAACATAAACAATCAAATTCAAGATGATAAAAAATTAATCTTACAAGGATTATTAAATAAAAAACAAAAATATTTACTACCTAAATATTTTTATGATGAGAAAGGTTCAAAGTTATTTAATAAAATTACAAACCTTAAAGAATATTACCCAACAAACAAAGAGTTAGAAATACTAGGTAGTTCACAAAAAGAGATAAGAAAGAAATTACCAATCAATTCAACAATTGTAGAATTTGGTAGTGGCTCAAATAAAAAAATTAATAAATTTATAAATTCATTAAGTGAACCCAAAGAATATATTCCTATAGATATTAGTAAGGAATATTTGTTTGAAAATGCATCGATAATTGCAAAAAAATTCTCAGATTTAAAGGTAACAGCAATATGTGCCGACTTTAGTCAGACCAATAGATTAAATAAAATTTTAAAAAATAAAAAAAAAATAGTCAGTTTTTTTCCAGGATCGACAATAGGAAATTATTTACCCAAAAATGCAAAAAAAATATTAAAAAATTTTTCAAAAATTATAGGCAAAAATTCTTATTTAGTAATCGGGGTTGATTTAATCAAAAATAAGAAAACTCTTGAAAATGCTTACAACGATAATTCGGGAGTTACAGCAAAATTTAATAAAAATATATTAAATGTAGTAAACAAAATTTGTAATTCAAAATTTCAAACTAAAGATTTTGAACATAAAGCATTCTACAATTTAAAAAAAAATAGAATTGAAATGCATCTTATTTCGAAAAAAAATTTCACGTTAAAAATTAATAAAAAGAATATTAAATTTACTAAAGATGAAACCATTCATACTGAAAATTCTCATAAATATTCAAAAAATAACTTTGTTAAATTAGTTAATAAATCTGGCTTTAAAGTCTTAAAATATTTTACTGATAAAAAAAATTATTTTGGAGTTTTTTTATTAAAAGTGAAGTAAGTTTTATCATGGCGCAAAAAGACGTAGGTAATAAAATTCCCATTTATAAGTTAAAAGACACCGATCAAGTAATGAAATATTACGATGAGTGGGGTGATGGTAATAAATATGACAAGGATATGGTCGATTGGAATTACACAGGACCAAAAGAAACAACAAAAGTATTTTCAGAATTTCAGAAAAATAAAGATGCAAAAATTTATGATGCTGGTTGTGGTACTGGATTGGTCGGTGTTGAATTAAAAAAACATGGTTTTAAAAATTTTCATGGGGCAGATCTTTCGAAAAAGTTATTAGAATTGGTACCGAATGATCTTTATGAAGAGCTTGAACAAGTAGACTTGAATAAACCCATTAATAAAAAAGATGACGAATATGACTCTGTTATGTGCGTTGGTACATTTACTTTTGGACATGTCAAGCCACCAGCTTTGGAGGAATTTATCAGGATTACAAAGAATGATGGATTTATCTGTTTTACTATAAATGAGGGAATACATGAAGAATATGGTTTTGATAAAAAAATTGAACAACTTAAACAGCAAAATAAATGGAAAGAAATAAAATTTTTTAAGTCAGATTACATTGCAAGTAAAGATGTAAATGCTTGGTTAGGGTTATATCAAGTGATAAAGTAAGCCATGTCAGAAATTTACAATATTATAGATAAACAAAAGTTAGATATTGTATCGAAACCAATTAGTGAAGCTCATGGTTTACCAAATGAATGTTACATCAGTAAAGAATATACTTTAATTGAAAGAAAAAAATTATTTGAAGATAAGTGGATCGTCATTGGAGTTGGAAGTTCAATTCCAGATGCAGGGGATGTAAAACCAATTGATTTACTTGGAATACCTTTGCTTATTGTTAGAACAAAAAATAAAGAAATAAAAGTTTTTCATAATATTTGTAGTCATAGAGGAGTTAAATTAGTTAAAGAAGCTGGCAAAATTAGAAATGTTATGAGGTGCTCATATCATTCATGGTCATATGACTTAGAGGGAAAATTAATTGCTACACCTCACATAGGAGGCATGAATATTCATCAAACACCCGAATTTGATAAATCAAAAAGTAATTTAAAAGAGATAAGATCATATATTTGGTTAGATCTAATTATGATTAATATTAACAACAATGAAATTTCATTTGAGGATTACATTAGTCCTTTAAGTGAAAGATGGGAAAAATTTTGGCCTTTGAAAGATAGAGAATTAATTTATCATGCAAATGATTATGGTTATTTTAAATTAGATGCAAAATGTAATTGGAAATTTGCAATTGAAAATTATTGTGAGAGCTATCATTTGCCTTGGGTACATCCAGGTTTAAATTCTTATTCAAAATTAGAGGATCACTATCATATTCAAGGACTGCCAAATCGTTTCGCTGGACAAGGAACAGTTGTTTACAATCCAAGATTTGAAGGAAATGAAAAGTTTCCTTGTTTCCCTAACTGGCCGAAAGATAAAGAAAATATAGCTGAGTACGTAGCACTTTTTCCTAACGTAATGTTAGGAATTCACAAAGATCATTATTATGCTTATTGGTTAGAGCCAATCAATCATCAGTTTACAATAGAACATATGGAAATTTATTATGTAGGAGATGAAGCAGCAAATTCAACAAAATATAAATCCCTAAGACAAAAAAATCACAAACAATGGGAAGATATTCAAAAAGAAGATGTAGATATAATTCAAAGTATGCAAATAGGTAGAAACTCTCCAGCTTATAATGGTGGTAATTTTTCTCCAAAGATGGACAATCCTACACATCATTTTCATAAGTGGGTTGCTGGTAATTTAATTTAAAGTTAAAACCTAAAAATGAAAATTATATTAATTATGGGACTTCCAGGCGCAGGGAAAACTACATTAGCTGATGAACTTGCTCCCTTATTGAATGCAAAAAGATTAAATGCAGATGAAGTAAGAAAAGCTGCAAACGATTGGGATTTTTCAGAAGAGGGAAGAACAAGACAAGCAAAAAGAATGGCTGACTTTGCATTAAAATTAAAAGATGAAGGAAATTATGTGATTGCGGATTTTATTTGCCCAACTCCAAAGGCAAGAAGTTTATTTCCTGCAGATTATGTAGTTTGGGTAGATACTATAAAAGAAGGAAGGTTTGATGACACTAATAAAATGTTTGTTAAACCAGAAAAATATGATTTTCATGTTACATCGCAAGATGCTAAGTCTTGGGCACCAAAGATTTTAAAGGAGATAAAAATATGACGTATCAATGGGACAATAAAAAACCAACTGCTCAAATGTTAGGAAGATGGCAACCGTTTCATGATGGTCACTATACTCTATTTAAGGAAATTATAAAAAAAACAGGACAAGTATGTATTCAAATTAGAGATGTACAAGGTGTTGATGATAATCCATTTGATTTTGAAACAGTTAAGAAAAATATTGAAGAAAAACTTAATCCAGAGTTTGAGGGCAGGTTCAAAATTATGCTTGTCCCTAATATTACAAATATTTGTTATGGAAGAGGTGTTGGATATAAAATTGAAGAAATAGTTTTGTCTGAAGAAATTCAAAAAATTTCAGCAACTAAAATTAGAGCCAAGATGAGAGAAGAAGGTAAATTAAAATAAGTGACTGTAAAAATAAATAAAGTATCACCGGGTGTTAAAAGAGTTTTAATTAATGATCCAAAAACTTATAATTCCTTATCATACAATACTCTTTCATCTTTATTAAAGGCATTCAAAAAATTAGATAATGATAAAGAAACAAGGGTCATTATTTTAGAAGGAGCTGGAAAAGGATTTAGTGCAGGTCACAATTTAAAAGAGGTAAGAGGTATAAAAAATAGATCTAATCATCTAAAACTGTTTAAACTTTGTTCAAAACTTATGATGCAAATTGTTGAAGGAAACAAACCAGTGATAGCTAAAGTACATGGAGCAGCTTACGCAGCTGGATGTCAATTAGCAGCAAGTTGTGATCTTGCATATAGTACAAACTCAGCAACATTTGCTACACCTGGAGTAAAAATTGGATTATTTTGCAGTACTCCAATGGTCGCTGTCAGTCGAAAAATCAGTAGAAAAAGAATGATGGAAATGCTACTTACCGGTGATCCAATTAGTGCAAAATATGCAAAGGAAATTGGATTAATTAATGATCATTACAGTCCAAAAACTTTGAATAAAAAAGTTTTAGATATTGCAAAAAAAATATCTTCAAAATCAAATTTAACCATCAAAATAGGTAAAAAAGGTTTTTATAAACAATTAGAAATGCCATTAGGTAAAGCTTATGATTACACAAGTAAGATGATGACACTTAATATGTCATCTTATGATGCCAAAGAGGGTATTAGTGCTTTTATTGAAAAAAGAAATCCAAGTTGGAAAAACAAATAACCATTAAGTTGAAGTCACTTAAAAAAAAGTTTAAGTTGTAATCAAAGGAGAAAATCAATCATGGATGGATGCTGTGGTCCTGGATATGCTAGTCCTGCAGAAGCAATAAAAGCGCCAAAAGAAAAGCTTTTATATACAATAGCTATCTACACAGGGACGGGAATACAAAAACCAGACTATTTAGCAACTGTCGATGTTGATCCTCAAAGCCCCACATATTCTAAAGTAATTCATAGACTTGAAATGCCAGGTATTGGTGATGAATTGCATCACATGGGATGGAATGCATGTTCTTCTTGCCATGGTGACTCAAACATGAGCAGAAAATATTTATTAGTTCCAGGTGTTAGATCAAATAATATTTATGTTGTTGATACTGCATCCGATCCTAGAGCTCCAAAAATACATAAAGTAGTAGATGGATCTGAAATAAAGAAAAAAACTAATTTATCAGGACCACATACAGTTCATTGCCTAGGTTCTGAAATTATCATTTCTTTTCTTGGAGACGCTCGAGGAGAAGCACCAGGAGGATATTTACATTTGAATAAAGATTTTGAAATTGTAGGTAGATGGGAAAATTCAATGGGAGACATACCTTTTAGTTATGACTTCTGGTACCAACCAAGACATAATGTGATGGTTAGTTCTGAATGGGCGGCTCCTAATACTTTTATGCCTGGATTTGATTTAGAGGAAGTTGGTCATTTGAAATATGGTAGACGACTTCATGTCTGGGATTTTAAAAAAAAAGAGCCAGTTCAAACAATGTATTTAGGTGAAGATGGTTTAATACCATTAGAAGTAAAATTTATGCATAATCCCGACAGTAGTCATGGATTTTGCGGTGCAGCGCTAAGCGCAAATGTAATTCATTTTTGGAAATCAAAAGAGGGAAAATGGGAATGGGAAAAAATAATTGATGTTGAAAATGAACCACATCCTGATTGGCCAATCCCTGTACCTGGAGTTATGTCAGCGATATTAGTTTCAATGGATGATAAATATCTCTATATAAATAATTGGCTTCATGGAGATATGAGGCAATATGATATTTCAGATCCGCACAAACCTAAATTAACTGGTCAAGTTTGGATGGGTGGATTGTTAGGAAAGGCTCCAGAAGTAAACGGTGTCAAAATTGCTGGTGGACCTCAAATGTATCAATTATCCTTAGATGGCAAAAGAATGTATGTAACAACATCATTATTTTCTACATGGGATAATCAATTTTATCCTGAAATAAGAAAGCAGGGTGGAGCAATGATTATGATTGATTGTGATGTTGAAAATGGTGGGATGAAAATTAATAAAGATTTTATTGTTGATTTTGGTAAAGAACCAAATGGACCTAGTAGGTGCCATGAAAGTAGATATCCAGGTGGAGATTGCACAAGCGACATCTGGCTATGACAAAGATTACAATCTCAAACAGAAATAACAGTGCATTTGAAGTCAGTGGAAAAAAACCTTTATTAAACGAATTAAGAGATCAAGGTGTCGATCTTCCATACGGATGTCAGTATGGGGGATGTATTACATGTGCAGCTAAACTAATTAATGGAGAAGTAGATCAACGTTCTCAAGTTGCATTAAACAATAGACAAATCAATGATGGATATATTATTTTATGTGTTGCTAAAGCAAAAACAGATTGCACAATTGAGATAGGAGTTGAAAGTCATGATAAATTGTATCGAAATCCTTTCCTAGATCCTTTAGAACCTCATGAATTAAAAGCAGATATCGCGAGTAAAAAGGAAGAAAAAAAATAAACATGAACCACAACGAACCTTATAGCGCTGAATATTTAAAAGATATTTTAAGCTCAGTTAAGACAATTGCTATGGTTGGTGCTAGCCCAGATAAAACTAAATTTAGTTATGGTGTGCTAAGAGTTTTGCATGAAACTGGTTATGACATGATACCTGTAAATCCTAAACCAGGTATAAAGGAAATTAGAAATTTAAAGGTTTATCCAAATTTATCTGCTATCGATAGACCTGTTGATATGGTTGAAGTATTTAGAAAATCTGAGGATCTTTATGGAATTGCTGAAGAGGCAATATCAATTGGAGCAAAAGTATTATGGGGACAAATCGGTGTAATTAATCATGATGCAGCAAAAATTGCTGAAGATGCAGGTTTAAAAGTAGTTATGAATAGATGTCCAAAAATTGAACTCTTCAGACCATTTTGGAAACCGCGACTAGATCTTAAAATTTAAATCAAATTATGGATACAACACTTTTAGATGAAAAAATAAAAGAACTATATTTAAGTTATAGGACGATAGCAATTGTCGGAGCAAGCCCAGACTCAAAAAAAACTTCCAATATAATAATGAAATATTTAAGAAATACAGGTTACAAAGTTTTTCCCGTTAATCCAGTAACAGATAATAAAATTATACATGGTGAACCAGTTTATAAAAAACTAACGGATATTAAAGATCATGTTGGAATTGTTAATGTTTTTAGACCTAGTGAGGAGGCTGAGGAAATAGCAAAACAAACAATAGAAATTGGTGCAAATGTATTATGGTTGCAATTAGGAATTCACAACGAAAATGCAGCTAAATTAGTCTCTCAAAATAAAATTTATTATATCTCTAATAAATGTATTAAAAACGAATACGATAGATTATTCAAAACTATATAATATCAAATTATTAAGTGTGATATTAAGACCTTTTATTTCATTTTAAATTTAAGATAAATTTAAAATATGAAATTCAAAATTTTATTTTTTTTAATTACATTTTTTTATTTTAATTCTTCATTTGCCGATGTTTTAAAACCAAGTGTGAATATAGATCCAAAACAAGTTGTTTTAATTCAATTAAAGGCATTAATGAAAAATGACAGTCCATATAAAGATAGAGGGATTGAGCAAACATGGGAATTTGCACATCCAAATAATCAAAGGATGACAGGTCCATTAGATAGATTTAAAAGAATGTTAAAAGGGGCTTCATACTCGATGCTGATTGATCACAAAGAAAATACAGTAACTGAAATTTACAAATCAAGTACAATGGCAACTTATGAAGTTGTTGTCTTGGATAAGGATAAACAATATTTTAAATTTAAATGGAAAGTTGAAAAGAATAATAAAGAAGGCAATCTTTTAGATTGCTGGCTAACAACAGCGGTTTCACAACCAATACCAATGGGATCATCAATATAATGAAAAAGCCTCCAATGTATATTAGGTACGCAATTCTAATGTTTATATTATGCTTTCCAACAATTTCATCTACTCAACTTGGGTGGTATTTTTGGGGAAGTGAAGTTGGGATTAATATTGGCATGGTAGTAGGTACAATTTCCGTTATAGTTGCCGCTTATTTAATGTTCAGAATGGGCTGGCGTGACGCAGATGATGAATAATAGAATTTTGTTTCGTTAGTAATTAAAATTTAGTAGGAATCTGAGAATGAAATCCAAAGCAAAAGTTGTTGTAGTTGGTGGTGGAGTAGTAGGGGTTAGCGCACTCTATCACTTAGCAAAAAAAGGTTGGTCAGATGTTGCTTTAATTGAAAGAAAAGAACTAACATCAGGTTCAACTTGGCATGCAGCGGGCTTATTACCACTATTTAATATGAGTTATTCTGTAGGACAACTTCATAAGTATGCTGTCAATTTATATAAAACTTTAGAGGAAGAGACAGGTAAGAATGTAGGTTTCAGCGTTGTATCAAATATTAGATTAGCAAGCACTAAAGATAGAATGGATGAATACTTTCAATACGCAGGTGTTGCTCAAACAATAGGTGTTGATGTAAAATTTTTAACTCCAGACCAAGTTAAGGAAATCTGGCCATTATGTAATACATCAGATTTAGTAGGTGCAATACAACACCCTGAAGATGGATATATTCAACCAGCAGATTTAACACAAGCTCTTGCAACAGGTGCAAGAAATAGAGGAGCAGAAATTTATAGAAATACAAATGTTGTTGGAATGAAACAAACCAAAGATGGTTGGGTTGTTGAGACAGATAAAGGGTCTATAGAGTGTGAACATATTATTTCTTGTTCAGGAAATTTTGCAAGACAAACTGGAAAGATGGTTGGATTAGATATTCCAGTTATTCCAGTAGAACATCAATACATTGTTACTGAACCCCATCCAGAAATTCAAAAAAGAAAAAAAGATGGATTACCAGAGATGGGAGTTTTAAGGGATAGTGATAGCAGATGGTATATGAGAGAAGAAGCGGGTGGATTAATTTTAGGACCATATGAAGATGGTGCACCAGCTTGTTATGTAGATGGACCATCAAAAGATTCTGAATATGAATTATTTCAGGAAGATTTGGATAGATTGGCTCCACATATTGAAGGTGCAATACATAGAGTCCCTGCATTTGGAGAAGTGGGAGTTAAGAAAGTTTATAATGGTGCAATTTGTTATACACCTGATGGTAACCCAATTGTTGGTCCTGCTTGGGGATTGAAAAATTTTTGGATAAATGAAGGTCATAGCTTTGGTATCACCGCAGCAGGTGGAGCAGGATGGCAACTTGCTGAATGGATCGTAGACGGCGAACCTACAATTGATATGCTTGGTGTTGAACCAAGAAGGTATGGAGATTATTGCTCTAAATCATATTTAAAAGCTAAAAATGAAGAAGCCTACAGTCACGTTTTCATAACTCACTTTCCTGATGAAGAAAGACCAGCTGCAAGACCATTAAGAACAGCACCATGTTATGACAGAATGAAAAATTTAGGAGCAGTGTTTGGTCAAAAATTTGGATGGGAACGACCTAACTTTTTTGCAACTGATGGAATGGAGCAAAAAGATGATTGGTCATTTAGAAGATCAAAATGGTTCAATGCAATGGAAAAAGAATGTAAAAACGTAAAAGAAAATGTAGGTCTTTTGGATATGACTGCATTTGCAAAATGTAGAATTAAAGGACCTGGTGCTGAAGAATTTTTAGATAATTTAGTTGCAAACAAATTACCAAAAAAAGTTGGAAGAATTAATTTATGTCACGCTTTAAATACTAAAGGTGGAGTTCATTCTGAATTTACTATTATGAGAGAGTCACATGATAGCTTTTATTTAGTATCAGCAGGAGCTTTCCAAAGATTAGATCATGATTGGATTTTAAAATGGATGCCTTCAGATGGTTCAGTGCAGTTTGAAAATTTAACTAATAGTAATGGAGTTTTGGTTGTTTCAGGTCCAAAAGCAAGAGAGTTGATGCAAAGAGTTTCAAAAGATGATTTTTCAAATGAAAACTTTAAATGGCTAAGTGCAAAAATGGTTGATGTAGGTTATGCACCAGTTAATGCTATGAGAGTTAATTTTGTTGGTGAATTAGGATGGGAACTTCATCATCCAATTGAATATCAAAATCACATTTTTGATAAACTTATGGAAGCAGGACAAGATCTTGGATTAAAACCTTATGGTATTAGAGCTATGAATAGTTTGAGAGTAGAAAAATCATATAAATTAGTTGGAACAGAATTATCAATAGAATACTCACCTTATGAAAGTGGTCTTGATAGATTTATACACCCTAATAAAGGAAGTTTTATTGGACTTGAAGCATTGAACAAGTGGAGAGAAAAAGGTTTTGATAACAAACTTGTTACCTTAGAAGTTCACAATCCAAAAGATGCAGATGTTTTGGGTAATAACCCAATTTATGAAAATGGAAGTGTAATAGGAAGAGCAACAGGTGGAGATTTTGGTTTTAGAATTGGAAAATCTTTAGCATTAGGAATGGTTAAACCAGAATTAGCAAATGTTGGACAAAAACTTAAAATTGAAATATTAGGTGAGAAATATGATGCAACAATTTTAGATGAAAGTCCTTACGATCCAGAAAACAATTTATTAAGAGCTTAATGAAAATATTAGTCGCTGTTAAAAGAGTTATTGATTACAATGTTCAAATACGAGTTAAAGAAGATGGCTCAGGTGTTGTTACTGACAACGTTAAAATGTCAACAAATCCACCAGATGATAATGCGATAGAAGAAGCAGTAAAAATTAAAGAGGCTGGTAAAGCAAAAGAAATAGTTGCAATTACAATTGGTGAAGAAAAAGCTCAAGAAACAGTTAGAAAAGCTTTAGCTGTCGGAGCGGATAGGGGAATACATGTCAAAGTTGATAATGTGATTGAGCCATTAGCAGTTTCAAAAATTTTGAAAAAAATTGTAGAAAAAGAAAATCCTGATTTAGTATTTATGGGAAAACAAGCAATTGATGATGACTGTAATCAAACTGGTCAGATGCTTGCAGCTTTATTAAATTGGCCTCAAGCAACTTTTGCATCTAAAATTGAAGTAAAAGATAATGCATTAGAGGTAACACGTGAAATTGACGAAGGTTTGGAAACCATTGAAGTGAATGTTCCAGCAATTGTTACATGTGATTTAAGATTAAATGAACCAAGATATGCTTCACTTCCAAATATTATGAAAGCTAAGAAAAAACCAATAGAACAGATAAATGCTTCAGATTTAGGAGTTGATATCAATCCAAGAATCGAACAAATTAAAGTTGAAGAGCCACCAAAAAGAAAAGCTGGAATAAAAGTCGCTAGTGTTGAAGAATTGGTGCAAAAATTAAAAAATGAGGCTAAGGTAATTTAAATGTCGGTATTATTAATTGCAGAACATAACAATAAAGAAGTAAGACCATTTACATATAATGCTATTACAGCATCTTCTCAAATAAACGAGGATCTTCATGTTTTGGTTTTAGGTCATCAGGCTGACGAAGTTGCAAAATCTTTATCTGAAGTTCCAAATGTTAAAAAAGTTATTCATGTGGATAATGAGATTTACGAAAACTATATCGCAGAAAATTATACATCAGCAATAATCAAGCATGCAGAAAATTATTCACACATTGTAAGCTCAGCAAATACATTTGGTAAAAATTTAATGCCAAGAATTGCAGCATTACTAGATACTTCGCAAGTAAGCGATATAATTAAAGTTATTTCTGATGATACCTTTTTAAGACCAATTTATGCAGGAAATGCTTTTGCTACGGTTAAAAGTAATGACAAAAAAAAATGTGTTACGATAAGACCGACGTCGTTTGATCCTGCTGATAAGAGTGGTGGATCTGCTGAAATTACAAAATCTGATCCAGCAGAAGCTAGTTCATCAACTAAATTTCTAAAGAAAGAAGAAGTTAAATCAGACAGACCAGAGCTTGGAACAGCTAGAATAGTTATTTCTGGTGGAAGAGGAATGCAAAATGGTGAAAATTTCAAATTAATCAGTGATATTGCTGATAAACTTAATGCAGCAATAGGTGCATCAAGAGCCGCAGTTGATGCTGGTTATATTACAAATGATCATCAAGTAGGACAAACGGGTAAAGTTGTGGTCCCAGATTTATATATTGCGGTTGGAATTTCAGGTGCGATACAGCACTTAGCAGGAATGAAAGAAAGTAAAGTTATTGTAGCTATAAATAAAGATGGTGAAGCTCCAATTTTTAGTGTCGCAGATTACGGATTAGAAGCAGATCTTTTTGAGGCGCTTCCTCAGTTTTTGTCAGAATTGAACAAATTAAACACTATACAAAAATAGCAAATACTGTAAGAAATTATCATTATGTCCAGAGAAGTGATGGAATACGATGTTGTTATCGTAGGTGGCGGACCATCAGGACTTTCAACTGCAATTAAATTAAAGCAGTTAAATCCAGATATTAATGTCTGCCTTTTAGAAAAAGCATCTGAAATAGGTGCACATATTTTGTCAGGGAACGTGTTTGAAACACGTGCATTAGATGAACTGATACCTAATTGGAAAGAATTAAATGCTCCAATTAAAACAAAAGTTACAAAAGAAAAATTTTTATTTTTAGGAAAACAAAAATCATTAAGTTGGCCAACATGGTTACTTCCCAAGGTTCAACAAAATCATAACAATTATATTATAAGTCTTGCAAATCTTTGTAGATGGTTGGCAGAGCAGGCTGAGGGATTAGGAGTCGAAATATTCCCAGGATTTCCAGCAAGTGAAGTTTTATATAATGATGATGGATCAGTTAAAGGTATTGCAACCCAAGATATGGGTATCGACAAAGAGGGAAACAAAAAAGATACTTATGAGCCAGGAATGGAATTGCATGCAAAAGTTACAGTATTTGCAGAAGGATGTAGAGGTCATTTAGGAAAAGAATTAATAAAGAGGTTTGAATTGGATAAAGGTAAAAATCCTCAACAATATGGAATTGGTTTTAAAGAAATTTGGGAGATAGATGAAAAAAATCATACAGAAGGTTTAGTAATGCATACTGCTGGATGGCCTTTAGACAATAACACCTACGGTGGAAGTTTTATGTATCATGCAGAAAATAAACAAGTTTTTCTTGGTTACGTAATTGGATTAGATTACCAAAATCCTCATCTCTCACCTTTCGATGAATTCCAAAGATTTAAAACTCATCCGGATATAAAAAAAATAATTGAAGGTGGAAAAAGAATTTCTTATGGCGCAAGAGCTTTAATTGAGGGTGGCATACAGAGTTTACCTCAGATGTTTATGCCAGGTGCTTTGTTAGTTGGATGTGATGCAGGAACATTAAATATGCCTAAAATAAAAGGGTCTCATACTGCAATGAAGAGTGGGATGATCGCTGCTGAAACAATTTATGAGCATCTTACAAAAAATTTAAATTTATCTACATATGAACAAAAATTTAAAGAAAGTTGGGTTTACAAAGAATTACATGAGGCAAGAAATGTAAAACCAAGTTTCTCTTGGGGATTAATTTTGGGTATATTATTTACCGGAATTGACCAGATTTTATTTAGAGGAAAGCTTCCTTTCACATTAAAGCATAAACATGCTGATCATGAAGCTTTAAAACCAGCAGATAAAATGCCAAAAATTGATTATCCTAAGCCTGATAACATTATTACTTTTGATAAAACAAGTTCGGTTTATCTAACTGGTACAATTCATGATGATAATCAACCAGTCCACTTAAAACTTAAAGATCCAGATTTGCCTATAAAATATACTTTAGAACAATTTGATGAGCCTGCACAAAGATATTGTCCAGCAGGAGTTTATGAAGTTCAAGAAGTAAATTCTGTTCAAAAATTTGTAATAAATGCACAGAACTGCATACACTGTAAAACATGTGATATTAAAGAGCCATCTCAAAATATTACTTGGGTCACTCCAGAAGGTGGGGGTGGACCTAAATATGGAAATATGTAGTTAGGATAAATCAATTGCAAACTTTTTTAAAGTTTCAATTGGAATAAGTTTCAAAGTGTTTTTATGAGTTTTCTTTAAATAAATTGGACATCCTTTTCCCGCTTCTAAAGCTCGAGCATACCAACCTGCACACACACACCAACTATCACCATCTTTCAAACCTGGAAAACCAAACTCAGGATGAGGTGTAATTAAATCATTGCCTGCTTCTTTACACCATTCTAAAAATTCAGTATTTACTTTTGCACATACAGTATGAATACCATGGTCATTTTCATCTGTATTGCAACATCCGTCTCTATACCATCCTGTTAAAGGATCATTTGAACATAACTCCAAGTCTTCGTCTAAAACGTTTTTTTGTTTATCAGCCATGAAACAATCTTGTTAATTTTTTATCAATATCTATGTTAAAAGAAAATGATCTTCTTTCACCATCAGATTTAAATGGATATGCAGTATGCATTAAATTATTTGGGAATAAGATAAGATCACCAACTCTTGGTTTATGATTAAATATAGAATTATTTAAAAAAGATTTAGAACCATAAATAAAATCAATTGTTCCGTTAGTTTTGATTTTTTTATGTCCCTTTGTTAAATTGTTTGGAATTTTTAAATAACCAACTCCAGAAACATTACCATCATGAAAATGTACAGGGTTATAATCATTTTTAAATTGTCTTACGACCCATAAATTCTTAATTTTAATATTTTTTGACTTCTTATTAAGATTTTTTTTTAAATATTGATTTACGCTTTTAGAAATAAAACTTTTTAAATTTTTTTTAATAAATTTATTTTTTAATTCGATTTC
>CABYFB010000008.1 GCA_902518165.1 uncultured Pelagibacteraceae bacterium
TTAGATCTGCAGTAATAATTCTAGATTGTTTATTTTTGTCTTTAAAAATATCTTTTTCAATTTTGTCTAATTTTTTTTTAGAAATTATCGCAACTCCATTATATGATTTTTGACCAAATACATAATTCTGGTAATTTGATTTTTCAAAGTCTTCGTAAGGATAGTTTTCATCTTGAGCTTTGATCTCTTGCATAATTAAAATATCTGGTGAATATTTTTTTAAATACTCTTTAATATTTTCAATTCTTGCTCTTACAGAGTTAACATTCCAGGAACTAATTATCATTAAAGCGAGAAAGATACGCCACAACCACAAGAAGATTTGCTTTGCGGGTTGTTTATTTTAAAAGAATCTCCGATTAATTCTTTTACAAAATCAACTTCAGATCCTTTTAGTAAATCTGCCGATGTTTTGTCGATAAGAATATTATCTTGTTGTAGATCATCATCCTTAGCAGAGTTATCAAATGAGAAATCATATTGAAATCCAGAGCATCCACCACCTTTAATAGCGATTCTAAAAAATGACCCTTTATCTTTTGATGAAAGAAGATGGTTTATCTGCTTTATAGCATTATCTGTAAATTTAATTTCTTTAATCATAATTAAACATTGATAAAAACAATATAATAATATTTTGCCATTTTTAAAGAATGAAAAATTACTCAAAATTAGGAACATTTGCTTCAAAAGGTAGACTGTTCAAAGAAGCGAGCAATCCTTTCAGATCACCTTTTCAAAGAGATAGAGATAGAATAATTCATTCTACCTCATTTAGAAGATTGAAGCACAAAACTCAGGTATTTGTGAATACTGAAGGAGATCATTATAGAACCAGAATCACGCATTCCATTGAAGTTTCACAAATTGCTAGAACAATTGCTAAATACTTAGGTTTAAATGATGATTTAGCTGAAACATTAAGTTTAGCTCATGATTTAGGTCATACCCCTTTTGGTCATGCGGGAGAAGAGTCTCTAAATGAATGTATGTATGAATATGGAGGATTTGACCACAACCTTCAAACACTTAGGATAGTAATGTTCATTGAAAATAAATATTTTAAATTTGAAGGTCTTAATTTAACATTAGAAACATTAGATGGACTTATTAAACATAATGGTCCGGTAACAAAGCTAGTCAAAATAAATAATTTAATTGGTTTGAAAAATTTAAAAAATAAAATTAATTTTTCAAAAAACTCCTCACTGGAGGCTCAAATTGCTTCTATATCCGATGACGTTGCATACAATAACCATGATATTCAAGATGGAATAAAAGCTAAATTGTTTAAGTTAAACGATCTTAAACAAATCTCTTTTTTTGATGAAATTTTAAAATCATATAAAAATAAATTAAAGAGTGAAAATAATGATATTCTTGTATATCAAACTATAAGAGACTCTATAAATTTAATGGTTCAAGACTTAATAAAAACTACGACAAGAAACATTTTAGTGAATAAAATATTTACAAAAAAAGATGTATCAAATAAAAAAAATCAAATTGTTGATTTTTCCAACAAATTAAAAATAACTATAAATGAGATTAGAGATTTCCTTAGAATAACTATGTACAATAATAAAGATGTACTAAAAAAAAATAACGAAGGAAAAAAGATAATTAAAAAGCTTTTTAGTGTAATTAACAAAAATCCAAAAAAGTACATTAAAACTAAATATTTAAAAACTAACAAAGAAAGAGCTATATCTGATTATATTTCTGGTATGACTGATAGGTACGCCATACAATTATATAGAGCATCAAAATGAATATATTTGAGGAATACTTAAATAAAATTTTAGATAAAATTAAATTAGCAAGTGAAGAAAAGCTAATTTTATTACCTGAAAGTTTATCTGGTATAAACGTAGACATACCTCCTAAAAAATTTAAGTGCGATCTGTCAACTAATGTTGCAATGGTTTTATCTAAAACAAATAATGAACCACCAATTAAAATTGCTGAAAAATTAAAAGATATTATTTTTAAAGACGATAATAATGTTGAGAAGATAGAAATAGCAAAGCCTGGATTTATAAATATTATTTTAAAAAAAGAGTTTTGGACTTCATTTCTTTTAAATATAAATAATCTTAACAATTTTGGCTCAGCACTTAAGGGCTCTAAAAAGAAACATTTAATTGAATTCGTGTCTGCAAATCCCACTGGACCATTACACGTTGGTCATTGTAGAGGTGCTATACTAGGTGATGTTATCTCTAATTTGCTAAAATTTAACAATCAAGAAGTTGTAAAAGAATATTATGTAAATGATCATGGTAATCAAATTTTACATTTTACTAGATCTGTATATTTGAGAATAAAAGAAAAATTAGATAATCAAACCTTTCCACTAAATGAGGATGATTTATATCCAGGAGAATACATCAAGGATATAGCCCAACACATTATAGATAATAATAATGATTTACAATTTGATGATTATGAAAAAATAAAGTTAACACTTACTAAATTAGCAATTACAGAGTCACTTAAACTCATTAAGACCAATTTAAATAATTTGGGAATTATTCATGATAATTTTGCGAGTGAGACTGAAATAGTTGAAAATAAAGAGGTTGATAAGGTTATTGAGAAACTTAAAAAAGATAAATTTGTATATATAGGAAAAATCAAAGCTCCCGAAGGAGAAGACACAACTAATTGGGTAGAAAGAGATCAGTTACTTTTTAGATCAACAGATTTTGGGGATGATAAAGATAGGGCATTACAAAAATCTGACAACACATGGACTTATTTTGCCGGAGATGTTGCGTATCATAATACAAAACTAAACAGAAAATTTGATAAATTAATAAATATTTTAGGAGCGGATCATGCGGGTTATATAAAAAGAATTACATCTGTTGTTGAAGCATTATCTGGAGAAAAAAATAAATTAATTTGTAAAGTAAGCCAACTTGTTAAGTTAATAAAAGATGGCAAACCTTTTAAAATGTCTAAAAGAAAAGGTGATTACATTACCGTTGAAGATTTAATTTCTGAAGTAGGAAAAGACGCAACAAGATTTATTATGTTAAGTAGAAGCAATGATGCTGAATTAGATTTTGATTTTACAAAAGTAAAAGAAAAATCCAAAGACAATCCGCTTTATTATGTTCAATATTGTTATGCTAGAATTTCATCGGTTTTTAGAAATATAAATAAAAATATTGATGACAAGATTGATAATGAAAATAATAATATGCAATTTAATAATGAAGAAATTGAAATTTTTAAAAAAATATCTGAATGGCCTAAATGTGTAGAAATTTCCACTAAAAAACTAGAACCTCATAGGATCCCTGTATATTTATATGAGTTATCATCTCAGTTTCATTCCTATTGGAATATGGGAAAAGATGATGTTGAAAAAAGATTTATCAATGATGATAAAACAATAAATGTAGAAAAACTAATATTTTTAAAATCTATTGCAAAAACAATTAAAACTGGAATGGATATTATAGGTGTTGATACACCTGAAAAAATGTAATGCTAAAAGAGCTCAAATATCTATTTTATTTAATAATTATATTTTTCTTTCTATTTTTTACTCTAAGATATTATTTTTCAGACGACAATTTCAAAAAATCATATAGAGCAGTTTCAAGTATTGATGAAAAAATCTCATCTAACGAAAATAATCTATTTATTCTTAAAAATGATACGGACAACATTATTGAATATGTAGAATACAAAAATAAAAACACAAAAAAATATTCTTTTTGGGAATTATTATATAATGATTAAAAAAACTAGAGCTTTTATATGTGGCATTAGTGGACATAATTTAAAAAAAAGTGAAGTAAGTTTTTTAAAAAAATATAAGCCATGGGGAATAATCCTTTTTTCAAGAAATATAAAATCAATCAATCAAGTTCAAAAATTAACCATTTCGATTAAAAAAATATTTAAAAATTCTAACTATCCAATTCTAATTGATGAAGAAGGTGGAAGAGTAAGCAGATTAAGAAAATTTATAGATAATTCTATTTTTAGTGCAAAATATTTTGGCGATTTATATTCAAAAGATAAAAAAAAATTTGATATTTATTTCAATGTTTATGTAAAGCAAATATCCTATTTGTTAAGACTTATTGGTATTAATATTAATACAGTCCCCGTATTGGATTTAAGACGAAAAAAGTCTCATAAAATTATAGGTGATCGATCCTATTCAAATGATAGAAAAACTCTGTCTAAAATTGGCGATATATCTATCGAAAAATTTCACGAAAATAGGGTTGGTACAGTAATTAAACATCTTCCAGGTCATGGTTTAGCTAAAGTTGATAGTCATTATAAATTACCAGTTATAGACAAAGATATAAAGTATCTTAAAAAATATGATTTTTTTCCATTTACCAAAAAAAAATCTGTTTTAGGTATGACCGGTCACTTGTTGTTTAAGAAACTTGATCCGATAAATAACGTTTCACATTCTAAAAAAATCATAAAAATGATTAGAAGAGAAATATTATTCAAGGGAATATTAATGTCAGATGATATTTCTATGGGCGCTCTTAAAGGTAATTTAAAAAATAACGTTATTAAATCTTTTCGTGCAGGTTGTAATTTGGTGCTTCATTGCAATGGAAAAATGAGAGAAATGAATGTGGTAGGTCAAAATTCACCTTATATCGATGATTTTATTGTAAAAAAAACTTCTAAATTAATTCAAATAATAAGTTAAATTTAAATTCATGAGTGATTCTTTAGAATTTAATGTTGATCTTAGTAATTACTCCGGATCATTAGAAATACTTTTAGATTTAGCAAAATCACAAAAAGTTGATTTGGAAAATATATCAATCACCAAATTAGCAGATCAATTTCATGATTTTATAACCAAGACCGAAAATTTAAATTTAGAATTAGCCTCAGAATATTTGTTAATGGCTACCTGGTTAACTTATCTTAAATCTAAACTACTATTACCAGAAACAGAAGAAGAGGAATTTAAAGCACTTGAAGTGGCAGAGAAATTAAAGCTCCAACTTAAAAAACTTGAATTAATAAGATTATTGTCTTCTCAGATGCTGAGCAGAAAAAGATTAGGCAAAGATATTTTTATGAGAGGTTCAAAAAGTGGAATGAGATCAATTTATAATTCTCAATATTCATTAACATTGTTTGAATTATTAAAAACGTATTCAAATATCGTAATGACAAAAGATTTTCAGAGAATGAATATTCCGAAACTTCCAGTATTTACTACCGAAGAGGGTATTAAAGTTATAAAAGAGTTTTACAATAATTTAAATGATTGGAAAAATATGACTGATCTAATACCAAAAAATTTTAAAAATTCTAAAACTTTAAGTAAGACAGGTAATGCAGGAATTTTTGCTGGATCTTTAGAGCTTGCAAAAGAAGGTAATATATCTATTAAACAAGATAATTTATTTGAGGACATATATATTAAAAAAATCTAATGAATAAATTAAAAAAAAATAATGTTTTATCATTTCCAACTAAATTAAGTGATGTTGATAAAGAAATAGAGGCTATTGTTTTTGCAGCTGCAGAGCCTTTAAATATTGAAACTATTGAAAATAAAATTTCAAAAAAGACAGATGTTGAAAAATCTTTACTAAAACTTCAGAATTTTTATTCTGATCGTGGAATAAATTTAGTCTGTATATCCAATAAATGGTCTTTTAGAACTTCACCAAATTTATCCTCATTAATGTCTCAACAAAAAACTGTTGAAAAAAAATTATCAAAGGCTGCGATAGAAACACTTGCAATTATTGTTTATCATCAACCAGTCACTAGAGCTGAAATAGAAGAAATTCGTGGAGTTGCTTTCGGGAATAATACACTTGAGATATTGATGGAATTGAACTGGGTTAGACCTCAAGGTCGAAAAGATGCCCCTGGTAAACCTATTCAATATGGAACAACAGATGACTTTTTAAGTCATTTCAATCTCCAAAAATTGTCAGATCTTCCAACCGTTGATGAATTAGGAACCGCAGGTCTTATTGATACATCTAGTGTAGATGCATCTATATTTGGAACAGGCAAATTCTATAAAGAAAAACAAGAGGATAAAAAGGAAAATATATACTCCGATATAGATGAGATGCTTAATAGCACTCTTAATACCGATAACGATAAATAAAAAAATAGTTTTAAAACTAAAATTATAAGGTTATAAGTAATTATGAGTATAGGATTTTGGCAAATTGCAATTGTAGTAATTTTAGTAGTATTACTTTTTGGTAGAGGTAAAATCTCTAGTTTAATGGGTGATGTTGCTAAAGGAATTAAAAGTTTTAAAAAGGGTATGGCTACAGATGCTACAGAAGATAGCCAACCAAAAAATATATCTGAAAATCAAGACTCAGACAAAAAAGAGTAATCAATGCCACAGATCGGCTGGTTTGAAATATTAATAATAGTATCTATTGCAATAATAGTTGTAGGACCAAAAGACTTTCCTGTGATGTTAAAAAAAGTTGGATCATGGATAGGCTCAGCCAAAAGATATTTTTCAGATGTTCAAAATCAAGTTACAGAAATAACGGATGTTTCAATTAAAGAAGAATTAAAAAAAAATACTGAAATTATGAAAGAGGATAAACCTAAAGATGACAGCTAAAAAAAAAGAAACAGGTTTTATAAGTCATCTTACTGAATTAAGACAAAGACTAATACATTCATTTATCTTCTTAGCAGTATTATTTGTAGTTTGTTACTATTTTTCTGAATACATATATGGATTTTTAGTTGAACCTTACGCTAATGCTGTAAAGGATGATAATGTTGATAGAAGATTAATCTTTACCGCTCTTCAAGAAACATTTTTAACATATCTTAAAGTTTCTTTTTTTGCTGCTTTCTTTGTGACCAGTCCATATATCCTTATTCAAATTTGGAAATTTATTGCACCAGGATTATACACCCATGAAAAGAAAGCAATTATGCCTTACTTAGTAATTACACCAATACTTTTTTTACTAGGAGGTATGCTTGTTTATTATCTAATTATGCCACTAGCATTTAAATTCTTTTTATCATTTGAAAGTGCGGGACTTGGGACTAGCTTACCGATTCAATTAGAAGCTAAAGTTAATGAATACTTATCTCTTGTGATGAAGTTAATTTTTGCATTTGGATTAAGTTTTCAGCTACCAGTTGTATTAAGTTTGCTTGCAAGAATAGGAGTTGTAAATTCAACTTATTTAAGAGAAAGAAGAAAATATTTTGTTGTAATAATATTTGCTGCTGCTGCAATATTAACTCCACCAGATCCAATTACACAAATAGGTTTAGCAATACCTTTGTTAATTTTATATGAATTATCAATTTTTTCTGTAAATATTATCGAAAAGAAAGCTCAAGAGAGAAATGCACAATATTAAGGATATTAGAAAAGATATCGATAATTTTAAAAATACAATTAAAAATCGAAACGTTGATGTAGACTTTGATCAAATACTAAATCTCGATGAAGAAAATAGAAAATTAATTCAAGAAAAAGAAAAATTAGAAATGGAAAAAAAATCTATTTCTAAATCTAAAGATGAAACCCTTTTTGAAAAGTCTAAAGAAATTTCAAATAAAATAGATGATTTAAGTAAAAATCAAAAAAATGTTAAAGATCAGCTTGATCAGATATTAAGTAATATTCCTAATTTACCATTGAATGATGTCCCCGTAGGTAAGGATGAAAATAGCAATAAAGAGGTTGTAAAATCTGGTGAAATTAAAGAAATGAGTTTTAAACCAAAATCTCATTATGAAATTGGTGAAAAACTAAATATGTTAGATTTTGATTTGGCAACAAAAACAACTGGATCAAGATTTGTTTTTGTTAAAGACAAATTAGCATCATTAGAAAGAGCAATTTCTAATTTTATGATTGATACACATGTCAATAATAATGGCTATACTGAAATCTCCCCACCTTTAATGGCTACAGACAACACTATGTTTGGAACTGGCCAATTGCCCAAATTTGAAAATGATCAATTCGAAATTAAGTTTGATGATAAAAATGATAGAAAGTTTTTAATCCCAACCGCTGAAGTGATCTTAACTAATATGGTTAAAAATCAGATATTGAATCTAAAATCTTTGCCAATGAGATTAGTTGCATCAACACCTTGTTTTAGAAAAGAAGCAGGAAGTTATGGTAAAGATACAAAGGGCATGATTAGACAACATCAATTTTATAAAGTTGAATTAGTCAGTATTGTAGAAAATAATAAATGCATTGAAGAACTAGAGAGAATGACTAATTGTGCAACTAAAATTTTAGATGATTTACAATTACCTTACAGAAAAATTATTTTAAGCACTGGTGATATGGGTTTTAGTGCAGAAAAAACTTATGACATAGAGGTTTGGCTTCCGTCTGAAAATAAATATAGAGAAATATCAAGTTGTTCTTCATGTGGAACGTTTCAGGCTAAAAGAATGAAAGCTAGATATAAAAATAATAATAACGAAAATGAATTTGTTGGTACTTTAAATGGGAGCGGACTTGCAGTTGGTAGAACTTTAATTGCGATATTAGAAAATTATCAAACTGAGGATGGTTCAATAACTATTCCTGAAAAACTAAGACCATATATGAACAATATGGAGAAAATAGGTATCAATTAAGAGTTGTCTTCTAAAAGTATATAGTATAAATAATCGTTAACTTTTTAAGGACTTAACATGGACGCAGGAATTGGACAATTTATACCCCTAATTTTAATATTCGTAATATTTTACTTTTTCTTAATTAGACCCCAGCAAAAGAAAGTTAAAGAACATAAGGCTATGGTTGAAGCTTTAAAGCGTGGAGATAAAGTTATTACCTCTGGAGGTATTGTTGGCACTGTAGAACGAGTTATCGATAATGAAAAAGTAGAAGTTATGATAGCTGATAATGTTAAAGTTGAAATTGTTCGAGCTACTGGAATACAAGGACTAGTTACTAAAGCTGAACCAAAAAAATAATAACTTCTTAAAGTGTTATATTTTTCTAAATTAAGAGTTTTTAGTGTTTTAATTTTTACACTTATTATTTCATATTTTACTATTTCCAACTTTACAAAAGTTGATGATGAATTTTTCTCAAAAAATATAAAATTAGGATTAGATTTACAAGGTGGTTCTTATTTATTATTAGAGATAGATAACGAACCAGTCATTACACAAAGATTGCAAAGTAAAGTATTAGAGTTTAAAAAATTTTTCAAAGATAAAGATATTAAGGTCAGAAACTTTGTAATTAAGGATAAGTCAATTATATTCGATGTTGAAAATTCTAAGATTGTGGATGTTAAATCTCTTTTAGATGATGATAAAAGTGAGATTAATCCTTATTTTCAACAATATAAATCTCATCAATTTAATTTTGAAAACATGGATACCTCATTCAAGTTAGAATTTTCTGACTATGGATTGGTATTATTAAAAAGTTCCTCATTAGATCAAGCAATTGAAATTGTAAGAAGAAGAGTTGATGAAGTAGGAACTAATGAGCCAAATATTTTAAAAAGAGGTAATGATAGAATTCTTGTTGAGTTACCAGGATTAGATGATCCTGGTAGAATTAAATCTTTATTAGGAAAAACAGCAAACTTAACATTCCAATTTATATCCAGTAGTTCTGAAGAGTCATTTGGTACAGAAAAACTTTCTTTTGAGGATGGCTCTAGTGAAGCCATTGTTAGTAAACGAATTGTTTTAAGTGGTGATAATCTTATGGATGCCAAGCCAACTATGAATAATCAAACTAATGAGACAGTTGTTTCATTTAGTTTAGATAGGGTAGGAGCAAAAAAGTTTGGTAAGGCGACTTCAAATGGTGTTGGAAAAAGGTTGGCAATTGTTTTGGATGGAAAAATTATTAGTGCTCCTGAAGTCAGAGAACCAATTATTGGAGGAAATGGACAGATATCTGGTAATTTCACCTTTCAATCAGCAACAGATTTAGCTTTACTCTTAAGATCAGGTGCTTTACCGGCTCCACTTAATATTATCGAAGAAAGAACTGTAGGTCCTGACCTTGGAAAAGACTCAATTAACGCAGGAATTATGTCATTGATAATAGGATTTATCTTAGTCGTTGCCTTTATGTTTTATAAATACAGATTTTTTGGTTTAATTGCTAACTTAGCCTTAATTTCTAATTTATTTTTATTAGTCGGTATTCTAACATTATTTGAAGCAACTCTTACACTCCCTGGAATTGCAGGTATTATTTTAACAGTAGGTATGGCTGTTGATGCAAATGTTTTAATTTTTGAGAGAATTAAAGAAGAATTAAAAAATGAAAATAATTCAATTGTAGCTTTTGATTCTGGTTATACAAAATCACGAACAACAATTTTAGATGCCAATATTACAACTTTAATCGCTGCAGTAATCCTATTTTTCATGGGCTCAGGTCCAATTAAAGGATTTTCTATAACACTTGGAGTTGGAATACTTACAACACTATTTTCAGTATATTTCATTGCTCGTTTGATTACTGCTTATTATGTCATCAAAAATAAACATAAGGAAAAACTTATATAATGAAAACAATCTATTTTAATAAGTTTTATAAAAGTTTTAATATACTTTCAGGTATATTAATTATTACTTCCTTAGTTTTCTTAGTTTTTAAAGGATTGAATTTTGGTGTTGATTTTAAAGGGGGTACTTTAATAGAGCTAAGGACTGACAAATCTTCGGCTAATATCACAAAAATAAGAGATAGTTTTAATCAAATGAATCTTGGTGATGTTTCAGTGAAAAATTTTGGTAATGAAACAGATTTTGTAGTTAAATTTGAAAAACAAAATTCAAATGACCCAAAATTTATAGAAGAGATAAAAACTAAGCTATCAAATTCGATAGGTTCAGTAGATTTTAGAAGAGTTGAAAATGTTGGGCCAAAAGTTAGTGCAGAACTTTTGAGATCAGGTGTAATAGCGATAGCTTTATCTTTGGCAGCTATGCTTTTATATATATGGATCAGATTTGAGTGGCAATTTAGTCTTGGAGCTATTTTAGCTTTATTTCATGACGTTATCATTACATTGGGAGTATTTTCTGTATTTTCGTTAGAAATTAATCTTTCTATCGTTGCAGCTGTTTTAACAATAGTTGGATATTCAATGAATGATACAGTTGTAATATTTGATAGAGTTAGAGAAAATTTGCGTAAATATGCAGATGTTAAAATATTTGAACTAACAAATATCTCAATAAATGAAACTTTATCACGAACAATAATAACTTCAGTTACTACATTGTTGGCACTTTTATCTATATTTATTTTTGGTGGAGAAATATTAAAAGGATTTTCATTAGCAATGATATTAGGAGTAATTTTTGGAACTTATTCATCTATTTATATTGCAAACCCAGTGTTGGTTTCTTTAAAAGTTAGCCAAAGAACGATCGTTAAGGAAGAAAAAGAATAATTAATAAAGATTTTGTGCCGCTACCATTGTTAATAACATTGGTAATGATAAAAGTGTGTTTGTTCTAGAAAATAGCATTGCAGTCTTTGCTGATTTAGCTTTAACTTCAGGTTCACACTCTACCATACCTAAAGCTCTTTTTTGATTTGGCCATATAACAAACCAAACATTGAATGCCATTATTAATCCTAACCACATTCCAATTCCTATTGCAGTATTTTTTCCGCCACCTGATCCAATTCCTAGTGTCATCGCTTGATGAACGTATCCATTAAAATAGGCTAATAATAATCCTGATATGATTGTAAATAGCGCTGCCCATCTAAACCAAAATAATGCTGCAGGAGCTATAACTTTGCCTATTGCTGGTTTTTGTTCGTCTGGAATTTTAGCCATGTTAGGAATTTGAACAAAATTGAAATACCAAAGTAAACCAATCCACATAATACTTACAGTTACATGTACATATCTTAATAACCAGCTCCAAAATAAAACATCAAAATCAAATCCACCATTACCTATGTAAAGACCAATGAATAGTAATATTGCAATAGCCAATGATAAATGAACGGTCTTTGATAATGATTGTAAAATCGAAGTCATCTATAAGATGATTTTATATTATTTTTCTATAAAGATTAAGCGGTTTTTTTAAATTTTGTATCTAATAAAGGCTTTAAAAATTTACCTGTATAGCTATCTTTCACTTTTGCAACTTCCTCGGGTTTGCCTTCAGCAATAATATTTCCACCTTTAACACCACCCTCGGGTCCCATATCTACAATATAATCAGCAGTTTTAATAACATCTAAATTATGCTCAATAACTACAACTGAATTACCCGTTGCAACAAATGTGTGTAAAATTTCCAAAAGTTTTTTTATATCGTGTTGATGCAATCCAGTAGTTGGTTCATCTAATATATACATTGTTCTTCCTGTAGATCTTTTAGATAATTCTTTAGCAAGCTTTATACGCTGAGCCTCTCCACCGGATAGAGTTGTTGCTTGCTGACCAATTTTTATGTAGCCAAGACCAACTTTCTTTAAGGTTAGAAGTTTAGTTTTGATGTTTGAAATATTTTCAAAATACTCACATCCTTCATCAACAGTCATATTTAAAACATCTGCAATACTCTTATCTTTGAATTTAATCTCTAATGTTTCTCTGTTGTATCTGGTGCCCTTGCATTCATCGCATGTTATGTAAACATCAGGAAGAAAGTGCATTTCGTAAGTAATTACACCATCTCCTTCACATGCTTCACATCTTCCACCCTTTACATTGAAAGAAAATCTTCCAGGTTTATAGCCTCTACTTTTTGCTTCAGGTAAATTAGTAAACCAGTCTCTTATAGGACCAAAAGCTCCAGTATATGTAGCAGGATTTGATCTAGGAGTTCTACCAATAGGTGATTGATCAATATCTATAACTTTATCAATTAATTCTATTCCTTTAAATCCTCTAAATGGCTGAGGAATTTTTCTAGACTTATTATTATTCAAAGTAAGATTTAATGCATTGTATAAAGTTTGAAGTATCAAAGTAGATTTACCACTTCCAGACACACCAGTAACACAAGTGAAACTACCTAAAGGTATTTTTAAATTTACGTTATTTAAATTATTTCCAGATGCGCCATTGATTTCTAAAAATCTACCATTTTTTGCAAGTCTTCTATTTTTTGGAATAGGTATGAAACTTTTATTTGATAAATATCTTCCAGTAATACTTTTATCATTTTTTAAAATTTGCTCATATGTACCTTCAGCAACAATTTCTCCACCTTTATTTCCAGCTTCAGGTCCTAAATCTATTATATGATCTGCATTCTCCATTGTTTCTGTATCGTGCTCAACAACAATAACAGTATTACCTAAGTCTCTTAATCTTTTTAATGCATCTATAAGCTTAACATTATCTTTTTGATGTAAACCAATTGATGGTTCATCTAAAACATATAGAACTCCAGTTAAACCTGATCCTATTTGTGAAGCTAGTCTAATCCTTTGTGCCTCACCACCAGATAATGTTCCAGACTCTCTAGATAAAGTTAAATAATCAAGACCAACATTTAAAAGAAAATCTAAACGTTCATTAATTTCTTTTAATATATGTTGAGCAATTTTAATTTGTCTTTTGTCTAATTTAACTTCTAAAGATCTAAACCATTCCTTAGCATCAAAAATTGATTTTTCTGTAACTTGGCTTATGTTTAATTCATTTATTTTAACACACAGAGCTTCATCTTTTAATCGATAACCATTGCATCTTTCACATTTTGTATCAGATTGATATTGAGCAATTTCTTCTCTTTTCCAATCGCTATCTGTTTCTAAATATCTTCTCTCTAAATTATTGACAACACCTTCAAAGGTTTTTTTATGCGAATACTTCTCATAGCCATCGTCATAAGTAAATTTAATTTCTTCATCATCAGATCCATACAAAATTACATCCTTAATTTTTTTTGGTAGTTTTGACCATTTATCATCTAATGAAAAACCATAATGTTTAGATAAAGATGCCAATGTTTGGGCGTAATACATTGATGTAGATTTTGCCCAAGGTTCAATAGCACCATCTGCGATAGATTTTTTTTCATTTGGAACAACTAAATTTGGATCAACATTTAATTTCATCCCAATACCTTCACATTCTTCACAAGCTCCATACGGACTGTTGAATGAGAAAAGTCTTGGTTCAATCTCTTCAATAGTAAAACCACTTTCAGGACAAGCAAATTTGGTTGAGAAAATTAATTTTTCAATTTTTCTGTATTTTTTTGGAAGTGTTTCATTTTCATATTCAACAAAAAGTAATCCATTTGCTAAATTAACAGCTGTTTCAACACTTTCGGCTAATCTGTTTCCTAATAATGAATTTATTACAATTCTATCAACTAAGATTGAAATATCGTGTTTAAGTTTTTTATTTAATTCTGGAACACTTTCAATATCATATAATTGGTCATCAACTTTGATTTTTCTAAATCCTCTTTTTTTGTATCCTAATATATCTTTTTTGTATTCACCCTTACGTCCTCGCACGACTGGAGCATATAAATATATTGTAGATTTTTTTGGTAATTCTTTAATCTTATCAACAATTTGACTAATAGTTTGTGAAGTAATTGGTTTACCAGTGAATGGAGAGTAGGGTATTCCAGCTCTTGCATAAAGCACTCTCATGTAATCGTATATTTCGGTTACAGTAGCAACTGTTGATCTTGGATTTTTAGAAGTATTTTTTTGTTCTATTGAAATTGCTGGACTCAAACCTTCGATTAAATCTACATTTGGCTTTTTCATTTTGTCTAAAAACTGTCTTGCGTATGCAGATAAACTTTCAACATATCGTCTTTGACCTTCTGCATAGACAGTATCGAATGCTAATGATGATTTTCCTGACCCAGATAGACCCGTTATCACAACAAATTTGTCTTTAGGAATCTCTAGTGAAATATTCTTTAAATTGTGCTCTTTTGCGCCCTTAATAAGTATCTTTTTAAGCATAATTTTAGTTGCTTTAGATTAATAAAATTAATATTCAAGCCTATTAATGTTATAAATAACATCTCAAATATATAAATATTATGGCAGGAAGCTTAAATAAAGTACTTTTAATCGGTCGATTAGGCGCAGATCCAGAAATTAAACAAATGGTTAACGGTAAAAGTGTAGCAAGATTGAGCCTAGCTACTAGTCAATCATGGAAAGATAAAAATACCGGTGAAAAAAAAGAAAAAACTGAATGGCATAGAGTAGTTGTTTTCAATGAAGGACTAGTAAATGTAGTTCAACAATATTTAAAAAAAGGAGCACAAGTATACGTTGAAGGACAACTGACTACTAGAAAATGGAAAGATGAACAATCAGGTCAGGACAAATATTCTACTGAAATTTTAATTCAAGGATACAATTCATCATTAACAATGTTAGGTGGAGGAAATCAAAATTCAATTCCATCTCAAGACAATAAACAAAGTTTTGATGATAGTTCTATGGCGCAAAACGAGTTAGACGACGATATCCCTTTCTAAATAAATGCAAAAAAACGAAGTAACTAAAGATATAAATATTAAACCAATTTCGATGTATGATGAAATGAGTTCATCATATTTATCTTACGCAATGAGCGTAATAATTAGTAGGGCATTACCCGATATAAGAGATGGACTTAAACCTGTTCACAGAAGAATTTTATATGCAATGCATAAAGGTGGTTTTGATTGGTCAAAACAATTTAGAAAATCTGCAAGAATTGTTGGAGACGTAATTGGTAAATATCATCCGCATGGTGATCAAGCTGTGTATGATGCCTTAGTTAGAATGGTTCAAGATTTTTCAATGAGTGTTCCTTTAATTGATGGTCAGGGTAATTTTGGTTCAATCGATGGTGATCCACCTGCAGCAATGAGGTATACAGAAACAAAACTTGCAAAAATATCTCAATTTTTGATTGATGATATAGAAAAAAATACTGTCTCATTTAAAAGTAACTACGACGAAACTGAGCAAGAACCTACAGTGCTGCCAGCTCAATATCCTAATCTTTTGGTAAATGGAGCTGGAGGTATCGCTGTTGGTATGGCAACCAGTATACCACCACATAATCTTGGTGAAATAATTGATGGAACTTTAGCGCTTATAAAAAATAAAGATATTAAAGTTAAAGAGTTAATGAAGCATATACCTGGCCCTGATTTTCCAACTGGTGGAGTTATTATTGGTAAAGATATTATTCGAGAAGGATACAAAACGGGCAGAGGTTCTTTTAAAATTAGGGGTGAAATAAATGTAGAAAATCTTAAAAATGGTAAAGATAGATTAGTAATTACTTCAATACCTTATCAAGTAAACAAATCTAACTTAAATGAAAAAATTGCAGAATTAGTTAGAGATAGAAAGATTGAGGGCATAAGTGATATTAGAGATGAATCTAATAGAGAAGGTATAAGAGTTGCTATAGATTTAAGAAGAAGTGTCGAGCCAGAAACAATCAAAAGACAACTTTATAAATATACATCCATTGAGACCTCATTTGGTTTTAATTCATTAGCCATTGTTGATAATAAACCTAAAACATGTTCATTAAAAGATTTCTTAGAGAACTTTTTAAAATTTAGAGAAGATGTAGTTATTAAAAAAACCAAATACGATTTAAAAAAAGCTGAAGATCGTGTTCATGTTTTACTTGGTTTATCTGTTAGTGTAGAAAATATTGATAAAGTAATAAAAATTATTAGATCTTCTAAAAATCCAGAAGAAGCGAAAAATACTCTAATTAAAACAAAATGGAAAATAACAAAATCTGCAAAATTAATTAAATTAGTTGATAGTAAAAATTATAAAGGAACATACAATTTATCTGAAACTCAGGTCACATCAATATTAGAACTTAGATTACAAAAATTAACTGCCCTTGGAATTAATGAAATTGAAGAAGAAATAAAAAAATTATCTGAATTAATTACAAAGTATAAAAAAATAATAAATTCTAAAAGTGAACTATTAAAAGTAATTAGTAACGAGTTATCTCAAATTAAAGAGAAATTCTCATCTCCGAGAAGAACCCAGATTATAGATGCTGTTTTAAACTATAATATTGAAGAAACTATTCAAAAAGAGGCTGTAATAATTACAATTACTTTACAAGGATACATTAAAAGAGGTGCCTTAAGTAATGTTAAACAACAGAAAAGAGGTGGAAAAGGTAAAACAGGGATTAAGACTAGAGACGAAGATTCTGTAGTACAAACATTATCAGTAAATACTCACACATCTGTGCTATTTTTCTCTACTGAAGGATTAGCATACAAAGTTAAAGCTTGGAAAATTCCGGAAGGATCGGCTGCATCTAAAGGTAAGTCTTTATTTAATATTCTTCCTCTAAAAAATCATCAATCAATTAGTTCAATTATGCCATTTCCAGATAGTGATGTTGATACAAAAGACATGCATATCATTTTTGCAACAAGTGAAGGAAAAATTAGAAAGAATAATCTTGAAGATTTTACCTCAATTAATGCTTCAGGTAAAATTGCAATGAAACTTGATGGTAATGATAAAATTATTGGTGTTAAAATTTGTAGAGATGATCAGGATATAATTTTAAGTACTAAATTAGGAAAATGTATAAGGTTTGAATCTAAAAAACTTAGAGTTTTCAAAGGTAGATCATCAAAAGGTATAAGAGGTATCAATTTAGCAGAAAATGATACTATTGTATCTCTGTCTATTATTGATCATGACACAAATAAGAAAGCAAAAACTAAAGACCAAAAATCAGAAATTAAAGCTAAAGAAAAATTCATATTATCAATCACAGAAAATGGTTACGGTAAGAGAACATCTCATTATGATTATAGAGTTACAAATAGAGGGGGAAAGGGAATTATTGGTATTATAAATTCACAGAGAAACGGGAATGTTTCTTCATCCTTTCCTGTTTTTGAAGGAGATCAAATATTAATTTCAACAAATAAAGGTAGAGTAATAAGAACAGCTGTTAAAGAAATAAGAATAGCTGGTCGTAATACACAAGGTGTTAGAATAATTAAACTGACTGGTGATGAAAAAGTAGTTTCTGCTATTAAATTAGATGATAATCTTATTTAATGAAAAATATAGCTATCTATCCAGGAACTTTTGATCCAATTACATTTGGCCATATAGATGTCATTAAAAAATCACTTAAGATAGTAGATAAAGTAATTGTAGGTATTTCAGATGGAAATCAGAAAAATTTCCTATTTTCATTAGATGAAAGAATAGAAATTGTTAAAAGAGCTCTTTATAAAGATCTGAAATTTAAAAAGAATAAGGTTGATGTTATAAAATTTAATACTTTGACAACAGACCTTTGTAAAAAATATAAATCAAATATAATCTTAAGAGGCTTAAGAGCTGTTTCTGATTTTGAGTATGAATTCCAACTTGCTGGAATGAATAGAAAACTTAATAATCAAGTTGAGACAATTTTTTTAATGTCAGATGTTGAAAATCAAATAATATCATCTAGGTTTGTTAAAGAAATCGCTCAACATAATGGTGATTTGAAAAAATTTACGACCAAAAGTACAATTAAATCATTGAAAGAGGTTTATGAATAAATTTTTAAATATTTTAATTATTTTTTTTATTTTTTTATCAACAAATTTAATAGCAAAGGAGAATATAATGATTTTAAAATTAAAAGATGGTGATGTAAAAATTGAAATGTATCCTGATGTTGCACCAAATCATGTTAAAAGAATTCAAGAATTAGCTGATTCAGGACAATATGATAATGTTGTTTTTCATAGAGTAATTGATGGGTTTATGGCACAAACAGGTGATGTGAAATTTGGAAATTCATCTTCAAAAGATTTCGATTTAAGAAGAGCGGGTATTGGTGGATCTGATTTACCAGATTTAAATCAAGAATTTAATGACCTTCCTCATGATAGAGGAACCGTTTCTATGGCAAGATCGTCAGATCCTAATAGTGCTAATAGTCAATTTTTTATATGTTTTAAACCAGCTCCTTTCCTAGATAGACAATATACTGTTTTTGGAAAAGTAATAGAAGGAATGGAATTTGTTGATATGATTACAAAAGGTGATGGCGATAACGGAGCAGTTTCAAATCCAGATAAAATTATTAGTTTTAAATCACAATAATTAAATAATGAATGTCATTAAAAGATTTCAATTTTAATGTTCATCATACTCAAAATTATGCAAGAGTAGGAATTATAGAGACTCATAGAGGTAATATTAATACTCCTGCATTTATGCCAGTTGGTACTCAAGCAACTGTTAAAGGTGTTTTTTTAGAAGATATAAAAAAAACAGGTAGTGAGATAATTTTATCAAATACATATCATTTAATGATAAGGCCTGGTGTTGAAAGAATTGAAAGTGTTGGAGGACTTCATGAATTCATGAATTGTGATTTACCAATTTTAACGGACTCAGGTGGTTTTCAAGTTATGTCTCTGTCAAAATTAAATAAAATCGATAGAGATAAAGGTGCAATTTTTCAATCACATATAGATGGTAAAACTTTTATTTTAAGCCCTGAAGAAAGCATAAGAATTCAAAAAGGTTTGAACTCAGACATAGTAATGGTTATGGATGAATGCCCTAAAAATACTAAAGATTATGATAAAATTAAAAAATCAATGGAATTATCATCAGAGTGGGCAAAAAGATCAAAAGATGCATTTGGAATAAATGACCACAAAGGTTTATTTGGAATTGTACAAGGTGGATTATTTAATGATCTAAGAATCAAATCTTTAAATAATCTTATCGATATTGGATTTAATGGATATGCTCTAGGAGGATTGGCAGTAGGGGAAACACAAGATGAAATGTTTGATGTTCTTGAAGTAATAAAAGATCATATGCCAAAAGATAAACCAAGATATTTAATGGGTGTTGGTACTCCATCTGATATACTCGGAGCAGTTAAGAGGGGTGTTGATATGTTTGACTGTGTAATGCCAACGAGATCAGGGAGAACTGGTTTAGCTTTTACATGGGATGGACAAATTCAAATTAGAAATTCTAAATATAAAAATGATAATACTCCTCTGGACAAAAGTGTCACAAAATTCAATTTAAATAAATATTCTAAGAATTATTTAAATCATTTATTTAACACTAATGAAATGTTGGCCTCAATGATTCTGACCTTAAATAACATCAACTTTTATCAAGATTTAATGAGAAACATTAGAGACAATATAAAACATGGTACTTTTGATGAATTTCACGATAAGTACATCAATAAATTGTAAATTTTTAACATTGATTAATAAAAAAAAATCAATATAAGAACGTTTTTTGGGGGCCCTTAGCTCAGTTGGTAGAGCAATTCCCTTTTAAGGAATGGGTCGATGGTTCGAGTCCATCAGGGCTCACCACTTATGCAATTGGCGGATATTTAATAATAATTTCGTTTATCCAATTTGTAATATTATTAATTCTATTTGTTGATGATGGGTGAGTAGACATAAATTCTGGCGGTTCTTTCCCTTTTTTAGCTTCCTTCATTCTTTCCCAAACTTTTATTGTTTCCCTAATGTCATAACCAGATAGTGATGCAAATATCAAACCAAGATAATCAGCTTCACTCTCTTGTTTTCTATTGAAAGGATTCATGATTCCTATCTGTGATAATAAACCGACAGCATTCATCCCTGTAGTTCTATTTATCTGAGATACTTTACCTTTAGTGGCTATATCTAAAATTGCTGTACCAGTATTTAACAAAACACCTCTACTTGCTCTTTCTACTGAATGTTTTGCAACAGCATGCGCAATTTCATGACCCATTACAGCAGCCAATCCATCTTCATTTTTAGTTATATCTAATAGACCTGTATAAACAGCTATTTTACCTCCAGGCATACACCAAGCATTTTTAACTTTTTTTTTATCAATAAGTATATATTCCCAATCAAAATTTACAGTTGGGTCAGGGATATTATTTCGGTCAAAATATTCTGATATTGAATATTCAATTTTGGATCCAATTTCTTTTATTTGATTTAATGTTTTAGTATCATCACTTAAAGTTTCTTTCTCTTTAACTTTTTCGTATAATTGTGCAGCTTTTGCGTTAAGGTTAGATTCGGGAATTAATTTTAGTTGTTTTCGATCTGTTATGGGTGCGCTACCACATGCAGATAGGCCAAAAGATAAGCAACTACAACCAAATAAATGTATGAAATTTCTTCTATTCACTTTTTTTACTTAATATATTACACCTTTTTTATAATAATTTATATGATACTTAATAACAAAATTTTAATAGTACTATTTGTGCTGGCAGTCGTATTTGTTTTATATGCAAGTTACAGTTAATTTATGGCAAAATTAAAGAGAAGAGGCATTTCAATCCTTGGAAGACTTAGAAACTATTTTATAGCAGGAATAGTTGTTCTTGTTCCAATAGGTATAACATTATATTTAACTAGATTTTTTATATCTGTATCGTCAAAATTAATACCAAACGAATTAAATCCAAATAGTTATTTACCTTTTGCAATACCAGGTTTGGAAATATTATTAGCTATAATTTTTATTACAATAATTGGAAGTTTATCTCTTTCATTTATTGGAAAAAAAATACTTAAAATATTTAATGATATATTAAAAAGAATACCAATTCTAAGAACAATTTATTCAGCAATTGGCCAAATGACTGAAACATTAGCACCAAAAAAAGGATCAAAGAAAAGTGTAGTCTTAGTTGAGTATCCGAGAAAAGGTAGTTGGGCAGTAGGGTTTGCGACCAGAGAAAACGATGGTGAAATATCAAAAAAAACAAATACAAATCTTATTAATGTATTTGTTCCAACAACACCAAATCCTACAAGTGGATTTTTATTAATGTTCCCTAAAGAAGAAGTTATTTATTTAGATATGACTTTTGAAGAAGCATCTAAATTTATTGTTTCTGCTGGTACTTCAGATCCAAAAAAAATTTAAGAAATTTCATTAATTATTGAGGCTCGATCGTATAATTTTAATAATTTATTGTATTTACTGAAATTATCACCTTTCATCTCTAATTTTTTTACTTCTGCCTCAGCAAGTAAGAATAAATCTTCATTTAATATGGGATCAGCTAATCTAAAATTTTTAATTCCACTTTGCTTAAATCCTAGTAAGTCCCCATATCCACGTAATTTCATATCTTCCTCAGAAATTACAAAACCATCATCTGAACTTTTGAGAATGTTAATTCTTTTTTTTGCATTTTCACTTAGTGAGGATTTAAACATCAATATACAGTAAGATTGTTTACTACCACGTCCAACACGACCTCGTAACTGATGTAATTGGGATAAACCATACTTATCAGCATTTTCAATAACGATTACGTTAGCATTAGGAAAATCAATTCCAACCTCAATAACAGTGGTTGAAACTAATACATCCAACTTTCTATCTAAGAAATTATTTAAAATTTTGTTCCTTTCATCCTTATCAAGTGAACCATGAATTAATCCAATTCTATTCTTAAAATATTTTTCTAAATACTTAAATTTATTTACAACAGATTGTTGTTCAACTTTTTTCGACTCTTCTATCAAAGGACAAACCCAGAAGATTTGATTTTTATTAGAAATTTCTTTTTTAACAAATCTAATTATTTCAGATATTTTATCCTCCAACTTACTGTAAGTGACTATTTTTTTTCTATTTTTTGGTTTTTCTTTAATTAAGGTTAAATCCATATCACCATAAACCGTCATCATCATTGTTCTTGGTATTGGAGTTGCAGACATGACTAGAACATCACAGTTATTTCCACCTTTTTCTGATAAATCTTTACGTTGACGAACACCAAACTTATGTTGTTCATCAATAATTATTAAACCAAGTTTATTATATTCAACTTTTTTTTGGAATAACGCATGTGTTCCTATCAAAAAGTCTATTTTACCTAGTTTAAGATTTTCTAAAATTTTCTTTCTATCGGCATATTTTGACTTACCTGTTAACATTTCAATTTTTACATTTTTAGGTAGATATTTTTTAGCAAAAGAAAAATGTTGCTTTGCTAGAATTTCAGTAGGCACCATAAAGCTTGTTTGATATCCAGCATTTATACAATTTAAAGCTGCTATCATTGATACAATTGTTTTACCAGATCCGACATCTCCTTGTAATAGTCTAAACATTCTACTTTTTGATTTAAGATCTTCGTTTATAATTTTTATTGCTGCTTCTTGATCATTTGTTAATTTAAAATTTAAATCCTGTATCAATTTTTCTTTACAATCCTTAAAAATTTTTTGTGATTTCTTTATTTTTTTTATTTTAGTTCTTATTTTTGAGGATAATAAAAAATGAGCAAACAATTCGTCAAAAACTAACCGTTTATAATACTTAGATTTTAAAATTTCTTTAGTATCAAGACTGTGAATTTTTAAGATTGCGTCTTTCCACTTAATATTATTAAATTTTTTCTTTATATCGTCATTTAGCCACTCATCTAAATCTGGTAATTCCTTTAAGACTTCATTAATTATATTATTGTATTTATTGATTGTAAGACCATCTGTAAGACTATATTTATTTTGAGTCTCTAAGATATTTTCATTACTTTCTTTAACCTGTGTTGGATTAGTGATTTGATATTTATTTCTAAAAAAATTAATTTTACCACTTATTATTATTTCAGTATTTAATGGTAAGATTTTTTTTATATATCCTTCATATGAATTAAAAAAAACGCAATCTATTTTTATATCATTACTTTGACACACAACTCTATTGGGCAATCTTCTTATTCTAGGAAAATTATATTTTAGGGGTGTTAATTTAATTGTTTGTAACTTACCTATTTGTATATCACCAATATTCGTTACTTTGGAATTTTCAATTTTACTCGTAGGTAGATGCCACAATAAATCAAAAATTGTATTTATATTTTTTCTTTTAAATAATTGGCTTGTTTTTTTCCCTATACCTTTAATATTCTGAATATTTGACAATAAATAGTCGTGATCATTCATGATTTATATATATAAAGATTTAATTAATGGATTCAAATAAACAAAATTTAATTAATAAAATTTTATACAGAGCTCAATATCGTGGAACTAAAGAAATGGATATCTTTGTTTCTAAATTTGTTAATTCAATTATTGACAATCTCGATCATAAAGAATTAGTTTCTTTAGATAAGTTAATTAATTTTGATGACGAAACTTTAGTCAACTTAAGTTTAGGTAAAAATTCAAAAGATTTTGAAGATAAAATCATCTTAGAAAAACTTATAGAATTTAAAAATAAATATTAGTGGCGGAGAGACTGGGATTCGAACCCAGGAAAGAGTTGCCCCTTTGCCGGTTTTCAAGACCGGTGCTTTCAACCGCTCAGCCATCTCTCCTAATTTGTAATAATTAAAATTCTATATTTCATAAACAAAATAGTTTAATTGATCAATATAATGTTAAGCAAAAATCAATTTAATAAGGGTATAATTTTAACGGCATTTGGTTCTTTCTGGTGGGGTTTTATTGGAGTTATATATTTTAAATATATTGCTTTTGCTGGTCACATTGAAGTTGTCCTACATCGAAGTGCATGGACAACTGTAATGCTAATTTTAACAACAATTATTTTATCAAAGTGGAAAAAATTTAGCTCAGTTTTTAAAGATAAAAAAAAAATTATGATGCTGTTTTTATCTGGATTATTAATTTTTACGAATTGGGCTGTTTGGATTTATGCAATAGGGAATGATCAAGTTATAGATGCTAGTTTTGGATATTTTATAATGCCTATAATAAGTGTTTTTTTAGGTTATTTTTTTTTAAAAGAGGAATTAAGTTTCAAAACTAAAATTTCACTTTTAATAGTAACTATATCAATTTTGTATTTAGTAATATCTAGTTTCCAATCAATACCATGGGTTGGATTAATAGTAGCCTTAAGTTGGAGTTTTTATAATTTAGTAAGAAAAAAAATTGATGTAGACACAGATATTGGTTTATTAGTTGAAAGTTTATTTATTTTTCCAGCGGTAATATTTGCTTTTTATTTAATTGTACAAAATGATTTAAATGATTTTGATATATCGAATGTTAAATTAATGTTCATATTCATGCTGGCAGGCCCTATGACCGTGATTCCTTTATATTTATATGTTAGAGGTGTTGAATTATGTGGTTTAGGTCCAACTGGTATGGTTTTTTATATAACTCCAACTTTGCAGTTCTTGTTGGGTTATTTCTTATATAATGAGGAATTAGATATACATAAATTAATCAGCTTTATTTTGATATGGATTGCTGTATCGATATACCTAAAAGATTTGTATGAAAAAAATTAAATTATTAATTATATCGATATTTATTATCTTTAACTCTTCAACTTTAATTGCTGATGATTTCAATGATTGGAAAGTTAAATTTAAAAAAAGAGCAATTAAAGAAGGTGTTAGTAAGGACACAGTCGATAAATTAATAGACAGATCAAAATTTTTATCTGATGTAATTAAATATGATAGATATCAACCAGAATTTTATGAAGACACAAAGACTTATATTTCTAAAAGAACCTCATCAAAAAAAGTAAAATTAGGAAAAATTATATTAAATAAAGAAAATAATATTATTAATAAAGTATCTTCCGAATACAAAGTAGATAAAAATTTACTATTAGCACTAATGGGTATTGAAACTAACTTTGGAAACTATTTAGGTAAAATGGATATCGTTTCTTCACTTGCAACATTAAGCTACGATCAAAGAAGAAGTGAATTTTTTACTAAAGAATTAATCACCCTTTTAAAATTAGTAGATGCAAAAATTATAGATCCAAGTACATTATTTGGATCTTGGGCAGGTGCATTTGGTAATTTTCAATTTATGCCATCTACAATTAAAAATCATGCAATTGACTATAATAAAGATGGATCAATTGATCTAAAAAATATTGAGGATTCTTTTGCATCTGCAGCGAACTATTTAAGTAATCTTGGATGGAATGATAATACACCGTGTTTTTATAGAATTAATCTAAATGAAAATATTCCTGATAAATATTTAAATACATCAGCAAAAAAAATTAAACATGAGAGAAAAGTAAAATATTTTAAAAATTATATAAAAAATTCGTCTTTTTTGGACAAATATGATAATTTGAAAGCAGCAATAGTTACTCCTGATGCTGAAATAGTAGAAAATGCAAATAAACTTAAACCAGCATATATTATTTTTAATAATTATAAGCTAATCTTAAAGTGGAACAGGTCATTAAGATTTAGTTTGGCCGTATGCACATTAAAAAATAGTTTTGAAAATGAAACTTAGGATAATAATTTTTTTAGCAATAATTTTAACATCATGTGAAACTACTAATAAAAAAGTAACCACGAATAAAGATTTCAAAAATTATTCAAATGATGGATTTGCTCTCATATATAATAATGATATTTTCAAAAAAAAAATAGTTTCAAAAAAAATAGATCAAAGATCATTAATTATTTTCAATAATAAACTTAAAAAAGATACAGATATAAAAATAACAAATTTGTTAAATGAAAAGTATTTAATTGCTAAAGTAGGAAAAAAATCGAAATATCCAATTTTTTATAATTCAGTAATTTCTGAAAGGATTGCTACTGAACTTGATATTGATCCTGATCAACCCTATGTACGTGTAGAAACAATAAATTCTAGTAATACTTTTGTTGCAAATAAAGCTAAAACCTTTGATGAGGAAAAAAAAGTAGCTAATAAAGCTCCAGTAGACAGCATTTCAATCCAAAATATATCAATTGAAAAAGATAATAATTCAAAAGTTGAAAAGATGAAAAATACAAAATTTGAATTTATAATTAAATTTGCTGATTTATTTTTTGAAGAATCTGCAATTACATTGAAAAAAAGACTTGAGGATGAATACAATTTAAAAGACATAAATATCAAAAAAATGTCTAAAAATTTATATAGAGTTTACAAGGGTCCTTTTTATAATTTAGGATCAATTAAAAATGTATATAATGAGATTGCTGATATAAATTTTGAAAATATTGAATTAATAAAATTATGAAAATAAAAGCACTATTAACTTTTGTCCTATCATTTTTAGTTATAACTAATATTTCTTATGCAAAATTTAACATAAATGCACGAACTGCAATTTTACAAGACTATTTATCTGGTGAAATTTTATATGAAAAAAATTCTGATGAGAGAATTTTTCCTGCCTCTATGACAAAAATAATGACCTCAATCATTGCTTTTGATTTATTGAAAAGTGGAGAAATTACTTTAGATGAAAAATTTATCGTTTCTGAAAATGCCTGGAGATTATCCTCATCTGGTTATTCATCAATGTTTATAATGGTTGGTGATGAAGTTTCGGTAGAAGATTTATTATTAGGTATAATTGTTGCTTCAGGTAATGATGCTTGTGTGGCTTTGGCTGAAGGTATTGCAGGAACTGAGGACGAGTTTGCTTTACTAATGACTGAGAAAGCTCAAGAAATTGGGATGGAAAATACTAATTTTTCAAATTCGTCAGGGATTAATGATGATAATAATTATTCAACCGTTAGAGATATTTTAATTATGTCTAATTATTTAATAAAAGAACATCCTAAATATTATGAGTATTTTAAAATTAAAGAATTTACTTGGAGTAGGACGGGCGGAGATCCAATTACACAAGGAAATAGAAATCCATTATTATATAAAAATATGGGTGTAGATGGAATTAAAACAGGCTACCTTGGTTCTGAGAAATATTCATTAGCATCATCTATATTAAGAAAAGAAAGAAGATTAATTGCTGTTGCGAGTGGTTTTGAAACAAAAAATTCTAGATCAAAGCAATCACAAAAATTGTTAACATGGGGAATTACAAATTTCGATACAATAAAAATAAGTAATGATAACGAATATCTTTATGAACTAGATGTTTGGCAGGGAAATAAGAAAAAAGTAAAAGTCAATACTAAAGACATAATTTATAAGACCATTCCAAAAGCTAAAAAAAAATACATGAAAGTGAAGATTGTTTATGATGGTCCTATACAAGCACCTATAAAAAAAGGAGAAAAATTAGCAGAAATAAAAGTATTATATAAAGATGAAGTTATATCTAATCATGACTTATTTTCTACAGAAAATATCAAACAGCAAAATGCAATATCAAGGTTGATAACTTCTATCAATTTTTTGATATGGGGTGATGTCTAAGTATCCAATTATTATATTTGAAGGCATTGAGGCCTCGGGAAAAACTACAAATTTTAAAATTGTTGCAAATTATTTAAAAAAGCGAAGAAAAAGTTTTATAAAATTAAGAGAACCTGGTGGATCATTATTTTCAGAAAAAATAAGAAAGTTGATTTTAAATAAGAAACTAAATTTAAATAATAAAACCGATCTATTGCTTTTTTATGCTGGTAGATCAGAAAATTTTGAGAAAATTATTAAAAAAAATTATAAAAAAAAAATAATACTAATTGATCGATTTACAGATTCTACTGTTGCATATCAACATTATGGCATGAAAATTGATTTAAAGGTAATTAAAATGCTGAATAAGTTTATAATTGGAAATTTTAATCCTAATATAGTTTTTTTAAGTACTGTAAATTCAAAAAATTTACAAAAAAGGCTTAGAAATAGATCTAACTTAAATAGATATGATAAATTTAAACTTAAATTTTACAACAAAGTTCAGAACGGCTATGAAAAAATATCAAGAAATAAGAGCAAATATATTAAAATTAATTCAAACACTAATACAATTAACGAAGTAAAAAAAATCATAATAAATAAACTTGAGAAATTAATATAAATGTCTGAATATAAATTAATTGGACACGAAACATATTTAGAAAAATTCGTAACACTTTACGAAAATAATGAACTTCCAAATAAAATTTTATTATCCGGTAAAAAAGGTATTGGAAAATCATTACTTACAAAAAAATTTTTATATAAAATTTTTAATTCTAATAACGATAATGAGCTAATAAAAAACAAATCCCATCCTAATGTTTTAAATATAAAAAAAAATAATGATAAAAAAAATATAGAAATTGATCAAATTAGAGAAATCATAAAGTTTACAAATCAATCTTCCTTTAATAATAAATCAAGATTTATAATCCTCGACGATGTTGAATTTTTAAATATCAATTCATCAAATGCTTTATTAAAAAATTTAGAAGAACCAAATGAAAATGTTTTTTTTATTTTAATTTTTAATTCTGAGAAGTTTTTAATAGATACAATAAAATCACGATGTATAGAATTTAAATTAAGTTTATCTAATGAAAATACCAGATTGATTGTCAATAATTACTTTAATGAAAATATTTATGAACAAATAAATTCAAATTTACTGAATTATTACTCAACACCCTTTTTTTTAATATCCCTAATAAACTATATGAATGAATTTGAATTATCAGTATCCGAAACCACAGTTGATGATTTGTTAGTTAATTTAATTAACAATAAGCATTATATTAAACAAGAGTTTATAAGAGATAATTTAAATATGATTATTGAATTATTTTTTTATAAACATATAAACACAACAAAAAAACTGTCATATAAAGTTAAAGAATATTATTATTCAAAACTATCTAATGTAAAAAAATTTAATCTTGATTATGAAACATTTTTTTTAGAATTTAAGGATAAATTACTAAGTGAATAAAAATTATTATATAACAACACCAATTTACTATCCTTCCGCAAAACCTCATATGGGACATGCATATTCAAGCATTATTGCTGATTTTTTTGCACGTTTCAAAAAAATTGATGGTTTTAATGTCTATTTTTTAACAGGCACAGATGAGCATGGATTAAAAATACAAAGATCTGCTGAAAAGTTAAATAAAGACCCAAAATCATTTTGTGATGAAATAAGTAAAACATTTGAGGATTTAACAAAAACATTAAACTTATCAAATACTGATTTTATAAGAACTACAGAAGATAGACATAAAGTATCTGTACAAAATTTATGGAATATACTTGAAAAAAATAAGCAAATTTTTTTGTCTAAATATTCTGGTTGGTATTCTGTATCAGACGAGGCTTTTTATAATGAAGATGAAGTTGAGGATAAAGATGGTTTAAAAGTTGCTAAATCATCTGGTTCAGCTGTTGAGTGGGTTGAAGAAGAATCTTTTTTTTTTAAACTTTCAGAATGGGAAAAACCGTTATTAGATTTTTATGAAAAAAATAAAAATTTTATATTACCTGAAAGTAGAAGAAATGAAGTAATTAGCTTTGTCAAAAGTGGCTTAAAAGACTTATCTGTTAGTAGAAAAACATTTTCTTGGGGTGTGAAAGTACCGAGTGATGAAAATCATGTTGTTTATGTGTGGTTAGATGCATTAACAAATTATTTAAGTTCTTTAAAATATCCCGATGAAAATAATGAATTATATAAAAGTTTTTGGCCAGCAGATTTACATATTATTGGTAAAGACATATTAAGATTTCATGCTATTTATTGGCCAGCATTCTTATTGGCTGCAAAAATAGAACCACCAAAAAGGGTATACGGCCATGGATGGATACTCTCTGGAGATGAAAAAATGTCAAAATCAAAAGGAAATATTTTAGATCCATTAGAAATAATAAATGTTTATGGTTTAGATCCATTAAGATATTATTTACTTAAAGAAGTTTCTTTTGGCAATGATGGAAATATTTCAGAGGAAAAACTAGAAAATTGTATTAATAGTGATTTAGCAAATAATTTTGGAAACTTATGTCAAAGAGTACTTTCTTTCGCTGAAAAAAATTGTTCATCTTTAATACCTGATCACAAATATAATGATGAAGATTTAGAAATTTTAAAACCATTAAATAATCTAGACAAAATAAGATCATTTATAGATAATCAAGACATAAACCAATATATGAGTTTTATTGTTGATAGATTGTTTGCGGCAAACAAATACTTTAATGATCAGGAACCTTGGAAGAAGAAAGATGATAGATTAAGGTTAAATACGATTGTTTATACTGCATTAGAATTAATTAGAAAAATTACTATCTTGCTTTATCCAGTAATGCCAGAAACATCATTAAAAGTGCTAAATGTTTTTGATGAAACAGAAAATTCTATTGATTTTACATCAATTGATAATAATGAGATTTTAAAAAAAGATTTAAAAATAAATAAATTGGATATTTTGTTTAAAAAAATTGAAAAATGATAGACTCACATTGTCATCTTGATCACGAACCCCTTTATTCAAATATTAGTAATGTTATCAAACGTTCTAAGGAAAATGGATTAAAGAAAATTCTAACTATTTCAACCAATTCAAAAAGTTTTGAAAACATTAAAAAAATAATAAATCTTGATGAAATAATTTATGGAAGTATAGGAATTCATCCTCATGAGTCCAGTATTGATAAGATGGATAAAGAATTCATTGTTGAAAATGCTAATAAATTTAAAAAAATAATTGGAGTAGGAGAGACAGGATTAGATTTTTATTATGAAAATAGTCATAAAGATGATCAAATTAAAAGTTTTGAGACACATATAGAGGCCTCCATTGAACTAAATTATCCTTTAATAGTTCATTCTAGAAGTGCCGAAACAGAAACTTTTGATATTTTAAATAGATATAAAAATAGTGATATTAAAATACTTATGCATTGTTTTACAGGTTCAAAAGAGTTTGCAAAAAAATTGATGACATTAAATGCGTATTTTTCTGCTAGTGGAATAATAACTTTTAAAAATAGCAATGATCTACAAGAAACTTTTAAAATGATTGAAAATGATAAAATTTTAATTGAAACAGACAGTCCTTTCTTGGCACCCATACCAATGAGAGGAAAAAAAAATGAACCTTCTTTTATTAAATATACATTGGAAAAACTTTCAGAATTAAAATCAAAAACCTTTGATGAATTAGAAACTATTACAAATGATAATTTTGAAAGATTATTTTTTCATTAATGAGTATTAAATTTATAATATTAGGTTGTGGAAGCTCAATGGGTGTACCAAGACCTGATGGATTTTTTGGAAATTGTGATCCCAAAAATAAGAAAAACTATAGAACAAGATGTTCTGCACTTGTTAAAACAACTGATGAAAATATTTTAATTGATACATCTCCTGACTTAAGACACCAGTTACTGCGTCATAAAATTAAGAAGATTGATAAAGTATTCTACTCACATATGCATGCTGATCAAACCCACGGAATAAATGATTTGAGATCTTTTTTTATTAATAGTAGGAAACAAGTTAATGTTTATGCCGATAATGAAACATCTAAATATTTAAAACAAAGTTTTTCATATTGTTTTGAAAGTTTCTCAAAAGAATATCCAGCTACTTTAAAATTAAATAAACTAAAAAAAAATTCATTTATTAAACATAAAAATAAAAATATAAAATTTAAGTCGATTGTTGTTGAGCACGGTTCTGTCAGTTCTAATTGTTTTATAATTGATAAAAAACTTGCATACATAACAGATGTAAGTGAAATTTACGAAAAAGATTATTCTTATTTCAAAAATCTCAAGTATTTAATAATTGATTGTCTGTGGTACAATTTTCATCCATCACACTTTAATTTGGAAAAATCTTTATCATTTATTAAAAAATTTAAACCAAAAAAAGCTATACTTTCAAATTTATCTCACGTGCTAGATTATAATAAGTTAAAAAGAGTTATACCTAAAAATGTTATACCAGCACATGATGGTTTAACGATAGAACTATAATATTTCTTCAATTTTATTTATAATTTTATTTGATGTAGGTTTTGTAATAGAAGCATATGTTTCTTCTACATTTCCCTG
>CABYFB010000009.1 GCA_902518165.1 uncultured Pelagibacteraceae bacterium
ATCAGCAATGTGAGTAAAGGACTATCTGTTGAATGTAATTTACGTGTTATTATTAAATAAAAGCCGTAAAAGCAGCCAGTTCCAACAGCTGCTATGCTGGCAAGATTAATCTCTATAATTCCAGGTCTTATGACAACTAAAATACCAAAAAAACCGACTAATACAGCAGTCCACCGTCTATATCCGACTTTTTCATTAAGTAAAAATGGAGAAAGAGCAGTTGTGACTAATGGGGCAACAAAAGCTAATGTTAACGCTTTTGCCATTGAAATTACAGAAATGGAGTAAAAAAAACATATATTTGCAAAAAATAAAGACAAACCTCTAATTATTTGTAATTTAATATTTTGAGAAAACTTTAATTGTTCCCTAAAAAATATAAACATAAAAAAAGTTGTGAATACAACTGTAAAAAAATATCTAGCCCACGTTATTTGAAAAAAAGATAAATCCGAAGATAAGTATTTTGCAATGGCATCCATAAAAGGCAAAACCATCCATGCGGATAAATTTAAAAATATTGCTTTCATTTAAGCAAAATATTTAAGAGCGATAAATACTGTAATTGGCACTGTAACCAATGACATTAAAGTAGAAACAACAATTGTGCTGGAAATATTATCTACATTTTTTTTTGGTGAATACATTGAAGCAACCAAATAACACAATATTGCACTAGGCATAGAGGATTGAATTAGTAAAACTCCAGCTGCAAAACCAGATAAATTAAAAAATTTTATAATAAAAAAACCTACAATTGGACCAAGGATTACTCTACCAATTGATGTTATAATTGAGTCTCTCAAAGAAAATACTTTCATTTGGGTTAAAGCAATACCTAAAGACATTAAAATCATTACAATCATTGCATAAGATAAAAGCATTGTTGTATTAATCACAAAAACAGGCATTTCTTTGCCGTAGTATAAAAAGATAACGGTCAAAATAATTGTATAGAAGGAAGGACTTTTTGCGATTATTGAAAAATCAAATTTTCGTTTTGCAAGAAATATATTAGCAGTAAAATGTAGGAGTATTACCAAAGATGATATAGCTGCAGCCACACCCATTCCCAATTTACCATAAGCAAAAAGACATATTGGTATTCCCATATTACCTGTATTAGGTAAAAAAAAAGTAGGTAATTCTCTAATATAATCTTTTTTCATAAGAATTAAAAAAACGAGACCTATTAAAGCAAATGATGAGAGTAATATTAATGCATAGATAAAATATTCTACAAATATATCAAAAGTAACACCTGTAGATGTTAGAGAGAAAATTACTAAAGCTGGAGTTCCAAAATTTCCAGCATAAGATGTTATAAACGATGTATCGAAATTTGGATTTTTTTTTCCTAATAAAAAACCAATTCCAACAATAAAAAATACAGGGAATAGAACTTCAAAGAGCTTTAAATAAAGTTCCATTAAAAAAGTCTTAATAATACAGGGTTTTTAATAATATTTAAATTTGATTTAAAAGATTTAATACATTTCTGGTAATCTTTTTCCAAAGATTTGTGAGTTATAATTACGATAGAAGCAGTTTTGTTTTTATTATTTGGTATTTGTATTAATCTTTGAACGGATATTTTATGTTTAGCAAATTTTTTTGTAATTTCAGATAGAACACCTGGTTTGTCTTTGACTTCAAGTCTAATATATAAAGCATTAGAATAATTATCTGTTCTATATATTGAAGGAGATTTTCTTTTATTATCAGAAATCCCAAAAGGGTATTTGATATTTCCACGTAAAATTGACAAAAGATCAGACATTAAAGCAGATGATGTTGGGCCAGGGCCAGCACCTTCTCCTTGCAAAACACTCTCCCCTACTGGATTGCCTTCAATTATAACAGCATTCATAACACCATTTACATTTGCGATGTAAGTATTTTTTTTAATTAAACACGGATGAACTCTTTCAAATAATTTATTATTAACAATTTCTGTTATTCCCAATAATTTAATTTTATAATTTAATTGATTTGCAATTTCTAAATCCTTGTATTCTATATTTTCAATGCCCTCCATTAAACATTTAGAATTTGAAACTTTATTATTAAATGCTAAAGCAGAAAGAATTTTAACTTTAGCTAAAGCATCATAACCATTTAAATCTAATTTTGGATTAGCTGGTTCAGCATAACCTAATAGTTGAGCTTTTTTTAATACAGTTGAAAAGCCAGACTTAGTTTCTTCCATTTCAGATAATATATAATTACAAGTGCCATTTAATATTCCATATACTTTACTTATCTTATTAGTTGCTAGCCCTTCTTTAATAGTTCTTAATACAGGGATTCCACCTCCTACTGACGCTTCAAATTCTAAATTAACTTTATTTTTTTCAGCAAGTTTAGAAAGATTATTACCATGTTTAGAAATTAATGCCTTATTAGGAGTTACAACATGAATTTTATTCTTAAGTGCAAATTCTACAATTTTTTTTGATATACCATCAGATTGACCAATGGCTTCAATTAAAATATCAATTTTATTATTTTTAAAAATTTTAAAGGGATCTTTATAAAATATTTTCTTATTAATTCTAAATTTTCTTTTTTTATTAATGTTTTTAGCTGAAATTGCAGAAACAGAGATAATTTTTCCAGTTTTTTTTAGAATATCTTTTTTTTTTGTATTTAATTCATTATAGAGATAATTACCAATCTGCCCTAATCCAACAATTGCTATATTAAGCTTTTTAGTCATATCAATCATCTAAACTTGGAAAACTACTATTTTTTCCATAATTAATAATTTTATTTTTAAAATCCTCGAAAGAAATATTTTTATCAATATCTAAATTTGGTTTTTCAAACATATCGTCATTTTTTTTCTTTAAAAAAGAACCAAAGTTTTGGTTAGAACAATTATTTAAAAATAAAAAAATTAATAAAATTATCAGTGTTTTCATCAATTTAATCCTTCGTCAGACTTATATCCAAATAAAATATTCATATTTTGAACAGCTTGTCCACTACCACCCTTAATCAAATTATCTATTGCTGACAATATAATAATTTTATTCTTATATTTACTCTCACACACAGAAATATGACAGTTATTTGTGTTAATTACTTCATTAGTTCCTAGAAAAGTATTTGGTTTCAAAATTTTAATGAATTTATTATTTTTGTAATATTTTTTTAGAAAAGAATAAATTTTTTCAAGAGAATCATTTCTTTTTAGATCTAAATAGATAGTAGTTAATATTCCTCTAAACATTGGTGAAAGATGAGGTGTAAATTGAAATTTTACTTTTTTGCCAGTTTTTATTTTTAGTTCCTGATCAATTTCTGAATTGTGTCTGTGAAAGGCTAAACCATAAGCACTCAATGTCTCATTTAAAAATTTGTTGTTATATTTTTTATGAATATTTCTGCCTGCACCTGAGTAACCAGATTTTGAATCAATTATGATATTGTTTGATTTAACAATATTTTTATTAATTAACGGTACTAGGGGTAATAAAATTGATGTTGGATAACAGCCTGGACAAGAAATTATTTTATATTTCTTAATACTTTTATTATTTAACTCAGGTAAAGAATAAATACTTTTTTTGATTAATTTAGGAGCATTGTGTTTGATTTTATACCATTTCAAATAATCACTGGCTGATTTAAGTCTAAAATCTGCCGCTAAATCAATTAAAATATTTTCATTTTGTAAATTTTTTGAAATTTTTTGAGCCTCTCCATTAGGTAATGCGGTAAATATAACATCAACATTTTTTAGTAACTCTTTATTAAATTTAACAATATTTGGTAGTTTATATTTATTGAAGTATTTATCATAATAGCTAATTTTCTTACCTACAGAGGTATCACCGCAAAGATATTTAATTTTAACTCTTTTATGTTTAGTTAATAATTTGACCAATTGAATACCTATGTATCCAGTAGCTCCAGCAACTAATGCATTAATCTTAGACATATTGTAATATAACAGTTGTTTAATAAAATGATATTATCTTTTAGAGAATTGATAACTTCTTCTAGCTTTTGCACGACCAGGTTTTTTTCTCTCAACCGATCTAGAATCTCTCGTAGTAAGTTTTTCTTTTCTAAGTGTTGGTTTTAGATTTTCATCAAATTGTAATAGTGCTCTTGATATACCATGTACTAATGCTCCTGCTTGGCCTGTGTGTCCACCTCCAACAACTTGGGATCTAACATCGTATTCTGTAGATTGATTGATAATTTCAAAAGGTCTTAGTATTTGCATTTTATGAGTTGCTCTTGTGAAATAATCATCTAGATTTTTACCATTAACGTAAATTTTACCAGTCCCTTTTTTTAACCAAACTTTTGCAATTGAAGTTTTTCTTCTACCTGTTGCATATTTTGCATCTTTAAAATCTAATTTTAGTTTTGAAGATGTAGATTGATTTGTTTCCATTTTAATTTCTTACTATATTTTTCGAATTAAGTTTTCCAATCTCTATTACTTCAGGATTTTGTGCTGAATGAGGATGATCAGATCCTGAATAAACCTTTAGTTTAGTTAGTTGTTTTTTAGCTAAAGGACCACCTGGCAACATTCTTTTCACTGCCATTTTTAAAACTTCTCCAGGTTTTGAAGATTGTAATATTTCAGGTGTGGTTTCCTTTATTCCACCAGGATGACCTGTATGTCTATAATATTTTTTATTTGAAAATTTATTTCCTGTAAATTTCAATTGATCTACGTTTTTAACAACAACAAAATCTCCACTATCCATATGAGGAGTAAATGTTGCTTTGTTTTTTCCCCTAAGAATTTTTGATACAACAGTTGCTAATCTTCCTACCACAGCTCCAGTTGCGTCAATTTCAAACCACTTGCTGTTTAGGTCGTCTTTTTTAAGAAATTTAGTCATAATTGCGGGATTAATACTTATAAATCCATATATTGTCAAACGATATACAGTTAGAACTATAGTCAATTTTGATAGTTTTAACTAATAAATAAGCTATTAATAAGAGATAATATTAGTTTATAATAAATTCTAAAAATTTTAAACAGGAGCAATTAAATGTCAGACAAAAAAGGAATGGATCCTAAAACATATAAATTCGATACCCTTAGTTTACACGCAGGTTATCAACCTCATAAAAATGCTGGTTCAAGACAAGTACCAATATACCAAACAACCTCATATTTGTTTGATGATGTAGATCATGCTGCAGCATTATTTAATTTAGAAAGGGGTGGACACATTTATAGTAGGATATCAAATCCAACAGTGGCTGTTTTAGAAGAAAGAGTTGCTTCATTAGAAGGTGGAACAGCTGCTCTTGCTACATCGTCTGGTATGAGTGCAATATTTCTTGCAGTAATGACTCTTTGTGAAGCAGGAGATCATTTGGTTGTATCATCCCAACTTTATGGAGGAACTGTAAATTTATTTAGATTAACACTTCCAAAATTTGGAATTAAAACAACTTTTGTAAAACCAAGAGACACAGAAGGATTTAAAAAAGCAATTCAAAAAAATACAAAAGGTATTTTTGGAGAACTTGTAGGTAATCCAGGAAATGAAATAATGAATATGCCTGAGATTGCTAAAATAGCTCATGACGCAGGTATTCCTTTAATGGTAGATGCAACTTATCAAACACCTTATTTATGCAAACCTATAGAACATGGTGCTGATATTGTAGTTCATTCACTTACTAAATGGATGGCAGGTCATGGATCTTCAATGGCAGGTATAATTGTTGAAGGTGGTAAGTTTGACTGGATGCAAAATGATAAATTTCCAACAATGACTCAACCCTATGAAGGTTATCATGGATTATCTTTTGCTGAAGAATTTGGACCAACAGCATTTACAATGAAAGCAAGAGCAGAGGGTATGAGAGATTTTGGTCCATGTCTAAGCCCTCAAAATGCATGGAATGTGTTACAAGGTATAGAGACACTTTCAGTAAGAATGAAAAAACATTGTGAGAATGCAGAAAAAATGGTCGAGTATTTATTAGGTCATGATAGTGTTGCTTGGGTTTCACATCCGAGTGTACCGGATCATCCCGATCATGATTTAGCAAGCAAATTGTTACCAAATGGCAAAGGATCAATGATTGCATTTGGTATTAAAGGAGGAAAAGCTGCAGGTGAAGCATTTATTAATAACGTTAAACTTGCTTCTCATTTAGCAAATGTTGGGGATACACGTACATTGGTAATTCATCCAGCATCAGCAACACATTCTCAAATGGATGAAGCTACATTAAAATTTGCGGGTTTATCTCATGATATGATCAGATTATCAGTCGGTATTGAAGATATAGATGATATCAAAAATGACTTTGAAAATGGATTTAGAGCTGCTAGGAAACCTAGACTCGTATCCAATCAATGAAGTTTCAGGTAAATAATAACGAGGTCTATGCTTCTACGGGAGGTAGACCTTTCGACAAGAATAAGCCATTAATAATATTTGTGCATGGTAGTGGACTAACTCATATGACGTGGGTTTTGCAAACAAGATATTTTGCTTTTCATGGATACAGTGTTTTAGCTTTAGATATGCCAGGTCATGGATTGTCAGGGGGAGAAAGTTTAAAATCAATTGAGGATATGGCTGATTGGGTAAGCGATGTAATTGATGCAGTTGGATATAAAGAAGCTTCATTAGTTGGTCATTCACAAGGATGTTTAGTTACTGTTGAATGTACAGCAAGAAATCCTGATAAAATAAAAACTTTAAGTTTAATGGGTGGCGCTGGTGCAATTCCAATGAACCCTGAATTATTGTCTTTAGCAGAAAATAACGATCCTAAAGCTGTTGAATTAATGATGGACTGGGCTCATGGACCAGCTGGTCACTTTGGGGGCCACCCTGTGCCAGGTCTATATCATATTAATACTGGTTCAATGTTAGCTAAAACTAGGACAATAAAAAATACCCTCGGTGTAGATTTTAGAGCATGTGATAATTACAAAAATGGTTTTGAAGCAGCTAAACAAATTAAAATTCCTACCCTTTCTATACTTGCTACCGACGATAAGATGTGTCCAGTTAAAGAAGGGAAAAAACTAGCTAATTTAATTGAAGGAAGTCAAATAGATATAATTGATAATTGTGGACATATGATGCTATTAGAAGAAGCAGATCGAGTATTAAATGTGTTAAAAAAATTCATAACAACCAATTATCCAGCAAATATATAATACATACTAGCATTTATGAAAAAGAATTTTAGATTTTTCGATAATAGACAAAAATATTTACTTTTTGTTACAACGACTAATGAAAAGAATAAGATTGCTGATGCATTAAAACCTATTGTGCAAAAATTAAAACCTAAATTTCCAGCATTAAAGATATTTGATGCAGGTATGGGTGATGGATCATTATTGATGAGTGTGATGAGACAATGTCATCAGAAAATGCCTCATATTCCCCTATTGGTAAGCACAAAAGAAATTAGTATGGAAGATGTTAGATTGGGACTTGAAAAGCTTCCAGATAGATTTGTCGAACATAAAAATACAGTATTTGTTATTTCAAATCTAAATTATGTAGAATCAACAGCACTTAAATCGAATAACAAAAATAAACAAAAAAAAATGAATTGGAAAATAGTTAAACTTAAAGGTAATTCATCACTTGATTTTTCAAATCAATTAAGAAGATTAAATCAAGAATTTTTAAATAAAAAATGGCAAATAGAGAGAAATCCTAAAAATGGAAATCCCACATACAAAGAGCCATCTGTAATTGTGATTTATAGAAAAGATCAAGAATTTTCTTTGAAAAATGTTATTCCAAAAAAAAATAATGGAAAAAACAGTTATGACTTAATAATTGCATCACAACCATATAGATCAAGAATATCTGCGGAGAAAAAAGTTAAATATGTCATTGATCCAATGATAAAATCATTGGATAAGAAAGGTAAATTAGTAGTAGTTCATGCATGTGGAAATGATCCTGGTAACAAAATTATTAAGAAAATCTGGCCTAAAGAAAAACCATTTCCATCACTATACGGATCAATAATTAAATATATAAAAAACAATACGGACAATGAAATTTTGAAAAAATTAAAATTTAATAAAAAACAAACTATTAAATATGTTTTGAGAGCATTACCAAATGAAATTAGTGGAGGTATTGCTACATCATTAATATTTTCAGCTTGGAATGCCGCTGTATATGTTAACCAAATATCAGATGAGCAAATAATGAATGCAGAAAGAAAGAAATATTACCAAAAAGTTGTTAAAGATATAGTTAATAAGAATAAAGGACTATATTTTAACAATGAATTGTTTGTAATAGAAAAAGAATAATCAACTAAATCTATTTTTGTATAAAAAATACAATGATGATGTAATTAATAATATTGAACTAAATTGATGCAATGAAGCTGTTAAAATACTCGCACCAGATAAAACAGTAAGAATTCCTAGTACAATTTGTAATAAAATAATTAAACCTAAAATAATTACAGGTTTGAATAAATAAAAAATTTTATTCCGATAGGTTATATATGAAATCACTGTGAAGATAATAAAAATTAAATAAGCTAAATTACGATGCAAATATTGTACTAAAGATGGATCGCTAAAAGCAGATAATTTAAATAAATTAATAAATTTATTATCATCTGGAAAATAATAATCACCCATTAATGGCCAAGTGTTGTATATTTTTCCTGCATCCATACCAGAAACGAATGCACCTATAATAATTTGTATAAAGATTAAAAATAAAAATAATTCAGGTATATAATTATTAATTTTTTTATCCATTTTATTTAAATTTACTAAACCTAAATAATTCCAAAAAATTAACGATAATATTATAAAAGCAAATAAAAGATGTATAGACAATCTAAAGTGACTTACATCTATATTATTAACAAGACCACTTTGCACCATGTACCAACCTATAAAACCCTGAAAACAAATCAAAAAAAAGATCAAATAAAAACTATAAAGTTTTTTTACACCTAATTTAATAGTAAAAAAAATTAAAGGTACCAAAAAAGCCAAGCCAATAATTCGTCCAAAAAATCTGTGAGCCCACTCCCACCAAAAAATCACTTTAAATTCACTTAAAGTCATTGAATAATTTTGAAATTTAAATTCAGGTATTTTTTTATAAGATTCAAAATATACTAGCCAAGCATCATTATTCATTGGTGGAAAAAAACCTTTAAAAAATTCCCATTCAGTAATTGATAACCCAGAATCAGTAAGTCTTGTTAAGCCCCCAACAACAATCATTATAGCTACTAAGAAAAACATAAATAATAACCAATTAGATATGTATATTCTGTATTTTGTATTTATTTCGGTATACATAATTGTTTAAATATAATATTTATTTAAAAATCCAATTGATCAAATGTCGCCTGATAAAAGAAAAAAATTAAATATACTTAGAAAAAAATTAGATCTTCTTGATAATGAACTTATTAAATTAATTAGAATTAGAACTAATATAGTTAAAGATGTTCTTAAACTAAAAACTCACAAAAATGAAATCGTTGATAAAAAAAGAATATCTTTAATACTTAGAAATATTAAAAAAAAATCAATTAAAAATAAAATTGATCCAAAGATAACTAATAGAATATGGAAAAATATGATTATGTCGTATATTGATTTTGAAAGACGAAACTTTAGGAAAAAATAACTACTTACTATGAGGTGGTAACTTCTTTTCAACAAAAACTTCGTGCTTTCTTGTTGCTGGATTATACTTCTTTGCTTTAAGTTTTATTTTGGCCTTTTCACCACCTGCAGGTTTTTTAACGTAGTAAAAAAAAGGACTATCTGGTTTAGCCTCTGGAACCATCCTTACTTTCACATGTGTTTTTTTAGCCATTATTTTTTATATCTTTAATTAAATTAGAAATTTTATCTAATTTTGTTTTTATAATTTTTTTGTTTATAGTTTTAATATCTGCTTCGTCAAGTTGAGAATCTTTAATTTTTAAAATTTTTTTTACTCCTTTAATTGTCATTCCTTGGTTTTTAAGTAGAAAATGAATTCTTTTTAAAGTTTTAATCGTGTTTTCATCATAATATCTTCTTTTTCCTGCAAATATGAAAGGTTTTATTTCTTTAAACTCTTTTTCCCAGTATCTGAGTGTATGTGTTGATAATTTACCTGTCTTTTTATCAACTAAGTTCAAGATCTTAGCAACTTCGCCAATTGATTTATAGATTTTATCATTAATCATTTGAATTAACAAAATTTTTTAATTCTTTTGATGGCTTAAATAATATCACATTTCTTTCAGAGATGATTTTTTTTTCTAACGTTTTTGGATTTCTTCCAACTCTGCTTTTTTTATATCTTAATTGAAAAGTTCCAAACTTTGGTATTTTCACTTTTTTATTTTTAATGAGTTCTTCTAAAATTAAAGAAAAAAAATCCTCAAACAAATTTTCACAAATTTTTTTGGAAAAACCAAGTTGCATGTAAATTGAATTAATTATCTCTTTTTTTGTTAAATTAATTCTCATTTAAATTATATTTTTTTTAATTTTTTCTATAAGTTTACCTTTTATAATTTTTTCACATACTTTTAAAGAATTAGCAAAACCTACTTCATCTGTAGATCCATGACTTTTTATAACAGGTTTATCTAAACCTAATAAAATAGCTCCATTATATAATCTAGGGTCTAATTTATTCTTAAAATTTTTCAAATTTTTTAAATTTAGAAATGCTGAAATTTTACCAATAAATGACGAATTAAAAGCTTTCTTCAATTCATCTGTTATAAAATTAGCTGTACCTTCTGCTGTTTTTAGGGCTATATTTCCAGTGAATCCATCTGTCACTATTACATTGATATTTCCATCCATGATATGATTTCCCTCTATATATCCTTTAAATTCAAATAATGGATTTTTGTTTTCGTTAAGAATTTGAAATGTATTTTTAATTATATTATTACCCTTTAATTCTTCTGATCCAATATTTAATAAAGCAACTTTAGATTCCTCTTTATCGAATAAAGATTTATGTAATGCTGCACCCATTAAACTAAAATCTAATAAATTTTTTTCATTGCAGTCTATATTTGCACCTAAATCTAAAACTATATTCATGCCAGTTTTGTTTGGCCATAAAGCTGATAGAGCTGGTTTATCAATATTTTCAATCATATTTAAATTAAGTTTAGCAATAACAAACAATGCACCAGTATTTCCAGCTGAAACAATGGCATCTGAATTATCATCCTTTAAACTTTCAATTGCCAGCCACATACTTGTATCTTTACCTTTTTTTGCTGCTGATAATGGACTATCTGAATCTTTAATAAATTTTTCTGTATGTATAATTTCGCAAATGTCTTTTGATATTTTAGATTTTTTTATAATTGGTTCAATCAAATTTTGATTACCAAAAATGTTATAAAATATATTTGATGAATTTAGACAATGAATTTCAATACCTTTAATTACTTTTGAAGGAGAATTTTCGCCACCCATTGCATCAACTGCAATTTTTACAGGGTTGATCATAATTTAATCTTTACTCTTTAGGGTCTAATACCTGTCTGCCCTTATAAAAACCAGTTTTAAGATCTATGTGATGAGAAAGTCTGTACTCACCAGATTTTTTATCCTCAATAATATTTTTTGAGTTTAAAGCCATGTGAGATCTTCTCTTTCCAGCTCTTGATTTAGTTGTTTTTCGTTTAGGTACAGCCATAAAATAAATTTAAATGTTTATTATATCTTTTGAGAGATTTTTGAAAGTGTTTTTTGTTAAAAATAACCTATATTTTTCAAAATAATTGACGTAATTTTCAAAATTATGCTCGTGGTCTAAATAATTTATAAAAATATCCTTTCTTTTTTGATTATCTTTAATTTCCCATTCATTAATTTTATCAATTATTGAAAAAAGTAAATTTACATACTCTTTCATTTTTTTGTTAATAGTGGCATCACCATATCCAATTTCTCTTATGGATAGTTCAATTTGTCTAATACAATAATCAAAAAAATTTTGTAAATTTTCCTTCGACTCTTTTTTTTTATATATTTTTAATAAAAATCCCAGGTGAAAAAAAAGAACAATCATTCGATCATAAAATGTGTCTTGCTTACTAGAAATATATAACTTTTTATTTCTGGTGAGTTTTATTAAATTGTTGTAAATATCAAGGTATATGTTTGTCATAAAATTCCTATACTTTATAATTTTCATTATTATAGTTAATTGTTCAGGAAATAAAGTATCAAATTATCATGGTGTGAAGTCTTTAGATGTTAAATTCAGTGAATTAAAATTAAACACTACTAATAAAAATGATCTTTATAAAATAATTGGCCCACCATCATTCAAAAGTGATTTTAATAAAAATAAATGGTTTTACATTGAAAGATTAAAATCTAATCAATCAATATTGAAATTTGGTACACAAAAGATAAAGAAAAATAATGTATTAATTGTAGAATTAAGTAAAGATGGTTTATTGATTAACAAAAAAATTTTAAATCTCCATGACATGAACGATGTTAAGTATCTAAAGACACAAACAGACAAAGAGTTTCAAAACAAAACCGTCTTATATGATGTGTTTAGCTCACTCAGAGAAAAAATAAATGCTCCAGTAAGATCAAAAAAATAGTCTTATCCAGCTATAACTGCCAATAATAATAATGCAACAATATTTGTAATTTTGATCATTGGATTAACTGCCGGACCAGCTGTATCTTTATAAGGGTCTCCAACAGTATCACCTGTAACTGCTGCTTTATGTGCTTCAGATCCTTTTCCACCAAATTTACCATCTTCAATATATTTTTTTGCATTATCCCAAGCTCCGCCACCAGCCGTCATTGAAACAGCAACAAATAAACCAGTTATTATTACTCCAAGTAACATTGCACCAACAGATGATAATGCAGCAACTTGACCTCCAATAGGTAAAATTATTAAATATAATACTATAGGTGACAAAACTGGTAACAATGAGGGAATAACCATTTCTTTTATGGCTGCTTTAGTCAATAAATCTACTAATTTACCATAATCAGGTTTAGCCTTTCTTTTCATTATCCCAGGTATTTTTTTAAATTGTCTACGTACTTCAATTACAACAGCTCCACCAGCTCTTCCTACAGCTTGCATTCCCATAGAACCAAAAAGATATGGTAACATTCCTCCAATTAATAAACCAACAACAACAAAAGGGTTTGATAAATCAAAAGTGACAACAATACCTTCCAATTTAGATCCAGCCTCTTTAGAGAAATGTTTAATATCTTCAGTATATGCGGCAAATAAAACTAATGCTCCTAATCCAGCTGAACCTATCGCATAACCCTTTGTAACTGCTTTTGTTGTATTTCCAACAGCATCTAAAGCATCCGTAGTTTTTCTTACATTTTTTGGAAGATTTGACATTTCGGCAATTCCACCCGCATTATCTGTTACAGGTCCATATGCATCAAGTGCCACAACCATACCAGCCAACGCAAGCATAGTAGTCACTGCAATAGCAATACCAAATAAACCAGCAATAGAATTAGTTAATAAAATTCCTGCTACAATTATTATCGCAGGAATTGCTGTCGCTTCCATTGATATAGCTAAACCTTGAATTACATTTGTACCATGACCTGTAGTTGACGATTCTGCAACACTTTTAACAGGTCTATAATCTGTACCAGTATAATATTCAGTTATCCAAATTAATAATCCAGTTATAATTAAACCTATAACACCACAATAATATAAGCTCATACCATTAAATGAAATTCCATTTACAGAATAGTTAGTATCTAATCCAATAACGTAGTCTGTTATGGGATATAAAATAATTAAAGATAGAATAGCTGTTGCAACAAAACCTTTATATAATGCATTCATTATATTTTTTGATTGTCCAAGTTTTACAAAAAAAGTACCTACTATAGATGTTAAAATACAAGCTGCACCAATACTTAATGGGTAAACCATCATATTTAAATCTGACACAAAGAATATTGATGAAAGAACCATAGTTGCAACAATAGTTACAGCATATGTTTCAAACAAATCTGCCGCCATACCTGCACAATCTCCTACATTATCACCTACGTTGTCTGCAATAACAGCTGGATTTCTTGGATCATCTTCAGGTATTCCTGCCTCTACTTTTCCAACTAAATCTGCACCAACATCAGCACCTTTTGTAAAAATTCCACCACCTAATCTTGCAAAAATAGATATTAAAGAAGCACCAAAACCTAAAGCTACTAGTGCATTTACAATTTCTCTTTCATCAACACCAGCAGATAATAAAATAAAATAATAAACGGCTATAGCTAATAAAGCTAAACCAGCAACAAGCATTCCTGTAATTGCTCCAGATTTAAACGCTATTGAAAGACCTTGAGATAAACCTTTTCTTGAGGCTTCTGCTGTACGGACATTTGCTTGAACAGATACTAACATTCCGACGTATCCAGCTATTCCAGATAGTGCTGCACCAATTAAATATCCAATTCCAACTAATAATGAAAATGCAAAACTAATAATAACTAAAACAACAACACCAACTATAGCGATAGTTTTGTATTGTCTGTTTAAATAAGCTTTTGCACCTATTTGAATAGCATTAGCAATTTCTTGCATCTTTGCATTTCCCGCACTTGCATTCAAAATTGAAGATCCTGTTATAAATCCATATACAATGGATAATATTCCAGCGAAAATTGTGTATAATAAAATGGTATCAACAGACATATAGTTCCTTAAATAAGTGTTTTAGTTATTTTTTAAAATGCGGACATTACAAAAAAGATTACAAAAGGCAATATTTAACTTCTTAGAATATATGAGAATAACCTTGGTATTTGAGGTATTTTATTGGAATTATCCTATTATCTAATAGGTAACTTTTTGATTTAGTATTAATTTGCCCAATAATAGAAATTTTTTGATTCATTTTAGAGGATAAAGTTTTTATATATTTTCTCTTTGACTTGGAAGCTGTAAATAAAATTTGATAATCATCACCATTGAATAAATATTCTAATTTATTCAGTTTTTTGTGTTTAGTTAAATGTTTTAAATGATTTGACATAGGTATCTTGTCTATATCGATTAAATAGCCAAGTTTTTGTTTATTTATTAATTTATTCAGATCAATTACCAATCCATCAGATACATCCATAGAGCTGTTTGCAATTTTAATAAGATGTAAACTAAACTTTATAGGTAGATTAGGTGAATAATATTTATCAATAAAATATTTTTTTTTTTTTGAATTTAATTTGAATTTGTTTTGTAAAGCTTTTAATCCAATATAACTATCACCTATATTACCTGTTAGATAAATATCATCTCCATTTTTAGCTTTGTTTCTATAAACAATTTTATTTGAATATCCTAAAGACATAATTGTAAAACTTAGATTTTTTGAAAATGTGGTATCACCACCTGATAATTTTATATTAAATCTATTTTGTTCATTTGATAAAGATTTGTTAATTAATGACATATTTTTTTTTGTAAAATGACTTTTGTTACCTGAGCCAGCTAAAAAGAAATAATTTGGCTTTACACCTTTAGCATAAATGTCTGATATAGATGATCTTATTATTTTTCTAATAACAAGATCAGGTTTATTAAAATTTAAAAAGTGTATACCCTCATTATAAGTATCAACAGAGATAACTAGTTTTTTATTTTTATCGAAAAAAACATCATCATTTAAATTAAGCGAAGATGGATTATTTTTAGATAATTTTTTTAAATAACTATTTATTAAGAATTCTTCATTCATCAGTTTCTTAATTTCTTTGAAATTTTATCAAGCAAAGCATTTAAGTATTTTGTTTGTGATAAATCGATAAAGAAATTAGAAGCATTAAGGTATTCTTTAATAATTATCTTTGAGGATATTTTTGGTTTATACATTAATTCAAAAATTGCACTTTTTATTATTACTTGAAAAACTTTATCTAGGTTTGATATTTTTAAATCTTCATTTAAATGATTTATAATTTCGTCATGAATTACGTCATCTCTTTCAATTGTACCGTTCACTACATCTTTTATAAATTTTTTGAAACGATGTTTTGGAAAATTTAATTCTACTTCATTGTTATAATACTTGCTGTAAAGCTTCTGAATTATAATAACTCTTGGATTATTTTTTTTACTAAAATGAAGCGGCATTTTATAAAGATAATATTGTTTTTACTGCGTTGGCTGCTTCTCTACCCTTTTTGCCACGTGCTATAGCTTGATTTTTACTTAAACAAGTAATTATTCCATTACCAACAGGTTTTTTTGACTCAACAGATATATTCATAATTGCATCAGTCGTTGATTTAGATATAAAATCAAAATGAGGCGTTTGACCTTTAATTACACATCCAAGTGCTACAAAACCATCATATTTTTTTAAATTTTTAGAAATAACTACTGGTATCTCAAATACACCTGGAACAAAGATTACATTAATCTTTGCAAAATTTTTTAGTTCATTCTTGGCACTTTTAAGAAGAGCTGTTGAAATATCTTTATAGTAGTTTGCTTGTATAATTAACACTTTATTTTTCATTTTATAATTTCTTGTTTAATAATCTTGATACCATAACCATCCAACCCAACAACCTTTTTTAGAGTTCTAGTAACTAATATCATTTTCTTTATTTTTAAAGATTTAATTATTTGAGCTCCAATACCATAACTTTTTATTAATTGATCCTTTTCCTTAGTTTTAGACTTTTTATCTTTAAATTCTTTAAGTGTTTGAGTAACTGATTTTAAATTTGGATCTCTTATAAAAATCATAACGCAATTGTTGTATTTTTTAAAATATTTTAAAGTTTTTTCAAATGAGTTAGGAAGTTTTTGATTAATTAGATAATTTTGAACTACATTAGATGAAATGACTCTTACTCTTGGTGATTTACTTTTATTAACTTTACCCTTAACTAATGCAAAATGCTCAGACCCATCAATTGAGTTCTCAAAAACATAAATTTTAAATTTTTGATTATTTAAATTAATTGTAGATGTATTTTTTAATTTAATAAGATTTTCTTTTCTTAGTCTGTATGAAATTAAATCTTCAATTTTAGCAATATGAAGTTTATGTTTACTCGCAAATTTTAATAATTCATCACCTTTTGCCATCGAACCATCTTCATTCATAATCTCACATATTACAGCAGCTGGAATTTTGTTCCCAAGTCTAGCTATGTCGACAGAAGCTTCTGTATGACCGGCTCTAACAAGAACTCCTCCTTCTCGAGAAATAATTGGAAATACGTGACCAGGAGAAACTATTTCATTTTTTAATACATTTTTTTTTGTAGCAACTTTTATTGTTCGTGATCGGTCTTTAGCTGAAATACCAGTAGTTATACCCTTCTTAGCCTCTATTGAAATGGTAAAGGCTGTTTGATTTCTCGATTGATTAACAGGAGCCATAAATGTTAGCCCAAGTTTATTTGCTTGATTTTTATTTAGTGTTAGACAAATTAAACCTCTACCGTTTTTCGCCATAAAGTTAATTTTTTTAGAATTAACATCACTGGCATTAAATACTAAATCCCCCTCATTTTCTCGATTTTCATCGTCAACAAGAATATACATTCCTCCTTTTTTTGAAACGGAAATAATCTTTTCTATTGGGCTAAATTTATTTTTTATCATTAATAAATTTTTTTACATATTTAGACAAAATATCAATTTCAATATTAACTAAATCATTTTTTTTAATGTTTGCTAAATTTGTAAGTTTTAGTGTATGTGGAATAACCCAAATTTCAAATTTATTCTTCTTCATCTTAGCTATGGTTAAAGATACACCATTTATCAAGATTGATGCTTTCTCAACTAAAAATTTATAAAATTTTTTATCAATACTAAATTCGTAAATTGTAGACTTATCAACATTTGTTAAATTTGTAACTTTGCTTACTGTATCAACATGACCTTGACAAATATGACCTGAAATATTTTGTCCATACTTTAAAGGTAATTCTAAATTAACATAATCACCAACATTAGATTTCTTAAATTTTGATTTTCTAATAGTTTCATTTGATAAATAAAATTCAGATATACCTTTTCTATATGATATTAATGTTAGGCAGACACCATCACAGGAAATAGATATCCCTAATTGCTTATTGGTTAATTTTAATTTTGACTTGATAAAGACGTTTATTCCTTTGGCTCTTTTGGTAATATTTGTAATTTTACCTTTATTAAAAATTATTCCATTAAACATTTACTGATACCTAAAAAGTTTTTCTTTATCTAAAAAAGTATTAATTTGCGTTCTTTTTTTAAATTTTTTAGACAATAAATCAATAAAAGAATTCAAAGCAACTGAATTTTTTAAATTAATTTTATTATCAGATTTGAATAAATAGAAATCATTTATTAAATTGTTGTTTAAAAAAGATTTTAAAAGATTTGGACCCGTCTCTATTAATAAATTTGCATAACCTAATGAGTATATTTTTTTTAAAATGATATTTAAATCAAAACTATTATTTTCTATTTTCATAAAAATAAGTTTTGCATTTTTATTTTTAAATTTATTAATAATATTTTTATCTTTTTTATTATGAAAAATATAAGTTTTATTTGAGTTAGGTTTTAACACTTTGGAATTTATTTTAGTCTTCAAATCTTTATCAATAATAAATTTTACTGGTGAAAACTTTTCTAAACCTTGAATTCTACAATTTAAATTAGGATTGTCAGAGTTAATAGTTTTATAAGATGTTAAAATTGCTTGATTTCTATATCTTAATAAATGAGATACTTTGTGAGAATGTTCATTTGTAATTTTTTTTTTAAATAAATAAATTTTATTATTTTTAGAAACAGCTAATTTTCCAGTAACGTTCGGAATATCATTAAATTTCGAGAATTTATAATCTTTGTAAAAATGATTTGCCTCATTTTTAATTAAACCAATTTTAGCTAAAATATTTCTTTTATTTAAAACACTTTTTGTTTTTTTTGCTGTTCGTTTATCAAAATCTTCAATCGAATAATTAACTAATTTAATCTTTTTTTTTATAATAATGTTTGTGCAAGGTGGTGTTTTTCCATAATGAATACAGGGTTCTAAAGTTACATACATATTTGAATTTTTGAAATTTATTTTATTATTTTTTAAGGCTACTACTTCAGCATGAGGTCTGCCTTTAATATCTGTCTTTCCGTAAGAAATGATTTGATTTTTGCGTGTTACTACACATCCGACCGATGGATTTAGTCCTGTTAGTCCTTTATTTTGATTGGCAAGTTCTAGTGCCAATCTCATGAATGCTTTATTTTTTTCTGATGATTTATCTTTTCTTAAAGACATCGATTTTATCAACAAATTGAACGAAGTCTTTTTCTTCTCTGAAATTTCTATATACTGATGCAAATCTTACATAAGCTACCGGGTCCAATTCTTTTAATCCGTCCATTACCATTGTGCCAATTGTGTTCGAAGAAATTTCACTTTGACCAAATTCTTCTAGTGATCGAGAAATTTTAGAAATAAATTTTTCTACTGTTTCAGTATCAAGAGGTCTTTTTTTTAGAGCTACATAAATGGATTTAGACAATTTATCTCTATCAAATGCTGATTTTCTTCCATTTTTCTTTACAATTGTTAGCTCACGAAATTGAACTCTTTCAAATGTAGTAAATCTCTGTCCACAGCTACAAAGCCTCCTTCTTCTTATAGCTGTTCCATCTTCAGTAGGTCTAGAATCTACAACTGAAGTTTCACCTTTTTTATCACAGGGACAAATCATAATTCATTATCCCAAATTTTTATAAATTGGGAAATTTGAACATAAATCAACAACTTCTTTTCTTACTTCGTCTTCTATTTTTTTATTATCGTCAGGGTTTGATGACAAACCTTTAATTACTTTAGTAATTAGCTCACCAACAATTTTAAATTCATTTAAACCAAAACCTCTAGTAGTTGCAGCCTGAGATCCTAGTCTTATACCAGAAGTAACCATTGGACTTTCTGTATCAAAAGGAATTCCATTTTTATTACATGTTATATTGGCCCTTGATAAACTTTCAGCTGCAGCATTACCTTTTACACCAAAAGGTCTTAAATCTACCAACATTAAATGAGTATCGGTACCTCCAGAATAAATCTTAAATCCATTTGTTTTTAATGTTTCTGCGAGAATTTTTGCATTAGCTAAAACATTAGATATATATTCTTTGAAAGAAGGTTCTAATGCTTCTTTAAATCCTACTGCTTTTGCTGCTATTATATGCATCAGAGGGCCACCCTGATAACCAGGAAATACAGCTGTATTAATTTTTTTATAAATATCTTCGTGATTTGTTAAAATAATTCCACCTCTGGCACTTCTAAAAACTTTATGAGTTGTAGATGTAACGACATGAGCATGATCAACAGGATTTGGATAACCTTTACCAGCAACAAGACCTGAAAAGTGAGCCATATCTACCATAAAGAATGCTCCAACCTTATCCGCAATTTCTCTAAATCTTTTAAAATCAATAACCCTAGAATATGCGCTACCTCCAGCAATTATAAGTTTAGGTTTATTTTCAATTGCTAATCTTTCAACTTCATCATAGTCGATTAATTCAGAGGTTTTATCAACATCATAGCTTATTGCATTAAACCATTTGCCTGACATTGCAATTTTAAGACCATGAGTAATATGGCCTCCAGAATTTAAACTCATTCCCATAAATGTGTCACCTGGCTTTAATAAAGCTAAAAAAACCGCTCCATTAGCCTGAGCACCAGAATGAGGTTGTGAATTCGCAAATTTACAATTAAAGAGTTTTTTTAACCTATCGTTAGCAAGTGACTCAGCAACATCAACATGTTCACAACCGTTATAATATCTTTTACCTGGATAACCTTCAGCATACTTATTTGTTAGTACTGAACCTTGTGCCTCTAAAACAGCTTGTGAAACAATGTTTTCTGATGCGATTAATTCGATATGATTTTGCTGTCTGATTAATTCTTTATTTACTGCATCAAATATTTCCGGATCAGCTTCAGACAATTTTTTTTCAAAAAAGTTTTCATATTGAGTATTTAAATATTTTTTTTCACTAGACATTTATTTACCTATATTTTTTTAATTCTTTTTATATGTCTACCGCCTTCAAACTCAGTTTTTAGAAAGCTCTCAACACATTTTAAGGCAATTGTTTTTTTAATAAGCCTTTCTCCTAATGTTATAACATTTGCATCATTATGCAATCGCGATAATTTGGCATTTTTTACTGAATAGCATAAAGCTGCGCGTATTCCCTTATTTTTGTTTGCAGCAATAGACATTCCTACTCCTGAACCACAAACAAGTATTCCTACATGATTCTTATTTTTTGCCACTTGTTTACAAAGTTTATGAGCAAAATCAGGGTAATCAACGGACTTCTTATTTTGTTTTGGTCCCAGATCTTTTATTAGAAAATTTTTATTAAAGTATTTTAAAATATCCTTTTTTAAATTAAATCCACCATGATCTGAAGCAATAAAAATTTTTTTCAATTTAATTAAATTTATAATTTAAAACGCAAGCAACAAGGTGAACTCTATTTTCTTCGCCCCCATTAAATGCATTGTGATATTTAGTATTATTAGTAATCCAAACAGAGCCATCTGCTGGCATATGTTTTGCAACATTATCAACGACCATTATTGCTCCGGGATTGGTGTATATAGGTATATGAAGCCTTGGCTCAGGATCTCTATGCCAACTCAATGTCGATCTTGGCTCTTTGAGAAGAAGTCTCATCCTACCTAATTTATACTTTTTTGTTAATTGATCATAAACTTCTTTGAAATAAGTATTTTTAAAGTCGTCAACAAATTCTGTATATTTATGTTCATCAATTTTACTTTCTCTCTGTACCTCAACACCTGTGCTATCTGGCTTAGTCCAATAAATGCCTCTTACATTATTTCCTTTAACAGAATCTGGATCACCTGGAATTTGATTTAAAGGTATACCAGCGAAGTGGGGTATTCCAAGACTTGTATCAAAACCTTTTATTTTTAATACTTCATCGCAAGCTTGTTTTAATTTTATGATATCAAATTTTACGTCTTGTTTTTGAAAATCATTGAATAATTGTGACATCGCTGCTCTACTATCTTATAGACTATTATAATAAATATTACTATTGTCGCATCAAAAAAATTAATTGATAATGATTATCACAGGTAGCTATCCTAATTTAAGATTGAGAAGATCAAGAAAATTTAATTGGTCTAGAAGATTAGTCCAAGATAATGATCTATCTTACAATGATTTAATTTTACCTATCTTTCTTACTGAAGGAAAAGCAAAAAAAGTTCCCATTAATTCAATGCCAAATGTTTTTAGGTACTCTATTGATAAATTAAAAAGTGTAGTTGATAAAGCACTAAAATTGGGAATACCAATGGTAGCTTTATTCCCTTATACAAATCCAAGAAAAAGAGATGAATATGGAAATGAAGCATTAAATGAAAATAATTTAGTTTGCCAAGCAATAAAATTCATCAAAAAAAATTATAAGAACGAAATTGGTATAATGTGTGATGTTGCATTAGATCCATATACATCACATGGTCATGATGGAATAATTAAAAAAAATGAAATTCTAAATGATGAAACATTGGAAATCTTGATTAAACAATCAATATTGCAGGCAAAAATGGGTTGCGATGTGATTGCACCGTCAGATATGATGGATGGAAGAGTTTTAAAAATTCGTAAAGCTTTAGATAAAAATAATCTTAAAGATGTTCAAATTTTATCATATGCTGTTAAATATGCATCAAGTTTTTATGGCCCATTCAGAAATGCTGTTGGATCAAGAAGCCTCTTAAAAGGAGACAAAAAAACTTATCAAATGGATTTTAAAAACAATTATGAATCATTAAGAGAAGTTGCATTAGATATAAAAGAAGGGGCAGACATGATTATAGTAAAACCAGGAATGCCTTATCTTGATATAATTAGGGAAGTTAAGAATAATTTTAAAATTCCAGTTATTGCATACCAAGTATCAGGAGAATATAGTCTCATACAAAATGCAATTTCAAAGGCTATATTAGATAAAAAATCGATATATGAAAGTCTAGTTTCCTTTAAAAGAGCTGGAGCAAGTGCAATTATAACCTATTTTGCTGATCAAATAAAACTAGATTAATTTTAAAGAATTTTGAAATTTAAATCTTGTTTTGGGAAAATTAAGATTGTTCGGTTTAACTATTGTTTTATCTAAAAAATCTCCTACAATTTTTAAAGCATCAAAAGTATCTTCAAAGCTTATATCTTCTTCATCTTTATTTACCAAAAAATTTGGAATGATTTTGCCAGAATTTTTTAATTTGTAATTAATTTTATTACCTTCAGAAACTTTTTCTACATAATCATTAAAGTCTATGTCATATCCAATTAATTTATAAAAGTTTAACTCCCAATTTACAAACTTTGAAAGCCACTCTTCATCTTTTAATATCTCAAAATATTTATCTATTAATAAAAAAATCTCTTTATTTTTTTCGTTCTCTACTGTTAAAATTTTAATCAAATTCATTGTATAAATTATACAAAGGAGTTTTTGCTTATCTTCTAAAAAGTAAGGAGTTTTAAATTCATCAATTTCAACTTTTAAAGAACCAATTTTTGATTGAGATTTTGAATTATAATTTATATGCAATTTATTACCCTCGAATAGGTAGTTTTTTATTTTTTTTGAAGTTCCTCCAAAAATAATTCCTGAAATTTTTCCGTGATCTTCAGTATAAAATTCAGATATTACAGAATTTTCATTATATTTATTTTTTGAAAGTAAGTAACCTTTATCTTGCCAATTCATTATATTTTAATAGTTTCTAAAAGTTTCATAGCTGCTGCTTGTTCTGCATTTTTTTTTGAACTACCATCAGCGATAACTGTTTTGCTATCCTTAATTTTTACACTAATTTTAAAATTTGGTTTATGTCTTGGTCCTGTATTAGAAATAAGTTTATATATTGGCAATGCTTTAAATTTCTTTAATGAATATTCTTGTAATCTTGTTTTGGAGTCGATTACAGTGATATCTGATAAGTTTAAATAATATTTCCAATAATTTAATATAAATTTTGACGAAACCTCAAAACCTTTATCTATATAAATTGCTCCTATCAAAGACTCACAACAATCAGATATAATTTTTTTTTCAATATTGATTTTTTTTTTCTTTTCTGTGTTTCCTGTTAAAATATAATTATCCAATTCTAATTCCTTGCCAATTTCAAAACACTTATTTTTATTAACTAAATTTGCAAGTTTTTTGTCAATCATACCTACTTTTTCATTTGGATATAACTCTAAAAGTTTCTTTGATATAACAAACCCTAAAACTCTATCACCTAAAAATTCCAGTTTTTCATAATTATTTTTTGTATCGAAACTTTTGTGTGTTAAGGCTTGTATCAATAGTTTATCATCTTTAAAGCTAATACCTATTTTCTTTTGTAGTTTGTTTAACTTCATTTATTTAAATTATTTTATTAAAAAATCTTTCAAATCGAACTATTTCACTCCATTTGAAAATGTTAAAGATACTTCCTTTCCTTGGATTAGATGAAAAAAATAAAATTTGTGCTTTTCCAACTAAATTATTTTGATTAACATAACCTACTTCAGATAGAAATCTGCTGTCTTTAGAACAATCCCTATTGTCACCTAAGAAAAAAAAGTGATTTTCAGGAACAATGTATTTATCTGAATTAGAAAAAGTTATATCGGTTCTATATGCAGCTAAATAACTTTTTCCATTTGGAAGTTTTTCTTCAAATATATTAACATCAATTTGGGAAGATCCACAATATAACTTATCATTTTTGCTTTTAATTGTTTTTAATACTTGATTAGAATTTATATATAAATCACCATCAATAAATTGTATTGTATCACCTGGTAAACCAATCAATCTTTTAATATAATCTGTCCGATTATCAGCAGGTGTTTTAAAAACTATAACATCTCCTCTTTTGGGATTTTTATTTAATATACGTCCTTTAAAAATAGGAGGACTAAAAGGAAATGAATGTTTACTATATCCATAAGAAAATTTTGTAACAAATAATCTGTCACCCACAAGCAAGTTAGTTTCCATTGATGATGATGGTATATAAAATGGCTGGATTAATATTGATCTTATAAATACTGCAATTATTAATGCATAAAATAATGTTTTAATATTATCAATTATGAAATTTTTCATTTTTTTCTATTCAAAATAACAAATGCAATTGAGTGGTTTTTTTCATCTGAAAGTGAAAGATGTATATCGTAATTCTTTAATTTAAATTTTTTTTTTAATATATCTTGTATTTTCTGTGAAATTTTAATTTTAGGTGATCCTTTCTTATTATTGTATATTTCAATATCATTAAAATTAATATTATCTCTAAAGCCTGTACCTATTGATTTAACAAATGCTTCTTTAGCAGCAAATCTTTTTGCAAAGTAATTCGTTTTGTTTCTGTATTTTTTTGATTTTTTAATTTCATTCAATGTAAAGAGTCTTTTTTTAAAACCTTTAATTTTTAGGGATTTTTCTATTCTTTTATTATCAATAATATCAACACCGTTACCAATTATCATTAGTTTAATATTTTTCTAAAATTAGTGATTACTTTTTTCATACCAAACATGATGGACTCTCCAATTATAAAATGTCCAATATTAAATTCCTCTATAGATTTAATCTTTCTTAAAATTTTAGTTGATTTATAATCTAGGCCATGACCTGCATGAACTTCCATGCCTAGTTTTTTTGCTAACGTGGCACAATTTTTTATTTTTTTGAACTCGATTAAATAATTTTTGTTATTTTTAACTTTCAAAGCAAATTTTCCTGTATGAAGTTCAACACATTTCGCATTTAATTCTTTTGATGCAAAAACATCTTTAATATTTGGATTGATGAAAAGACTTGTTCTAATTTTTTTTGAATTTAATATACTAATTACTTTTTTAATTATTTTTTTATTTTTTATGATATTTAAACCTCCTTCTGTGGTTATTTCATTCCTTTTTTCAGGAACTATACAAACAAAATTAGGTTTATATTTTAATGCAATTTTAAGCATTTCATTGTTAGCAGCCATTTCTAAATTTATTGGTACTCTTTTAATTTTTGAAAAT
>CABYFB010000010.1 GCA_902518165.1 uncultured Pelagibacteraceae bacterium
ATAATTATTGTTTACAAATTTTTCATTTGTTATTGAAAAATTATCAATTAATGAAATAATTTTATTGTTTGGTATATCTTTAAATAATTTTTTATCTTTACTTTCTACAATTTTAAACATTAACGTTTTAAATCCTTTTTCAAAGCCTTTATTTATTACTTTATCTTTATTAAAATTTATGTCGTATTGTTCTTTAATTTTAATATTTTTAACTATGTAATTATCTGCAAGAACTACAGTTGTGGAAAACTTGATAAAAACTAAAATGAAAAGTAAAAAAAAAAAGTATAAGTAAATATTAATTTTATTTTTGATTAAAAAACATAATTTAAATATGAGATCGAAAAATTTTACATATGAGAAAAGTGGCGTAAGCATAAAAAAAGCAGATAAGTTTATTAAATTTATATCCTCAAGTACAAAAAAATCAAAAAAAAGTGGTCATTTTGAGAATATTGGAGGATTTGGTGCACTTACGAAACTGCCAAGTAATTTAAAGAATCCGTATCTTGTAACTAGCACAGATGGAGTTGGTACGAAAATTGAAGTTGCAAATCAACTAGGTAAATTTGATACAATTGGAGTGGATCTTGTGGCTATGTGTGTAAATGACATTATAGTTCAAGGAGCAAAGCCTTTGCTTTTTTTAGATTATATATCCGTCGAAAAAATTGATACTCAAAAACTAAAAAGTATAATTAGTGGAATTATTAAAGGCTGCAAATTAGCTGACTGTGAATTAGTTGGTGGAGAAACTGCAGAAATGCCCGGAACATATTCTAAAGGGAAATTTGATATTGCAGGATTTTCTTTAGGACTAGTAGATAAAGATAAAATATTATTAAATAAAATTAAAGAAAAAGATTTAGTGTTAGCAATACCTTCAAGTGGTCTACACTCAAATGGATATTCCTTGGTAAGACATATTATAAAAAAAAAGAAAATTAATCTAAAAAAAAATTCATTTTTAAAAAAAGAATTATTGGTACCAACAAAAATATATGTAATGCACATATTAAAATTAATTAAAAAAAAGTATTTAAATGCTTGCGCAAATATTACAGGAGGTGGCTTAAATGATAATATTAAAAGGATAATACCAGATAATTATTGTGCAGAAATAAATTTAGAAAAAATAAAAACATTAAAAATATTTAAATGGCTAAAAAGTCAAGGAGTTAGCGATCAAGAAATGTTAAAAACTTTTAATTGCGGTGTAGGTTTTTGTTTAATAGTAAAACGTTCAAACTATAAAAAAATAATAAGATTTTTTCCAAAAAAATATAAACCATATGTTATTGGAGAAATTACAAAAAATTCAGAAAAAGTAAAGTTGAGTGGAAAAGTCATCTGGTAAAAAAAATACTGCAGTATTGATAAGTGGTAGAGGCAGCAATCTAAAATCATTAATAAAATATTCAAAAACAAAAAAATCCTTAATTCGAATTGTACTGGTTGTTTCTGATAATTTTAGTGCAAAAGGACTGGATTACGCAAATAAATCCAATATCAATAATATTGTTATTACATATTCTAACAGAAAAAGTTTTGAAAATCGTTTGTATAAATTATTAAAAAGAAATAATATTGATTTGATTTGTTTGGCTGGATTTATGAAAATACTTTCAGGTAAATTTATAAAAAAATTAAATAAAACTATACTCAATATTCACCCCTCTCTTTTACCCAAGTATAAAGGACTAAATACACATAATAGAGCAATTCAAAATAAAGACAAATACTCTGGAGCTACAGTTCATTTTGTTAATGATAAATTAGATTCAGGTAAAATTATATTACAAAAAAAAGTAAAAATTTTAAAATCTGATAGTGGAAAAAGTTTAGAAAAAAAAGTTTTAAAAATTGAGCATAGAATATACCCAAAAGCAATTATTAAATTATTAACTAGTTATTAAAAAAAAAATCTAATTCAATCTTAGCATTTTCAGGACTATCTGAGCCATGAACAGAGTTTTTATCAATTGAAATACCATATTTTTTCCTCAAAGTGCCCTCCTCTGCATCAACTGGATTTGTTGCTCCCATTAACTTTCTATTTTCTGCAACTGCATTTTCTCGTTGTAAAGTCATTACAACAATAGGTCCTGATGATAAGTAAGTGCATAAATCATTATAAAATGGTTTTGACTCATGTACTTTATAAAATCTTTCGGCTTCCTCTTTAGATATATGAATTTTTTTTTCTTTAATTATTTCAAATCCTTTATTTGTAAATTCCTGCTTAATTTGATCTTGCAGATTTCTTTCAACTGCATCTGGTTTAATAATTGATAGAGTTTGCTCAATATTACTCATAGTTATCCTCTATTAATTTATTTAACAATCTAACTCCATAACCAGTTGCACCACCAGAGTTAAGCGCTCCTCCATATTTTGAAAATGCCATACCAGCAATATCTAAGTGAGCCCAAGGAGTTTTATTTATTATGAACCTCTGTAAAAATTGTGCTGCTGTAGTCGAACCTGCTCCACCTACATAATTAATATTTTGCATATCTGCGTTTTTTGAATTTATTAATTTGTCGAAGTTTTCATTTAAAGGCATTCTCCAAAGTTTTTCTTCAACACTTTCACCTGCATCAATTAATTGTTTAGATAATTTATCATTATTTGAAAATAGACCTGCATATTCTGAGCCAAGAGAAACAATTATAGCTCCAGTTAATGTTGCTAAATCAACAATAAATTGCGGCTTAAATTTTTCTTCTGTAAATGTTAAAGCATCAGCTAAAACTAATCTTCCTTCAGCATCAGTATTTAAAACCTCTATTGTTTTTCCACTATAAGATTTAACAATATCACCAGGTCTTTGAGCATTTCCACTCACCATATTTTCTACAAGTCCAACAACTCCAACAGCGTTAATTTTTGATTTTCTTAACGCAAGAGTTTTCATTAAACCAACAACAGTAGCTGATCCTGCCATATCATAAGTCATATCTTCCATAAATTTTGCTGGTTTTAAAGAATAACCTCCAGTGTCAAAGCAAACACCTTTTCCAACAAATCCTAAAGGTTTAGATTTACTTTTTGTGCCTTTCCATTCAATAGTTACTAAGTATGAACCTCTTACACTTCCTTGGCCTACACCCAATAAAGCATTCATACCCATCTTTTTTAATTTTTTTTGATCATATACAGTAACTTTTAATCCAAATTTTCTTAATTTAACAATACGTCTTGCATATTCATCTGGATGTAGAACATTTCCTGGTTCCGACACAAGGTCTCTAGTAAGAAAGACGCCTTCCAAAAGTGAATTTAATTTGTTTCTCAACAGATTTATTTTTTTTGATTTATGCCCAACCACATATAAGTTTGTTGTTAATTTTTTTGATTTATCAGTTTTATAAACATTAAATTCATATGATTTTAGTTGCGCACCATGTAAAAACTTCTCTAATTGTATATTAGTAATTTTAGAAAAATTTGTTTCAATAAAAGATTTTTCAATTTTATTATTCTTTAGAAAAAGGAATAAATTGGATCCAAGTTTCTCGTAATCTAAAGAAGTTTTAGACTTGGTGCAATTTACAAATATATATATTTTATCATTTATATTTTGAATTAGAAATTTTCTCTCTAAAAATAATTTATTAGAAAATATAGATTTGTTTAAAGATTTAACAATTTTGTTTTGAGTGGTTTTATTATTTAATAAAATAACCTCATTATCTTTGCCTACTTTCGGCACTTTAGTTACAAAATTTAATTTTAGCTTCATTTTTTTGAAATATTTAATAGATAATGTTGTATATTTATTAAATTTATAATTTCAATGAATAAATTAATATTTCGCAAATTATCTTTAGATATTATCTCATTTTTTTTACTTTCATCAATAGCAATCACATCTATTGTATGGGTAATTCAAGGTGTAAATCTTCTAGATATAGTATCTGAACAAGGCCATGGTTTAAAAGTATATTTTTTTTATACATTTTTAAATCTGCCAAAAATATTTAGTAAATTGCTAGTTTTTACATATTTTTTAACATTGTTTGTTGTGCTCACAAGATATGAAGAAAGTAATGAGATATTGGTATTCTGGACAAATGGTATAAATAAAATTACTTTTATTAATTTCATAGGTAAAATATCTCTTCTTTTTGTAATTACACAGTTATTGTTTACAATTGTAATTGTTCCATACACTCAAAATTTAAAGCAAGAATACTTAAAAAATTCAACAATAGAATTTTTTCCACAATTAATTAAAGAAAAAAAATTTTCTAATTTATCAAAAAATCTTACAATTTTTGTTGAAAAGAATAAGAGAAATGGATTTCTAGAAGGAATCTACATAAAAGAAAAAATAGATGCAAACGAGAGCAAAATAATCATCGCAAGAAAAGGAAGGCTTATAAAAAATAAAAATGATGAAACATTTAATTTTAAATTATTTGATGGAAATATAACCAACATTAAAAATAAAGAAAACATAAATATAAAATTTGAAGAAAGTATTTATGACATATCTAAAATTAACTCCAAAACAAGACAATTCAGTAAGCTAAATGAAACTAAAAGCTCTTATTTATTTGATTGCTTAAAGAAATTTATTAATTATAGAAAAGATGACACTTCTAGATGTGGTTTAGAAAATTCTTTTTTAATTAAAGATATTTATGAAGAAGTATTTAAAAGAACTGTAAATCCAACATATATAATCATACTATCATTGATCAGTTCTTTATTAATTATTAAACCTAAAAATTCAATTGTAGAAAAATATTTTAAATTTTTTTTATTTATAACTGGATTTTTAATTATTTTGTTTTCGGAAATAAGTTACAGATTTATTTATTTATCAACAAAATTTGAATTATTTTTTATTTCACTTCCTGTATTTTTTATTCTTTTTTTTTACACGACAATTTTGTTAAAAACAAAATTTAATGTGAGGTATCTGTAATGTTTAAAAAGTATCAGTCTTATATTTACACACTTTTCTTAAAAAATTTTCTATTCATCACATTTATTTTTTTCTGTCTCATTTTAATTATTAATTTTTTTGAAGAGATTAAATTTTCAGAGAAAAATAATATAGATATATATTATTCTTTATACTTATCTGTCTTGAATGCACCTTCACTTATATTTGAAATATTTCCGTTTATATTTTTAATTACTGTAAAAGCATTTTATTTAAATTTAAATGACAGAAATGAAATAGATATTTTAAACTCAAATGGTATAAGTAATTTAAAGATAGTTTTTCTTTTAATGTTATTATCTGCTATTATTGGGCTCTTTTTATTGTTATTTTATTATTCTTTCTCATCAAGTTTAAAAAGCAAATATTTAGATTTAAAAAATAGGTTTTCTGATTCTAATGAATATCTAGCTGTAGTTAAAGAAGATGGTCTATGGGTTAAAGAAAAAATAGATGACAGCGTTTACTTTATACATGCAGAAGGCTTCGACAAAAGCAGCTTAAAAACAATCACAATATCAGAAATTGATAAATATTATGACAACAAAAATAATATAACTGCTGAAAATGCAAATATAACATCAAAAAATTGGTATTTAGAGAATGTTTATTTTATAGATAGCAGTGGTAAAAAAAATTATTACAAAAGTCTCGTATATAATTCTTCATTTAATGGTGAAATAATTTCAAAATTATTTTCTAATTTAAATTCTTTGAACATTTATGAACTTCATGCACTTTCTAATAATTACTCAAAAATTGGATATTCAAATACAGATATAAAAATACATTTAAATAGAATTTACAGTATGCCTATTTTTTATATTTTAATGACACTCCTAGGTTTCATAATAATCAATAAATTAAAAATCTATAAATCGAGATTCTTTATAATAACTTTTGGTATTTTCATTTCTGTTGTAGTTTACTATCTTAACTATTTTTCGGGCGTATTGGGTAACAATGGAACTTTGCCTATCTATCTTTCAGTTTGGACTCCTTTATTAATACTATTTCTAATTTGTAATATTGGGATAATTAAAATTAATGAAAATTAAATTATGAATTATATAATTAAACTATCTAAAATAATAATATTAATATCATTTTGTTTTAATGCACTCTCTGATGAGATTCAAATACAGTCAACTGACATGGATATTAAAAATGATGGTAATTTAATTATTGCAAATAATGCTGAAATTACAGTTCCATTAGAGAAAATAAAAATTTTATCAAAAATAGCAAATTACGAAAAAACTACTAATTTATTAACCTTCAAAGAGAATGTTATTTTTAATGATGAGAAAAATGAGATTGTTATAGAGGGAAATCTAATCAAATATGAGAAAAATAAAGATTTAATTTATAGTGAGGGTAAAACAAAATTAAAAATTGAAAATGAATATAAGGTAAATTCAAATAATATTTATTATGACAGATCTTCGAGCATTATTTATTCAAGTGAAGAAACATTAATTGAAGACAATGATAATAATTTCTACATCTTGAAAGATGGTTTTAAATTTGAAATTGTAAATGAAATTATAAAATCAAAAAAATCGATCATAATAGATAAAAATAATAACAAATATGTGTTCGAAAATTTAATACTGAATTTAAAAATAAACGAAATTGTTGGTAAGGAGCTGGAAGTTCAATTTGAAAAATCATATTTTGGAAATAAGTATAATGATCCTCAATTAAAAGGTAGAAGTTCTTACTCAAACGAGGATGAATTAAAAGTCTATAAGGCAGTATTTAGCACATGTAATGTAGAAAATAAAAGTTGTAGAGGTTGGGAATTAAACTCTGATGAATTTAAACATGACAAAGTAAAAAAAATATTTGAATACAAAAATACATGGTTAAAAATATTTGATTATAAGCTCTTTTTTACACCATATTTTAATCATCCTGATCCATCAGTTACGAGAAAATCTGGATTTCTAGCTCCTTCATATTCTACATCAGAAAGCCTTGGTATTGCATTTAATATTCCATATTTTAAAGTATTGAGCAAAGATAAAGATATTACTTTTAATCCAAGACTCTATGCTGATAAAAGTTTTTTGCTTCAAAACGAATATAGACAAGCATTAAAAAATTCGGAAGTTATAAGTGATTTTAGCTTCCTGATAGGTGAAGCTGGAACAAAAGGACATTTTTTTTACAATCAAATTGGAAATATAAATGAAAATCTAAATTTTGAATTAAATTTACAAAGTGTTGAGGGTGATAACTACTTAAAAAACCATAAATTAATTGATACATCTAATCTTATAATTGATGATAATTTATTAGTTTCTAATCTAGATCTAAATTGGACATTTACTGATTCAAATTTAAATACCTCTGTCAGAGTTTTTGAAGATCTATCAAGAAGTCATAATGATAGATTTCAATATATTTTTCCAAGTTTTAATTTTTCAAAAAAAATTAAAATACCTGAGAGTTATAATGGCAAATTTATGTTTAATTCATATGGTTATAATAAACATTACGATACAAATACATATGAGTCAGTTATTACAAACGATTTTTTATTTTCATCAAATCAGTATGTAAATAACAAAGGATTGGTTTCCAATTATAATATTTTTTTAAAAAATCCAAGCTCATACTCAAGTAATTCATCTAATTTTAAAGAGAATGAAAGTTATGATTTATTTAGCACATTGAAATTAGACAGTAGTCTACCATTATCAAAACAAGTAAAAAGTTATACTCACTTTTTAAGACCAATAGTATCTTTAAGATACAGTCCAAATGGAAATAGCGATATTTCATCAAAAGATGTTTTGCTTAACTACGATAATGTTTTTAGTTTAAATAGAATTGGAGTTTCAGATCAAGTTGAAGGAGGCGACTCTTTGAGCATGGGTTTAGAATTTAAAAGAATAGATGAAGATGGTTCAGATATAATTGATTTTAAAATTGCAAATGTTTTAAAATCTAAAGAGAATATTAAACTTCCGACTAAATCAAAGTTGAACAAAACAAGATCAGATTTATTTGGATCACTTGGTTATAATTTAAATAATAATTTAAAAATAGGTTATGATTTTTCTTATGACAGAGATTTGGATCATTCTAATTTAAATGGATTAAACGTTGATTTTAATTTAAATAATATTTTCACAAATTTTTATTATTATTCCACAGATAATGATCTTGGTTTGAGAGAAACAATTTCAAATAGCACGATAATTAATTTTAATGATGAAAATTCATTAGAATTTAATACTACCAAAGATTTAATAGATGACTTTACAGAATATTATAATTTAATGTATTCCTATTTAACTGACTGTATATCGATAAACTTAAACTATAATAAATCATTTTATAAAGATGGTAATTTAGAGCCAAATGAAAGCTTGTCATTTTTGGTCAAAATAATCCCATTTACTGAATTAGGTGTGCCTAACCTTCAAAAATTTATAAATAAAAAATGAGAGTTAGAACCTTAGTACTATCAATTTTAGTATTTTTATTGTTGTTACATAACAATGTTTTAAAAGCGAGTATAAAGATAAAATATAAAATTGGTGATGAAATTATTACAAATACCGACATAAATAACGAAAAGAATTATCTAATTTTTTTAAGACCAGATTTAAGTAATTTATCTAATGATGAAATTTTAAAAATCTCTCAGAATTCTTTAATAAGAGATTTAATAAAGAAAAAAGAGATTAAAAGAGTATTTAAGGATTTAGATAATGAGTTAATTATAAATGAAGTAAAAAAAAAACTTTTTATATTTAAAAATGTAAGTAGTGAGAAAGAGTTTTTAAAATTATTAGAGACTAGCAATCTTGATTATGAAAAAATAGTCGAAAAAATGAAATATGAAGCTTTTTGGAATGAGTTAATATTTCAAAAATATAATCCAATGATTAAAATTGATAAAGAACAATTAAGAATAAACCTCAACACAAAAATATCTAAAGATAAGAAGTTTGAGTATAATATTTCTGAAATCTTATTTGAAATTGAAAAGAATGAAAACCTAAAAAGTAAATATAAAAAAATAACAAAATATATTAATTTAAATGATTTTAGAGCTGCTGCTTCTAGATTTAGTATCTCAAATAGTGCTAATAATGGAGGTGAAGTTGGGTGGATTAAAGAAACTTTGTTATCAGAAAATTTAAATTCTATTTTAAAAAAAATAAATAAAAATGAGATTACAGAACCTATTAAATATCCTACTGGTTATTTAATATTACGTATAAATGATAAAAAAGAACTAAAACAAAAAATTAATATTGAAAAAGAGCTTAATGAACTTGTTATGTATGAAAAAAATAGGCAATTAAATCAATTTTCATTATTGCTTTTTAAAAAACTAAAACAAAATATACAAATTAATGAATACTAAATATATTTTGGTAATCCTAGGTGAACCATATAGTACTTTTTCTGAGATTATAGGAAAATATTTTAAAAGAAAAAAAAAATTGAAGAAAAAGATAATTTTAGTTGGTTCTAAAAGTTTACTTAAAAAACAGTTGCATGATCTGAATTATTTATTTGAACTTAATGAAATTAAATCTATAAAAAAGGCAAAACAAAATATTGTGAATATTATTGATGTTAAATTTAATTATAAAAAAATTTATTCTAAAGTATCTATAAAATCAAATAACTATATAAGAAAATGTTTCGATATTAGTTTAAAAATATTAAAAAATAATAATAATTGTATTTTAATTAATGGTCCAATTACAAAAAAAACTTTTTTAAAAAAAAGATACTTGGGTATTACCGAATATCTTGCAAAAAAAACTAATTCTAATCGAGAAATTATGCTTATATATAATGAGAATTTATCAGTTTCGCCAATAACAACTCATATTCCAATTAAAAATGTGACCAAAAAAATTTCAAAAACGAAAATTATTAAAAATACTTCAATGATAAATGAATTTTACAAAAAACATTTTAACAAAAAAATAAAAATTGCAATTTTAGGCCTTAATCCACATTGTGAAACAAATAATAAATTTAGTGAAGAAGATAAAATAATTATACCGTCGATAAATTATCTTAATGATAGCGGAATAAATGTTGATGGTCCATTTCCTGCAGATAGTTTTTTTATGAAAAAAAATATAAAGAAATACGATGTAGTAATTGGTATGTATCATGATCAAGTTTTAACTCCTATAAAAACTTTGTTTAATTTTAATGCAATTAATATAACTATTGGACTTCCTTTTATTAGAATATCTCCAGATCATGGCCCTAACTCGACAATGCTTGGAAAAAATATATCAGATCCGTCTTCGTTTTTTTATGCAATGAATTTGATTAATAAAAAAATCAAATAATGAGACCAAAAAAAAGTTTGGGACAGAATTTCTTAAATGATTCAAATTTATTAAAAAAAATTGTTGATATCGGTAAAATCTCTAAAGAGGATACAATATTAGAGATTGGCCCAGGAACAGGAAATTTGACTAATGAATTAATTAAAAAAAAACCTAAAAACTTGTTTGTCGTTGAAAAAGATAATAACTTATCAAAATTTTTGCATAGAAGATTTGGTAATAAAATTAAAATTCTAAATAAAGATATATTGACATGTTATAAGAATTTTAATTATGAAATGCCTATTAAAGTGTTTGGTAATTTGCCTTACAACATTTCAACTAAAATTTTAACATCTTTTATCAATATAGAAAATTTAAATAAAAAATTTAAAAAATTTATATTTATATTTCAAAAAGAAGTTGCAGATAGAATAATCGCAGATGAAAACTCAAAAAACTATGGTAGACTGTCTATATTAACTTCTTGGAAATTAAGCGGTCAAAAAATTTTAGATATAGACCCTAAATATTTTTCTCCAAAACCAAAGGTTTGGAGTTCTATAATCTTATTAGAGCCCAAAATTAGAATTGAAAATTTAAAAAAAACAAAAAACCTTGAACATATAACTAATATTTTTTTTAATCAGAGAAGAAAAATGATTAGAAAACCAATGAAACAGCTTTTTTCAAATTATAAAGATGTAGCGGAAAATTTGAACCTAGATTTAGATTTAAGACCTCAGAATGTTTCAGTTGAAAAATATTTGGAAATTTGTAGGATTTATGAGAACTAATTTAAAAGTCTTTTCACATGCTGAGAAATAAATTTCTTATCATATATAGTTTCGTTCTTATTTTTAATTATTTTCATGATTTTTCTATAGCACTGGTTTAATTTATCATTAATAACAACATAATCATATTCTTTCCATTTTAATAAATCTTTTTTGAATTCTTTCATTCTTTTTTTTACTGTCTTCATATTTTTCTTTTCTCTTTTTAAAAGCCTTTTTAATAATTCACTTTTAGATGGTGGTAATATGAAGATTGTTAATACTTTGCATTTTATACTTTTATTTTTAATTTGTCTTGTGCCTTGCCAATCTATATCAAAGACAATATTTTTACCTTTATTAATTTTTTCATTTACTAATTTCTTTGATGATCCATAGTAATTATCAAAAACTTTAGCGTGTTCTAAGAATTCGCCCTTTTTAATAAGTTTTTTAAAATTATTTTTTGAAATAAAAAAATAGTCTTTTCCATTTTTCTCATTTGGTCTTGGGGATCTTGTTGTATGAGATACTGAAACTGAAAAGTTTCTATTTTTAGATATTTTTTTTACAAGTGTTGTTTTTCCAGCACCTGATGGTGAAGAGAGTATAAAAATTCCACCTTTTTTAAAGCTGGACATTAAAATTAAATTTAATTTGCTTTATTCTCTATAAATTTTACAGCATCACCCACAGTTAGTATTTTTTCTGCATCACTATCTGAGATTTCTGACCCGAATTCTTCTTCGAAAGCCATAACTAATTCAACAGTGTCCAAACTATCTGCTCCTAAATCATCTATAAAACTAGACTCTTCAGTTACTTTTGACTCATCTATACCAAGGTGATCTGCAACAATTTTTTTTACTTTATTTGAAATATCTTCTGACATATCTTTATTTGTTTATTAAATTCGTTAATAAGTATTTCTATAACTTTGTCAACTAAAATACATGCCCCCATTAACATGTATAGTTTCACCTGTAATATAATCTGATAATTCAGAAGATAAAAAAGCGACAACATTAGCCACATCATCTGGCTTACCAAATCTACCTAATGAAATTTTATCTTCCATTATTTTTTTATATTCTTCGCTAATTTTATCAGTCATTTCTGATTTGATAAAACCAGGTGAAACACAATTTATTTTTATATTTTTTCTTCCATATTCTAAAGCTAAACTTTTAGACATTCCAATTAAACCAGCTTTTGAAGCTGAATAATTTGCCTGACCAACATTTCCTGTATGACCAACAATTGAAGTTATATTAATAATTTTACCTTTTTTATTTTTTAACATTTTCTTGATGACATGCTTTGTGATCATAAAGCTGGATGTAAGATTGAGATTTAATACATTATTCCAGTCTTCATCCTTCATTCTAATAGATAAATTGTCCAATGTTATGCCAGCATTATTAATTAATACATCAATTTTATTTTCTAATTGATCATTACATTCATCTATAAACTTTTCTATTAATTCATGATTTGATATATCGAATTTTTTAGTAATTATATTTTCGTAATTCTTTTTAATATTATCTAACTTTGTTTGATTTGTTCCTGTGGCTAAAATTTTTGCATTGGATGCATATAATTTATCTAATATTGCTCCTCCGATACCACCTGTAGATCCAGTTAAAATTATATTTGTATTTTTAAGATTAATCATTTATCAAATTTTGAACGTCTGTTAAATTATTTACATGATTTAGTTTTACATTTCTATCTATTCTTTTGACTAGTCCAGATAAAACTTTACCTGGGCCCATTTCGATAAAACTATTAATACCAAAACTGATCATATTATTTATACTTTCTCTCCATCTAACTGGATTCTCAATTTGTTCAATTAAAAATTTTTTTATATCATTCGATTTACTTAAAGGATTGGCAGTAACATTAGAGATAATATTTACTATTGGATCTTTAAACTCAGTTTCATTTATTAGGCTTTTCATTTCATAAGTTGCATTTTTCATTAATGGACAATGAAAAGGAGCGCTGACTGGAAGATTTACAAATTTTATATTTTTTTTTTTTAATATTTCATTCAATAATTCTAGATCTTTTTTTTTTCCACTTAATACCATTTGGCCATTTGAATTATCATTAGCAATATAACACATGAATTTTTTATTGTTTTCATTTAAAATATTATTTACTTCATCAATAGTCTGTCCAAGTATTGCAACCATACCACCATCTCCATTTGGAAGAGCATTTTGCATTGCTAGTCCTCTATGTTTTAACAAATTAATAGTTTGTTCAAATGTTATAGTTTCAGCACAACAAAGTGCTGAGTATTCTCCTAATGAATGTCCTGCAAAATATTTTGCATCTTTAAGATTAAATTCTGTTTCTTTTTCTATAACTTTGAAGAATGAGTAGCTAACTAAAAAAATTGCTGGTTGAGTATTCTCAGTTTGATCTAATTCATTTTTAGGTCCATCAAAAATTATTTTACTTAATTTCTTACTTAAAAGATCGTCTGCATTCAAAAAATATTCCTTAACATAATTGAAATTTTCAAAAAGTTCTTTAGCCATGCCAATATTTTGAGATCCTTGACCAGGGAATAATACAGAAAACATAAAAAAGTTAATAAATTAAGTGTTTTTTTATATTGTAATTAAAAATTTATAATAGTATATCCTCATTTTTTCTATAAAATTATATGAACTTTTACGAGCATACATTAATAGCAAGACAAGATATCTCACCGAGTCAAATTAAACAAATACAAGAGAAATATACAAAAATTATTGAAAATAATGAAGGCAACATACTTAAATTTGAAAGTTGGGGTCTAATGCATCTTTCGTATCTTATAAAAAAAAATAAAAAAGGAAATTATTTACATTTCAAAATAAAAGGTAAAGGGAAAACAATTCAAGAATTAGAAAAAAATGAAAAAATAGATAAAAATCTATTAAGATTTCTTACCGTAAAAGTTAAAAAGTTAGATTTAGAAACAGATTATTTTAAAAAAAGTGAAGATGAAACTAAAAAGTAAATTTCAAGTATGAAGAAAAAAAATTTAAAAAAAAAGAACTCACAAAACAATTTTTCTAAGTTAAGTGTTTTTCAAAACCAAAAATATAAATTTAAAAAAAAATGTCCTCTATCAGGAAAAGGCGCCCCAATAATTGATTATAAAAATATAAAATTACTAAAAAGGTATATCTCTGAAAATGGAAAAATTTTACCTTCAAGAATTACCTCTGTAAGTCAAAAAAAACAGCGAGATTTGTCTTTATCAATAAAAAGAGCAAGGAATTTAGCGCTTCTATAATGAAAGTAATACTTTTAGAAAATGTTAGAAAAATTGGCTCAATAGGAGAAGTAATTGAAGTTAAAAGAGGATATGCCCGAAATTTTTTAATTGCAAAAAAGAAGGCTTTATTTGCTTCAAAAGAAAATATCAAAGAAGTTGAAAAAATTAAAAATGAGTTGAGTAAAAAAGATCAGGAAAAAAAAAATTCAGCTAAAACAATTGACGAAAGATTAAAAAATAAAGAATTTACCATCAAAAAATTAAGTACAGAAAATCGAGAACTTTATGGTTCAGTTAAACCTACTGAAATATCTAAAATTATTAAACAATCTGAAGATTTAGAGATTAATCCTTCTTTAATACAACCCACCAAAGAAATTAAATCTTTAGGCACTTTTGATGTTATTCTTAATTTACACTCTGAGATTCAGTCTCAAATAAAGATAACTGTAGTAGCTCAAGAAGAAAATCAATAATTATACAGTTTTTTCCCCAGTAATTATTATGATTTGTAATAGATTAATATAATAATTAATATTAATTATGTCACAAACATTTAACATTATAAATAATAAGTCTGACGAATTACCTAATAATATTGAAGCTGAGCAATCTGTAATAGGATCTATACTCTTAAGTAATGAAATTTTCGACGATATTAATTTAATTATAACATCTAAAAATTTTTATGATCCAATTCATAAAAAGATCTATGAAGCTTTAGAAAAACTAATTTATGGAGGTTTATTAGCAAACCCTATTACATTAAAAAATTATTTCGAAAAAGAAAATGACGATTTAAACATACCTGAGTACCTAGTTAGGATAACTAAATTCTCTTCATCCTCTAGACAAGCAATTGAATATTCTAAATTAATTTTTGATTTATATGTAAGAAGAGAGCTGATAAAAATTTCAAGTGATGTAATCGATTTAGCCAAATTAAATGATTTAAATAATAACGGTCAAAAAATAATCGAAAATTATGAAAAATCTCTTTTTGATTTAGCTGAAAAAGGATCTTTTAATTCATCATTATTAAAATTTGACGAAGCTATGAGACAAACTATAGAGATGGCCTCCAATGCTTATAAAAATGAGGAAGGTATTGTTGGTGTCCCAACAGGATTAAAAGATCTTGATGACAGATTAGGAGGATTGCATAAATCAGATTTAATTATTATTGCGGGAAGACCCTCAATGGGGAAAACTGCTTTGGCAACTAATATAGCATTCAATGCTGCTAAAAATTTTCAAGACAAAGGAGACAAAACATCCGTTGCTTTTTTTTCACTTGAGATGTCTTCAGAGCAATTATCAACTAGAATTTTGGCTGAGCAATCTAGGATTAAATCTAATGACATAAGGAGAGGAAAAATAAGCGAAGAGCAATTTGATAAATTTATTGAGACTTCAAAAGACATATCTGAATTACCATTATATATTGATGAAACACCAGCGATATCAGTTGCTGCTTTAAGTAATAGAGCAAGAAGAATAAAGAGATTATATGGATTAGATTTAATTGTAATAGATTATATTCAATTAATGAAAGGAACAAATAATAGAGATGGAAGAGTTCAAGAAATTTCAGAAATTACACAGGGATTAAAAGCTTTAGCAAAGGAATTATCTGTTCCTGTTATAGCATTGTCACAATTATCTAGAGCAGTAGAGCAAAGAGACGAGAAAAAACCACTATTATCAGATTTGAGAGAGTCAGGCTCAATTGAACAAGACGCAGATGTGGTTATGTTTGTATATAGAGAAGCTTATTATCTTCAAGGAAAAGAACCAAGACCAGCTACTGTTGAACATGCAGAGTGGCAAGCTAAAATGAATGAAGTCTCTCATTTAGCAGAAATCATCATAGGTAAGCAAAGACATGGGCCAACAGGCAATATTATGCTTGAATTTGAAGCTATGTTTACCAAATTTAAAGATATTCAAAATAATTAATTTAAAATATAAAAGCTGATAGTTAATGTTGGCTAAATTTTATCAAAATTTCGTTTTAAAAAAACCAAGCTTAATTTTAATTTTATTATTAATCTGCTTATTTTTCTTTGGATATTATTCCAAGAACTTTAGACTTGATGCTTCTTCTGAAACATTATTGATTGAGGGAGATCCAGATTTAAAATATCTCAACGAAATAAATGATAGATATGGTGCAAAAGAATTTTTAGTTCTTACCTACACACCAAAGAATAGCATGATAGACGAAAAATCTATTCAAAATCTAAAAAAACTTAAAAAGGAAATTCAAAAACTTAATTGGGTACATAATGTAATAACGTTATTAGACATCCCTTTGCTATCTAGCTCTGATGATCCACTTATAGAAAGACTTCAAAACTATTCAACACTTACAACTCAAGGTATTGATAAAGAAAGAGGGTTTAATGAAATATTAAATAGTCCTGTTTTTAGAAATTTTGTTATCAGCGAAGATGGTAAAACGTCAGGTATTATAGTTTATTTAAAATCTAAAGATAAAATTAAAAAATTTAAAAACAAAGAAGATGAAGAAATATACAAAGATAATTTAAAAAAACAAAACCATAAAAATATCTTAGAGATAAGACAAGTTATTGAAAAATTTAGTTCAACTAGCAAGATTCATTTGGGTGGTATTCCAATGATTGCAGATGACATGATGACATTTATTAAAAATGATATAATTGTTTTTGGACTTGGAGTTTTTATCTTTATTGTTGCAACTCTATGGTATGTTTTTAGAAGATTGATATGGGTAATTGTTCCTATAAGTAGCTGTTTTTTTTCAGTAGTCATAATGATTGGTCTTTTAGGTCTCTTGGGATGGAAAGTTACAGTTATTTCATCAAATTTTATAGCTTTAATGTTGATATTAACTATGGCTATGAATATTCATATTAGCACAAGATATCTTCAGCTTTCAAAACAATTTCCAAGATTAAACAAATTTAAAATTATTACTTTAACAACAAGTAAGATGTTCTGGCCTATCCTTTATACAGCCTTAACAACTATATTTGCTTTTTTATCTTTAATATTCAGTGAGATAAAACCAATAATTGACTTTGGATTCATGATGACTTTTGGTTTGATTATTTCCTTTATTATTACCTTTAGCTTGTTGCCAACATTAATTAATTTAATAAATTTTAATAAGATTTCACTAAAGCAAGAAAAAGGATCTGTTATAACTAATTTTTTTGGTAAAATTTCAGTCTCAAATCAAAATACTATCTTTGGAACAACGATAATAATAATATTTCTAAGTATATTTGGGATTTCAAAGCTTGAAGTAGAAAATAGTTTTATAAATTATTTTGATAAAAATACAGAAATATACAAAGGAATGAAGCTGATTGATGAAAAATTGGGAGGCACAACACCTCTTGAAGTAATTTTGAAATTTCCAAAAAAGGATGAGAGTGATCAAAAATCAGATGAAGAGGAAGATGATTGGGGAGATGAAGATGAAAATGATGATAAATATTGGTTTACTAAAGATAAAATTAATAAAATAAAAAAGGTTCATAATTATTTAGATTCTTTAGAGCCTATTGGAAAAGTTCTTTCTTTTTCCTCAATTATTGACGTCGCAACTCAACTAAATAACAACAAAGAATTAGGCTCTCTAGAAATGGGTGTGTTGTATACAAAAATACCAGATAACATAAAAAGAGAGATTGTAGATCCCTATATTTCTATAAAAGATTCTGAAGCTAGAATAAGCTTAAGAATAAAAGATTCTTTAGATAATTTAAGAAGAAATGATTTATTGATTAAAATAAATTCTGATCTTGTAAATAAATTAGATTTAAAAAAAGATGAATTCAAGTTAGGAGGAGTTTTAATTCTTTTTAATAATTTATTACAAAGTTTATTTAAATCTCAAATTTTAACTCTTGGTTTTGTTATGCTTGGGATTTTTATAATGTTTATAATTCTTTTTAAAAACTTAAAATTAGCTTTAATAGGTGTTGTGCCAAATTTTATAGCAGCTTTTTTTATATTAGGTTTAATAGGACTATTGGAAATTCCACTAGATATGATGACAATAACAATTGCTGCAATAACAATAGGCATAGCTGTAGATAATAGCATTCACTATATTTACAGGTTTAAAGAGGAGTATGCAAAGTTAAGAAATTATAACAGTACTTTAAAATTATGTCACTCAACTGTAGGTAAAGCAATTTTAAATACATCTATTACAATAGTCTTTGGATTTTCAATTTTGGTAATGTCTAATTTTATACCTACAATTTACTTTGGAGTATTCACTGGAATTGCTATGTTGCTTGCAATGGTTTCAGTTTTAACACTTTTACCTTCTTTGTTGCTAAAAACTAAACCATTTAATTAATGATTGAAGCAATTCAGGATTTTTTAATACAAGTAACACTATTTGATTATATTTTTTTTGTATTAACAATTTATTTTTTAATTCAAGGATCTAGAAAAGGTTTTGTTTTAAGTTTATTGTCAGCTGCTAAATGGGTTTTGGCATATATTTTGACAATTTATTTATATCCAAAAGTAAAGCCTTACTTTGATGGTATTTTAGATAGTGAATATGTTCTTGATATAATTGTAGGCGTAATATTATTCATCATGATAATATTTCTTATTCTTTTATCAAACAAAGCAATAAGTAAAGTTATTACTTACACGGGATTGGGGTCTGTAGATAAAGTTTTTGGCTTTTTCTTTGGAATCGCTAAGAGCTATGTTTTAATTGTTTGTTTATTCACAGCTATAGACGTTGTCTACGATAGCAAAAAATGGCCATTAAATTTAAAAGATTCGTTAACATTTCCTTGGGTTGAAAAAGGCAGTATCTATCTTATAAAGGTATTTCCAAATCAAAAACAATATGAAGATGCAAAAGAAAAAGTTCAAGATATATAATCCAAAATTAAAAGAAGAATGTGCTGTATTTGGTATAAGTAATACACCAGAGGCATCGACATTAACTGCTTTAGGACTTCATGCGTTACAACATAGAGGTCAAGAAGGTTGTGGAATTGTATCATTTGATGGTGAAAAATATCACTCTGAAAAAAGATTTGGTCTAGTCGGTGACAATTTTAATGACGAAAAAGTCTTAAAAAATTTACCAGGAAATTATGCGATAGGTCATAATAGATATTCTACAACTGGAGGAACTGCTTTAAGAAATGTGCAACCATTCTTTGCTGATACTAATTCAGGTGGAATTGGTGTAGCGCATAATGGTAACCTAACAAACGCCATAACACTTAGAAATAAAATGGTTGAGGAAGGCTCAATTTTTTACACAACATCAGATACTGAAACCATAGTAAAACTAATAGCAAAATCAAAAAGACCAAAGACAATTGATAAAGTTATTGATGCTCTATTTCAAATTCAAGGTGGATATGCATTAGTTATGATGACACAAAATATTCTTATTGGGGTAAGAGATCCTTATGGAATTAGACCTCTGGTTATTGGAAAATTAAAAAACTCTTATGTTTTTGCATCTGAGACATGTGCCTTTGATATTATCGGAGCAAAATATATTAGAGAAGTTGAAAATGGTGAAATTGTTTATGTAGAGAATGATGAATTAAAAAGTATTAAGCCGTTTCCTCAAAAAAAAGTGAGACCATGTGTATTTGAATATATTTATTTCTCAAGACCAGATAGTATTTTGAATGGCAAAACAGCCTATGAATATCGAAAAAGATTTGGAGCTGAATTAGCAAAAGAGGATAATTTAGATGCTGACTTAGTTGTGCCTGTACCAGATTCAGGAAATGCTGCTGCATTAGGTTATGCAGAGGAGAAAAAGATAAATTTTGATTTAGGTTTAATAAGAAATCATTATGTTGGCCGAACTTTTATCGAGCCATCACAGCAGATTAGAAGTTTAGGTGTTAAGTTAAAATTAAATGCAAATGTTTCAGTTATAAAAAACAAAAAAATCATTTTGGTTGACGACTCTTTAGTTAGAGGAACCACTTCATCAAAAATTGTAAAAATGTTGTATGATAATGGTGCTAAAGAGATACATGTTCGAATAGCGAGTCCAGAAATAAAATACCCAGATTTTTATGGAGTTGATACACCTACAAAAAAAGAACTATTGGCAGCAAATAAATCAGTTGATGAAATAAAAGAATTTATAAAAGCAAAATCACTTAAATTTTTAACTTTAAATGGTTTGTATAGAGGAATGGGTTTTGACAACAGAAATGATGCGTATCCTCAATTAACTGATCATCATTTTACTGGTGATTATCCAGTAAAAATAATTGATGAACTTGGAGAAGATAAAGTTACACAATTATCATTATTAAGTACTGGGTCGAGTAATTAATGAAAAAAGTAAATTTTACTGAAATGAAAAATGGTTCAAGAGAAGATTATGAATTATTAGAAAAGTATGAAAAGAATTTTGAACGTAAAACTGCAGATAGATTACTTAAGTATCTTGCAAGTCAAACTACAACTCTTGAAGGTTATCAAATAACTAGATTAGAACATTCATTACAGGCAGCAACAAGAGCATACAAGAACGGTGAAAGTGAAGAGATGGTTGTAGCAACTTTACTTCATGACATAGGGGATGACTTGGCGCCTATGAATCATTCTCAATATGCAGCGTCAATTATCAGACCATATGTTTCAGAAAAAACATATTGGATAATTCTTCATCATGGACTTTTTCAAACTTATTATAGTGCTCATCATTTAGGTGGGGATAGAAACGCACGGGATAAATTCAGGAACCACAAGTACTATCAAGATACAGTTGATTTTTGTGAAAAATATGACCAATCTTCTTTTGATCCTAATTACAAATCTATGTCTCTAAAAGAGTTTGAACCAATGGTGAAAAAGATATTTGATAGAAAACCTTTTTATCATCACTAATTTTAAAAGAAAACATGTCTAATAAACTTAATGAAGAGAAAAGTCCGTATTTAAAACAACATAAAGATAATCCAGTAAATTGGTTTGCTTGGAATAAAGAAAGTTTAGAACAGGCAAAAAAAGAAAAAAAACCAATATTTCTTAGTGTTGGATATGCGAGCTGTCATTGGTGTCATGTGATGGCTCATGAAAGTTTTGAAGATGATCAAACTGCTAAAATAATGAATGAAAAATTTATAAATATTAAAGTTGATAGAGAAGAAAGACCTGATTTAGATTATGTTTTTCAAAGAAGTTTATCTATTTTAACAGGAACACAGGGAGGTTGGCCCTTATCGATGTTTCTTGATGAAAATGGAGTTCCTTTTACTGGTGGAACTTATTTTCCTCCAAAAGAAATGCATGGAAGACCAGATTTTCAAAAAGTTCTAAATAATGTTTCTGACGTATATAATAAGAATAGACAAAAAATTCTTGATCAAGCTCCTCAAATGCAGGAAATATTTGGTAAAATTAATCAAAGATCAGCAGTATTAAATCAACCGTTAGAACCGTTTTTAGAAAAAATTATACAACACCTTGATAAAGATAATGGAAGTTTCAAAGGGGCACCTAAGTTTCCCCAATTTTATTTATTTGATGCAATGTTTTATTTTTATTTAAAAACAGGAAAAGAAGAATACTTTAAACCCGTTGAAACTTTACTTTACAATATTTCTTCAAAAGGAATGTATGATCATCTAGCTGGAGGTATAGCTAGATATACAGTTGATGAAAATTGGATCATCCCTCACTTCGAAAAAATGCTTTATGACAATATTCAATATATAGGATTGTTAAATAAGTTCTTTCAAAAAACTAATAATCCTTATTATAAAGAAAAATTAGAACAAACTATAAATTTTATTAATTCAGAATTTAAAAATAATTTTGATCTTTATGGGTCTGCATATGATGCCGATAGCGATGGTGTTGAAGGAAAATATTATGTATGGAATTATGCAGAACTAAAAAATACTCTGGGTCCTAAATTTAATTTATTTGCAAAAAAATATAATTTAACTGAAGATGGAAATTTTGAGGGTAATAATATTTTAATAGAAACTCATAATAAACTTTCTGATGATGAGATTAAAGAAATCTCAAATACAGAAAAAACTTTATTAGATCAAAGAAATAAACGTGCTAAACCATTATTTGATGATAAATCTCAAACTGATCAAAATTGTTTTTTATTAGAAACACTTCTTCTTTCATCGCTAGTAACTGATAATGAAGAACTAAAACAAAATACTTTTGTTAGTATAAAGATATTGGAAAAATATTTGTCAGAAAAAATTTTCCATTGCTATCAAGACACAGAGATTGACGCTTTTTTGGAAGATTACGTATATTATGCTAGTCTTTTGATAACTATTTATGAATTAGATGGTGACGTTAAATACATCGAAAAAGCAAAAGATATTTTAATAAAAACCTGGGAATACTTCTTTGATAAAAAATCAGGCTTAATGCAGAAAAATAAAATATTAGACAATGACCTATTTGTACAACCAGTAGATCTAAATGATAATAATATACCAAATGGAAATAGCGTATATTTAAGCTTATGCAACAAGCTATATATAATAACTAGCGATAAAATATGGTTTGAAAAAATTGATATTTTAAAAAAAAGTTTCCACCAAGTTTTAAACTCAAATTTTGCGCAAATGTTTAGTTTTGTAAAATCATTGGATATTTGTAATGAAAGTATATCTTTTACAATTCATGGAAAGCAAAATTTAGATCCTAATATAAAAAAATATTTGCAAAAAAAATTTTTTACTAGAGCTACATTTAAATATCTAGATAATGAAGTAAAAGAGGCAAAAATTGTTATATGTAAAAATCAAACTTGCTCTAACAAATTAAGTAATATAAAGGAAATTGAAGATTATCTAAAAAGAAACAATATAAGCTAATGATAGAAACAAAAGAACAAATAATAAAACATTTTAAGTCAGGCTCAAAGGATAAATCTAATTTAAAGATTGGAGTTGAGCATGAAAAATTTATTTTTGATAAAAAAACAAATACAAGAATTGATTATCCCAAAATCAAGAAAATGTTTGAAAATTTATATGAGTTTGGCTGGAAACCTATTTTTGAGGAAAAAAATCCAATAGCGTTAACTAAGAATGGTAAAAGTATTACTTTAGAGCCTGGTAATCAAATAGAGCTATCTGGAGCAAAATTAAATAATATTCATGAAGCTTGTGCTGAATCTCATGAATATTTATTTGAGTTAAATCAGGTAATTGAAAAATTAGATTTTAAAATAGTAAGCGCTGGATATGATCCTATATCTAAACTTGAGGATATACCTAATAATCCAAAAAAAAGGTATGAGGTTATGACCAAAGATATGCCTGTTGGAGGAAAACTAAGTTTGGATATGATGTATAAAACTGCAGGTACGCAATTAAATTTAGATTATATCTCAGAAGAAGATTTTAAAAAAAAATTTAAGTTGGCAAATAATTTAGTTCCAATATCTATCGGACTTTTTGCAAATTCCTCTATAGTTAAAAAAAATGATAGTGGATACTTATCTTACAGATCTAAAGTTTGGCAAGAAACATCTAGAGGTGGATTGCCTGAGTTTTTTTTAAAAGATGTAAATTTTGAAAAATATGCAGATTATATTATGAATTATCCAATCTTATTTTTACAAAGTGAAGGTAATTATATATCTGGAAAAAAATATTTATTTAAAGACTTTATGAATGGAGAAATTAAAGAAATTGGAAATAAAATTCCTAGTACTAATGATCTTGATACACATTTAGGAACAATATTTACAGAGAACAGATTAAAACAATATATCGAATTAAGATCAATGGATGCGTGCGGATGGGAGTGCTTATGCGCTGGTCCTGCCCTATTCACTGGATTACTTTATGGAAATATGGAAGAAGCTTTGGATTTAATTAAAAATTGGGAAACTAATGAAGTGCTTTCAGCTTATAAAAATGCCCCTAAAAATGGCTTAAAAACTAATTTGATGGGCAAAGATATTTCGTATTGGGCAGAGAGATTAATAGACATATCAAAATCAGGATTAAAAAAGAGAGACTTTTTAAATAGAAAAAAATTAAGTGAAGCTAAGTTTTTAGATCACTTAGAAAAAATTGTAAAAAATAAAAAAACAAATGCAGATAATATAATAAGTAAGTATTCAAATTCCAAAAATTTGAATGATTTATATGACCAATAAAATTGTTGCTATACAAGGTGATAATTTAAAAAA
>CABYFB010000011.1 GCA_902518165.1 uncultured Pelagibacteraceae bacterium
CTAATGAAAATCTTTTTAGTAAAATAAAAAATTACTGTAATCCAATTGTTGTAACAGATGTTTTAAAATCCGTTTATGAAGTTGTATTATTATTTTATCCAGATTCATTAGATGATGCTGTAGATTTTAATGCCGTTCCAACAAATATCAAATCTTATAAAACTGCAAAATTTGGAAATAATGTATTTATTGGTAAAAACGTTAAAATTGGGAAAAATACTATAATTGGTCATAACTCAATTATAGAGTCTAATGTCCAAATTGGATCAAATTGTATAATTGGAAACAATGTATTAATTAAAAATACTTTTATAGGTAAAAATGTTAGAGTTTTAGATGGTTCTATAATTGGCAAGAAAGGCTTTGGTTTTTTTCCTAAAAATAATATAAATGTACGATACCCACATATTGGAATGGTTATAATTAATGACAATGTTGAAATTGGTTGTAATAATACTATCGATAGAGGTTCCTTATCAAATACTATAATTGGTAAAAACACTTTTATAGATAATCAAGTTCATATTGCACATAATGTAAATATTGGAAGCAATTGCATTATAACTGGACAAGTAGGATTTGCTGGAAGCTCTATCATTGGAAATAGAGTGTCAATTGGAGGTCAAGCTGGAATCTCTGGACATTTAAAAATAGGAAATAATGTTCAAATAGGTGGAGGTAGTGGAGTAGTAAAAAATATACCAGACAATTCCAAGGTCATGGGATATCCTGCTAAAGATATTAGAAAATTTTTAAAAGAAAATAAATGACAGATCAATTAAATAAAAATCAGATAAAAGATTTGCTTCCACACAGAGATCCAATGCTTCTTATTGATGAGTTAATCAATATAAAAAAACTAAAATCAGCCACAGCAATAGTAAATGTTAAAAAAGATAGTTTTTTTGTGCAAGGCCATTTTCCTGGAGAGCCTGTTATGCCTGGAGTTTTAATTGTCGAAGCTTTTGGACAAGCTGCAGCAGCTCTTACTGCAGCAGGAATTGATAAAAAAACTTACGAAAATAAATTGGTTTTTTTAATGACTGTTGACAAAGCGAGATTTAGAAATCCTGTAATACCTGATTGTAGATTAGAATTAAATATTGAAGCTGTAAGATCTCACGGAAGAGTGTGGAAATATAAGGGAGAGGCTATAGTTGATGGAAAAAAAATGGCTGATGCTCAATGGGCCGCAACCATCGTTGATAGAAAGAAATAATCAGTAGCAATTCTTGATAAGAATTTAGAAAATAATTTGTTATTAATTAATAGTGATACATCCATCATCAATAATAGACTCAAATGCTAAAATTTCTAATGATGTTGTAATTGGTCCTTATTGTGTAATAGGCCCAGATGTTGAATTAGGATCAAATACAAAATTGCATTCCCACATAAATATTAAAGGTAATACAAAAATTGGAAAAAATAATGAGATTTTTCCTTTTGTGTCAATCGGAACGCCTCCACAAGATTTAAAATTCAAAGGTGAAAATAATTCTATAATTATTGGTGATAACAATAAACTTAGAGAATACGTTAACATTAATCCAGGTACATCTCAAGGAGGTACAATTACTAAATTAGGTAATAATAATTTATTGATGGTTTACTGTCATGTAGCGCATGACTGTAATCTTGGAGACAATATAGTTTTAGCAAATAATGTTCAGGTTGGTGGTCATGTTACAATAGAAAATAATGCAATAGTCGGAGGTAGTTGCGCTATACATCAATTTTCAAGAATTGGAAGCTTAGCAATGATAGGTGGAATGACTGGAGTTTTAAGTGATGTAATTCCATATGGTTTATCATTAGGAAATAGAAATAATTTAGTTGGTCTAAATCTTATAGGACTTAGAAGAGCAAAAATTTCAAATGAAGACATTAAAATATTACAAAAATTTTATGATATAGTATTTTGTAATCCAAATTTTAGATCTAATATTGAAAATCTAAATGCTGACATAAAAGAAAACAAATATGTCAAAATCATAATCGATTTTGTAAATTCAGATAAAAAAAGACCTATATCTCTTCCAGAAAATATTAAATGATTGGATTATTTCTAGGTGAAAATAAACTGCCATTGGAAATTTTAAAAAGTTTAAAAAAAAAAAAAATTAAATATTTCATAATAGATTTATCAAAAAATAATAAATTCAAAAATGATAAAAACAGTCATTTTATAAATATTGGAAAATTTGGTAAAATTTTAGAATTAATTAAATCAAAAAAATGTAAAAAAGTTTTATTTGCAGGAAATATTATTAAGCCAAGAATTTCTAAACTGAAATTAGATCTTAAAGGTTTTTACTATATCCCTAGAATTATAAAGGCATCTAAATTAGGAGATGCAGCTATATTAAAAGAATTGATTAATATTTTATCAGAAAACAAAATAAAAGTTATAAAATTAAACACATATAATCCAGAACTAACTCTAACCAAAGGATGCTATACAAAAGCAAAACCTAGTGTAATTGATAAATTAACAATAAAAAAAGGCATTCAGATACTAAATAAATCAAATTCTTATAATCATGTTCAAGCATTAGTAATCAATAATCAGAAGGTTGTTTCACTCGAAAAAAGAAAAGGGACAAAGGATATGTTAAAGTCTATTAGAAACAATAATCTGCAGAATAAACTCTTATTAAAGATGCCTAAAACTAAGCAAGATTTACGTGCCGATTTACCCACTATTGGTCTAGATACAATAAAAGATTGTAAAAAAGCAAATATTAGAGGAATTGTTGTTAAAGCAGGTCAAAATATATTCTTAGATAAACACAAAGGACTTCAATTCGCTAATAAAAATAATATTTTTGTTATGGCTACATGAAAAAAATTTTTATTTTAACGGGTGAACCTTCAGGTGATAAATTGGCTGCAGAAGCCATTAAAGAATTAAAAAAATCTGATGTAAATGTTGAATATTTATCTGTTGGGGGTCAACATTTGAAATCTATAGGTATTAAGTCAATATACGACCAAAAAGATATTACATATATAGCTTTTACGGACATATTATTAAATATTTTTAAGATAAAAAGAAAGATTAATGAAACAGTAAGAAAAATTTTAGATTTCAATCCTGATATTTTATTTAGTGTTGATAGTCCTGATTTTACACTTCGCGTTTCAAAAATAATTAAATTAAAAAAACCAAATATAAAAACTGTTCATTTTATAGCTCCTAAAGTTTGGGCTTGGAGAGAGGGTAGAGTCAAAAAAATGAAAAGCTACTTAGATCATATTCTTCTATTATTTAATTTTGAAAAAAAATATTTTGATAAGGAAAAACTAAAAAATACGTTTGTTGGTCATCCAATATTAGATAATCCAAAAAATGAAAAAATTGAAATTAAAGAATTATTAAAAGGTAAAATTATTTCAATTTTTCCTGGTAGTAGATTATCAGAATTAAAATTGCATGTTCCTATACTTATCGACTTCATAAAAAAAATGAATGAAGAAAAAATTAATTATAATTATATTTTTCATGCAACTCAAGATTCTAAAGAATATTTATCAAAAGTTATAAAAAAAAATAACTTAGAAAATGTTGATCTTATTTCAAATGAAAATATAAAAATTGCTACAATTAAAAAATCTATTTTTGCAATTGTTAAATCTGGAACAGTTTCACTTGAAGTTTGCAAATATGGTGTACCATCAATAATAATTTATAAAATGAATTTTGTTAATTTCTTTATCGCTAAGTTATTTTTAAAAATAAAATTTGCAAACATGATAAATATTATAAACAATAAAGAAATTATTCCTGAACTATTACAAAATGAATGTAGCTCTGATGAAATATATAAAGCAGTTAATTATTTATTAAAAAAACCTGAGCTTATAAAACAACAATTAAAACAAGTTAATAAAACTGTTATGGAATTAAAATCAACCACTTCATCTAGTAATGAAGTATCTAATGTTTTGTTATCTTATTTGAGATAATCTTTTTAAAACTTCCTCTTTTCCTAGAGAACACAATATATCATAAATACCCGGTCCAAACTTTGATCCTGTAAGGCATATTCTAAGTGGTTGTCCAACACCTTTAAAATTTGTATTATTATTTTTTATTAGGTCATTAATTATTGGCTCTAGTGTTTCCCTAGTAAAATTTGATAGTTTATTAATATCATCGCTAAATAACTTAATAATTTTAATAGCTGTTTCGTCTAAAAGTTTTTTATCTTCTTTTTCTATTTGAACATTGTCATTTATTAAAAATTTTGAATTCTTGTAAATATCTTCCAAAGTTTTTGCTTTATTTTTTAAAAAATGTAATGAATTTTTAATTTTTTTCTGTGCTAAATCATTTATCTTTTCTTGAAAAGTTTCACAATAAGTTATTAAAAAATCAAATAGATCATTTTCATTAATATTTTTTATATAATGTTCATTCATTGAATAAATTCTATCAATATCTAATTTTGAAGGAGATTTTCCAATTCCTTCTAAATTGAAGTATTTGATACTTTCGTCTAAATCAAAAATTTCCTTATCTTTGTATGACCATCCTAATCTCAGAAGATAGTTTCTAAGGGCATTAGGCATTATTCCAATTTTAGAATAATCATCTAACGTTGATGCATTATCTCTTTTTGATAGTTTCTTTCCTTCAATAGTATGAATTAGTGGTATGTGTGCAAAAAACGGTACATTCCAATTCATAGCTTCATAAATCTGTATCTGTTTGAATGTATTTATTTTATGATCATCACCTCTAATTATATGTGTCATGCCCATTAAATGATCGTCTACTGATGCTGATAAATTATATGTAGGCGATCCATCTGCTCTTAATATAACAAAGTCTTCAATAGTATTATTTTCAATTTCTATATTTCCCTGGACCAAATCTTTTAATATAGATTTTCCTTCAACTTTACTTTTAAATCTTATTACAGGATCAATTTCTTTCGGAGCATCAGTTTCGCTCTTATCTCTCCACTTTCTATTATAGATATATGGTATTTTTTTTTGTTTTGCCCTTTTTTTTTGTTCTTCAATCTCTTCACTAGAACAATAACATTTATAAGCTAAACCTTTTTTTAATAATTCATTAGCTACATTTATATGATCATCTATTTTATCTGATTGAATATATTCACTATCTTCGTAATTAATACCTATCCATTTTAAGGAATTAATTATTTGATCCTTGAATTCCTCTTTAGACCTTTCTTTATCGGTATCCTCTATTCTTAGATAAAATTTACCACCTTTATTTTTTGAATAAAGCCAATTGAATAATGCTGTTCTCACTCCTCCAATGTGTAAAGGGCCGGTTGGTGATGGAGCAAATCTAGTTGCTACAGTTTTCATCAGATTTATTTAGACTATTTTAGGAAAAGTTTCTATATAAAGATACTAGAATTCCTTGAACTTTTACTCTATCAGGACCAAATATTTTAGTTTCGTAATTTCTATTTGCACTTTCTAAAGCTACGGTCTTACCTTTTCTTCTTATTCTCTTTAACATTGCTTCATGATCATCAATTAACGCAACAACTATTTTACCATTTTCTGCAGTATCAGCTTTTCTCACAATTACTGTATCACCATCATTTATTCCAGCCTCAATCATCGAGTCACCTTGCACTTTAAGTCCAAAAAATTCTCCATTCTTCTCAATATTTGATGGCAAAGGTATTCTAGCAACTTCGTTTTGAATTGCTTCAACAGGTGTACCAGCAGCAATTTTACCTAATACAGGTATTTCGTTTTCATCTGAATTATTTTGATTTGAACTTTCATCAAGCCCACCTCTGATTACACTTGGTGAAAAACTATTGTAAATATCATTTGCTGAAGCTGTTTCAGGTAACTTAATGACTTCTAAAGCTCTTGCTTTATGAGCCAATCTTTTAATAAAGCCTCTTTCTTCTAAAGCACTAATTAATCTATGAATTCCAGATTTAGACTTTAGATTTAAAGATTGCTTCATTTCCTCGTAAGAAGGAGATACACCACTAGATCTCAACTTCTTGTTGATAAATAAAAGCAGGTTTTTTTGTTTTTTAGTTAGCATAGAACAAATTGTGTACATAAATGTTCTATAAAAGTTCTACCAATTAAACAAGAGTTAAAACCCCAATAAAATCAACACTTTTTTTATAAAATAGAAAAAATATTATTATTTTCTAAATTTTTTAAAATTGATTCACCAATAAGAAATGTTTTTATTTTAGTTTCTGAGGCTATTTTCAAAACGTCTTCTTTGTTTTTTATTCCGCTCTCTGAAATTAATGGCCCGTTATGATTAATTAAAATATTATGAATATCATAAGTTGTATTTATATCTGTTTTTAGTGTTTTTAAATTCCTATTGTTTATCCCTATTAGTGCATCTTTGTACTTTAGAGATTTTTTAGCCTCTTCAACAGTGTGAACTTCAACAATTACAGACATTTTAAGTTTCTCAGCTTCTTCATACAATTCATCTGCAGTTTTTTCATCAACGCCAGCTAAAATTATTAAAATAGCATCAGCACCATAACTCCTAGAAAGATGGACTTGAAATTTATCAACAAAAAAATCTTTACATAAAATAGGTAAATTTATTTTTTGTTTGATCTTGCTAATATGAATTAAATTTCCCAAAAAAAAATCCTCTTCAGTTAAAACTGACAAGCAAGTTGTATTATTTTTTAAATATATATTTGCAATTTCTACAGGATTATAATTTTCAATAATTATACCAGCTGAAGGGCTGGCTTTTTTAATTTCTCCAATAATAGAAATTTTGTCATGATTTATATTATTCAGTATTTTTTCTTTAAAATTTATAAAATTTTGTAGATTTTTATTTTTGTCATTTAGCGAATTTATTGAAATATGTTTTTTTAAAATTTGAATTTTATTTCTTTTTTTATTAATTATTTTTTCTAATATATTGTCAGGCATCTCTCAAATTCTCTAAATGTGAATATGTTTTACCTGATAGCAAATGATCTCTTGCTTTTTCATAGGCATATTTAAAATTATCTTCTCTTTCGGATATTATTAAACCAGCTGCCGCATTTAATGATACTGCTTTAGAAAAGTCATCATCATTACCTTTAAATATATCTATAATTTTTTGTGAATTAAATTTTGCGTCATTTCCAACTATTTTATCGAAACCTTCAGCATTTACTTTTAATTCTTTAGGATCAATAATCATTTCGTTAATTTCCCCATTTCTTAATTGTTTAACAATAGTTTTATCATATGGTGATATTTCATCTAAACCATCATTGCTATTAATAATCCAAGCAAATTTAATATTTAAATCTTTCAAAGCATTAGCAAATATATTTAGAAGTTTTTTATCAAAAACTCCTACAACTTGTTTTTCAACATTTGCTGGACTACTCAAAGGACCAATCATGTTAAAAATTGTCCTTTTACCAATTTTTTTTCTGGTTGGACCAACATATTTCATTGCACTATGATAATTTGGAGCAAACATAAATCCAAAATGATTTTTTTTAATTTGATTTTCAATATCTTTGGGCTCCAAGTTGATATTTATATTTAATGCTTCCAAAACATCTGCAGATCCACATTTTGAAGAAACTGCTTTATTACCATGTTTTGCTACGTTAATGCCCATACTCGAAAGTAATAATGCGGAAGCAGTAGATATGTTTAGTGTATCCTTGCCATCACCACCTGTTCCACATGTATCTATACAGTCATCTACATTAACTTTTTTCGCTTTATTTCTAAGCACTGAGACACCACCTGCTATTTCTGTTGAAACTTCACCCTTTTTAGAGAGCAGAGTTAAAAAATTATAAATTTCGTTATCATTAGCTTTTCCATTCATCAAAATTTCAAAAGCACCAATACTTTCCTGTAATGTTAAATTTTCACTTAATTCAAGTTTTTTTAAATATTTTTCCATTTATTTAATAAAATTTTTTAAAATTTTTAAACCATCTTTAGTCTTTATACTTTCGGGATGAAATTGTACTCCATGAACATCATAAATTCTATGTTTAACACCCATAATTATTCCATCTAAAGTCATGGCTGTAATTTCTAAATCCTTAGAGAGTGTTTTCCTATCGATTATTAAACTATGGTATCTAGTTGCCTCAAATATTTTTGGTATTCCCTTTAAAATCCCTATATTTTTTGAAATGATTTTACTTGTTTTACCATGAACCAATTCTTTAGCTTGAATAATTTTAGATCCAAATATTTGACCAATAATTTGATGACCTAAACAAACTCCAAGTATTGGAATTTTATTATACAATTCATTTACTATTGATAAACAGTTTCCAGCTTGATCAGGATTACCTGGACCAGGTGATATCACAATTTTATTATATTTTTTTTTTAAAATTTCTTTTGTATTAATTTTATCATTTCTTACTACGTCTACATTTTGACAAAACTTAGATATGTAATGATACAAATTAAATGTAAAACTATCATAGTTATCAATTAAAATAATTTTCATAATTACTCAATTGCTTTTAATAGAGCCTTTGCTTTATTAACTGTTTCAAGATATTCGTTTTGTGGTTTGCTATCTGCAACAATTCCAGCACCAGATTGTACGTAAAATTTCTTATTTTTAGCTACTGCAGTTCTAAGTGCAATACATGTATCAAATTCACCATTTGCTGAAAAATATCCAATTCCACCGGCATAAACTTTTCTTTTAGTTGTTTCTAATTCATCTATTATTTCCATTGCTCTAATTTTGGGAGCCCCAGATACTGTTCCTGCTGGAAATCCAGACAACATAGTTTCAAATTTTGAGTATTTATTATTAAATACTCCTTCAACATTTGATACAATATGCATGACATGAGAGTATCTTTCTATTGAAAAACTTTCAGTCACTTTTACAGTATTAATCTTTGATACTTTTCCAGTATCATTTCTTCCTAAATCAAGAAGCATTAAATGTTCGGACAGCTCTTTTTTGTCATTCAGTAAATCTTTTTCAAAAAATAAATCTTGTTTTTTATTTTTCCCCCCTTGGCCTCGTTCCAGCAATCGGTCTAATCGTGACTTTGTTATTTCTTAACCTAACAAGTATTTCCGGACTTGCGCCTATAATCTGAAAATCTTTAAAATTAAAAAAATACATAAAAGGAGAAGGGTTTGTTTTCCTTAATTTTTTATAAATTTCTATTGGGTTTTTACTTAACTTAGTTTCAAATCTTTGACTTAGAACTACCTGAAATATGTCACCAATTTTAATATATTTTTTAGCCTTCTTTACATTTGATAAAAATTTTTTTTTAGAAATATTTGATTTTACTTTTGTTTTAACTTTTTTATTAGTTTTATCTAGATACGAATTATTATAATTAGATAAAAAAATTAAATTTTCAATTTGATTAATTATTTTTTCATATCTAATTTTATAATTATTTATTTTTTCATCACAAAAAACATTAATTATAAAATATAATTTCTTTTTTATATTATCATGTATTATTAGTTCTCTTGGTCTGATAATTCTAGCATCGGGTAATTTTAAATCATCTCTATTTTTATTAGGAATATTTTCCAGATACCTAATAATGTCATATGAAAAGTATCCTGATATTATGGAGCTAATTGTGGGTAATTCTCCAGGAATTTTAAATTTAAAACTTTCAATAACATTTTCTATATTTTTCTTTGCAGTGCCTTTCAAAATTTTAACTTTGTTATTAAAGTATATCTTGCTTACATTATTATTAAATTCCCAAATTTTATCGGGATTTTTTCCAAAAATTGTATATCTGCCTTTAATAAATCCTTTTTCTACTGACTCAAATACAAAAGCATTTTTTTCAGTAAAAAAATTATTTATTAAATTTATTATTTCCTTAGAACCATCACTATCCAAAGATAAATAGAGTATTTGGTTTATTTTTTTTTTATGATTAATCTTAAATTGTTTAAGGCTTATATTAAGCATTATTTAAAATAATCTTTTATTCGATCTATATTGTTATTAAATATTTTAACTTCATACTTGGTGTTAAGTGATGTATCATAAGAACTATAAATATCATCGATCAAATTGATATTTGTTTTAGCTAAATATTCTTGGATATTTTCATTTGTGCTTTTTAAATTTTCATAATTAATCTGATTAATCTTTGCTAAAAAAATATTATTAGCTTTGTTTGAAACCATAACAAAACTATTTTTTGGCAATTCATAAATAAGCTTTAAAGATGTCTCATCAAATAAACTATCATCATTAATTGAGTTAATTATTCCTGAATTTATATCTCCTTTATTTTTTACTAGATTGTCAAAGTCAGAATCATTGAAATCTTTGTTTTGAATTTTTTCAAATAAATTTTTATTAAGATCAAATTTTTTCTTTAATAAAATTCTATTTTTAACTTTATCTCTGAAGGATGTATTATTTTTATTTGGTAGTAAATTATTTATTTTTGTAACTTGATATAGTAAAAAGTAATTGTCTTTATCTTTTAAAACTATTTCTTTTTTATCTTTATTTTCGTAGATTTCTTTAAATACAACATCCTCATTTAAGAACTTAAAATTGTTTCTTTTTTGCAATGTTATTTCATTTTTTTTAGCGATATCTTCTAAAGACATTTCATTTAATATATCATTTTCGATTTCATCAATTTTTTTGTAAAAATCTTCATTAAATTCATTGATTTCAATTAGATTTGAGGGTTCAACCTTAGCATAACTAAAATCAATGTATGCTTCTTTTAGGTTTTCCTCATTTTCGTTTATATAATTATTAATTTCAACGTCTGAAATATCTTTATCGTAAGCATATTCAAGATCATAGTATTGAATATTTATTTTTTTGTTTTCATTTATGTAAATCTTATTTTGTAAATAATATGGTGATTTAATGCCACCACCAATATAATCAAATAGTCTTTTTCTTAACTGAGAATTTTTTAGTCTATTTTCAAATTCAGCTGCAATAATATTATTCTCTAAAAGAAATTTTTCATATTTCAATCTTGAAAAATTTTTGTCATCATCAAGAAAATTTATGTCGTTTTGTAAATTTAATTTTAATGATCTATCTGAAACTTTTACATTTAAATCTTTATACTCCATTGACATTAAATCTTTTGATATAAGGTCACTCAAAATTCTTTCTAAGATATTGTTATCTAAATTTTCTTTTATGTAATCAGGATTAATTCTTGATCGGTTTATATGATCAATAAAGTCTTTCGTTGAAATTGAGTTATTATTTATCTTAGCAATATTATTTGTATTCCCGCCACTAAAGACACTTCCCATTCCCCAAAAAACAAAAGGAACAATTATTATAGCCACAAGGACACCTGCTAATTTACTATTTGTAAAACCTCTTAATTTTCCCAACATGAATAATTCTTTATATATTGATTATAAAAAACAAACCTATAAATTAAATTATCTAAGATGACAAATAATAATATGATCTTTATAGCTAATTGGAAGATGAATGGAGAAAAAAGTCACATCTCTGGCATTAATAAAACCATAAAATTTTTAAAACAATCAAAAAATAAAAAAAATCAAATTATTTACTGTCCACCATTTACCCTAATTTCCTTAGTTAAAAATAAAGTAAAAAACTCTAAAATTAAAGTAGGTGCTCAGAACCTTTCTCAATTAAATGATTATGGAGCATTTACAGGATCTGTAAATTCTAAATTAATTAAGTCAGCAGGAGGTGAGTATGTAATTGTTGGTCATTCTGAAATTAGAAATCAGGAAAATGATATACTAATAAATAAAAAAATTCATTCAGCACTTAAAGAAAAATTAAAAGTAATTCTTTGTATTGGGGAAACATACAAAGAAAAAAAAAATAATAAAACTTTCTCAGTACTTAAAAGACAAATAACTATTGCATTAAAGAATATAAAAAAAATTAATAATATTATTTTTGCATATGAACCTAGATGGGCTATTGGAACTGGAAAAATACCAAAATCATCTGAGTTAAGAAAAAATTTTAGAGACATAAATAATATAATTAGGAAATTAAAAAAAAATCAAAAACATAAAATTATCTATGGAGGATCTGTTAATTCTAAAAATGTATCAGAGTTAAAAAAAATTAATGATTTAAAAGGATTTTTAATAGGAAGCGCATCTTTGAGAGCAAAAAATTTTATTGATATAATTAAAAAATCAACTAATTAAACCTCGTGGAAAATATACTTTTAATAATTAATATTATTCTTGCAGCTATTCTAGTTGTCTTAGTTTTATTTCAAAAATCTGAGGGTGGTGCATTAGGTATTGGAGTGTCTCAAGATAACTTTATGCTTTCAAGATCTGCTGGAAATTTTTTAACTAAAGCTACAGCAATAATTGCTACTCTATTTATAATATGCAGTCTGTGTTTAACGATTCTTTCCAGAGGTGAATTAACTCCCACAACATCAGTTTTAGATAAAATAGAGGAAACTGATGATGCTCCAAAGGTTCCAGATAGCAATAATTAATACTTTGAATTTTTAAATTTTAGGTCTATAAGATACTTCCATGGCGCGATATATCTTTGTCACTGGCGGCGTGGTATCATCACTTGGAAAAGGATTATCCTCAGCATCACTTGCATATTTACTAAAGTCACAAGGTTATAAAGTCAGGATACGTAAAATGGATCCATATTTAAATGTTGATCCAGGAACAATGAGTCCTTTTCAACATGGAGAGGTATTTGTTACTGATGATGGTGCAGAAACTGACTTAGATTTAGGACATTACGAAAGATTTACAAATATTTCATCAAAACAATCGGATAATATTACTACAGGTAAAATTTATAGCGATGTAATAAAAAAGGAGAGACAAGGAGGCTATCTAGGTAAGACAGTTCAAGTCATTCCACACATAACAGATAGAATAAAAAAATTTATTAGCAAAGACATTAGTAATGAAGATTTTGTAATTTGTGAAATTGGTGGAACTGTTGGTGACATAGAAAGCTTACCCTTTTTAGAAGCCATAAGACAGTTCTCAAACGATCATGGAAAGTCTAGAACATTATTTGTTCACTTAACATTAGTTCCTTTCATGAAATCTTCTGATGAGATAAAAACCAAACCTACACAACATAGTGTTAAAGAATTAAGAAGTATCGGTATACAGCCAGATATTGTTATATGTAGATCAGAGCAACATATACCTTTAGAGCAAAGAAAAAAAATATCTTTATTTTGTAATGTTGATATTAAAAATGTTATTGAAACAGTCGATGTTAAAACAATTTATGAAGCACCAATTAGTTTTTATAACCAAAAATTAGATAAACAAGTTTTAAAATATTTTAAAATAAAATCAAAAAAGAAACCCAATTTAAATCCATGGAAAAATATTACTTCAACAGTTTTAAAAAATAATAAAGTAATTGATATCGGAATAATAGGTAAATATGTAAACTTAAAAGATGCTTATAAATCCTTAGATGAAGCATTAACACACGGCGGCATAGCAAATAATGTAAAAGTTAATTTAGTAAGAATTGAATCTGATAAACTAAAAAAAAATGAAATAAGCAAAAAACTTAGAAGTGTCTCTGGAATATTAATTCCAGGTGGATTTGGTAAAAGAGGAACTGAGGGGAAGATTGCTGCAATTAAATATGCAAGAGAAAAAAAAATACCCTTTTTTGGTATTTGTTTTGGTATGCAAATGGCAATCATTGAATTTGCCAGAAACAAATTAAATATAAAAAATGCTGGTTCCACAGAGCTTGATAAAAAATGCTACCCTGTTATTGGATTAATCCACGAATGGAACAAAAATGGTAAAGTTTTTAAGGGTACAGAAAAAAACTTAGGTGGGACAATGAGATTAGGTCTTTATACAGCTAAATTAAAAAATAATTCTGCCATAAAAAAGATTTATAAATCAAAAGAAATAAAAGAAAGACACAGACATAGATATGAAGTTAATAATAACCAAAGATCAAAATTTGAAAAAAAAGGATTAATATTTTCGGGCATGTCTCCAGATAATAAATTACCTGAAATAATTGAATTAAAAAATCATCCCTGGTTTATTGGTGTTCAATTTCATCCAGAGTTTAAATCAAGACCGTTATCACCACATCCATTATTTAAATCTTTTATAAAAGCTTCAAAAAATTATCATGGAAAATAGAATTGTTAAATGTCAGGATTTAAATATTTCTAATTCAAATAAAATTTGTTTAATAGCAGGACCATGCCAACTAGAAACTGAGCAACATGCTATGGACATGGCAGGGGAAATTAAAAATATTACTGACAAATATAAAATTGGATTTATATACAAAACATCATTTGATAAAGCCAATAGAACAAGCCTTAAAGGTAAAAGAGGAGCTGGATTAGAAAAATCTTTACCAGTTTTTGATAAAATAAAAAATCAAATAAAAGTCCCTGTCCTTACCGACATTCACAATGAAGAGCAATGCTCAATTGTTGCAGCACATGTTGACGTTTTACAAATTCCTGCATTCTTATGTCGACAAACAGATTTGTTAGTTGCTGCTGCAAAAACAAAAAAAATAATTAATGTGAAAAAGGGTCAGTTTTTAGCTCCATGGGATATGGCAAATGTAACAAAAAAAATATCTGACTCTGGAAATAATAATATTCTTGTAACAGAGCGAGGGGCTAGTTTTGGATATAACACTTTAGTATCAGATATGAGATCAATACCCATAATGGCAAAAAATGGTTATCCAATTGTTTTTGATGCTACTCACTCAGTTCAGCAACCTGGTGGTCAAGGAGATAAAAGTGGTGGACAAAGAGAATTTGTCGAACATTTATCTAGAGCAGCTGTTGCTGTCGGTGTTGCCGCAATTTTCATAGAAACACATCAAGATCCTGATAACGCTCCTTCTGATGGGCCAAATATGGTTCCACTTAATAAATTAGATAATCTTATTAATAAGATTGTAGAAATAGATAATCTAATAAAAAAAAATAATGTCTAAAATTTCTAAAGTTATTGCAAGACAAGTTTTTGATAGTAGAGGAAATCCAACTATAGAAACAGAAGTATTTGTAAAAGATATTAGTGCATCAGCAATTTGTCCTTCTGGAGCATCAACTGGAACTTACGAAGCTTTTGAAAAAAGAGATATTAATAATAAAAAATATCTTGGAAAAAGTGTTTTAAAACCTGTTGAATTTATAAATAAAGTAATATCAAAGAAGTTAAAAAATTTTAATATTCATCAACAAGAAAAGATAGATAATTTATTAATAAGGCTTGATGGAACAAAACAAAAAAAAAAAGTTGGAGCTAATGCAATTCTTTCAGTTTCAATAGCTGTAAAAAAATTATCATCTAAAATTAAAAAAATTCCAATTTATAAAAATTTACTAATTAATAAAAATTTTAAATTACCTTACCCCTTGATGAATATAATTAATGGAGGCGCGCACGCGAATAACGGTCTTAGAATTCAAGAGTTTATGATTAGACCGGATAAAGCGAAAACTTTTTCTGAGGGTATAAGAATGTGTTTTATTGTTATTAACAAATTAAGAGACTTAATAAAAAAAATGGGTCATTCAACTTCTGTAGGTGATGAAGGTGGATTCGCTCCAATGATAAATGATAATGAGAGTGCGTTAAAACTTATAGTAAAAGCTATAAATATGTCAGGTTTTAAAAATGGAAAAGACATAGTCATATGTTTGGATGTTGCAGCAAACGAGTTGATTAAAAATAAAAAATATTCAATTCACTCTAAAAAATACACCAGCGTAGATAAATCTATAGAAAATTATCTTAGACTTATAAAAAAATATAAAATTAAGTCCATAGAAGACCCATTTGGTGAAAATGATTGGTCAGCTTGGACAAAACTTATAAATAAAACAAAAAATAAATTACAAATTGTTGGGGATGACCTGTTTGTAACTAATTTAGAAAGATTAAAAATTGGTTTTTTAAATATCTCTGCAAATTCAATATTGATTAAACTAAATCAAATAGGCACTGTCACAGAAACGCTAGAAGTTATAAAATTTGCAAAATTAATTGGTTATAAAACTATAATTTCGCATAGATCTGGCGATAGTGAAGATACATTTATTGCAGATTTTGCTGTAGGAACTGATTCTAATCAAATTAAAACTGGTTCGCTTGCTAGATCAGAAAGAGTTTCAAAATATAACCAATTATTAAGAATTGAACATGAACTTGGAAAAAAATCAAAAATGCATAATATTAATTGATGTTTGATAAAATAAAAAAAAATTATTTTATTTTAATTATAACTTTCCTATTTATTTATTTTTTCTTTAATCTATTAGGTGGTGATAGAGGTCTAATCTCTTATTTAAAAAAAAAAGAATTCTATGAAAAATTAAAGGTAAAACAGACAGATTTGAAATTCAAAATTGAGGAATTGGAATACAAAAACTCTTTATTAACTAAAGATATAGACCTTGATTTTATTGAAGTTTTAATACGAGACAAATTTTTATTTGGAAAAGATGGGGAGACTACTTATATAATAAAATACGATGGACAAAAATAAATCAAGACATCCAGAAAAAGAAAAGAATCCAATAAATCCTATCAAAAAGAAACCAGAATGGATTAGATCTAAGCTTTCTGATAGTAAAGAATTTTTTCTTACCAAAACTGTAGTTAATCAAAATAATCTTGTAACTGTTTGTCAGGAAGCAAACTGCCCAAATATAACAGAATGTTGGAGTAAAAGACATGCAACATTTATGATTATGGGAGATACTTGTACAAGAGCATGTGCATTTTGTGACGTCAAAACTGGAAAACCAGAAAAATTAGATCCTTTCGAACCGATAAAAATAGCAAATGCAGTAAATAAATTAAACTTAAGACATGTTGTTATAACATCAGTTGACAGAGATGATTTACCAGATGGTGGGTCAAATCATTTTAAAGAAGTAGTATTGATGACCAGAAAAAAAAATCCAAATACTACAATTGAGGTTTTAACACCAGATTTTTTAAGAAAAGGTGAGTCTTATAAAACTATATTAGACTCTAATCCTGATGTTTTTAATCATAATATTGAAACAGTACCAAGATTGTATGTCAAAGTGAGACCAGGTGCTAGATACTTCGCATCATTAGAACTTCTTAAGAATGCAAAATTAAATAATAAAAAAGTATTTACTAAATCTGGAATCATGGTTGGTTTAGGTGAAGAGAGAGACGAAATAATTCAAGTTATGGATGATCTAAGATCAGCCGATGTAGATTTCTTAACCATTGGTCAATATTTGCAACCCTCAGTAAAACATCATCCATTAGAGAGATATTACCATCCAGTTGAATTTAAAGAACTAGAAGTAATAGCAAAGTCAAAAGGATTTTTATTGGTTTCTTCATCTCCTTTAACCAGATCATCATATCACGCAGATGAAGATTTTGCTAAATTAAAACAAAACAGACTTAATTAATTTCATGCCAAAAGCATCTGTAACGCGATTTATAGAACGCGATAAAAAAACACTTATAGATTTTGTTTTAGATATTGAAAAATATCCAGAATTTATTCCTTTTTGTATAGACTCAAAAGTTTATAAAAAAAAAGAGGAAAAAGAGTCTATAAATATAATTGCAGATTTAACTATTGGTAAAAGACCTTTTACAGATACTTATAAGAGCGATGTGAGATTTGATAAGATAAATGATCATATTCATGTCACTAATATTGATGGACCACTTAATTATCTTGAAAATAACTGGAAATTTATTGAAAAAGATAATTTTACAGAGGTACACTTTGATGTTGATTTTGAGATAAAAAATAAATTTTTGAATATTATTATGGCAAAGTCATTTCAATTTGGTCTGAATAAAATAGCAGATGCTTTTCAAAAAAGAGCAGAAAGTTTGTGATCTTTATGTGTATTAAATATTATCTTGAATTAACTTAATACACTTTACAACAGTTTTATTTTGTATTGATTTTCTATCCCTTTTCTTAAAATAATTTTTTAAAACTATAGTTTTGTTTCTTTTTGTTAAACCTATATATACAAGACCAACAGGCTTATCTTTTGTACCACCGTTTGGACCAGCTATACCTGTAATAGATATATTAATTTTACTTTTTGATATTTTTGATAATCCTTGCACCATAGCCTCGCAACATTCTGGGCTAACTGAACCATACTTATTTATAATTTTTTTGTTAACTTTTAATATTTTAACTTTAGCATTGTTAGAATAAGTAACCAAACCCATTTGGAAGTACTTTGAAGAATCACTTAGTCTTGTAAATTTGCTTGATAATAAGCCTCCTGTGCATGATTCAGCTACAGATAAAGTTATGTTTTTCTTAATTAATTTCTTATGCAGCTTTTTGATATTCATTAAAATTTAAGACTTATTAAGTAAATTAATATCATCGTATATAAACCTGCCATAATATCATCCATTATTATTCCAAAGAAGTTTTTATGTTCCTTATCGAAATAACTAACTGGAAAAGGTTTTACAATATCAAAAAATCTAAAAAAAATAAAAGAAAGTAAATAATATATTTCAATAGGTATACTTATTAGATTATGTGAAGAAAGGTAAACAATTAATATTAAAGGCATAGCTTGTCCCAAAACTTCATCAATTACAATTTGTCTAGGATCTTTAGTTTCAAACTCGGTTTCTGAGTCCATTACTGCGTAAAAGGAATAAAAAAAAATTATTGAATATAATATTAAAATATAATTTAGATTTTTAAATTGTAATACTTCGAATAATATATAAAGGATTATTAATGTGCTAAATGATGTAAAAGTTCCAGGAATTTTAGAAATATATCCATTTCCAAAAAAAGTTGATATTAATACATTTATTTTTTTCATTTTGATAAAGAACAAATTACTTCACAGGCAATAGCTTGTTCTTTTCCGATTATACCTAATTTTTCAACAGTTTTGCCTTTTAAATTTATTAAATTTCTATTTACAGATAACAAATTTGATAATGATTTTATTATTTTATTTCTAATTTTAGAAACTTTAGGATTTTCACATATTAAGTTTATATCTATATTATTTATTGAAAAGTTATTATGATTTAATAATTTAAGAACTGGAGTAAGCATATTCTTAGACCTTATATTTTTAAATTTACTTGAATTACTTGGGAAAAGTGTCCCAATATCGCTTTTTCTCATAGCCCCTAGCAAACTGTCAATTATAGCATGGAGAACTACATCACCATCAGAATGACCTTTAAGACCTGAATGAAAAGGAATTTTCACTCCCCCAAGAAAAAGTTTTTTACTTTTAACTAATCTATGTATATCAAAACCTATCCCATAATAGGTTTTTAATTTTAAGTATTTTAAATCGTTTATTGTTGTTATTTTAAAATTATTTTTATCTCCAATTATAAATTTAATTTTCTTATTATTATTCAGGTAAAGACTAGCCTCATCAGTAATCTTTTCTTTATTATTTTTATATAATTTAAAAAGTTTATTGAAA
>CABYFB010000012.1 GCA_902518165.1 uncultured Pelagibacteraceae bacterium
AAGTGGAAGATAATTAATAAAATCAATACTTCAATTACAATACCTGTAAAAATTTCAATAAAAAACAGCAATTTTATTACTTCTGACAAATTAGAAAATATATTAAATCAGTCTGATTTTGTATATGAATATGAAATAGAGAAAATGAATAGTAAAGAAATTATATACAAAATAATTTATAATAATAATCCTGAAAAATTTCTAAATACTTTAAAAGTAAATGATATAAATATAAATTCATCCAGTGATATTTGGTATATAGAATGAGAGAATTAGATCAAAAACTCTTAGACTTTGGTATTGCTGAAAGTTTTGATGAAAATGATTATTATGTGTCTAAAAGCAATTATTTTGCAAAAAATATCATAGAAGCTTGGCCTAAATGGGAAAAAAAAATTGTCAATTTAACTGGAGATAAATTTTCTGGTAAAACGCATCTATCAAATATATTTAAAAAAAAAAGTAATGCGTTGTATTTATATAGCAAAAATATCGACGATAAGATTTTAAAAAAAATTAAACTTTCAAATAATATAATAATTGAAGACTTAGATGAAAGTTTTGACGAAAAACTTCTTTATTCGTTATTTAACTTAGTTGAACAAGACAATAAATATTTGTTGATCTCTTCAAAAAAACCAATAGATACAATGAAATTTACACTTCCAGATTTATTATCAAGATTAAAGAATTGCATAATAGCTAATATTGAGCAACCAGACGATGAGTTGATTTACGCAATAATTTTAAAAAGTTTCTCTGATAGGCAAATTAAGTTAGATAACAAAATTATAGATTATATTATAAAAAGAATTGCCAGATCATATAGCAAAATGCATGAATTTATATATAAGATTGATGAATTGAGTTTAAAGAAAAAAAAATCTATTAACTTTAAAATAATAAAAGAGATAATAAATTGAGTAAATATAGAACACACACTTGTGGAGAACTAACTTTAAATAACAAAGATCAAACAATAAAGTTATCAGGCTGGATAAATAAGAAAAGAGATCATGGAAATCTATTATTTTTAGATTTAAGAGATCACTATGGACTAACTCAGTGTGTAATTGACGAGGGTAAAAAAATTTTCAAAGAAATAGAAAAACTTCCATTAGAAACTGTACTACAAGTTGAAGGTAAAGTTTTAGTTAGAGAAAAAGATACAATTAACAAAAATTTAAATACTGGAGAAATTGAGGTAGGAATTGAAAAATTTAAAATACTTGCAAGAACTAAGGAATTACCACTACCTGTTTTTTCAGATCAAGAATATTCTGAAGAAATTAGACTAAAATACAGATTCTTAGATTTAAGGAGAAATAAAATTCATAATAATATTATTTTAAGATCCAAAATTATTTCATTTATTAGATCTGAAATGCAAAAATATGGTTTTCTAGAATATCAAACACCTATATTAACTTCATCAAGCCCAGAAGGTGCAAGAGATTTTTTAGTACCAAGTAGACTAAATCCTGGTAAATTTTATGCTTTACCTCAAGCGCCGCAACAATTTAAACAATTAATTATGGTATCTGGTTTTGATAAATATTTTCAAATTGCACCGTGTTTTAGAGACGAAGACGCAAGAGCGGACAGAAGTCCAGGTGAGTTTTATCAACTTGACTTGGAAATGTCTTTTGTAGAACAAGGGGATGTATTCAAAATAGTTGAGGAGTTATTTGTAAATTTATTCAAAAAATTTTCCTCTAAAAAGTTACTCCATGAAAAATTTCCAAGAATTCCTTTTGATAAGGCTATGCTTAAATACGGTTCTGACAAACCAGATTTGAGAAATCCTTTGGAAATAGCAGATATTACTGAAATTTTTAAAAGAGATGATGTTAACTTTGAAATATTTAAAAAATTAGTAAGTAAAGGATCAATAGTTAGAGGAATAGTTACAAAAAACACATCTCAAAAACCAAGAAGTTTTTTTGACGGAATTGATAAATGGGCAAAAGATGAAGGATCTTCTGGTCTTGCGTATTTTTCTATAGAAAATTCTGACAAATTGAGCGCAAAAGGACCCGTAGGAAAATTTTTTTCTGACAAATCCTTGAAAGAGATAATGACTAAAATGAGTGCTGAGATTGGTGATACAATATTTATGTCATGTGGAAATAAATCTGAAGTTGAGAAATTATTAAGTAATGCGAGAAATAAAATAGCAAATGAATTAAACCTAATTGACGAAAATGTTTTTTCATTTTGTTGGGTAGTTGATTATCCAATGTTTGAAATAGATGAAAATACTAAAAAGATCGAATTTAGTCACAACCCTTTTTCTATGCCCCAAGGTGATACTGATAATTTGGATCTTTCAGAACCCCTGAAACTAAAAGCTTTTCAATATGACATTGTATGTAACGGAATTGAATTGTCTTCTGGAGCCATAAGGAACCATAAACCTGATTTAATGTATAAATTATTTGAAATCGCTGGCTATTCTAAGCAAGCAGTGGATGAGAAATTTAGTGGTATGATTAATGCTTTAAGCTATGGAGCACCTCCCCATGGGGGAATTGCTCCCGGAATAGATAGAATCGTGATGTTATTAGCAGAAGAAAAAAATATAAGAGAGGTGACTATGTTTCCAATGAATCAAAATGCACAAGATTTAATGATGAATGCACCATCTGAAGTAGACGAGAATCAATTAAAAGAACTCAATATTTCAAAAAGAAAAAAATAACTATTTTTTTCCTTTAAGATTTATTCTTATATCTGATAAATCCACCAGTTTCTTTTTATAATCGTTTCTAACAAATCCTTTGCTTGTAATATCTTTTACAAGCTTAATTAGTTGATTCTGATCTTCGCTTTCTTGACTTTCACTAGCGTCAGAATTGCCAGTTATAGATGGAGTGTGAGCTAAATCTTCTCTATTTAAATAGGATATCGCGAGCTCTCTAAAAATATAATCTAAAATTGAACTCGCGCTCATTATTCTATCATTTCCGTAAACTTTACCAGAAGGTTCAAATTTTGTATCTAAATATGCATTTACAAATTCATCTAGTGGAACTCCATATTGAAGACCTAATGATATTGCTATTGCAAAATTATTCATAAGAGCCTTTACTAACTCACCTTCTTTACTTGTATCAATAAAAATTTCTCCTATTTTACCATCTTCATATTCACCAGTATGCAAATATACTTTATGATTACCTATTGAGGCTTTTTGGATATAACCTTTTCTTCTATCAGGCATACTAAATCTTTTACCTATATTTTCCGTTATATTTTTTTTAAAATTCTCATCAATTGTTTTGGATTTATTATTAATCTTAATATCTTGATTATTAATCGGCTGTGAAACAATTTCGACTTTACCACTTTTACTATCTTGAAGGTTTTTTGTTTTTCTATTATCTAATTTGACATCGATAATTTCAAATTTTCCATCGTCATTTTTCTCTAAATTGTTAAGATTTTCCTCATTTATATCATCTAAATAATGAGATACTTTAAAGCTACATGTATAATATGTTTCAACTAAATATTTTGCCATTGTAATCCTATTTGTAAATTGAATCTTGGTAAGATTTATGTATATACATTTTTCGATTATAGTCTAATTGTAAATTTACAATTATAAATTGAAAATAATTTGAATGGAATGATTAAAGAAATTTTTACTTGGTGGAACAAACAAACATTTGGCACAAGGCTGAATACAATTTTATTTGGGAAGTTAGTCGGCGAAGATAATTTAGGTAACAAATATTATGAGAGTAAGTCAGGAAAAAGATGGGTTATTTACAACGGGGAAGTTGAAGCATCAAAAATACCAAGCGAATGGTATTCTTGGATGCATCATACGGGAAATAAAATTGAAAACAGTCATGAATTAGACAAATATAGTTGGCAAAAAGAGCATATGCCAAATCAAACAGGAACAGAAAATTCCTATCATCCAAATAAAAAAAAAAGTAAAAATGCTTCAAACAAAAAATACACTTCTTGGAAAAGCTAAAGTTTATATACTTGTTTTTTTTTCTTATTATTTGTTAATGATCAATTCTTTAAGTGAAAATAATCCACGAACAGAAAATTATGCTGTTTTAACAATATTAGACAAAGTAAACTCTCAGAGTGATAATATAGAGATTGAGGTTGGGAAGGAATATAAATTTAAAAATCTATCTATAAATATTCTTAAATGTAATAATTCAAAATTTGATGATGATCCTGAAGTTACAGCATACATGCAAGTAAGAGATACAGTAAACAAAGATGAAAACAAGGTGTTTATTTTTAATGATTGGACATTCGCCTCGTCTCCATCAATTCGACCTTTTGATCATCCTGTTTATGATATATGGTTAAAAAAATGTTATTCTTAGAGTAATTTTTCTTTATCAAGCCAACTCACATTAAAATCTGAATCCAAAAATTTTTTGTGATTTAAAAGTATTTTATGTAAGTCGATTGTTGTTTTAATACCCTCTATAACAAATTCATCAAGGGATCTTCGCATTCTTTGAATTGCTTCAGTTCTATTCCTTCCATGACATATTACTTTACAAATCATGCTGTCATAATATGGAGTTACTCTATAGCCTTGAAATATAGCCCCATCTACCCTTGTTCTAAAACCTGATGGTTGATGACACATGGTAATTTCTCCTGGCGAGGGTTGGAAATTTTTACTCACATCTTCAGCATTTATTCTACACTCAATTGCATGACCTCTTGGCTTAATATCTTCCTGTTTTAAAGCTGTATTACCGTCATATGCAATCCAGATCTGTTCTTTTATTAAATCTATGCCTGTCACAACTTCTGTTACTGGATGTTCTACTTGTATTCTTGTGTTCATTTCTAAAAAATAAAATTTGCCACCCTCAAAAATAAATTCAACAGTCCCAGCTCCTTCATATCCAATTTGGCTTACCATTTTTACAGTTTTATCAAAAAGCTCATTTCTTATTTGATCATTAAGTAATGGACTGGGGGTTTCTTCAATTAATTTTTGATGTCTTCTTTGAATAGAGCAATCTCTTTCATGTAAATGCACTGTTCTATTTTTTCCTGATAATACTTGAACCTCAATATGTCTTGGATTTTGAAAATATTTTTCAATATATACTTCATCATTACCAAAAAATTTTTTTGCTTCAGTTTTTGCAGTTAGGAATAAGTTTTCAAATTCATCTTCTTTTGTAACAATTTTCATACCTTTTCCACCACCACCACCAGCTGCCTTTATCAACACTGGATACCCAATTTGTTTACATATTTTTTTTGCTTCATTAAAATCAGATACTCCACCTTCAGATCCTTCAATTACTGGTAGACCATATTTTTTTGCAATTTTTTTTGCTTCAATTTTATCACCCATCATTTTAATTAATGAAGACGATGGACCAATAAATTTAATTTTGTTTTGTTCAAGAATTTTTGCAAATTCATAATTTTCAGATAAAAAACCATATCCTGGATGAACAGCTTCAGAATTTGTCAATTCAATAGCTGACATTATGGCAGGAATGTTTAAATAACTATTTGCTGCTTGGTGTGGACCTACACATATACTTTCGTCAGCTAATCTAACGTGCATACTATTTCTATCAACATCAGAATGAATGGCGACTGTTTGTATACCCCATTCTTTACAGGCTCTTATAACTCTAACAGCTATCTCACCTCTATTTGCAACAAGAATTTTTTTGAACATTATTACTCAATTATCGCTATCGTATGTCCATATTCAACAGGTTGACCATCTTCGACGCAAATTTTTTTTACAGTACCTGCTATTGGAGATGGTACGTGATTCATTGTTTTCATAGCTTCAACAATCATTATTGTATCACCTTTGTTGATTTTTTTACCGACTTCTACAAATTTTTTACCACCAGGTTCTGGTGCTAAATAAGCTGTTCCTATAATAGGCGATGGAACTTCAGTCCCACTAACATTATCTATTTTAATATTTTCTGTTTTTATTTCTGATTTTATTTCTTTAATTGATGCTAAATTTGATCCAGAAGATTTTGATACCTTAACTTTTATATCTTTTTCAGTGTATTCTATCTCTGTAAGATTAAATTCATTTAAATATTCTGTAAGCTCCTTGATTATATTTTTATTTATTTTCATTTAATATCTCATGCATAGAATTTATGGCTAAAATATATCCATTTATTCCTAATCCACAAATTATTCCTGTAACAACACCACTTATTATAGATTTATGACGAAATTCCTCTCTTTTATATATATTTGATATATGAAGTTCAATTATCTTGCCTTTAAATATATCTAGTGCATCTCTAATTGCAACTGATGTGTGGCTATATCCACCTGCATTAATTATAATACCATCGAATTCGTTTCTGGCACTTTGAATAATATCTACGATTTCTCCTTCAACATTTGATTGTTTCATTTCAAGAGTTAAATTTAATTCTTTAGATTTTTTCTCACAAATATCCTGTAGGAATTTATAATCTTTACTACCATATTGTGATTGTTCTCTTTCACCTATTAGATTAAGATTGGGACCATTAATGATTAATATTTTACTCACGAATTCTTTATAATATATGAATATTAAAAATAAAATAAAAATAACTGTAAATGGCAAGCAAATGCAAATAATTCCTAAATTTACACTTAAGAGCTTGATTACAAAATTAAAAATGCCAATAAATAAAATAGCTATAGAACTAAACAAAAAAATTATAGACAAAAATAGAATTTCTAAAATTCGATTAAAGAAAGGTGATAAAATAGAAATTGTTCATTTTATCGGTGGTGGATAATGTTTGACAAAAAATTTAAGATAGCAAATAAGATTTTTAAATCACGCTTGATAGTTGGAACTGGAAAATATAAAAGCTTCAGTGAATGTGCTAAAGCTATTAAGACTTCTGGTGCAGACATAGTGACAGTTGCAGTCAGAAGAGTAAACATCTCTAATAAGAATAAAGCTAGATTAATGGATTACATAGATCCAAAAAAAATAACATATTTGCCTAACACAGCTGGATGTTTTACGGCAGAAGATGCAATTAGAACTTTAAGATTAGCAAGAGAAATAGGTGGATGGAAATTAGTAAAATTAGAGGTATTAGGTGACAAAAGAAACCTTTTTCCTGAAATGATTGAAACTTTAAGATCTACTGAATTATTAACAAAAGAGGGTTTTAAAGTAATGGTTTATTGCAATGATGATCCATTAATGGCAAAAAGATTGGAAAATGCAGGTGCTGTTGCAATTATGCCTCTTGCTGCTCCAATTGGTTCAGGTCTTGGAATACAAAACAAAGTTAATATTAAAATTATTAGAAAACAAACAAAATTACCTTTAATTATTGATGCTGGAATTGGACAAGCTTCTGATGCTAGTATTGCAATGGAGTTAGGATGTGATGGTGTTTTAATAAATACTGCAATTGCAAAAGCTAAAAATCCATCTCAAATGGCAGAAGCCATGAAGCTTGCAGTAATTTCTGGAAGAAAATCATATTTGTCTGGAAGAATTAATCCAAATTTATTTGGATCTGCATCAACTTCAAATAAAGGAATTATTTAGTTTTTTTTTTGTAAAATTTTTTTCTGAACTTCCTTTTTTTAAATATCTTTCTCTCTTTATTTTTAGCAATATTATCATCTTTTTTGTTTTCAATTTTTAAAGCTTCAAGTTTCTCAACTTTTTTAATTTTATCTAATACTTTCTTTGTTTTTGATTTGAACTCAATTATATAGTCTTCTAAATTTAAATCATTATTTGTGTTTAAATCAATTTTAGCTTTATACTTTTTTTCAAAGTATTTAACTACTTCGTCATAGTGATCAGTAATATGTTTTTCAATTTTATCGTTAATAGTTAATTCTACTAATTTTGCATTATGTTCTAATGATTTTATTTCAATTAATTTAAGTATTTTCAATACAAAGGTTTCATCTGTCAATTTCATGTGCCATTTGACATTACTTTCTCTTAATCTTTGTCTTGACATTTCTAGTAATCCAAAATTACTTATTCTACCAATTTGAATTCTTGCTCTATCATTTCTACATTTCTCTTTTAATTTTCTTTCAACCTGTCTTCGATTATTGAAACTAAGCATATCAATAAAATCAATTATAATTAATCCAGATAAATCTCTTATTTTTATTTGTCTTGCAATTTCTTCTGCTGCTTCGATATTTGTATCAAAAGCAGTACTTTCAACATTTTTTTGTTTTATTGATTTTCCTGAGTTTACATCTATAGAAACTAGTGCCTCAGTTGGGTTTATTACTAAATATCCACCTGAAGTCAGTTTTACTTCTGTCTCAAAAATTTCAAATAATTTTTTTTCTATATTTTCTTTATAAAAAAGGGGTACTTTATCTCTATATTTTTTAACTTTTTTTAATTGATTTGGCATCATTAATTTCAAATAATTTTTTGTTTTTTGATATCCTTCATTTCCTTCAACATATATATTTTGAGTATCATCATCGTACATGTCTCTTATACATCTTTTTATAATATCACTTTCTTGATGAATTAAAGATGGGGCAATTGAATTTAATGCGTTATCTTTTATTTGATCCCAAACTTTAATTAAATTTTTTAAATCATTCTCGATTTCATTTTTTGTTTTGTTTGATCCTGCTGTTCTAACTATAATTCCCATCTCTTTTGGAATAGTTATTTCATTTAATATATTTCTAATTTTTTTTCTTTCTCCTGGATTAAATATTTTTCTAGAAATTCCCCCACCTTTGGCTGTGTTAGGCATTAAGACTATGTATTTTCCAGCAATGGAAATAAAAGTACTAAGCGCTGCTCCTTTTAAACCCCTTTCATCTTTCAACACTTGAACCAAAATTACTTGATTTGGTTTTATTACTTCTTGGATTTTGTATCTTTTTGATGGAAATTTTTTTTGAGTATTTATTTTATCTTTTTCATCGTCCTCTTTTTTTTCAACAGGATCATCAATTTTAATTTCCTCTTTACCTTCAAGAATTTTATTTTCTATGTTTTCACTTTGTTTTGAAAGTTCCTCTCGAACCTTCTCTTCTTCTTGTTTTATTTTTTCTAAATCGCTTAAAGGTAGCTGATAATAATCAGACTGGATATCATTAAAAGATAGAAAACCATGTCTTTCTCTTCCAAAGTCAACAAACGCTGCTTGCAAAGAAGGTTCAATTCTACTTACTTTTCCGAGATAAATATTATTCTTAATTAAAGTGTTGTTTATACTTTCATATTCATAGTCTTCGATATGATTATTACTTTTAAGAACAACTCTAGTTTCATTAGGATGCGATGCATCGATATATAAATTTTTTGACATAATATTGCTGATTTTTTCATAAGTTAATTTAATAAATTCTGTGCCTTAAGAATAACAAATTCGCAAGATATTTAAACTAAAATGCAAAAGTTCTTTAAAAAATTACTAATATTTGGATTATTGTCATCTCTTCTAATATTATTATCAATAATATCTATTCTTTGGACTTATTCCAATAAATTGCCAGATTACAAATATCTTAAAAATTATAAACCTCCAGTATCAAGCAAGGTGTATTCAGGAAACGGAGTTTTAGTAAGCGATTTTTCATCTGAAAAAAGAATTTTTGTTCCATATTCTGCTATATCTCAAACCGTGATAAATGCTTTTTTATCTGCGGAGGATAAAAACTTTTTTGACCATCCAGGGGTAGATGCCAAAGGAGTAGTAAGAGCAATTAAAAATAACATATTTAATCTACTTTACTCAAAAAGATTAGAGGGTGCCTCTACTATTACCCAGCAAGTAGCAAAAAACTTTCTTTTAACTAATGAAGTAAGTATTGATAGAAAAATAAAGGAAGCAATATTAGCTTTTAGAATTGAGCGTGTTTTATCAAAAAAAAGAATTCTAGAGCTTTATCTAAATCAAATTTATCTTGGTGAGGGTAGCTATGGTATAGCATCAGCTAGTTTAAGATATTTTAATAAACCAATAAGTGAACTCAATTATGGAGAGGCTGCACTTCTAGCTGCTCTTCCAAAAGCACCAAGTAAATACAATCCATATAAAAACAAGGAGTTAGCAAAATTTAGAAGAAACTTAGTATTAAATAATTTATTAGATAATGGATTCATTGATCAAAAACAATACTCTAAATTAATTAACTCTAAAATTAAATTACAAAAGAGAAAAAGAATTTACCTAGAAGATTCTAGATATTATGTAGAAGATGTTAGAAAAGATGTAATTGATAAATATGGATATGATAAAGTATATAAACAAGGATTTAACATAAAGACACCTTTGGATTTAGAATTACAAAAAATTGCTTCACAATCACTTAGGAATGGTTTGCAAGAATTTGATAAGAGAAAAGGATGGAGAGGTCCTATATCAAATATAAAAAAAAACAAAAATTGGAAAAAAAATCTTAAAGACTTAAATTTAGAAAAATCTTTAGGATGGGAATTAGCTGTTGTTATTAGAATTGACAAATTTGAAACAGTCATCAAAACACAAAATGATGATAATGGAACAATTAATTTTAATGATATTGATTGGACGCGAAAGGAATTCAAAAAACTATTCAAAATTGGTGACATAATTTATGTCAAGAAATTATCTGATGGAAACTATAGTTTAAAACAACTTCCAAGAGCTAATGGAGGCATTGTTGTAATGGATCCATATAGCGGAAGAGTATTAGCATTGTCAGGTGGATTTAGTTTTAAACAAAGTGAATTTAATAGAGCATCTCAAGCAAAACGTCAGCCTGGATCTGCATTCAAACCTTTCATATATGCTTTAGCATTAGAAAATAATTTTTTACCAACAACATTAGTATTAGACGCACCTATAGTATTAGATCAAGGAAATGATTTAAAAATGTGGAAACCAGAAAATTACGGCAAAAAGTTCTACGGACCTTCAACACTAAGAACAGGTATAGAAAAATCAAGAAATCTAATGACTGTCCGAATAGCTCAAGAATTAGGTATAGACAAAATTATAAATTTTTCAAAAAAATTAAATATTTACGAAAATCCAGATGAACTTATGTCAGTATCTTTGGGCTCTGCTGAAACGACTTTGTTAAAAATCACAAGCGCTTATTGTTCTTTTTTGAATGGTGGAAAATTAGTTAATCCAATATTAATTGATAGAATTCAAGACAGTGAAGGAAAAACTATTTTTAACAATGAAAAAAGATTCTGTGAAAATTGCGATTTAATTTCATATGAAGGAACTAGTAAACCAATTATTAAAAATAAATATCAACAGATTTTTTCACCACAAACAGCCTATCAGATTACTTCTATGTTGAAAGGTGTTATAGAACGTGGAACTGGAAAAGGTTTAAAAGAATTGAAACTCGAATTAGCTGGCAAGACCGGAACAACAAACAAAAATGCAGATACTTGGTTTATAGGATTTACATCAAATTTAGTGGTTGGAGTATATATTGGCTATGATAATCCAAAGAGTTTAGGTAAATTTGAAACAGGTTCAAAAACAGCAATGCCAGTTTTTAAAGAGTTCATAAAAAAAACAGCAAATACTTTTAACGCAAGGCCTTTTAAAGTTGCAAACAATATAAATATGATGGTCATAGATGCAAAAACTGGAAAAAGAGCGAATCCTAAAACCAAGTTAGCCATAATCGAGTCATTTAAAAATAATGATAATAAACTAGATAATATATCTAACAATTTTGATAGTAGATTAAATACAACAAATATATTAAAATTTTATTAATGGAACAGGAAATACTAAATATTAAATCAGAAATAGAAAAAATAAATCAAAGAATAAAGGAGTTTCTTTGAAAAGACTAAGATTTCAGAAAAAATAATTAATTTATCAAATTTAATAGAAAAACCAGATTTTTGGCAGGATAAAAAAAATGCTGAAAAAGTTTTACGAGAAAAAACTAATTTAGAAAAATTATTAAATAATTTTGAAGAAACATCAAATGAAAGTAAAGATTTATTTGATATTTATGATTTAGCTATTGAGGAACACAACAATGAAATGATTAAAGAGACAACCTCAAATATAAAAATACTCTTTAATAAAATTAAACAAATTGAAATAAGATGTTTTCTATCAAATGATAATGATACATTTAATAGTTATTTAGAATTTCATGCAGGTGCCGGAGGAACTGAAAGTCAAGACTGGGCTGATATGTTAAGAAGAATGTATATGAAGTGGGCAACTAAAAAAAATTTCAAAATCGAAATTATCAGCGAACATAAAGGTGATGAAGCTGGCATTAAATCTTCAATAATTAAAATAAGTGGAGATTACATAAACGGATTATTAAAAAATGAGTCAGGAATACATAGACTTGTCAGAATTTCTCCGTTTGACTCTGGTGCTAGAAGACATACAAGTTTTGCCAGTGTTTGGGTATACCCAGTTATATCTGAAAATATTGATGTTGAAATTTTAGAAAAAGATTTAAGAATTGATACATACAGATCTAGTGGAGCGGGAGGTCAACATGTCAACACAACAGATAGTGCAGTAAGAATTACACACCTGCCAACAAAAATTGTAGTACAATGTCAAAATGAAAGATCACAACATAAAAATAAAGAAACTTGCATGAATATGTTAAGAGCAAGGCTTTATGACTACGAGTTAAAAAAAAAAGAAAAAGAAAATGAAAATCTTGAAAATTCAAAGTCAGAGATTGGATGGGGTCATCAAATTAGATCATATGTATTACACCCTTATAAAATGGTAAAAGATAATAGAACTAATTTTGAAAGTTCTAGTCCTGAAAAAGTATTAGATGGAGAAATAGATAATTTTTTAGAAAGTTCTCTATATAAATTAAATGCGTAAAATAATTTCTATAATTACAATTTCAATAATAACTGTCTTAGTCGCAATTTTAATATTTCTAACAACAACAGGAGTTAGAACAGATAATTTTAATAGTTTAATAAATGAAAAACTTAAAGAGATTGATCCAAAGATAAAATTAAAATTAAATCAAGTAAATTTTAAATTAAATTTATCTAATTTTGAATTTGAGATTTTTACCTTGGACCCTCAAATAGCAATTAATGAAAAAAATATTGACTTAGAAAATATAAAGTTTGATCTAAATATTTTTGATTATATAAGCAATAAAAACCCAATTTCTGAAATATCAATAATTTCCAAAGAAAACGATATTGATCAATTTATAGATTTTATAAATGAATATGATTTTAATTTAGCAAGAACTTTAATTTTAAAACAAATTAAAAAGGGCAAAGTAAAAATAATATCCAATATAACATTTGACAAAAATAGTCCCAAAAATATTCAGTATACTCTCAATGGATCAGTAATAGATGCAGAAATAAAACTACCCAAACAATCAAAAATTGAAAATGTTAAATTTGATTTTTTAGTAGACCAGGATGTTATAAATCTAAATGAAATAGAATTATCATTTGATAAATTCCTCATTGCTTCAGAAAAAATAAGAATTAAAAAAATAAATAATTATTTTGAAATTTTAGGAAATTTTAAAACAAATGAGACTAAGATTAATTTAAATAATTACAGAAAATTTATAAATATTAATTTAGATTTAATAGATGATAGACCTATAAATTTAAGCTCAGAAAATGAATTTTCATTTAAAATTAATAAAAAACTTAATATTAAGGATTTAAGAATTATATCAAAATTAAATTTTGATAACTTATTTACAAAATCAAAATATCAAGATTTCATATATTTTAAAGATGGAAATATTTTAATTAATTATATCAAAGAAGAATTAAAAATTGTTTTAAATAGCGAGTTTTTATTTCAAAATAATAAAAACAATAATAATAAAACAAAAAATTTAATTAATCTAATTTATAAAAAAAAACAAAACAAAGATGCTTTAGTCAATATAGATTTAAGTAATGCAAAAAGTACAATTAATTCTAAAGAATTTAAAAAATTTATTCAATTTAAAAACTTTGGTCTTCAAGACCAAGATATCATATTTGCATCAGAAAATTTAATAAGTTTCAAATTAAATAAAAAAAATGAAATTCAAAATTTTAGTATTAAATCTAAATTAAAATCTGAAAGTATTTTAATTGACTATAAATCACAAAGAATAAAAAAATATTTTAGTGATTTTAAAAATCAA
>CABYFB010000013.1 GCA_902518165.1 uncultured Pelagibacteraceae bacterium
AGAAATTAAGAGAGCAATTATTAATGGACTAAAACATTCGGCAAAAGATTATGCTTTAGCTTTAGATGCGATGAGAACATACTCAAAAAACTTAGATAGTATATTTGAAAGGTTTGATGCAATTATAACGCCAAGTAGTTGTGGAATTGCTGACAAAGGATTTAAGACAACTGGGAGTCCAGAATTTAATAAGATTTGGTCTCTTGCACATGTGCCCTGCATTTCACTGCCAATTTTAAAGGGCGAAAAAAATTTGCCTTTAGGAGTTCAAATTATAGGCAAACAATTTGAAGATCTGAGCATGTTAAACCATGCCAAAATATTCAATAATTAAAGATAATTCATAAACATTTACAATCATAGATTGTAATTAAGTGGAAAATCCTCACTTTTTTAAAATGACTCTAAGAAACATATATGCTTTAAATGCATAAGTTAATTAACTTAAAGAGGAGAAATAATGATTAAAGAAAAAAAACTATTGAAGGGTAAAACTCCTTCAAGACGTAAATTCTTTAAGGCTGCTGCTGCGACTGGTGTTGCTGCTGTAGCTGCATCATCTTTAGCTGCTCCAGCCGTTGCCAAAGAAAGAATTGAAGCTTCTATGGTAGCTACATGGGGAAGAGATTTCCCAGGTTTAGGAACTGGTGCGCAAAGATTTGCTCAAAGAATTACAGACATGAGTGATGGAAGAATTCAAGTCACTTATTATGCAGCAAACGAGAGGGTTAAAGCGTTTGACTCATTTGATGAAGTTGCTTCAGGTAACTCGCAAATGTATCACGCTGCTGACTACTACTGGGTTAAAAAAGATCCAGCTTGGGGTTACTTTACAGCTGTACCTTTCGGTTTCACTTACACTGAAATGAACGCATGGATTAGATTTGCTGGTGGTCAACAATTATGGGATGAACTATCAGACAAATTTGGTCTAAAAAACTTTATGTGTGGAAGCACAGGAGTTCAAATGGGTGGATGGTTTAATAAGAAAATTAGAAGCCCTAATGACTTCAAAGGTCTTAAAATGCGTATGCCTGGATTAGGTGGACAAGTTATCGGTAAACTTGGAGGATCTCCAGTTTCACTTCCTGGTGGACAAATTTACGAAAACCTTGTTTCTGGTGCAATTGATGCAACAGAGTGGGTAGGTCCATGGAATGATGAAGCTATGAAATTCCAAGAAGCTGCTAAATACTACTACTATCCTGGAATGCACGAGCCAGGATCTATGTTAGCATGTGGTACTAACAAATCTTGGTTTACAAGCTTATCAAAATCAGATCAGCTATTAATTGAAGCTGCAGCTGCGATGGAAAATGACGTTATGATGTCAGAGTACAACGCTAAAAATGGTGCTGCGCTTGCAAGATTAATAAACGATCATGGTGTTAAACTAGAGAAATTTAGCGACAAAGTTTATGATGGTTTTGCTAAAGCTGCTAATGAAGTATTTGAGGAAACAAGAGCAAGCAGTGGTCTCGCTGAGAGAATCCACTCTAGTTTCTTACAGGCTAGAAAAGACATTGGTTCTTGGACCAACTTGTCTGACTCACCTTACATTTCTCAAAGAAACAGAGCATTAGGAATGTAATCTAACTAAATTTAGTTATTAAAGGGCCCTTAATTGGGCCCTTTTTTTTTAAACAAAATCGAGTATTACTTAGGTATTTTAAAATACTATGGTGACAAAAAATTCAAATCTTTCTCTATATCTTAGAATAATCAGTTATTCAGTTTTAGCTTTTACTTTAGCATTTCTTATAAATAATGTTTTAACAGTTTGGAGTGATTGGCCAGGAATAAAAAAAATTTTTTCACATCATGAGATGTTTGGATATAAGAAAAAAGCTCTAGAGGGATCTGATTTAAATTATGGTTATATGCAAATTGGATTGTATTTGATTTGTATTGCTGCAGTCGTTTTTTATGTTTTTAAAACATATAGCCAAACTTTGGAGCAAGATTCAAAAATTTTATCAAGATTTTCAGCATATCTTGTTAGATCATCATTTTGGGCAGTATTTTTAGTTGGCGTAGCTGACTTTGTTATATCTTTTATGGTTGTTGAAAGATTATGGGAAGCAATCTTCAGTCCTGAAGTAAAAGCATTGATGGTTAAAGCCCCTGTAAGAATTACTTATATTCACTTTCCAATAATATTAATTTCTTTCGTGATTGGATATTTTACAAAATCAGTTGGTTTTATTTGGCTAGCTGTATTGGTTGTAGTAAGTGAATTCGTAATTGTATTATCAAGATTTATATTTTCATACGAACAAGCATTTCAAGGCGATCTAGTTAGATTTTGGTATGCTGCACTTTATTTGTTTGCTAGTGCATACGCATTAATTCATGAAGGGCACGTAAGAGTTGATGTACTCTATTCTTCTTTTAGTGAAAAAAAGAAGGCATGGACAAATATGGTTGGATCGGCAGTTCTAGGAGTACCACTTACATTAATAGTTATATTTTTAGGTCTAAACGGAAAAGCCAGCATTATAAATGGTCCTGTTGTAGCTTTTGAAGTTACGCAACAAGGATCTAATGGTCTCTATCTTTTATATTTGATGGCTGTTTATCTAGCTGTTTTTGCTGTTACGATGTTAATTCAATTTACTAGCTATTTTATGGAAAGTAGTCACAAAATTTTAAAAGGTGTCAAAAATTAAATTATGGAAACATTCTTTTTAGCTGTTCTAGTTGTGATAATGATTGTTGCTCTTGCATCGGGTTACCCTGTTGCTTTTGCACTACCTGGTTCAGCTATAATTGCAATTGGTTTAGCCGCATTTTTTGGCTACATATTCGAGGGAGACTCCAGTGCTTTTTTTGCTGTAGATGGACCTATAGAATGGCTCGTTGCTGGTATTACAAATTTTAGGAGTAATTACTGGGATGTAGAAACAGATACTTTGATCGCAATTCCTTTATTTATTTTCATGGGAATTATGCTTCAAAAATCAAAAATTGCCGAAGACTTATTAATAACAATGGGCCAATTATTTGGACCAATTCCTGGTGGTTTAGGAATTTCAGTTATATTTGTTGGAGCTCTATTAGCAGCAACGACTGGTATCGTTGGAGCAACTGTAATTGCAATGGGACTAATTTCGTTACCAACAATGTTAAATAACAAGTATGACAGACAACTTGCTAGTGGAATAGTTTGTTCATCAGGAACATTAGGTCAAATTATTCCTCCATCAATTGTTTTAATTATTATTGCTGACCAGTTGGCAAGTGCATCTGATGTTGCAAACAACTTAAGACAAAATGATTATAAAGCCTTAACTGGTGAATTTAATATGCCAGGTGAATTTAGAGTAGGTTCATCAAGTGCAGGTGATATGTTCTTAGGAGCACTTTTACCAGGTCTTGTTTTAGTTGCTCTTTATATGATCTATGTGTTTATTTTTGCTAGAATAAAGAAAGGTGTTGCACCACCAGTTCCATTTAAAGGAAATTTTGATTTAAAATTTTGGTTAAGAGTAGTTGTAATTATCATACCACCACTTGCATTAATATTTGCTGTATTAGGTTCAATTTTAATGGGTATTGCTACTGTAAACCAAGCAGGTTCAATTGGAGCAATTGGTGCCACTTTGATGGCTGGTTATAGATTATATGAAGGAAAGAAAAGTGCTTTCTATCCTTTAATTTTAATTATTGGATCTCTAATTCCAATTACATTCTTTGCATCAAATTATGAATTAAATGTAAAAAATTTGGAGGAAAGAGATTTAAGTGCAATCTTTATAACCGCTTTCTTTGTGGTCATACTTGTATACGGAATAGGTTGGAGTTTTTGGAGAACTTTTAAAACAGAAAATGTTTTAAAAGAAGTTGTAACAGAAACTTGTGTGACTACTTCAATGGTATTTATTATCCTTTTAGGAGCAGCAATGCTTACTTCAGGATTTAGAGCTTTTGGGGGAGAAGAATTAGTAAGAGACTTTTTACAAGATTTACCGGGTGGTTTTTGGACACAATTTGTTGTTGTGATGATTGTAATTTTCTTGCTAGGATTTTTCTTAGACTTTATTGAAATTGCAGTTGTTGTTGTTCCAATAATTGCACCAATATTATTAGCTGAAACAGGGGCTAACGTCACAGCCGTTTGGTTGGGAGTTATGATTGGTGTTAACTTGCAGACTTCCTTCTTAACGCCGCCATTTGGATTTGCACTCTTTTATTTGAAAGGTGTAGCACCTAAAATTGTTAAAACACTTGATATTTGGAAAGGTGTTGTGCCTTTTATAATTCTTCAGCTTATAGGATTGGGAATAGTCGGTGCATACCCTAGCTTAGTAAATTATCTACCAAATAGAGTATATTTAACTTCGAATGTTGCTCCTCCACCAATGAATCCTAAATTACAGTACTGTTTGCAAGAGTACAAATTTGCAAGATTTGATTCAAACGGTGAGACAATTAAAAATGCAATATTAAAATTCCAATCTGAGGCTCCAACTAATCTGCCAGATGATAAAATGGAAATTTTAGAAGATCATTTTGATAGTGCACTAGGAACTTTTGCTCTAGTCGATAAATTAAAAAAAGTTGAGGTCGAATACAATGCATATGCTGTTGATTATAGGGATCTGCATTTCACTGTTAGAAAGAAGCAAAAGAAAATACTTAAATTAAATAAAAAAATAGAAAAATATAAAGCAGAGATTAGAAATTTAGATGATGACGAATTAGATGAGAAAAACAAAATAGAATTAAGAATTGAGGATGTAAAACTTGAAATTGAGGAAATTCAAAACTCAATTCCAGATACTTGGCAAGCTAAGAATTCAGAATTCGACAAAATAAATAAAGCTAAAAATACAACAACTAAAAGATATAGAAAGAATGTAGATGAAGCCTACGATCTACTTGATCAGTTCGCAATGTTCATAAACGATGGAGTAAAACTTCAAGAAGTATCAAAAGATATTAAACAGTTAGATTATTTTATAGCTATGGAAAGCAATACAAAAGTATATGAAAGATCAGTTACAATTATGGATGGATTGTTTGACAAGTTGAGTGAGATCTCTGGAATGGATGAATTTTTAAATAGTGTAGATGATTTATTATCAATGGTAGACTCAGACGAACTTGATCCAATGGCGATTAGAACAAAATCAAAAGAAGTTGTTGAGTTATTCAATAAAGAAGTTAGCTGGAGAGCAAATGCTAAAGAAAACTTAATGCCAAAACTTGAGGAATATAATAATGCAATCAAAGAAACAATTGGACTAAGGTTGCAGTCTAAACTAACAAAAGAGCAAGCTATCTATGTATCTAAATGTAATTCAATACATAGAGATATTTCACTAAATTTTTAAACTGTTAATTTATCAATTAATTCTGATCTTTTATAAAGACCCAAGTCTTCTGCCTTGGACTTTAATTTTTCATTAATCTCTTTTAATTTTGGAACATTTAAATCAAGCTTATTTGCAATTTCTATAATTGAACCAATTATTGGATCTATTTCTAATGGTTTGCCAGCATTTAAATCTTGAGCGGTCGAAGGTCTATGTCCTATAATTGAGACTCCACCCTTAATTCGATCCTCAATTGATATATTGAATTTAACTCCGATTTTTTCTCCAACTTGTTGGCACTCCTGCATTAAATCTTTTATTAAATTGTAAGTTTCAGGATCATTACCCATTTCATCCATAGTTTTATTTGTTAGAGCACTTACTGGGTTGAATGAACAATTCCCCCATAGTTTCACCCAAATTTCGTCTCTTAAATTTTTCTTCTGAGGAGCTTTTAAACCGCCTTCTATGAATAAACTTGAAATTATTTTTAGTCTTTCTGATCTGGTTCCATCTGGTTCACCTAAAGAAAATCGTTCACCATTACCATTATGTTTAATAACACCTGGCTCTAATATCTGACAAGCTGGATAAACTACACAACCAATTGCTCTTTCAGGTCCTAGAGTTTGCCATATTTTTCCACCTGGATCCACACTTTCAACTATTTGATTGTCTAATTTGGTACCCGTATTAGCTTTATGAAAGTACCACCAAGGTAATCCATTAATGGCGCATATAATTGAAGTTTTTTTACCCATAATTGGTTTTAAGCTTTCTGAAATTTTACTAATAGCGTTAGCTTTTACAGAAATAATTATGAAATCTTGTTCATCCAAATCTTTAGGATTGTCTGTTACATCAAATTTAAAGTTAACTTTATTATCATCTCTTATAAAAGTTAATCCATTTTGCTCTATTGCTTTTTTATGTTCTCCTCTAGCAATTAAAGAGACTTGTGCGTTTGTTTTTTTTAAACTTGTAGCAATAAATCCACCAATAGACCCCGCTCCAAATATACAAATTTTAGTCATTAGTTCACTAATCCAAACTTTTTAGCTAAAGTATTTCTTTGTAGTTTACCTGTTGCACCTTTAGGAATTTCATTTACAAAAAATATTTTCTTTGGAATTTTAAATTTTGCAAGTTTTTCATTTGCATAATTTTTTATATCATCTTCAGTACACTTCATGCCCTCTTTTATGATTATTGCGGTAGCTATATCTTCCCCAAGCATTTTATCTTCATATCCAAAGCAAACAGCTTGCTCAATATTTGGATGATCCATAAGAATGTTATCGACTTCTAAAGGTGAAATCTTTTCACCACCTTTATTAATTATTTCCTTTAATCTTCCTGAGATTTTTAGATAACCATCTTTATCAAAATATCCCTGATCTCCTGTTCTAAACCAACCATTTGAAAAGCTATTTTTATTTGCATCTGGATTATTTTCATATCCGGAAGTAACATTTTCACCCCTAATGCAAACTTCTCCCTCTTCTCCTTGATTTAAAATCTTGTTATTAGTATCCATAATACAAACTTCTGGCCCAGCAGGAATTCCTACAAATCCAGGTTTTTGGGACTTAGGCGGTAAAGGATTTGAGGTCATTTGATGAGTAGCTTCCGTCATCCCATATGCTTCTATTACTGGACAATTAAATACCTCATTTAGTTTTTCAAATACAGCTGGAGGTAAGGATGCTGATGATGATCTTAAAAATCTAAGATTTAATTGTTTAGCAGTTTCTAGATTTTTATCTGCTCTCATCAATATTGCTTGATGCATTGTTGGTACTCCAGAATACCAAGTTATTTTCTCTCTTTTTGCATTATCTAAAAATTTTAATGCATTAAATCCACTACTTGCACATACAGATGCCCCTACCTTCATAGAGGCTGCAAGAACTGCAATTAAGCCATGTATATGAAATAATGGCATAATATTTAGACAATGATCTTTATCAGTTAAATTAAGGCTTTTGGAGATATTATCTGCCGAAGAAAAAATATTTTTATTTGTTAATGGAACAATCTTAGGTCTTGATGTAGTGCCCGAAGTATGCAGCACAAGAGCTTCATGATCTTCGCCTGGCAAAACATAATCACTGCTTTTTTCAAAAAGATTGAAATCTCCGCTTAAAGTATTTCCGTCTGATTTTATTTCGCAAACAGGAATTTTTAATTTATTTGCGACTTCTACTACTGGATTTTTAGAATATTTCTCTACAATCACTATCTTTGGTTTTAAATCCTCTAGGTAAAATTCGAATTCTTCAGATTTATAGTTAGGGTTTAAAGGTGCAGCAGACATGTAGCTTGAAATCGCCAAAAAACTAGTTGCCATGTAAGGACCGTTTGGCAAAACTATTGCTGCACGATCTTTATTATTAATACCATTACCTGATAATTGTTTTGAAATTCTTTCTATTAATGATTTTAAATCAACAAATTTTAGTGGAGAACTACTTTCAGATGTTATTGCAATTAGATTATCATTTTGTGTTTCTATAATATTTCTAACAATTCTAGAGTTCATCTAAATTAATAACCTTTTGCGTATCCATCTTTTCTTGGATCTGAACCGCCAACTAAATTTCCTTTTTCTCTATCTATTTGAATTGCTTGTCCACCTCCATGAGTACCATCTATATACTCAACATTATGACCGACTTCTTTTAAATTATTAAAAATTTTTTCATCAATACTTTTCTCTAATTTATAAATGTTATTGAAATGGAAAGCTCTAGGAAATGAAATGGCTTGTTGAGGAGTTAAGTTATAATCAATAATGCTATTTAAAACATGAACTTGTCCAACAGGTTGATATTGTCCTCCCATTACTCCATAAGATAATTCACATTCTCCTTTGTTGTTCATAACTATTCCAGGGATTATGGTATGTAGTGGTCTTTTTAATCCTTGAATACAATTAGGATGACCTTCCTCAACTCTAAAATTAGTTCCTCTATTGTGAAGAACCACTCCAGATTTGTCACCTGTTATTCCAGATCCAAAAGCATAGCAAACAGAATTTATTATTGAAACTACATTTAAATCTCTGTCTACCACGCTTAAATAAACTGTTTCAGGATGGTTTGGAATATTTAAATCTCCTACATCTGCACAGCCATTAATAGATATATTTTTTGAAATATTATCTATGTTTTGTTCACTTAATATTTTTTTCAAATCTAAATCTACAAATTCTGGATCACCAATATTTTCTTCCTTAAGTTTATAAGCCTGCTTTGTAACTTCTGCTTCAAGATGAAATCTTTCAAATGAATTCACATCATATTTTTCAATACCTAACTTTTCTAATAACTTCATCATTACTAAAACTGTTATCCCAGGTCCGCTCGGAGGACTTTGATGTATGATAATATCTCTATACCTATCTGATAAAGTGTCTGATTTAATAGTTTTTTGCTTATGGAAATCTTCAATTGTATGTAAGCCCCCAAACTCTTTTAAAGTTTTAACTAAATCTTCAGCAATTGATCCTTCATAAAATTCTTTAACTCCATTTTTTGAAATTTTTTCGAGAGTCTCTCCAAGTGCAGGATTTTTATTTACCTCATTAAATTGATAACTTTTACCATTATTTAGCATATGTTTTCTAGAATATGGGTTATCGTTTAATTTATTAAATACGTTGCTCCAGGCGTTAGCAACAACTTTAGTCACTTTAAAACCATTCTTTGCAATATCTATACCTTTGTGAAACAACTCCTCAAAATCGAGTTTTCCAAAATCATTATGAATTGAATTCCAAGCATCTAATGCACCAGGAATAGTTACTGCGTGAGGACTTGTTAATCCAATTTTATCTATATTCTTTTCCTTGAAATAATCAAAATTCGCTTTTGCTGGAGCAATACCTGATCCATTATATGAAACAGGGTCTTTTCCATTCATTTTTATTATTGCAAAACAATCTCCACCTATACTTGTGGCATTAGGCTCTGCAACAGACAGAACAACAGAAGCTGCAATAGCTGCATCAACTGCATTTCCACCTTTTTGTAATATTCTAAGAGCTTCTTCTGTAGCTATTGGATGTGATGTTGCGGCCATACCATTTGAAGAAATGGCATCTTTATCTTTTGTTGAATGATTATTCATAATAGAACTGTAATTTCATAAAAAATATAAATGATCAATAAAATAAATAAAAGTATTCTAATTTTTTCTGTATTTGCCTTTGGCTTTTTTATATCAAATTTACTGAGATCAATTACCGCAACATTAACACCTGCTCTTTCAACTGAATTCAATTTAAGTGCCGCAAATCTTGGACTTTTAGCTGGAGGATATTTTCTAGGGTTTTCGCTCATGCAAATTCCTACCGGTATGCTATTAGATAGATTTGGTCCAAAAAAAGTTATCGGATATTTATTAATCATTGCTCTTATTGGAACTATTTCATTTGCTTTTGCAAAAAGTTTTGCAGGTTTATTAATTTCTAGAATTTTCATTGGTGTAGGTGTTGCTGCTTGTTTAATGGGTCCTTTAACTGGTTATAGAGTATGGTTTGAAGAAAAATATCAACAACGTGCAAATTCATGGATGTTGATGGTTGCAAATTTTGGATTTGTTGCATCAACTCTACCAGTTCAAATTTTATTACCAATAATTGGTTGGCGATCTATTTTTTTAATTATAGCCTCTTTAATTTTGATAAGCATAATATTAATATCAATTTTAATACCTTCGTGGGAAACTAAGAGGGATGAAGACCAAAATAATAATCTTCAAAATCTTTCCCACATATGGAAAAATAAATTCTTTATTAGCTTAGTACCGCTTGCATTTTTTAATTATGGAGGCGTTCAAGCAATACAAACATTGTGGGCTGGCCCATGGATGCTAAATGTAACGGGTTATGATGCAATACAAAGTGCGACAGGTTTATTTTGGATAAATGTAACTATGCTTTTTTCTTTTTTAATATGGGGATATTTTTTGCCAAAACTATCTTCCAAGGGAATTGACAGTATGAGAATTGTAAAATTTACACTTCCTGTAAGTTATATAATTTTATTTTTAATAGTCATAATGGGAGACAAAGCTGGTGCAACCATGTTCACTCTTTATATTTTATCATCAATAGTAATTTCTTTAACCCAACCAGCAATAGCATTAAATTTTCCTACTAAACTAGCAGGAAAATCTTTAACTTCATTCAATGTATTTTTATTTTCTGGTACTTTTTTTGTACAATGGATAATTGGTTTAATAATAGATTTTTCCAGAAATTTAGGTGCTACTATTACAATGAGCTATCAAATTTCTTTTTCAATTTTTTTATTTTTATGCATTTTAAGTTACTTATTTTTTTTAATATTAAATAAAAATGAATAAAAATTTTATCGGATATTTTCTATTATTATTTCAGCCACTTTTTATGGCTAGTAATTTAATTGTAGCAAGAGGTGGTGTTGATGATGTTCCTCCCATATCTTTATCTTTTTGGAGATGGTTTATTTTTTTCATTATTTTATTCGTCCTAAATTATAAGTATTTAGTTGATAATTTTCAGACTATTAAAAAAGAGAGTAAAAGAAGTTTTTTTCTAGGTTTGATGGGATGTGGTGTTTGTGGAATATTTCCATATATGGCTGGTTCATCTACAACCATTGTTAATATGGGAATTCTTTATACTTCTTCACCAATATTTATAATTTTAATCTCATATTTTCTTTTTAAAGATAAGATAAATATTTTCCAATTTATTGGCTTACTTTTTTGTCTAATTGGAGTGTTTGCTGTAATTTTAAAGGGCGATATCAATTTACTTCTTGAATTAAAATTTGCTTCTGGAGATTTTTGGATGTTAGGAGCAGCATTAGGCTGGGCAATTTATACAGTTATGCTTTTTCAATGGAATTCAGAACTGAAATTTTTTCCAAGACTAACAATTATATCTTTCTTTGGTTTTTTATCTATTTTGCCTTTTTATTTTATAGAGCATTTTTATTTTGAAAAAACTTTATTTAATGAAGAATTTTATTATTGGATTTTGTTTGCAGCAATTT
>CABYFB010000014.1 GCA_902518165.1 uncultured Pelagibacteraceae bacterium
TAAGAGGTATTATTTTATCTCCATAAAAATTTTTGTTTTTTTTTAAAAAATTTGAGTTTTTAAAAATGTATAAATTGCCATCTCTATGAAATATTTTTTTTAAATTTTGTCTATTTTCTTGTTGGTAATTTTTAGAAAGAGGGATTAATTGTTTATTTTTTAATTTGTACATTCTTGCAGGGTGATTATCATCAACCTCATAAACACTGACTAAAGATGTCCCTCTTTCTTTATGAATTTTTCTTATTCCACTATCAATAATTATAGAATTTTTAAGAGGGGTTGTGGGTTGCAATAAAACAATAAAATCATAAAAATTAAATTTTTTTTTTTCAGATTGAATGGTATGTTTTATAACGTCAAAAATACTAGAATTATCTTTGCAAAGCTTTTCTGGCCTAATTAATAATTCAATTTTTCTATAGGTCTTACTTAATTTAATAACTTTTTTGCAATTTGTAGTTAAAATAATTTTATCAATTAATTTTGAGCCCAATGCTGCTTTAAAAGTATACTCAATCAATTTTCTATTTTTTATTGTAATTGTATTTTTATTTTTCACACCTTTTGATCCTGACCTTGCAGGTATTATTCCAAGAATTTTCATTACTAATATTTTAATATTTTTTGGACAGGTGGATTAATTTTTTCAATAATTTTAGCAATTCTTATACCTGCATCTCCAGCTCCATAAAGTTTACTAGATTTATATTTTTTTCCAATCTTAGATATTATCAAATTTTTTAATTTTTTTTTGGTAACAATCTTTAGATCAGTAATGTTTTGTGATTTTTCTCTATTATTTTGACGAGACCCAATATTTATGGCTGGAACACCAATAAATGATCCTTCTCTTATAAAACTACTACTATTTCCAATTGCACAAGAGCAATTTTTTAAGATTGTTAGGTAATCATCGTTGTCAAAGTTTTTGAAAAAAGTTACATTTTTTAGCTTTCCTTTTTCTCTATACATTCTTAAAAATTTGCTAATCTTATCTGTGCCAGCATCAATATTAGGCCACAGCCAAAGTATATTCATATCAATCTCTTGAATTGCATCGGCAAGTGATAAAATTTGTTTATCGATTATTTTAAATTCTGTTGTTACAGGGTGAAATATGACTAAGAGATAAGGTTTTCTGAAATTAAATTTTTTCCCAACACCTCCTTTTTTTAATAATTTGATATCAGCTAATTTTTTTTTGTTAGTTTTAATTAAATCAATTGACGGACAGCCAGTAAAAAAAACAAATTTTTTATCTTCGCCCATCCTAATGATATTTTCTCTTGCCTTTTTTGTCGATGGAAAATGAGCGTGAGCAAGTTTTGTAATTGCATGTCTTACAGACTCGTCAATTGATCCTGTAACTTCTCCACCTTGAATGTGTAGAAGTTTTATATTCATATAGCTTGATGCAATTGCTGTTGCTAAAGTTTCATATCTATCTCCAATTGTTACAACCATATCAGGATTAATTTTTGAAAAATATGTTGATAAATCAATAATTGATAAACCAGTGGTTTTAGCCATAGTTAAATTATTACCACCTTCAACAACAATATATGATTCATCAATTTTTTTTATACCTTTTATTTTGATAAACTTTCTAATATCTCCAAATCTTTCCAGTATTGAGCTGGCAGTTAGCATAAGAAAAATTTCGATTTTTTTTGATTTTGATAGATGTTCAATTACTGTTTTGGCTCTTGCAAAACTTGCTCTATTTGAAACTACAAAACATATTTTTTTTTTTTGTTTTATTTTAAATTTGACCATTTTAACGGAGAATTTTTATTTATATTTATTATAAGTTTTCTACCTATAATTTTTCTGTAATTTTTTGCGTGAATTCCAATACATGGTTTTTTGAAACTTAAATCTGTAATTTTTATTTTATGATTTTTCTTTAAATTTTTTTTTAGAAATATAGATTTTTCAAATAATTTTTTCATTTTAATTATATTTTTTGGTAATTTATCTTTATTAATTTTTTTCGTAGATATTAATTTAATCCTATTAAACTTTTTATTTAAATATTTCAGCTCATCGATAGTTATAGATGATGATGTATCAAAGGTATTTATAGATTTATTGAAAATTACATGTAATTCTAAAAACTCTGCACCTAGTGCAATCGCTGAAAATGCTGTAGTTATGTCTCCACTATGATCAGAAAAACCGATTGGAAACTGAAATTTATTCTTCATTTCGTTGATTACATTAAGACCTAGCATTTTATCCTTGCATGGATACATTGATGTGCATTGCATTAAAAACAAATTTTTATTATATTTAGATATTAGATCAATTGTGTTTTTAATTTCACTATAATTTGACATACCAGATGAAAGAATTATTGGCTTTTTTGTTTTAGCAATATACTCCAACATTGGATAATTTGTAATTTCTCCAGATCCAATTTTCCAAGCCTTTATACCAATACTATTTAACATCTTTGCAGCTTCTATAGAAAAAGGAGAACATAAAAAAAATAAACCTTGTTTTTCGCAATGTTTTTTTATTCCTAACCACTCTTTTTTGTTAAATTCCATAGCTTTCCAATATTCTTGCCTAGAAGAATAATTTATAAATTTGTTTTTCGTTCTAAATTTATCAAACTTTGAACTTTCAAAATTTGAAAGATGTGCCTGAAATTTAATTGTTTTAACTCCCGTTTTAGCAATAGCATCTATATAGGAGTGAAGAGTATTTATATTGCCTTCATGAGCCTGACCAACTTCTGCTATTATTTTAAATTTTTTTAAATAGTTCATAAATTATAAGTTCCAATAGTTTATTTTATATTTTGAAATATATTTGGCATTAAAAAAGGCTGATTTTATATCAAAAATATTCCCGTTTTTTTTTAATTTTGAATAAATTTTTTTTAAACCTAATTTATTATAAAAATTATGATTTAAACTTAATATTATCAAATCGTAATTATTTTTTGTTGAATTCCATTCAATTATATTTTCTTTGTACAACGAATAAACATTTTCTTTTATGGCATAAGGATCATGTAATGAAATTTTAAATTTATAACTTTTTAGCATTTTTATTAAATCAAAAATTTTACTGTTACGAATATCATTACAATTTTCCTTAAATGTTAAACCACAGATTAGTATTTTTGTTTTTTTTTTAGTTTTTTTTTTCAATATCTTTAAAATTTTGTCTTTTATAAAAATCGGCATAAAATTATTGATTTTCCTTGAGTAATTAATTAACTCGGGAGTATAATTTAGTATTTCAGATTTATAAGAAAGATAATACGGATCAACCCCAATACAATGACCTCCTACTAAACCTGGATTGAAATTAATAAAATTCCATTTTGTTTTTGCAGCTTCTAATACTTCTTTTGTATTTAGTTTTAATCTGTCACAAATTATTGCAAATTCATTCATCAAACCAATATTCAAATCTCTTTGAGTATTTTCAATTGATTTTGCTGCTTCTGCAACCTCAATTGAATTCGCTTTATATAATTTGTTTGTAACTAAACTATATAATTTATAAATTTTTCTCAAACTTTCATTGCTATCTCCAGAAATAATTTTTGTAATTTTTTCAAAAGATTTTGTTTTATCTCCAACATTTGCTCTCTCAGGTGAATACCCAATTTGAAAATCTTTTTTCCACAACTTTCTAGAATATTTCTCGATTATCGGTATACACTTTTCTTTTGTTGCCCCCGGATAAACAGTTGACTCAAAAATTACAATTGATTTTTTTTTTAAATTTTTACCAATTGACTTGCAAGCAGAATTAAGAGGATTAAAGTCAGGTTTTTTATATCTGTTTATAGGAGTAGGGACTGTAACAATAATATAATCTGCATTAGAGATTATTTTTTCTGAAAAAGAAAAAGATAAATTTTTATTTTCAATTATATCTTTTTTTTTAAATTCATTATTTGCATCATAACCTTTTTTTAATTCTCCTATTCTGGATATATTGTTATCATATCCAAATGTTTTAATTTTTTTGGAAAATTTCAAGGCAATTGGTAATCCCACATATCCTAATCCGATAACTACTAAAATTTTATTTTTCATCAATATCTATTTTACCATCTACAACCTTTAGAATTTTATTACAAAAATTTAAAGACTCTTTCCTATGAGAAATAATAATTATTGTTTTCACAAAGTTATTGTTAATTAGGTTGTGTAACAACTTTTGCTCATTATCTTTATCGAGAGCACTTGTACATTCGTCTAAAATAAGAATTTCTGGTTTTTTGACTAGAGTTCTGGCAAGAACAATTCTCTGTAGTTGTCCTCCTGAAAAATTATTACCGTTTTCATCAACAACAGTATCTAAATTATTTTCTAAACTGTCTATAAATTCTTTAAGTTGTACTATTTCTAGAATTTTATTTAACTCATCTTTGTCACATTCGTTGTTACCAAAAAATATATTTTCTTTGACGGTGCCATCTATAATGTAAAATTTTTGAGACATGTAACCTATTATTTTAAACCACTCAGGTTTAAAATTTTTAAGATTATTATTATCAATAGTTATTTGACCTGAAATCGGATCAATTATTCCAGTCAAAAGATCAACAAAAGTTGTTTTACCCGAACCACTTTCTCCAATAACCCCGATACGTTCACCATAATTTATTTCTAGATTTAGATTATCAAAAATTTTTTTATTTGTATTTGAATGTTTATATTTTAAATTTTTAAAAATTATTTTCTCTTTAAATGTTAGCTTTTTATCTTTCTTTATTTTTTCAATTTCATCACCCAAAGTTTTTTCACTAAAAATTTTTTCTAATTCATTTATTACAGGCAAGCTAAACTTTAGGTTACTTAATTCAGTATAGATTTTAATAAATGAAGGCATTAGTCTAAAAGCTATAGCACTATAAATCCCAATGATTGCAAATATTTGACTTAAACTATCTCCTCTTAAAATCATAAATGAAATAAAAATACCAAATGTAAATACAAAAATTATCTCAATTAAAAATCTCGGTAATGTTGCAGCAACATGTTTTTTCTTTACAGCATCAAAAAACTTTAAACTGTAATCTTCGAAAATATTATTAAATCTATTTTGTGTCTGATTAATTATTATATCTTTGATTCCATCGAAACCCTGTCTACATAATTTAATCCTTTTTGCTGAAGTGTCTAGCATATCTTTTCCATAAAGCGACAGTCTTGTTTGAAATTTTTTAAAGTAAATTACTCCAACTAATGATCCTATAGAAAATATAAGTATAAAAAAATATGGATCTGTTACAAATAAAATCACCGATGAGCCAAATATTAAAAAAAATTCAATTGATAGAGTAATTATAGGCAAAATAATATTAACCACAAATATATTGACATCTTGCACTACATTTCTAATAAATATCGAAGTATCTTTCCCTCTAAAAAATTCATACTTTTTAAATAGATAAAATCTGTAAACTTTATTTGAGATTTCATTACCAATAGTAAAGATTATATTAGTGTTTATTTTTAAAAACCAAATTAATAAAATATTTTTTAAAACAAATAACAATATAATAAAGCCAAAGAAAATAATTGGAAAGTTGTTGTTATTTGCAAACTCAAAAGGTATTTTTGATATTAATAAATTTTTATCTGAAATTAAGTAGACAAGTGGAATTATTAGTGCGACACCTAAAATTTCAAGAAAAGTAGAAAAAGTTGAAAAAAAAACTAATTTTTTCAGTCTTTGTTTTGAATTGACTGGTATTAAGCTATGTATTCTTTTTAATATATTAAAGATACTAAACATTTGTGAAAAAAATCATAATTGTCTCATTTCTTAAAACGGTGACAAATATAGTTCTAAATATTTGCGAAACTAAGTTATTTTTTGTATTAAGTCACATAAAAAATGAAAGATTTTAAGGTTTCTGTAGTTGGTTTAGGTAAATTAGGCTCAAGCCTTTCAGCATGTTTTGCATCAAGAGGCTACGAGGTGTTAGGTTATGATATAAATGAAGCTAATAACAAGAATTTTAACAAAGGAAAGCCTCCTATAAATGAAACCGATCTAGATAAATATTTTAGAAAATATAAATCGAAGTTTAAGTCTAGTTCATTAGAAAATGTAATTCTTAATACTAATATTTCATTCATTGTTATTCCTACTCCAAGTTCAAAGAATGGATCCTTTTCAGCAAAATACGCAAATGATGTGTTTTCTAAAATTTCTAAGATATTGAAAAAAAAAAAAGATTATCACTTGTTTGTGCTTGTCAGTACTGTTTTGCCTGGTACCTCAAGAAATATTTTGTTGCAAAAATTCTATGATAATAAAGTTTTTAATTTTGGCTATTGTTACAGTCCTGCATTTATTGCACTTGGCCAAATTATTAAAGATTTTCTAGAACCCGATTTTTTATTGATAGGTCAGCTAGATAAAAAGTCAGGTACAAGTCTTAGGAATTTTTATAAATCAATTTACAAAAAAAGCATGAATTACAGAATTATGTCTTTAGAGAGTGCTGAAATTACTAAATTATCTGTAAACACCTATATTACCAACAAGATATCATATGCAAATATGATAAGCGAAGTAGCACAAAGAATTCCATTTACTAATATTGATGACATTACGAGCGCTATTGGTTCTGACTCTCGTATTGGTAATAAGTATCTAAAAGCTGGACTAGGTTTCGCAGGCCCTTGTTTTCCAAGAGATAATAAAGCAATATCTTTTATAGGAAAAAAAATAGGAGCAGATACGTCTCTCGCACTTACTACTGAAAAATTTAATTTAAATCTTAATAAAAATAATCTAAAAAAATATCTTAAATATTTTAAAAAAAGGGAAAAAGTAGCTGTTCTTGGTTTATCTTACAAACCTAATACCAACTCACTTGATGAGAGTCAAAGTCTTGATTTATCTAACTTATTATCAAAAAATAAATATAAAGTTTTTTGCCACGATAAAAAATTAAATTCAATTGATAAAAAGCCTTTTGATAAAAAAATAGTTTTTAAGAAACATTTAAAACAATGTATTAAAAATTCTAAATGTATTTTTATAACTAAAGATGAACAAATATACAGAGATATAACACCCAAATCTTTAAAAAACAAAATAGTTATAGATTTTTGGAGAATTTTAAAAAACAAAAAACTTGATAAATCAACAACTTATTTTTCTCATGGAGACTCATTTAATAATTTTGAGACAAAAATGAATCAAAGAAATATAGTCAAAAATATTGAAAGTTGATATGTCAAATATATTAATTACAGGTGGATGTGGATTTGTAGGGAGACAATTAGCAAAAGATCTAAGTAAAAATCACAATGTTTTTCTGGTTGATGATCTCTCTAATAAACAAAGTTTTAAACCAAAGTATGGTAAATTCGTAAGAGGAGATATTAGCAATCAAAAATTGGCAAAAAAAGTATTTAAAAATATAGATTATTGTATTGCACTAGCTTCAAGAAAGGGGGCTATTGGTTATGTAAATAGACATCCTACTGAAATATTAACTTTAAATAATAACATATATAACTCAACATTTAATAATTGTGTTAAATTTAATGTTAAAAAGATTATCTTTATATCATCTTCAATGGTATTTGAGGGGTCAAAAAAATTTCCAACACCCGAGAATTATATTTCGGAAACAGCCGTTCCACTTTCACCATTTGGTCTTTCTAAATACATTGGAGAAATGTATTGTAAAAATTATTACAAAGAATTTGGCTTAAAGTACGTAATAATAAGGCCTTCGAATGTATATGGTATAGGTGAAAAACCTGAGAAATTAGTGGGAGATTCTCATGTTATACCCGATATTACAAAGAAAATACTAAAATCTAGAAATACAATTGAAATATTGGGTAATGGAAAACAAACAAGATGTTTTATACATGTTGAAGATTTAAGTGACGCAATAGTTAAATGTTTGTCGAAAAAAATAGTTAACACTGATTTCAATGTTGGAGGAGCAAAAGAGTTTAGTATAAATCAAATAGTTGATAATATAAATAATATTGTTTCCCCCAAAAAAAAATTGAAGAAGATATATGTTAAATCATATTTAGATGATGTCAAAAGGCAATTCATGAATTGTTCAAAAGCAAAAAAAGAGCTGAAATGGAAAGAAGATATCCATTTTAAAGATGGTTTAAAGAGTATGGTTGAGTGGTTAATTATGAATATTAAATGAAAATTTTAATTTTACCCTCTCAATATATAACAAATTACAAGCAAAGAACATTTGATATAACTAAAGCCTATATTAAAAATTTATTAAAGAAAAAAATAAATATCAAAGATACCAAATCTCATTTTATATTAAATGAACATTACCATTATTCAAATTTACCAATTGTAAATGGAAAAGAAAATACATTTATTGTGGGAGAATATTTCAAAGAATATAAAAGTAAAACTATACCTAATGATACTAGATATCCCTCACTTCATAATTCGCCTGAAGCAACACATATAAGTTTTAATGATGCTATAAATCAAATAAATATTTTTGATGTTGTAATCGTTGGAATTAAAAGTGGAAAGTATGGAAAAAAAATTTTAGAGGTTGCTTCAAAAAAGGATATTTTTTGTTGTATAGTAGATTATTCAGATGATTTTGAAGTATATAAAAAAGAAAATTATAAAAATTATAACCTCATTTGTAAGGGTTTAGAATATAAAAAAGACTTTCAGTTATATTTTAAACACGATATTCCAATTGATTTAAATATTGATTATTTAGAACCTTTATCTCCGATGCCTATAAATTTTGAAAATTATCCTTTGTTAAAAGAGAAATCATTTAAAGATAAAATTTATAATTACTCATTTGTTGGTAGAATTCACAATAATGTTCATAACGCAAGATCTTCAATTCTAAGTTTATTAAATAAAATTGAAGGAAAAAAGTTTATTAAAGAATATAATTCAAATTCCATTGAAAGGTTAAGTTTAAAAAACTATTGTGAAATTTTAAATGAAAGTAAAATTTGTTTAACACCATGGGGAAAGGTATGGGACTCGGCAAGACATCCTGAGCCAGCAATATATGGCAATGTGCCTTTAATTCCAAAACCTAACTGTAAACTTGCAAACGATATTTCTTTAAATGATAATAATTCAATATTATACGAGACATTAAAATCAGATGAAAAATTTATAATTATAAAAGAAAATGAAGTGTTAGAAAAAATAAATCATTGTATAAGTAATGAAAATTATTTTAAAAAGTTAAAAGATAGTTGGCGTCATGAAATGTTATGTAAAAACACTCTGCTGGAAAGAGCTAAATATATATTGAAGAAAATTAACTACCATAAAAACTCATTTAATTAAGTATTTATTAATTAATTATTTTATCTAAAAAACCAACTCTGGGCTTATCTGAAACATAATGAACACTTAATAATATTCTGTATCCTGTTTCAAGAAGCTTTCCCTTATGAAAACCGTTTGTGTCAGCAATATACATATCTCCCTCATCTGCATTAAATGTCCTAACTAAGCTTTTCTCATTATTTAAATATTTTTCCAGATTTAAATCCCAAGGTTTGTTATGAGAAGTTTCAATAAATTGAAATGGCCCATTCTCATTGTTAATTTTAGTAAGACAAAAAAATGTTTTTACTAAAAAAATATCATCACTATCTCTATGAAAAATTTGGGAATTTTTTTCTTTTTTTTCTTTTGTCGGAAAATCCAGCCAAACTGATATAAATCGAATTTTTGGTTCTAAACCAAAATATTGTCTAAAATTATCAATAAACAAATTTTGATTTGCGTATTTTATAAGTAATTCTTGATTAAAGAGATGGGTAATATACTTTCTGTAATTGTATCTGCCATTTTTTGATTTTGCATCATTTATAATAGCCGATATTTTATCTTTTGATAATTCTTTGAAATTTTTTAAAATCTTATCTGCAACTGGATTATTTAAGTTAAACTTTTTTTCAAGGTGACAGCCCCTTTCTCTCAAATTCTTTACGAATAAATAATTTTTATCAATACTAAGGTCTACTTTTGATCTTAATTTTTTTTTTATTTGGTAGTTTAAATTTTTGATTTCATCTATCATTATTATCAGATGGAAAGTAATTATTTTCTAAAAATTTTCTTTTTATAGGATATTCAAACTTTTTTAAATTTTCAATGTAAATTTCATTAAAATTGATTTCA
>CABYFB010000015.1 GCA_902518165.1 uncultured Pelagibacteraceae bacterium
TTTCAAATTCTTTAGTAAGTTTAGTGTCTGTATTCCAATCATCAATATTTTCTAAGAAATCAATATTAATATTATCTTGCTCTCCAAATAAATCATTTTGATTTAATAATTTATTTTCATGTATATTTTTTGATTTTAAAATAAAATTAGGTATTGCATTAAATAAAGATTGTCTGTTACAATTAAATTCATCAAAACAACCAGCTTTTACTAGTCCCTCTAATTGTAACTTGTTTATATCTTTTGGATTAATTCTATTTATAAAATCATATAAATCCTTAAATTTACCATTTTTATTTCTTTCATTTACAACATTTGAGATTGCTTCAAAACCTACATTTTTAATTGCACCAAGTGCATAATAAAAATTTTTACCATCTGAATAAAAATTTGCGTTTGATTTATTTATATCTGGTCTGATAATTGGAATTTTAAGTCTTTTTAATTCTTCATGAAATTCACTTAACTTTTTTGGATTTGATAATTCCATTGACATAGATGCTACAAAAAATTCATGTGGAAAATGTGTTTTTAAATATGCTGTTTGATAAGCAATAACAGCATATGCAGCGGCATGACTTTTGTTAAAACCATATTCAGCAAACGGTTCTATTTTTAAAAAAATTCCAGCTGCGATATCTTTGCTAATTCCATTCTTAAAAGCACCATCTACAAATCTTTGCTTTTGTTTTTCTAATTCTGCTCTCTTTTTCTTTCCCATTGCTCTTCTCAAAATATCAGCTTCTCCTGCTGTAAATCCTGAAAGAACTTGAGCAATTTGCATAACTTGTTCCTGATAAATTATTACACCGTAAGTTGGTTTTAAAATTTTCTCTAATTTTGGATGAAGATAGTCTGGATCTCTTTTGCCATGCTTACACTCATTGTATATTGGAATATTACTCATTGGTCCAGGTCTATATAAAGCTACTAATGCTATTATATCCTCCAACCTATTTGGTTTCATATGAATAAGGGCATCTTTCATCCCAGAACTCTCAAGTTGAAATAATCCTACTGTTTTACCACTTGATAATAATTCATATACCTTCTGATCCTCATAATTAATTTTTTCAACTTTAAATTCAGGATTATTTTTATTAATTAACTTTTGTGCTTTATCAATAACTGTTAGTGTCTTTAATCCCAAAAAATCAAATTTTATAAGTCCTGCATTTTCTGCAGAGTACATGTCAAATTGAGTAGAAGGTAATAGTAAGTCAGTTGAATTATCTTTGTACAGAGGAACAGTTTCAGTTAATTTTTTATCTGCAATAACAACACCTGCTGCATGAGTTGCAACATTGCGGTTCAGACCTTCTAATTTAAGAGATAAATTAACTAAACGATCTACTCTTTTATCTTCATTTATTAATTTCTGCAATCTTGGTTCTACATTTATACATTCTTGTAAAGACATAGGTCTTGATGGATCAAATGGTATCATTTTACATATACTATCAATGAAACCATATGGTAAACCTAGAACTCTACCGACATCTCTAATTACCATTCTAGCCTTAAGTTTACCAAAAGTAATAATGTGAGCTACACTATCTTTATATTTTGTAGTTAAATATTCAAAAACTAAATCTCTTTTTTCCTCACAAAAATCTATATCAAAATCAGGCATTGAAATTCTATCAGGATTTAAAAACCTTTCAAAAATAAGATTAAATTTTATTGGATCAATATCAGTTATGGATAAACACCAAGCAACCAAAGATCCTGCTCCAGATCCACGACCTGGTCCTACTGGTATTTTATTAAGTTTAGCCCATTTAATATAATCAGAAACAATTAAGAAATAACCAGAATAATTCATTTCAACTATTATTCGTAATTCATGATCTAACCTTTTTTTATATTCTAAATATTTTTCATCTTTCTCAAAATTTGGATGATCAATATCAAAGACTAATTTGAATTTATCTTTTAAACCTTCAAAAGATAATTGTTTCAACATTTGATTTAGATCTTTTTCAGAAGATGAAATTCTTGGTAAAATAGGTTTAGAAAAATTTGGTTTATAAGAACATCTAAAAGGTAAGTTAAAATTATTTTCTAATGCCTCGGGTAAATCTTTAAAAACCTCAATCATCTCATCAGAAGATTTAAAATAATGTTGATCTGTAAGTTTAATTCTATTTGTATCATTTACATAAGTTTTTTCACCTATACACATCAAAGCATCATGAGCTTCAAACATATCTTTGTCTAAATAATAAACTTCATGAGAAGCGATAATTGGTATTTCTAACTTTTCTGAAATTTTAAGATTAAAATTTTCAAAATCTTTCTCATTCAAGTCATTATGTCTTTGGATTTCTATGTAAATATTTTCTTGAAATTTTTCTTTTAATTTAATTATTATTTCTTCAATTTCATTGAATAGACCTTTGTTAAATAGTAAACCAAAAAAACATTTAATAGAACCAGTTAAAATTATTATTCCACCAGAATTGTTTAATAAGTCATCTAATTTACAATGTGGGGTAGTTATCTCAGAATTTTCTAAATAAGATTTTGATGAAAGTTTAATAATATTTTTATATCCATCGTTATTTTTAGCTATAAGAGGTATTAAACCCTCAAATTCTTTATATTTGAATAATATCTGAGTTCCAATTATAGGCTGAGTACCGACAGATGATAAATTTTGTGAAAACTCTAATGCACCTGATAGGTTATAAGTGTCTGATAAGCCTAATGATTTAATTTTATTTTTTTTACAAAAATCTTTTAGTTGATCGATTTTTACGGCTCCTTCACAAATTGAATATTGAGTATGTATTTTAAATTGATTGAATGTTTTATTATATGATTCTTTCATTGGTGACACTTATATTACCACCAATCATTTTAATTTTACAATCTGCCATATTTGCAAAATATCTATTGTGGGTTGCAAAAATTATAATTCTTTTTTGTTCTTTTAGATTAAATAAAATTTTAAATATTTGTTTAGCATTTTCAAAATCTAAACTACCCGTAGGTTCGTCTGCTAAAATAATATTTGGTTCATTAATTAAAGATCTAGCTATTGCTATCCTTTGATTTTCTCCACCAGAAAGCTCAGATGGATAATGATTTAATCTTGAGGTTAAATTAAATTTTTTTATTAATTTTTTTGCTAATTCTTTTGATTTTATTTTATTGTTAGAAATTAACAAATTTGGCAATATTACGTTTTCTAGTGCCGTAAAATCGGGTAATAAATTTTTGTCTTGATAAATAATACCAATATTTTTTGATCGTATATTGTCATTCTCTATTGAACTATTTGTGTCAATTTTCTTTTTATTAAATTCAATAAAACCAGATGTAGGATAATCAATTAATGACAATAAATTTAATAATGTTGATTTACCAGACCCTGAAGGTCCCATAATAGAATATACCTTTCCAGCTTCAAATTTAAAATTTATATTATTTAAAACTCTAAGAGTTTTATTTTTTTCATATTTCTTTGATAAATTATTTAATTTTAAAAAGTTACTCATATTTTAAAGTTTGTATTGTGTCTAATTTTGCTGCTCTAGAAGCTGGATAAATTGATACAATAGAGGTTGTTATTATTGAACACAATGTAATTAAGATAATTGAATTTACGTTTATTTCTGAAGGAAGGGTACTTAAAAAGTAAATTTCTTCTGGAAATAACATTATATCAAATGTATTAGAAATAAATTTCCTAATATCTTCAATATAGTATGAAAATAAAGTTCCAAATAAAATACCAAATAAAGTTGCTGAAGTTCCAATAATAAATCCAACAAAAAAGAAAATCTTTTTAATCGAAGTATTTGTTACTCCAATAGATTTTAAAATTCCTATATCCCTTGTTTTATTTTTAACTAATATAGTCAAACCAGAAATAATATTAAATGCAGCTACAATTATTATTAAAGATAAGATTATAAACATTACATTTCTCTCAACTTTTAAAGCTGAAAATAATGACTCATTTAAATCTGCCCATGTGTAAACATATGCATCAGGAAATAAATCTATTAGATTTTTTTTGTGATATTCAATTTTTTTTGGATCTTTAAAATAGTACTCAGTAAATCTTTTGTTTTTATTTTTATCAAAAAAATCCTCTAATGTATTAAGATTGATATATGCTACATTCTCATTAAATTCACCAATTCCACTGTCAAATATTGAAATTACTTCAAATTTATCTTGTCTAGGAAAAGACCCAACAATTGTTTGAACACCAGATGGTGACATTATTGTTATTTGATCACCAATATCTATATTAAGTAAAAAGCTTAAATCTTTTCCAATTGAAATTGAATTATTTTTTAAATCTGTTGATCCAAAATATTTTTTATTATTTGATATTTCTAGTGTCTTAAAATCATTTTTCAAATATCCTTTTAGAAGTACTCCTTTTGTATTTATTTTTGAGAGAATTACTGCTTCTCCATCATTTGAAACGATACTCTTAGCTAGATGTTTATTATTTATAAAAACTAAAGGTTTGTCATAAGGTTTTACAACAGCATGGGCATTAAAGCCTACAATTTTATTTATTAGCTCCGATCTAAAACCATTCATTACTGACATAACAATTATTAGTACAGCAACTCCCAAACCAATACCGATAAAAGAAAAGATAGAGATTACGTTTAAAAAGCCATCTTTTTTTCTAGCTTTTAAAAACCTAAATATAATCTCTTTTTCTAGTTGTGAAATCAATTTTGCTTAGCTTTTATTATTTGTGAAGCTATATCTTCAACTTTTAATTTTTGAGTTTCTCCATCGACTTCCTTAAACTCATATAAATTCCCATCAGATTTGCTTCCGATTATCAATTGATAAGGAATTCCGATTAAATTAAATTTTTTTATTTTAGCTGAAATATTTTCGTCTGTATCATCTATGATTGTTTCTAAGTTTTTTGATTTTAGAAATTCATGTACTTTAATAGACTTTTCTAAATTAGATTTATCATTTTTATTTATCATTGGAATAATCGCACAATCATAAGGTGTTACTGACATAGGCCATTTCATAATACCGTCTTTATCGTTATATTTTGCCTCAATTATGGCACCAACAAGTCTGGAAACTCCAATTCCATATGATCCCATTTTTACAAATTCTTTTTTTCCATTAAAATCAACAGCTGCATTCATTGGTTTTGAGTATTTATCTCCAAAATAAAATATGTGACCAACTTCAATACCTTTGGTATTTACTCTATATTCTTCTGCAACAGATTTTTCAAATTCATCTTTATTAAATTTTTCATCTGTTACTGAGTAAAACTTTTCGTATTGTTTTCTCAATACACCTAATGACTCTTTGTCTAAAATTGTTTTAGAACTGTCTACATCAAAAATTCTCTTATCAGTGTAAATTTTACTTTCACCTGTGTCAGCAAGAATGATGAATTCATGTGATAAGTTTCCTCCTATAGGACCAGTGTCAGCAGCCATGGGAATTGCGGATAAATTTAATCTCTTAAAAGTTTTTAAATATGAAAGAAAAAATTTATTATACGAAAATATTGCATCATCATCTGTTAAATCAAAAGAGTAGGCATCCTTCATATAAAATTCTCTACATCTCATAATTCCAAATCTTGGTCTTAACTCATCTCTAAATTTCCATTGAATATGGTACAATAATTGAGGTAAAGATTTATATGATTTAAAGGAAGATCTAAAAATTTCTGTCACAAGTTCCTCATTAGTTGGACCATATAACATTTCTCTATTTTGACGATCCTTAATTCTTAACATTTCTTCACCATAATCTTCATATCGACCACTTTCCTTCCAAATTTCGGATGATTGAATTGTGGGCATTAATATTTCTTGAACACCAACACGGTCTTGTTCTTCTCTAACTATTTGTTCAATTTTTTTCATGACTTTAAATCCTAGCGGTAACCAAGAATAAATTCCAGCAGAGGACTGTTTAATCATGCCTACTCTTAACATTAACTGGTGCGATTTAATTTTAGCCTCAGATGGATTATTTTTTAGTATCGGAATAAATGATTTTGAAAAAAACATTAATTTAAAAAGTTACGTAAATTTAAAATTTCATTAATTACTAATAGATATATAACTATAAAAATACCAGACGTAATTAAAGTACAATAAATTATTTTTTTAGTTATTTTTGGATTTTCTGGGGCCCCAGGGTCAACTCCCTCTATATTTCCCTTTTTTTCACGATTAACGTCTATTGGAAGAATGGCAAAAAAAACTATCCACCACAAGCACACATATACAACTATTGAGCCTGTAATACTCAATTAAATCCTCACTAAATTGATATTTGTGTAAGGTCTTTTTCCTAATTTTTCTTTTGTGTACTTTCTACAAGTTATTTTAAGAGCATCAATTAAATTAGGTTCTTGCTTTTTATTATTTAAAGAAAAAGTTTTTGCTGTTTTTTCAATTTCCTCTTCAAGATTAAATGTAAATTCATCTTTTTCGTATATAGGTAAACCTCTAAAAGTTAATAAAGGTTTGTTATGAATATTACCATTTGGAGTGATTACTAATGTTGCTTCTATTAATCCGTTGGTAGATAAATTTTTTCTCTCTTTGATAGATTTGGCATCTTCTTCAACACTTATAGAACCATCTACGTAAAGTCTTCCACTAGGAGCTTTATCATATACTTCAGGTTTATCACCTGGATAAATTCTAACTATATCGCCATTCTCTACTCTAACAGGATATGGAACTTGCATTTCTTTAGCAAAATTTATGTGTTCAATCATATGTCTATGTTCACCATGAACAGGTATGACTGACCTTGGTTTTATCCAGTCATACATATCCTTTAAATCTTCTCTATTTGGATGTCCTGATACATGAATAAATTCACTATCTTCAGAAATTACTTCTATACCTTCTCTAACTAATTGATTGTGAAGTTTGTATAATTTTTTTTCATTACCTGGAATAATTTTTGAAGAAAATATAACTGCATCTCCTCTCTCAACAAAAACATCTGGATGTGTATAATTTGAAATACGGTTCATCGCACCCATTGGTTCTCCTTGGCTACCAGTACATAAGTAAACAATTTTTTCTCTTGAAATATTTTTTGCATCTCTTGCATCAAGTGGTTCAATAACATTTTGCAAGTAACCACATTGCCTAGCAGCTTTATAAATTCTATGCATTGAACGGCCCACCAAAGCAATTTGCCTACCTGTTTTTTCAGCACAATAAAAGGCAGACTCCATTCTAGCTACATTTGAAGCGAAAGAAGTAATAATTATCCTGTTCTTTAATCTTTCCATTATCTTTAGCATATTTTTTCTTACATCGAGCTCAGATCCTGCTCTTCCTGCACTAAATACGTTTGTTGAGTCACATATCATTGTCAAAACACCTTCTTCACCAATTTCTTTTAATCTTTTTGAATTCATATTGTCTCCAGTTAATGGATCTGGATCACACTTCCAATCACCAGTGTGTAATATATTTCCAACAGGTGTTTCAATTTTTAGTCCATTAGGTTCTAGTATGGAATGTGTTAATGTAACAAATTCTATTTTAAAAGGACTTAAATCTACAATGCTATTTAACTGAACAACTTCTAAATATCCTGTTACATCAATTTTTTTTTCCTTAAATTTTTCTGAAATTAACACTGATGTAAATGGAGTAGCAAATATTTTACATTTTAGTTTTGGCCATATATGAGCAATTGCACCAATATGATCTTCATGTGCATGAGTTAGAACAATACCTAATAAGTCATCTTTTTTATCAACAATAAATCCAGGGTCAGGATATATTAAATCAACTCCAGGAATTGCATCATCTGCAAAAGTAACTCCTATATCTACAATTATCCACTTTCTATTATCTGGATTTCCATAGGCGAATAAATTCATATTCATCCCAATTTCTCCAGATCCCCCTAAAGGACAAAAAAGTAATTCTTCTTTCATTTATTTAAATACATAGCAGCCTTTAAAACTCCATCAGTAGTTAAATTAGACTTTATTTTTACTCTTAGTTTTAAAGAATTTTTAAACATTTTTGCTAGTCCACCAGTAAATATTATTTTATATTTTTTTTTGGTTTGTTTAATAATGGAATGAATTATATTGTCAATCAGGCCAGAATAACCGAAGAAAAATCCTGAATTAATTGCACTTATAGTATTTTTACCTACAACATTATTTGATTTTTTAAATTTTACATTAGGTATTAAAAATGCTTTTTTTGATAAATTTTCTAATGATAGATTTATTCCAGGAGCAATTACCCCTCCGTTATAACTATTTGCTGAGATTACATCAAAATTAGTTGCTGTTCCAAAATCTACTACAATATAATTATTTTTATTGTCAATTACTGATATTGCATTAGCTAGCCTATCAGAGCCAATTTGTTTCCTATTAACTTTTATACTTAATAATTTACATAAATTAAGA
>CABYFB010000016.1 GCA_902518165.1 uncultured Pelagibacteraceae bacterium
GTGGAGTATTTAAAGTATCACATGATCTTGGATTTGGAAAAGATACTAACTTAGATGCCATAACTAAAGGGCGTTTATTTCAAGTTGTCATCAAAACACAAAATAGATTAGTAAGACCTGATATGAACGGTGTGCCATCACCTTCATTATCAACAGATTGGAGTGCTAATTCTGATGCAACTGAATGGACATTTAATTTAAGAAAAGGAATATATTTCCATGATGGATCAGCATTTGATGCTCCAGATGTAAAATATTCTCTAATGAGAGCTAAAGATCCTGATATTGGATCTCCTGTGAGAAAAAGTTTAAATGTAGTTGAAGATATTGAGGTAGTTGATCAGCATACTGTTAAAATGAAGTTATCAACTTCATTTGCTGACTTTCCATTATTGCTAACTGACTACAGATTGAGAATGATACCTGAAGGATCAGGAGATACTATAGGTCAAACTGGAGTTGGTACTGGACCATTTATGGTTGATAAATTTGATCCAGAAGGAACTACAATTCTAAAAGCTAACCCAGATTATTGGGAAGGTGCACCAGGAGTTGCAGAAGTTCATGTCATTGCGATACCAGATGCTCAAGCAAGAATTCAAGCTCTTTTAACGGGTCAAATTGATATGAATAGATATGTGCCTTTCAATCAAAAAAAGATATTTGACAGTAATTCTAAATTTACAACGACAGTAATTCCAACTGGAAACTGGAGAGGTGTAGTTATGAGAACTGATACTGCTCCATTTGATAATCCTAAAGTGAGAAAAGCTTTTAGGTTAGCAGTTGATAGACAAGAACTTGTAGATCTAGTTATGGGCGGTGCAGCAACTGTGTCTTGTGATACACCTGTAATGCCATCTGATCAATATCGTTTACAAATGGATTGTCCTCAAAATATTAGTAAAGCAAAAAATTTATTAAGAGAAGCGGGATATCCAAATGGAATTGAATTGACTGTTTACCCAGCAACTTTAGAACCAACTTGGCCTACAATTGCAGAAGTCGTTCAGCAGCAAGTTGCAAAAGCTGGAATTAAAGTTAACATTGAAATGGTACCATCTAAAGGTTATTGGAATGAAGTATGGATGAAAAAACCAGTTTCAATGACACGTTGGAACCAAAGACCAGCAGATACAATCTTGCATGAAGCATATCATAGTGGAGCAAAATGGAATGAGTCTTATTTCAAAAATGCTGACTTTGATAAAAATTTAGCTGATGCTAGAAGTGAGTTGGATTTCAATAAAAGAAAAAAAGCATATCAAAATGCTCAAATGACTTTATGGGAACAAAGTGGAACAATGATCCCATACCACGTATCTAGACTTGTAGTTACTTCATCAAAAGTTAAAAACCTTGATGCTGTAGATCACTTTTCTATACAGTGGCATAAAGTTAAAGTTGACTAAAAGTATTTAGATAAAGGCCGCATATAAGCGGCCTTTATTTTATTTCTATTTAATTTATTTTTGTTAAAAAGTTCTAGTTAATCTTATGCTTTTATTAATTTTAAAAAGAATTGGACTAGGGCTCATCACTTTATTTATAGTATCATTAATTACATTTGTAGGTGTTGAAGTTTTACCTGGTGATGCATGCACAACATATTTAGAAAGAGAAGCTTATGGATCAGCTCTTGATGCTTGCATAAAAAGACTTGGTCTAGATGTTCCTGCTTATGAAAGATACTTGGACTGGGCATCAAATGTTGTACGAGGTGATTTTGGTTACTCTTTAAGTGGAGAAATGCCAATTAATGAAGTACTAGGTCCAAGAGTTAAAAACTCCTTAGTTTTAGCCTCTGTTTCAATACTTATAGGAATTCCTTTAGCAATTGTACTAGGAATAATAACTGCTCTTTGGAGAGATAAGCTTCCAGATATTATGATCTCAACTATCACAATTTTTTCAATGACTATTCCTGAGTTTATTAGTGCTACTTTACTTATTTTAATTGTTGCAATTTGGCTTGGTTGGTTACCAGGCATCGTGATTATACCATCGGATGCAACTTTTTATGAATTACTCTCGAATATAATTTTACCTGTTGTTGCAATTTCAATGATTATGACCGCACATATGGCAAGAATGGTACGTTCAAGTGTAATTCAAGTAATGGCTAGTGATTATGTGCAAATGGCAATTTTAAAAGGTGTTCCATATTGGAAAATGGTATTTAGACATGTATTACCAAATGCATTATTACCAGCAATAAATGTAGTGGCGTTAACAATTGCTTGGTTACTAGGTGGTGTTGTTGTTACAGAAGTTGTTTTTAATTATCCAGGTTTAGGCAGACTGGTAATTGAGTCTATATCAAATAGAGATTTACCTGTTGTTCAAGCATTAGCAATAATATTGGCATCAATCTATGTGGGAATAAATTTAATAGCAGATTTAATGACACTCATGCTTAATCCAAGATTAAAAAGTTTACAGATAAGAAAATAAAATGGAGAGTAATTTAATTACAGAAGATAAACAAAAAAATAAGCTAGAAAAGGCTTTTGAGATTTTAAAGACTATGGCCTCCAAGCCATCTGGTTTAATTGGTTTAACAATTGTTTTATTTCATGTAGTCTTAGCATTAATAAGCCCCTACATTGCACCATACGATTATAAAGCAATTAGCCCAAATACCATGTTACTTGCACCTTCGGCTGAACATTGGTTTGGAACAGATAGCTTGGGTAGAGATGTTTTTACAAGAACAATACTTGGAGGTCGAACAGCTCTTACGGTAACTTTCTTTGGATCACTTATAGCTCTTCTGTGGGGAGGTTTACTTGGAATTTTTTGTGGTTTAGTTGGAGGTAAAATTGACGATGTTGTAATGAGAGTTGTTGATGCATTTCTTTCTATCCCTTGGATACTTGCAATGTTATTAATTGTTTCTCTTTTAGGAACATCAACAGAGGTTTTAATTCCTGCACTAGGTTTTTTTTATGGTAAAGGAATAGTAAGAGTTGCTAGAGCTGCTACTCATGATGTTATTGCTAAAGACTTTATAGTTTCAGCCAGAGCTAGAGGTCATAGCAACATGTCAATTATTTGGAATGAAATTATTCCAAATGTTAGAGATGCTATATTAGTAGAAGGAGCAATGAGATGGTCTTGGATGTTATTAGGATTTAGCTCATTGTCATTCTTAGGTTTTGGTGTAAGTCCGCCAACACCTGATTGGGGTTTAATGATATCCAATGCTAGAGGATTGATGTCGTTTGCATACTGGTCTGTAATTGCTCCAATAGTAGGATTAAGTTCGTTAATTATTGGAATAAATTTAACTGCTGATGCATTTGCAAAAGCTTTAGGAATTGATCGTTCAACCAAGGCACCTGTTTAATGAATGAAATAATTGAAAGTGTTAAAAATTTATCAATTGGATTTAACAGTCAGAAGGGCAAACAAATTTCAATACTTAGAAATGTTTCAACTAATATAAAAAAAGGAGAGACTGTAGGGATCGTAGGGGAGTCGGGCTCTGGAAAAAGCACATTAGCACTTGCTATGATGGGCTATATAAAACAAGGCTTATTTCCTCTTAAGGGTGAATGCCTCTTTAAATCTGAGGATTTATTGAAGATGAGCAGTAGACAGCTAGAAAAAATTAGAGGTAGAAAAATAGCCATGATACCTCAAAATGCAGGACAAGCATTAACACCGAATTTAAAAATTGGATACCAAATTGATGAAGCATTAAAATTACATACAGATCTAAACAAAACAGAGAGAGATAAAAAAATTTCAGAGTTACTAAATAAAGTTAGACTTCCTTCACCAGAAACTATGGCTTTTCGTTATCCACACGAGCTTTCTGGAGGGCAGCAACAAAGAGTGGCTGTTGCAATGGCATTGGCTGGCAAACCAGATTTACTTTTATTAGATGAGCCAACTACTGGATTAGACGTTACAACACAAGCGCATGTCTTAGAACTATTAAGATTTATAGCAAAAGATACTGGAACATCTATGATCTATGTTAGTCATGACCTTGGAGCTATAGCACAAGTTAGTGATAGAATAGTTGTAATGTATGCGGGAGAAATTGTTTTAGAAGGACCAGCAAGAAAAATATTAAAGGAACCTATTCATCCTTATACTTATGGATTGTTAAAATCGATACCTAAACTTTCACTAGCTGGACTTCCAGCTTCTATGCCAGGAAGTCAACCTCAGCCTGGAAGTATAAATGAAGGTTGTAGTTTTTATGATAGATGTAACTTAGCAAATGATAATTGCAAAAAAAATTCACCAGATCTGGAACATATTAAAGAATTAGATACCAATGTCAGATGTTTTAATTATAAAGAATTATTAAACCAAAACAATAATTTACAAACTTCAATAACAAAAAAATCAAATAACAGTGAAGCAAATGAAGTTTTAAAATTAAAGGATGTTTCAATTAGTTATGCAAAGCAGAAATTTTTTGATCAATTATTAAATAAAATTTCTGATCAAAACCCAACAGTTAAAGATATAAATATAGATATAAAAAAAGGAGAGACTATTGCCCTGGTTGGTGAGTCTGGAAGTGGTAAGTCTACTATCTTAAAATCAATTGCTGGTTTACTCAAAACAAAAGATGGTCAAATTAAATTTGAAAAAGATCGTATATTATCTTCTGATTTAAAAAAGAGAAATCCAAATGATCTGAGGGCAATACAACTTATATTTCAAAATCCAGACGAGTCATTAAATCCCAACCACACAGTTGAGCAAATACTTTCTCAGCCTCTAAAATTGTATTTTAATTTATCAGGAGATGAATTAAAAAAAAATATAATCGATCTACTAAAAAAAGTAAGGTTAGGAGAATTTTATATGTCAAGATATCCAAGACAATTATCAGGTGGTGAAAAACAAAGAGTTGCAGTTGCAAGAGCATTTGCTGCTAAGCCAGATATAATTTTGTGTGATGAAGTTACATCAGCTTTAGATGTTTCGGTTCAAGCAGCTGTTTTAAACTTATTACAACAGTTAAAAGAAGATCTAGGAACAACCTATGTATTTGTTTCTCATGATTTGGCTGTTGTTAGAGCAATTAGTGATAGAGTTGCAGTTTTATATCAAGGAAGATTATGTGAAATTGGTCCTTCTCAAAATGTCTACAAATTTCCATCACATCCATATACTGAAGTATTATTAGGTGCTGTTTTGGAACCAGATCCAGATATAAAACCAAAATTAGTAGCTGAGGATATAGTAGAGGAAAAACCCCCTGAAAAAGGCTGTTCTTTTCAAGGAAGATGCCCTAGGAAAATAGGTGATATTTGTAATTCAGAGGTTCCACCATGGCAAATAGGTGAAAATGGTAACGCTATTAGATGTCATATTAATATTGAAGAATTAGCAAGTTTACAGCAGTAGTTATGACATTTATTTTATTTCCTACTCAGTCTCAATTTAATATAAGAAATCTTCTTTATGAAAATAAATAATGTAGTTGTAATTGGTTCTGGAACAATGGGTAGCGGTATAGCTGCACATTTGTGTAACGCAAATGTTCCTGTCACTTTGTTGGATTTAACTACAGAAATTAGTCAAAAGGCTAAAGAGAGAATAGGAAAATCTAGACCTCCTTTGTTAATAGATAAATCAAAATTAGATAATATACATGTAGGAAATATTGAGGAAAACTTTGATGTGGTTTCGAATGCAGATTGGATTGTAGAAGCTGTTGTAGAAAGAATAGATATAAAACATAATATTTATGAAAAAATTTTTAAACATAGAAAAAAAGAATCTGTTGTTTCTTCTAATACCTCATCAATTCCAATAAGCGTTCTATCAGAAAAATTATCTGATCAAGACAAAAAGGATTTCTGCATCACTCACTTCTTTAATCCTGTTAGATACATGGATTTACTAGAAATAGTAAAAAGTAATGAAAGTGATTTAGATAAAGTTAAACTTTTAAAAGATTTTTGTGAAATAGACTTAGGTAAAGGTGCAATTATCTGTAATGACACTCCAGGATTTTTAGGTAATAGAATTGGAGTTTACGCAATGCAAATTGCAATGACCGAAGCATTTAATATGAAACTTAGTGTAGAAGAGGCTGATGCTGTCTTTGGCAGACCAATGGGTATACCTAAAACTGGAGTATTTGGATTGTACGACCTAATTGGTATTGATTTAATGGCGGATGTATTGAAAAGTTTTATTAAAGAGTTACCTGAAAGTGATCCATTTCAACCTGTAGCAAGAGAAATGCCACTTGTAAAAAAATTAATAGAAACTGGATATACTGGTCGAAAAGGAAAGGGTGGATTTTATAGAATGAATAAGGAGGGTGGTAAGAAAATTTTAGAGGCCATCAATCTTGAAACTGGGGAATATTCACCTTCAAAAAAAATAGATATTAAATCTGAAAAAGTTGATTTAAAAAAATTAATTAATCGTGGAGATAAATATGGAGATTATGCTTGGTCAGTAATTTCTAAAATAATAAAATATTCTTCTTCATTAGTTCCAGGCATTACAGATAAATTTAACGATATTGATGAAGCAATGAGACTTGGCTTCAATTGGTCTAGAGGGCCTTTTGAAATGTTAAAAGAAATTGGAGTAAATAATTTTTTTCAAAAAGTTGATAATTTTGAGGGAAATAAATTTTTAGAAAATTTATCAAAATCTAAAGATGAAAATTTTTATGGTGAGAGACAACAATATACTGAAATTGAAACTTTAGGGAAAATTAAACCAAGAGCCCTTAAACTTGATAAAAATAATTCTGCTGAAATTTATAGATTTCCTGAATTTAACATTGTCGAATTTACAACTAAAGCAAACGCTTTGGATTATGACTCAATGGACTCTTTAAAAAATGCTACAGATAAACCATTGATAATTATTAATGAAAGTATGCAGTTTTCTGCTGGTGTTAATTTAACATATACTATGAATTTTGCAGATAAAGGTGACTTTAAATCAATAGAAAAATTTGTCGGTTATTTTCAAGAAACATGCAAACACTTAAAATACTCAAAATTTCCAGTAGTTTCAGCACCATCAGGTCTTACACTTGGAGGGGGTTTTGAAGTTTTAGTTCAAAGTAACTTTGTTGCGTCGCATACAAATATTGTTGTTGGATTAGTTGAAACATTGGTTGGTTTAGTTCCAGCTGGAGGAGGATGTAAAGAAATGTTATGGAGATGGTCTCAAACAGACGAGGCAAAAAATGATCCAGATTTTGCACCTTTAAAAGTTTTTGATATCATTGGTTATGCAAAAACTGCAACATCTCCAGTAGAAGCTGAACCTCTAAAGTATTTAATCCCTGAAAATAAAAAAATTATGAGCAGAAATAGTTTATTAAATGAAGCTAGAAAAATTTTGGATCAAAATAAAGAATTTACTCCTCCAAAAGAATGCACATTTAATTTATCTGGAAAACCTTTAAAAGACAAAATGGTTGGTATGTTAGAAAAACTGTATAACGATAAAATTATATTAGATCATGGAATGATGGTTGGAACAGAGCTAGCAAATGTTTTAAGTGGTGGTGATACAACTATAGATAAAACGCTTACAGAAGATCAGTTGTTTAAATTAGAGTTAGATGCTTTCATGAAATTAATTGAGACAAGCAAAACCCAAGATAGAATTAAACACACATTATCAACTGGAAAACCTTTAGTTAACTAATAACTTTAGATTTTTAATATAATCAGGCTTTAATACATAGGTTGATTTATTTCCCGCTTTAATTTTTTTTAAAGAGTCCATCCCTGCAATTACTCTTCCAATTGGAGTATATTCGCCTTGATATATTGGTATATCTATTAAAGTAATAAAAAATTCACTATCTTCTGTGTCGAATTGATCTTTCCTAGCAAAAGCAACAGAGCCAGCATTAAATAAAAAATTACTACTAAGCTCAGATTTAATTGTTCCCAAACCAGACTTACCAGTTCCTACTTTAGAATAATTTAGATTAGATACATTCCCATATTCAATATCTCCAGCTTGTATTAAAGTATTTTCTATTACTCGGTAAAAAGTTGAACCATTATAGGAACCTGTATTTATTAACTTCTTAAATCGATTTACAGCTTTAGGAGCAATTTTAGGATCTAATTCTATTAGAACGTTACCACATTCAACTTCCATA
>CABYFB010000017.1 GCA_902518165.1 uncultured Pelagibacteraceae bacterium
TGTTCTGGCACCTACGCTTCCTTTGCATATCAGATCTCCACCTCTAATTGCCGCACCAAAACAAGACCCTGCATTTTTTTCAATTACTACTTTTCCTGCCATCATATTTTCTGCACATGACCATCCCACTCTTCCATTAATTCTAACAATAGGACCATCCATTGATCCACACCCAAAGTAACCCAAACTACCTTCAAATATTAAATTTAATTTATTGAGAATTCCAACTCCCAAGCTATGTTTTCCCTGTGGGTTCTTTATTACAATAGTTCCGTATCCATCTTTCATTAATTCATCAATTTTTTTATTTGCTTCACGACAATCCATGTTCTTAACGTCAATCTCAGTTCTTTTATTAAAATCTACATCATATGTCCCAAAGTAATAAAAATTCTCTGCCTCATCTGGATTAAAAAATTTTTGTTGTGTTTTTCCAGTTAAGACTTCTGTATGAAGTCCCATTGATTGAGCTTTACTTTTTTTTTCTGATGTTTTTAAATTTGCCATACTTTAACTTCTCCATCAAAAGGATCATAAGTTTCGATTTCTTGTGGTAATATTGATCTTATTGCAATTTCCTCTGACCCCATTGCAACTAAATCATCTGATTCATACAATACTAGTGGTTTTGCAGCCATTGTATCTTTCGCCATTCCTAGGCTATCTTTTGTAGCAACAAAATAAGTAAATACCCCATCTAAACCGACGAGAGACTCTTTCATTCCCTCTTCTAATGTAGCTCCACTTCTCATTTTTTCTGCAAGATATACAGCGATTAATTCAGAGTCACATTCTGACATAAATCTCATGCCCTTGTTTTCCAATACTCTTCTATTATTCCAATAATTTGTTAATTGCCCATTATGAACGACTGACACATCGCTAAAAGGATAACCCCAAAATGGGTGAGCAGATTTAATATCCACTCCCGATTCTGTTGCCATCCTAGCATGACCAATTGCATGTGTCCCGACAACTTTATCTAAATTATATCTGTTACAAACAACTTCAGCGTTTCCTAGATCTTTAATTACTTCTAGAGATTTTCCCATAGATAATATTTCTACACCTTCAACACTTTCTATTTTTTGAGAAAATTCCATTAAATCTTTGTCATACTGAATTTCATATCGTAATGAATAAGGAAGAATTCTATCTTCTTTTATCACTTTAGCGCCTAGCTCAGAAAGATAAGAATCAACAATTTTTTTTCTTTCGTCATAAACTGATACATCTTCTTTTACTGAAGAACTTCCCTCTGCAACATTTTCACCAACTTTAAATCGCATTATGAAATTTTGACCGTCAGTTTTTCCGTATAGAGCGTATCCAGTTGAATCTTCTCCTCTATGCTTTAATGCTTGAAGCATACCTTGAAGTTCAAAACCAACGTTTGAAGTATTTCCTCTATGAATTAATCCTGCAATCCCACACATATAATTTCCTTATTAAATTATGGTAAACAATCCAGATAAGTATCAAGATCCCATTGTGTTGTTGCACCAAGGAATTTTTCCCACTCATCTCGTTTGTACCAATTAAATACTTTATACATTTCATCTGGCATTGATGATTTTATAACTTCATCTTCCGCCAATCTATCTAAAGCTTCACCTAAACTTAGTGGAAGTTTTTTAACATCTTTACCAGCTTTTTGAGCTTCATATATATTTCTAGACTCAGGTTTAGCTGGTTTCATTTTTTTAGATATTCCCTCATCACAAGCTTTAAGTAATGCAGCACCTAACAAATATGGATTATGCATAGAGTCAACTGATCTGTACTCGAATCTACCCGGCGCAGATACTCTTAGACCGCAAGTTCTATTTTGGTAACCCCAGTCAGCATATACTGGTGCCCAAAAACCTTGATCCCATAATCTTCTATATGAGTTAACTGTTGAAGAACCAATTGCTGTTAAAGCAGGCAAGTGTTTCATTATCCCTGCAATTGATTGTAATCCAATCTTTCCAGGCAATTGCATATCCTTAGTATCTGGCATGAAAGTATTAGTTCCCCCGGATACATAGCTAAAGACTTCTTCTACACCTGGAAGTTTTTTGTTACCTAATTTGTTTACTGATACTTTTCCACCTTTCCACAAAGACATGTTGGTGTGACATCCACTTGCTGAAACTCCCATAAATGGTTTAGTCATAAAGCAAGCTATAAGATTATGTTCTCTTGCTACTTGAGCACAAATTTGTCTATATGTAGATAGTCTATCAGCATTTCTTAAAACATTATCAAATGTCCAATTAAGCTCTAATTGACCAGGAGCATCTTCATGGTCACCTTGGATCATATCAAGACCCATCGCTTTTGCGTATTCAATAACCTTCATAAACACAGGTCTTAATGATTCAAATTGATCAATATGATAACAGAAAGGTTTTGAGAAACCTTGTCCAGTTGGAGTTCCGTCAGGATTTTTTGTTAACCACATCATTTCAGGCTCTGTTCCAACTCTTAATTCTAATCCATGTTTCTTTTTGAACTCATTCATGAAAATTCTAAGATTACCTCTGCAGTCACTTGTTAAATGACCACCTGGATTTTTTCTTTCTTCTCTATTTCTAAAACATGTAACAAAAACTCTTCCAACTCTCTTATCCCAAGGCAATTGAACAAAAGTTTCTGGATCAGGTATTCCTACCAATTCCATAGCTTCTGGACCATAACCAATATAATTATTATGACGATCTAAAAATAAGTTTGCTGTTGCTCCATAAACCAATTGAAAACCTTTTTCTGCAGTTCTTTCCCAGTGGTCTGCTGGTATTCCTTTTCCAACAACTCTTCCAGTTACTGAAATAAATTGATAATAGATATAAGTAATTCCTAATTCGTTTATTTTTTCTCTAACCTTTTTGACGAGTTTAGCTCTACCTGGTTGGTTTACGTGTTTTTCAAGATCCGTCATTCTTCCCCCTTTGAATTTTCAGATCAAAAAGGTAACTGAAAAAAAAACGTTTGTCTACTTAGATAAATTAGCTCCAAGGAAACGGACTGTTCGATGTCGGATGAAGTTTTCCTTTTTCATATCTATCGAACCTGAACGGTTTTAATAATTCACTTTCTTGACCTAAAATTTCTTGTGCAACAAGGTGTCCAACACCTATCATTTTATAACCATGATTTGCATCTGCAATCATGTAAACATTTTCAAAAAATCTATCAAATATTGGGAATGAATCTGGAGTTAAACATCCCAATCCTCCTGATGGTCCCTTTCTATACAAATGAGATTTACCAACAAAACGTTTCTGAATATGTGCTAGTGCTGAAGTCCACATGTCAGAAAATTTATCGGTAGTTTGATATTCTGGAGAGTCTATTCCATATGGATCAACATTAACTTCATCAAAATGTTTTTGAACAATATAAGGTGATGTTCCACCTTGAACTCCCAAACCTTCAATATCAGGTTTATAATAAATACCCCATAAGTCTTCTGTAATTATTTTACCATCTTTATCAGAATAAAGTGGTGCATCTGTATCAACATGAATTACTGGAGGTGGTTTACCTTCATTAGTTTTTAAATAATCTGCATCTACACCCAATACACCTTCTTGTAAAAACCAGTACTTCCACATTTCAACTTCATGCATTTTTCCATTTTTAGCATCTTTTATGTTTGTTGTTTTTGGTAACTCCAACATATTCCAAAAATCTCTTACCCATGGTCCAGCTCCAATAACTACCTGATCACAATCAATTGTTCCTTTGTCTGTAACTACACCAGTAATTGCATTGCTATTACTTCCTCTTTTAAAACCTGTAACCTTTACTCCTTTATGAACGTTTACACCGTTTGAATTTGCTTTTTTCTCTAATGCTTTAATTGAATCTTTATTAAATGCGTATCCACCTTTCTTTTCATGTAAGACTGATGTAATTCCTTTTGCTTGCCAATCACTAAAAATTCCTTGCATATATTTCATGCAATCTTTTTCACCTTCTATAAATTCTGACTCATATCCAATAGCTTTTTGTTGTTCGTAAATACTTGCAACATCTTTATGCATTACTTCTGGAGAAATTTGCATATAGCCGACAGCATTATATTTAAATGCCTCTGGATCACTCTCCCAAACACTAACTGAATGAGCCATTAATTCTCTCATTGCTGGTTGAAAATAATTATTTCTAACAACTCCACATGCAATTCCACTTGCACCTGCAGCAGTGTCTTTCTTTTCTAAGACAACTACATCGTTTGGATTTTTATATTTTTCAGAAAGTTTCCAAGCAGTACTTAACCCGTGAATTCCTCCACCAATTATGACAACTTTTGCTTTTGTCGGTAACGACATGTTTGAACTTTAATTTTTTAACAAAGGAAAGAATATAATAATTTTTATATATAATTTATATAAATTCTAAATATTTATGAGATTTTTATTTAAAAACTCAAATTTTTGAGAGTTTTTAAATATTCGTTAAATTCATTTACAAAATTCTGTGTGGGTAAAACATGCTTTTTTCTATGGTCATTTCCTGTTTTCTCGAGATAAAAAAATTCTTTATCACATGCTTCTTTGATCATTAGTGCAGATTTCGGTCTAGAGGTTTTGAAAAGTCTAGTCTTGAGTTCTTCGACAGATAAGTTTTCATTTAACTTATAGGAATTCATTACAATTAGCATCATATGATAATGTGAAGGAGATTTTCTGAAAAAGTAATTACTGGATGTATGGGATAGTTTCATTTGATCTTCCCAAAATTCCAGTAAATCTTTTGATGATTTTGACATTAAGATTTTACACGTTTTTTTTGAGGATCATAATGTGGAAAACCAACAACTTTGGCAGGTATTCTTTTTTGATGTCCGTCAATTTTCCCAACTTCAACATTCGTACCTATATTTGAATGACCTACATCAATTCTACACAATGCAATATTTTTATTCAAAGTAGGAGATAGACATCCACTTGTAACTACGCCAACTTGGGATCTTCCAATATGAACGCAATCACCGTGATTAGCTTTTTCTTTGCCTACAAGTTCTAATCCAACTAATTTCTTTTGCGGATTTTCTTTTCTCTTTATTAATGCGTCTTTACCAATGAAATCTGCTGTTTTTGTTTTTAAAGGAACCGTAAATCCAACACCAGCTTCAAATGGGTCAACTTGGCCGTCAAATTCATTACCAAATAATATTAGACCAGCTTCAATTCTTAATAAATCTAATGCTCCAAAACCAGCAGGTATTAACCCTTCATCTTTGCCAGCTTCCATAAGCACATCCCAAACTGCTGGCGCATCAGTGGGATGACACCATATTTCATATCCTAATTCACCAGTGTATCCAGTTCTAGAAACAATTAATGGAATTCCACTAAGCTCTTTTACTCTGCAGATTGTAAACCTAAACCATTGTAATTCTGAAATAGAAGGTTGTGTTGGTGGAGTAAAAATAAACTTTTCTAAAATTTTTCTACTATTTGGTCCTTGTAGAGAAATATTATTTATTTGATCAGTAGAGTTTTTAATTAAAACATTAAACTTTTTCTTTTTTGCCTGATCTTTTAACCACTCACCTGCATATTCATCACCACATACCCATCTAAATCCATGATCATTCATTTTTAACAATGTTCCATCATCAAACATAGAACCATTTTCATAACACATCGAAGAATAAACAATTTGTCCAACTGATAATTTTTTAACATTTCTAGTTAAAGTATAGTCCATTAATTCTTCTGCATCCGGACCTAATATTTCAAATTTTCTTAAAGAAGATAAATCAATTAAAACTGCTTTTTCTCTACACGCTGTATATTCATTTATTACTCCGTGTTTAGTGTAATCATTGGGCAACCAATATCCTCTAGCATCAACAAAGTTTCTTGTTAGCTTAGAAGTTCTTTCATGAAATCCTGTATTTTTTGTCAGTTTTAATTCTGAGTCTGGTTTCATTCTAAATGCAAAAGATTTTGTAAATTCTCTTTTTTTTTCATAAGTTCTAACAAAAATATCTGTAGGGTTCCATGAATTACATGGATCTATATCACTTGGACAGGCTGATGTTCCGCAGGTTAAATCTTTTAAAGCTCTTAATATTACATAATCTCCAGGTCTAGCAAATGACTCATCAGAAAGTACAGTATTTAAACCTCCTGCCGAAGTATTAAAAAATAAATTTATAGCGTGCCATCCTTTTTGTCTATTAACCCCAAAATTTTCCATAGCACCACTTAAGTTATCTGAGCAATTTGGATGCCCAAAATAACCAGCATCTTCGTAATACTTTGATGTACAAGCAAGATTAAAAGTGTCATGTCTACCAACGGTATCTCTTATTACCTCCACTAAAGGTTCATGATCTGTATCAAAAAATTTTGAATATAATCCCGGTCCTGGAAAAGTATTACCCATAAAGGTCCTGGTTGTTTGCCAATCTAAACCTTTCTCTACACCTTTACCTAACTTAGCTGTATCGAAAGCAACAAAATCTGAACATTGTCTACCAGTTGGACAAACTATTTGAATATAATCTCCCTCTTTAACTTCA
>CABYFB010000018.1 GCA_902518165.1 uncultured Pelagibacteraceae bacterium
TTTAATAGATTGATATTTTTTATAAATTAAATTCACTCTTTTTTTTTTAAAAATTTAAACTATTAATTAGTAGCTTTATTTTTATGAAAAAAAAACTTAAAAGAATAATTAAATATATTTTTTTTCCATGGTCAATAATTACTGAAAAAGAAAATTTATTTGTTGATTATAAATATTATACTAAGGGCTTGTCAGAGAGAAATTTAAAATTTCTTTTAAGATCAAATCTCAAATATGTCAGAAAAAATAATAGTGAGCTAAAAAAAATAAGACAGAAGATCGTTAAAAACTATCTATTAAATGAAGACCAAGTAAACATTTTAAATTCAAAAAGATTTTTAGAATTGGAATCTTTTAAAACAATTAAAAAAAAAATTAATAAATTGAGTAATTTTGAAATCATTAAGTGCGAATATTATAAAATATCTCATTACGGAGTGATTAATCATTTTCAAAAGAGAAAAAAAAAACTTTTAGTTTATATTGAGGGACACGGCAATAAATCCCCTCAAGATAGAGATCATTATTTGAAAATTGAAAAAAAAGTAAAACAAAAGGGATATGATGTTTTAAATTTGTGTATGAGTGGACACGGTTTTAATTATTGCAAAACAGAGGATTTTAATTTTCCAGGTAAAATTAAAAATACCACACCTTTTTATCACCAATCTTTTGCTAGCTATAAGGATAAAAAAAATCCCACTAAAAAACCATTAAGCTTAATGCTAAGTGGAAATTATTTTTTAATTAAACATATTATTGAAAAATATAAATATTCTGAGGTGATTATTTCAGGTTTTTCAGGTGGAGGGTGGCTTACAACTTTACTTGGATCATTTTATACCAATATAAAAAAAACAATATCAGTTGCTGGCACAATACCCTTAATATTTAAAGTTAATAGAATGTATCTAGGAGATTGGGAACAAAATGAAAGTGATATATATGATTTTTCAGATTATATTGATTGGTATGAGTTATGTACTTTGGATAAAAAGTTTAGGTCAACAAGGACTCATGTTCAAATTTTCAATAACAAAGAGCCAAAAACGACTGATGGAATTGCAGCAAATAAATTAAAATCAATGATCAAAATAAACAATTTTAAGGTTGTTATATCAAAAAATAACAAGCATTCGATCATAGTTGAAGACTTTATGAAATTTTTATAATTTAAAAGGAATTATGCTTGCTAAAGATAAAAATAAAAAAAGATGGAAATATATTTATGAAAGTAGATTGAATAATTCATTTATAAAAGATGATATAAAAAATGATATTCTATTACTTAATTGGTTTGGTTTTTCATTAAAGGAAAAACAAATTTTTGATACTAAATATAAATATTTAGAATTTCATAAAAAAACACAAATTAGTTATATATTTAATATTTTAATTCAAGAGGGTAAATCTCTTAATTTGACATTAAGAGATAAAGTTAGAATATTGAAGAAGATAAAATCTTATTATAACGGAAGTTATATAATTTTAAAATTTATTGAGAAAAGATTTTCTAATTCTCATATAATAGATTTTGGAGCTGGATGTGGAATTATAAATTATGTTTATAAAAAAAATAATTTCAAAATTAAAACAGTCTTTAGTTGTGATATAATTGAATTTTGCAAGCTATCATTTAAAAAATTAAATAAAGATTATGATAAATATTTATTTGATGATGAAATATATGATTCCTCAAATTATCATAAAGACTCAGTTTTTTTATTTAGGTGGTCTTATGACGAGATGGTGGACACAGATAAGTTAAAAGTACTAAATCTGCTTAGAAATAATCGCCCCAAAGGTATTATTATCTCTGGTGAAAAACATTCCGATAAAAATCATGATATAGATTTATTTTGTTTAATGAATAATTATGAAATTATTCAATTTAATTCTACTTATCCTTTAAACCACGGACCCACTAGAGTTTATAGATTATCAGTAAATAAATTGAGTTTTAAAAGAAAATGCTTTTTTTATTTTGTCAAATTCATGGGAAAATTTTCAACAAATTTAAAAAAAAACTTGCTGTATATTTATTTCAGTTTATCAGATAAAATTTAAAAATAATGACTTTTAAATCCTTTATTATTCAAACTATAAACAAATTTTTAAATATTTATGATTATTCTTTAAGTAAAAATAAAAAAAATTTTGAGATCTATAAATATAAGAATTACGAGGAGTATAAAAACATACAAATTGAAACCAATTATAGAAAAATAGATAGAGTTTTTGCTGATGATAGAACACTCAAATTAATTATTGATGAAATAAAAAGTAATTTTTTAGCTCAAAAGGTATTAGGAATTTGTCATGGTACTAGAAACGGATATGAACAAAAATTTTTTATTGATAATCTTGATTGTGAAATAATTGGTACAGAAATTTCTGATAATGCTGAAAAGTTTAAACATACAATTATGTGGGATTTTCATGATGGAAAAAAGGAATGGGAGAATAATTTTAATTTTTTATATTCAAATTCATTAGATCAAAGCTTTAATCCAGATCAAGCACTAGATGTTTGGTTTAGTCAAATAATTAAAAATGGTATCATGATTATTGAACATTCAGATACAAGTTTTGAAAGTAGCATAACAGATCCATTTTCAGTTGATCAATATTATTTTTCCTATTTTCTGAGCAAAAAATTTTCTTTTAAAGCATCAATTAAAATAATTGAGACAACCAAACCTCAAAAGAAGAGAAATGGTGAAAATATAAAAATTTGGTTATATATAATTAAAAAGCTTATTTGAAAATTGTGAAAAAAGATTTTTTTTTAGTAACCGGATCTTGTGGATTAATTGGTTCGGAAATATCAAATTTTCTTTTAAAAAAGGGATATAATGTAGTAGGAATAGATAATAACCTACGCAAATTTTTTTTCGGTAAGAATGCCTCTGTTGAATGGGTAAGAAAAATTCTTATAAAAAATAAAAACTACCACCACCATCAAATTGATATAAGAAGTGAAAATAAAATTGAAAATATCTTTAAAAAATATGGTGAGTTCAAATCTATAATTCACTGTGCAGCACAACCTTCTCACGATTGGGCCAAAACAGATCCAATTTTAGACTTTGACGTTAATGCTAGAGCAACTTTGCTTTTATTAAATCTTACCAATAGATATTCGAAAAAATCTTCATTTGTTTATTTATCAACCAACAAAGTTTACGGAGATAAAGTCAACAGTTATAAATTTAAAGAATTAAAAAATAGATTTGAATTAATTAAAACAAATAAATATTCGAAAAAGGGAGTTAGTGAGGATATGACAGTTGATCAATCAAAACACAGTTTATTTGGTGCTTCAAAATTAGCAGCTGATATTTTGGTGCAGGAGTTTGGAAGATACAACAATATGCATACAGTGTGTTTTAGATGTGGTTGCCTTACAGGACCAATGCATAGTGGAGCTGAATTACACGGGTTTTTATCATTTCTTGTAAAATCTTATGTTGAGAATAAAACTTATAAAATTTTTGGTTATAAAGGAAAGCAAGTTAGAGATAACTTACATAGCAAAGATTTAATTAATATAATTTGGGAATACATTAAGAAACCAAAAAAAAATGCTGTTTACAATATAGGTGGTGGCAATTTTTCAAATTGTTCAATTATTGAAGCGATAAATATTTTAGAAAATATTGGAAAAAAGAAATTTAATTATAAAGTTTTAAAAAATATAAGATCCGGAGACCACAAATGGTGGATTTCTGATTTATCCAAATTTAAAAAGGATTATCCAAATTGGAAGCAAACATATAATATTAAAAAAATTTTAAAAGAAATCTATAGTTTTTTAATTTGAATAAATTTAAATGTTTTTAACAAAATTATATTATATATTACCTGCATTTTTAATTACTGGACCTTTTTTAAGTGATTTATTGATTTCATTAACATCACTTTATTTTCTTTTTTATTTTTTTAAAATTGATCGGACCTTTTTAAAAACTAAATTAAACTATTACTTTTTATTTTTTTTTTTATTTTTGATAACTTTGTCTTTCTTTTCGACAGATAACTTTACTTCTTTCAAATCAACTTTACCTTATTTTCGTTTTTTAATGTTTAGTTTGATAATTTGTTACTGTCTCGAAAAAAAAATTTTAAAATTAAACATATTTTTTTTTATTATTTCAATTATTATATTTTTAATCTTTATTGATACTCTTTATCAATTTAAATTTGAAAAAAATTTGTTAGGTCAAACATCTCCTTTGGTTTATCGAGTTACTAGTTTTTTTGGAGATGAGGCTGTATTGGGATCGTATGTAATAAAGTTATATATTTTATTTTGTTTTTTAGATCATTTAATCAAATATAAATACAAATTATATTTGTTTTTTATAATCACTATAATGTCAGTATCTATTATAACTATGTCAGGAGATAGAACACCATTTTATTTATTAATAATTTTCTTTTCTATAATGTTGTTTTTTTCTGGCAGAAAAAAACAATATCTAGTATCTATAATTTTATTTTTTGTAGCATCACTAGTATTTTTATCAACAAGCACAATATTAAAAAATCGTTTGATATTTATGACTAATGAGGGTTTTTTCGATACATTAGATAAATTTGAGCAACATAAAATAACTGACAAGATTGATTATAATTTTCCAAACGTTAACAATTTTAAATATTATATTTCTCAAGATCATCACTCACATTTTGTTGCATCAAAAGAAATATTCTTTGATAATTTTCTGTTTGGCAGTGGCCCAAATACATTTAGGATTGAATGTAAAAAAGAGAAATATATTAAGAATAATGACAAAGGTTGCTCTACCCATCCTCATAATTTCTATTTTCAATTGTCATCAGAAACAGGAATAATTGGATTATTATCCATTTTATCAATATTTCTAATTAGTACTTACAACATTATCTCATTATTTTTTAACAAAAATGATTTTGATTTTGGGAAATTGATTATTTTTACTTACTTATTTTTAATTTTATTTCCTTTGTCTCCAAACGGTAATTTTTTTAATAATTGGTTATCAATTTTAAATTATTTTCCTTTAGGTTTTTTTATTTATTATTTTAGAAATTTCGATTATTTAAAATCTAAATAATAAATTTTATACCCCAAAATTCTGTCTAAATTTAATTTATTACTAACAATTAAATTTGTACAAGGGGAAGGACTATACATACATAAATTACCATCGGTATAATAGTAAAATAATTCCCGATTTTTAACATTTTTTTTGTGCTCTAACGGTTTATAAAATTTACTTTCGAAAGAATAAATATTAGGTAAGAATTGTTTATTGTCATCGTATTTGGCAACATACTTCATCAACAGTAAAAAAACTGTTAAAATTTTGAAGTGAAATATTATTTTTTTTTCAAAATTTTTTAAATAAAAATTTTTTATAATTATAAATGGTAATAAAAAAATAATAGATCCAATTAAAAATGAGGATCCATATCTATATGTTGGAAATTTAATAAACCAAACGAATGATCCTAATAGAAATACCGATTGTATAACTAAAGATTTAATAAGAATTAATTTATTGCTTTTTTTATAGCCAATAATTTTTTTCTTACGAATAGTTATAAAAATGTAAAAAAATATTGTTAAGCAAAATAAAGGTAATAATTTCTTTAATAAAACATTTTTACCATGATTACCAAACCATGTATAAATCCAATCACTATTTAAATATTGTTTATAATTTAGTTTTTTATTTTCTCTATCTGGCCAACCTTTTGCCCAAGCTTCATTTTCTTCAGAAACTTTTTCAACATTGTGGTGTAAACTAGGTATAAGTGAGCTATTCCATCTAAATTGACTAAAACAACTTTCTTTGAGCGGAAACAACAAACATCCAGACACAATAATATTTTTTGTTAACCAAAATAATATTAATGATAAAGGTATTAAATTTCTTAAATTTAATGAAAACTTAGTAAATCTTTTAAATACAACCGTATATATTAATGGGATTATAAATATCATTATTAGAGTTGATTTTAATTGGAAAGCAAAAATAATTAATAAACTAATTAAAAAAAAATTTTTATAATTTGATATTTTAGATTTTAAAAAAAAATATGTAGTAAATAAAAAAATTAAATGAGCTGGTATGTCATTTCCTTGGTAACTATATCTATTCATATCATAGGCAATTTGAAAAAAAAATAGTAAGCTAATTAACGCAAAATTGTTTTTTCCCAATTTTAAATTTCTACTTATTTCAGAAAAGAAAAAACTTAATATCGAAAATAAAAATAAACATCTTGGTATTAAAATTCCGATATCTTTAAATAAATAATTAAAATAACCTGCATCTATGTATTGAATAATCGAAGTATGACCAAATCGGAAATGAAGATTGGCTGATCCAAAAATAATTTTATTTTCATTTAGTAGGCTTGTAAAAGGTAAATGGTATAAACCAGCATCAGGCCTATTTACTGTATCATAACTTA
>CABYFB010000019.1 GCA_902518165.1 uncultured Pelagibacteraceae bacterium
AAAAATGAAATTAAAGCCTAAAATGTTATTTGCAAAAATTCTGTTTTATATTTTTATTATTTACTTTGGAGTTTCTCTAATAGTTTATTTTTATCAAAGAAAATTATTATACCATCCTGGAGAAAATAATTATTTAGATGAGGGACCTCTATCTCACAAAATCGAAAAAGTAACTATTCAATCTGATAATGATCTAGTTGGATGGTATTACAAAAAAAATAATAACTCTAAAACTTTGCTTTTTTTTCACGGAAATGCTGGAAAATTAGATAATAGAATTTATAAACTAAATGAGTTTGCAGATTTAGATTTAAACTATTTAATTTTTGCATATAGAGGCTTTAGTGGAAACAAAGGCAAACCAACAGAAATTGGACTTTATAAAGACGCAATTAAAGCCAAGGAATGGCTTAATCAAAACAATATAGAAGATAAAGATATTGTTCTCTATGGAGAGTCTCTTGGCACTGCTGTAGCAATAGAGACCGCAAGTAACAATTTATTTGCAGGTATAATATTAGAGTCCCCATTTACATCCATGGAGATTTTGGCACAAAAATATTACCCATATCTTCCTGCAAAAATTATTTTAAAAGATAAATATAAATCCATTGAAAAAATTAACAAAATAAAGTTTCCCATGCATGTGATGCACGGGAAAAAGGATAATATTGTGCCATTTTATATGGGCGAAGAAATATTTAATAAATATGGTGGTGTTAAGTCAAATTATTTTAATGACAACGACGACCACATGATGGAATTTAATAAAAATTTAATTCAATCAATTGACAATTTTATAAAAAGTTTAAATTAAGACATAATTTAAACAAATCCACATCACTTTTAAATTCTAATTTTAGATATGTTTAAATTCCTTTTATTACTTTTTTTATTAATATTGCCGACAAAACTTAGTTCAGAAATAAATAATGAGTACTATGATAACAATTATTTTCATATTGGAAAAATGAACTCTTACAATAGTGAGTTCACTCTATATTTTAAAACACGGAAGAAAGCTATATTAGCAAAGGGAGAATTTTCTAATTATATCAATGATTTTCCACAGGACTTATACTTATATGATAAAAATTTAAATAAAGATTACCCTTTGATTTCATATGACTGGTTTCCAAAAAAAGTAAAAAAAATGTCAAAAAAATATAATTACCCACTTTTCCCAGAGGATTTTGCTTACTATTTATTAAATGACAACAACACTTTAATTTTGATAAGTGCAAAAAAAAATTTTTATGAAAATTTAAAATATGACATAAAAAATAATAAGCTAGAAATTGCTAATACCTCTGGCAAATTAAATTTTATAATCTCTTCTTATGCTGAAAACTGTGGTTATAAATCTCTAAAAAATAATTTTGAGTGCAACATCTATAAACCTTTAATTTCTAAATATTTGCTTAATTAACTTGGGTAAAAGCACTTGCAAACTTCTCAGCTTCAAATATTTGTAAGTCATCCTCTTTTTCTCCAAGCCCGAGACCAACAATAGGTACTTTATATTTCTTTGAAATCGCAATCAATATTCCACCTTTTGCAGTTCCATCAAGTTTTGTCATTATGATGCCTGTGATTGGAAGTAATTTATTAAATTCTTCGAGTTGATTTATTATATTTTGTCCCGATGTTGCATCTAAAACTAAAATAACCTCGTGAGGTGCTCTTTCATCACTTTTTTTAATTACATTTCCTATTTTTTTTAATTCATCCATTAAATTTTTTTTATTTTGTAATCTTCCTGCCGTGTCTACTATTACTTGATTTATGTTTTGACTTTGAGCTATTTCCATTGCTTTAAAAGCAACTGAAGCTGGATCTGAACCGGGATCTGATTTTACAATTTTAGCATCAACCCTGTTAGCCCATTCTTCTAATTGATCAATAGCAGCTGCTCTAAATGTATCGCATGCTGAAAAAAGAACTTTATTATTATTTTGTATAAATATTTTTCCTAATTTTCCAATAGTAGTTGTCTTACCAACTCCATTAACACCTGAAACTAATATTATATTTGTCTTTTCTTTTTTTAAAAAAAAATCTTTCTTTTCTAGGGGTGTCATTAGTTCTAAAATATAATTATTAAGTATTTCGAAAACTTCCTTTATTGGATCATTTTTAGGATCAATCTTTTTTTGAGCAATTATAGATTTTATCTCTGATGCTGCATCTATGCCCACATCTGAGCCGATCAAGAAATCTTCTATTTTATCAAGAGTTGCATCGTCAATTTCTTTCTTAACTATTATTTCTTTAAGGCCTGATGCTATATTGCTTGCACTTCTTTTAAATCCAATTTTAAATTTTTCAAAAATACCCATTATATTTTGATATTAATTTTTTCAATTTCAGATACAGGACCTCTCATTTTTATATTTAATTCACTATCAATTTGAATATTTAAAATTCCTGTTGAAAATTCTATTTTTGAATTACTGTTTTGTAGTTGATTTAAATTAGCTGCGACTGCTGTTGCACATGCTGCAGTCCCGCAAGCTTTTGTTAAACCTGCGCCCCTCTCCCAAACTTTAATTTTGTAATGTTGATCACTAATTTTCTGAGCTATCGTGACATTACATTTCTCAGGGAAAACTTCATGATTTTCTATTAATGGTCCATATTTTTTTAAATTTATTTTTTCTATATCCTCGCAAAAATATACGACATGAGGGTTACCAACATTCACTGCAATACCACCATTCATTTTATTTCCGTCAATATCAATCATACCAAGTGATAGATTTTTAGTATCAATATTTTTACTTAAAGGAATTTTGTTCCACTCTAAATTTGGAGTTCCAATTATCGTTTCAACATCTTTATTATTAAGAACTTTAGATTTTAATATTTTTGAGGATACCGAAATTTCAATTTCTTTTTTATTTTTTTCAATACTTAGCAAATAAGCAACACATCTAGTTCCATTTCCACATGCATCTGAGCGGCTTCCATCCGAGTTAAAAAAAGTAACATCAGCATCAGCTTTTTGACTTTTGTTTATGTAGATCAACTGATCGCACCCTATGAAATCTCTGTCACAAATTTTTAAGATTTGATCATTTGATAAGTTTAAACTATTTATTCTCTGATCAATAATAACAAAGTCGTTACCTAATCCATCCATTTTAAATGCTTCAAATTCCATATAAATAATACTTAACTTATTTATTGACTTTTTGAACCTCTAATATAATTTGCACGCACTTCCGCAAAATACAGCAATTTGCGGTGTCTTTGGAAACAAAGAGATCGACACCAGTCAGCGAGGGTTCGCCCACTGGTGCGATACTTGCTGTGCGAAATTATGTTTGAAAATTTAACTAATAAATTTGAAGAAATTTTTTCTTCATTAAAAAAAGCCCCTTCTCTTGATGAAAAGCAAGTTGACGAGGGTTTAAAAGGTATAAGGTTGGCTTTATTAGAAGCCGATGTTTCTTTAGACGTAGTTAAGGAGTTTATTAGTAGAGTTAAGCCCAAAGCGCTAGGTCAGGAAATTATAAGGTCAACTTCTCCCGGAGATATGGTTGTAAAAATCGTTTATGACGAAATAGTATCTTTTTTAGGTGATAAGAATTCTGAAATCTCCCTTAATGCTGTACCTCCAGTTCCAATCATGTTAGTTGGATTGCAAGGTTCAGGAAAAACCACAACAACATCAAAATTAGCAAAATTTTTAGAAAAAAATAATAAGAAAAAAGTAATGATGGCTAGTTTGGACGTTTACAGACCTGCCGCGCAAGAGCAATTGAGACTTTTGGGTGAACAAAATAATATTGAAACTTTGCCAATTATAGAGGGCCAGCTTCCTGCTGATATTTGTAGAAGAGCTTTAAGTGCTGCAAATTTGAATGGTTGTGAAGTAGTTTTATTTGATACCGCTGGAAGAACACAAATAGATTTACAAATGATGAATGAAATCAAACAAATTGAAACTATTATTAATCCTGCAGAAACTATACTAGTAGCAGATTCTCTGACAGGTCAAGTTGCTGCTAATGTAGCCAAGGAATTTAAAAATACAGTAAATTTAAGTGGTATCATACTTACAAGAGCAGATGGAGATGGAAGAGGTGGAGCAGCATTGAGTATGAAATATGTTGCTGAAGTACCCATAAAGTTTCTTGGTGTTGGAGAAAAAATTGAGAATTTTGAAGTTTTCCATCCTGATCGAATTGCAAATAGAATTTTGGGAATGGGAGATATCGTTTCCTTAGTTGAAAAAGCTTCAGAAGATTTAGATCAAGAAAATTTAAAGAAAACAGAAGAGAAACTTAAAAAAGGTCAATTCTCGATGGAAGATTATCTTTCTCAATTACGTCAAATGAAAAAGATGGGTGGAATAGAAGGCATAATGTCATTTCTCCCTGGAGTTTCAAAAATTAAATCACAAATGGACCAATCAGGAATAGATGAAAAAATTATAACTCAAAATGAAGCTGTTATTTTATCAATGACAAAGCAAGAAAGAGAAAATCCTAAAATTATAAATGGATCAAGAAAAAAAAGAATTGCTAATGGCTCAGGTACAGACATTGCCACTATCAATAAGTTGTTAAAACAATTTAAGATGATGTCAGAAATGATGAAAAAAATGTCTAAAGGAAACATGAAAGGAATGGCGGATAAAGGGATCCCGCCTGAACTATTTAATCAATTAAAATAAAGGAGATATAAATAATGTTAAAAATGAGACTATCAATGGGAGGTACTAAAAAAAGGCCAGTATATAAAATTGTTGTGGCTGATAGTAGATTTCCAAGAGACGGAAGGTTTATAGAAAAATTAGGTTTTTATAATCCATTATTACCGAAGGATAAAAAGGAAAGAATTGGCTTAGATTCTGAGCGAATTAAATATTGGTTAGGTCAAGGAGCTCAACCAACAACAAGAGTTGCAAGGTTATTGGGAGAAAACGATATAATGCCAATGCCTGAAAAAGGAAACAATCCTCAAAAAGCAATTCCTAAAAAAGATAGAAAAAAAGCTGACGAAGGTGGAGAAGCGAAACCAGAAGGAGATGCATCTAAACCAGCAGAAGCACCTAAGGAAGAAGCTAAGCCAGCAGAAGCACCTAAAGAAGAAGCTAAGCCAGCAGAAGCACCTAAGGAAGAAGCTAAGCCATCAGAAGCACCTAAGGAAGAAGAAAAAAAATAATGTTAGAAGCTCGTATATTCACACTCTATCCAGATTTTTTTCCAGGCTATTTAGGCCAAGGTATTTTTGGTAAAGCACTATCAGAGAATAAATGGAAAATAGATACTGTGGATATAAGAGAGTATGCATTTGATAAGCATAAAACTGTTGATGACACACCCTATGGAGGAGGTGAAGGTATGTTAATGAAAGCAGATGTATTAGCAAAATCAATAGATAAGAATGTTAAAGATGGCGAAAAGATTATTTATCTAAGTCCGAAGGGTAAGTTGTTCAATCATCAATTAGCAAAACAACTATCTCAAGAAAAAACAATAAATATAATTTGTGGACACTTTGAAGGAGTTGATGAAAGATTGTTAAAAACAAGAAATATTGAGGAAGTAAGTATAGGAGACTTTGTTTTATCTGGAGGTGAAGGAGCTTCATTTGTAATTCTTGATGCAATTTTAAGATTTATTCCTGGTATTCTTGGTAATACAAATTCAGCTAAAGAAGAAAGTTTTGAAAACGGACTTTTAGAGTATCCTCAATTTACAAAACCTCAAATATGGGAGGAAAAAAGTGTTCCAGATGTGCTATTATCAGGCGATCACGCCAAAATTAAAGACTGGCGTTTATCTCAATCTGAGGCTATAACACGCGACCGAAGACCGGATTTGTGGCAATTATATAAAAAGACTAAAGAGAAATAAAATGAAGACAATTGAAGAAATTAATCAATCTAAAGTAAAAAAAATTATTTCTGAGAGAAAGCATCCAGAATTTTTTCCAGGTGATATTGTTAAAGTAGGAGTTAGAATAACTGAAGGAAAAAGAGATCGTATTCAATATTTTGAAGGTGTGTGTATTGCAAAAAAAAATAGAGATATCAATTCTTCTTTTACTGTAAGAAAAATTTCTTTTGGTGAGGGTGTGGAAAGAACATTTGCTTTATATAGTCCGATTGTAGATACAATTAAAGTTGTAAGGTCAGGAAAAGTTAGAAGAGCCAAGTTATATTATTTGAGAGATAGAACAGGTAAATCTGCAAGAATTGCAGAAAAAATTAAAAAGAAAATAGG
>CABYFB010000020.1 GCA_902518165.1 uncultured Pelagibacteraceae bacterium
ATACATCCTCTAGCGTATCAAGAACTTCCTTACGATCCAGAGTATTCTTTTTATGCTGGAAGATTAAATCCAGAAGTGCTTTCACATGCAACAGCTGATGAAATGTATTGGAAAGTAAGACAAGAAGTAATATTTCGTCATACTGGAGAACATCCGTATGAAATATCTGGTCCTGATGCAGAAAAACTTTTACAAAAAATTTTCACAAGAGATATCTCAAAAGTAAAAGTAGGAAGGTGCTCTTACCAATTCGCTTGTTACAACGATGGAGGCATGCTTACAGATGGAGTTTTACTAAAACTTGAAGAAAATAAATTCTGGTTTGTTCAAGCAGATGGTGATCTTTTTTCGTGGTATAAAGCGCACACTGATAATCTTAATGTAAAAATATCTGACCCTGACGTTTGGGTAAGTCAAATTCAAGGACCAAAATCTATGGATCTTTTAAAAGTTTTAAGTAAAGAAACTTTTCCTGAGAATTGGAAATATTTTGATTGGAAAGAAATAACTATACTAAATGAAAAGGTAATCATAAGTAGATCGGGTTTTAGTAATGAACTTGGTTGGGAAATTTATTTTAGAAAAAATAATAATACTGAAAAAGTTGGGGATTACATACTTGAGGAAGGAAAAAAAATGGGAATGATACTTACAGGGACCCCTGGTTTCAGATGTAAAAGAATAGAATCTGGATTATTATCAGCTGGGCAAGACTTTAACCATGAAACAAATCCATATGATGTCGGGTTAGGTAAGTATGTCGATTTAAAAAAAAATTATTTTATTGGAAAATCAGCATTGATGACTGCCGATAAAGAAAAAAGATGTTGGGGAATACGAGTAGAAAATGGAACAGGTTTAAAAGGAACTTACATAAAATTTAATAATGAAGTAATTGGAAAAATTACATCAAGTACCTGGTCTCCTTTTCAAAAATGTGGTGTTGGAATAGTTTTAATGAATTCTACAAAACATAAACCAGGATTAATAGTGGATGTTAGTTGCAATGATAATAAAATTCATAAAGGTGAGATATGCGCCTTACCAATGTATGACTTTAGAAATGAAATTGTAAGAGGTTTAAAAATCGATATTCCAATAGGTCCTTCTCCGTGGTCAGGAATAAAAAAATAATAATAGCAATTGGTGGTGGTGGATTTACACATTCGTCTGATGAAGACTTGGATGAATATGTTATAAATCAAGTTAATAAAACAAAAATCAATATTGGTTTTCTACCTACAGCAAGCAATGATAATCAAGAAAAAACCGATCTTTTTTATAAAAGATTTAAATCAAAAAAGTTTAAATTATCTCATTTTAATCTCTGTTCAAGTGTGGAAGGTTTTAATGAATGGTTGTTAAACAAAGATATAATTTATGTGGGAGGTGGTAATACCTCTGACATGATTAATATTTGGAAAAGACATAATCTTATCAAAGTCTTTAAAGATGCATATGAAAAAGGAATTATTCTAAGTGGAATAAGTGCAGGAGCTGTTTGTTGGTTTGATTGGATATTATCAGATTCAGTCAATAAAGAGTTGAGTCCATTAAAAGGAATAAATCTTTTAGATGGAAGTTGCACACCACATTCATCAGATAATAATCGACTTCGACAATTTATTTCAGAAATTAAAGATGGAAATTTACCAGAAGGAATAGCTATTGATGATGGTGTAGCTGTGCTTTTTATTGACGGAGTTCCTTCAGAGGTTTATTCTTCAAGAATAAATCATGACGCTTATTATGTGACTAGACATGATAAGATAAGTTTAAAAACATATATAAAAAATTTAAATGGATAATATTAAAGCCAGTAACAAAATTTTTAGCATTGAAGATGCAAAAAAACTATCGAAGAAAAGATTACCAAAGCTAGTTTATGATTTTATTGATGGTGCATCTGGAGATGAAAAGTTATCAGAAATTAATAGTTTTGCTTTAGATCAAATACGTCTTGAGCCAAGAGTTCTAAGAAATGTAGAGGAAAGAAAACTAAAAAAAAATATTCTTGGATTTAACTATGACTATCCTTTTGGTTTTGCCCCAATGGGTATGACAAATCTTTCATGGCCAGGTGCAGACTCAATGCTGGCAAAAGAGAGTGCAAGAAATAATATACCAACTTGTGTATCGATGGCTTCCACAACTACCTTAGAAAAAATGTATGAGCTTTCAGAAGGTCATTCATGGCTTCAACTTTATATTTTTCAGGATGAAGCTTTTGTCATGGAATTGCTCGATAGAGCAGAAAAAACTGGTTATGAAGTTGCTATACTTACTGTTGATGTTCCAGTTTTATCTAGGAGAACTAGAGATGATAAAAATGGATTTTCATATCCATTTAAAATTGGACCTAAACAATTTTTTGATTTTGCAACTCATCCAGTTTGGTCAATATCTACATTACTTAATGGAATACCAAAGCCAATGAACTACGAAACTTCAAAAAGTGGAAAAGGTATTTTTAAAAGAAAAGAAAGTAGAGGAAAAACAGATTGGGAAACTTTAAAAAGAGTAAGAAATAAGTGGAAAGGCAAATTAATTGTAAAAGGTGTCATGTCATCTGATGATGCAGTTAAAATTAAAGAAATGGGCGCTGATGCTATTCAAGTTTCAAATCATGGAGGTAGACAATTAGATAGTGCTTCAGCAGCAATAAATATTCTACCTTTTATTAGAGAGGCAGTAGGAAATAATTTTCCAATTATTTTTGATAGTGGAATAAGAAGTGGAAGCGATATTGTAAGATCATTAGCTTTAGGAGCAGATTTTTCAATGATTGGAAGACCTGTAATGTATGCGATGGGTGCTGACGGAGCCAGTGGGCTAAGAAGAATTATAGACATAATTAAAGAAGAAACTAGCACAACACTAGGTTTGGTTGGATTAAATGATATTAATGAAGTTTCTTCTGATATAATTGAACAGAAACTTTTTATGAATACAACATACTGATATGGAAAAAAAAATAAGAGGCGGAGCATTAATTGCAAGAGCATTAAAAGATAAAGGTATTAATAAAGTTTTCACTCTATCTGGTGGGTTTTGTAATCCCGCAATTGAAGGTTTCATGGAATGTCAAATTGATGTAGTTAACTGTCCTCATGAACAAATAGCTGGACACTTAGCAGATGGACACACAAGAATTACAAGAAAACCATCTGTATGTTTGGTTGGGCCAGAAGGTTTTGCAAATGCAGTGCCATCCATGATGGAAGCATGGGGAGAAAGAACACCGATAATTTATATAACTGGATCAAGTAGTTTAAAAAGACAAGGTTCTGGTGGCTTTAAAGAAATTGATGATGTTTCAATAGCTGCTCCTCTTACAAAATATAGTGCAAGCATTACAGATGGAACAAGAATTAGAGAATTTGTTGATAAAGCTTACAGAATTGCAACGAATGGATATCCTGGAGCTGTTCATCTAAGTTTACCAGTAGATATAATGTTTTCTTCATTTGAAGAAAATGTTGGACTGGAAGAAAGACCATTTTCACATAAAGCAAAGCCAGTTGCTAAAGCATGGCCAGATCCAAATGCTCTATCAAAAATACTGGAGCTAGCATGTAATGCAAAAAAACCTATCATAATTGGAGGACATGGTGTTTGGTGGTCAAACTCAGAAAAAAATTTAGAGACTGCGGGTGAAAGTTTAAATATTCCAGTTTTTAATGTGCCATACCATCAAAAACTTTTGGGAGAAGAGGCAAATGCATATATGGGTTTAGCAGATATTCACCAATATCCACCCTCGGAATTTGCATTACATAATTCAGACTTAGTTTTGATGATTGGTGCAAGATTAGATAACCAAATGAATTTTGGTAACCCTCCTTTCATTCCAAAAACAACAACTTTAGTTTGTATTAATGGTTCCCATGAAGAAATTGAGTTTAATAGAGCTGCTGATCATAACCTTTTATGTGATCCAGGAGTATTTTTAGATACTCTATGTAATTTAAAGAAAAATAATAAATGGAATTTAGGAAATAGTTGGTTTCAAGATAATAAAAATAGAAAAAAAGATTGGGTGGATAAATCTTTAAATGATTTAAAAATTGAAGCGGATAAAGCCAAAAAAAATGGTGGAAAAATTCATCCGCTACAATTAGCGTTAGATGTTCAAGACGCAATGAATGAGAAAGATTGGCTTGTAATTGATGGAGGAAATACTCATTTCTGGTCGGAGATCGCAATAAATTTAGCTGGAGCTCAAGGAAAAAAATTGGGTGGAATTTTACATCCTGGCACATTTAGTATGCTGGGTGTTGGTGTATCATTTGCATTGTCTGCAAAAAATAATAACCCTAAATCGAATGTAATTTTAATTAGTGGAGATGGTGCCTTTTTATCAGGAGGCATGTCTATAGAAACTGCATTTTTTGAAAAGAAACCAATCGTTGTTGTTATTGACAATAATGGTGGCTTAGCATCAATTGGTCAACAACAAGAAAGGCTATTTGAAAGCGGAAAAAGAGTTGCAACAGATTTTAGAGATATACCTTTCCACAGTATATTTGAAGGTTTTGGGGGTCATGGAGAATTAGTAACGAAAAGAGAAGAATTGGGTCCAGCATTAAAAAGAGCTATTGCGAGTGGTAAAACTGCTTGTGTAAATGTAAAAGCTAAACCAGTATTAAGTCCAATTGTTGCTGCTGTGGCCAGCAAGAGAGAGAAATCTTCAATAGAGTAAAATGGCAAAATTTAGCTCACATTTATTGAATGGTTCTGATGGAACTCATGCAAGTAACGTCAAAGTAAAGATTTATCAAATACAATCCTCAAAATTAAAAAAGCTTTTTTTGAATACAAAGACTGATGGAAATGGTAGGATTAATCAGTATTTCAATCTTAGCAAAAAAGATTGTAAATGCGATTATGAAATGATTTGTGATATTAAAAGATACTTTAAAAAGAAAAAAATTGTGGGTGAAATAGTCGTAAAATTTAAAATGACTGATAATAAAAAAAATTATCACTTGCCAATAATAATTTCTCCTAACAGCTATACAGTTTGGTGGTCAAAATAATATATGGCTTCGTTGATACAAAGCAAAATTAGTACAAAACTAAATATGTCTAGGAGAATAAGAAGAACTCCTTACACCAAGAGAGTTGAAGAATGTGGTGTAACTGATTTTACTGTTGTAAATCATATGCTCTTACCAAAAAGATTTCAGAAATCTGTTGAGGATGATTATTGGCATTTAAATGAGCATGTTCAGCTATGGGATGTTTCTTGTCAAAGACAAGTTCAGATATCAGGTCCAGACGCTAGTTTATTAGTACAAAAAATGACGCCAAGATCTTTAAAAAATATGGAGACTGGAAAATGTCTTTATATTCCTATGATAGATGAAAATGCTGGAATGATAAATGATCCAGTGTTGTTAAAGTTAGATGATGATATGTTTTGGATTTCAATAGCAGATTCTGATGTATTGCTTTGGGCAAAAGGTATTGCAGTTGGTTTAAATCTAAATGTTAGCATAACAGAACCAGATGTATATCCTCTTGCAGTACAAGGTCCAAAGTCTGAAGATTTGATGGCATCAATATTTGGAGAAGATATTAGAAAATTAAAATTTTTTAATTTTAGAATATTTGATTTTTTAGGAACTAAACAAGTTATTGCAAGATCAGGATACAGCAAACAAGATGGATTTGAGATTTATTTTAAATGCTTTGAAGATTACTTCGACAAAAATGAAATGGGAGAAAAAATTTGGGATATAATATGGAAAGCGGGGAAAGAATTTAACATTGCTCCAGGATGCCCAAATTTAATTGACAGAATAGAAGCAGGATTAATGTCATATGGAAATGATTTTACAAAAGAAAATAATCCAATTGAATGTAACTTAGAAAAATATTGTAGTGACAAAAGCGATCATGATTT
>CABYFB010000021.1 GCA_902518165.1 uncultured Pelagibacteraceae bacterium
ATTTCGATTAAAACTATAATTTTTATTAGATAAAAATTTTGTATATTTCCATTTTCTATAACTATCAAAGCTTTTCACTTTAACAGTCTAGAGTATTCTGTCTTTCCCATTTTGTAATTGGTTTGGACTTATCAAATTTTTCGTTATCATTAAAATCTTTTAATTCCGAAGTCCTCAACTTGACATAACTTTTAATTACTTCTTTTCCAAATGCTTTATTCATTTCTTTATTATTTTCAATTTTATCAAGAGAATCTTTTAGTTCATTTGGTAATTTAGAAAGGTTTGGATATTTTTTATAATCCTCATACATATTACAAAAAAGAGGTTTGCCAGGATTAATTCTTTTACTTAATCCCTCTATTCCTGCAGCTAATACACTAGCTTGAAGTAAATAAGGATTTGCGGATCCATCCATAAGTCTTAATTCAAATCTTCCCGGATCAGGAACCCTTATCATATGTGTACGGTTATTTCCTGTATATGATATACTGCTTGGAGACCATGTGGCACCAGATTTTGTTGGTGCAGCATTTATTCTTCTGTAACTATTTATTGTTGGATTAAAAAAAGTAGATAAGGATGAAGCATGTTTCATGATGCCTCCTAAAAAGTTATAAGCTGTCTTGCTTAGCCCAAGCTTATCATGTTTATCAAGAAAGATATTTTTCTTTCCTTTCCATAAAGAAATATGTGCATGACATCCATTACCAGTTAAATTTTCAAAAGGTTTTGGCATAAATGTTGCTCTCAAATCATGCTTTTCTGCAATAGCTTTAACCATAAATTTAAAAAAAGTATGTCTATCAGCAGTTTTTAGACAATCTGAATAATCCCAATTCATTTCAAATTGCCCGTTAGCATCTTCGTGGTCATTTTGATAAGGACCCCATCCCATTTCAATCATACAATCACATATTTCTTTTATAAGCTCATATCTTCTCATTAATGAAGACTGGTCATAACAAGGTTTAGATTGAGTATCTCTGTTATCTGCAATTGCGTTCCCATCAGGAGAAATCAAAAAATACTCACACTCCACACCTGACTTCATGCTATATCCCAATTCAGATAATTTTTTTATTTGTTTTTTTAACATCACCCTTGGTGAAGCATCGACTGGTTTACCATTCATCCATAAATCTGAAGCCAACCAACCAACTTCTTTATTCCATGGTAGTTGAATTAAACTGTCAGGATCAGGTATTGCAAACATATCAGAATCAGCTGGTGTCATATCTAGCCAGGCTGCAAATCCAGCGAATCCAGCACCATTTACTTGCATATCTTTAATTGCATGAGCAGGAACCAATTTTGATCTTAAGACACCAAATAAATCTACAAAACTTATCAAAAAATATTTAATTTTTTTTTGTTTTGAAATTTTAAATAAATTTTTTGCCATCTAATAACGTAACACAATTATTTAAAAAATGATAAAAAGAAATCTTTGTAATAAATTAAATTTACACCGATAATAATTAATATCGCTATAATTACTCCATACTTTGCTTTTGGCCATGCAAGACGTGCCATTTTGCTAGGAGTTTTATTTTCGTTTTGATTATTTTCTTCAGAATTTTGCATTAAAAAAAAAGAGGGCACAATATTTCATGTGCCCTCTTTAAAGTTTTAACCGTCTGTTATATTACTCTTCCAGTCGTTAGAACTAGGTCTTTTTCTGACAATCTCATTCATCTTTCCATCTTCTTGTTTAGATGAAATTACATGCCAGCCAACCCAAATAAGAATTGCTATTATTACAAGCACTCCTTCTGAACCAACTCCTGGATAGACAGATCCTTGTACCTCAGAGGCACTTAAATGATCTATCCAATTTGATACTGTTGCCATTTACATACCTCCTTTATCTACTGGCCGAGGCTACAGCTTTTTCGTCTTCTTTAGCCTCCTCCATTATTGTATAGTCAAGTCCTGCAAGTTCTACTTCTTTAGGTATTCTTAATTTACCCATTCCATTAAGAACTTTTGCAATTATATATCCAGGAAGCATACCTAAAACAAAAAACATTATTATTGCTCCGATAAACATTCCTAGTGGATTAATTGCTGCATAATTAGTTCCGTCCCACATAGCTCCAACACTGTATCCAGATGAAGGATAACCATTTAAAACGAAACCACATATTACAAGACCAACAAATCCAGCATAACCATGAACAGCTACTGCTCCAACTGCATCGTCGATTTTATATTTTTTCTCGACCCAGTAATGCATTTTGTAAGCTATAACTACTCCTATCATACCGATTATCATTGATTGTATTGGATGATATAAATCATTACCCGCAGATGCACATATTATGCCTGCAAGTCCTGATGAATAAGTCCAGAAAGGATCTCCCTTTGATATTACATATCCAGCCAACAAACCTCCAGATAACGACATTAAAAAGTTCATCGTTATCCCGCTGAGTGTTGTAGGTGTAAGGTAGATGTTAGTTGCGGTAAAGAAAGTTACACCTTCCATACCATACTCTGGTCCAAGATCATATATTGGTACATTACATGCTGCGTAAAAACCCCAAAAACCTGTGTAGATTAAAAATAATCCAACAGTCACTAACCAAGGATTTCTTGGCCCAATGTTTCTTGGTTCTCCGCTAGATGAAAATTTTCCAATTCTTGGTCCTAAAACAATTAGAACACCTAAGGCAAAACCTCCGGCAATTGCGTGAATTACTCCGGAAGCATAAGCATCGTGATATCCTAATATTTTTAACATCCATCCATCAAAATGCCATCCCCATGAAGCATCTATTGTCCAGAAAACAGATCCAATTGCAATTGCAAGTATTCCAAATGCAAAAGTAGTTATCCTTTCAATAACCGCTCCAGATACAATTGAAGCTGCAGTCCATGAAAATAATAAAAAGGCTGCCCAGAAGACACCCATTATATGATCATTAAGATTTACGGCCATCAATGCATTTGTAGGATTAGCAAGATCATTTCCACCAAATCCACCTCCAAGAACTAGACCAGTACTTTCGGTCATAATCGAGGGAGCTAATCCGGGTCCTGTTGGAAATGCCCAGTATATCCACCAACCAAAGAAAAACCATGTGACTGTTACCAGTGGTATCAGCATTGTATTTTTCATAAGAGTGTGTTGGTGATGTTTGTAACGAGATGCCCCAACTTCATACATACAGAAACCCACGTGGATCAAAAACATAAGAACCACAGTTACCCAATAGTAAAATTCTGTAAATAAGGTTGTGAGAGCACCTAATTGATCAGTCATATTTCTCTCTCCTATTAATAGTTAACAGACTCTATGAAATTTTTTTTACGCTGACAATTTTATTTTATTTATAAAAAGTAGAAGTTAATAATTATTTTATCAACTTGAAATTGAAATTAGAATTTTAAATATGCTTTTTTAAGGTCAACCAGAGGATGATTCGGGGACATTTGAAACTTTACCAATAATTCTCTAGCTATCATATCTCTATCCTGCTGATTATTAGGTAATTTTATTTTACTTGGTATCGTTACCCAACCGTTAGCATTTCTATCGAATACAGCAGGTCTATTTTCTTCATATCCCATATGAACATCTTCTAACCAATTAAGATCATCCCAACCCATAGCTTCTATATATTTTTTTAAAAATGGAGTGAGTCGACTATAGTCAGGCAAAAGATTAACGTCATATCGATAGCCAATTGTTTGGCCAATCATTTTTTCTCTAGCAGTCTCTTTTTTCTTACCTAATTGACCTTTGATCTCTTTTGATTTGACTTTTTTCTTACTTTTTTTCTTTGGCATATTTGCTATTAGATTTTATGGAAATCTTTAACTCCTACTGTATGATTTGTTCCTGCAAGAGGCACTTTAGCTAAAGCAGAAGCCTCCATTGTTAATGCAGCCATATCTTCTGGCTCTAGCGAGTGAATATTTGTTTTTCCACATGCTCTAGCTAATAATTGAGCCTCCAATGTCATTGCATGCAAATAATTGTATACTCTTAATGCTGCGTCATCAGGATTTAATCTTTTTCTTAATTTTGGATCTTGAGTAGCAACTCCTACCGGACATCTACCCGTGTGACAGTGATAGCAATGACCTGCGGGAACACCCATTTCTTTTTCAAAGTTAGATTCTGGTATTTCCTTGTTGCAATTTAAAGCCACCATTGCACCTGTTCCGATTGCAATTGCGTCTGCACCAAGTGCTAAAGCTTTAGCCATATCTGCTCCATCTCTAACACCACCTGCATAAATTAAAGTTACTTTTCCAGTTTTACCTACATCATCCAAAGCTCTTCTTGCTTCTCTAATTCCAGCAATTCCTGGGATACCTGTGTTTGCAGCTGCAATGTGTGGCCCAGCACCTGTTGAACCCTCCATTCCATCAAGATAAATTGAATCTGGATCACATTTTGCTGCCATCCTTACATCATCATACACTTTAGCTGCTCCAAGTTTTAATTGAATTGGCACTTTGTTTTTCGTTAATTCTCTAAGCTCTTGAACTTTTAAAGCTAAATCATCTGGACCCAGCCAATCTGGATGTCTTGCTGGAGATCTTTGATCTATACCTGCAGGTAGCGATCTCATTTCTGCAACTTGGTCAGTAACTTTTTGACCCATCAAATGACCACCCATTCCAACTTTTTGTCCTTGTCCAATAAATACCTCAATTCCATCAGCTAGTTGTGCATGGTGTGGGTTAAAACCATATCTTGATTGTATGCACTGATAAAACCATTTTTCTGAATATCTTCTTTCATCTGGTATCATTCCACCTTCACCAGAACATGTTGCGCTACCAGCCATTGTAGCACCTCTAGCTAATGCAGTTTTTGCTTCATAAGATAAAGCTCCAAAACTCATTCCCGTAATGTAAACTGGAATATCAAGCTCAATTGGATTTTCACATCTTGGACCAATAATAGTTTTGGTCTCACATTTTTCTCTGTAACCTTCAATAACAAATCTTGTTAATGTTCCTGGCAAGAAAACTAGATCATCAAAAGTAGGTATCTTTTTCATCAAAGCCATTCCTCTCATTCTGTATCTTCCTAATTCGGCTTTGATATGAATGTCGTCCATAACTTCTGGAGTAAAAATAGCGTTGTGTCCTAACAAAC
>CABYFB010000022.1 GCA_902518165.1 uncultured Pelagibacteraceae bacterium
GCCAATGGGAATTAAAATGACCAAAGCAACTGGGACTTTCTATATTGTAGGTTACGGAGAAGAAATAAGAGTTTTGGCGATTGATATGATCGATCAAGAAAAAAGTATAGTTGGAAGCTTAGTAGGTACATGGGCTGAATTATATGAATTAATGGAACTAGCAGATAAAGGTTTAGTAAAACTTTCAATGAAAGAATACAAACTTGAAGAAGCTAATAAAGCACTACATGATTTAAATGATGGTAAGATTAAAGGTCGTGCAGTGTTAGTTCCATAATTAACAACAAAGAGAGGAAAAAAGATGAAGACAATAAAAACTTGCGTAACCGCTCTAATATCAGCTTTGTTGGTATTTAGTCCTGTTGCGTATGCTGATAAGTGGAGTGATCAGTTTCCACATATCAAAGCAACTGGGGATATTCCTGGTGATTGTTCTTACGAGTCTATGTCTAAGAAAAACTATAAAGGCAAGACGCTTAAGATTAATACACATGCTGTACCAGTCATGGGAGAGCCAACAGCTCTACATGCTGAGCAGTTCGCTAAACTTACTGGAGCAAAAGTTGATGTTACTCATACACCAGCAGGTGACTTATATGCGAAAGCAATGGTACCATTTCAAGCTGGACAAGCTCCATATGACATCGTTTTTGGATTTTCAAACTTCATTAACGACTGGAGAAGATACTTAGAGCCAGTTCCAAAGAAATACGTTGAGATGAAACAAATGAAAGACGTAACTCCGTCTCACATTGGTGTAGCATCTTGGGATGGTGTTATGTATCAGTTTCCGGTTGATGGAGACAGACATTATCTAAAATATAGAAAAGATGTAATTGATAATCCTGAGTACCAAAAACAATATAAGGAAGCTACTGGTAAAGAACTAAGAGTTCCTCAAACTTGGAAAGAGTATGGAGAAATGGCAGCTTACTTTAATAATTGGGACTGGGATGGAGATGGCGAGAAAGAATACGGATCTGCTGAAGTAATGAAAAAAGACGATCTAATGTATGCTGCTTTCTATTCAAGATCTGCTGCCTACTCAAAAAATCCTAAAACACCTGGTGGTTTTTTCTTTGATTTAGAAACTATGAAACCACTAATTAACAATCCAGGTTTTGTTGAAGCTTTAACTGACTGGGTTGAGGCAACTAAATATGTTCCTCCGGGAGGAATAAATTTTGGTTTAGGTGATGAAATTGGATCATTTGGTGGAGGACAAACTTTGTTTAGTTTTTCATGGGATGATGCATTTGTTGCTGCTATGCAACCAGATAGTCCAATAAACAATAAAGTTGGTGCTGCACAGTTACCAGGAGCAATGAAAGTTTGGAATAGAAAAACTAACTCTTGGGATGAAGGCTTTAACCAAGCTCCTTTCTTCGTATGGGGATGGGCAGTTGGAGTAGCTAAGAAAAGTAAAGAGAAAGAAATGGCTTTCGATTACCTATGTTTCTTTGCTAACGAAGCTAACCACCAAGCAGACATTGGAATTGGTAGATTTGGTGTAAACCCATTTAGAAATGATGACTTTAAAGTTGATGTATGGACACAAATTGGTTGGGATAAAGATATTGCTCAATCATATGTTGATACTCTTGCACAAATGGAACAAAGTAAAAATAGAGTATTTCCATTAAGAGTTCCTGGAACTTTTGAGTTTAATGCTGCATTGGCTACTGCTGCTGCAAAAGCATTAGCTGGTCAATTATCTCCACAAGCTGCTTTAGACGAAGCTGCTAAACAGTGGGAAGATATACTTAACAGAGTAGGAAAAGATAACGTGAGAAAAGCCTATGCTGTTGGTGTAGCAATGGAAGATAATAAGCAATAATTTTGTAAAACTTGTGGCCGTTTTTTAACGGCCCCATTTTAAAATAATCCAAATTATGAATTTTAAACACAAGTTTGTTTTTTTATTCCCAGGATTGTTTGTACTTATTGGAATTTTAATCTTTCCAATTATTTTTACTATTAGATTAAGTCTTTCTGGATGGAATAGTTATACACCAGAAATGAATTTCATAGGTATTACGAATTATATAAGGTTATTTACTGATGACCCGAGGTTTTGGGAGTCTTTTTTTAGGTTAAGTTTTTTATCTGTTACCACAGTTATTCTTCAATATGTTATCGGATTTGCTCTAGCGATGATGGTTTGGAGAGAAATAAAATTTAAAAGATTTTTTAGAGTAATTTTTCTAGTACCCATGATGACAACTCCAGTAATAATGACGGTTATTTGGAGAACATTTTTTCATGAATCGCTAGGTCCTGTAAATGATTTGTTAGGTGGATTAGGAGTAAAACCTATTTTATGGTTGAGTGATCCAGTTATTGCGAAGTTTACTGTTATAATTGTTGAGGTTTGGCAATGGACACCTTTTATGTTTTTACTGTTACTAGCTGGACTTTTGTCACTTCCAAAAGAACCCTTTTTGGCAGCCGCTATAGATGGAGCAAGTCCATTTAGAAAATTTGTTTATGTAACTTTTCCTTTGATGGCTCCAATATCAATTGGAGCAATAATAATAAGACTTATAGAGGCTTCAAAAATAATGGATACAGTATTTGTTTTGACTTCAGGAGGACCAGGTACTGCAACTGAGACGTCAAGTTTTTATATTTATATTAAAGGATTAAGAGAATTTCAGATGGGTTATGCAGCAACCTTATCTTTCACTTATCTTGTCATAATGATTATCAGTTTAACGATAATAGCTAAAGTTTTAACCAAATTAATGATCAAAGAATAACTATGAGCAAACTTTACACTTTTCTTAAATATTTCTTTATTACATTTTGGACTGTATTTGTTGTTGCGCCATTTCTGTGGGCTGTATCAACATCTTTTAAAGACTTCCAATCTGTAAATAGTAAAGTAACTTATATTCCTTGGTTAGATTTCGAACCAACATTGGAGGGTTGGAGAGTTTTAATTAAGTCTCCTGCGAAAGGCGGGGTAGATATTGTTGAGCCTTATTTTAATAGTATTTTTGTAACCTGTACTGCTAGTTTAATAAGTATTGTTCTTGGTACTCTTGCTGCTTATGCACTATCAAGATTTACCTTTAAAGCCGGATTTGTAAGAAACAACGATATTACTTTTTTCTTCATATCACAAAGAATCATGCCTCCAATTGTATTATCAATTCCTTTCTTTATTTTTCTAAGCACAATAGGATTGCTTGATAGTTTATTAGGTCTAGTGGTCGTATATATCGTTTTATTGATGCCAATTGCTGTTTGGATAATGGTAGATTTTTTTAATAGAGTTCCAAAAGAATTAGATGAGACTGCATTGATTGATGGGTGTAATCCCTATCAAGCTTTCTATAAAGTTGTTTTACCAAATTCAATACCTGGTTTAATTGTTGCAGGAATGTTTTGTATTATTTTTGGATGGATAGATTTCTTTTTTGCATTTATTTTAACATTTACTGAAGTACAATTGTTACCTGTAAAAGTCGTTGCACTTAATTCATCAATAACACCATGGTGGAGCCTCTCGGCATCTGCATTGGTTTCAGTTGCACCATTAATAATCGTTGCATTCATAGTTGAGAGATATCTATCAAAAGGAAATTTATCAGGAGCATTAAAATAATGAATTTAATTGGAGAGAAAATTTCTTATAAACCTGATGAGCAATTTCATTTAAACGATGTCTCGTTTAATTTTAAAAAAGGTAATTTGTATACTATTTTAGGCAGAACTTTATCTGGCAAAACGACTCTTTTAAAAACAATTGCAGGATTATTAAATCCAGATCAAGGCTCAATTTCTTTTGAGGAAAAAGACTTTATTAAAATACCAGTTTGGGAAAGAAATGTTGCTATGGTCTATCAACAATTTATTAATTACCCTCATTTAAATGTTTATGAAAATATAACTTTTCCATTAGAACAAAGAAAATTAAGTCCTGGGCAAATAAAAAAGGATGTAGATGAAGCTCTAAAAACTGTTGGATTAGTTGGATTTGAAAATAGAAAAATTCAGGAATTATCTGGTGGACAGCAACAAAGGGTTGCACTTGCAAGATCACTTGCAAAAAAAGCAAAAATTTGTTGCTAGACGAACCGTTAGTTAATTTAGATTATAAACTAAGAGAACAATTAAGAGAAGAATTTAAAAGAATATTCTCAGAAGGACTTTCCCAAGATACAATATTAATTTACTCAACAACAGATCCTCAAGAAGTAATGGAACTAAATGGAGAAGTAATTGTTTTAGATGAAGGAAGGGTATTACAAAAAGGGCCTGCCAAAGAGATTTTTGAAAATCCATCTAATTTAAAAGTTGCAGAAATATCAAATGATCCACCAATGAATGTTCTGAAGGGTTCAAAAAATTCAAAAAATCTGAACTTTGAAAATATTTCTTTAGAAATTCCAAATCATTTTAAGAATTTAGAAGATAAAGATTATAATTTTGGAATTAGAGCTTCAGAAATAAAACTTGATGAAAATGGTGAA
>CABYFB010000023.1 GCA_902518165.1 uncultured Pelagibacteraceae bacterium
TAATATATTAAGAGAGGAGAAATAAATGAAGAAACTTTTATCAATAATTTCTGCTTTTTTGATTACATTTGCTCTAAGTTTTACAGGTGCGAATGCAGATAAAAGCGGAGTTGTTAAAATCCCAACACACAATTGGTCAAGTCAATTAGTTGGAGCTGAAGTTGTTGGTGAATTGCTTAAAATGGTAGGTGAGAAAGTAGAGTATATTAATATGGACTCACAAGCAGTATACCAAGCAATGGCAGACGGTGACATTGATCTAGTTCATGAAATTTGGGAAGGTGCGTTTGGAGCATCTTATGAAAAAGCAAAAGCTGGTGGTGGAATTGAAGAAATTCTTACTCACGATGCTGTAACTAGAGAGGACTGGTGGTATCCAAACCATGTTGAAAAACTTTGTCCTGGTCTACCAGATTGGAAAGCTCTAAATAAATGTGCAGATCTTTTTGCAAGAGCAGACTCTGGAGGTAAGGGAGTGTTTATCGGTGGTCCTGTTGATTGGTTAAAACATGATGCTGAAAAAGTTGAGGCTCTAGGAATGAACTTCATGGTTAAAAATGCAGGTTCTGCAGATGCAATTTGGGCTGAATTAGATGCAGGTGTAGCGCAAGGAAAAGCTGTAGTTGTTTTTAACTGGTCACCAAATTTCATCGGTGCAAAATATCCAGGTAAGTTTGTTGAGTTTCCTAAACATGATCCAGCTTGTACAAAGGATCCTTCATGGGGAATCAATAAAACTGCACTTTATGATTGTGGAAACCCAGCAAGTGGTTATTTAAAATTAGCAGTCAATGCTGATTTCAAAAAAAATCATCCTGCGGGATATAAGTTGTTGAAACAGATGAATTTTACTGGTCCAGACATTGACAAAATGGCGAACTACAAGGACACAGATGGTTTAGAAGTATCAGCAGCTGCTCAAAAATGGTTAGATGAACACAAATCTAAATGGAGCAATTGGATTAAATAATTTCTAATCTATTTATAAACGAACCGACATAATCTTAAGTCGGTTCGTTTTTTTTTTATTTTATGTTAAGCTCTCTTAAATTTTTTTATTATGGATGATCAAATCAAAATTTCATGTTCAAATATTTGGAAATTATATGGAGAAAATCCAGAAAAGTTTTTAAAAGAAAATAATAATAATCCATCAACTGAACAACTAAAATCAAATAAATATATACCTGCGGTTAGAGATGCATCTATCGATGTAAAAACTGGAGAAATATTGGTTATTATGGGGTTGAGTGGATCTGGTAAGTCAACATTATTAAGATGTATGTCTAAACTTATTCAACCAACTGATGGTCAAGTTTTTTTTGAGGGTAAAGATTTATTAAAAGCTAGCGATAAAGAGTTAATCGAAATAAGAAGACATAAAATGGGAATGGTATTTCAGCATTTTGCTTTATTACCTCACAGAACAGTTTTACAAAATGTTGCATTTCCTTTAGAGGTGCAAGGAATAGAGCCTATTAAAAGAGAAGATAGAGCAAAAGAGGTCATTAAATTAGTTGGTCTTGAGGGTAGAGAAAAATATTATCCTAGAGAACTTTCAGGAGGTCAACAACAAAGAGTTGGTCTAGCAAGATCTTTAGCGGTTGAACCAGATGTTTGGTTTTTAGATGAACCTTTTTCAGCTTTAGATCCATTGATTAGAAAAGAGATGCAAAACGAGTTTTTGAGACTTCAAAATATGCTTAAAAAGACAATTGTTTTTATAACCCATGATTTTGATGAAGCTATACGATTGGCAGATAGAATAGCAATAATGTATGAAGGATTAATAGTCCAAGTAGGCACTCCTGAAGAATTAATCACAAAACCAGCTACTGATTATGTTGCAGAATTTACAAAAGATATTCCTAGATCTAAGTTATTAAACGCTGAAAGTGTTATGAATAATGAGGATAAAAAACTCTATGATAATACTGTTAACTGTAAAGAAAAGATTGAAAAAATCGCATCAAAAGTTTTAAAATCCGAAGGATCTTACTCTGTTATTGATGAAAATAAAAAAGTTATTGGTTCATTAAGCAAAAAAGAAATAATCAAAGCTTTATTTGCAGAAGATAAGAATGAATAAAATTAAAACCATTTTTAAAGGAAAATTTTTATTTATTTTTGGACCATTCTTTTTGTTATGGTTGCTCCGTTATATTGTTCCTAATTATACGATTTCATCTAAAACACCACATTGGGCTTATATACCTCCAAAAAGTTGCTTGGGAGGGTGCGGATCAATAGATGGATTTATACCTTTTGTAGATTGGACAAACGCATTAATTCAATTTCTAAGAAAGTATGAAATCTTCGGATTGTTTACTTTTAGAGATTTCACAAGAGGTATAGCAAACTACGTCGATAAATTTTTAGATTTTACAGAAGCTGTCTTGCACAAAGGTTTTCCAAGCTACGAAATAGGACCCTTGCCGTGGATATTTATAATAACTCTTACAGTGATTTTAGGTTTTTATTTGAGAGGTTGGAGATTAGCATTGTTGGGGGGAACATGTTTTGCGTACTTAATATTATTTAGTAAACGGGGAATATGGGAACTATCAATGAAATCTTTAGCAGCTATTTCTGTCTCTGCACCTTTGGCTGCATTAATAGGATTGTGTTTGGGTATACTTGCGGTCAAGAGAAAAAGATTTGCAAACTTTTTATGGCCAATGTTAAATATTTTACAATCTTTACCTCATTTTTCTTATTTAATACTGGTAGTTATATTTGTTGGAATAGGGACTAAAGCTGGAGTTATTGCAACCGTAATATTTGCTTTTCCACCAATGGCTAGATTAACTATTTTAGGATTACAAAATATATCACAAGAAATAAAAGAAGCTGGGATAATGGCTGGTTGCACAAAGTGGCAAATGCTGTTCAAAGTTGAAATCCCTGCAGCTAGATCTCCAATTATGTTGGGAATAAATCAAGTTATTATGCAATGTCTTGCAATGATAGTTATAGCTGCATTTATTGGACAACCTGGTTTAGGCCATGACTTGTTGATTAGATTGCAAGGCTTAAGGTTAGGTGAGGCTTTTGAAATTGGTGTTGCAGTTGTTTTGATCGCAATTACACTTGATAGGTATAGTCAAGCTTTAGCATTAAAAGAACCAGAGAGAAGAGAGGGAAATTTTGTAAAGAGAAATCCATATTTGTGTGCAACTTTTTTTGCAATTATAATTTGCTCTATCTTAGTTTTTCTTTTTCCATTTTTTAATGAATATCCAAAGGAGTTAACGGTTTCAGCATCTGTATATTTAGATAATGCCATTAAATCATTTACAAGATCTTTGTTTGTACCGTTAGGAATATTTAGAGATTGGATGTTAATATATTTTTTGATGCCTCTTAAAGCTGTATTTCAATCTATGCCATGGACTGGAGTAATTTTATTTGTCGGAGCAATTGGGTGGAAGCTTGGTAAAATGAGACTAGCATTAACAGTTATGTTATTCGTATTTTTTATAGCATCATCAGGTTATTGGGTAAGAGCAATGATTACTTTGTATATGGTATTTGCATCATTAGTAATTTGTGCACTTATTGGAATTCCTTTAGGGATATGGGCATCAAAGAAAGAGAGCAGAACGAAGTTAGTTTTAAATATTTGTGATATTTTTCAAACATTCCCATCATTTATTTACCTACTTCCAGCAATAATGCTATTTCAAATAAGTGATGTTTCAGCAATATTTGCAATAGTAATATATTCCTCGATACCAATGATAAGATATACTGTTTTTGGATTAAGAAATGTTCCACAACAAATTATTGAGGCATCTATAACCTCTGGATGTACAGAAAGACAATTATTATGGAAAGTAAAAATGCCTTTAGCTTTTCCAGAAATTATACTAGGAGCAAATCAAACATTAATGTTTGCTTTATTTATGGTAATGATAGCTGGATTTATTGGAACTGTTGACTTGTCGCAAGAAATATTTAGGGCATTGTCCTTTAGTGATGGGGGCAAAGGTTTAATAATAGGATTGTGTGTCGCATTTATAGGTTTAACTGCAGATAGATTGTTAGTTGAATGGTCAAATCAAATGAAGAAAAAATTAGGATTTAT
>CABYFB010000024.1 GCA_902518165.1 uncultured Pelagibacteraceae bacterium
CTTTTGATTTTTGCATTTGATTTTTTGATAAATAATATTCAGCCATAATATAAAGACTATGTGGTTTCCATATACTATCCGCTTTAATTAAAGGATTAAAAATAGCTAACAATTCATTTTCATCTGAAAAATCTGAATTATATAGGCCTTTTTTAAAGATGGTTAGCTCTTTAAACTTTTTATCCAAGCCAATATCATTAATTAAAATATCAAAATAATTGTTAATTTCATCTTTAGAATTTATCAAATCGTTATCTAGCAAAAAATAAAAAGCCAGAGGAGAATATGTTTTGTCTTTAGCATTAATCACCTCTTTAAGATCTGGGATCACATTATATTTATTATCAGCTTCATATCTTATTACAGCTAAGTCGTATTTATCAGCTAATTTTTCTCTTTTGCTAGATTGATATTCTTCAAAAGAAAAGTAGCCAATTAAAGCCAAGATAATTATGACTAATATCGAAATTAAAGAATTTTTATTATTTATAAAAAAGTTTTTAATTTTTTCATTACGCGTTTGGGTATTTATTATTTCAATATCTTCATCCATTAAATCATGTTCCTAAGTACATATTGTAAAATTCCACCATTTTTGTAATACTCTAATTCGTTCTTAGTATCTATTCTACTTAACATTTTAATTATCTTGATGTCTCCAGAGACATATTTGATTTCAACCTCAACTTCATCTCTAGGATCTATACCTTTTTCTAAGTCAATAATAGAAAATAGTTCTGAGCCATCTAATTTTAGATTAGTTCTATTTATTCCATCTTTAAACTGTAATGGTAGTATACCCATTCCTATAAGATTTGATCTATGAATTCTCTCAAAACTTTCTGCAAAAACAGCTTTTATACCTAAAAGTTTAGTTCCTTTAGCCGCCCAATCTCTTGAAGAACCAGTTCCATACTCTTTACCACCAATTACAACTAAATCTGTACCTCTTTTTTTATATTCAACAACCGCATCATAAACTGGCATTACTTTTTCCTCAGGGTACAATTTTGTAAAACCACCTTCAGTACCAGGAGCCATTTCATTTCTAATTCTTATATTAGCAAAAGTCCCTCTCATCATAACCTCATGATTGCCTCTTCTTGCTCCATAGGAATTATAGTCTTTAGGAAGAATTTGATGTTTCATAAAATATTCTCCAGTCGGACTATCTTTTTGAATTGATCCAGCAGGTGAAATATGATCAGTGGTAATACTATCACCTAATATTAATAGTGGTCTTGCATCCTTAATTTCTTTAAATCCTTCTGGTTTATCAGGAAGATTGTCGAAAAATGGAGGTTTTTTTACATATGTTGAATTGTCTTCCCAATTATAAATATTGGTTTCATCTGTTTTAATTTTTTGCCATTGTTCTGGTCCTTGGGAAACATTCGAGTATCTTTTTATAAACATTTCTGCATTTAACGAATTTCTCAATGTTTCTTCTATTTCTTTGTTTGATGGCCATATATCTTTTAAAAAAACATCTTTACCATCTTTATCTTTGCCTAACGGATCCTTATACAAATCAAATCTCATAGTTCCTGCTATTGCATAAGCAACAACTAATGGCGGAGATGCTAAATAGTTTGCTTTTATTAGAGGTGAAATTCTTCCTTCAAAGTTTCTGTTTCCAGATAAAACTGAAACAGCATAAATATTATTATTTTTTATGGAGTCTGATATGTTATCAGCTAATGGACCTGAATTACCAATACAAGTAGTGCATCCATAACCAACTAAATTAAATCCTAACTTATCTAAATAAATATTAAGCCCAGCTTTTTCTAAATAATCTGTAACTACTTGAGATCCAGGTGCTAAAGATGTTTTCACCCAGGGCTTAGTCATTAAACCTTTTTCAATTGCATTTTTTGCAAGCAAACCTGCTCCAATTAGTACACTTGGATTAGAGGTATTAGTGCAAGAAGTGATTGCAGCAATTAAAACATCACCATCAGTTATTTTAAATTCTTCTTTTTCAACATTATAAATATTTGGCTCTTCTTTTTTAGTAACTTCTGAAAACACTTTTTTAAAATTTGATGATGCATTAGTTAGCAAAACTTTATCTTGGGGACGTTTTGGTCCTGAAATAGTCGGCACTATAGTTGACATATCTAAAGATAGAGTGTCTGTAAACTCTACATCTAAACTTGCCCAAAGTCCTTGTTCTTGAGCATACTGTTTTACAATTTCAACATTTTGATCATCTCTTCCTGAGAATTTTAAATATTTTAAAGTCTCGTCATCTATTGGGAAAAAACCACAAGTTGCACCATACTCAGGTGCCATATTTGCTATGGTAGCCCTATCTGCTAAAGTCAGATTTTTTAGTCCTTCACCATAGAATTCGACAAACTTTCCCACAACTCCTTTGTCTCTCAACATTTTAACTACAGTTAAAACAAGATCAGTTGCTGTTGTACCTTCTGGCATTTTTGATTTCATTTCAAACCCAATAACTTCAGGTATTAACATCGAAATAGGTTGACCTAACATTCCAGCTTCAGCTTCAATTCCGCCTACGCCCCAGCCCAAAACCGATAGGCCGTTTACCATAGTTGTATGACTATCTGTTCCAACTAAAGTATCTGGAAATATATATTCTTCACCTTTATATTTTTCATTCCAAACAACTTTTGAAAGGTATTCCAAATTAACTTGATGACATATTCCAGTTCCCGGTGGAACTATTCTAAAATTATTGAATGCTTGTTGCCCCCATTTGAGAAAAGAATATCTTTCAGCATTCCGATTAAATTCAATATCAACATTTTCTTTTAATGAATTTTTATTCGCAAATTTATCTACTTGTACAGAGTGATCAATTACCAAATCAACTGATGATAATGGATTGATAGTACTTGGATCTTTATTTTTTTCTTTTACAGCCTCTCTCATTGCAGCTAAATCTGCAACCGCTGGAATTCCAGTATAATCTTGAAGTAAAACTCTCGCAGGCCTATATGCAATTTCTGTATTAGAACTTTTAGATTTTAACCAATCTTTAATAGCTTCAATTTGATTTTTATTAACTGTTATATCGTCTTCAAATCTTAACAAATTCTCAAGTAAGACTTTCAATGACTTTGGAAGCTTTGATATACCTGCTAAACCATTTTTCTCAGCTTCTTTCAGTGAGTAAAAATTATAACTTTTGCCGTTAACTGAAATTTTAGTTAACGAATTGAATGAGTTTTTGTCTCCTGGTTTCATATTTAATAATAAAATGTAGCTATGCAGCCTAATAAAAGCGCTGACATAACATAATTGAACCATTTAATAAATTTCTCATTTGTCGCGAATTTTCTCATAAATTTACCAATTAAAGTCCAAAATAAGATACTAAATATAGCAAAGAAAAAGGCAGAAGTTAGGAGCCAGAAAGAATAAGTAAAAAAGTTATCTCCAGATTCGATATAAGTTGATACTGCAATAATAGCAACGATTACTCCTTTAGGATTTAAGAATTGAAAAAGAAATGTTTCTATAAATTTAACAGGCTCTAATTTTTCTTTTTGATTTGATGATTTAGAAAATGAAATTCTGTAAGCCAAATAAACCAAAAATGCAGACCCTGTAAAAACTAAAATCTTTTGAATTATTGGATATAATTTAAAAACATTAATTAGCCCAAAATTAACTAAAGATAGCATTGAGGTAAAACCGAATATAACACCTAACATTAGAGGTATCGTTTTTTTTACTCCATGATTAAAACCTGAATGGGATGCAACAATATTATTTGGGCCAGGTGAGCAACTGGTAACAAAAAAAAATAAACTTAATGATAATAGTTCTGGATGCATTTAAGCAATTGGTAATCCATTCTCTGCTTTTTGAGATGGATGAACTAAAGTTACTCTACCTTCTGC
>CABYFB010000025.1 GCA_902518165.1 uncultured Pelagibacteraceae bacterium
AATAGAGATCATGAGTCAGTGCCTAAGATGTTTGCAAAAAAATACATATATTTCTATTACCCCTTTTTCTGGATCATTCTAATAATATTCTTATTACTAAAATGACAAAGTCTAAAAAACCTATTCAGCCTGTTAGTGGCACAAAAGTGCCAAGATATGCGGGCCCTTCTACATTTGCAAGATTACCTGAGCTAAGAGATGTAGAAAGTTGTGATGTTGCTATTGTCGGAGTTCCATTTGATTCAGGAACAAGTTATAGACCAGGTGCAAGATTTGGACCACAAAGTATTAGACAAGCATCTAGGCATTTAAGGACAAATTATCATCCTAATTATGATGTAGAACCATTCAAAGTACAACAAGTTGCAGATGCAGGTGACATTACTTGCAATCCATTTAATATTGATGAAGCCATTAAACAAATCGAAGTAGGAGCAACCGATTTATTAAATAAAGTTGGAGGAATAATAAGCCTTGGAGGAGATCACACAATTGCTGTGCCTTTACTTAGAGCAGCCAATAAAAAAAATAATGGACCAGTATCACTTGTTCATTTTGATGCCCATTTAGATACCTGGGATACATACTTTGGAGCACCATATACGCATGGCACTCCATTTAGAAGAGCTCGAGAGGAAAATTTATTTTTAGATGATGCCTCTATGCATGTAGGTATAAGAGGTCCACTTTATAGCAGAGATGATATAAAAAATGATGAAAGCTTTGGATTTAAAATTATTCATTGTGACGAATTTCAAACAGAAGGAATTGATAAAATCGTTGAAAGAATAAAAAATAGAGTAGGTGATAATTCATTATATTTGTCCATTGATATTGATGTATTAGATCCAGCATTTGCACCAGGCACAGGAACACCTGAAATTGCAGGAATGACCACAAGAGAAATGGTAAACGTCCTCAGGGGTTTATCAGGCTTAAATTTGATTTCTGCAGATGTAGTTGAAGTTGCGCCTGCTTATGACCATGCAGAAGTAACCTCTCTAGCTGCAGCAACAATTGTTTATGAATTAACAAATTTATTTGCAAAATCATAAAGAAAGGATAATTTGCGCGCATGATTGAAAAGAGAAATTTTTATATTAATGGTTCATGGGTTCCCCCAAAAAACCCAAAAGATATTGAGGTCATAAATCCAGCAACAGAAAAAAATTGTGCAGTAATTTCTTTAGGCAGTAAGGAGGATATCAATGATGCAGTTTTAGCAGCTAAAGAAGCTTTTAAAACCTGGGGATTTACCTCTAAAGAAGAAAGATTGTCATTATTAGAAGTTTTTTATTCATTATATAAAAAAAGATGGAATGATATTACAGATGCAATTATTCAAGAGATGGGAGCGCCAAAAGACTTTGCGTCAAAACTACAAACAGGAACTGGCGCGAGTCATACAAAATCATTTATTCGTTATCTAAAAGAATTTGAATTCGAAAAACCTTTGGGAGATCATGCAAAAAATCAAAGAATAATATACGAGCCTAAAGGTGTGTGTGCATTAATAACACCGTGGAACTGGCCAATAAATCAAGTTACTTTAAAAGTCATTCCTGCATTGGCCTCTGGTTGTACTATGATTTTAAAACCTTCGGAACTAGCACCTTTATCAGCAATGATCATAGCTGAGTTAATAGATGAAGCAAAATTTCCGAAAGGTGTTTTTAATTTAGTAAATGGAGATGGGGAAATAACCGGAGATGCACTAACAAGTCATCCAGATGTAAATATGATTTCATTCACTGGCTCTACAAGAGCAGGGGCTTTAATTTCTCAAAATGCCGCAAAGGACTTTAAAAGAGTAAGTCTGGAGCTAGGAGGAAAGGGTGCAAATATTATATTTGAAGATGCTGATGCTGAAGCAATAGAAAGAGGTGCATTTAGATGTTTTAGAAATTCAGGACAATCATGTAATGCCCCTACAAGAATGCTTGTTGAAAAATCAATTTATAATGAAGCGATAGAAAGATTAAGAAAATATGCAAATGAATTTAAAGTAGATGATCCAAATAAAAATGGAGAGCATATTGGTCCTGTAATTTCTGAAACTCAATTCAATAAAATTCAAGGTTTAATTCAAAAAGGAATAGATGAAGGAGCAAAATTAGTTGCAGGTGGTGTTGGAAAGCCAAACGGATTAAATGATGGTTATTATGTAAAACCGACAGTTTTTGCAGATGTAAAAAATGAAATGGAAATTGCAAGAACAGAAATATTTGGTCCTGTTTTATCTGTTATTCCATTTGAAACTGAAGAAGAGGCAATTAAAATTGCAAATGATACTGATTATGGATTAACAAACTATATTCAAACTCAAGATAAGGAAAAGGTACAAAGAGTTGCCAGAAAACTTAGATCTGGAATGGTTGATGTAAATGGTGCTGGTATTGCAGTTGATGCACCTTTTGGAGGTTTCAAACATTCTGGAATTGGAAGGGAAGCAGGTAAAGAAGGATTGCTTGAATTTCTAGAAGTTAAATCTGTAGGTGGTTGGAATTAATTTATAGATTTATCTTTTACACCTTTTAAAAATTCTAGACATTTCTTTAATTCACTTAGTTCTATATATTCATCAATTTTATGAGCCTGTTCAATGGAACCTGGTCCACAAACTACAGTACTAATACCAACTTCTTGAAAGAGTCCAGCCTCTGTTCCAAATGAAACGGCTTCTCTTGAATTGTCACCAGTTATACTAGAAACAAATTCACAAGCTTCGGAATGGTTCAATCTATTAAATCCAACTACTTCACCTATAATTTCTTTTTTAATATAAGCATCTGAAAAAACTTTTTTCATTTCTGGCAATAATTCTTTATCAACATAATCGTCTATTATTTGATTTACAAAATCCCCATCTTCTCTGACAACCGGTCTAGTTTCCCATTCAACTTTACATTTATCAGCGATAACATTATGAGCTATACCACCTGAAACTCCACCAACTGATAATGTAGAATATGGTGGATTAAATATACAATCTTTAGGTGCTCTATCTTTTAGTTTAGATCTAATTTCTAATAATTTGTTTACATACCTCGATGCATATTCAACTGCATTCACACCTTGGCCTGGTTTAGAACTATGACCAGCTAAACCACCAAAGTGAACCGTATATTCATTCATACCTTTATGGGCATCAATGATTTTCATATTGGTTGGTTCACCAATAATACAAATTCCATCTTTAATGTCTCTTTTTTTTAATTCTTTTATTAATAATGGTGCGCCGATGCATGCGGTTTCTTCATCGAATGTAAATGAAAAGTGAATGTCTCTGTCTAAATTATTTTCTTTTAATACAGGAGCATATGCTAAAGCACATGCAATAAAACCTTTCATATCACAAGAACCTCTCCCAAATAATTTCTCATTTTTTATAGTTGCAACAAATGGATCAGTAGACCAGCCTTTTGAAACTGGGACTACATCTGTATGACCTGAAAGAATAATCGGTTTTTTACTATTTCCATTTTTAGATTTTAAAGAAGCAAAAAGATTTACTCTTTTTTTATCACCATCAAAAATTCTAAATGAAGTTGCTCCTAAATTTTTTAAAATATCATCACAATAATTAATGAGACTATTATTATCATTT
>CABYFB010000026.1 GCA_902518165.1 uncultured Pelagibacteraceae bacterium
CAACTGGCACAGGGATAGGGATATTAATTCCAACCATTCCTACTTTAATTTGATTTGCAAATGTTCTTCCTGCATCTCCATCTCTTGTATAAATACTTGTTCCATTACCAAACTCATGGTCATTAATTAAATTTAATGCTTCGTTAAAATCTTTAGCTCTGACAACAGATAATACAGGTCCAAATATCTCCTCTTTATAAATTCTCATATCTTTTTTAACATTATCGAATAAGCAACCACCAATATAATAACCGTCTTCATAACCTTGAAGTTTGATATCTCTTCCATCAACCACAAGGTCTGCTCCTTCTTTAATACCTAAATCAACATAACCTCTTACTCTTTCAAGATGCTCTTTTGTTACTAAAGGACCCATTTCAGAATTCTTATCCATGCCTGGTCCAATTTTTAAAGCTTCCACTTTTTTAGATAATTCATCGATTAGTTTGTCACCTACATTACCAACAGCAACAGCAACAGATTGAGCCATACATCTTTCTCCTGCAGACCCATATGCTGCACCCATTAGACCGTTTACTGCTTGATCTAAATCACAATCTGGCATGACAACACAATGATTTTTAGCTCCTCCAAGAGCTTGAACACGTTTTTCATTTTTGGCTGCATTTTCATAAATGTATTTAGCAATAGGCGTTGATCCAACAAAACTAACTGCGGATATATCTTTATGTTCCAAAATTGCATCTACAACTTCTTTATCTCCATTAACAACATTCAAAACCCCATCTGGTAAACCAGCTTCACTAAATAGCTCTGCAAGTTTTAATGGACAAGATGGATCTTTTTCAGAAGGTTTTAATACAAATGTATTTCCGCAAGCTATTGCCATTGGAAACATCCACATTGGAACCATTGCAGGAAAATTAAATGGTGTAATACCCGCACATACACCTAATGGCTGTCTCACTGACCAGCTATCAATGTTTGTGCCTACATTTTCTGTAAAGTCACCTTTTAGCATTTGTGGAATTCCACATGCAAATTCAACTACCTCTAAACCTCTTGTGAGAGAACCTTTGGCATCTTCATAAACTTTTCCATGCTCTGATACAATCATCTTAGCTAGCAAGTCAGAATTTTTTTCAATTATTTCTTTGTATTTAAATATTATTCTAGCTCTTTGTATTGGAGTTACATTTGACCATGTTTCAAATGCTTTTTTTGCTTTTTGTACTGCTAAATCAAGATCTTGTTTTGTACCAAGTCTAACCTCAGACTCTTGTTTGCCTATAGCAGGATTAAATACTTTTCCTTTTCTATCAGATGTACCAGAAACAATCTTACCATCGATAAAATGCTCAATTAAATTCATGGATGTATTTAAATAAGTAATTATGTGGTTGCAAGCATTTTCTTTATCTCAGCAATAGCTTTTGCTGGATTTAATCCTTTTGGACATGCGTTAGTGCAGTTCAAAATCGTGTGGCATCTATAAAGCTTAAGTTCATCTGCAACCTTTTGAAGTCTTTCCTTTCTATCTTCGTCTCTGCTATCCATTATCCATCTATAAGCTTGTAATAAAACTGCAGGACCTAAATACTTATCGCCATTCCACCAATAACTAGGACATGAAGTAGAGCAACAAGCACACATTATACATTCATAAGCTCCATCAAGTTTAGCTCTATCTTCTGGAGATTGATGAATTTCTGTTGTTTCACTTTTTGAATTATTTTTTAACCAAGGTTCAATGGATTGGTATTGTTTATATAATCCACTTAAGTCTCCTATTAAATCTTTTTTTACTTTTAAGTGAGGCAAAGGGTATATATCTATATCTCCCTTAATTTCTGCATGTGGCTTAGTACATGCAAGACCATTTTTTCCACCCATATTCATTGCACAAGAACCACAAACTCCATGCGCACAAGATCTTCTATATGCAAGTGTTGGATCAATTTCGTTTTTAATTTTATTTAGTATGTCTAAAACCTTAGATGGACAATTATCCATGTCTACTTCATATGTGTCTATTCTTGGGTTCTCTCCAGTTGATGGATCCCATCTGTAAACATTTACTTTTCTGATATTCTTTGAACCGGTTTTGTCTTTAAAATATTTACCTTTATTAACTTTTGAGTTTTGTGGTAAATTTAATTGAACCATTAATACACTCTTTCTTGTGGAGGAAAATATTGGACTTCATTTGTTAATGTTGAAGTATGTACATCTCTGTATTCAATTTTAGTATTTTTTCCATCACACCAAGATAATGTATGTTTCATAAATTTTTCATCATTTCTTTTCGGATAATCTTCACGAGCATGAGCTCCTCTGCTTTCTTTTCTGTGATATGCAGAATCTACAGTTGTTATCGCTTGTCTAATTAAATTATCAAATTCTAAAGTCTCAACTAAATCAGTATTGAATACCAACGATTTATCTTTAACAGAAATCGATTCCATGCCGTCATATGTTTTTCTGATCTCATCTACACCCTCTTTAAGATTCTTTTCAGTTCTAAATACAGCACATTTAGACTGCATTGTTTTTTGCATCGCCAGTCTAAGTTCAGCAGTTCCATTATCTCCCTCTGCATACCTTAGTTTATCAAATCTATTTAGACATTTTTCAGTTTCGCTTTCACTAACTTCTTCGTGAGGCGTTCCAGGTTTTACCAATTCCGCTGCTCTCTTTGCTGCTGCTCTTCCAAAAACAACCAAGTCAATAAGTGAATTTGAACCTAATCTATTTGCTCCATGAACAGATACGCACGCAGCCTCACCAATCGCCATCAAACCTGGGACTGTTTTTTGAGATCCATTTACTGTTAAAACTTCAGCTTTATAATTTGTTGGTATACCACCCATATTATAATGAACTGTTGGAACAACTGGTATAGGTTCTTTGGTTACATCTACATTTGCAAATAATCTTGCTGCCTCAGTAATGCCTGGCAATCTATCTTCAATAACTTTTTTATCTAAATGACTTAAATATAAATGAACATGGTCTTGATCTTTACCAACACCTCTTCCCTCATTGATTTCAATAGACATTGATCTGCTAACTACATCTCTCGATGCAAGATCTTTAGCGTTGGGAGCATATCTCTCCATAAATCTTTCACCTTTAGAGTTTACCAAATATCCACCTTCACCTCTTACACCTTCAGAAATAAGTGTTCCGTGACCATATATTCCTGTTGGGTGAAATTGTACAAACTCCATATCTTGAAGAGGTAATCCAGCTCTTAATACCATTGCATTACCATCACCAGTACAAGTATGTGCAGATGTTGCTGAGTAATACACCTTCCCATATCCCCCTGTGGCTATAATTGTTATGTGAGATCTAAAACGATGAATTGTTCCATCATTTAAATTCCAAGCAATTAAACCTTTGCATTGTCCATCTTTCATAATTAAGTCTAATGCAAAAAATTCAATAAAAAATTCTGTATTATGTTTAAGTGCTTGACCATATAATGTATGGAGAATTGCATGACCAGTTCTGTCTGCTGCAGCACAAGTTCTTTGTACAATTCCATTTCCATAATTTTTTGTCATTCCACCAAATGGTCTTTGATAAATTTTTCCATCTTCTGTTCTACTAAAAGGAACACCAT
>CABYFB010000027.1 GCA_902518165.1 uncultured Pelagibacteraceae bacterium
AGGGAACTCCAAGAACAATTAGACCCTTAGATCTATATTTATCCCATAATTCTTGCAGATCCTCATATTGTTTTGTGAAACCACAATAGCTGGCAGTGTTTACTATAAGTATAACTTTATCTCGATAATCTTTTAATTTTATGATTTCTCCATTAATACCCTCTATTTCTAGATCATAAAAACTTTTCTGTTTATTGGTCATTGCTGAACTTTTAAAAAAAAACATTATTACAGTAATACTTATTGTTATTAATTTTTTCATAAACTACTTACTTATTAGGTGTAAGTAGTATTAAGAAGTACCCAAATAAAGTGGATAATAATGACCCAGTTAAAACTCCAATTTTAACTCCATCCATATATTGCATATTTTCTACGAATGCCAAATTTCCAACAAATAAGCTCATTGTAAACCCAATACCCGTTAAAACACCGACTCCGTAAAAATTGAACCAGTTAGAATTGTTAGGCATCTGTGCTATTTTCATTTTAATTGAAATATAAGAAAATACAAATACTCCCAATTGTTTACCAACAAACAATCCTAATAAAATTCCTAATGGAACTTTATCAAGTAAAGATGCAAAAGATAAACCTTCTAATGAAACACCTGCATTTGCAAAAGCAAATAATGGCATAATACCAAATGCAACATATGGACTAATCGCATGTTCAATTTTTATTAGTAGTGAAAAGTCTTTGTCTTTTTTTCTATGAGGTATAGTCATTGCTAGCAAAACACCAGCAATCGTTGCATGAATGCCAGAATTGTGTGTGAAGTCCCAAAGAAATATTCCAACAATTAAATAAGGTAAAAATTTCTTTATATTAAACTTATTTATTACTAGAAGAACTATAAAGGCTAAAAGCATTAAGCTTAGATATTTAATACTCAGATCACCTGAATAGAATAATGCAATAATTACTATAGCTCCTAAATCATCTATAATAGCTAAAGCAGTTAGAAAAACTTTTAAAGATAATGGAACTCTTTTACCTAATAATGAGAGCACTCCTAAAGAAAATGCGATATCAGTTGCAGATGGAATTGCCCAACCATTCATTGTTTCACTATCTCCAAAATTAATAAAAACATAAAATAATGCAGGTACTAACATTCCACCAACTGCTGCGATAATCGGAAGAAGGGCTTGTTTTATATTTGAAAGTTCACCTTGTAAGAATTCTCTTTTTATTTCCAACGTTACAAAGAAAAAAAATATTGCCATTAAAGCATCATTTATCCAATGTAAAACTGATAATTTTAATCCAAAATTATTTATTCCTAAAAATAAATATTTATTCAATGTAGAAAAATATAATTCAGATAAATTAGAATTACTTACAATTAAAGCTATTATGGCTGCAAAAAGTAAAACGAGACCACTGGCAGCTTCTAATTTGAAAAACCATCTGAATGGTTTTGTAATTATCTGAATCATTTTTACCTGACTAAATCTTTAATAAATAATTTCAAGTCATTTATTACCAGATAGAAACTATCTGACATTTGCACTATACCAGGAAATATAACAGATATATGATTTTTAAATGTGTCTATAAGCAAAATAAATGCAATAAATGAAATAATTATTAGAAATATTTTTTTAATAATATTATTTTCTCTTGAAACTGAACTTTTATCAATAGACACTAATTCTTTTGATGTGCTCTCTTTTGTTGATGATTTTTTTGAAATTTTTTTTCTTATTTTTTTTGTTTGTTTTATAGGATCATCAACTGGTTCTATATTGATCTCTGATTTATTTTCTTCAATTTCATTTATTTTTATAGTTTCAGTTTCTAATTTTAAATTTTCTTCCTTTTTATAAAACCATGTATGATCGCAATTGCCGCACTTTAAAAGCCTGCCTTCATCTGGAATTAATTTTTCATCAATATTGAACTTCTTAGAACAAGCTGGACATTCAATGATCATAAATACTTATATATAGCAAATTTTATAAAATTTCCTTTTAAATAGTGATTAATATACTTTGAAATTTTTTTTATCTACTGTATTAGTACTGCATTCGGGGTGTAGCGCAGCCTGGTAGCGCACTTGGTTTGGGACCAAGGGGCCGTAGGTTCGAATCCTACCACCCCGACCATTTTATGAAAAAAGCAAAAATTTATAAACCCTCTAAAACTGCTATGCAGTCAGGATTAAAGAAATTTGATAAATGGATTATTGAATACATTACTGATGATCCTGGCACTAATCCTTTAATGGGGTGGGAGAGTTCTACAGATACTTATGGTGAATTAAAATTAGAATTTTCCACAAAAGAATTAGCAATTGAATATGCAAAAAAAAATAATATTAATTTTGAATTGATAGAACCAAATAAAAGAAAAATTACTTTAAAATCTTACGCTGATAACTTTACAAAATAATGTTTAAATTTTTTACAGAAAGAAGATGGTATGGTTGGAGTATATTTGGATCAATCTTCATATTAGTTTCAACTTGGTATCAAGTGCAATTAGATGTAAAAATTAATGAATGGTTTGGTGAATTTTATGATACTCTTCAAAAAGCTCTGACAGAGCCTGGTTCTGTAACTGAAACTGAATTTATTGGATATTTATTTACATTTGCGAAAGTTGCAGGCCTTTGGATTATAATTGCAATTATAACAGGATTTTTTGTATCTCATTGGGTTTTTAGGTGGAGAACTTCAATGGCTGAGTATTACCACTCACAATGGTTAAAAGCTCGTTTAACTGAAGGGGCATCGCAAAGAGTTCAAGAAGACACTTTAAAATTTGCAAGAATAATGGAAGGTCTTGGCGTTGGACTTTTAGATAGTATAATGACATTAGTAGCCTTTTTACCAATATTGTGGGGATTGTCTAAGCAGGTAGATGTACTTCCATGGATTGGTGAGGTTGATCATGCCTTAGTTTGGGTTGCGATAATATCTGCACTTGGTGGAACAGTTTTATTAGCAGCTGTAGGTATAAAATTGCCAGGTATTGAATATGATATCCAAAAAGAAGAAGCTGGATATAGAAAAGAATTAGTTCATGGAGAAGATGATCCTATAAGAGCAGCTCCACCAACTATTGGTCAATTGTATGATAGAGTGAGAGGTATTCACTATAAATCATATTTTCATTACTTGTATTTTAATGCAGTGAAATGGAGTTATTTCCAAGGTATGGTTATAGTTCCATATTTAGCTTTAGCACCAACTATTGTATCAGGTGCAATTACATTAGGTTTCGTTCAACAAATAACCAGAGCCTTTGGTAGAGTCGAAAATTCATTACAATATTTAGTTAGAAGCTGGTCTACAATAGTAGAATTGATTTCAGTTTGGAAAAGATTAAGTGAATTTGAGGCTAGATTGAAATATAATTCAGAAGAATCCACAGTTGAAAATATTTAATGTCTTTGAATAAAGATTTGATCAACTCACTTGTAAAAGTCACTTCAAGAGCCGCTATTAATTGTTATCAATATCTTGGTAAAGGAGATAAAAAATTAGCCGATAAGGCTGCT
>CABYFB010000028.1 GCA_902518165.1 uncultured Pelagibacteraceae bacterium
GAAATACAAAATACCTTCAAAAAAGAAATGTCAGAATTGGGATATTTATAATTTTATTCGAGTGCCTTTACTCATAGTTTTCATTGTTGTTTTATCTATCAAGCATTGTATTCTGATTTAAGTAACCAATAATTCATTACAAAACTACACCAGCTCCTTTTAAAAATTTAGCACTAGCATCTAAGGCCAATCTTGGACTGGCTTCTAAATCCATATTATCAAATTTGTTTATTTTATATTTTTCTAGACCTACCAATGCGATCATTGCTGCGTTGTCTCCACATAGTTTAATATCTGGAAATATTGCCTTAAAGTCATTCTCATTACTCACTTCGATTAGTTTTTTTCTTATACCTTTGTTTGCCGCAACTCCTCCCGCAACGATAAAAGATTTTTCTTTAAATGAGTTTTTTAAAAATTCCTTAAAAGCAATCTTAGATTTAATATACAAAATTTCTTCGATAGTTTTTTGAAAAGAAGCTGCCAAATCATATTTTTCTTGTTCTGAATTTATATCTTTTGTTATTCTTAGTATTGCAGTTTTAAGTCCTGCAAAAGATAAATTGCACCCACCTTTATTAATTATTGGTTTGGGTAATTTATATTTATTTGGATCTCCTTTTTCTGCAAATTTTTCTAACTTTGGACCACCTGGAAATTCTATTCCTAAAAGTTTTGCAGTCTTATCAAATGCTTCTCCCAAAGCATCGTCAATTGTAGTTCCCAATCTTTTATAACTACCTAATCCATTCACGCTTAAAAATTGACTGTGTCCACCCGAAATCAACAGAAGTAAATAAGGATAATTAATATTAGTTTGAAGTCTTGGACTTAAGGCATGACCCTCTAAATGATTAACACCAATAAGTGGAACCTTTAAGGATGATGCTAGTGACTTTGCAAAATTTAAACCAACACTAAGACAAATTATTAAACCAGGTCCATTTGTTGCTGCAACGGCAGATATTTTATCAAGGCTTATACCACTTTCATCTAAAGCTTTTTTTGCAATTAAATTAATTTTTTCAACATGTGACCTTGCAGCTAATTCTGGAACAACTCCCCCAAATTCTTTATGAATGTCAAATTGACTTGAAACTATATTTGATAAAATTTTTGGTATACCGCTTTCGTTATCTTGAATAATTGAAACCGCTGTTTCATCACAACTTGTCTCAATTCCTAATATTATTGGGTTTTTATTCATAAATTATTTTTTATAATTAATACAATTAATCTATAAGAATGTAATAAAAATAACTTTTATGAAAAGAGCTAATCTTGTAATTGGGACACGCGGAAGTAAGTTAGCAATGATTTACGCAGAAAATGTAAAAAAAGAACTAAAAAAATATTATTTTAAAGAGATTGAATTAAAAATAATAGTAACAACAGGAGATCAAAAGCAAGATGAGAGATTATCTGAAATAGGAGGCAAAGGATTATTTTCAAAACAAATTGAAAAAGATTTATTAAATAAAAATATAGATATTGCAGTACATGCCTTCAAAGATATGCCTACTGAAGAAACTAGAAATCTTATAACTAATAATTTTTTAAAAAGAAATTCTCCCAATGAAATTTTAATAAGTAAAAACAATATAAAATTTGAAGATTTAGAGCCAAACTCAATTATTGGCACATCATCATATAGACGTGAATATCAACTTAAGAAAAAAAGACCGAACTTAAAATATAAACTTATCAGAGGAAATGTTGATACTAGAGTTCAAAAATTAGAAAAAGGGGAATATGATGCAATAATTCTCTCAAAGGCAGGACTAGATGCTTTAAATTTACAACATAAAATTTCACAAGAATTCAGTATTGATGAACTTATACCTTGTGCAGGCCAAGGGATTATAGCAATTCAATGCAGAGAAAATGATAACGAAATCAAAAAATTGCTTGAAAACATCAATGATGAAGAAACAAGAATTGTAGCCAAAGCGGAAAGAGAGGTCTTAAAAGTTCTTGAAGGAGATTGCGATACTGCAGTTGGCGTATTTGCAAAATCAAATGGTAAAAAATTAGATCTATTAACCGAATTATTTTCTGTCGATGGAAAACAAAGATATTTTATAAAAAAAAGTCTTCAAAAAGATAATATTGAGTCTACTAGCAGAATGGTGGGAGAAGAGCTTAAATTAAAATCAAAAGGTTCTTATAAAAATTAAAATGCATATTTTATTAACCAGACCATTAGATGATAGCAAAGAATTAATTTTAAAATTTACTTTGATGAAACATAAAGTTTCTCATTTACCTTTATTACAAATAAAAAAAATAGAAACACAAGAAATAGATTTTGGCCAATTCAAAGGCGTCATTTTCACGAGCGCTAATTCTTTAAAAAATCTAAATATTTTAAAAATAGATAAAAAAATAATTTGTTTTTGTGTTGGTCTTGCAACAGAAAGAAAGGCAAAAGAATTAGGATTTCAAAATATTTTCTGCGCTGAAGGTAATGTAAATAATCTTAAAGAATTAATTTTACAAAATTTTGACCCAAAGATTGGACCAATGGCCTACATTAGTGGAGAAATTGTTTCTTATAATCTTGATCAAGACTTAATTTCAGAGAACTATGTTATCAAGAGAATAATAAATTATAAGGCAATACCAAATGAGAATTTAAGTGATGACTTTTTAAGAGAAATTAAAACTTCTGTGCCAGAAATTGTTTACATATATTCTGAAAATAGTGCGAAAACATTTTTTACGTTAATAAAAAAATATAATTTAGATAATATTTGGATGGAAACTAACCTAATGTGTATGGGCGAAAAAGCATCATCAGCATTGAATGACATAAAATGGAAAAAAATTTTTCTTTTTAACCCTGGTGAAGAGGAGTTTTTGCTATATAAAATTTAAAAATGGAAGTTTTAAATAAACTAAATGAGTTATTTTTATCTGTTTGGAAGCAGGGAATTCTTGGGGTAGATTTCTTTCAGATAATAGTAGGTCTTGGAATATTTGTATTATTTTTAATATTTAGAGGTCTAATCAGCAAACTTGTAATAAAAAAATTGGAATTAATTTCAAAAAGAACAACCAATAAATTAGATGATACTTTTGTAAAATCTATGGAAGGTCCTGCTAGGTTTCTTCCAATTGTTCTTGGTGTCTTTTTTGCCAGTTACTATATGTCATTTGATAATGAGACTAGGGGTTTCATAGATAACGTTAACAGAACTTTAATAACAATTTTAATATTTTGGATAATACATCAGATAATTGAGCCTATATCATATATTTTAAGTGGATTAGATAAAGTCCTGACAAAAGAATTAATAGGCTGGATTATAAAGTCTCTTAAAATTTTAATTTTTATTTTAGGCGCAGCAGCTGTTCTTGAGTTGTGGGGAATTAAAATTGGACCAATAATTGCAGGATTAGGTTTATTTGGAGTAGCAGTAGCATTAGGAGCACAAGATTTATTTAAAAATCTAATTTCTGGAATTTTAGTTTTAGTTGAAAAAA
>CABYFB010000029.1 GCA_902518165.1 uncultured Pelagibacteraceae bacterium
TGTCATTTTTGATTTCTAATTTTTATATACTTCGCTCTTTTCTAAAATTTTAATTGTCTGATTTAGATTTAAAATTTGAGTATTATTAGAACTATAATCAGTAATATTTTTTAATTTATTGCCTTTATAAAAATAATCATTAAATTTAGCTTGATCTGTAAGTGGGTTAATTTTATAAAATGATCCAAGATCTTTGGATTTAGCCATTTCTTCAGAACTTAATAATGTTTCATGAATTTTCTCACCAAGTCTGGTTCCTATTATTTCATACCTTAATCTTCTTTTGAATTTATTGGAGACAGCTTTCGCAATATTTAATATATCGCTAGCAGGAGACTTTTTTATAAAAATATCTCCATTATTCCCTTTTTCAAATGCATAAAAAACTAATTTTACAGCATCATCTAGAGTCATCATAAAACGCGTCATTTTCGGATCAGTGATAGTTAATTTTTTGTCTTTTTTTATTTGCTCAATAAAAGTTGGAACCACTGAGCCTCTTGAACCAATTACATTTCCGTATCTTGTTATGCAAAATGATAAATTTTTTCTTATAATTTTAGATTTTGCAGAAATAGTTTTTTCCATCAAAGCTTTTGACATGCCCATTGCATTTATTGGTTGAACAGATTTATCAGTACTTAAAAAAATTACCTTTTTTACTTTTGTTCTATTTGCTGCTTTTATGATGTTATCGGTTCCTAGAATATTTGTTTTAACAGCTTCAATTGGAAAAAATTCGCATGAAGGTACTTGTTTCAAGGCAGCAGCATGAAATACATAATCTATATTTTCCATAATATTCAATACATTTTCGTAATCCCTTACATCACCAATCACAAAATTAACTATTTTACTCTTAATTGTATTTCTCATATCAAACTGTTTTTTTTCATCTCTGCTAAATATAGTTATTTGTTTAGGTTTAGTTTTTAATTTTAATAATGTGCTTAAAAATTGCGAGCCAAATGATCCTGTGCCACCTGTAATAAGTATTCTACTTTTTGTTAATTTGTTAAACATTTATTTAATTTTATAACCTGATTTTTTTGCATCAGTAAAAAATGTCCTGACAGTGTCTAGTGAATAATTTTCCAGATTATATCCAATTAAATTAAGCTTTTTAATAAATTCATAACCAACAGTTATAATATGACATCCAGAATCATTTGCTTGAAATATATTATAAATCTCCCTAGTACTTGCCCATAAAATTTTTGATTTTGTTTTTTTTACTAACCTTACCGAACTTTTCATAATTGGAATTGGATCTCTGCCAGTATCTGCAATTCTACCTGCGAATATAGAGATATAGGTTTCAACATTAGGATTGATGTATTTAACAAGATCTTTAACCTGCTTGAAAGTCATGATTGCAGTTATGTTTAACTTTATACCCTTGTCAGACAATTTTTTTATCGTCTTATATAAATATTTTTTTCTTGTATTCATAATTGGAATTTTTACAAATACGTTTTCTGCTAATTCAGAGATTTTGGTTGCCTGATATTCTATTTCAGATGGATTATCAGCAAAAACCTCAAGCGAAATTGATTTTTTTTTTACTTTCTTTAAAACTTGTTGAGCAAATAAAATATAGTTTTTTACTCCACTCTTTCTCATAAGAGTTGGATTTGTAGTTATTCCTTTTATATATTTTTTATTACTTAGATCGTATATGGATTTTAGATCTGCTCCATCGGCAAAAATTTTAACTTTTAGTTTATTTACTTTCTTAGTCATAAAATTTTTTTTATTTCCCGAAGATTATTTATTTTATAATTACTAAACATGGGTTTTTTTTCAAAATAACCGTTATCTATAAATATTGTTTTTAAACCAGAATTTAAACCAGCTTTTATATCTTTATCTCTATCTCCTACAATATAACTTTTTTTAAGATTTATATTCCATTTTTTTTTAGCTTCAAATATCATTCCAGGTTTTGGTTTTCTATAAAAAGAGTAATCTTTATCATCATAACACACAAAAAGATCGTCAAATTTTAATTTTTTCTTCAAATAATTATTAATACTTTTTACAATTTCTATACTTACAATCTTTCTCTTAACATCTGGTTGGTTTGTAACAACAATTGTAAGAAAATTTCTATACTTGAGATATCTTATTATTTCGAAAGCATAGTAACTTATTTTAACTTCATTTAATGCATTAGGTGAATAAGGTTTGCCATTTTTAACTATTGAATGATTTAGGACACCATCTCTATCAAAAAAAAAACATTTCCTCATTTGTTACCAAGTAGTCTTATTTTTTTGTAGCAATGGATGAGTCACTAATAAATGCCATATTAATGTTTGAACTGTCTCTGCAAATGGAGTCAGATAAAGTTTTTTAGTTTTTGGAAGTATAAAGCAGCAGTCTGATTTTAAAGCAGCATATCCATCTGATTTACCTAAAATTGCGAATACTTTAGATTTTTTTTTTTTTGCAAAATCTATAGCATTAATGATGTTTGTGCTTATATTTTTTTTCTTATTACCACCACCGACTGAAAAAATTAAAATTGCGTCTTTTTTTGTTAACTTTGAAACTTTTAGATACGGAAATAAACTATTACTCCAACCCTCATCGTTCGTCCTTGCTGTCAGCTCAGACACATTATCTGTTGGTGCATAACATTCTAATTCACAAATTTTTCTAAAATCATTAACTGCGTGAGATGCATTTCCTGCGCTTCCTCCAACACCGATTATAAATAATCTTCCATTATTTTTTTTTAATTTACTTAGTTGCTTTACAAGTTCATTAATAGATTTTTTATCAAATTTATCGATTAATTCTTTTAAGCTTTTGAGATATTCATTTGTAAATTTCATGGTAGATTCTTTTAAAATTTTTAATAGTATTTTTATATCCTTTTGGATCTCCAATTTCAAAGAAAGTTTTTCTTTTTATATAATATGATATATTTTTTT
>CABYFB010000030.1 GCA_902518165.1 uncultured Pelagibacteraceae bacterium
AACAATATTATTTATTACATCTGCAGAATATAGATCTGTTAAAGGAGCTTTTCTATCAACTCCAACAGGCAGTTTACTCCAAGCTGTTGTAAATGCATTTGGATCACTTGCATTACCTCTTCTTACAGGGAACTTACCTTCTGGTGCTATAGATAAAGTGCTTGTGTATCCTTCATCCATTGAATAAAGAATAAACTGCTTAGCTTCATCAGTATCTGCATCTGCAGTTATACCAAAGTATCTAACATCTGCCCAAGCTGCACCTTTTACATTATTTGGTCCACTAAAATTAGTTATAAAACCAGTTTTAGATGCCAATTCAGGTGATGTAGGATCACTATTAATCGTTGGTGGAGCTGAGTCTCTTAAACCAGCTAATTCATCCATAATAAATGGTGACCATATTATCATTGGAGTTTTACCAGCAAAATAAAGTTCTCTTGATTGTTTCCAATAAAGTTCTCCTGGAGGGCTAGCTTTAGCTAATTTTTTATAAAACTGTAAAGAATTTTTTAAAGCTCTTCCCTGTTTTTTTGTTCCACCCTTTTTGACAATGTTAACTCCATTTGCAAGTAGAACATGTTCTAAAACCTGACTCATAAAGTTTTCATCAGTTTTAGTTGCGGCAACAAATCCGAACATTTCATTGCTAGATAAAGCGTCAATTGCTTTCTCTATATTTGCATAAGTTGTTGGTGGTTCTAAACCAGCAGCTGCAAATAAATCTTTTCTGTAAACGACCATTTGTGTCCAGCCATCTACTGGTACAGCAGCAATTTTGCCGCCTTTTTTAGCCATCTTTAAAGCACCAGGAGCAAAAGTTTTCTTTCCAAGTGAATTAACGACATCATTATTTGCATCAACATCCAATATTCCTGCTTCAGCCCATGGCAAGACATATTGAAGTGTATGGTAAATTACATCAGGAAGATCTCCAGCTGCTGCTGCTGCAGTAGCTCTTGTTCCTAAATCTTTTTCATCAATCGGGATAACTTCAACTCCAATTCCAGTTTTAGCTTCAAAAGCTTTAGCCATCTCTTCTTGTTTAGCCATTCTTGCTGGTTGAGTTTCTGTCGTCCAGAATTTGATATCTGCAAATGCAATTGAATTAAAAACAAAAGCTATTGCAGAGATTGTTATTAATATATTTTTAAACATATATTCCCCTCTTTTTTCGTGTTTTTTAAAGTTATTTAAAAATTATCACATAATGAACATTTAAAAGAGGAATAACAAGTATGTATATTACACAATACTACCTGAGATTGATTTAGGAATTTTTAAAAGAAATACCTTTATTATCAAATAAATGGCATCGAAATGGATCAAAACCTATTTTAACAGTATCACCTACTTTAATATTCGTGTCCCCATCAGTTTGTACAACAAGAGGATCTCCCTCTTTCTCTAAATATAAATATGTTCCTGACCCTAATTTTTCTACAACGAAAACCTTGCTTTCCCACAATGAGTCTGTTTTTGCATTTAATATCAAGTGCTCTGGTCTTATACCAATTTTTATACTATCCCCTTCTTGAGTATTTTCAGAAATTTTTGGTACATTTAACTTTCCAGTCCCCATTATATCTACTTCAGAACTCTTTGAGCTTTTACTTATAATTTTACTATCTATAAAATTCATTTTTGGAGATCCAATAAAACCACCAACAAATAAATTATCTGGGTTATTATATAGGTTCATGGGTGATCCCTTTTGTGAAACTATCCCTTGATCTAATACAACGATATCATTTGCAAGTGTCATTGCTTCAGTCTGATCATGAGTTACATAGATCATTGTTGCATTAAGTTGATCATGTAATTTTGCTAATTCTACTCTCATTTGTACTCTTAATGCTGCATCTAAGTTAGATAATGGTTCATCGAATAAGAAAACTTTTGGTTTTCTCGTAATAGCTCTACCTATAGCTACTCTTTGACGTTGTCCTCCAGATAATTGTTTGGGTTTTCGTTCAAGATACTCTTCTATTTGTAGAATTTTAGCAGCCTCCATTACTCTTTGCTCTATCTCTTCTTTAGATTTTTTTTCAATCTTTAAGCCAAAAGCCATATTATCAAAAACTGTCATATGCGGATAAAGAGCATAGGATTGAAATACCATTGCAATATTTCTTTCTTTAGGTGGTAGATCGTTAACAACTTTATTATCAATAGATATTGTGCCGGAGTTGATTTCTTCTAAACCAGCAATCATTCTTAAAATTGTAGATTTACCACAACCACTTGGTCCTACTAGAACAGTAAAAGACTCGCTCTTTATATCAAGAGAAACATCTTTGATAACATGTGTACTTCCAAAATACTTGTTTACTTTATCTATTTTAATACTCGCCATTTTTAATTTAATATTAATTTTTTATTGTTAATTATAGATTTAATTAATTTTGTCATCAAAGGGATTTTTTTTTGTTGGATTTTTTTTAGTATAAATGGAGCAATTTCTCTTGCAAGTTGCTCTCCCTCTACAGTTTCATTAGGCATAAATTTTCTTTTAGCATTGTTAAATGTATAGCCTTGCCCTAAGTAACCACCCATTTTACTATTTCTACCTCCAGCAGCACTGACGTATAGATCTCCAACTCCAGCCAACCCAAGAGCAGTTTCAATTTTTCCTTTAAAATATTTAGTAATATATATCATCTCATTTATAGATTTTTTGAATAAACTTGATGACATATTTAAACTATCTCCAGCTCCAATTATCATAGAATAAATATTTTTT
>CABYFB010000031.1 GCA_902518165.1 uncultured Pelagibacteraceae bacterium
TGGTAAAGAACTTCCATCCGAGGAAGTATTTGCTTCATTTTTATCTGATTTTAAAATTCTTGTGGAAAAAAAAGAACACGGAAAATTAGCTCAAAGACTTAACAAAGAGAAAAATGGGTTTAATACCATTACAAAAAAATTATTCAGACAGGTAAAAAGAAATAAAATCGACGAAACGCAAAGTATTAAAGAACAAATAATGAAAGTTCATAAGAGATGGAGAAACGTAGAATACTGGCAAGCAATTAAAAGAACTGCACCTCCTTATACCTCGGCTAAATATTTAAAAGCTATGGATATGTATTTGAATGAAGATAACAAAATTACTCAAGTTAGTGAGGACAGAAGAATACATAGAATTTTATGGTTGAGAACAGTAGAGGTTGCTTTCTTTGTTACTGTTTTTTGTTTTTTAATGGGTTACCCAATAGCTCATTTACTAGCAACACTCCCAATGAAGTACAGTAATTTATTAATGATTTGTGTTCTTCTTCCATTTTGGACATCATTATTAGTTAGGACAGCTAGCTGGATGATTTTACTTCAACAACAAGGAGTAGTTAATGATTTCTTTGTAATGATTGGCCTTGTATCAGACGATAATAGGCCAGAAATGATGTACAATAAAGTTGGAACTTATGTTGCAATGACACAGATTTTATTACCATTTATGGTTTTACCACTCTACAGCGTAATGAAAACTATCTCGCCAAGTTTAATGAGAGCAGGCAAATCTCTTGGTGGAACACCTTTTGTAGCTTTTTGGAAAGTATATTTTCCATTAACAATTCCAGGAATTGGAGCAGGTTGTCTTTTAGTTTTTATTTTAGCAATAGGATATTACATTACACCTGCATTAGTTGGGGGAGCATCAGGAACTTTAATTAGTAACCAAATTGCATATCATATGAAAACTACTTTAGATTGGAGTTTTGCTTCAGCTATGGGGCTTATGTTGCTTGGAGGAGTTTTGGTTATCTATTGGCTTTATAATAAATTAGTTGGAGTTGATAATATTAAGTTAGGTTAGTATGGCATTACCAAAGTATACAGAAACTAGATATAGAATTTGGCACTACTTTTACATTGCCATATGTACTTTTGTTTTTATTTTTTTAATAGCACCTTTGTTTGTAATATTTCCTTTATCATTTAATGCAGAAGAGTTTCTTGTTTTTTCAGAAGGAATGAAGAATTTAGATCCAGATGCTTTTTCATTAAGATGGTACAAAGATATGGTTTACGGTACAAAGAACCCATGGGGTCTTGCTGCAAAGAATAGTTTTATTATTGCTATATTTGCAACTTTAGGGTCAGTAATTTTAGGAACGGTTGCTGCATTAGGATTGAGCAGCAGACACATGCCCTTTAAAGGAATAATAATGGCAACTTTGATTTCACCAATGATAGTTCCACTTATTATATCAGGTGTTGCAATATTCTTTTTTATGGCAAAAGCAGGTTTAGCGGCAACTCATACAGGAATAGTTTTAGCTCATATAATTTTGGGAACACCTTTTGTTGTAATTACTGTTACTGCAACATTATCAGGTTTCGATCATAGTGTAACAAGAGCGGCAGCTAGTTTAGGTAGTAACCCAGTAAATACATTTATGAAAGTAACACTTCCGTTGATTTTACCTGGAGTAATATCAGGAGGTTTGTTTGCTTTTGTAACTTCTTTTGATGAAGTTGTAGTCGTTTTATTTTTAGCTGGTCTTGAAAATACAACTATTCCAATTCAAATGTGGACAGGTTTAAGAGAACAATTAAGTCCTACAATTCTAGCAGTTGCTACATGTTTAATTGTTTTATCGACCTTAATATTGATAAGTGCTGAATTATTAAGAAGAAGATCAGAACGTTTAAGAGGAATTAATAGATAATTAATTTACCGACTCGATTACAGTCGCAATACCCATACCTAAACCGATGCATTGAGTAGATAAAGCGTATTTCTTATTTTCACGTCTAAGCAAATCAGCAGCTTTGCCAGTAATTCTAGCTCCTGTTGCTCCTAGAGGGTGTCCTAGAGCTAAAGCTCCACCATCTAAATTAGCTTTCTTTTGATCGATACCAAGATCTTTTAAGCATGCTATTGATTGAGAAGCAAAAGCTTCATTAATCTCTACAATATCGATATCATTAATTGATAAATTTGCTCTCTCTAATGCTTTCTTAGTTGCTCCTATAGGTCCAAGTCCCATTACATCTGGTTCACATCCTTTAACTCCAGTTGAAACAATTCTAGCTAAAATCTCTAAACCATTTTCTTTTGCATAGCTTTCTTCACATATCAATGTTGCTGCTGCTCCATCGGTAAGAGGTGAGGATGTTGCTGCAGTAACAGTTCCTTCTTGATCAAATGCAAGTTTTAAACCATCTAAAGTTTCTTGATTACTTTTTGGACGTATGTTTCCATCTTTTGTGCAACCAGCGATTTCAACGATTTCATTTTTAAATTTACCATTAACTTCAGCTTCATTAGCTTTTTGATGACTTTGAATTGCAAACTCTTGTTGCTCAGTTCTTGAAATTTTATATCTCTTGGCAACATTTTCAGCAGTAATTCCCATT
>CABYFB010000032.1 GCA_902518165.1 uncultured Pelagibacteraceae bacterium
GAAAGGTGGCAAAATAAAATTAGTCAATATTTCCACAAAAGAGATAAATGAAATTGATCATAACTTAAATTTTGTAGAATATGGACAGGGAGGATTATTGGATATTCTGTATCATGAAGACTACATTTACATCTCATACACAGAAAATAGAAATAATTGGAAGACTAGTACTTCAATTGCACGTGCAAAATTTAATAAAAACAAATTAAATTTCAAAAATATTTTTCAAGCCAATCCACCAATTGACTCGCCTTATCACTTTGGTTCAAGACTGGTAATTAAAGACAATTATTTATTTGCTTCTGCAGGTGAAAGAGGCGGGGGAATGATTGCTCAAGATGGAAATAAACATCCAGGGAGTATAATTAGAATTTATCTAGATGGTGGCATTCCAAAAGACAATCCTCGTTTTGAGGGGAAATCAGACTGGCTGCCTGAAATATATCAAATTGGTGTAAGAAATCCTCAAGGTTTAGCTTTATCACCTTTCGATGGAAAAATTTATATTAGCAATCATGGTGCAAAAGGAGGCGATTGGTTTGGTGAAGCAAAGAAAGGTGAAAATTATGGTTGGAAAATTCTTGGATGGGGTGGCACAAATTATTCAGGTATACCAATAGGGCCAAAATGGAAACCTGGCTTTACAAAAGCCATTCAATATTGGGTTCCATCTATAGCCACAAGTGCGATCACAATTTATAAAGGTAATGAATTTAAAGAATGGAAAGGTCATGCATTAATTACTTCTCTTAAAGATAAGTCTTTAAGAAAATTAGAGTTTAATGATTTATCAAACGTAAAAGAGGAAATAATATTTAAAGATAAAATTGGAAGAATCAGAGACATACAAATTCATCCTATAAATGGTAAACTATATTTTTTAAATCAAGATGGATTGTGGTTGATGGAAAATTCTAGTTAGTATCAAAAAGCTCTTTAAATAATTTAAATTCACCAATTTTAAAAATAATTGCATCATCTTTTTTAAATCCAAATTTTTCTGCATTTTGCTTAAACCTTAAAGGGGGCTCTAATATTGGTTCAAGTGATAAGACAAAAGTTCCCCAATGCATTCCAATTACTTTTTTACTTTTTAAATCTTTAGCAAGTCCAAGGGCTTCTTCAGGGTTAGTGTGGTAAGCAGAAGAATCTTTAATTGAAGCCATAGGATAAAAATTATATGCGCCAATGTTAATAAATGTTAAATCAATTGGACCATACTTATCTCCCAATTCTTTATATATTTTTCCAACACCAGTATCACATGAAAAAAATATTTTTTTTCCTTTGTATTCAATCAAATAGCTGCCCCATAAAGTTTTATTAGTATCCGTTAAACTCCTTTTTGACCAGTGGACTGATGGCAGAAAAGTGATATTTAAATTCTGATTTATTCTTATTTGATCATACCAATCCATTTCATTTACATCTTTAAATCTATTAATTTTAAAATATTTTTTTAGTCCTAAAGGTAACAAAACTTTAGAATCTTTATATGGAAATCTCATTATTGTTTTCATGTCTTGATGATCGTAGTGATTGTGAGTTAGTAGAAAAATATCTGTTTTTGGTATTTCATTTAGTTTTAATGCTGGTTCGGTAAATCTCTTTGGCCCAAAAAATAAAGGTCCTGCATTTTTTGAAAAAACTGGATCTGTTATTATTGTTATTTCTCCTAATTTTAATAAAAATGTTGCATGACCTATCCACGCTACATAATCTTCTTTTTGGAAATTATTTAAATCCAATAAAACTTTTTCTTTTTTAATGATATTACTTTCAGGAAAAGTCATATCTAATTTTTTTTTTTCTTGGTTAAAGACCTTAAACGACCAATTGAAATTCATATCAATCACCTTTGATCCTTCAGGATTACGAAATGTGCCATTTGCTAAATGATGATATTTTTTTTTCATATCCGATTAATAATTTTTTGAAATAATATCTTGAATTGTATTACTTATAACTATTGTTCCAGCTTTGTTAGGATGTATGCCATCTTGTTGATTTAGATTTGGATCAAGAGCAACGCCCTCTAGCAAAAATGGAATTAAAGGTAAATTATATTTTTTTGACAATTTAGGATAAATAGCATCAAAATTTTTTTTATATTTAGTTCCATGAGTTGTTGGCGCAACCATCCCAGCTATTATAATTTTAATTTTTTTACTGTTAGCGATTTTAATTATTTCTTCTAAATTTCTCTCAGTTTCATCTGGTTGAATTCCTCTGAGCATATCATTTGCCCCAAGACCAAGGATGATTAGATCAATACCGGGTTCTGATAAACTCCATTCTGCTCTATTCAATCCACCAGAAGAAGTACTTCCTGACACACTTCCATTTATTACCTTAATATTTAAACCACTCCTTACGAGATTACTTTCTAAAACCAAAGATAAGTGTTGTTCTTTAGGTAGACCATAACCCGCCATTAAACTATCGCCGAATAATATAACCTTTTCTATTGCACTT
>CABYFB010000033.1 GCA_902518165.1 uncultured Pelagibacteraceae bacterium
AATAAATCACCTATAATTTATTCATCAACAATTAAATTTAAAGAAAAAACAATTTACGGAAAATCAAAAAAATCAACTGAATTAATATTAAAAAATTATTCAAAAAAATATAAGACTAAAGTTGATATACTGCGAATTCCAAATGTTTTTGGTAAATGGTCGAGACAAAATTATAACTCTTTTTTGATAACTATGTGCTATAACATTTCTCGCGGGAAAAGTTTTAAAATAGATGAATTTAATAAAGAAATATCCCTTATATACATTGATGATTTAATAAAAAAACTTTTAAAATATGTTGTAAATAAAAAACAAAACAATAAATTTAAAATTATTAATATTAATTCTACAAAAAAAATTAAAATAATCAATTTATACAAAAAAATTGAAAGTTTTTGGAAAGCCCAAAGAAATAATTTCTTACCAGAGATTAAAAATCAGTTTGACAAAAACCTTTATTCGACGTTTTTATATTATCTTCCAAGATCGAAAATAGTTATGCCAAAAACTATACATAAAGATGAACGAGGAATATTTTCTGAAATATTTAAAACTCAAAACCAAGGACAAGTTAGTATTTTTTCTATCAACCCGGGAAAGACTCGTGGTGGGCATTTTCATCATTCAAAAAACGAAAAATTCGTTTTAATTAAGGGTAAAACGTTATTTAGAGCATTTGATCTGAAAAATAAAAAAAAATATCAACTCACTCTTCAAGAAGAAAAGATTAATGAAGTATTAAGCATTCCCGGACATTGGCACGAAATTGTAAATACTGGAAAATCTAAAGCTTATTTTTTATTATGGTCTAATGAAGTATATGATAAAAATAAACCTGATACCTTTATTAAAAAAAATGTATAAAAAGTTAAAAGTAATTACAATCGCTGGGACAAGGCCCGAGTTAATTAGATTATCTCAAATAATTAAAAAATTTAATATTAATTTTGATCACAAAATTATATACACTGGTCAAAACTTCTCAAAAGAACTTTCTCAAAATTTTTTCAAGAATTTTAATATAAAACCAAATTTTAGTTTTAATATAAAAAATAAAAATTCAATTGAGGCTATAAGTCAAATTTTAGTCGAGACAAATAAAATTTTAAAAAAATTAAAACCTGATTGTTTGTTTATTCTTGGGGATACAAATTCAGCTTTAAGTTGTTTGGTTGCAAAAAAAATGCAAATTCCAATTTTTCATTTCGAAGCAGGAAATAGATGTTTTGATTTGAGAGTTCCTGAAGAGATAAATAGAAAAATCATAGATACAATATCTGATATAAATTTAACATATAGTGAAAATGCTAAATTGAATTTAATAAAAGAAAATTTTCAACTTGATACAATATTCAATATTGGGTCTCCTTTAAAAGAAGTTTTTGATAAAAATATTAAAAAAATTAACAAAAGTAAAATTTTAAAACAAATAAAAGTTAAGAAAAAAAATTACATACTTGTAAGCCTACATAGAGAAGAAAATGTAGATAACGAAGTAAGATTTAATAATTTTGTAAATGCTATTAATTTTATAGCAGAAAAAACTAAGTTAAAAATTATAGTTTCTCTTCATCCACGTACTCAAAAAAATATAAAATTTAAAAAATTTAAAAAAAACATTCAATTTTTTAAACCATTTGATTTTTTTGACTACAATTTTTTACAAAAAAATTCTCACATTGTTTTATCTGACAGTGGAAGTATATCGGAAGAATCTTATATTTTAAAATTTCCTGCAATAAATCTTAGAGACACGCATGAGAGACATGAAGCGATGGAAAAAGCAATAGTGCCAATGGTTAATTTTGATGGTGTCCAAATTTTAAACACAATAAATTATTTAACAAAAGCCAGCAGTAATAAATCCCAAATAGATGATTATGAGCAAAAAGATGTTTCTGAAAGAATATTAAAAATAGTATCTAGTTATATTAATTATGTTAATAGAAAAAACTATTTTAAATTCTAAAAATGAATATACTTATTGTCAGTCAATATTTCTGGCCGGAAAGTTTTAAAATAAATAACTTATGTGAACATTTATCAAAAAAACATAATGTAACTGTTTTAACTTCCTACCCAAATTACCCTAAAGGTGAAATTTTTCCAGAATTTAAAAAAAATCAATCTAAATTTGAAAATTATTATAATTCAAAAATTATAAGAGTTTTTCAATTTCAAAGAAAGAATGGTAAACCGATTAATTTATTTTTAAATTATTTTTCATTCTTATTTTTTGCTTTTTTTAAATCATTTTTTTTAAAAAAAAAATTTGATCTTGTATTAACTTTTGCAACCTCACCAATTTTTGTTGGTTTAATCAGTATTCTGATTTCTAAACTAAATAGGGCACAATCTATAATATGGGTACTTGATATTTGGCCCGAAATATTAAAAGAATTAAATATAATTAGGTCAAATTTTGTTATTAAAATTATTAGTATAAT
>CABYFB010000034.1 GCA_902518165.1 uncultured Pelagibacteraceae bacterium
GTCTCTCGTCTATATTAGATACCTCTAAATCTCTTCTTTGATAATTTAAGTCTTTATCAACTAAAATATTACTCATAGGTTCGTCCCAAATTGGTGAATTGTCATAACCGCTTTCCCATGGATGTAAAATAGATACTAATCCAGTTTTATTTGGATCTCTGAATTTTATAAACCATTCATGATATTTTTTTATTTTTATTAAAATTTTTAAAATTCTTGAATTTTGATCATCATTTAATTGATTATTTTCTATAATTTTCTTTAGTATAATAGCTAGTACAGGTGGCTGAGTAATTCCTGATGATGGTATTTTTTTTCCGCATTTCCAAGTGGTATGATTTGGAAAATAAGATGTATCTTTTTCATGGAAAAGAATATGTGGCACCATTCCATCATCCCACTGCCCATTAAGCAAAGTTTCAATTTCTGTAATTGAAAAATCCAGATTAAAGTATGAATAACCAAGTGCTATAAAAGCAGAATCCCAATTCCATTGAGCAGGATATAATTTATTATTAGTAGGAAGTGTGTAACCATCTTTTCTATTACCTAATAATATTTTTTTTGCCTCTTCTACTTTATTTTGCATCATCCTTTAACACTTCCTGCAGTAAGACCACTTACTAAATATTTTTCAAAATAAACAAAAATTATTAAAATAGGCAAAGTTACTACTACAGACCCTGCCATCAAATATTGTCTGGGTGTTTCAGCTCCAACATTCAGAAACTGAATAGCTCTTGATAATGTGAATGTATTTGGCCGGTCTAAAAACATTAATGAAAATAAAAATTCATTCCAAGCTATCATAAATACATACAAAGCTACAGATGATATTGCGGGTAAACTTAGCGGAAGTATAATTTTAAAAATTATACCAAGCCAATTTTGACCATCTATAATTCCAGCTTCTTCAAGTTCTTTGGGTATGCTTTTAAAGTAACCTTGCAGCATATAAATTGCTACTGGTAAAGTCGTAGCTGTATAAACTATTAACAAACCTTCAATAGAATTTCTCAAACCAAGTTGACTAAAAATTGTGTACAAAGGTATCACCAAAACTATCGCTGGAAACAAATAAATTATCAATATTGATGTTGATAAAAAATTTTTTCCAAAGAAGTTAAGTCTTGCAACTGCGTAAGCAGCGGGAATTGCAAATATTAGTGTTATAATGACTGTGCCTAAAGAGACTATTGTGCTAGTAAGCATATATCTTCCAAAATTATAATCTTTGAATACTATAAAATAAGATTTGAATAATTCTGGCAATCCTTGTGCAAAGTTAATACTAAAATCTAATGGGTTTAATAATAATAATGCTTGAGTTTTAAAGCTTGTAACTAACATCATGTAAAAAGGGAAAAGAATTACAAAAGAGAACAGTGTAATCCCAAACAGTGTTAAAAAATTAAAGAATAATTTTTGAGACGAGTGATTTTTTGACAAAAAGTTTTTGTCGTAGTTTTTTATAGTATTAAAGAAAAACAGTGAGATTAAGAATATGCCAAAACTGTACCAAATAGGTAAATTTATTGAGATGAAATAATCAAAAATAGAATATAAAAGAGCAAGTATAATTAGTTTAATATTTAAATTGAATTTTTTTCCAACAAGAAGATTTATTACACAAAGAATTATTCCAAAAATAAATAATTTATTAAAATTAAAATTTATTAATTCAATTCCTTGTAAAGTTACTAAGATTTTCCAAATACAAATTAATGAAAACAAAAATAATGATGAGATAAAGCAATAAGTTAATATATTTTTAATTTTCATCGGCTCTTTTTCCTAAAAGTTTAAAATAGATAAACATAAAAATTAACAGAAAGACTACAATCACAATAGAAACTGCAGAACCCATACCAATATCTCCGATTGAAAAACCTTGTTGATATACATTGATTGGTAATGTTCTTGTTCCTGATGCTCCACCAGTGAGTAAGAAAATGTCTTCGAATTTATTAAAATTCCAAATAAATCTAATCATAAATAGAATTGAAATCACTGCTAATATCTGGGGTAAAGTTATGTTAAGAAATTTTTGAATAGGATTTGCGCCATCAACATCAGCTGCTTCATAAAGTTCTTTTGGAACTGCTTGAAGACGAGCAAGAATAAATAAAAATGCTAAAGGAAAATATCTCCAAATTTCAAAAATAATT
>CABYFB010000035.1 GCA_902518165.1 uncultured Pelagibacteraceae bacterium
GCCGGATGTGCTTTAATTATAACAGATAAAGGTGGTCTTAGGGAGGCATCTCCAAAAGCTATGAAATTAAAGACATTAACAGTTAAAAATGTTGAAAAATCTATAAAAAAACTAATTAAAAATGAGTCTTTCAAAAAGTCTTTGCAAAAGAGGATTTATAAACATTTTTACTTAACGAATAATTATATTTCAAAAAAAATTGATGAATGCAGAGAAAAGTTAATTTAAAATTATATTTTAATTTTACTTAATGCATTATTTTTAAATATATTTGCCTCTCTAATATATCTTCTGACCATTTGTGTTGTTTTATGGCCTGTCATAGCCATTATGCTTCGCTCATCAGCCCCTGAATCGGCGGCTACTGTAGCAAAACCAGATCTTAAACTATGACCTGCAAAATTTTTGTTTTCAATACCTGCTAACTTTAAATACTCTTTAATTAATAAAACTACAGATTGGTCAGTTAATCGTTTGTCTGTTAATGATAAACCTTTAGAAAATCTTCTAAAAATAGGTCCAGACTTAATTTTAGAAATTTCTAACCATTTTTTTAGATTTGTAACAGGGCAGTAAATTTCATTTTCGAAGTAGGGTAGCCCTTTAGTCATTCCTTCTCCAAATTGGTCAGTTTTTGATCTTTTAATATTGATTTTTAGACCCTCAGGTACAAATTCTAAATCCTCATGATCAATTGAAATGAGCTCGGTTCTTCTAAAGCCTCCTCCAAATCCAATTAAGATTATTGATTTGTCTCTAAGTTTTTTTATTTTCTCATTTTTTTGTTCATTTATTACATTAATAATCGATTTTAAATGATTGATTAATATTGGTTTTTTACCTTTTTGAATACTTCCTTTAATCCTTCTTATCCCCATTAAATTTTCAACGATGATTGGATGTTTTGTGTCTAGATAATGCCCTTTTAGCTTATGAACCATGCTTATTGATACTAATCTTCTTCTTAAAGTGCTTATTTTTGAGTTTTTAGAGAGATGGGTTAGGTATAAGGAAAGTATTTTTGGCTCTGTTGGTAATGGATTTAATCCATGCTTTGAACAAAAAGCTCCAAAGTCTTTAAAATCAGATTTATATGCTCTTAAAGTATTATCTGCCTTTGAGCTTTTAAGGTTATTTAAGGTAGCCTCATGTAGCGATTTTAGATCTGTTGTCAGTTTATTCATATAATTACTATTGATAACAATTAATTATCATTAGTAATATATTAAGTGATTTTAGATGTCAAATGAAATAAAAATATTTAATGACTATAGATGGCGAGATTCCAACAAGCTATTTTTTAATAATATCTCTAGGTCTTACTATACTGAGTTATTTGGTTTACAAAAAAAATGGAAAATCATTAGAAGTATATTTCTTGTCTGTTTTAACAATAATTTTCTATTTATCTTATTTTGTTGTTATTTTTGTTGGACCTAGATAGTTTGTTAACGCTATTCACAGCTGTTAAAAACCCTAAATAATCAACTATAAAGTGATACTAATCTAATTTGCACTATGATAATCTCGTAAATGAATTAAGAGGCAACTCTTAACTGACCATCTGGGGAAAAATCGAGAGATTCAAGCCCAGAGGGCAGAAAACCTCGCAGAGTAGCGCTAAAATTGTGAGGTGGAAGGCATGGCGGTAGCGCATACAACGACGTGCCAAAAAACTACTGATCTTTGTGCCTGAAAAGGTGCAGAGATACAGGGTTTTTCTTATTGCATGATCCTTAAAGGTACAAAATTTCAAATTAAAGTCTGGAACTATCTAAAAACTATTAAAAAAGGTACTGTTTTAACGTATTCTGACGTAGCTAGAGGTATAAATAAGCCTAGAGCTTTTAGAGCTGTAGCTAATGCTATAGGAAAGAACCCTTGTGCTCCAAAAATACCTTGCCATAGAGTAATCAGGTCTGATGGGTCTCTTGGAGGATATTCTGGTAAAGGCGGTATAAAAACAAAGAAAAAACTGCTCAAATCAGAGGGTATTTTGCTCTAAAAGCTAGTAATACCAATGTTTTTTTTAAATTTAACAACATTTAGTATTACAATTTTAAATTCCCCTATTGGTTGAAGCTTATAAATTGAAATCGTTAAATTTGCCCTATATA